>NZ_CP196369.1:1075000-1195000 GCF_058505085.1 Acetobacter sp. ESL1128 | reverse complement strand
TTTGGGTTACTTATTCAGCGGCAATCCTGCGGAACACCTTAGAACGCCCAAGTTGCATCACAGCTGAACCAGAACATGTTGTTCGTACCATTGTTAACAATCGGGTTAGCAACAGTGCCTGCCTGGTTGAAGGGATGCGTGCCGTTGAGCGACTTATCCAGACGGACTTCAGGCCGGATAATGAAGCCACCCAGAGCCAGCTTTTTATTAATGAACTCCGGCTTATACGTTACACCAACGGTGAGTTCACCATAAGTTGTCGGCATGGCGCTGTAGTAAGGATACGGCTTGTTGGTCAGATACTGCGTGAAGGAGTTGAAGCTGGAATATTCCGCAATCACCATACCCGAATTATCGCGGAAAATTTCGCCACGGGCATTCAGGGTCAGCCACGGGTGGAAAGCGTATGAGAAGTACGTGCTGACACCATAAACATCGTCACGCAGGGCATCATCATGCAGATAGGTGCCATTGACGGAAACTGTCATCTTATCATTCACATGATAAGTTGCCATGAAGTCCCCATTATACTGCATCAGGCTGTTGGCAGGCTTACCCAGACCAGAGCTCAGCCAGCCTTCGGCGGACTGTACCTGACGGCCATTATTGCCCTGAGGGCCAAAATGGCCGATGGCGTGCATATCCAGCTTGCCATCAAGCAGCTTGTTCCATGCAAAACCAAAATACCCTTTGGGCTTGTTGTTGTTCCCCGAAGCGCCAAAGGTTGTGGAGTTCCCCGCATCCACCCCAAGGATCCAGTCCATATGCTGGGTCAGGTGCATGGTGGCCAGAATGCCTACTGTTTCAAACGGTACGATATAATCGGACGCATAGTTGAAGGTGTAGAACGGACGGGCCTGTGCGGGCGTGCCCTCCGCCCCCATGATCCCGTACATCTGGCCGACCTGAACATCAATCCCGCGCTTGAAAATCCACGGCAGGTGAGCATCAATATGCGCCTGCGTAGGCGCCCACTGGTACAGACCATGCAAGGAGCCAGAACCCATGCCAATGGTCGGGTCAAAGCGTGCATCCGAGCCATACATGGCTTCAAACACAAACCCCAGACCATAGCCTTTGCCAACGGACGTGACCGGATGGGAGATGGAGCCCATAATCTGGTTAAGGGTCGCGGTGTTGGCGCGGTCCGTATAGTACTGCGCGAAGTTGCGGCCCGAACGTGTCCAGGGGTTGCCGGTTACACCCCCTTCAACCGACACATGCGCCTCCAGCCCCTGCCAGTAATTGGGAGCCTGCCCGGCTTTGGGATGAAAGAGATTGCCCACGGTGGGCTTCATCGCATCATCTTCGCTGCTTACAGCAGCGGGGACTTCCTCACCATCAGAAGGCGTGCCTGCGGCTTTTTCCGCTTCAGGCGGCGCGCTGATGGGCGCATTCACCACCTGAGCAGAGTTCAGGGACACAGGAGCAACTGTAGTTTCTGCTGCATGGGCATACGACGCAAGCAACGAGCCGCCAGATACACACGCCGCAAGGAGGAAGTGAACTTCCTGAACAAAGTTTTTACGCATCTCAACAATCCCAATCCAAGAAAGAAACTATATCTTGTGGCTACGGCTCATTCTTTTTTGAATTTACTCATGAAGAATACTGTACAAACCAGCATGATAGTTGAATAGATAAAAAATATTTCGATGTTGTAATAAATTACGACAGCGAGGGCGATCAGCGCCGCGACAAGGGCAAAGCCCGGCAGAACGGGGTAAAGTGGGGCCTTGTAGCTACGCACTAGCGTGGGTTCGGTCCGGCGCAGACGGAACAGGCTGATCATGCTGAGCATATACATGATCAACGCACCAAAGACGGACATGGTGACCAGTGTGGCGGTCAGTGACTGCCCCTGAATGCTGACCAGATCATCGGAGAAAATAGCGGCAATACCGATGGCACCACCCGCCAGCGTTGCCACATACGGGGTTTTAAAGCGCGGATGCAACCGCCCCAGCACTTCCGGCAGGAACCCAGCACGGGCAAGGGCGAACATCTGGCGTGCATACCCCATGATAATCCCATGCAAGGAGGCCACAAGCCCAAACAGCCCCAGCCAGACCAGCATGTGCAGCCAGCCACTATGCGCGCCTACAACCTGCTTCATGGCCTGGGGCAAGGGATCGTTCAGGTTGGACAGGGTATGCCAGTCACCCACACCACCGGCAAAAATCATGACACCAAAAGCAAGCGTTACAAGGGTAAGAATACCGGCAATATACGCAATGGGAATGGAGCGGCGGGGTTCGCGCGCTTCTTCCGCAGCCATGGCGACACCTTCCACGGCCAGAAAAAACCAGATGGCAAAAGGCATGGCTGCAAAAATACCGCCCAATGCCTGCCAGCCAAAATGGGGAGCCCCACCCCAGCCGTCTGCCAGAAAATGGTCCCATGTAAAGGCAGGTGCCACAACACCCATAAACACCAGCAGCTCAACAATGGCAGCAATGGTAATAAACAGCTCAAAGGTTGCAGCAATATGCACGCCTACGATGTTGAGCGTCATGAACACCAGATACGCACCCAGAGCTGCCACCTTGGGAGAAAGCCCGGGAAACTGCACATTCAGGTAAGCGCCAATAGCCAGCGCAATGGCTGGTGGCGCAAAAATGAACTCGATCAGGGTTGCAAGGCCGGCAATAAGCCCGCCCCAACGGCCCAGTGCCCGAAAGCTGTAGGCAAAAGGACCACCTGCATGCGGGATAGAGCACGTCAGTTCTGTAAAACTGAAGATAAAGGCCGTGTACATCAAAGCCACAAAAACGGTGGCCACCAAAAACCCGAGCGTTCCGGCGGTTCCCCACCCGTAACTCCAGCCAAAATACTCGCCAGAAATGACAAGTCCAACGGCAATCCCCCACAAATGGAAGGCACCGAGAGACTGGCTGAGCTTGGTCCCGCTGCTCTCACTCATGCGTCTGTGTCCTTATCATGTAAAGATAGTGTGTTGCTGCCTGCCAGCTGGTCCGGGGCAGCGTCTTTCAAACCGACACCTGTCAGGCCAAGCCGTCTGGCCTCCTGCATCAGCCATGCCAGCTTGCTTGCGCCAGCAGGTATCGTCATGCCGTGTGCATGGATGTTGGACAGGCAGTTCCGTGAGGAATCCGGGCACCCCACATACGGTGCGTATGTCAGGTAAATGCCAAGGCTGTCCGCAACGCTCAGGCCGGGGCGCTCGCCAATCATCATGACGACCATGCTGGCCCCCATGGCCTGTGCAATCTCATCCCCCAAAGCAACGCGGCTTTGCGTTGCAATCACCAAAGGAGCTATCCGCCACCCCTGCAAAAGAGGCTGCATGGCCTGAAAAACAGGTATGGCGTTTGTCTGGGTCGCGATGGAGGAAAGACCATCCGCTGCTACAAAAACAACGTCCCACGCCTCTTTGCGCAGCATATGCAAAGAGTTTTCCGAAAGCCTGCGGCCCAGATCCGGGCGGCGCAGGTAAGTGGCGCGGTCCATGGCCCGGCTTTGCACATGCAGGCAGGGAGCGCCACGTAACTGCTGCTCCATGGCCTGCACGTTCAGCGGTGCATGTACGGCATCGCGCGCCTGCGCGTGAGCGGCCTGAAAAGCCAGAACGTCCGTTGTACGTTGTGCATTGCCACTACGGCCCAGACCAATGCGCGCACGGGTAAGGCCACGCAGGGGCTGCCACGCATCTGCTACCGCACCGGGCTGGGTCTGGGGTTTGCCATATTCCGTCATGCTGCACCCACCAGCCTGGCGAGTTGCGTCTGCCCAAGTTCCAGCGGGCGCATATGGTTGGTCAGGCTGTCATACAGCCCCATACGCTCCAGCCATGCGGCAAATTCGGGGGCCGGGCGTGCGCCAAGCATGTGCCGCAGGGTCAGAATATCGTGGAAGGACAGGCTCTGGTAATTGAGCATGATGTCATCCGCGCCGGGCACCCCGATCAGGAAGGTAATGCCCGCCACGCCCAGCAGGGTCATCAGGTTATCCATATCGTCCTGATCAACTTCGGCGTGGTTTGTGTAGCAGGCGTCACACCCCATGGGCACACCCATAAGCTTGGCGCAAAAATGGTCTTCCAGCCCTGCACGTATGACCTGTTTGCCGTCATACAGGTATTCGGGGCCAATAAAGCCGACCACCGTGTTCACCAGCAAGGGGTTGAACGCCCGCGCCACGGCATAGGCCCGGGCCTCTACCGTCTGCTGGTCAATGCCGTGATGTGCCCCTGCGGACAGGGCCGCCCCCTGCCCGGTTTCAAAATACATGACATTCTGCCCGACCGTGCCACGGCCGAGTGCCAGCGCCGCATCATACGCCTCCTGCAGAATGGCAAGGTTGACCCCAAACCCCTCATTCGCTTTTTGCGTGCCCGCCACGGACTGGAACACAAGGTCCACCGCGCCGCCACGGTTCATGATTTCCAGCGTATTGGTAACGTGGGTCAGCACGCAGGTCTGGGTTGGAATGTCATAAAGCTGGCGGGCCTGATCGAGCATATCCAGCAGGGCCAGACCATTGGCCACACTATCGGTTGCCGGGTTAATGCCAATAACGGCATCCCCCATACCGTAAAGCAGGCCATCCAGCGTAGAGGCTGCAATGCCTTTGAGGTCATCTGTCGGGTGGTTCGGCTGCAGGCGTGAGGACAGGCAACCGGGCAGGCCGATTGTATTGCGGAAGCTGGTAATGACCCGGATTTTGCGCGCAACGCTTATCAGGTCCTGGTTCCGCATGAGCTTGCTTACAGCAGCAGCCATTTCTGGCGTAATGCCCGGCGCAATCCGTGCAAGGGCTGCTGTATCCGCCTCGTGCGAGAGCAGCCAGTCACGGAACTCTCCCACCGTCATATGCGCTATAAGTGCAAAGGCTTTATGATCATGGGTATCCACGATCAGGCGCGTTACTTCATCTTCTTCGTACGGAACAAGAGCGGTCTGGATAAAACTGCGCAACGGAACATCGGCCAAGGCATAACGGGCGGCCATTCTCTGGGCATCGGACTGGGCGGCCAAGCCGGCCAACTGGTCCCCCGAGCGCACGGATGAGGCAACGGCCAGAAGGGTTTTGAGATCGGGGAAGTGGTAAGTCTCCCCCCCCAGTCCATGACGATATCCCATTAAGGCCAGCCTCCTGCCCCAGCACAATCCCACTGCAAGGGGCCGGAGCGGGGCACCTCGCAGTTTAGTTCGATACCGTTACAATAGCAGCATCACCCGCTTGAGACTTGACTGGAGGGAACAATTTATTGATCATTCAAAACAAACTGCACCCTTACATAGACGTATCCTGCCATGTCTGACCCGATGCAAAGCCCGACATCTGGTGTGCTGGCCGCCGCCGCAACCGGTGTTGAAGACTTCATTACCTCCCGCGGGGGGGATATTGACCGGATTGCCGGGCGTTCGGGCCTGTCTACCGGCCAGTTCGCCCTACCCACTGACATGCTGGACCTGACGGCATACTGCCGTTTGTTTGAAGAGGCCGCGCGTGAGACACAGGATGGCAATCTGGGCCTCTGGTTCGGGCAGCAGTTCCAGCCGGAAATGCTGGGCCTTGTAGGGTATATTGCGCTCCTGTCCGCCACAGCTGAGGATGCCGTGCGCAATCTGGCCAGCCATTTTGGCTACCACCAGTGCAACACACACACGCAACTGATCGAGCAGGAAAACGGGCTACTCCGGCTGGAATACGCTATTCAGGACCCCAGCATTACCCAACGCAGGCATGATGCCGAGCTGACCATGGGCATGTTCTGCAATGTGCTCCGCCACGCCATGGGGGAGGACTGGGTGCCCGAAGCCGTTCTGTTTGAACACCGCCAACCCGAACAGGCCCACGAACACAGGGATGCGTTTCAGGCCGATATTCGCTTTGGCCATGTGACAAATGCCCTGCTGTTCCGCAAGGCCGGGCTGGAACGCCCCATGCCCAAGGCCAACGCAAACATGCTCGAAATCATGCGGGCATCGCTGATTTCCCTCTCCCGCAACCACCACAGCAACGGGCAGAGTGCCTCGGCCCCATCGCTCAAGGAGCAGATTGCCTCCATGATCCGCGCAGGGCTGGCCGAGCGCTGCTGCACACTCTCGGACATTGCCCAGCGCATGAACATGCCAGCATGGACGCTGCAACGCAGGCTGGCCCAGTTCAACCTGTCCTTTGGCACATTGCTTGAAGAAGTCCGCTACGCCGAAGCCTGCCGCCAGCTTGGGCAGGCTGGCCCGGATATGGGGGAAATCGCCCTCGCCCTTGGCTATACCGAGACAAGCGCTTTCAGCCGGGCATTCCGCAAATGGAGTGGCCTTTCCCCCCGTGCATGGCGCGAACAGCAGTTGATAAAAGCCACCCTGCTCAACGCGGGCTAGACAGCTTTATACCTGCCCTGCTCCGCCCCTGCCCCATTCATATTTGCATCCTCCCCGCATAATATGAGACACGGACAGGGCATGAAGCAGAGTGCCCCTCCCCTCCGCCGTGGCTGGACCACGGGCAGTTGCGCAACGGCTGCGGCCAAAGCCGCATGGCTGGTGCTGCTGGGGCATGAACCCCCTGCCAGCGTAACCATTACCCTGCCATCGGGGCAGGACGTTGCTTTCAGCCTATGCCAGTATGGCGGCACGCCCGACGCGCCCTGCGCTGCCGTAACAAAAGACGCAGGGGATGACCCCGATATTACACATGGCGCCATGATCCGCTGCACGGTGCGTGCTCTGGCTACCGGGGCGGGTCTTGTGTTCAAGGCCGGGCCGGGTGTTGGCACCATTACGCGCCCCGGCCTGCCGCTGCCACCGGGTGAACCTGCAATTAACCCCGTCCCCCGCGCCATGATCCGCACAGCCCTGACACAGGCCAATAACGGCATACTCCCGGACGCGGAAGTTACAATCAGCATTGATCACGGGCAGGAACTGGCAAAACGCACACTCAATGCACGGCTGGGTATTGTGGGGGGGCTGTCCGTTCTGGGCACAACGGGCATTGTCATGCCGTTTTCATGCTCGGCATGGATACAGAGCATTCACCGCGGGATTGATGTGGCGCGGGCGGAAAACCTGCCCCATGTGCTGGGCGCTACGGGCAATGTGTCGGAAAAAGCAGGACAGGCCCTGTACGGCCTACCAGATATGGCCTTGATTGAAATGGGGGATTTTGCGGGCGGGTTGCTCAAATATATCCGCCACCACCCTGTCCCCCGCCTGAGCCTTGCTGGCGGCATTGCCAAGATGACCAAACTTGGGCAGGGCTGCCTAGACCTGCATTCCAGCCGCAGCCGGGCAGACATGCCCGCACTGGCCCAACTGGCCGCACAACATGGTGCGCCAGACACCTTGCCAGAGTTGATCCGCGCCAGCCCCACGGTGGCGGAGGCTTTTCTGCTGGCCCGCAGCCACAACTTCCCCTTGGGTAAGGTCATTGCGCATGCGGCTTGGGCTGTGGCCCACAAAACCCTCAGCCCGGCCCCTGTACTCCTGGATATTCTGGTATTTGACCGCTCGGGCACACTGGTCGGCAAGGCTGATGGGCCTTTTACCCCTTAGCTGCGGAACCGGCGGCGGTAATCGGGGTCATACAGAGCACTCTCCCGCCCGGCAACGCCAGCAAGGGCAGGGCCAACCAGCACGAGTGCCGTGCGCTCGATCGGGTTCTGTTCGAGTTCTTTTTCAATGCTTTCCAGCGTACCATGCAGCACAATCTGGTCGGGCCAGGATGCACGGGCAACAATGGCCACAGGGCATTGCGGACCGTAAAACGGCGTTAACTCGGCAACAATACGCCCCAAGGCATGCACGGCAAGGTGTATGGCCAGCGTGGCCCCCGTTGCAGCAAAGGATTCCAGTTTTTCACGCTCGGGCATGGCGGAGGCGCGGCCATTAACACGGGTCAGCACAAGGCTTTGCGCCACACCCGGCACAGTCAGCTCCCGCCCCAGAACAGATGCCGCAGCTGCAAACGCAGGCACACCCGGGGTCATGGTCCATGGGATTGCATTGCGCTCCAGCCTGCGGATCTGCTCGGCCACCGCGCTGTAAATGGACAGATCACCCGAATGCAGGCGCGCAACATCCTGCCCCGCTTTATGGGCACGCACATATTCGGCCTCAATCTCATCCAGAGACATGGGAGCCGTATCCACCAGCCGGGCATTGTCGGGGCAATACTGGAGCATATCAGGCGGCACAATGGACCCGGCGTACAGGCAGACCGGGCAGGATGCCAGAATATCCCGCCCCCGAATGGTCAACAGGTCCGCAGCCCCCGGGCCGGCCCCAATAAAATGAACAGTCACTTTCTATCTCCTTCTGCCACCGCGCAGGTTACACCACACAATACCTGACGGGTCAGGCACAACCGCGCTCCATCCCCCGCACCGGCAAGAGCACATGCCTCCGCAACAGATGCAACCCCCACATGCCGCATAACCGTGGAGGAGGCCGTATGGCAGGCTGCCTGCACCTGCTGGAGTTGTGAGCGTGTAATCCACAACACCCCAGCCCCCCACCTGCGCGCAACACTCTGGGGCAGGGTATCCGCGTTTTTAAAATCTGGGACCGCAATGTAATCAGGCGCGCTGGCTCCGACCATGCGCAGGCTTTGCGCAACCAGTTCCAGCGCATGGTCCACCTGCGCGGCACTCTGCCAGCCCATGCCCACCACGATCATGCGCTATGGGGCTTGCTGGCCACCCATTGGGTGACGGTCATGGCGGGCCGAAAAGCATGGAAGCCCCCCACCCCGTCCAGCCGTGCGACAGAAAGGCGGGTAAGCCGCCCCCCCCACTCCTGCATGGCCTGCACAAGGCGTGCTTCTGTTTCCACCACCACGGCATTGACCACCATGCGCCCACCCGGGCGCAGCGCCGCCCAGGCCTGTTCCAACACACCCGGCCTGCTGGCACCGCCCCCCACAAACACGGCATCCGGCGCGTCCAGCCCGCCCAGACCATCCGGGGCGCGGGCCTGCACCACGTGCAGGTCGGGCACCCCCAGTGCCTGTGCATTGCGGGCAATGCGGGCAGCACGCTCTGGCACACTTTCAAGCGTTATGGCGCGGCACCCCTGGGCTGCCAGCATCCATTCGATGGAAACAGAGCCCGCACCCCCTCCAATATCCCACAGCAGTTCCCCTGCACGCGGGGCTAGGGCAGAAAGGGTTACAGCCCTTATTTCCTGCCGCGTTAGCTGCCCATCATGCTCAAAACAGGTGTCAGGCAGGCCGCTGCACCGGGGCAGGCAAGCCTCTGTAACCTCTGCGGGCACATCCAGCGCCAGCAGGTTAAGGCTGGCAACATCATCCGGCGGGCCATCTTTGGCCATAAAGCTACGGCACCGCTCGTTAGGTCCGCCGAGTGCTTCCATAACGGAGCAGCGGACAGTCCCCAACCCCAGCTCTACCAGCCACCGAGCCAGTTCGCGCGGTGTTTGCGCATCGGCGGAAAGAACAATCAAGCGCGCCCGTGGCTGCAAAAATGGCCTTAGCCGCGCCATAGGCCTACCGCAGACAGAGACAACATGGCACTGCTCCTGCGCCCAGCCAAGCCGCGCACAGGCCAGCGCCACGGACGATGGAGCAGGCAGGCAAAGCATTTCCCCCGCCTCCAGACTGCGGGCCAGCACACCGCCCACCCCGTAAAAAAACGGATCGCCCGAGGCCAGTACAACAACAGAGCGCCCACGCAAGGCCAGAACCTGCTGCACCCCGGCACTAAAGGGGGTAGGCCAGGCCACACACCGTCCTTGTGGCAGAGGGGCCACCAACCCCAAATGACGCGCACCGCCAAAAATATACTCGGCTTGCGCTATCAGGGTTCTGGCCGTGCTGCTTAGCCCGTCCAGACCGTTTTCTCCCACCCCGATCACACTCAGCCACGGCGTGGCCTCAGGGTTATGCGGTTCTGGCATTGCTTGCCCCTTCCAACATACAGCGCACCAAAACTGCCCGTGCTTGCCCATGCCTGTAGCAAGCGGATATAGATCGACTGCTATCATTCGACGCCAAGGTTTTTGTATGCTTCCAGCGCCCCCCACCCCCTGCACCAACACAGGGAACACCATGCCGCCCAGCCTGCGTGTGCTGGTGCTGGGGGGCACAACGGAAGCCAGTAGCCTGTGCCGCATGCTGGGCACAACATGGCCAACCTGCCATGCCGTGCTCTCCCTTGCCGGAGCAACCAGCCAGCCACACCTGCCCGATATGAGCACTCGCATCGGGGGCTTTGGCGGCGTAGCGGGGCTGACCAACTGGCTGCATGACCATGTCATAGATGCCGTTGTGGATGCGACCCACCCATTTGCCGCGCAAATGAGCCAGCATGCCGCCATGGCCTGCGCCGCCACACAACGGCCTCTCCTGCGGCTGGAACGACCGGGCTGGACCGCCACCCCGCAGGACACGTGGTTTATCGTGCCCAGTATTGCCGAAGCCGCCCGCACACTTGCCCGGTCCAGCAGATGGAATACCAAACCCCAGTCCGTGTTCCTGACGACCGGACGCAAGGAAACCCGGCCTTTTCTGGCAGCTCCCCAGCACCACTATCTGTTCCGTTCCATTGAACCGCCCCACCCGACTGACCTGCCCCCACAGACCAGCGTGATCTGTGCACGCGGGCCGTTTGATCTGGAGGCCGAGCTTAAACTCATGCGTGAACACCAGATTACCGTGCTGGTCACCAAAAACTCCGGTGGCACTGCAACCCATGCCAAGCTCGAAGCTGCGCGCATACTGGGTGTACCTGTGCTGATGGTATCCCGCCCTCCTGCGCAGGATACCCCGCATGCCAAAGACGCGGCGGCTGCTCTGGCATGGCTGCATCAATGTGCTGCTTCAACCTTGCGCGCTGTATAAAGCCAGGGTTCCTGCCCGTTTGGGCGGCTGACAAGCCGTGTTGCGGGGCAGCCGATCAGCACCAGTGTGCTCATATCTGCCCAGTCCGCATTGGCCTGAGCAATGGTGGACAGGCGAACGGCCTCATCAGGCCGCCCGATGGCACGGGCAAATGCAACGGGTTCATCCCCCCCCATGCTTTGCCGCAGATGCTCAAACGCGGCCCCAAGCTGCCACGGCCGCGCATGCGAGCGTGGGTTGTACAGCGCAATAACAAACCCCGCCTGAGCCGCCAGACGCAAACGCTCCAGCACAACCGGCCACGGCTTGAGGTTATCGGAAAGGGAAATAACGCAAAAATCCCCCCCCAGCGGTGCCCCAAGCCGGGCAGCCGCAGCCAGCACGGCACTCACACCGGGAATGACCTGAATAGGGAGGGTGCGCCAAATGGCGGGACCATTTTCCACCGCTTCGAACACAGCACTTGCCATGCCGAACACCCCGGCATCCCCGCCTGAAACCACGGCCACATGCCGCCCGCTCAGGGCCATTTCCAGCGCGTGCCGGGCGCGGGAGATTTCCTCCCGGTTGTCTGAAATATGGCGCACAACCTCTGGCCCTGCCTCCACCCGTTTGACGTAGGGGGCGTAGCCGACCAAATCCGTTGCGCGGGCCAGAGCATGGCGTGCCTGCGGGGTCAACTGCTCCGGGTTACCGGGGCCAAGCCCCACAATGACCAGAGAACCAGCGCTCATCGTACACGCTTCCTTCCGGGCAGGAGCACAAGGGAAAAATACGGCGCTTTGCCATCCTGCTCCGCCATGGGGGCAATCACCTGCGCGCCCTGCGTACCACGCTCCACATACACGGCTTCGTCCATACGTCCGCTACGGGTTATGGCCTGACGGACATGGGGCATATTCCGCCCTATCTTCATGATCACGGCAGCATCAGCACGCTCCAGCCAGCCTGCCAGTTCGGCCTCGGGCAAGGTTGCGGGCAGCACGCACAGCACATCATCCCCATGGGTCATGGGGGCAAGGGCCTGAGCCCAGCAGCCGTTCATGGCCATAATGCCGGGCACGACCTGCGTCTGGCAGCGTGTTTGCAGCCGGTCAAACACATACATGGCCGAGCCATACAAAAACGGGTCGCCCTCACACAGGAGCGTCACATCGTTACCCGTTGCCAGTTCTTCAGCCAGCCGTTCAGCGCTCTGGTCATAAAATGCGGACATATTCTGGTGGTATGCCGGATCGTTGACTGAAACCTCGGTTGTAAACGGGTAAATCAGCCGCATTTCCCGCGTAGCAGGGCCAATATGGGCCTGTGCAATGGTCCGTGCCTGACTGGGATGTTTTTCGCGGCAGAAATACGCAACCACCGGCGCAGACCCAATCAAACGTGCGGCGCGCAGGGTTATCAGTTCCGGGTCACCCGGCCCTACGCCAACAATACTGAGTGTGCCCGCCATTATTCAACCTCGCAGGCAAGGGCGTTAAGGGCGGCCGCAGCCATGGCGCTCCCCCCAAGCCGGCCGTGCACAACCAGCCATGGCACATCATGCCTTTTGGTCAGCGCCTCCTTGGATTCAGCCGCCCCGACAAAGCCCACCGGCACACCCAGCACCGCGGCAGGCCGGGGGGCGCCGGCATCCAGCATTTCCAGCAGATGGAACAGGGCGGTTGGGGCATTGCCTATGGCCACAACGGCCCCAGCGAGTTTGTCCCCCCAAAAATCCAGCGCGGCAGCGGAGCGGGTATTGCCAATGGCCAAGGCCTGCGGCGGTGTGCGCGGGTCACGCAATGTGCAGATTACCTCATTATCAGCTGGCAGGCGGGTGCGGGTTACCCCCCTTGCCACCATTTCCGCATCGCACAGAATGGCACAGCCATCACGCAAAGCCTGCCGGGCGCGCGGCACAAGATCCGCGCTCATGGCAACCGATTGCGCCACATCCACCATACCGCAGGCGTGAATGATGCGTACAACTACGGTGGCCTGTTCCGGCGTAAAGGCGCTTAGGTCCGCCTCTGCCCGAATGGTTGCAAAAGAACGCTGGTAGATGGCCGCCCCATCCCGAATATACTCATAGGCCGGCATCCACCGCTCCTTCCTTTTTGAATGACTCAAATGCTGTATAAACAGCCTGTTCGCCTACGAACAGGCTTTCCACATCCCCCGAAGCCGAACCATTGCGCACCAGCCCGTAACCCTGATCACCTGCCACCAGAGTATAATCGGCAGAACCCGGTTGAGCGCACCCTTTGCGGCAGCCCGAAACATGCAGGCTGGCCCCTGCTGGCAGCAGCGGAGCCAGATTACGCGCCAGATTTTCCGTCTCCCCGGCAGCCTGCGCACAAGCACTGGCACCGCTACAGGCCCAGATACGCAAGAGGGGGGAATGGGGGTCTGTGACCATACCGGCCACAACAGGCGCCTGCTCCATGCCGCCCAGCACCAGAGTATGCCACGGGGTCAGGCGCAAAATGCCATCTCCCTGCGTTGCGGCAACAGTTGCGCAGTCATGCAGCATGGTCGCAGTCATGCACCCCATAGGGGCAGACAGGGCAAACAATCCGTGCCCCAGTGGCCCTACACGGCCACAGCAAACCTCGGCCTGCGTAGGTTTGGGTGCTAGCACCTGCCCTGCCAACCCCAGAATCTGGAACAGCACCTGCCCCACTGCCCGGTCCCGCTGGGGGCGCACGCTTTGGTGCGATGTTACAAAAGCACGAGCCAAAGCAACGGCCTGCCCAACTGCGAGCGTATAAGTAGTGGGAGCCGCACACATGGCGCCGCACACAACGGACCACAGCCCATCCTCCGTGGCGCGTAGGGTAATATCTGCCTGCAACAGCCCAGCGGGGTACAGCCCACCACCATCCACCGCAAAACCGAATTTGCCCGGCAGGGCCGTTAGCTCTTCCGCACCGATCAGCGCAGTACGCAGGGACTCCGCACAGGCCACGGTCTGTGCCGCACAGTTCGGGTCATCCCCCGCCAGAGGGGAAACAAGCATGGCCTGACGCCGCTCCATACCCGCATCGGACAGACCAAGCCCCGCAGCCACCGCAATTTCAGGGAACCGGCGCGCAGCATCGGCCCCAAACCCACGGAGTTGCAGGCTGGCCCTGTTGGTTAGCCCTATACGGCCATTCCCCTGCCTTTGGGCCACATCCGCCAGCAAAAATGCCTGAGCAGCTTCCAGCCGCCCCAGCGTAGGCCGCACACGCACAAGCCAGCCATCTGCTGCCTCCATGGGTGCAAAAAGACCTGGGCACCACCCTTTGACTTCCGGTTGAGCAAAACCGCCATACACCCCGGTTACTCCCGTCTGATCGGCCACCTGAGCGCCTGAACCGAGAAGATCGCTCCCCGCCATGCCGGCACGCGGCGTCCTGTAAAAACGACAAGGGCTATGGCACCACACCCGCCCCCATGGTGGAACAGAGCCATCCAGCCAGAACGCCGGATACTCGCCCCTGTTCCGCCCCTTGCACACAACATGCAGGGGCTGGTCCGCGTTCGTGTTAGGCCGCCCGATATGGACTTGTCAAAGCGCTCCATGGCACGGCAGGCATCCACTTTTATGCCCTTTGACGCAGCTTCCTCTTGCATCGCGGGCAAAACCCTGCTTGCAGCATGACTCATGCAAGCTTCATTTGAGCAAACCAGCTGGTTTCCCATCATGCTCCATCTGGAAGGGGCACGTGTTCTTGTGGCAGGCGGCGGTAATGTCGCGGCCAACAAGGTGCAGCTTCTTGTGCCTACAGGTGCGCGGGTGGAAATTCTCTCCCCCACACTCTGCCCCGAACTCGAACGCCTTGTGGCGGACGGCAAGGCGGAGGTCACACGTCAGGACGCCACGGTAGAAAGCCTGACAGCCCGCCTGCCCGGCTGCCGTATGGTTTATCTGGCCACCAGCAACCGTGCACTCAATGCCGAACTCAGCGCGCTGTGCCAGAGCATGAACATACCCGTATGCGCGGTGGATGCTCCCGAGGTTTCCAGCTTTATTACCCCGGCCATGACCACACGCGGCGCTGTGCAGATTGCGGTTTCCACCGGTGGGGCCGCCCCTGTGCTGGCCCGCAGGCTCCGCGCGAAAATTGAAGAGATCATGCCCGCAGGCCTGCACAGGCTGGCAGCATTCATGCAGCAAAGCCGTCTGGCCCTGCGCACCCGCGTACCGGATTCCGCCATACGCCGCCGTGTGTGGGAAGATTTTCTGGATGGAACAGGTGGCGCTCTGGCCATGGCGGGGAACACGCAGGCCGCCCAGAATGAACTCGACCGCATTCTGGACCAGGGCCATGCCAGAACAGGGGAAGTGTGGCTTGTTGGCGCAGGCCCGGGCAACCCGGACCTGCTGACGCTCGCGGCACTGCGGCTTATGCAGGATGCAGATAGCGTTTTATACGACAATCTGGTTGGGCCGGGTATTCTGAACTACGTGCGCCGCGATGCCGAGCGGGTGTTTGTTGGCAAGCAGACCAATAACCACACACTCCCGCAGGATGGCATTAATGCCGAACTTATCCGCCGTGCCAAAGCTGGGGAACGTGTGCTCCGGCTCAAAGGGGGCGACCCGTTTATTTTTGGCCGTGGCGGGGAGGAAATAGAGGCACTGATGGCCGCAGGCGTGCCATTCCGCATTATCCCCGGCATTTCGGCCGCCAACGGGTGCGCTGCTTATGCTGGCATACCGCTCACACACCGTGACTGCGCACAGGCCTGCCTGTTTATTACCGGCCATGCCCGGGCCGATGGCACCCTGAATCTGGCGTGGGAAACCATAGCCCTGCGCAGCCAGACCATTGTTATTTACATGGGCCTTACGCTGGTTGCACAGCTCTGCGCCCGGCTGGTGGAGCATGGCCTGCCAGCAGACTGGCCCGCAGCCATTGTGGAAGGGGGCACCCTGCCACACCAGCGGGTATTAAGCGGCACTCTCAGCACGCTACCCCAACAGGTTGCGGACAACCACATAACCAGCCCTGCCCTGATTATTGTGGGTCAGGTTGTCCAGCACCGGGTTGTGTCCTCCGCTCCTGCGTAAGGCTCCCGGCCATGCTAGGCGCAATGGGCCTGATGGGCGTATAGCGCTCTGGCACCATTGCGCTCCAGAAGCTGGTCAGCCCTTACGCAGAGCGCATCCGTTGCCGGGGGGCGCCCGAACATGCGCCGGTATTCCCGGCTGAACTGGGATGGACTCTCATACCCCACGGCAAAAGCAGCCTCTGCGGCATCCACATTCTCGCTGACCATACGTCTGCGTGCTTCCTGCAGGCGCAACTGGGTCCGGTATTGCAAGGGGCTCATGTTGGTCGCTGCGCGGAAATGCCGGTGGAAGGTGGAAAGCCCCATACCTGCCACACGGGCCGCCCGGCCAATATCAAACGGCTCCGCATAATGCTGGGCAATCCAGTGGATGGCCCTGTTGATGTGGGAAAGGTTGCTCCCAGCCGTTGCAATCTGCCTGAGTGCACACCCCTGATCCCCCTGCAACAGCCGGTAAAGCAGTTCACGCACGATCAGGGGTTTGAGGATGGGAATATCCTCTGGCTGGTCCAGCAGCTTCATCAACCGCAAGAGTGGCTCGGTAATGGCCGAATTAAGCGGGCTTAGCCCCATACCCATAATGCACGCCTGATTGGGGTCTACCTGCTGGTCGTTCACCACCAGCAGCAGTTCCGCAATCAGAGCCGGGTCCAGCGCCAGACACAGGGCCAGGTAGGGGCGCTCTGGCGTGGCCTGTGTAATGCAGCCGGCTACAGGCAGGTCCACAGCCGTAACAAGGTAGTGGCTGTCATCATAATCAAACACACGGTCGCGAAGCATGACCTGCTTTTTGCCCTGCACAATAACGTACACGCGGGGTTCAAACACAAAGGGAATGGGCTCGCTCACAACCTCGGCCCGGTAGAGCGTGAGTTCGGGGATAGCGGTTGTTACCGTGGAATGGGCACAGTGCCTGAGCACCAGCTTCTGCAATTCCGCCAGATTACCGACCATACCTGCCTCTTTGTTACGCTATGCCATACCTGCCCCCAACAGACGGGGCAGCCAGCACCATTCCAGATAGAGCAGAATAAGGCAATCAGCCACGCCCACGCCTTGCCTGAAACAGCAGGCAAATAGCCTGACAGAGAGAATCAGGCAAGAAGTGGGCAGAATTGCTCTATCCCCCTCGCCCTCTTCCGTCCCATTGTGGCATCACTGATCACACAGCCAAGGAAGAACAGGCTTATGGCTTACGCCACAACAAACCCTTACACGGGCGAAGTCGTCAAAACTTTTGCCGATGCAACCGACCAGGAAGTACAGACCGCGCTGGACGCAGCCTATACCGCATTCCAGTCTTGGCGTGATGCGTCCTTTGCCGACCGCGCAAAGGTTATGTCTGCCGCAGCACAGATCCTGCGCGACAACATGGACGATTACGCCGCCCTGCTGACGCTGGAAATGGGCAAGGTTTTTGGCGAAGCCAAAGCAGAAGTCACGCTCTCGGCCGAAATTTTTGAATACTACGCCGAACACGCCGAGCGCCTGCTGGCCGCCGAAGCCCTGCCGGTTAAAAACCCTGAAGAAGGTCAGGCCATGCTGGTCCATGAACCTCAGGGCATTGTGTTCGCCATTGAGCCGTGGAACTTCCCCTACTACCAGATCGCCCGCATCATTGCGCCCCAGCTTTCCGCCGGGAACACGGTCATCCTCAAGCACGCTTCCAACGTGCCGCAGTGTGCCGCAGCCTTTGATGACCTGATGCGCAAGGCTGGCCTGCCGGAAGGTGCATTCCGCAACCTGTACCTTGCCCGCCATCACACCGAAACCGTGCTGAACGACCCGCGCGTATGCGGCGTGGCCCTGACCGGCTCCGAAGGCGCTGGTGCCATTGTGGCATCTGTTGCAGGCAAGGCGCTCAAAAAAGCAACCATGGAACTTGGTGGTTCGGACGCATTTGTTGTGCTCGAAGACGCTGATCTGGAAAAAGCAGTCAAATGGGCTGTTTTTGGCCGCCACTGGAATGCAGGGCAGGTTTGCGTTTCTTCCAAGCGGTTGATCGTGGCCGACGCCATTTATGACCGCTTTGTAGAACTCTACAAAAAAGGCGTTGCCGAACTGAAGGCAGGGGACCCGATGGACCCGGCTACCACGCTGGCCCCGCTCTCCTCCCAAAAAGCAGCGGACGACCTGCGCACACAGGTTGATGAAGCCTGCAAGCTGGGTGCCAAAGCCGAAGTTATTGGCGCTCCTGTGCCCGAAAAAGGTGCTTTTTTCCGTCCGGTGCTGCTCACCAACCTGGAAAACAACCCCGCCCGCCTGTGGGAGTTCTTTGGCCCGGTTACCCAGCTTTACCGCGCAAAAGACACCGAAGATGCCATTCGCATTGCCAATGACTCTCCCTACGGTCTGGGTGGCTCTGTCTTTACGCAGAACACCAAGCTTGGGGTGGAAGTAGCCCGCCGCATTTACACCGGCATGGTCTACATCAACCACCCGACAATGGTAAAAGCCGACCTGCCGTTTGGTGGCGTGGCCCGCTCCGGCTTTGGCCGCGAGCTGATCGGCCTCGGCATTAAGGAATTTGTCAATCACAAGCTGATTGACGTGGTGGATATTGACGCACCGTTCTAACCGAACGGCGAAGCAGGACCGTAAGCCGCATTAACCGGCGGCTTACGGCCCAACCATGCAAAAGGCCCGGCAGTTCTGCCGGGCCTTTTGTGTACGTACCCCCAAATTATCGTTCAGTTTGCTCCACAGCCAGACGCAGCAGAATATGCTCGCGCAGTTTCTGGGGGAGCAGGCGTTCAACCACACGCAGAACACGGAACGGCCACGGAAAAATATATTCCCGCCGCCCCTGCGCAATGGCACGGGCAATCAGGCGGGCTGCTTTTTTGGCTGGAACCAGAAAAGGACGCGGGCCTTCGAGCCGCTGGCTCATGGGGGTGTCCACAAAACCGGGCACGATCAATGTTAGCTGAACGCCATATTGCCGCCAGGCAAGCCCGGCAGACTTGGCAAAAAATGCCAGTCCGGATTTGGAGCTGCTATAGGCGGCAGAAAAGGGCATTTCGTAAAACCCGGCAACAGAGCCTATGAGCGCAATATGCCCACTGCGCCGCTCCACCATGCTCTTGGCCGCTGCCGTGGCCAGCGTAACCGGCGTTGCATAATTGACCAGCCCAAGCTGGAGCACCTTCTGCGGGTCTTCCGTTTTATCGTCCAGAGACTGGATGTCAGACAGGCCTGCACCAAGCACCACGCAGTCGGGCTTGTGGGCTGCATCATCTTCCTCAAAGGCCTTCAGGGCGGCGGCTCCATCGCACAGGTCTATCTGGCGTGTATGCACTACGGCCCCACTGGAGCAGCATTCCATGGCCAGCTGGCTCAGCCGCTGGGCATTTCTGCCCCACAAAATCAGGGTCCGGCCGGGTGCCGCATAATGGTGCGCAAGCTCCGCACCAATGCCGCCCGTAGCCCCTGTAATCAGCACGGAACGCAGAACGCCTTCCCCCGATGCATCAGATTTCACATTTTTTCCTTTCCCATTGAGAGAGAATGAGGCATCACCCGTGGAGTTTTTCATGTTCCGTTCCATGGAGGGGCAATGTCTTTCCCGACTCAGATTACCGTTTCCCCTGTTTCGGGCTCACGTCAGCTTTCTCTCTTTATAAAGCTTCCACGCCAGATTTACGATGGCCTGCCCGGATATGTTGCCCCTTTGGACATGGAAGAGCGCGATATGCTCTCCCCCAAAAAATCGCGTTTTTTCGACCACGGCTTTGCCTGTTACTTTCTGGCATGGCGTAATGGCAAACCGATTGGCCGCATATCTGCCCAGATAGACTCCCTTGTGCTCAAGCAGCCCGGCCCCAGAACCGGCTTTTTTGGAGCGCTGGATACAGCTGAACCCGCCTGTGTTCCCCTCCTGCTTGAAGCCGCCACCAAATGGCTTGAAACACGTGGTGTTGAACGCATCCGCGGTCCATGGACACTGAACAGCAACGGCCAGTCCGGTGTGATGATTGCAGGGCAGAATGAAATGCCCATGATCGGCACCCCATGGCACCCCGCAACCCTCGGCCCTGCCGTTGAGGAAGCGGGCTTTGAAAAAGCGATGGACCTGCTCTCCTACAGTATGGAAACAGGGCCACAGGCCGAGCGTGCCAACCAGATTCCCGCCAACCTGCGCCAGCGTCTTGGCAAGATTACCATGCGCGGCCTGCGCTTAAAACACATTCCAGAAGACGCCACGATCCTGCGCGAAATCTATAATGACGCCTGGGCCGACACATGGGGCAACGTGCCCCTGACCTCTAACGAGGTTGAATCCCTGCTCAAGGCGATCAAGCCCATCCTGCGGCCTGAGCAGTATGTACTGGCCGAGGTTGAAGGCGAACCGGCGGCCATAGCGCTGGTTATACCCAATATGTTTGACATCAGCGGGGATCTGGGCGGCGCGCCCTCCCCTCTGGGCTGGCTCAAGCTTGGCTCGCGCATTCTCCGGCATGATTTTCATTCCGCCCGGGTTGTGCTCCTTGGCGTGCGCAAAAAATATATGGGCACCGCCCTGCGCGCCATGCTGCCTGTGCTGATTATTGATGAACTGATGAAGCGCGGGCATGTTCTGCCCTATCGAACCATTGAACTGGGCTGGGTGCTGGAAACACATACAGGGTTGCGCAACCTTATTGAGCGTATTGTGCCCACACCGTACAAAACCCACCGTATGTACGAAAAAATTCTGGCTCAGCCAGAAGACTGAATTCTTCCGCAACAACAGGCAAGCGTCACAACGTGGCGCTCAACCTTTAGGCCAGCCCCCGTTTACAGGTGGCTCCAGCCCTTGGCCCTGAAGTGCATGGGCTGTCCTGCACCATCCATAACGGACACACCCGGCACGCCTGCCTCAAACTGACCTATCCGGGTTACAGGCACCACTCCATATGGGGTGGGCAGACGTGGGCAGGATAGTAGCTGACGCTCCCGCTCAGGCGGCACAGCAAACAGGATTTCATAATCATCTCCGCCCGTCAGGCAGACTTCCTGCCACGCAGGCCCTAATGCGCGTGCTGCGGCCGAGAGCGGAACCTGATCGGCCTGTATGCGCACATGTAAAGCGTTTTCCCGCGCCAGATGACCAGCATCCTGTACCAACCCGTCGGACACATCCATAGCGGCGGATGCCAGACCATGCAGGGGTAGCCCTATCCGTGGTTGCGGCAGGCGGTAGCGTTCCGCCAGATGGCCTGTAGGGTCAGCCAGAGGAGGCTCTACCCCCTGCAACACACGCAGGCCCAGCGCTCCATCCCCTATGGTCCCACTCACCCACAGCCCATCCCCCGCCCGGGCTCCACACCGCTGGATAGCCTGACCGGGCAGGACCGAGCCAACAATGGTCAATGAGAGAACAAGTGGTCCGGAGGTGGAGGTTGTATCGCCCCCCATCAGGCTCAGCCCAAAGCGGGCCTGATCCTGCGCCAGACCAGCACAGAACTGCTCCACCCACGCATCCGTAATATGGGGGGGGCGTGCAAACGCCAGCAACCAGCCTTCCGGCCTGCTCCCCATGGCGGCAAGGTCGGACAGGTTGCACCGCAACAGCTTGCGGCCAATTGTATCGGGGGGGTCGGTTGGTAGAAAATGCACATTTTCTACCATGGCATCTACCGCCATCACCATTTCTCGCCCCTGAGGGGGCGAGAACACCGCCGCATCATCCTGCAGGTTCAGGGCGGCAGGGCCAGCCAGTGCTAAAAAATGCCGCCGTATAAACGCAAACTCAGGCGGCAGATCAGTCTTCGGTTGGGGGGACGGCGGTGCTGTCATGATCTTCAACCGGTGCGGGGGTTTTGAAAAGCGTATCCAGCACACCATTCACCAGACGCGGCTCATCCCCAAAAAAGAAGCCATGTGCTACGTCCATATACTCGTTGATCAGGACCGCAGCAGGTGCGTCTTCGTGGCGAAACTCCGCAATAGCCGCCATAAAAAGAGCGCGCAGGACCGGGTCCAGCCGCTCGATCGGCCAGGTGGACGGCAGGGTCTGGGCAATATCACCCTCAATTGCCGTACGGTTGGAAACAGCCCCTTTTACAATGGCAGTAAACAGAGCCACATCCGCTTCGGGAATACGCCCATCCTCGTAGGATTCACCGCTCAGGGTGGTGCCAAACCGATGGACCAGAAACTGCTCAATAACGGAATCCGGACGATCCCCATTCTGCTCAATCTGGAACAGGGCCTGCACGGCGGCAACTCGCGCGGCTGTGCGCGGGCGTTGTGCGGCTTTGAGCTTGGGTTGGTCCTGTAGTTCGGTCATCGTTCTCTCCTGCTCCGCTTTTATGCGAAGCCGCGTTTTGTGGCGTTTTTACACATAAAGGTCTAGTCTTTTTGTTCGCTCTGCTGGGTTTTGCTTTCCATGAGCGTCAGAATCTCGGAAAAATCGCGGGCCTCCGTAAAGTCCCGGTACACGCTGGCAAAACGCACATACCCCACGCCGTCCACTTCCTTGAGCGCGTCCATGGCAAGCTCACCAATGCGGGCGGAGGCGACTTCCGTATCCCCCGACGCTTCAAGCTGGCGCACGACCCCAGTTACAATCTGCTCCATCTGCTCATCAGATACCGGGCGCTTGCGCAGAGCAATACGGATGGAGCGGGAAATTTTATCCCGGTCAAACGGCGCACGCCGCCCATCCTGCTTGACCACCACCAGCTCGCGCAGTTGCACGCGCTCTACCGTGGTAAAGCGCTGCCCGCAGGACAGGCAAGCCCTGCGGCGGCGGATAGCCGACCCTTCTTCATTCGGGCGACTGTCCTTGACCTGACTATCCGGGTTCCCGCAAAAAGGGCAACGCATGATGGTACCAACCTTCCCTCAGGCGCGTATCCGACGGCATTGTGCTGTTCAAAGAGCGCTAGGTGACAATCAGATATTTGTTTTAACCGGGTTCGTCCATACTGCTCATGCCCCAAGGCGCACGGAGACACCATGAAACCTCGTTACCAAGCAATACTGGCCAGCGCTCTGATCAGCCTGCTGGCACTCGGCCCCGCACAGGCACAAGAACACAATAACGGGCAATCTGTTCCCGGACAGGCTGATGCCCAGAAAGACATCTCCATTACCGATATTTCACTCCATCAGCCTGCCACACAGGGGCAAGGGCAGACGGAGCTGTATTTTAGCCTTACCAATAACAGCCACACAACCCATTTGCTGACCGGCGTTGTCTCCCCCGCCTGCAGCACACTGGTTGGCTACCACACTGATCAGGAAAACACCCCCGGCACCCGCCACCTGTTCCAGCATCTGGCTCTGCCAGAAGTTACAACACTGGTATTTGCCAGTGCTGGCTACCACATGCTGTGCGTTGGCCCTGTTGCACAGGTGCTCACCCAACCCAATGTGCCGGTTACATTCCAGTTTCTGGGCGGGTCCAGCAAAACCGTGTCTGTACCGGTTACTTCCGGCGCCCGGTAGCGCAGGAACAGGAACCAAAAGAGCCGGAGCACGCTCCGGCCACTTTTTTGGGCCCCGTCTCTTAGCCGCCGGTATAGGTGCTGAGCGTACGCTTAACAGCTTGATGCCAGCCAGCAATCATGGTGCGGCGCTGGGTGCTGTCCATTTTGGGTTCAAACAGGGAACCCCGCGCCCATTCCGCCGCTACGTTTGCTTCATTTTCCCAGACACCAGTTGCCATACCGGCCAGGAAGCCAGCGCCCAGAGCCGTTGTTTCAACATTGCGTGGGCGTTCAACCTTGGCTTGCAGCATGTCAGCAAGAAACTGGCAGTACCAGTCATTGGCGGACATGCCACCATCCACACGGATGCTCTCCGTAGTGCCACCACCGTCCTGCACCATGGCACTCACCAGATCCAGCGTCTGGTACGCCACGGATTCCAGAGCCGCACGGGCAATATGGGCCGCAGTGGCATCCAGCGTCAGGCCACAGATCAGGCCGCGTGCATCAGGGTCCCAATGAGGCGCGCCTAGACCGACAAACCCTGGCACCATGTACACGCCATGGCTGTGCGGCACACGGGTTGCCATATCATCCGTCTGGGACGCATGGGTGATCAGGTGCAAGCCGTCACGCAGCCATTTAATGGCTGCACCAGCCACAAAAATGGAGCCTTCAAGGGCGTATGTGGGTTTGCCATTGAGCCGGTAAGCAACCGTGGTCAACATCCGGTTACGTGATTCCACGGGCTTGTCCCCCGTGTTCAGCAGCAAAAAGCACCCCGTACCGTAGGTGGCCTTGGCCATGCCCGGCGTAAAGCAGGCCTGCCCCACAACGGCTGCCTGCTGGTCGCCTGCAATCCCGGCAATGGGAATGGCCCGTCCAAACAGGGCTGGGTCCGTTTCCCCATACAGAGTGCTGCTATCCTTGACTTCGGGCAGCAGGCTGGCGGGAATACGGAACAGCTTCAGGAGGTCCTGATCCCACTGCTGGCGATGAATATCAAACAGCATGGTGCGCGAGGCATTGGTCGCATCGGTTGCGTGGACCTTACCACCCGTCAGCCGCCACAGGATAAACGAATCAATGGTGCCAAATGCCAGCTCACCTTTTTCAGCGCGGGCACGGGCATCGGCCACGTTGTCGAGCAGCCATGCCAGTTTGGTGGCGGAAAAATAGGGGTCCAGCAGCAAGCCCGTGCGTTCACGCACCAGAGCCTCGGCCCCTTCGTCACGCAGTTTCTGGCAGACACTGGCCGTCCGCCGGTCCTGCCAGACAATGGCACGGTGGATCGGCTTGCCCGTGCTGCGCTCCCACACCACAATGGTTTCGCGCTGGTTGGTAATGCCAATACCGGCAATGCGGTCCGCAGCCCCGCTCTGCTCCAGTGCCGCGCGCGCTGTGTTGAGCACATCGGTCCAGATATCTTCTGGGCAATGCTCCACCCACCCAGCGTTGGGATAATGCTGCGGGAACTCCTGACGGGCCGCAGCCAGTTCGTTGGCGTCACGATCAAAAACGATGCTGCGGGTTGATGTTGTTCCCTGATCAATCGCCAGAACACAATCTTTTTTGGTCATGGGGAATATCCCTTCTTATTCTGAGCAGTCAGTCTGCCGCAGGAGTGGAGTGACGGCCCAGTGCGGGCATGAACGGACGCAGCAGCGTCTGGTAAATCGTGGCCCCGATAAGCCCACCCATAAGTGGGCCTACAACAGGCACCCACCAGTAATTCTGGGGAGAAGGAAGAGCCGTACGCCCCCACCCTGCCACAAAGCAGAACAGGCGAGGCCCAAAATCGCGCGCAGGGTTAATGGCCCACCCTTCCAGATACCCTGAAGATGCACCGATAATGGCAACCAGCAGGCCAATGATCAATGCACCCGAGTTAGCCTGTGGAGCAGCCGTATTGTACTGGCAGGTCACTGCAAAAATACCAAGGACCAGAAATGCCGTCAGGATTGTTTCGTTCAGCAGCGCATGCAGGGGCGTTACAAAATCACCCGGATGGGTAAAGAACACGCCTGACGCGGCGCCATCATTGGCAAAATCCAGATGATGGGACACCGCATAATGCACGATAACCGAGCCATACAGGGCATAAACCAGACAGGCTCCCAAAAAGCCACCCACCACCTGCGCCACCCAGTATGGCAGCACCTTGCGCCATGCGAACCCACGGTAGCAGGCAAGCGCCAGCGTAACAGCAGGGTTGGCATGTGTGCCAGAAACAGCACCGGTCACGTAAATGGCCAGAGTCACACCCAGCCCCCACGTAATGGCAACTCCCCAGTAGGAGAGCTGGTAGGGGCTTGGATCATACAGCGAGTACATGGCTGCAACGGAATCACCGACCAGAATAATGATCAGCACCGCCAGACATTCGGCTATCAACTCGCCCCAGAGACTATTTTTTACCTTATCCATATCTTTCCTCTTTTTGTTTTTTTTGTTCGGAAAGCGGTGTTTTACAGATCAGACAGCTTTCTTCTGAACATAGGTTTCAACGCGGGCTTTTTCCGCGTCATTCAGGTGCAGGCCCAGCTTGCTGCGCCGCCAGAGCACATCTTCTGCCTTACGGGCCCATTCACGCGCCATCAGGTAATCTACTTCACGCGTGCTCAGGTCTCCACCCAGCAGTTCACCCATATCGTCCATGCTGTTGGCCTGTCCGATAATTTCGTATGTGCGGCTGCCGTAATTACGCATCAGACGCCATGCCAGTTCTTCTGGCAACCAGGGAGCTACGCGGCGCAAGCGGGCAAGGGCACCGTCAAAACCACCTTCACCAATATCCCCACCGGGCAGCACTTCGCTTGCGGTCCAGCTCTGGCCACCAACTACGGGCAGCACAGGGGCCAGTTTTTCCAGCGCATGTTCGGCCAGCTTGCGGTAGGTCGTGATTTTGCCACCAAAAATGGAAAGCAGGGGCGCGCCATCCTGCGTGTCCAGGTCCAGAACATAATCGCGGGTAACGGCAGAGGCGTTGGCAGAGGCATCGTCATACAACGGACGCAGCCCTGCGTAGCTCCACACCACATCGCTCTCACGGACCTGCACGTTCAGGTAGCGGTTCACGCTTTCGCACAGATACGTTACTTCATCGGGTGCTATGCCCACCTTGCCCGGCTCATCCTTCCACGGAATGTCCGTGGTGCCGATCAGGGTGAACTTCTGCTCGTATGGAATGGCGAACACAATCCGCTTGTCAGGGTTCTGGAAAATGTAAGCCTGCGGCCCCTCGTACACACGCGGGACAATAATATGGCTGCCCTTGACCAGACGTACCGATTTGGAATTGGGGATTTTAAGCGTATCGGCCAGCAGGCGGGCAACCCACGGGCCAGCAGCGTTTACCATGGCTTTGGCACGCACCGTCTGGGTCTGGCCGGTTATGCGGTCTTCCAGAGTTGCCACCCACTGCCCGTTCACGCGCTGCGCGGCAGTCAGGCGGGTGCGCACGCGCACATCGGCCCCACGCTCGGCCGCGTCCATGGCGTTCAGCACAACAAGACGGCTGTCCTGCACCCAGCCATCGGAATAGATGAAGCCCTTGGTGTATTCAGGCTTGAGCGCACGCCCCGAAGAATGCTTGCGAAAATCCACGCCAATGGATTTAGGCAGCGTCATGTTGGATGCCAGATGATCGTACAGGAACAGCCCGGCCTTGAGCATCCATGCCGGACGCACCAGCTTGGAATGCGGCAGCACAAAGCGCAGCGGCCACATGATATGGGGGGCCATGGTCAGCAGGCGTTCACGCTCCATCAGCGCTTCACGCACAAGGCGGAACTCATAATACTCCAGATAGCGCAGGCCACCATGGATCAGCTTGGTGCTGGAAGACGAGGTATAGCTTGCCAGATCATCCTGCTCCACCAGCAGGACGGATGCACCACGCCCGCAGGCGTCACGCGCAATGCCGGTGCCGTTAACGCCCCCCCCGATAACGAGAAGGTCATAAATACGCTCGGATGTTTCTGCTGCTGACATGGTTTTTATCGGTTCCATCTATACGAAGGCTTTGTTCGTTTTATTCGATTTCGAAAACAGAACGCAAGAACTATGGTTATCGTCCCCGATGGATGCGTTTTTTTGGGCCGTGATGTTCTTTTACGAACACTCCTGCGCGCCAGTAACATGGAGCTGCACATCATGCTCGCGCAAAATGGCCCGAATACCCGGCGGAGGAGGCTGGTCCGTAAAAAACGCATTGATCTGGGATATATGCCCCACACGCGCCATGGGCCTGCGCAAGAACTTGGTGTGGTCCGCCAGCAGGAACACCGTTCTGGCGTTGCGTATGATCGCCTGCGCCGCGTTAATTTCGTCCGCATCAAAATCCAGCAACGTGCCATCCGCATCAATGCCGGAAATGCCGATAACACCAAAATCCGCCCGATACTGCTCGATCATGGCCGCCGCCGCCGGGCCAACAATGCCACCATCGCGCAGGCGTACGCTGCCACCTGTAATGATCAGACTACATTCAGGAGCCGGAGCCAGCAGGGTTGCGACATGGATATTATTGGTAATAACCCGCAGGGTTCTGTGGGTGCGCAGCGACCGGGCAAAAGCCTCCGTTGTGGTGCCGATGTTAATGAACAG
Source organism: Acetobacter sp. ESL1128 (assembly GCF_058505085.1). Lineage (NCBI taxonomy): Bacteria > Pseudomonadati > Pseudomonadota > Alphaproteobacteria > Acetobacterales > Acetobacteraceae > Acetobacter > Acetobacter sp. ESL1128. The sequence goes on along the minus strand of NZ_CP196369.1, from coordinate 1,167,107 downwards.
GGAGGCCCCGTCCGGTATGGCCTTTGCCGCTTCCCGTCCTATGGCGTCCTTGGCTTGCAGGTTCAGGATCTGCCGGTCTGAATAAGCAATGTTCTCGGCGGGGGAAAGGCTGCTGGCCCCTCCATGGTGGCGGGCCAGCAACCCCTGCCCGGCCATAATGTTAACGTCCCGCCTTACGGTCTGCACGGTTACGCCCAGCTCGCGCGCCAGTTCCTCGCTGGCAACATACCCGTGCTGGTTGACCAGCCGCAGAATATGCCTGCGTCGTTTTTCCAGCGCATTGCTCATGCCGGTTCCGCCTCAATAACCGCCAGCACGGCCTCCCCGTAGCGTTCCAGCTTGGAGCGACCTACGCCCTTGATCTCACCCAGCGTATCCAGATCATCGGGTTTTTCGAGCGCTATGTCTTTCAAAACCGAATCATGGAAAATGACATACGGCGGAATTTCCTGCTCCTTGGCTTCTTCCCGCCGCCATTTGCGCAGAGCTTCAAACAGGGCCAAACGGTCTTCAGGCAGGTCCAGAGCCGCAGATTGTCTCTGCCCCCGAGTACCCCCTACATTGCCGGTGTGCTCCACAACCGGGTCTGCCCGCAAGGCAACGTTTTCCTCCCCCCGCAGGATCGGGCGGGCGATGTCGGGGTTCAGTCGCAACCCACCATACTGCCCTTCTATCCGCAGGGCGCCCCGCGCAATAAGCTGGCGGACCACACCACGCCAGAACGACTCGCTTCTGTCCTGACCAATCCCCCAGACCGAAAGTTTGTCGTGCCCGTTACGGCTTATGCCGTCGGTCCTCTTGGCCCGCAAAACGGCAATAACGTGCAGCGCGCCAAAACTTTCCCCCGTGCGATACACTGCGGACAGCAACTTGCGGGCAGCTTCCGTTCCATCAAATGTCAGCACCGGGTGGCGGCAGTTATCACAATGCCCGCAGGGCTGTTCCAGTTCCTCGCCAAAACAGTGCAGCAGTGCCTGCGTGCGGCACCCTGTGGTTTCAGTAAACGCGATCATGGCCTCCAGACGGCTGCGCATGATGCGTTTTTCGTTATCTGGAGCTGCGGACTGGTCCAGCCAGTAACGGGCACGGGCTATATCCTCTCCCCCGTATAACAGCACGGTATCAGACGGCAGGCCATCGCGCCCGGCCCGGCCAATCTGCTGGTAATACGCCTCGGGCGAGGAGGGCATATCCAGATGCACAACTGCGCGCACATCCGGGCGGTCTATGCCCATGCCAAAAGCCACCGTGGCCACAATCACCAGCGGCTCCCCCGAGCGAAAACGCAACAGTGCCGCGCGCTTTTCCACCGGAGACAGCCCCGCATGATACGCCAGCGCAGGCCAGCCGCGCTCCCGCAGGGAGGCCGCTATACGCTCGGTTCTGGCACGGCTGCCACAATAGACAATGGAGGCGTCTTCCCTGTAGCGCTCAAGGGCTACAAGCAGTTGCTTCAGTTCCGAACCTTTGGGCTGCACGGCAATATTGAGGTTGGGCCGATGAAAGCTTGAAACCAGAACCTGCGCGTGCGGCATATCCAATGCCGCCAGAATATCATCCCGCGTGCGTTCGTCCGCCGTGGCGGTCAGGGCAAGCCGTGGCACATTGGGAAAATGCCGCGGCAGCGCGGTAAGGGCCCTGTATTCGGGCCGGAACTCATGCCCCCAGGCCGAAATGCAATGCGCTTCGTCTATGGCAATAATGGATAGTGGTATGCGCGTCAGGCGGTCCAGCGTGCCTGACGACAAAAGGCGTTCGGGCGAAATATAGAGCAGGTCCACACGGCCATTGGCCAGATCAGACCTGATCTGGGCTGATTCGTTTTCGTCCAGTTCGGAATGCAGGGCAGCGGCATTAACCCCAAGCTGCCTGAGCCCTGCTACCTGGTCGTCCATAAGCGCGATAAGAGGAGAGATGACCAGCCCCATGCCCGGCCGGCACAGGGCTGGAATCTGGTAACATACGCTTTTGCCCCCACCCGTGGGCATGAGCACAAGGGCATCCTGCCCCTGCATGGCGCATTCTACAGCCTGCGCCTGCAAGCTCCTGAACCCGGGGAACCCAAAGACAGCCTGCAGCACCTCCTGCACGGATCGGTTACAAAACCGGTCACGCGGGGGCACTCCCGGCCCCCTTTCCTCCGGCAAGCCTAATGGTGGCTCATAGGGGGGAATGTCGGCATATGCAGGCTCTCTTTCCTCCATGGCAATCAGGGGCTTGTCAGTTCGATCTCTACACGGCGGGAGCCAACAACCATCCCTTCAAGGTTGGAAGGGGCGCGCGGTGTTTCCACAATACGGTCAGTACGCACGCCATCGGCCTGCAACTTGGCCGTTACGGCCTTGGCCCGCTGGATTGCCACCAGTGCATCGGCAGACAGGTCCTTGCCAGCCCCGGCATACCCTTCAACCCGAACAATGCGGGAGGGGTGCTTGTCTGCTTCCTGCGCGACCTGCGCAATCACTTCCTGCCCGGCCTGATCAAGCTCGGCCGACTGGTTGGAAAAAAAGACAACATATTTGCGAGGGGCCTGACTGGCGCAGGCAGCCAGAAGGCTCAGGCAGGCGACTGAAAATAAGCGGCGCATAATGATCATTCCTGAATTATCAAAACAAAACCGTTTTATTTGGTGCCCCTCCGGGCTGCTGGCGTCAACAACGATTCCAGCAGGCCTAGGCCGCAGCAGCTTTTGCCACACCATCGGACAGGCGCCAGATGCGGTCCAGCTTTTCCACCCCGGTCAGGCGGTGGGCTATCAGTATAACCGTGCGCCCCTCGGTTACGGTGTTCAGAGTCCGGAGGAAGTCCTGCTCCGTCTGCGCATCCAGCCCTGTTGCGGGTTCATCCAGAATAAGAATGGGAGCAGGTGCCAGTAGCGTACGCGCCAGCGCAATACGCCGCCCCTGCCCACCGGAGAGACGAATACCCCCCTCACCTACCCAGGTATCCAGCCCTTCGGGCAGAGACCGCACAACATCGGACACCGCGGCCTGATCAAGAGCCTTCCACAGATCATCTTCGGGAGCATCAGGCCGGCCGAGCAGCAGATTGGCACGAATGGTATCGTCAAACAGGTGTGTTGCCTGCGAAAGCCAGGCCATTTTGCTGCGCACGGCATCGGGGCGTATGGTGGTAATATCCTCCCCACCCAGACAAATCTGGCCTTCCTGCGGGCTAGCAGCCCGTAACAGCAAAGCCGCTAGGCTGGACTTACCCGTGCCAGACGGCCCCAGAATAGCCACCCGCGCCCCTGCGGGAATATCCAGCGTAAGCCCTTTTAAAACCCACGGCCGATCATCCGCCCAGCGGAAGCGCACATTGTTCAGGCGGATGCTGGTATCCGCAGGAGCATGCTCATGCGTAACCTGCGCATTGGCAGCGGCAGGCTGTACTGCCATTTCCACCACCCTGCGGGCGGAAACCCCCATAATGCCGGCCTGCAAACCGGCACGCGTAAGGGTGACTGCACTTTCAAATGCAGCAACGGTCAAAAACAGTATGCTCACCCCTTCAAGGGCGCCCACCTTGGGTAGCAGAATACCGCCAATGGCCAGCAGCACCATGAACACGGCAATCTGCCCAAACAAAAAGGCCAGAGCATTGGCAAAAGCCGCACGGCGGGCCACGGCCATCTGCCCTTGCAACAATGCGGCATCCGCAGCCTGCACACGGGCCAGCATTCGCCCCTCTGCGCCGAATGCCCGGATTTCGCGCAGGCCGCCTACTAGGTCCAGCACGGAAATACGCAAATGCGCCAACAGATGGGCAGCCTGATCAGCCGCCTTCTGCCCCGACCGCGCGATCAGCCACGGCACCAGAAAAGATGCACAGGCAAACAGCACGCCAACAGCCACCCCAAGCACAAGGCTCTGCCGGCCCACAATAACCAGCAGGGCCGGAAAGGTCAGTCCCGCACAAACCAGCGGCACAACAATCCGCAGGTATAACCCGTCCAGCGCGCCAATATCGGATACCAGACGGGACAGCATATCCCCCGCCCGGCGGAAGCCCAGCCCTGCTGCCGCACCATGGGCAAGGGAATGAAAAAACCAGACCCGCAGATCCGCCAGCGCACGGAACATGGCATCGTGCGCAAACAGGCGCTCTGCATAGCGCAGCGTCACGCGCCCCACGCCAACCCAGCGCAGCAGTGCGGTTGTTACCACCACTTCGCCCAGCACACACCCAGCCAGCCGCAAGCCGGACACCTGCATAAGCGCAAGACCACAAGCCAGCGCAGCCAGTGCCAGCAGCACGCCCACAACCAGCCGCACTCCCTGCCTGCGCCACAGGCCGAATATAACGCATACAGCCTGCCAGTCCGTAAATCTGGCTGTGGGCGGCATGGGTACATCATGCAGCTTTGCGGTCGGCTGCACGGCTGATGTCTGATCTTGCATTGCCATGTTACGCAGCCCCCTGCCGATTGATAACACGCCCGTTTTGCAGGTCTATCCGCCGCCCCTTGAACATATGAGCCGCAGCCGAGTGCGTGGCCAGAATAACCGTGCGGCCAACGGCCAGCCGTTGCAGGCTTTCAAAAACACTTTTTTCGGTAGCAGGGTCCAGATGCGCTGTGGGTTCATCCAGCAGCAGAACCGGGGCGTTTTTGAGGTAAGCCCGCGCAATGGCAATACGTTGCGCCTGTCCACCAGACAAACCAAACCCACCTTCACCGATCTGTGTATCCAGCCCGTTGGGCAGGGTCGGCAGGAACTCATCCACAGCAGCGGAACGCAGGGCATTTGCCAGTTCACGCTCGTCTGCATCAGGTTTGGCGAACAGGATATTATCCCGCAGTGAGCCCGCAAACAGCACAGGTTTCTGCCCGATCCATGACACAACGCGGGACAGGGCATCGGGGACTATGCTCTGCAAAGGCGCACCATTAAACAGCACCCGCCCGTTCTGGGGGGTAATAAACCCCAGCAGCAATTCCATGATCGTGGACTTACCTGCACCGGATGAACCAGCCAGCACCAGCGTTTCCCCCGCTGGCACGGTAAAGGTAACATGCTCCAGCGCAGGCCCGCGAGCGGGGTCCCATGTAAAGCCGACATCATCAAAAGCCACCATCACGCCGTTGGCGTTAACGGTTCTGGCCCCTTCCAGCACCGGCCGCTCTGTTACTTCGGGCAGGTCCAGTATGGCGGTAGCTGCCCCTTGGGCGTGTGCACGGTCCTGATACGCCAGTGCAAGGCCGCGCAGGGGAGCAAAAAACTCCGGCACAGCCAGCAGGGCAAACAGGCTGGCAACCACGGTGTGCTGTAACGCGGGGGATGGACCACTGGCCTGCATGGCCAATGCCTGCCGCCCGTCGAGCACTGCCAGCAGGATGAACGCAATGACCATGGCGCAGTCAATGGATGCGGAGGAAAGGAACGCCACCCGCAGCACCTTCATGGTACGCACGCGCAGTTCTTCGGCGGCATCCCCCAAACGGCGGGTTTCGTCCTCGGTCCGGCCAGCCAGAACAATGGTGGCAATACCTTTGATACGGTCCAGAAAACGTGCCTGAAGGCGGGTCATGGCCAAAAACTGGTTGCGTGATGCCACAGCCGCACCAATACCAAACACGGCCTGCCCAACAGGAACGGCCACACCGCACAGGCCCAGAATGACAGCCGCACGCGGCTGCATAATGCCCACGGGCAGCAAAATCAGTACGGGCGCCACCATCCATAGTACGGAGGCAGGCACCCAGCGGCCAAAAAAGCCATCCAGCGCTTCTATCCGGTCTACAACAATGGAGGCCAGCACACCGCTATGCGTGCGGCGCAGCAATGCAGGACCGCCGGCAAGAATGGAGGCCATGACCTCCCCCCGCAAACGCCTGCGCGCTACAATACCGGCTTGAGCAGCCGCCACATCCGCCTTGATCATGCACAGGGCACGCAACATGGCCAGAGCCGGGAACAGCATAAAGGGCCACGCTGGAAAAGCAGCCCCCTGCCCGCCTGCCTGCCACGCCACAAGGGCATGTCCAAGAACAACAGCCACACACCATGCCTGCCCAATACCGGCAAGACTGGAGAGCAGCCCGGACCCAACCACTGATCGCGCTGCCTGACGACCAAGACGCGACTGGAGGCGCGTCCAGTTACGTATTGCTGCTTTCTCGTTCCTCATGACAGACAGCGTTTATACTGCTCTGCCAAGGACGCAACAGTTTAGATCGCCACTCCCTGCTGCGCTTAAGGCATGCCAACGCTCTGCGGGCTGCCTTATTTTACGGGTTTTCCGCTTTCTCCAGATGCAGGACCAGTGTGAACTGCACACCATCCTTGCCGCTATAGCTCAAAGATGCCTTTAGCTGTCTGGCAAAACCATGAATGAGCTTGAGCCCGATCCCCTGCGTGCCGGATGCGGGGTCGAAGGAACAGCCAATCCCGTTATCACCCACATTCAGCGTGACCAGATTGCCATTTTTTGTCAGCCGCACATGAATAACGCCCATCCGGCCATCGGGGAATGCGTATTTGATCGAGTTTGTCACAACCTCGGTCACGATCAGTGCCAGAGGCACAGCCTGATCCGGGTCCATCCAGAAACTGTCTGAATCCACCTGTAGGCGAATACGCCCTGCATCCGCCTCCCCCGCGATATGGAAGGTCTGCTCGCACAGGTCTTTTAAAAAAACGGCCATGTTCAGGCTGGTCAGTGAATCCTCGGCGTAAAGGGTGCGGTGCAGCGTTGCCAGCGCCCGGATTCGGTCGCGCGCCAGAGCAAACTCGGCCCGGACCTCGGGATGGGCAATCTGGTTGGCCTGAAGATTGAGCAGAGACGCCACGATCTGGAGGTTGTTTTTAACCCGGTGGTGAATCTCCTTCATCAGGAGTTCCTGATGCGCCATGGCCTTCTTCAGCCGCGCTTCATGCCGGGAGAGGCGCTGTGTTGCACGCGTAAAAGCCTGCCCCAGCCTTTGCAGCTCAAGCGGCATGGTGCGTGTAACGCGCCCGTCAAACACCCCTTCCATCTGCCATTTACGAACGGAATAGGTCAGCCGCCGCAAAGGCCAGACAAGCACGATATTGGCCGCAAGCGTAACGCCCACCAGCCCCGCGGCCAGCAGGAACAGCAGGGCCGCAATCTGGAAAACCATGGCCCGCAGGGCGTCGGCTTCTATGGGCGTGCGCTGGGTTGAAACAAAAATATCCGCACCACCCGCAATGCCACCAAGGGCATACCCCCCCTGCATGGACGGGAGCGACACAACCGAACGGTCACTTTTTTCCAGCTTTTCCTTTAACGGAAAGACAAGCCCGGGTGACGGCTGCTCCCAGTTGCAGTCGGTGCAAACGGGAAAAAGCTCTCCATCATGCATAAGCAGCCACGCCTGCACGGGGTTTGTATCATCCGAAAATGCATCCCACCCCGAAGCACCGCCCAGATAAGCCCGCGTGCGCGAAATTTGCAGGATACCAACCAGATAGCCATGGGCCTCCGGCTCTGCCAGAAAAACCGCAGGCACGGTTATCCGCAAAAATGCCCCGTTATCTTCCCCTCCACCACTTTTTTGCACGGCTTCCATAACCGTGGCGTTAATCCGTGCGGGTGGGGTTAGAGTCCCGACCTCCGCACAGGAGCGGCCTGAGGGGGAAACAGAATCGAGCTTTTTGCCTCTTTCATCCAGAACAGCCAAAAAGCAGTATCGTTGCCCACTAATGGTTTCGGCCAGTTTGAGCGCATGCACGAGCTGGTCATGCGTTAGGTCCATGTTGCCGATTGTTTCAAGCGCACTGCGCAGGCGGTCCGTATCGTGCCGGAACTGCTGGTCCAGCCGCATAATGGCGGCAACAGCACGCTGGGCGCTCCCCACCCGGACTTCCTGATAATTCCGCAGGGCCAGAACAGCGCCAATACTGAGCACGGGAATACCCGAGAGGCAGATAAGCACACGCATACGCGCGCTGGTGGTGATAAACACCCGCCCCAACCCGGACATAAGCAGGGCGCCAACACGCCGGGCAGCCTGCCCAAGCACGGAAAAGACAGACAAAAGGCTCAGTCCTGCTTGCTCCGGTCTTCCTCAATCAGCTTCAGCAGCTCTTCGGGCACAGGTTCATTCACAACATCATCAAAAAGCTGGTGCAGGCCGCGCTTCAGCCAGACATCAAAAGCCTGATCCCGAGACTGCCTGCCTTTGCGGGGGGGAGCGCCGTCCATACTCTTTCCCATTCCGAACCTTGGATCCTGCCGTTGTGTGCCTGACGCCACTGTGTGCGGAGCAGGCAACTCATCCCCGACAGACCTGCAACTTATAAGCCCAGCATGCGCCATGTTCAGACCACTGCTGCGCTCATACGAGAGGAAACCCGCTGCGCGCCGCCATTCTTTTTTGCCGCCCCGGCCTGAACACGCTCGCCTTTTTTGCGGTCACCTGCATCAGACACGGATTCTTCTCCAGTTAACCAGACTTCAAGCTGACGCCGGGCACGGAAAACCCTGCTTTTGGCTGTACCAACAGCGCAGCCGGACATTTCCGCCAGTTCCTGATAGCTCATTCCTTCGAGAACCCCCAGCACCAAAGCTTCCCGCTGGTCATCTGGCAGCCGTGCAAGCGCTGCATCCAACTCCATCAGGCTCAGCCGGTCATCATGCCGGGCAGCAACCGCCAGCATGGACTGGGGAGCATCATCAATATCCGTAGTTTCGCGCTTTTTACGCAGGTCGGAGATAAAGCGGTTCCGCAGGATACGGTGCATCCATGCGCCAAAATTGGTTCCGGGGATAAAACTCTGCTGAGCGGCCAGCGCGTTGCAAACAGCGTCCTGCACCAGATCTTCTGCGGCAGTGCGGTTGCGGGTCAGCGCCAGTGCCTGCACACGCAGCTTGGGCAGGATGGCAATAACCTGATCGTGGAATAACGAGGCTGTCATTGTTTTTACTCCGCTCTTCTTCCGTTTTATGGGAGCAATGAACAAGACCCCGCCAAGGTTACATCCGGATGCATTTTTTGTAATCACGAAAACGAGAGCACGTAACCCCGCAGGCTCAGCCCTTCTATTCCGCCTGTGGCTGCGCCAGTTTGTGCAGCATGGTTCGCGCGCGGGACACACGGGCCTTGATGGTCCCGACATCCACCTCGCAAATCTCTGCTGCCTCGGCATAGGTCATGCCCTGCGCACCAATAAGCACCAGTGCCTCGCGCAAAAGCGGCGTAAGCTGCCACAGCAGGGCTTCAAGCTCATGCACCTCCTGCCGCCCATCTGCCAGAGATACGGCCCGCTGCGGCGGATGCTGCCCGTAATTGGCCAGCACCTCACGCTCTTTTTTGCCGCGCCGCCGCTGTTCCAGAAAAAGGTTGCGCAGGATGGTAAAGCACCAAGCCTTCAGGCTGGTACCAACCTCATACTGCGCCATACGGTCCAGCGCGCGCAAAACGGTTTCCTGCACCAGATCATCTGCCAGAGCGGGGTCGCGCGCCAAAAAGCGCGCAAAGCCGCGCAGGGATGGCAAAAGCGCCAGCAATTCCACCCTAAAAGGTGAACGCGCATCGTCCTGATCGGGATTTGGTGTGTTAATCAGGATTCATCCCCTTTCGGCAAACGCCGCTCCGTGGCATCATTGCCTTACCGTATGTTTTTATCATGACCTAATCATAAGGAGATTTGTCATGTCAGAGTCACTGCGTGACGGGCTGATCCGGGCTCTCCCTTATGGCAGACGTTATGCACGCGCCCTGACAGGCAACCAGCCCGAGGGCGATCTGCTGGTAGCACAAAGCCTGAGAGGCCTGACCTCCCAACCCCCGGCGGAGGGATTTACCCCCCTGCTCCAGCTTTATCAGGCCATCTCGCGCCTTTATGCTACGGACGAAACACACAGGAGCACCCAGGGGCCGGGCCTTTCCTCCACCCAGCGGCAATTGCTGCTGTTGACCACACTGGAAGAAATTAACGTGGAAACAGCGGCCAGAATTATCGGCCTGCCCCACGATCAGGCCGCGCACGAGCTGGAAACCGCACAAAAGCAGCTCCACAAAGGGGTGCAGACCTCCGTCCTGATTATTGAGGACGAACCCATTATTGCCATGGATATTGAACTGCTGGTCATGCAATGTGGCCACAAGGTTGCTGGCATTGCCCACACACAGGCCGATGCCGTGCAACTTGCAGCACAAACCCGGCCGGGCCTTATTCTGGCGGACATCAACCTTGGTCCGGGGGGAGATGGCATGGCAGCAGTGGCCGAAATTACGGCAAGCTTTAAGGTGCCCGTTATTTACGTAACGGCTTACCCCGAACGACTGCTGACGGGTGAAAAGCTGGAACCCTGTTTTGTCATTACCAAGCCGTTTGACCCCTTAACCCTTGCCGTTGCCACCTATCAGGCCGTAAGCAGTATGGGTGTAGCTCAGACCTGATTTGTTGGGTAAAAAGCTGCCAGAAACCTTGATCGACCTTATTCTGGAACGGCTGGCAATCTGTTATGGCGCTACCCCCCCTACTTCATTTGCAGGATATTACCCTAACCCTTGGTGGCAAACCGCTCCTTGATGGCGCCGGGTTTGCCGTTGGCAAGGGCGAGCGCGTCTGCCTGGTCGGGCGGAACGGGTCGGGCAAATCCACTTTGCTCAAAATTGCCGCGGGTCTTATTCAGCCAGATGGTGGCAGCGTTTTTCTTCAACCCGGTGCTTCCTTACGTTACCTCCCCCAAGAACCTGATCTGAGCGCATATGCAACAACAGCCGACTATGTTGCCGCCCAGATTGCAGACCCCAACATGGAATGGCGTACCGGCCCCATGCTGGATGCCCTTGGCCTGAGCGGGACGGAAAGCACAGCGCATCTTTCAGGCGGGGAGGTCCGGCGTTGCGCCATTGCCGGTGTGCTGGCCGCAGCCCCTGATGTGCTGCTGCTTGATGAACCAACCAATCATCTGGACATGCCAACCATTGAATGGCTGGAGCGCGAACTGCTCAGCCTTGGCTCGGCCATGATCATGATCAGCCATGACCGGCGGCTACTCTCCACCCTTTCTCGCTCCGTGGTCTGGCTGGACCGGGGCATAACCCGCAGGCTGGATGAAGGGTTTGACCGCTTTGAATCCTGGCGCGAAGACGTGCTGGAACAGGAAGAGCGCGACGCCCACAAGCTGGACCGCCAGATTGCCCGGGAAGAAGACTGGATGCGCTACGGCGTAACAGCCCGCCGCAAACGCAATGTGCGCCGTGTGCGCGAACTGGCCGCCCTGCGCACAGCCCGGCGCGATGCAGTGCGCGCTCCGGGCACGGTTACTCTCAATGCCCAGTCCGCCTCCACCTCCAGCCGCCTTGTGGCTGTGGCGGAGGACGTGAACAAGGCGTGGGGGGACAAATGCGTAATCCAGAACCTGAACCTGCGCGTCCTGCGCGGGGACAGGTTGGGTGTTGTGGGGGCCAATGGCGCGGGCAAAACCACCCTGCTGCGCCTGCTAACCGGGGGTGACCAGCCAGATAGTGGCACCATTAACCTTGGCCCATCCCTGAGCATGGTCACACTGGACCAGCAACGCCGCTCCCTTAACCCCGAACGTACTCTGGCCGAAACCCTGACCGATGGCGGGGGGGACATGGTGCAGATCGGGGATGAAAAACGCCATGTTATTGGCTACATGAAGGACTTCCTGTTCCGCCCCGAGCAGGCGCGCACCCCTGTTAGCGCCCTGTCTGGCGGGGAACGAGGCCGCCTGATGCTGGCCTGCGCACTGGCCAAGCCATCCAACCTGCTGGTTCTGGACGAACCAACCAACGATTTGGACCTGGAAACGCTGGATATCCTGCAAGATATGCTCAGCACCTATCCCGGCACGGTTCTGCTGGTCAGCCATGACCGTGATTTTCTGGACCGTATTGCCACATCCGTGCTGGTGGCCGAAGGCGGCGGCGCATGGGTGGAATATGCCGGTGGCTACAGCGACATGCTGGTACAGCGGAACCTGCAACCGCTGGAAACAGCCCCCGTTATCCCCACTTCCGAACCAGCAAAACCGCGTGAGCAGGCCACCCGGCAAGCCACCCGCAAACTCAGCTACAAAGACCAGTATGCGCTGGACAACCTGCCGCTGGAAATGGAAAAACTGGAAGCCAAAGCCCAGACACACCGCACCAGCATGGCGGACCCCGACCTGTATAGCAAAGACCCCAAAGCGTTTGACCGGCACTCCACCGAGCTACAGAAAATTGAGGCCAGACTGGCTGAATGTGAAGAACAGTGGCTTGAACTGGAAATGAAGCGTGAAGCATTACTGACGGAGCAGGGCTGACCCTGCCCGTTCCCCGCGTAACGCCGCAAGGTGACTTTACCCCTTGAGGACCTGATAAATGCAGGCACGATGACAAAGCCATCTAACACGCACAAACCTTCTGCTGGCCCATGGGCCAGCGCGCTGCGGTCATTGCTGCGCAACCGCGCGGCACTTGCCTCGGTTGCGGTTCTTGCCTTTATTGTGGTGGCAAGCCTGTGTGCGCCGTTTTATGCCCGTCACATTGCCCATACTGACCCGTTTGTATCCAACGTTGCAGGCACCATTATGCTCAACGGGCAGGAAACAGACATCATGCAGCCCAACGACAACCCGCTGCATCTGGGGCTTAGCCCCATTGGCCCCACCGGGCACACTGCTTACCTGCTAGGAGCAGACAGTCAGGGGCGCGACATTATGGCCCGGCTGCTCTATGGGGGGCGGAACTCCCTGCTTATTTCCTTCAGTGCTGCGATACTCTGCCTTGTTATGGCTGGAGCTGTTGGGATTGCCGCCGGTTTTTTTGGCGGGGTAACAGATATGATCCTGTCCCGGTTGATGGATATTATGTGGGCCGTACCTGTTTACCTGTTCGCCATATCGCTCTCCATTGTCACAATCACTTCGGGCCTGCGGATCGGACCTTTTGTTATAGAGGCCGATAACCTGCTTATTCCCATTGTGATTATTGCACTGGTGTATGTGCCCTATGCAGCTCGTCCGGTGCGCGGGCGCGTTATTGCGCTGCGGCAGGCCGAGTTTGTGACTGCGGCCAAATGCCTCGGCGTACCCCGGTGGCGTATTGTACTGCGCGACATTCTGCCCAATGTCAGCACAACGCTTGTGGTTATGGGGCCATTGCTTATGGCCATGGCGCTACTGGCGGAAAGTGCCCTGTCTTTCCTCTCCATTGGTGTGCAGGCCCCGGCGGCTTCTTGGGGGACTATCATTCTGGATGGCGAGGGGTTGATTTACACCCGCCCCATGGTGGCCATTGCCCCCGGTCTGGCCATTGTGGCCGTAGTGCTTGCCCTGAACATTCTGGGCGATGGCCTGCGTGATGCGCTGGATGTGCGCGATGCCTCCCGGCGGGAATAGGAGGAAGGACAGACCATGATCATGCCCCTCCTGCGCCGTCTGGGTCAGACGGTTTTTGTTCTGTTCGGTATTTCCGCGCTGGTGTTTGCCGTTTTTTTTGCAACCCCCGGAGCAGACCCCACGGCCCGTATTGCAGGGCGCAATGCCGCCCCCCAGACCATGGAAAAAGTCCGTAAGGAATACGGCTTTGACCGCCCGTTACCCGTGCAATACGCCATTATGATGAAAAAACTGTTCATCACCCGTGATCTGGCAAGCTACGCCAACCGGGGTGAACTGGTTGTGCCCGAAATCATGCGGGCGGCCCCTGTAACCCTCTCGCTGGTAAGCGGAGCCGCTGTTATTTGGGTGGTGCTGTCCATTGGCATGGGGGTTGTTGCCGCTGCATGCAAAGGGTCATGGATTGACCGCACACTCATGATGGCCGGGCTGGTTGGTATTTCCATTCCCGTTTTCTGGCTTGGGCAGGTTGTTAACCTGATCACCCAGAACCGTTACCACGATACATGGCTGTTTTCCTGGGTGCCGGGGCTGGGGTATGTGCCTTTTACCCAAAGTCCATGCGGCTGGTTTTTGGCGCTGGTTATTCCGTGGTGTGTGCTGGCAGTCATGTTTGTTGGCATTTACAGCCGGATTTTACGGGCTGATCTGGTCGCGATTATGGGGGAGGACTTCATACGCACGGCCCGTGCCAAAGGGTTATCCCCTGCCCGCATCCTGCTCCGCCATGGCCTGCGCACAGCGCTTATAACCTTTGTTTCGCTCTTTGGCATGGACTTTGCACAGCTTGTTGGTGGGGGTGCATTGCTGACAGAGGTTGTTTTTGGCCTGCCCGGCGTGGGCCGCCTGACCTATCAGGCGCTCAACAGCCTTGATCTGCCCCTGATCATGGCCACGGTCATGTATTCGGCCGTATTTGTGGTGCTGGCCAATGCTCTGGTGGATGCGGCCTATCTTTTTCTTGACCCAAGGGTGCGCGATGCCCACTAACACGCCCTCCCCCCCGCTGCTGGATGTGCACGATCTGTGCGTGAGCTTTACCTCACGCGGGCAGGTCGTCCCTATTGTGGAGAACCTGTCCTTCAGCATTGGTGAGCAGGAAATACTGGGGCTGGTGGGGGAATCCGGGTCAGGCAAATCTGTTACAGCCATGGCTCTTATGGGGCTGATTGATGCGCCCGGCGTGCATGTGAGCGGTTCCGCCCGCTTTAAGGGGCAGGACCTGCTTGGCCTGTCTGGCAAACAGATGCGTGCTCTGCGTGGCCGGGAAATCGCCATGATTTTCCAGGACCCGATGACCGCCTTTACCCCCGTTTATACCATTGGCTGGCAGATTGATGAACAGTTGCGTGCCCACCAGAACTTCTCCCGCAGGCAGGCCCGCACCCGCACGGTAGAACTACTGGGGGAAATGGGGGTGCCAGACCCCGCCAATACTGCCAACAGATACCCGCATCAGCTTTCTGGCGGGCTGCGCCAGCGTGCCATGATCGCCATGGCGCTCTCCTGCAACCCGTCCCTGCTGATCGCGGATGAACCCACCACAGCACTGGACGTAACCGTACAGGCCCAGATTCTGGACCTCATGCGCAGGCTCCGTACCACCTATGGGTCCTCTGTCCTGCTGATCACGCACGATATAGGTGTGGTGGCCGAAACATGCGATAGCACATTAGTCCTATATTCCGGCCGGGCGGCGGAAACAGGCGCTACCCAAGACCTGTTTGCTCACCCTCAACACCCCTACACAGCAGCTCTTTTAGCCTCCATCCCACCCATGAACGGCCCGCGCCCGGACAGGCTGCCAGCCATTCCCGGCACGCCCCCCCAACCTCTGGAGCGCCCGGCAGGCTGCGCCTTTGCACCGCGCTGCACGTACACCCATGCCTCCTGCCTGCCTGCACCACCCCCTGCATTTTGCACGGTTGGCCAGGCGCATAAAGTGGCCTGTGTGTTGCCGGAGGAAGGAAACCCCCTCCCCAAGCGCGCCTACACCAGCGCAACACCTGTTCTGTGAGAAGCCCCATGCAGTTCCCTTCCTCCACCGTGCAGGCGGCTCCTCTTCGCTCATCTTCAGGTGCAACGCAGCCTTTGCTGGCGGTAAGGGATGTTTACAAGACTTACAGCCTCAAACACGGGCAAACACTCCGGGCGGTAGATGGCGTCTCCTTTACCGTTATGCCCGGCGAGGTGCTGGGTCTTGTAGGGGAATCCGGTTGCGGCAAGTCCACATTAGGGCGCTGCCTGCTGCGGCTTAATGATGTGTCTGCCGGCCAGATTATTTTTGATGGTCAGGATATAACGCGCCTGCCCGAACGTATTTTGCGTCCCCTGCGCCAGCAGATGCAGATGGTCTTCCAAGACTCATACGCATCCCTTAACCCCCGCAGGCGGATCGGGGACCTGCTGGCAGAACCCCTGCGGGTTCACCGCACACCGGATGGGCGCAAACATACACCCATGGCCATAGCGCATAGGCTGGAAGAACTGATGGAGCTGGTCAGCCTGCCCCGTGCCGCGCTGGAACGCTACCCGCATGAATTTTCGGGTGGGCAGCGCCAGCGCATTAATATTGCCCGCGCTCTGGTGCTCTCCCCCCGCCTTGTGGTGGCAGATGAACCTGTTTCGGCTCTGGATGTTTCGGTTCAGGCCCAGATTGTCAACCTGTTTGCAGATTTACAAAAAAGCCTAGGCCTGACCTATGTTTTTATTGCCCATGACCTTGCTGTGGTCCGGCAGATATCCACCCGTGTTGCGGTCATGTATCTTGGCGTGATTGTAGAACTGGGGGAGACAGATACCGTTCTGCACAACCCGGCCCACCCCTACACCATAGCCCTGACGCAAGCCGTGCCCCGCCCGGTTGTGGGGGCACCAAGGCATGCTCCTTTGCGTGGAGAAATCCCAAGCCCTGTTAACAAGCCTTCAGGCTGTCGCTTCCATACCCGTTGCCCCGCTGTGCAAACCCGCTGCCAGAACGAAGCCCCGACCTTAACGCCAATTGCTCCCAACCACGCGGTTGCCTGCCACTACCCTGTGTTAAAAAATACGCACGCATAAATAGTACCACGCCTTGCCCGACGGAGTAGAAGCCTCCTGAGTTCTTGCATAACTACCGGTCAAGCCAGCAGCCACGCTGGAACAATTGCATCGAGATCATATTTCGGCCGGGTCAAGGACTGAGGCATATCGTCACCTTACTACGCATGCTGCCCCTGCGCCTTTTTCTCGGCCACCTCCCCCGATGCAAGCATCGTATTCTGAGCGAGATTGTTTGAGGCCCTCGAATACGCAGCCCGCATGGGTAGGCAGGTTCAACAACTGTCGTATCCTTGATACCTGTCCGCCACATCACACCAGCCGAGGCCGAGTAACATTTTTATGTAACTATGGACCAAATTCTCATGGCCGCGTAACTTGTAAAATTAGGTCCCCACCAATCCCGGGACTGTTAAAACATCGCGTAATCCAGCAAAAACTGTTCAGGGTTCAAGATATTGTCTCGACGCCTCCTGCTTTCTTCCCTGAGCCTTGTTGCCCTTCCGGCTCTGTACCTCGCGCCGTGCAGTCGGGCGACCTCTGCTGAGTCCTCGCCTTTCGCGTTCCAGCGCACCTCTCTTGATGCAACAGGCGAACACCCTGAAATCTGTCTGCATTTCAATCAGAACCTGAACGCACGAAAAACATCAACACTGGCCCGTTCGGTCCATCTCTCACCAAAAAGCGCCTTCACACCCCGTGTTGAGAACGACACATTCTGCCTTGGCAAGCTTGCCTTCGGGCAGGGGTACACAATAACAGTCGACCCGGATTTTACTTCAGCCGATGGTCAGAATCTCGCCGCCCCTCTCATGCTCAGCGCCCGTTTTGGGCGTCGTGATGCGCATGTCGGGCTAACAGGAGATGGCTTTATTCTACCCGGACGCACGACCGGGCGTACGCCTGCCCTCGCGATCGAAACTGTTAACGTCTCCACTGTTCGTCTCCACGTCTTTCGGGTCGCTGCATATCAGCAGTTTCCCGGCACAGATCATATCGACAGCACACTTCCTGATCTGAACCAGACCAGTTTTGACCCTTATACATTCCAGAACCTGCTGGACACGACCATGCGTGAAATCTGGCATGGCAGCATGGCTATTGATCATGCCCCAGACCGGTCTGTGACAACTGGATTCCCGCTGGCAGAGATAATTGGTGCAGGACAGAACGGGCTTTATCTGGTGACGGTAGAAGACGCCGCAACGCCGCCCGAAAAAAGCGCAGTGGAAACCGCGCTTAAACGTGGGAACACCAACGCCGATCCACTGCAAGGCAAGCCTATTTCTGCCCGCTGGGTTAATCTGAGCGATCTTGGCCTAACCATGCTGCGCGGTGAAGACGGGCTGACAGTCAGTGCCCGCTCCCTGATGAGCGGACAGCCTACTCCTGATGTTACGCTAACACTGCGTGCGCGTGATGGCGGCACTCTGGCGACAGTCAAAACGGATGCGAGTGGCCTTGGGCATTTTGATGCCCCCCTGCTCCGTGGCACCATGGCAGACCGCTCCTCGGTCCTGCTGGCCAGCAAGGGAGAAGATTTCGGCTTTCTGCATCTTGACCGGCAATGGTTTGATTTTTCGGAACAGCACCTTGAAGGCGCAGTCAGCCCTTTTCAGGGGAGCAGTCGCGCGCTCGTGCAGCCTGACCGCGGGATCTATCGTCCCGGGGAGAGCGTGCATCTCCTCACTCTTCTGCGTGACCGCGCAGGGCAGGCTATTCCAGACACGCACCCGGTCCTTGTTCTGTACCGTCCCGATATGATGGAAGAACGGCGCATTCCGCTTACAGGTGCGGCAGAGGGCGGCTATGCTACCACCCTGCCCCTGAGCGCCAGCGCTCCCACGGGCCTGTGGCGGGCCGACATTCTGCTCGACCCTTCCCTGCCCGCTATCGGTTCGGCCCGTTTCAGCGTTCAGGATTTCGTGCCACCCAGTATCGAAGCCAGTTTTAAGCCCCCCGCCTCCGCAATCGCTGGACAGACCGTTGAGATTGATGCCTCGGCACGTTTTCTCTACGGCGCACCCGGTGCGGGCCTTAAAAGTGACAGTTCCTACAAGCTTGTCCCCGTAACCGATCCGATCCCTGGCCTTACAGGCTGGGCTTTCGGGTTTGAGAACGAGGAAACACCATCAGCCAGCGGCGACATCAGCGCAGATCCAACGGACCATGAAGGCCATACACAGTTAACCTTCACGCCGGATATTCCTCCGGGCCTTACCCGACCGCTCGCGCTTGATATACGAGCCGGTTTTCTGGACCCCATGGGGCGGCGCGTGGGTGAGCACTTTACAATTCCCGTCCGCCGCACCGCGCCGCTGATCGGCCTCCATGTCGCGGCAGATGCTTCTTCCAGCATGGGTAGTGCTGTTATCCCCGTTGATCTTGCAAGTTTTGCACCGGATAACAGCCCGGTTGCCATCAGCAAAATTCACTGGACCCTGTCACGCGTCAATCGGATCTATAACTGGTCCCACACACCCGACAATGGCTGGACCTTCAGCAGCCACACCGTGGACGTGCCCATGCGCTCGGGCGATATTGCAACAGATGCCAAAGGCACAGCGCGGATTACCCCCACGCTGGACTGGGGCGAATACCGCCTGAGTGCCGTCCCGAGCGAAAGTGACGACGTAACAGGCAGCTCGCTCCGCTTTCAGGTCGGTTGGGGTGGTAGCGGTGATGCCAGCACACCGGACCATCTGCCGCTCAGCGTGCGCGATACCCATATCATGTCAGGCGGTAGTACGGTCATCCACATTGGTGGCGGTTTTGCCGGGCAGGCCCAGATAACGCTTGCAACAGACCGTGTGCTGAACACACGTTTTGTGGACGTACCGAAAGAAGGGCTGGACGTGCCCGTAACCGCCACACCGGACTGGCATTCCGGTGCTTATGCACTGGTCACACTCTACCGCCCCCTCAACAGCCCCTCCGGCCTGCGTCCGCATGACCCTGTGCGGGCGGTTGGTGTCACATGGATTGGTGTTAATCAGGACACGCATCGGCTGAACGTAACGCTTGATGCGCCCCGCACGGTCACGCCACGCCAGCGCATAACCATTCCCGTAACAGTGCAGGCCAGTCAGGGTCTGCCAGTGGGGCAGGTGCAGGTTGCGGTGTCCGCGGTCGATCAGGGTATTCTCAACCTCACGCATTTCACGCCGCTCAACCTGTTTGATGCCCTTTACGGTCGCCCCCGCCTTGGGCTGGACATGCTGGACAACTACGGGTCCCTTCTGCTGAGTGATGCGAAAAACGGCCAGATCCGCTCTGGGGGGGATGCGGCCTCAAACGGCAGCAGCGCAGACGGCCCACCCGTGCGGACAACGGAAAGCGTCGCGCTGTTCGATGGTCCGGTCGCACTCGACAGCACCGGGCACGGCACGCTCTCATTCGATGTGCCGGATTTTGACGGCCAGCTTCACCTGATGGCCTCCGCCTGGAACAAAAATGCCGTTGGCAACGCGCAAGCAGACATCACAGCGCGGGACCCGGTTTTCCCCGACTTGGGGTTGCCACGGTTCCTCGCCCCGGGAGATACGGCGCAGGCACAGGTCTCCATCATCAATGTTGATGCGCCATCGACACCTTACGAGGTGCAGATCACCACAGATGGGCCGCTCCGTGTTCTCGGCTCCAGCACACTCAGCGCCCCCGTCAAACCCGGTGAACGCGCTGACCTGCGTGTTGCGCTAGCCGCCACCCCTACCCTGCCGGGCCGTACTGCCACCGCGCATGTCCATCTTACATTGCGCCGATCCGGCTCATCAAAAGCCCTGCTGACGCGAAGCTGGCCCATCGGCATCCGGCTGGCGCATGTTCCGCTGACCGTCAGCCGGACTGCACCGCTCCCTCCCGGGAGCCACAAAACGTGGGACCGCACGGAACTGGCGGGCTTCAACCTAGCAGACGCTCGGATAACCCTGAACATCTCCGCATCGGACGGCCTTGATACAGTCGGGTTGCAAGAATCCCTGCAATCCAGCGTCTGGGGGGATTCTGATACACTGGCAGCTCAGGCCCGTGCGCTGCTGCAACAAGGCAACCCGCCCCACCCCGAGACACGCGACCACAGCAACACTCCGGGTCAATCCATCCAGTCAGCCATCAATACGCTTTTTGATCGCCAGAGCCCGTCAGGTGAGATTGGCCAGTGGGACCGCTCAGATGGCCTCAGTCTTCCCGATGATCTGGACTATCTTGCCGATTTCCTGATCCGGGCAAAAGCCGCTGGCTACACCGTGCCGGAGGACCGGCTCGGCCTGCTGCTCGACCATATTGAAAGCGAGCAGCTCCAGTCTCAAGACATCGATGATGATGAGCATGACAGTGAAAGGCAGGCAGAACGGCTGAATACTCGCGCTTACGCGGCGTACGTGCTGGCCCGTGCTGGTCGCCTCCACCCTGATGCCATCCATACTCTCGCGGCCTCGCTCGTTGCGCGGCAGGATGCTACCCGTGTCAGCTATGTCTGGGCTGACACGGCAGGCTCCAATGCACAGGCCAATCCTCTGGCCCTTGGGCATCTCGCTGTTGCACTCGCAATGGACGATGCACCGGAGGACAACAGCGCAACATCACCAGAAGCACTGCTGGACGCAGCCATCGCGGCACTCGGGCCGCCCCGCACGGGAAAACCGGATCTGTGGGATTACCGATACTGGACCTACGTGCGCGATCTGGCCGGGCTGGCCGCCCTGACCGCCGAAGCACATGACGACCGGCGTACCCACCTGCTCATCGGGCGGTTTGGCAAGCTCTCTCTGTCGCCGGATATGCTGACAACTGCAACCAGAACGGCGCTACTCGAAGCCGCAAGCGCCCTGAACAAGGATACTGACGGGCGGAGCGTGCGTGTGCAGGGGCGCCCTAACGCCACACCGCTGCGCCTGCCGCTGACCTACCCGTTTGAGTCCGCCGCACTCGGAAAAGGTCTTCAGGTTGAGAATACTGGCAAAAAGATTCTGTTCAGCACCCTGACCGTGCAGGGCGAACCAGCCGGGGCTGTCAAACCTCTCACCAACGGGCTGACACTGACCATGCAGGGCTTTACCCTGACCGGCCAGCCATTTGACCTGACCCACATGCAACAAAATGACCGGTTTATCGTCAGCCTCAAAGGCACGGCCCTCCACCCTGGTCCTTATCTGGTAGGCATCACCAGCCTGTTGCCTGCCGGATGGGAAATCGAGAGCATTGTGCCTCCTGATGAAGCCGCATCTGACGACCATGACGGGGATGACGCTGAGAACGACAGCACAAAGCCCCCTTATGCTTTTCTGGGCACACTCAGTAACACCGAACATGCTGCCGCGCTGGATGATCGGTTCAACGCTTCGGTAAGCTTCACAACGCAGTCTCCAGACCTTGCGATGCGGAGCTTCCATGTCGCCTACATCGTCCGCGCCATTACCCCAGGCCGCTTTACTCTGCCTGAAGCGATGGTCAGCGCACGGAGTCTTCCGAGCCTGATGGCGCGCACGGCATCAGGGACTGTCGAGATCACCGCGCATTGAAGGCCTCCCTTCACCTTGCCAGAAACTGTACGCTCGGCCTACTGCTTACCAGCCTCATTCCGGCTGGTCTGCTGGTGGCCGACCGTTTTAATCCACCAGACCTACATCGGGCCGAGCAGGCAGCCCTTCTGGCTCAAGCCCGCGACCATACGCTGCTTGACGGCCATACAAGCCGCGATGGCTTCTGGCGTCTGCCGGTTGAAAACCAAGATGTTGACCCGACTTACATAAAGCTTCTGATGGTAACGGAAGACCACCGCTTTGAAAGCCATCCGGGGGTTGATCCGCAGGCGCTTGCACGCGCCATCTGGCAACTGGCCCGGCGCGGTCATATTGTCTCGGGTGGTTCCACGCTGGCCATGCAGACAAGCCGCCTCCTTACCCCGCACCGTCATACATGGGGTGGCAAGCTGCGCGATATTCTGCGCGCCCTCCAGCTTGAATGGCGCTTCGGCCGCCGGGGGGTGTTGAACCTTTACCTCACGCTGGCGCCTGAAGGCACGAATATCGAAGGCATCCGTGCGGCATCCCTGCTCTATTTCGGGCATGAGCCCCGCCACCTAACGCCTACCGAAGCCGCGTTTCTTGTAACGTTACCCCGGCGACCCGCCGCACTCCGCCCCGACCGCCACCCTGACGCCCTGCTGAACGCTGCGCATCGCACACTGCAACGCGCCACTCCATTACAGCCTGTTGCATGGCCAACACCAGATACACGCGGCGTACCGCATGATGCCCCTGAACTCGCTGGCCATTTTCTCAGCGCAGGGCGCAGCGGCGTGGTGGTGACAACGCTGGATGCAAGGCTCCAGCGCAACGCACGGCAGGTGCTTGCCAGCCACCCTGCGCCGCTACGTGGAACCTTTGCGGCACTGATTGTCGACCATGAACTGAAGATTGTGGCATGGGTCGGAGGAGCCGAGCATAAGGCTCCGGGCAATGCGATAGACGCTGTTTTGGCGCCCCGCTCCCCCGGTTCCACACTCAAGCCGTTTGTCTATGGCATGGCATTCGAAAACGGCTGGATGACGCCGCACACACATGTGCGCGATAGCCGACTTGCCATTGGCGGCTATGCCCCCAGGGATTTTGACCATACTTTCCGGGGGGAAACCACCGTGAGTGAGGCCCTTCAGCTTTCACTCAATGTGCCTGCCATTCAGGCACTGGAGCGGGTTGGCCCCTCCCGGTTCATGGACCGCCTTTCCGCCTGCGGTGTGCGGTTGCGACTGCCAGAAAACCCGAATGGCACACAAAGCGCACCGAGCCTTGCAATCGTTCTCGGGGGAGCTGGCATCTCACTCCATGACCTGACAATGCTGTATGCGGCACTCGACCATAATGGTCACGTCGGCCCCCTACGCCGTGAACCAACAGACCTGGAATCGGCAGCCCCTGCACCCGAGACAATCCTGCTGTCCAGCAGAGCAAATGCCGACATTCGTACAATCCTGCGGGGCACCGCTCCACCGGCTGGTGTCGCTTCATGGGAGGGCGTTGCCTTCAAGACAGGCACATCCTACGGCAACCGTGACGGATGGGCGATGGCCTCTACCCCGCAGGCAACAGTCGGTGTCTGGGCCGGACGCCCGGACGGCACAGCCTCTCCGGGGCTAACCGGGCGGGATACGGCAGGACCAGTGCTGGCAGCTCTCCTCTCTCTGCTTTCTTCACCCCCGCATACATCAGCCTCGTCAGCCAGTGCCCAACCTCACCGTGCTGTTGCAGTCCTGTCGCCCGCTCTGCGCAGCTTGCAACAACAGCAGGCGCCACAGATCATCTTCCCGCGCGATCACTCCGAAATTGAAAGCAGTTCTTCCGAAGGCACGATGCTTCCTGTCGGGTTGGAAGGCTCCGGCGGCCATCCGCCTTATCATTGGTATATCAATGGCATTTCGCTGGATGTGCCGCCCGGTGCGCAACCATCCTGGACACCCGATGCTCCCGGCTTTGCCCATATCACTCTTGCAGATGCGCAAAACGCCCATGCAACTATTGATATTCGTATACGGTAGAATGGAACCCTCATGCAGCGTCAATTTATTTGGTTATAATCTTGAACGACAATATATAATTGATAATTTTCAGAAGAGAGCAAGCATTAAACACCCGAACCACAATCGCAAAAGCGAGAAATAATGACAAAACTTTTAAAAAGTAACCTCCCATTTTTTTTGGAAAAAGAATTTGGCGAAATTAGAAGATCCATGAAAAATTCTGTGAACAATAAAGTTCAGATAGTTGATTACATAAAACACGATATCCAATTCATAAGCACACTCGGTTTGAGTAATTTAACTATTTTCAATAACAAAAAATCTGAATGGTTTATGGAGTTTGATGGCGAATTGGCGTCAGAAAATGCGGCATCCATGATGGACTATTATGTTTCAATGCTAATAGAGAAGCATATACCTTTTCCAAAAAGAGAAAATTTCATTTTATTTCCAGATCAAGAAGATCATATATGGCCGAATGATAATACATGTGGGATATATTTTACATTTCCAGCATATAGAAGTGAAGAATTTGATATTAATATGGAAATAATTGGAATTTTGGCAATTTAGGTTGTTCCAATAACAAATTCAGATAAAGATATTATTGAAAATAATGGGTGGGAATATTTAGAAGATGGAGGGTTCTAAAAACCTCTTGGTATTGAGACCTCCGCTATGATTTCATTTCTCCTGCGTTTTGACGCAACGCTGGTTATCTGCTGATGTCAGGCCAGATCTTGGATGCCACACAGGTAGCGGCTCCGAAGCAGCGCAATACCAATGCGGAGAAGACGGATCTGCGTGGAGGACGGATCCCCCAGGACTGGCAGGACAAGCCGTCAAAGCTGTCCCACAAGGACAGGCATGCGCGCTGGCCCTTGAAGTTCACGAAAGCGAAGCGACAGGAGGACGGGAGTATGCTGCGACAGATATGGCCATCCCGTTCTTTGGCTATAAATCGCACATCTCCATCGACCGGAAATTTCGGCTGATCCGCAAATGGAAGACGACAGATGCAGCCGCCAGCGAGGGCGCGCGATTGAGAGAGGGTCTGCTTGATAAAAGTAATACAGCCTCAATGGTCTGGGCAGACACAACCTACCGCTCAAAAGTCAATGAAGACTTCATGGAAAAGGAGGCCTTTGTCTCGAAGGTTCACAGGGAAAAGCCGCATCTCAATGCCTATGCCACGCCATGTCCAGAGATCCAACGCAGGAAAGTCCGTTATCCGGTCGCGTGTCGAGCATGTTTTTGCCGATCAGAAATCGTAGACAGGACTGTTCATACGAACCGTAGGCATAACGCGAGCCACCATGAGGATCGGGCTGGCCAATATTATCTATAATATGCGTCGCTTTCTCCTTCTGGAGCGGATTAACGCGAGCGCGTAGCAACCCAGAGCATGAACACCTCACTCTGCTCAAAACCAGGAGTAAAAGTCAGAGCAGGGAAGCAGCAGTCAACACGCTAAAAACCTGAAATCAGACGCAAGAGAAGTCAATCAACGGTTTTTCGATCCCTCCACATTTTCCATCAAATAAAAAAAATTTTTAATGGGTTCATCATTTACTTTCCAGAAATCCAATTCTCCAAATTTATTTTTTTTTGTTAATAACAATGTGATAACAACAGGCGTCTCGTCTATATCTTTGGTTTCACATGTAGATACAGCATGTACTGGGGAGTATATCGTACAGTAATCTGCTCGTATAGAACCCATCTCTTGGTTAACGACCCATACAAATTGATTACTACTCACATCCATACTCATCGGCATGGATGAGTATAGTATTTTGCAAAAATACAGTTCATAATTGTTAATTATTCTCATTTATCTTCCCAATATTAAAAGTTCCATCTTTAATCTTATATAAATTATACTGCAACCTAGAGGGTTCGAAGAACTGTTCATTGTTTGTTCTTTTTTTCTGATTTCAGATTTTTGGCGTGTTGATTTCTGGCTCATGGACCTGATTGTCACTCTGTGTTTTGAGCAGAGAGAGGGTCTCATACCCTGGATTGCTACGCGGCGGCGTTAATCCGCTCCAGAAGGAGAAAGCGGCGCATATTATAGACGATATTGGCCAGCCCGATCCTCATGGTGGCTCGCACGGTGCCTACGGTTCAGACGAACAGCCTCGTCCGTGATTTCTGATCCGCAAAGGCATGTAAGCCTGTGCCCCCTCGTTCAGTTCTATAAATTAATAAATCCTGACGTTAATGATGTGGTGGTTTGACTGCCACAACGTCAATTTCTACCAACCAACCGGGTCTGGATAGTTGCGCCACCCCAAAAGCCGACCTGACCGGCAGGTTAGGCTGCTCTCTCGTGCCAAAAAATTTTGTGTAGCCTTGCATCATGCCCTCAAAATCCATTTTTTTGGTCTGCGCATCTGCAACCATAAAAACATGCATCTGCACCACATCCCCCATACCCAGCCCCATATCTTTGAGAATATCCTTAATCCGCTTCAGGCTCTCTTCCGTCTGGGTTGCCATGGAACCATAGGCCTCCACACTTTTGGCAGGAGCAGCAAGATTTGTTATGGGCGCACCAATACCGCTGACATAAACAGTTGAGTATCCTGCGGGCACCTCAATGGCGGAGGCAATGGGGTATGCGGCCTCATTATGCCGGACAACGCCACCTTGCGCGCACGCGGGGAGGATGCCACCCATTACAACAAGAGCCGTTGTTACAAACAGGGTTTTAGCAACAAGAACTTTTAAAATATACATGACCTACTCCACCGCTTGTGTCAGGTTCTGGCGCATAAACGCAATATCTGCAGGGTTAAGAACGTATTTGTATTTATTACCAGAATGAGTGCGAATATACGCCACTACATCAACCACCTTCCGGTCATTCAGCAAGCCCGAAAATCACGGCATGCCACCTTAACTACTTCAGGATACTGCTTGCGGGTATATGGTCATTTACAAATGTGGGCATGCGGGCTCCCGCCCCTTCATGCAAGCATCCAACGTAAGAGGCATATCCCCTGCTCCACTGCAAAGGCTGTAACACCACTTTTGCATAAACCATTCCGGATAAACAACAAAGACAAAATCAGAGTATTTCTGCATCTTTGGCATAAGAGCACTGCCTGTTCGCTACAAACAGTAAATCGTGCTTTTCACAGGTCAGGTTCTATTGGCGATGGTCGGAGATCACGGTCGCGTTGAATGAACGACGCCCTCGCAATGCAAATACGCGTTTATACTGTGGCAGCATGCCCTTTGCGGGCAAAGGATGAGCGTATTCCCATAAGCTGGCGATATTTGACAACAGTGCGCCGTGATACACTGAACCCCTGCTGCTCCAGAACTTCGACCAGAGCGCTGTCAGAAAGAGGGTTATCTGGTTTTTCTTCCCGCACAAGTCTGCGCAGGCAGGCTCTGGCGGCCGCCGCGGCCCGTGGCGGGGCCTGCCCGTGGCGGCCCACCCCGGCTGTAAAAAAGAAGCGTAACGGCAGAACACCATCTGGTGTGGACATGTATTTGTCCGCCACAAGCCGGCTGACCGTACTTTCATGCACCTGCATGTCCTGTGCGATCTGAAACATGGTAAGCGGATGCAATGCCTCTACACCCCGGTTTAAAAAATCGGGCTGACGGGCCAGAATTTTCTGCCCTAGCAGAACAAGGCTTTTGCGCCTTTTGGCAACAACATTCAAAAGCCAGCGTGCATTGGTCATCCAGTCCTTGACCTGCTCTTTTTCACGCACGCTCATGCTCGTGGAAAGCTGGCTCCGCAATTGCGTATTCAACGTCAGCCCCTGTGCCGGGTCTGCATACGCAAACACATGCCATGCGCCCTGTTCGTCCTGTTCAACGCGCAGTTCGGCACGGCGCAGCAGGGCTGGTTCCACAGCCTGCCTGCAATAAGGGTATGGTTCCAGACGTTGCAGGGTCAGGAGCATCTGCTCCAGTTCCTGCACACTCACGCCACAGAGCGTTGCCAACCCGGCCCGGTCCCCTTTGACCAGACGGTTAAGGTTAGCCAGCAATCTGGTAAATGCCTCGCTTAACAGCCCTTCATCATCAAGCTGTACGGCAAAACATTCGGCAACAGAAAAAGCCCCGACCCCCACCGGCTCCAGCCTGAGCAGGTATTGCCGTGCCTCTTCCGCGCAGGCCCGCACAACGCCACGGCTCTGGCAGAATGTATCCAGCACGGTGGAGGATAAGCGGCCGTATTCATCTACTTCTTCCAGCAACAGCGCCGCCAAACGGCAAAGCCATGCGGGTCTGACGGAAAGTGCGATCTGGCGAAGCATCTGCTCCTCAACCGACACATCAGCCGAGGCCAGCCACTCGGCCGCATCCTGAGTAGAGGCCGCACCAGACTGGCCCGGACGGCCCACGCCCCGATCACACTCCCAGTCTGGCAGTTCTAAAAAAGGGTTCTGCTCCACCTGCTGGACGATATAAGCATCCATATCCGCTTGTGGCAGACGCAACAGCCGGAGCGCCTCGCGCATTCTGGGTGTTACGGCAACACCCTGTTTGTGGCGGACTTTTTGCTCCAGAACCGTGCGCATGGCGCAGACTCAGCTCCTGGTATGTGGCACGGGGGCCATGCCCTCCGCCCGCCGGAGTGCCGCTTTATCCCACAGAAAAACGCCAGCCCATAACGCCAGAAATACTGCCAGAATAATACTGCCCAAAAGTGGGAAATGCTCCGCAAGGCCAGAGGCCATCTGCACAAGGGCAGACCTTGCGGTACCATCTTCCCCCAGCCCGGCCACATATTCCGTAGCTCCAACCCCAACGGCTGCCAGAGCAGATATGCTGGTAATGGCCAGATTATAAATCTGGCGGCGGGTGCGCGTATGTGCGCTCCAGCCATAGGCGCGCATCATCAGCACCGCATCCAGCGTGTCTATGGCAGACATGCCTGCGGTAAACAGCAACGGGAACATAAGAATACCCACAAGCCCCAACCCCTGTGCGCTCTGGGCCGCAGCCAAACCCAGCAGGCCGACCTCGGTTGCGGTATCAAATCCCAGACCAAACAGGAAGCCCAGCGGGTACATCTGCCACGACCGCCCGATAAGCCGAAAAGCCGGCCCAAACAGGCGCGCCATCACTCCACCCGGGGGTGTATCGGGCATATCGCTCTTGTGCCGCAACGCATGCCATTGCCGCCAAGCCGCATACACATTGTACGCCGCCATAAGGAACAGAAAGGAGATGGAAACCGCCGAGCCAACACTCCCCCCCACAAGGTGCCAGCGCTCCAGCCAGTCATGCGTCGGCAATACTGCCAGAAAGAGCACGGCAAGACACACAACCGAGGAATGCCCCAGAGAAAAGAACAGCCCCACCCCCAAGGGAGAGCGCCCGGCCACCATAAGCTTGCGGGTAACAAGGTCGATAGCCACAATGTGGTCCGCATCCATGGCGTGGCGCAGGCCAAACACCCATGCCAACAAAGCGGATGCCAGGAGCGTGGCATTCCCCCCAAAACAGAACCATGCCGCCACCCAGGCCAGCACGTTAAAAAACAGCAAAGCCGCCAGAAGCCTGTAACCCTGCATGGAGCGGGCTACCATGCCAAAGGAACTTAAAGCCGGAACAGATGGGTTTTGCCGCATATTAGCAAATCCTTGGCAATTGCTCGCCTGATGGCATGGTTAAAACCCGTGCACCACCAAACTCATTAACAACATGAACCGCCCCCTGCCCGCTGGCACTGGCTTGCAACGTGCCAATAATGGCAGCATTGCGCCCCAGCGGGTGGCTTTGCATGGCGGCAAGTGCGTGCTCCGCATGGCATGCGGGAACAACGGCCACCAGTTTGCCCTCATTGGCCAGAAACAACGGGTCCAGCCCCAGAATTTCACACACCCCTTCCACTTCGGGGTGCACTGGTAAAGCGGCCTCATTCACCGTCACCAGCACGTTGCTGGCCTCTGCCAGTTCGCTCAGCACCCCGGCAACGCCACCGCGCGTGGCATCCCGCATGCAGTGCACACCGGGGACAGCACGCAAAAGGGTATCCACCAGCGTGTTCAGGGGTGCGCAATCACTTTGCAGGTGCGTCTGAAGGGCCAGATCCCCACGTGCGCACAATATGGCGGCCCCATGGTCCCCCAATGTACCATTGACCAGCACCACATCCCCCGGCTGCCCTGCGGCAATGCTTATGGTGTGTTCGGGCCGAATAACCCCGACCCCGCTTGTGGTTACAAACAGCCCATCGCAGGCATGGCGGGGCACAACCTTGGTATCCCCCGTAACAATACGCACACCAGCCTGCGCTGCACTCCGGGCCATGGCCTCCACCACCCGGCGGAGCAGGGCAAGCTCCAGCCCTTCTGCCAGCACAAATGCAGCCGACAGGGCAACAGGAGTAGCACCACCCACAGCCAGATCGTTAACCGTGCCGCACACGGCCAATGTTCCAATATTCCCACCGGGAAATTCCAGTGGTTCCACCACAAAAGCATCTGTTGTGAATGCCAGCCTGTCCCCCGCCTGCGCCAGTGTGGTCAGGTCCAGCCGGGCCTGATCTTCCTGCACTGCTGGCGGGCCTTGAGTGAAGGCTGCCAGAAAAACCTCATCAATTAAGGAGCGCATGGCGCTGCCGCCACCACCATGTGCAAGCGTAATGCGGCCATCTGCACCAACTCCAGTTAGAGTGCCGGGCATTATGCAGCCTCCCCTACGCCATGATATTCGTAATACGCTGCGCAAGCCCCTTCGGAGGAAACCATAAGCGCACCGGATGGATGGTCGGGCGAACAGGCCCGCCCGAACGCCTGACATTGCGGGGGTTTGATCCGCCCTGTCAGCACATCCCCGCAACGGCATTGCTCCTGATCCGCCAGATGGTGGGGGAGCACGGCAAAGCGTTTTTCCGCATCGAAACGGCTCCACTCAGCCCGCAATTGTAGGCCGGACCCTGCAATCTGGCCAAGACCACGCCATTCGCATGCTTCCCGGACCTCATAAACCCGCGCAATGGCGGCCATGGCAGCCGGGTTCCCCTGTGCGGCCACCACGCGTGCGTACTGGTTTTCCACCCGGGCATCCCCCGCCTCAATCTGGAGGAGCACCATCAGGAGGGATTGCAGGATATCCAGCGGCTCAAAGCCCGCCACGACCAACGGACGTTTGAACTCCTGTGCAATAAAGGCATAAGGCTCTGTGCCGATCACCATGGAAACATGGCCGGGACCAATAAACCCATCTACAGCAAAGTCGGGTTGTTCCAGCAGCGCGCGCAGGGTGGGGATAATGGTGATGTGCTGGCACAGAATAGAAAAATTGCTGATTTTTTCTGCACCAGCTCGCAAAACAGTCAGGGCGGTGGATGGCGCTGTGGTTTCAAACCCCAAAGCAAAAAATACGACCTGCCGCTCCGGGTTGGCCCGTGCCAGAGCCAGCGCATCCAGCGGGGAATACACCATACGCACATCGGCCCCTGCGGCTCGAGCCTGTAACAGGCTGCCACTGCCACCGGGCACACGCATGGCATCGCCAAATGTGGTCAGGATCACACCGGGCTTGTGCGCAATGGCTATGGCATCTTCAATGCGCCCTTTGGGCAGAACACACACCGGGCAGCCCGGACCATGGGCAAACTCGATATTGGCAGGCAACCGCCGGTCCAGCCCGTAACGGAAAATCGTATGCGTGTGCCCGCCGCACACCTCCATCACCGTAACAGGGCGCTTGCGGGTACGCCCGATACGCTCGGCGACAAGACTGATCTGCGCCAGAAGTGCTTCCGCCAGATGCGGGTTGCGGAACTCCTTTACAAACTGCATGGCTCAGGCCCGCGCGCTGTTACGCATGGTGTCCAGCTCCCCTGCCAGTTCGTCCATGCTGGCAAGCAGCCGCAGGGTTTCCTGCGCTTCTGCCTCGTCTATCCGGCTCATGGCAAAGCCTACATGCACAAGCACCCATGTCCCCACAAGCTCGGCCAGCGGTTTGCCCGGTTCTGCAACACACAGCACATCCACCTGCCTGCGCACGCCAGATACGTCCACCTCGGCCAGCATGGCCTGTTCATCCACAATTGCCGTTATGCGGCCGGGAATACCAAGACACATTTCAGGAATTTCCCTTCTGTAAACTCTGTTTTCCCGCATCGGGAACAATGCCGTAGCGCTCAAGCTTGGCCCGCAGCCCCACGCGGGAGAGGCCCAGTTCACGCGCGGTCAGGCTTTTGTTCCAGCCACACCGGGCTATGGTTTCCATCAGCACATCGGCTTCCAGCGCGTCCATGCGTTCCTGCAAGGTGCCGCTGTCATGCACAGTTGGTTCAGCGGCAAGTGGTGCCTGTGGTGTGACCGTAACGGGCCCCACCCCCATAAGCATGGGGGAAAGCAGGTCCAGCCCCAGACAGTCACTTTCCGCCAGCACCAGCATGCGCAAGATTTCGTTTTGCAGTTCACGCACATTGCCGGGCCAGGCATAGCGCACCAGCACGTCCATAACGCCGGGTGCAAAACCGCGCACATGCCGCCCGTGCCGTGCGCAGGCGGCGTCCAGCAGGTGCTGTGCCAGAACATGAATATCCGCAGGCCGGCTCCGAAGCGGGGGGATGCTCAGCACCATGCCTGTAAGGCGGAAATACAGATCCTCCCGGAACCGCCCTGCCCGTACCTCTGCCCGCAGGTCCCGGTGTGTTGCGGCCAGTACACGCACATCCACACGCGTTGTCTCGTTTGTGCCAAGGGGGCGGAACTCGCCTTCTTGCAAAAAACGAAGGATCTTGACCTGAAATGCGGGAGAAATATCCCCGATCTCATCCAAAAAAAGCGTTCCACCGTCAGCCTCTTCCACAAGACCCCGGCGATTTGCATGTGCTCCGGTAAACGCGCCTTTACGGTGGCCGAACAGTTCGGATTCCAGCAGGTCATCCGGTATCGCCCCGCAGTTGACGGCAACAAATGCCCCGGCACTACGCTGGCTGGCGTAATGTACTGCCCGAGCCAGTAGTTCCTTGCCTGTTCCGGTTTCGCCTTCAATCAGCACCGGAATGTCAAACACCGCTGTTTTGGCGGCCTGCCGGCAAACATCGCACATCGGGCTGGCTGGGCTGCGGATGATGGAGTCAAAATGGTAGCTGCCTGCCACCCGCTCCCGCTGCTGGCGCAAACGCCCTTCCACTACAGGTGGCGCCAGCCTGAGTTCGAGCGAAAGACGCTCGTATTCCCGCTGCATGGCAAAAAGCTGTGTGGCATTCCGTGCGGCCAGCAAAAGCTGGTCCGGGTGCCACGGCTTGGTAATATACTGGTAGATACCAGCCTGATTAATGGCGTCTATCATGTCGTCCGGTTCGGTGTAGCCGGTTACGATCATCCGCACGATGTCAGGCCAGCGGGCGCGCACTTCTGCCAGAAACTCCACACCACTCATGCCCGGCATACGCTGGTCGCAAAAAATGGCGTGGACCCAGTTGTTCTCCAGCAATGCGCGGGCCTGCTCCACGCTGGTTGCGCTCAGAACCTCAAAGTCCTCACGCAGAATACGAGCAATAACCTCCACGGAGCGCGGTTCATCATCAACAACCAGAATGCAGGCAGGTGCTACCACTTTTTGCTTACTCCGCTGCGCGCAGCATGTCCGCGCGGGCCTGCGCCTGCGCGGCCAGCCCGTCCAGCAGGGCGCGACGCTCATCCTTCAGCCAGTCCAGCCATTGGGGCATACCCTGCCCGTTGCGGGTGGAAACATGCAGGATACGCGCAGCAGGCGCTACGCGCTTTACGTTACTTTCCAGCGCTGCAACATCGACATCCAGATACGGCAGCAGGTCGGTCTTGGTCAGCAGGACCATATCCGCTTTTTCAAAAATATCCGGGTATTTAAGGGGTTTATCCTCCCCCTCCGTTACGGAAAGCAGCGTGACCCGCCGTTTCTCCCCAAGGTCAAATGCCGCCGGACAGACCAGATTGCCTACATTCTCGATAAACAGAATACCGCCCATGCTCATCCCAAGGTGTTCTGCCGCATGGCCCACCATATGGGCATCCAGGTGGCAGCCCTTGCCGGTATTGACCTGAATGGCAGGGGTGCCGGTCGCCCGGATGCGCTCTGCATCATTACTGGTCTGCTGGTCGCCCTCAATCACCGAGCACGCAATGGTGCCTGCCAGCGTTTTAAGTGTTTCAACCAGCAACGTGGTTTTGCCAGCCCCCGGGCCTGCCAGCAGGTTAAGGGCGAGGTTGCCATTCTGTGCAAAACAGGCGCGGTTACTGGCGGCATAGGTATCGTTTTTGGAAAGGATATTCCGCTCGATTTCCACCATCCGTGCCTGAGACAGCCCCGGCGCATGCGAGCGTGCAGGACCACTGCCATAGTCCAGACTGCCGTTGTCATGCGCGCCGTCATGCGGGTGCGGGTGATCGTGAGCGTGCTCATGTTCATGCGGGTGGGCATGGTCATGGTGGTGGTGCGCACCGTGGGGATGGGCGTGGTTCTCCCCTTCAAACGTTGCGCCATCGCCGCTACAGCCACATGTTGTACACATCAGATTACCTCCATGTCTTTCAGCCTTATGTCCGTCCCGCCTGAAGGTTGCAGGCGCACACCCCCACATAGGGGGCATGGGTCCAGACGGTTTTCGAGCACCACAGTCTGCCCGCAGTCAAAGCACCATGCGCTACCGGGCACATCCACAAAGTCCAGCCTTGCGCCTTCGGCCACTGTGCCGCGCGCCACAACCTCAAAGCCAAAGCGCATGGCGGGCAGTTCCACCCCGGCAAAACGCCCCACTTCCACCCTGACGCACGTGACCTTTATAAACCCCTCCTGCCGTGCGCTCTCCTCAATCACGCCCAGCAGGCTTTCACATAAGGACATTTCATGCATGGTGCGCTGCCTCCACCGTAACAGGCACGCAAGGGTTAAGCGCAGCCAGAACACACTCGACCGACAACTTAGCGCAGCCGGGCCGC
Source organism: Acetobacter sp. ESL1128 (assembly GCF_058505085.1). Lineage (NCBI taxonomy): Bacteria > Pseudomonadati > Pseudomonadota > Alphaproteobacteria > Acetobacterales > Acetobacteraceae > Acetobacter > Acetobacter sp. ESL1128. The sequence continues at coordinate 1,132,313 of NZ_CP196369.1, read as the reverse complement.
AGGCGGGAGATGGCCTGCCGGAAAAGCCCCCCTTCTGCCATATGCCAGAACGTGGGTGAGAGGATCTGATAATCTGTGACCAGTCCGTTACGCACCTGCACGGCATGGACCAGTATGCCACGCGCGGCCCGGGCCACCCCAAATCCGGCTCCCATGCTGGCCAAAAAGGGGTTCACACGCGCAAACATGCCCCCCACGTGCCCTTCCAGACAGGCCAGAAACTCCAGCAACCGGGCCACCAGCCGTGCAAAAGGCGTGACCTCTCCCGCTTCAGCCAGAGCCTGCATAACGGGGTAGTGTGCATAATCGGGCCAGATGCTGGCATCATACGCCATGGCGGGAACAGGTTGCCCCTGCTCATGCGCAAGCCGGGCCTGCACAGCCTGTGGGGTTAGCCCTGCCATGCCCACCGCCGCCCCCACGCCTTGCAGAGCACTGCGGCAACGATTGAGCAGCCGAGGCAGAAAAGCACCGTTTTCCGTCTGCCCAGTGGCAAGCCATGCTTCAAACGCCTGAGCGTTCATGTGCGCCAGACTTACGTTTGTGCCTGTCAACTCGCCTGCAATGGCGCGCCCTGCCTGCCGGTCCTGCAAAACCCGGCACAGGCTCTCGCGCTGTGGGGGCAGGTTCAGTTGGGCGGGAAGAGTTACCAGCAGGGCCAAGGCGTGATCCTGCAAAATTTCATCCTGCATGCGGGTATGGTCCGGCATTGCGTGCCCGGCCAGCCCCATGGCCCGTGCGCTTGCCGCCATATGGGCGACCCGGCACAAGCCAAAAACCCGGCCGATTAACGCCAGAGCCTGCTCTGGCGGCAAACCAGCACATAAAAGCCCGGCATCAACCACATTATGTGTCTGCACCTGCCAGGGCTGCCCGGCCTGCTCGCCACGCAGGAGAATTGTGCCAATCATACCTAATCCCCCGCCCTTTTGGCTGACTGACCAACCAGAAGGCTCCTGCGGCCCATATCCGGCGTTTCTGCCGGTTGCCCGACCTGCGGAACGGATGCTGCGGTTTGGGCGGTGCCGGGCTGCGGGTGGAGTGCAGGGTCCAGCAAGCCGCGCACGGCAGCCTGCGCCGTATCAACCGCTTGCAGCATGGTGGTAAAATTGAACATGGGTGAAAACAGCGAACACGCCCAGTAACCCGGAAGTGCGCCTTCCCCTCCATCACGCAAGGCCGCAGTAAACTCGTAGGCTCCGGAGGGGAACTCCAGCAGTTTTTTATGTCCCGAAACCACGCCAGACCAATCCGTACCCGCAGCGGGGAGCACGATCAGGTTCATAAACCACGGTGTGACCAATGCCCCGACCAACTGCCCTTCGAACGAACAGAACCCTACCGCCTTAACGTTAAGCGCTTCGTTTACAAACGGCAGGCCCCGCATTTTGCTGGCATAAATATCTGCAAACACATCTTCCAACGCACGGGCAAAGCCGCTGGCCGGGTCTGGCGTGTGTTTGGGTTCCTCCTGCGTAAGGGCGGCATTACTGGCGGCTACCTCCCCCGCAGGCACGGACGGCACGGGGGATGCCGACACCACCATAAACTGCTCTTTTGCGCCATCGCATGTAGGACAGCGCCAGTAATCCGGCAGGCTGGAAAACGGTGTATGCGGGGGCACCTGCCATACTTCGCACCCTTCTGCGGGGTCATACACACTCCAGCAGATCTTGCATTCCATAACCGCATCATCCGCCAGACGTGCGGTATCCCCCAAATAAGACCCCTCAAACCGTGGGGTGAGGCTGCTCATGCCTGCCCTCCCTGCGGGCTGGCACTTTCCTCTTGCAGCACGGCGCATATTTCGCGCAGGCGGGTGGCAGAATCTGCAATATCCTCGATCGCGGCGCAGGCCACTTCGGGCACGGCAGACACTTCTATCGTGTCCAGAATAAGCGTATCCATGGAATTAAAATAACGCACACGCCAGACATGGGGCGTTGCTGTTGCCTCTATCCGGCAGTTGCCATACCCGCGAGAGAGAATGGTCAACCGCCCCCGGCCCAGACTGGTTTCCAGCAGGGCCATATCCTCCGGCGTATGGGGTAGCAGGCTCAGGTTGACAACATGGGGGCTGTTCTGGGGCTTCCAGTTTTCGCTCCGGTCAAACAGTTCGGTCAAAATAGCGGGAGCGTTCACAACCCCATCTGCCACACCCGCCGCCATATCGGGGCGGGCACGCCTGAGCGGAAACGCACGCGCCAGAAGTGCCTTGGGAAAAGCCGAGACCTCCACCTGTTCACGCACATCCTGCCCCGGCGGACCACCATAGGCACGCAGGGACCATATGCCTGCAAAAACCGTTTCCTGCACCTCTACCAGCCCTGCGGTGTCTTCCAGCCTAGCGGAGACTTCCCCCTCCCCCAGAGCATCATTTACCGCGGCACCAGCGGCCGGGCTCAGGTTGTGCCTGGGCAGCATGCGGGCATCTCCCTCCCGCCATGCCTGCGCCTGTTTTTGCAGGTCGCCCAGAAAGGCAAGCGTTGCCACCATGGTAGCCGGGTCATCAATCTCGGGCACATGGGGTTCGTACACATGAACGCCCGATGGCATGGCCAGATAGTTCAGTTCCTCATCTTCCTGCCCGATCTGCGAACCCGGACCAAACCCGACGGGGGGGAACATAAAAGATGCGCTCATACCACCGGCTCCCCGTCTGCTGTTGTGGAGGGAGCAAAAAGTGCCCCAAACCTGCTGACATAGGTATCCCAGTCGCGCATGCGCGCAATGCTGGCTTTGACCTGCCTGTTTTCCAGCACCACCAATGCGGGGAGGGAAAGATCGCCCTCATTCCGCACCAGTTCGGCCTCCAGCGCGGCATCTGCCACAGCGCCACTGATCGGTTGCGCGCTCCGCAAATGGGTCGCCCCCAACTGCAACAGGTCCGGCAAAATGGCTGCAAGGTCTGGGGTTTCCAGATGTATTCTGGCGTGGCTGGGTAGCAACAGCAGCACATAGCCTGCCTGTGCCTGCTCCAGCGTGTGCAAAACGGGCATACCGTGCCGGGTTGTTAACCCCTGCACCAGAGGAAGTTCTAGAACGGACATTTTTACTCAGGCCTCCGTAAGCCCTGCATCGAATGCAGCCTGAAGGTGGGGGGGAAGGCGCGGTGGCGCATTGCACAGGTCTGCAAACCCGTGGGTTACAATTTGCTGGGCAGCCCCGGCATCCACTGGCGCCGCGGCCAGTGTGGCTAGAGCCTGAAGGGCATCTTGCAGTTTGCAGGCCTCATCCGGCTCCATGCGTGCACGTGCCATGCCCATAAAAACCAGCACATAGTCCCCTTCCTGCACATGGGGCACCAGTATGGTATCAACCTGCTCCTGCCGGGCGGACTGCTGCTGGCCGGGGGGAGGTTCAGCCACGCAAAGCGCAAAGCTCCCTTCGCAACGCAGCACTTTCATGGGGATGCCAAGGCACATGGTTTATACCCCGCTACGCGCAAGCACGCGTTCATCACCATAGCGGCAGGCCAGTTCTTCAGACGGGCGGCCCTGCTCATACGCTGTGCGGGCTACGGCCTGAGTCATTACCCCTGCCCCCGGCGCTGGTACGTGTTGCAAGGGCGTGGGGCAAACACCGTAGCGCTGCGCCAGAAGCTCCAGCACCATATGCACGGCGTGGGGCACCTGCCGGGCAACGGCCTCGGTCAATCCTCCGCCATAATCCTGCATGGTCACCGGCTGTACGCCCACCAGATGAATAGCGCGCGGTGCATGGCCACGCAGCTCCAGCAATGCCAGCACTTCCTGAAAACCGGTCTGGTGGAGGCTCATCTTCCGCGCGCCAATTGTGGCGGGCACGGCAGAGCCTTCCACATGGTGCAAGGTGGCGGGGGCGAGGCCAAAATCTATGGCATCCACTATAATCAGGGTTTCAAGGTCTTCCAGCACGGGCAGCAGGTATAGCCCCTGTGTGCCACCATCCATGATCTGCACATCCGGGCCAAAACTGTAATGCGCGGCAAGGTGCTCAACAGCCCGAACACCAAACCCCTCATCTGCCCACAGGATATTCCCGATGCCCAGCACCAGAATTTTCCGCTCATTGCCATATAGAACCGCGTCTGCCGCCACGTCTGCCGCCTCCTGCTACCCTGCGTGGGAAACAGCGAACCGGCCTGAACTGGTTCGCGCTTTTCCTGCCATTTAATAGAAGCAAGAACCATGCCAACTTCCAGAATGGCAGATACGCGACCGGGCAAATACAAAAATCCCACCAACACGTAAATGTGATGGCGGGATTTTGTGGACTCTATATTTCCAGATTGACCAGTTTTATGGTCACAATCCTCTCACTCAGGCCGGTCATCCCTGTAAGAGCGGTAGCCATTGGTCATGGCGGAGAGCAACGTCTGGCGGGACATAATATCCTCCCGCGTGACGGTGTAGATATGAATCATAACAAACAGAATAATAACCCACATACCCCAGTGGTGCAGGAAGTGAGTGCCAAGACTGCCCCCAAGCCAAGGCATGACCCAGCCAAAAACCCTGCCTTCCCAGCTATCAATTCCGGTGCCATCAGAATACAGCGCGAACCCGCTGATAATCATGAACAGGCCGGTCAGGGTAAAGCAGAAGAACAGGGCCGTACGGGCAAGCGGGTTATGCCCGATTGTTTTTTCGCCCTGCTTTTTGATAAAGGCATAGACCAGTATTTCGTCCAGCAGGCCTTTCCAGTAATCCTTGCGCCAGACCGGGATATAAAAAAGCTCCCGCGTGTAAATATTGCCCATAAAGGTCCATAAAATACGCCCGGCAAACCCTACGGCAAAAATCCACGCCGCAGAAAAATGCAGGTAGCGGATCCAGCCCATAAGAAAATGGTTACTGGCCTCCCCCGACAGTGAAGGGGGAGGAGAACCAATAAAATACCCGGTAATAACCAGCACAACGATAGAGGCCGCAGTCACCCAGTGCCAGAGCCGCACAGGGGCTTCATACACATAAATCGTGGTGAGCTTGCGCGCACGCAATGCGCGCGCGTTTTGCCCTTGCAGGTTTGTGCCCTGCAAATCCTCGTCGGTCAGGATGTTTGATTTGGATGGAACCATCGGGCTATCCCCCTTAGCGCACGGTTACGCGGGCGAGTTCATCCCCATCTGGTGCCATGACATGCGTGGCGCAGGCCATGCAGGGGTCAAACGAATGGAGGGTGCGCAGGATTTCCACCGGCTGTTCGGGGTTGGCCATGGGCGTGCCCAGAAGCGAGGCTTCGAATGCACCAATATTGCCCTTGGCATCACGCGGGCCTGCGTTCCATGTGCTGGGCACCACGCACTGGTAGTTTTCTATCCGGCCATCCTTGATTTTAATCCAGTGGCCAAGACCCCCACGCGGAGCAGCCACAAGGCCAACGCCTTTTGCTTCCTTGGGCCATGTTGCGGGGTCCCAGCGGGACATGTTGGCTGTTGCCAGATCACCATTGCGGATGTTTGTGATCAGGGCATCGTAATCATCCAGCAACTGTTGGGCACAATAATGCCCTTCCAGCGCGCGGGTTAACGTACGCCCAATGGTGGTTGGCAGCGCCTGCTGCGGAGTAAAGCTGGTGCCCGCCAGCGCGTTAAAGCGCCCCAGTGCATCATCCACCTGCGCCTTAACGTAGGGCACGCCTTTTGCATACGCCAGAATATAGCGCGCCAAAGGCCCGACCTCGCACGCATTGCCACGCCAGCGCGGTGCTTTGACCCACGAATATTTGGCGTTTTCGTCCACTGCTTCAATATTGGTGCGCGTGCCTTTGGCCCCACTGCCCAGAGCGTAATGCGGGTCGGTTACCCCATCCCATGGATGCAGCCCAATATCTTCACGGCCCTGCCCGTAGCTGTACCAGCTATGGGTTACAAACTCCTGCACCTGTTGCGGGTCACGGGCATCAATCGGGTGGATTTCGTTCCAGTTGCCATTCAGGATTACACCACCGGGCAGACGGTCGGTGGATTTATCCCCCTGCACAGTTGGGTAATCGCCGTAATCCATGAGGTTATGGTTTGCCAGACCACCACCGTAGAGCCAGTTTTTGTAATAGCTGGCAATCGCGATAACATCGGGCACATACACGTTTTGCGAAAACTCGTAAGCTTCATCCAGCTTTTGCTTGATGAAGTTCAGGCGCTCCATGTTCAGCGGAGCCCCTGCTGCCATGTCCCCATCAATATTGATCGCGCAGGGAACGCCGCCAACCATGTAGTTGGGGTGCGGGTTCTTCCCCCCCAGAATGGTATGGATTTTTACAATTTCTTTTTGAAAATCCAGTGCTTCAAGGTAGTGCGTTACAGCCATAAGATCGGCTTCGGGCGGGAGCAGATAGGCTTTGCTGTCCCAGTACCCGTTTTTGAAAATGCCGAGCTGCCCGCTCTCCACAAATTTTTTCAGCCTGTTCTGCACATCGCGGAAATAACCAGGAGAAGATTTGGCATGATTAGGAGAAACCGATTGCTGCAACATGGATGTTGCACGTGGGTCCGCCCGCAGGGCATTGACCGGGTTAACCCAGTCCAGCGCATGCAAGTGGTAAAAATGCACGACATGGTCATGCCATGCCAGAACCTTGGCCATGATCTGGCGGATAAGGAATGCATTGGTGGGAATGCGAATATCCAGCGCATCTTCCACCGCACGCACGGAGGCCAGAGCATGGCAGCCGGTGCACACACCGCAGATACGCTCCACAAAAGCCCATGCGTCACGCGGGTCGCGCCCACGCAGAATAACCTCCAGCCCGCGCCACATTGTGCCGGTGGAAACCGCATTGCGGATGATGTTCTGCTCATCCACATTAACCTCAACGCGCATATGCCCTTCAATGCGGGTCAGCGGGTCCACCACAATGCGCTTTCCACCGTTATCAAGCGCAAAACCGTTTGGTGTCTGGAGCGTGGTCATTGGGCATCATCCCCTTTGTAACGTGCGCGGCTGAGCGCGCTTATGGCGGCGTGGGCGGCAAGGCCCGCACCTACGGCTCCGGCGGCAACCATGCCTACCTTGTCCGCACTGGCTTCTATGCCAAAACCCCCGACATTCTGGAGCCTTGCGTACCATGACCCCTTGTCCCAGAACCCATCTTCAGAGCAGCCAATGCAGCCATGACCGGACTGGATGGGGAAGGACACGCCATCATTCCACCGCACGGTAGAACAGGCGTTATAGGTGGTTGGGCCTTTGCAACCGACCTTGTAGAGGCAGTACCCCTTGCGGGCCCCTTCATCATCAAAGCTTTCCACATACTGGCCTGCATCAAAATGCGGGCGGCGGTAGCATTTGTCGTGAATGCGCTGGGAGTAGAACATTTTGGGCCGCCCCTGCCGGTCAAGTTCGGGCAGGCGGTCAAATGTAAGCATGTAGGTAATAACGCCGGTCATGACCTCGGCAATGGGCGGGCAACCGGGCACCTTGATAATGGGCTTGTCCAGGATAACCTTGTGGACGGGGGTTGCCTGTGTGGGGTTGGGCCGAGCCGCCTGCACGCAGCCATACGAAGCGCATGACCCCCACGAGATAATGGCCTTGGCCCCGCTGGCCACTTTTTTAAGCTGCTCCACAAATGGCTTGCCGCCAATAATGCAGTACATGCCATCTTCATTAAGGGGCGGGTTCCCCTCCACGGCCAGAATATAGTTGCCGTGATACTTCTCCATGACCTCGTCCAGAATGGCCTCAGCCTGATGCCCGGCAGACGCCATAAGGGTATCATCATAATCCAGCGAGATCATGGACAGGACCACATCCTTGACCAGCGGATGCGCCGAGCGAATAAAGCTTTCCGAGCAGCAGGTGCATTCCAACCCATGCAGCCACAATACGGGCAGGCGGGGTTTGGTTTCCATCGCGCTGGCAATCTGGGGCACAAACTCAGGCCCCAGACCAAGGGCCGCAGCGGTAAGCGAGCAGTATTTGATAAACGAGCGGCGGGTAATGCCCTGCCGTCGCATCACGTCATAAAACGTTTCAAGTCCAGCCATCAATGAAGACGTCCTCCTCAGGCGGCGAACCAGAACAGGTCCGCAATTACCTACAAGGAGAAAGCAAGAAGTGTGCCACGCCCCAAAAAGGCAGGCGGCTCCGCCCCAGACACGCCAATGGACACAGCCCTGCCGACAGAATTGGCAGCCAGCTTTCCACTTTTATCTGTTATTTCAGGCCTGACTGTGCCGGTATGCCGCCACCGCAGCCTGCCCCACGGCCAGCCCGCCATCCCCCGCAGGTACACACGCGGGCAGGAGCACGCGCAACCCGGCGGCCTGCAAAAGCGGCACTAGCAGGCCCACAAGCACACCGTTATGCATAACCCCGCCCGCCAGCGCCACCGTACCCACCCCCGTACGCCGGGCAAGCTGGCCTGCGGCTTTGGCCAGAACACGCACCAGCCCGGCATGGAACGCCCAGGCCAGTTCGGGGGCAGCAACCCCTTCTGCCAGCCTGTGCAGGCCAGCGCGCCACATGGGAGCGGGATCTATTTCCAGCAAGGTGCCGCACAGATGCAAACCAAACTCCAGCGGCTCACAGGCTCCTTCTGCCCTTTCAGCCAGCGATTCCAGTTGCATGGCGGCCTCTCCCTCATAACTCAGGCGGGTTGGGGCCGTGCCAACAAGGGCTGCCATGGCATCAAACAGGCGCCCGGCGGAGCTGGTCAGGGGAGCATTAACCCCCGCACGTACCATGGAGCGCAGGGCATCCACCGGCTTGTCCTTTAGCGCGCAGAGTTGTGCCTGCACTTTGCAGGCCTCCTCCGCCCCCAAAGCGTTGTCCAGATGTGCCAAAAGCATGCGCCAGGGTTCACGCGTAGCTTTTTCTCCCCCCGGCATGGGCACTGTGGCCAAACGGCCCAAGCGGGTCATATGGGCATAATCACACATCAGTATTTCGCACCCCCATAAGGTGCCATCCGGCCCATAACCCGTACCATCAAGCGCCAGCCCCAGAACTGGCCCCTGCTCCCACCCATTCTCGGCCATAGTAGCGGCAATATGAGCATGGTGGTGCCAGACTGTTTCAAGCTGCCAGCCGTGATCTTCCGCCAGTTTTTGCCCTATAGCACGGCTGCGGTAACCGGGGTGGGCATCCACCGCCACAATGGCGGGCGTTTGCCCGAACAGTGCCCTGTAATCCGCCAGAGCTGCCAGCATAGCCTGCTCCGTAGCCAGTTGCGCCATATCCCCCAGATGGTGGGACAGCAGAGCCCGCCCGCCCTGCGTCAGACAGAACGCGGCTTTTAAATCCCCTCCCATAGCCAGAACGGGGGGAGCTTTTGCCATAAGAGCCGGTAGCGGCAGTGGCTCTGGTGCCAGCCCCCGGCCCCGGCGCAAAACCCGTGCTTGCCCGGCCAGCACACGCACCACGCTATCATCCAGCCGCCTGGCAATAGGCCGGTTGTGCATGAGCCACGCATCCGCAACGCCCTGCAAGCTCTCCAGCGCTTCGGCATTATGCACAACCTGCGGCTGCCCCGAACGGTTTGCGCTGCTCATGACCAGCGGCTGACCAACTTTTTGCATGAGCACAACATGCAGCGGCGTATAGGGCAGAAGCAGCCCGACCCGCTCCATACCCGGGGCCACATTGGGTGCAAAAGCCCGTTCCCTGCGCTGGCGGACCAGCACGACGGGGGCTGAGACATCCTCCAGCGCCTGACGCTCCGCAGCACAGAAATGGGCATAGTCTTCCGCCATAGCCATATCCCGCACCATAACCGCAAGCGGGCGGGTGGGCCGTTTTTTGCGCTCCCGCAGTGCTGCAACAGCCACCTCCGAACCCGCAAGGCAGGCCAGATGAAAACCGCCGATCCCCTTTATGGCCACCACCTGCCCCGCCAGCAGACTGCTCACGGCCTGATCAAGCGCCCCATCCCCCACAACAGGATTGCTCCCCTTTTGCCCGGAGACAAACGTCAACCGGGGGCCGCACACCGGGCAGGCAACGGGCTGGGCATGGAAGCGCCTGTCCTGCGGGTTGGCATATTCGGCCCCACAGGCGGGGCACATGGCAAAGGCCGCCATGGTCGTGCGGGCACGATCATACGGAATGCCGGTGACAATGGAAAAACGTGGTCCGCAATCTGTGCAGTTTGTAAAAGCATACTGGTAGCGGCGGTCTTTTTTATCCGCAATTTCCGCAATGCAGGCGGGGCATATAGCCAGATCCGCCACAATGCCAGCCTGCACCGTACCAGGCTGGCTGGCCTGTATGGTAAAACCCTGCCAGCCTTCGTCCTGCGCCGTGCTGCGGCTGATCGCCACAATGCGGGAACGAGGGGGCGGGCTTGCGAGCGCATCCACCAGTGCCGCCACCCGCTCTGCTGGCCCGGCCACGACAATCCGCACGCCATCGCCCCTGTTGCTCACATAGCCCCGCAGCCCCAGTTTTTGCGCAAGACGCCATACAAAAGGCCGAAAACCAACCCCCTGCACCAAACCTGTTACAAAAATTTCCTCAGCACACTCGGGCATTAGTGCACGGTACATGCCATGCATGGGTCAAACGAGCGCACAATATGCTGCACGGAAAGCGGGGTCTGCTCCCCCTCTTTTACGGGAGCCCCCCTTAGCGCGTATTCAAGCGGGCCTTCCACCCCGGCGCTGTCTCGCGGTGAAAAGTTCCATGTTGTCGGGGCTATAATTTGATAGCGCGAGATCAGCCCTTTTTCCACGCAAAGCCAGTGGCCCAGAGCACCACGGGCGGCCTCTGTCATGCCTATGGCGCGCCCATCGGGCACGGTGCCGGGCTGGGCGTGGCACCACGGCTCGCCCGGACGCAAAGCGCGGACCCATTGCTCCATAAGCGGCACAAGCCGTGCAACCTCCACAAGCCGCGCCACCACGCGGGACAGAACATTCCCACCATGATCAGCCACAAGTGCACGCACCAATGGCTGGCCTGCCATAAGCTGGCGGGCCAGAGCGCCTGTCTCGCACGGCAACCCCGCCATGCGGGGAGCCTTGCACCATGTGTAGGACGCATCCTCGCGCATATGGGGTTCGGTCGTGCCTTCAAACGGAGGCAAAGGCTGCGGGGCCTGCGCCATATGGCTGAAGGTGTGATCTTCCCGCACCTCTTGAATATTCAAGGCTCGCACGGCCCCGGATTCAAAAATACCAGAGCGCCAGTGGCGTTGCCGGGGATCAGATTCAAAACCCGGATACGCTCCAAAACTTAAAAACCGATCGTAGCTGCGCCCACTGTGCTGCAAGGCAAGGTCCTGGGCAATTTGTAAAAACAGCCCAAAATCTGATCCGTTCTGTTTATCCCTCCAGTGGCGGAGGTCCTGCGGGGCGGACAGGGCGGCAACATCCTCCAGCCTTGCGCCAAACAGACTTTCCTCCAGCGCGGCGCGTACACCCCCCAGAATACCCAGCAGGCGTGTGCATTCCTGCTTTTCCACCCCGCGGGACAAACCGCCGGGCTGTATGGCCAGCGTGTGCGGCCAGTGCCCTGCCAGAATACCCATAACATGCAGTGCCAGTGCCCGCGTTTGCAAAATACCGCGCACGGCACTCCCGCGCAATGCGGCAAAACGCTCATACGCACGGGGGTACCAAGGCCGTCCCTCATAATCCGGGCGGGCAAAATCGGGCATGAAGAACAGGTGAAAATGCGTGAGGTGATCTGCCAGATTTTCAGTCGCCAAAATCAGGTTGGTGGCAAGCTGGCCGTTATGGGTTGGCACCACGCCCATAACACCGCCCAACGCGAGTGCGGCAGCATGAGACTGGGAGACAGAACATATGCCACAGATGCGCGGCGCAATAACCAGTGCATCCATGGGGGTGCGGCCTTCCAGCACCCGCTCTATACCCCGGAAGAGCGGCGCATTTACCCAAGCCCGCTCCACCTGATGCCCCACAACATCCAGCCGCACCTCCAGATCCCCTTCCACGCGGTTGAAAGGGCCTGCCACCAGCCGGGTTTTTGTCTGCTCCACCATATATGCGCCTACCCCTCCGCCCCCGTGCTACTTGGCGGCACAAGCAGATGATCGCTTACCGCGTTGCGGGCAACACGCTCCGGCGTTGCCGCCTTTGCCAGCGTGGAGAGCGCAACGAACCATGCTTTTGGCATATCGGTTGGTAAGCCAACAGGAATACCGGCTATACGCGGCGTTTGAGCAAAAGGGTGTCCCGGCTCCTCAAACTCGGGGGCTGTGCAGTTAATGCAGGCATAGCCTCCTCGTGTGCAGGAACCTTCCCCGTTCCACAGGCGGTTGTTGCAGTCCGCATGGGCCTGTGTGCCGACACACCCCATATATTCCATCATGCAGCCCAACTGGGCGGGCTGGCGCGCACTGGCCTTGTATTCGTAATACTCATTCCGCGTGCAGCCCTGATGCACAAGCTGGTCAGCATACAGGCGGGGGCGACCGACTGCGTCCATATCCTCCGCGTGCAGGTTTTCCTGTGCCAGCAGGGCCAGTGTCTCAATCACCCAGCCCGGATGCGTCGGGCAGCCTGCGATATTCACAACCGGCAAACCGGATTGCGCCCGAAAATCCGCCCCCAGCGCTCCACCAGGATGCACACCTTCATACTGCAACCCACAGGCATCCAGAATATTGGGGGACGCCGCAGCCATACCGCCATAAGCCGAGCAACTGCCCACAGCCACAACGTAACGCGCAACTGCGGCCAACTGGCGGACCCATTCCATCATGGGCAAGTCCGTGCCCCCCATAACATGGTAACGGCCCGTGCCTTCTGGCCCACGCAGCACGGCCCCTTCCAGACACAGGGCATCCATCCGCACTCGGCCAGCCAGAATGTCCGCCAGCAGAGCCTTGACCTCCGCACCGCTTTGCTCCGACAGGCTGGGATGCCACAAAAACTCCACACCCGCACCGCGTAGCTGGGCCACAAGGTCCGGGGTTTCAGCGCACAGGAGCGACATGCTGCACCCGCCGCACCCGCCGGACTGAAGCCACAGAACAGTAAAAGCCATGCTCTCCCTACCCTTCTTCCGGCAACACGGCTGGCCCGCCATCCGGGGCAAATGCGGGCAGGTCAAACGCCACAACCGCACCACCCTGCGCCCCGTTACGCACCGTAAACTGCCCCCCATGGTCGGATACGGTGCCATAGCAGATGGCAAGCCCTAACCCCGTTCCCTTGCCGACAGGCTTGGTTGTAAAAAACGGATCAAATATATGGCCAGCCACATCGGGGGGGATACCGCTCCCGTTATCGGCAATCTGCACGCGCACGCGCACGCCATCCCGCTTTGCTGTCACGCACAGCACAGGGTGTGGCACATCTTCCATGGCATCGAGCGCATTCTGCACCAGATTCATGACAACCTGCTGCATGCGCCCTGCATGGCCTTCAACCTCCAGCGGCTCTTCCACATCCATGCGGGTTTCCACAATACGGTCCGCGCTGGCAAGCACCCATTCCAGCCCCGTACGCACAACGCCTGCCATGTCGAACACAGCCCCAGCACTCCGCCGGTCTGATGAAAAGCGGCGCAGGTCGGCCACAATATCACGCACGCGCTCGGCACCTTCTACAATACCGTCCAGCGTACCCCCCAGTTCGGAGACAACCATATCCACCCGCAATGCCTGCCGCTCCTGCGCAAACAGGGCTGCGCCGGGCTGGGCGTGAATGTGCTCCAGATACGCGACCAGCCGGGGAACAAAGCGTTTGAGCGTATAGGCATTGCCATACACGAACGAGATCGGGTTATTCAGCTCATGCGCAACCCCGGCAACCAGCCGCCCAAGGGATGCCATTTTTTCGGCCTGTACCAGCTGCACATGGGCAGCCTTGAGGTTACGGTGCGCCTGATCCAGCTCGGAATAAGCGCGCCTGACCTCCCCCAAGGGCCGACCAAGCAGCACAATGCCGGAAAGGCGTTGCCGCCGGTCGTATAACAGCGTGCCATTAACGGCAAAAGGCAGCGCACCCGATGTGGTGGAGAACTGGAACTCCCTGTCCTCCAGCCCCTGCCGCCGGGTCATGCTGCTTGCAACATCCTCGGCTTTCAAGCCAGATGAGGGAGCTATCAGGTCCTCCAGCCGCACGCCGACAATGCTTTGCCCTTCTGGTGCAAACAGTTTTTCCGCAGCCGTATTCGTGCGCACGATGCGCAGTGCCGTATCGCACGCCACCAGCACATCGGACATGGATTCAAACACGCTGGCCATAAATGCGTGCGCTTCTTCCAAAGCGGCATTTTTACGCTCCAGCTCCACCTGCTGGCCAATAAGCTGGCCCCAGGTTTCTTCCATTTTACCTATAACGTTCAGCCATATCTGCTCGCCCTCGGCGGAGGCGTTAACAGGCTCGGGCTGTGGGGCCTTTCCGGTCAGCATTGACGGCCCTCCCCTTAATTCATACGTGAACGTGGCGGGGATTATAACACAGGCCCAAGCGCCGCCTACCCACAGAAAACGAAACAAAAAACATAACCAGAGCATTTATATTATTGTTATTCATTAATTCACTTGTGCCCTGCTATTCATATCTGGACACGTCTATCCTGACCTTACGCTTTGGAGCATTTCCCAGCATGAACCGCGCTTCTCTTTTATTTTCGGCGGCTTCGGCCATCATTGCCTTCAGCACCCTCAGCCCCGTATCCGCCCAGACCATTACCAAAGCGTCTCAGGTCCAGTCTGGCACCTATGCGGTGGAAGCCGGCCATACCCAGATCGGGTTTTCCGTCCTGCATTTTGGGTTTACCAACTACTACGGTGCATTCTCCAACGCATCGGGCACACTGGAGCTGAATGCCCAATCCCCCGCATCTTCCAGATTATCCGTGACCATTCCGGTTGCATCCGTTCAGACAACCAGCTCCCAGCTGACTGATGAACTGAAAGGCCCGCAGTGGTTTGATGCGACAAAGTTCCCGAATGCGACCTTTGTTTCGACCAGCATTAAAATGCTTGGCCAGAATGATGCGACAATCCACGGCAACCTGACCCTGCACGGCGTTACAAAGCCGATTACCCTGAATGCGCATTTTGTAGGGGCTGGCATTAACCCGATGGACAAAAAATATACGACCGGATTTGACGCCACAAGCACCTTCAACCGCAGCGACTTCGGCATCAAGACCTATGTGCCTTATGTGAGTGATTCCGTAACCCTGCGCATTTCCGGTGCGTTCGAAAAGCAGAATTAACCGTCCCGCCTGCGCACCACATGGCAACCCTGCTTTTTTAGAATGTAGTGGCAGCCATGTGGCGCGCAGGCCCTTTGTGGCTGCCCCCTAAGCACAATAATGTTAGGCGCAACCCAACTGAATAATCATCATCCACACAACAAATAAGCCCATTCCCTGCTGATCCATCAATTCAGCACACAATATTTCCCGCACATAATTCATTGAAAATCCAGAAAAAATCTTGGATTTATTATTACTCCTCACGGCCTGTTCAGCCCCTGAGTTCTCCCTTTAGTCGGCCATGGAATCCTGCGGGGCTTACATACCTGCCTTATCTGCCAAACGTAAATAATACAGAATGATTGATATATATCATTGTCTATGGTGTATTTAGGGTCGAAGCATGGCCAACTCACACTCGGGCACTATGGTTGTGGCCTGAACAGGCTTTATTAAACCCGTATGCTCGTTTTGGCTGAACTTTTGACTGAGCGCCCCGTTTACCAAGGCGCCAGACCAGCCCGGTACCGCTGCACAGGATAATACCCATCTATGAACGCCGATCCCCTGTCTGGTCAGTTTGATTTTTCTACCCTTCCTGATCTGGCGACTCTGGGGCAAACACTTTTCAGGAAAGTTCCGATCGGGACAGTCGTTGTGCGCCTGTCCGATAGCCAGATTCTCCTGCGCAACCCGGCCTTCCGCCATATTGCGGACGACAAGATTACCACCATGTCCGCACTGATCGACACCAGCTGCGTGGACCCCAAGCAGCAGGAACAGCTCCGTGCTCAGGTCCGGCATGCCAAAAGCCGGGCGGATCGGGAGGACACAAGCGAACTGCCAGAACTGGTGCTCGACCTTAAAGGCGCAGATGGCAGAATACGCATTGTGCAGCACTATGCGCTCATGTTCCATAAGCAGGGCATAGCGATTGGGATTTTCCGCGATATTTCAGACATCAAGCGCAAATACCGCGCACTCCAGAAAGATGCCTTTACAGATGAACTGACCGGCGTTGGCAACCGGCGCGGCCTGATGGAACGCTGGAATGAGGAAATAGAAGACGACCCCGCGCAGGCCATAGGCTTCCTCATGATTGATCTGGACCAGTTCAAACCAATCAATGACACATACGGCCATGCCACCGGGGATAACGTGTTGCGGAGCATGGCCCGCAGGCTGCGCAAAAGCGTGCGTAAAAGCGACTATGTCGTGCGTATGGGCGGGGATGAATTTGGTATTCTGCTCCCCGGCATTGAGAGCAGAACCATGCTGGATACGGTCAGCAACAAACTGCTGGCTGCCCTGCGCCGCCCGGTAACGGTTGATACGCTCAAACTCTCCCTGTCGGGCAGTATTGGCGGCGGGCTTTACCCCGAGGACGGCAAGGACCTTGCTGCCATTATGGTCCATGCTGACCAGTCCATGTACAGCACCAAAAAGAAAATTCCTGCCAGAAAGCGCTCCCAAAAGCCCCTTGTCACCATCAAGCCCCCTGCACCTTAAGGTGCTCCGGCCCCTGCGCCCGGCCACATAGTGGGCACGCTCCTACGCCTGACCAGCCCGACTGCTCCATGCAGGCAGGAGCACTAGCCTTTTATTCCTCATGCTCTGCGGGATGCAGCACGTGCGGGAATGCGGAAGTGCTGAAAAACGCGATCAGAATACCACACAGTGCAACCGCAAGAGCCAGAGGTGTCAGCACCGCAAAGCCTGCCTGTGTCAGCACCACACCCCCGGCGGCAGAACCGAGCAGAATACCGGCATTGCTTGCGGCGTTAATGGCAGCACCGGCCACATCCGCCCGGGTAGCACGGGCCCGGATTGCGCCGGACATAACAAACGGAATAATGGCGGAATAACCAATACACCACAGACCCACCGCCGCGACAGACATCCAACCCGACAGGATATGCCCATACAGAAGACCCATGCCCACAAGCATGGCCATACCGCTGGCCAGCATACCCGCAGCCGGTCGGCGGTCCACAATCTGACCTGCACCCCATAGGCCCAGAATACTCAGCCCTCCGGTAAGCAGCAGAGCAATGCTGAGCACACCATTGGACAGCCCATGCTCAAGCAGGAGCGGCGTGACATACGTGTACAGCAGGTTGTGTGCGAAAAAGAAGACCGCATCCACCAGAACCACAACCAGAAACGTGCGCATGACCTTGCGCGAGACAATGCTGGGCAGGCTCTCCTTGACATGCACGGCAGAAGAGACGGGTGGCAGAAAAAACGCAATACAGAGCGTGAGCACAACGGCAATGCCGGTCATGATGTACATAGCCACGCGCCAACTGGCCAGATGCCCGACAGCCGCGGTCCCCGGCACCCCCAGAATAGCCCCGAGTGATGTACCGCCATACACGAACGAAATAGCCCGCCCGGTCATTCCCGCAGGCACAAGGCGGGCCGCGTAAGCCGAGACAATGGACATAAGCAGCGCATGGGCCAGCCCGCCAATACAGCGGCCTGCGCATAGCACAACAAAAGTAGGTGCCATGGCCACCACCAGATTGGACACCACATAGCCCGAGAGAGAAACAAGCATAAGCCGCTTACGGTCGATATGTGCGGTCATAATAGTCAGGGGCACGGCACCAAGGGCCACCATAAGCGCAAAAGCACTCACGGCCAGCCCGGCCTGACCTTCCTGTATATGGAAGGTCCCGGCCATTTCTATCAGTATGCCAACGGGTGCGACCTCACTGGTCAGCGCCGTAAAGGTGCAGGCAAACAGCGCCCAAAGCCCGATACTGGCTCCGGGGGGAAGATTTTTAAAAAGCATGACAACCTGCTTTAAAGACAGAAATACGGATTTATACCGTGTGTGCGGCGCCCTTCTGGCACTTCCTGCACCAAAGCGAAACACCTAAATGCTGTATAAACGAAGGGAGTTGGCTTTATTTCTTATATTCCGAAATCTTATAAAACTGTCATGCCAGCCCCGATTTTGCCTACGTTAACCATGGGCAGCAGACCATACCAACCTCGCCTGCACCCTATACTCCGGCACCCCACCCGGCCGTGCGCCTCCGGGTACCCCCCGCACCGGCCAGAGCCTTACCCGGTATAACGGGCCAAAAACGGGCCTGTTGTGCTGCCTTGTGTGTGTGCCACGTCATACGGCACACCCTGCGCCACAATGCACCCTCCCCGGCTGCCTGCTCCCGGGCCCAAGTCAATAACCCAGTCGCTCCTTGCAACAAGCCGCATATCGTGCTCGGCCACCAGAACGGTATTACCGGCCTGCACCAGCTCATGCAGATGTTCCATCAGCCTGTCTGCATCAAACGGGTGCAGGCCGGTTGTGGGCTCGTCCAGCACATAAAGCGTGTGGCCACGCCGCTGTTTCTGCAACTCCGTTGCCAGCTTGATCCGCTGTGCCTCCCCACCGGAAAGCTCGGTTGCAGGCTGCCCCAGAGTAAGGTGCCCCAGCCCGCCACGTTGCAGTGTGGCCAAAATCTGTGCCGGACCCGCATCTTCGGCCAGGAACAGGCAGGCTTCATCCACCGTCATGGCCAGAAGGTCGGCAATGGAACGGCCACGGTAAGTAACCTCAAGCACCTGCGGTTTGTAACGCGCTCCATGGCATGTGGGGCATGGCGCGTACACACTGGGCAGAAACAGCAGCTCCACCATGGTTGCCCCGGCCCCTTCACAGGTTGGGCAACGCCCCTTGGGCAGGTTGAAGGAGAAGTACCCCGCATCATACCCCCGCTTTTGTGCCAGCTCCGTTCTGGCATAGAGTTTACGGATCATGTCAAACAGACCCGTATAGGTCGCAAGGTTGGAGCGGGGCGTGCGCCCTATGGGTTTTTGGTCAATGACCACCAGACGCCTGATATGCTCCAGCCCCTCCACAATATGCCCTTGCGGTTCCCCCATGGGGTTAGAGGCTACAATGGGGTCCTCTTCCTTCTCCACCACCGGGGTTTGCCCCAGCGCGCGGGCGACAATGCTGGTTAACACCTGACTGACCAGAGAGGATTTACCCGAACCCGACACCCCCGTAACCGCAACCAGCGTGCCAAGAGGAAAAGCCGCAGAAAGATTATCCAGATTATTCCACGTCATACCATCCAGCCGCAGCCATGCCCGCGGCGTTCTGGGCGTGTAGGCCACTCGGGCGGAAGGGGCGAACACGTAATGGCGGGTGTGGGACGCAGCAATACCTTCCAACCCGGCAAGGGGACCGGAATACAGTATCTCTCCCCCCCGTGTGCCCGCCTGCGGCCCTACATCCACCACCCATTGCGCATGGCGGATAATATCCAGATTATGCTCAACCAGAAAAAGCGAGTTCCCTGCGCGGCGCAAGCGCTCCAGTGCGGTAAGCAGGGCCTGTGTATCCGCCGGATGCAACCCGGCTGATGGTTCATCCAGCACATAGACCACTCCAAACAGGTTGGAATGAATCTGCGTGCCAAGCCGCAGGCGCTGGTATTCCCCGGGCGAGAGGGTCTGCACGCCCCGATCCATTTGCAGGTAGCCAAGCCCCAGTTCTTCGAGCACACCAATCCGGGCGGCCATGTCCTGCACAATCCGCTCCGCGGCAATGGCCGTTGCATCTGCTGCGGGCTTTGCGCCAATAGTCGTGCGAAGTGTTGCGGCTATTGTTTCCAGCGGCAAGGCAGTCATGGCAGCTATTGTGTACCCGCCAAATGTTACACGCAGGGCATCGGCATTAAGCCGCTGGCCATGGCAGGCCGGGCAGAGTGTGGTGGTCATGAATGCCTCGACCCGGCGGCGCATCATGGCACTTTGCGACTTGGCAAATGTTTGCAGAATATATCGCCGCGCCCCGGTAAATGTACCTTGGTATGCTGGCTCCACACCCTGCGCCATGGCCTGCACCACCTGCGCGTGGGTGAGGCCGGGATAGACCGGGTGTGTTGGGGTTTCTTCGGTAAAAAGTATCCACTCGCGCGTTTTTTTGGGCAGGTCGCGCCAGGGAATATCAACATCAACACCTCTGGTGATCAGAATATCCCGCAGGTTCTGCCCCTGCCATGCACTCGGCCACGATGCCACAGCCCGCTCACGGAGTGTGCGTGATGGGTCTGGCACCATGCTCTCCTCCGTAACATCATGAATACGGCCCAGCCCGTGGCAGCGTTTGCAGGCCCCCATAGGCGTATTGGGGGAGAAGGATTCCGCCTCCAGCCGAGCCAACCCCGGAGGATAATCCCCCGCACGCGAGTACAGCATGCGCAGCAGGTTGGAGAGTGTTGTAATACTCCCCACGGACGAACGGCCCGAACTCCCTCCGCGCTGTTGCTGGAGTGCTATGGCCGGGGGCAGTCCATCCACCCCGTCCACATCGGGAACGGGCATCTGCTGAAACAGCCGTCGGGCATAGGGCGAGACAGATTCCAAATAACGGCGCTGGGCCTCTGCGTACAACGTGCCAAATGCCAGCGAGGACTTGCCCGAACCTGAAAGCCCCGTAAACACAACCAAACTGTCCCGCGGAATGCTCAGGCTAACATTCTTCAGGTTATGTTCACGCGCACCCCGCACATGCACAAACCCGTTATCTGCCTCCCGGCCTGCTTCTTCCACTGGGTGCCTGCTGTGCATAGGGGATTACCTTACTCCTGTGGTGCCCTGAGTTCCGGGTCCTTGAACCGGCGGTTGGCCAGCACGGGCAGAACCTCACGGGTTGCGCGCATACGCTCCTTGTCCACAGTGGCAAAGAGCAGGTCCGGGCCACTCCCCGCGCGAACCACGGCAACCCCCATGGGGTCCACCAGCATGCTGCACCCTATGTTGCGGGGGCCGCATTCGCCCACGGCGGCCACGTAGCAGGTGTTCTCCAGCGCACGGGCCGTTACCATAACCTCCCAGTGCCATTCCTTGCCGGGGCCGCGCACCCATGCGGCTGGCACGCTCAACAGGTCCGCACCACGCACCACAAGGGAGCGTGCGACCTCGGGGAAGCGCACATCGTAACAGGTCATCAACCCCACACGTATATCCCCCACCTGCACAATGGGGGGGAGTTCCGTGCCGGGCACATAGTCGTTTGATTCCTTCATGTTAAAGGCATCATACAAGTGCAGCTTACGGTAACAGGCCACCACCCCGGTCGCATCAAGCACAATCTGGCAGTTATGGGTCAGCGCAGGTACGGCGGGGGTGGCAATGCAGCAGATAACGCTCAGCGCCTTACCAGCCAGCGCGTTAACCAGCCCGCTGACAAATGGACCATCCAGCATTTGCGCCGTGCGTACGGTAATGCCGGGGTCGTGCATATCTGCCGCGATAATGCTCTCTGGCAGAATAAGCAGCCCGGCCCCTTCCGCCGCAGCCCGCTCGATCAGGGATACGCATTGATCAAGATTGACGCGCCATTCCGGTGCAACGGCAAATTGTCCTAGAGCGATTTTCATCCGAGGAATCCTTAGGGGCCAAACCAGCGGCAGACGCAGGCACGCACACCAGCGCATCAGCTTGGGTAAAAGCATAACCGATCAGGCGCAAAATCAAACCCCCGACACCTGACTGCCTGATCATCCCAGCCCGGTTATTCATCATCAAATCATCACACTTTGCCCGGTGCTGTTTGGCGTATTGGAAGTATTTCTGCCCATGCCAACAAAAGGCCTGCCCCATGCGCCTGCGTGCTTTTGCCCTTTGCACTGTAACAGCCTGTGCGCTCCTGCACGGAGGGTTGGTGCAGATAACGTGGGCACAGCCCGCCCCGCTGCCGGATGGACGGGCCGTGCTGCCCCCACCACCCACTGCGGGCTCACTGGCGCAGGAAGCAGACAGGCAGGCTTTTGAAGCCACACGCGCACTCCGGGGCAGTCCGCGCTGGCAACTGGCTCATGATGATGCCGACCTGAACCCGCAACACATCATACGCGATTTTTCCTGTGCCGCAGGATTTGCGCTTATCCCCGACAGGCTGCCAGCCCTGCTAACCCTATTGAACGCACTGGCCAAACCACTTGAACAACGCGTTACGGAAGAAAAAAACTTCTGGCACAGGACACGGCCCTTTGTTGGCACCACGCAGGATATCTGCACCCCCGATGCGCGAACAAGACTGACCAGCAGCTTTGCCTATCCCTCCGGCCATACAACATGGGGGTGGATGGTGGCCTCCATTCTGGCCAGCGCCCTGCCTGAGCGCGCCAGCCAGATTATGCAGCGTGGCCGGGTTTTTGGGGAAAGCCGCATTGTTTGCGGGGTGCACTGGAAAAGCGATGTGCAGGCTGGCTACATAAACGGGAGCACCATGTTTGCCGCATTGCAGGCACAACCGTGGTTTACACAACAGGTCGCAGCAATCCGTAACGAACTGGAGCAGTTGCAAACCCACCCTGGCGCGCCCGATGCCGCAACCTGCGCCATTGAGCATGAGGCCGCAACAAACGCATACTAACCTCACACGCCCGGCCCCACAGCGCGGGGCCGTAGCCTATGGGGCAGCAAAGAGGCGGCCCCACAGGCTGGATTTTACCAGCTATACCCTATGCTGGCCTGTGCGTTGCGGCGCTCCCCAAAGAAGCAATAACCACCAACACCACCATCGGCATAGCAGTTGCCAATATAGTTCTTGTCAAACAGGTTGCGGACATTGGCCGAGATCTTCCACCCATGCAGAGAGGGGGAAGCATTGGACAGGTCATACGACACGGCCGCATCAAACAGGGCGTATTGTGGCAGCCATACACTCCCATTTTCCAGTTCACCGCCATATGTTTTGGCCGTGTAGCGCATCCCGCCCCCAAAGCCGAACCCTTTCAACCGGCCCGAAGGCATGGTGTAGAATGCAAACAGCGAGGCATTCCCTCTGGAAGACTGGGTTAAGGGCTTACCGGTTGAATCATCCTTGATTTTTTGAACACTGACCGCTGCAGTCAGCATCAGATTACGGAAGGGTTCTGCGTGAGCTTCAAATTCAAAACCATCCGAATGCACCAGCCCGCTCTGGGTGTAGCTCTCCATGGCTGGAGGAATGGCGACAAGGACATTGCTCTGCTCAATATGGAACCCTGCAACGCTCAGCAAAAGAGAACTGCCGGGAAGCTGGTATTTTAACCCGCCCTCCAGCTGCTTGCCTATGGAGGGAGACGCCTGACGCGTCACCCCGCTGACAGATGTTGCAACATTCCCAACCTGCGGCTGAAAGGAGGTGGAGTAGCTGATATAGGGAGAAAGCCCGAAGTCGAAGTGATAAAGGCCAGAAGCACGCCACGTAATCTGGCTGGAGCTCTGCCTGTCATCCGCAGGCGTAATGTAGGTAATCCGGTGAGCATGGAACCAGTCATTCCGCAGGCTGCCGGTTAGAATAAAACGGCGCCAGCGGATTTCGTCCTGCGCGTAAACACCAATCTGCTGTGAATCCACCCGGTACCCTACGGAGGGGCTCATGTCGGGGATGGCCATATTATAATCAGGGTGCAGCACATCCATGTCCGGTGCAGTGCCCGAACTTTCATTATCCAGGGATTTCTGCTGCATATAATCCAAGCCAACCATCAGCGTATGCCGCAATGCGCCAGTATGAACATTCCCCTTGAACTGGCTATCAAATGCCAGATTCCGGTTATGCTCATGCGCTCCGTAGGAGGAACGACCAAGCATGGTGCCACTTGTCATGTCTGCGCTATCGTAATCGCCTGAATTGAGCACACTGCGATACGTTGTCATAATATCATCGTAACGGCCGCGCGTGCTAAAGCTCCAGTCCTCATTAAACCGATGGTTCAGGATATAGGTAATCCCACCCTGCCTGCGGTTGTATTTTTCAAAAGCTGCGTCCCCATCATAAAAATTGCGGGGGAGATAGCCAAATGTGCCGCGTTTGAGCGACCCCACAAGTGGCGCGCCGCCATAGGATCCATTTTCGGGGTCATACTGGTAATTCCCCAGCAGGGTCAGGGTTGTTGGCCCATCCCCCCCAAACGTAAAGGCCGGGCTGATGCTAAAGCGCCTGCTCCCCGTTCTGGCAAGCTGGGTATGCTGCCCATTGACCGTGCCATACAACCGATAGCGCACAAGACCATCATCCGTTGCAAACCCGCCGACATCGGCATCAACACGGTAAAGGTCGAACATACCCCCTGTTGTATTAACACTGCCGTAAAATTTCTGGTCCGTTGGCAGCTTGCTGGACAATGCCGTAAGCCCCCCGGGGCTGGACTGGCCATACAGTGCAGAAGCCGGGCCTTTAAGCAGTTCCACCCGCTCCAACCGCGATGTATCGGTCTGGGCAATGGCAAAACCCATTGGGCTGTCCTGCAGTTTCAGCCCGTCCAAAAACGTGGGGACGGTAAAGCCGCGCAGGTCAAACAGATCATACCGCGTGCCCTCCCCGCCGCGGGTATCAGCCGTTATCCCCGCCGCATAACGCACCGCCTGATTGAGCGTTAAAACGCCGCGTGTATCCATTTCATCCCGCGTGATCACGGTCACGGATTGTGCGGTTTCAACCAGAGGTGTGTTTGTTTTGGTTGCAGAAGACGCCATGACGGAAGACCGGCCGTGGCCACGGACCTCCACCAGTTCATCCTGCGCAATGCGGGCTTTGGCTGGCTTGGCTGCGGTGTGTGCAGGTGTGGCGGTTTGTGACTGCGGGCGATTATCCGTCTGCGCATCCTGCTCTGCTGCGAACGCGGCGTCACTCAGAGCAAACGAGATGAAAACCGTATAAAAAAGTTTGCTGCGCTTCATACCCAACTCGTTTCGTTACCGGCTTCTCCTTACAGAGGGCAGCTGTCGGTATTCTTATTAATAATGAGACTTAATTGCGCTCCTATCCATATTCATAAAAGTCAGCAAGCAGCACCCCGTGCCATTGGCCCAAACGCGACACTATTCCGCCTGAACGCCAAAACCCGACTGCCCGATACCCGACAAGCGGGCCCGGCATGACGCACGGATATGATTTATTCTGGTGGGAAGGGAAAAAGCGCAGCGCCGCAATGGGCGCAGGAGTGCGTAGAGCGATCGCTTTTACGAGCGAGGTGTTGGCAGGGAATTAACCCGCAATGTGCTGGGAGCTACGCCAAACGTGCGATGAAACATGGTGCTGAAGCTACCGGCATTATCATAACCAAGGTCAAACGCGACCTCCGCAATGGATTGCCCTGTAGCAAGCCGGGAGGCTGCCTCCACCACCCGGACCCTGCGCCGCCATGCAGCAAAACCCATACCCATTTCCTGCTGGAAAAGCCGGGTAAACGTGCGCCGCGCCATGCCAGCTTCCCGCGCCCAGTAATCAATATCGCGACAATCCCCCGGCTGAGCGGTAATGGCTTCGCAAACACGGCGCAGACGGGGGTCTGATGGAAAAAGAAACCTGTCTGCAATACGCGGCGCGCGGGCAACTTCATCCACTAACAGCCGGGCAATGGCGGACATGCGTTCATCCATGTCAAAATTAAATGTCATGGCAACAATTTCGTCCACCAGCCCGCGCACGAGCGAGGAGGCATCGAACATCTTGCATGGCAACGTATCCGCCCCGATCAGGCTGGGCGCGACATATACAACCTGAAAAGCCAGATCGGTCCGGCACGTTGCCTGATGCACAACATTGGCCGGTAGCCAGATTGCCTGCCCCGGCCCAAGCACAAAGCTCTCATTGCGTGTATTAACGGTTACGCTCCCGGCCAGAAAAACCGAGAGCTGCCCCCGTTCATGGGCATGGAACGCATCCACAAACCCACCTGTATAACAATCGGAAAACCCGACAACGGGAGGCGGATGCCGCGGGAAATCGGCAGTTCGTTTCATGACGCTATAATCCAGTCCATTTTTTACAAAACCACCCAATGGACTGCCTTCAGGCTTGATCAGGCCGCATTATTTCAGATTTTGAGCCCAAATATCAAGTCTGTTCTATTAGGCCACAATGCGTGGCAATACGCCTTCCCCCGCTCCAAAGCCGACGGCACAAACTTCATCCGGTATTATGGGCTTTCTCGTCCGGCTTGCATGGCACAAAAAACATTTGTCCATTATTTTGAGTGCTCACAAGGTCTGGCACCCCTCGCTCCCGAACTCTGGTGTTGCCACGCATGCGGGCATTGCAGGTTCAAAACTGAGAATGCCCCAGCCAGCGCACATCGCACACTGGCTGGGTCAATACCTGCATTCAGGCTTAGTAATGACCGCGTAGAGTAAAGCTGAACGTACGGGGTTCACCATAAATCATGCCATCGTAAAACCCTGCCTGCCGGACATAGGTGCGATCGGTAAGATTTGTAATGTTGCCTGCAATATCAAGCCAATTCGCAACACGATAGCGGGCCATGATATTGATAAGCGTATACCCTTTAACCCGGAGGTTGGATGCATCATACTTGCCACCCCCAAGAGGACGCCCCGGGTTGGTTGTCCATTCCGTGCTGGACTGGCTGGACACACCCCCACCAATGGTAAGATGATGCAGTTTTCCGGGGAATGTGTAGCTCGTTGTCAAACGTACAAGGTGATGCGGGTCCTGACGATAGCTCAGGCCTTTTTCGTAAAGATAGCTATACCCAAAAAAGACATTCCAGCCGGGCAGCAGCTCGCCGGAGGCATCAAAGTCGATCCCTTCCGTTTTCACGCCGTTGACTGAATCGTAAATGGCCTCACCCGTGGTAACGTTTGTGGCACCTGTTGCCTGTGCTACGTTACTCTGCCGATTAAGATAAAAAGCCAGAGATGTATTCAGGCGCTGTTTGAAGAATGCCCCTTTCAAACCCGTTTCATAGCTCTTGCCCATAACCGGGTTGAGAGGTTTGTTATCAGAATCCCGCAGGTTTGACTGAGGCGTATAAACGTTTGTGTAGCTTCCATAAATCGACATGGTTTTGGTAAAATCATAAACCATACCAGCATAAGGCGTTAGCACTGCGTTCTGCTGCCCTGTGCTGGAAGAACCGGAATACTGGTTTGCCTTGTTATAAGTGCCCGTATAAGCCTGATAACTGCTGATACGCCCACCCAGAATAAGCGACAGCCCCTTGGCCAGCACAAAACGCCCGGATGTATAGGCACCATAATTACGCGTAACATCAACCTCACGCGCGTGGGTGCGATGCGTTACAAAGTTGGGGTAAGAGCCATCCCATGTCTGCCAGTTCGCAATGGGCAACCCGGTCGCGCGGTACTGGCACCCTGAATACGGTGTAACCCCGGCAATGGAGCAGTTCCCCAAGGCATTGCTGAATGTGTATTGCGTCAGCTCGTCATTATAACCGTTAAAGCCGAACACAAGCTGGTGCTCATGCCCCAGAAAATGCACCGGGCCAGAGACATGCACATCAGCATTGTCGCGTGCATCTTCATACTCGGCATGAAGAGCATTCAGATAAGCGCCTGTGCCGTCCTGATTCCAGAAACCACCATAGGTTTTCCGTGTTGCATTGTTAATTTTTGCAACGCCAAGGTTGTTATAGGAACTCCCCTGCGTACGCATGTACCCAGCCTTCAGGTGCCAACCGGCTGAGAAATCATGATCATAGTTAATAAAAGCGGTGTACTGGTCGCGGGTGGCCTGGCTCCAGTCTGCCGCAGGGTTTGTGCTACGGGAGAGGTTTGTTTTTGTCCCATCAGCATACCAGATTGGCACGTTTGTCCCCCAGGATGCGCCATCATTTTGGGTTCGTTCATACTGGAAGCCAAAATTAAGGGTATCACGCGAGGATATGTCCGCCGTAAAGTTTGCCAGCGCGCCAATACGGTTAACGTGTTCACGCACACGAAAAGTATCCGTATCATCCCACGAAAAAACATACCGGCTACGGATGGTGCCCGAGTGGTTTAATGGCGCATTCAGGTCCGCCATAACGCGGTGCTCGTTCCAGTTCCCCAGCCTTAACAGGCCATTGGCGGAAAATTCGCGCTGCGGTGCCTTGCGTTGCAGGTAAATTGTTGCGGATGGATCCCCCGTCCCGCCCAGCAGACCATTGGCACCACGGACAATCTGCACGTTGTCGTACAGGTCCATGTTCATGGACGAACCCACACCACCAAAACTGGTTGAGGCATCAATCTGCATGCCATCAATCTTGTAGTTGGTAATATCAAAGCCACGTGCACGGTAGGTTGTGCGACCGGCATTATCGTTGGCGTAAGAGGTAACACCGGGGGTCGTGTTCAGAACATCATCAAGGCTATTGATCTGCTGATCATCCATGACCTGCCGGGTCATGACGGTAACAGTCTGTGGTGTTTCTCGCAGGCTTAGCGGTAAACCGGTTGATGCGCTGGTTTCCGATGCCGTGTAACTGCCGCGGTCCCACCTGTGGGCCTTAACCAGAATACTCTCGTCCGCCTTGGAAGCGACATTGACGATGGTCTTCTGGTTTTTATTCGCCTTTACCGCTGGGGTTTTAGGGGCGTCCGCTTTTTTTTCCAACACTTCGTCTGAAGTTGTCTTGTTATTCTTATTATACGCCGCGTCTGCTGCCTGTGCAGACAATGCTCCCCCCAGAGAGAGGAATGTCGAGGCCAAAAGAGCGGTTACGCGGAAAGATGTTACGGGACGGAGTGTCACATCAAGGTCCTACCAAAGAGGTTAATGCGAGTCATTCTCATAAGCAGCGCGTCTAGCAGACTCCCGCCCTCACCCAAAGTGACAATATATTACAATTTATTCATATTTCTTGTGATTGTGATACCAGATAGAAGGAACCCGGCGGTATTCCCGCAGACAAAAAGGTATCGCCCTGCCAGATAATCCCCGTATTCTGAATGGAATTCTGTAGGTGTTCTGCAATAGCCTTTAGTGAGACTATGCCCCTAACAGGCATGGTCCATATAAAGCTGTATACACTTATTTTATCTGGAAACTGTTCATATCCATGCTTTCAGGAGCACCAGAGCACTATGGATAAACGCGCTCCGCACAAATGAGAATATGTCGCAATTAGGCGTCTCCTTCATGATCCTTATCGTTCCCAATACAATGGCCAAAAATTCTTATGCCTGCTTCGGAAATAAATATCTTATTATTTGAACAAATAATCCGGATTTAAAATATATATTAAACACCATTAAATAATATTTCCCAAAATTATGCTATAAATACTGTTAGAAACATTTCTTCTGAAAAGAATTTATAAAAGGAATGAGACACAGTGCCACTAGAGATAACACAACCGAAATTAGAAAAACTGTCTCGTATCCTGTCCTGCCAGCCACAAAGGCACCAGTCGCTCCAAGGGAGGCTGCCGCAATAGCGCTTGCACTTTGAAATAATGTAAAATCTATTCCGGGTTGATGAGGAGCCGTAAACGCCATTAGTCGAGAATAACTGGCAACAAAACTGGCCGCCATAAGGGCTGCCTCACACACAAAGAGGGCGAACAGAATGGATATGTGCAGGAACTGAAGTTTAATCGAGGAAAAAATCACAGCAAGCAAAGCAGCCTGACAGATGGCAATAAGATACATGCCGTTTTTTGCACCGGCTTTGCGCACCACAATACCGCCAATAACTGTGCCGCATAGACCTGCAACAACACCACCCATACCATTAAAAACTCCAACAGTATTGAGCGGAATACCCTGATCAATCAAAAAAGGACCAGTCAAACCCTGCACTAACCGACCACTCATTTCATACGTCATGGTCAGAACAATGCCACACCATATTTCTCCCCTTCTAAGTGCATTCAAAAGGCCGGGGCGTAACTCTTGAGGTCTGACCAGAAAAACCTCTCTGTTTTCATGGTTATAAAAGAACATTGGAGCTGTAAGGCTTAAAACAGTAAAAGCCATAACAAAGCAGCCAATCTGCCACCCCAAGGCACCATATAGGCTTACAAAAACACTTCCACCCAATACCAGGCCAATATAGGCACCGCCCACCTGCGCCATATTGCCTTTTCCCCTCTCGTTTTCCGGGATCTGTTCAATAAGGAATGCATCGCAGGCAATATCCACGATTGTTGCGGAAACGGCCGCACACAAAAGAAGCATTAGCAGGCCGGAAAATAACCAAGGGGGCCAAAATGCAATCACACATAATACCCCAGCCGTAACACCCCCCCCCCACCAGAATGATCTTGCGTGAGTGCCTGCGACCAGTTGGGGCAATGCGCAGCCTCTCAACAGGCTGCGCCCACAGGAATTTTATAGCCCAGATCAGCATAACCAATGAGAGCAGACCTATTTTCCCTAACGAGACATGCTGGTTGCGCAGAATGGTTGGTAAACCGACAAACGTAAGCCCGCCCAATACACCTTGCGCTAAGCTCCCTTTGCCTGCTGAACCTCGGCATCAATCTTGCCAAAGTCAAAAATTCTCCAACGCAGTGCCCCGGATGCAGACGGGCCAAAACCGGCAGGCGTAAACATTTTGTTCACACTCAGGCTCTGGAACCCCAGAGCACCCGATAAGGAGAGCTTTGGATAATAATCTGCCAACGCTTGTCCAATACGAGCGTTTGACGCGGTAAGCTGCCTCTCTGCCGCAATAACATCGGGGCGACGCCTTAAAACATCTGCGGGCGTAACATACCCAATAGACGGAATTGTTACGGCAGGCGCGGAAAGTGCCAGTTCCTGTGCATAGGTTCCCGGCTGTACCCCCATAAGAACATCCAGCCGGTTGAGCTGAACCTCCAAAGCAACCCGCAGCACCGGAATGCTCTCCCGCGCAGACAGGAGGAGCGCCTGCGCCTGATCAACCTCGCGCTGCGATGCAACACCCCGGCCCCGCCTTTGCTGCACAAGGTCAAACAGATGCTGATCCGTTGCAACCTGATCCTGTGCAACACGTAGCCGGGCCTGATACCCACGGATCTGGGAATAGGCATCTGCGGCATCTGCCGCCACACTCACCCGAACACCTGCACTTTGCGCAACAGCTGCCTCGGCCTCATCCCGCGCGGCTTCATGCCCGCGCCGCAGCCCCCCAAAAAGATCCAGCTCCCAACTGGCAACCCCATGCACATCATAAGCGCGCTGGTCACGGTTATAACCCGGAAAATTATGCGCGATCCGGCCAATCAGCCCTTCATTGGACAACCGATATGCCGAGGCCTGCGGCGCAAAATCCAGCGTAGGCAATGTGTATAAACCAAAACGGGAACGACTCCGCACATTCCTATAAATGGCGGAAATCCGGTCCCGTATCCCTTTTTCCACAAGCTTGCAGCCCGAGTGGCACAATCCCTCGGTTTCTGCCCCCTGCGTCTAGATTTTTTACGGGGCTAGAGGTTTACTCTCCACTGCTGAGACTGGGATGATTTTCCGTTTTTCCTGCTGTGCCCTGGCCACAAAAAAACCCGCCGTGGTTGGGCGGGTTTGTCGTGTCTTTTCAGTCGCTTGATGCGTGGTTGCGGGGGCAGGATTGTCTCTCAAATTGCGACAATCGCAATTTGAGAACAAAGCGAGTTTAGGAGACTGTTTCTCGGCACTTTTTTCTGCATACGCCTAACTCCTTCACGTATGCCATTAACGCAGCCCTACCCGATCCGAACTTGAGGCGGTTGTACTCAGCACCAAGGTATTGCTCGCCAACTTGCTTAAATCTAAAAAATAGCAGACCTGCGGCTTATACCAATTTGTTTTTGCTATGACCCATGAGCCCAGTCGCGCAATCCGAGGGACATAATGCGCCATGGCTGCTCGGTGAGCTGGTTCCACGCATGGCAGGCGATATCGACGATATCGTCATAGGTTCTGAAGATTCTGTTTGAGAGCCATGTATTGCGCATAAACTGCCAGACGTTTTCCACAGGATTGAGTTCGGGAGAGCGTGGCGGGAGCGGCATGATGGTGATGTTGGGGGGAACCGTCAGTTTCAGACTGGTATGCCATGCTGCCTGATCCAGGATGAGGACGGCGTGACTTTGCGGTGCAACGACCTGGGCGATTTCCTTGAGATGGAAATTCATCGCATGAATGTTGCACACGGGGAGAACAAGAGCAGCCCCTTTTCCCTGAGCGGGGCAGATTGCCCCGAAAATCCAGGCGGATCGGGTCCTTAGGTCGGCTGTCGCCCGGGGGCGGGTTCCCCGCTTCGCCCAGCGCCGTGTCAGCTTCGTTTTCTGGCCGATCCTTGCTTCATCCGCCCACCACAGTTCGATATTTTCTCCGGGGTGACAGGCGCTGATTGCGGCAAGGGCATCAGGAAAATCTTTTTAAAAATGTCCTGGGCATCCGGGTTCTGGGCATAATGCCGGGGGCGTGGCGTCAGCAGACGAAAATTCTCACTGCGGACAATCCTGCTCAACCAGGAAACAGACAGGCTGACCCCGTGCTCTTCATGAAGCCAGGCGCACAGATCACGCAATCGCCAGCGCACCACGCCATGAGCCGAAGGAATGGGACCGTCTTCAATCCGCTGCGCCAGAGCCTCCATGACGGAAGGTGTGATGCGGCGGGCAGCACCCCCACCATGACGATCAATCAGCCCCGCAGGCCCTTGCGCGTTAAAGCGCAAAACCCAGTCCCGAACGATCTGTCGATCCGTTCCCGCAAGACGGGCCGCCTCGCCACGCGTTGCCCCGTCATAAATCGCGGCAAGCGCCAGAAGGCGCCGCGACTGGGCCGCATGTCTGCTTCGTCGCGCCAGACCTCGCATGCTCGCTGCATCATAATCTTCTCGGAGTGCGACCGCCTTGCTCATCAGGGATACCTTCCTTCAATGACGGTATCCTGTGAATCACAATTCAACGCCTATGTGTACCCCCCCCCCCTGAGTCACAGCCAAAACAAATTGGTATTACTCTCCATGTCGATCATACTATATATCCCGCGCTTCTCCCAAAGCAGACAAGGCTACCCCCTCCCCTTCGGACTGAGCAATGAGACCAGCGTTCTTAACCTTTTCAACAAAATCAGCACGCCATCGTTTAAACATTGCACGGCAAGCTCCAGCATACCGCTTATCCCAATGCAGGTGGGTGCTAATCGCCTCGCGAAAATCTGTGCGAACTCGCGCCATTGCCTTGCTACGACGTGAGGGATCTGGCTCCTCCTGAGCATCCCACCAACGCTCTTCAGCACTC
The DNA here is from genome assembly GCF_058505085.1 of Acetobacter sp. ESL1128. Lineage (NCBI taxonomy): Bacteria > Pseudomonadati > Pseudomonadota > Alphaproteobacteria > Acetobacterales > Acetobacteraceae > Acetobacter > Acetobacter sp. ESL1128. The sequence continues at coordinate 1,099,231 of NZ_CP196369.1, read as the reverse complement.
CGCAGTAAATTACTTAATTCCTTAAGCCGATCATTGCGTTGACGGACTACCTCTGGCCTGTTGAGACCATAGACGTCTATCGACGCGCGCCCGCGATGATCTTCTACATCACCGACTTGCACCGGAGACGCAACCCAGTCCCGCGGAGGCCATCCTGTTGGTCCGTCAACAAGGGCAGGAATAAAAGTGAGATGGGCTGCAGGATCCTCATTCGCCGGATTGATCAGCAGTGGCTGCTCATCGACGACCTCTGCGGGCCCTTTAGCATAAACACTTCCGACGGCCAGCGGGAAAAGATTTTCTTTACCATACTTCGTCTCGTCACTTACCCCAGTCTTATGCCAGCGCGCTCTATTGCAATCGATACACGATGGGAGAAGATTGTCCCAATCTGCGGCCAGCCACCAATAACCTGGTCGGATCACGCTTTCGTCGGCGGCGACTATCTCCCCTTTAGGTCTATAATGCTCAATATCGACAGGCATCACACCACCAGTACTGCCTTCACAGTACGCACACTTATATCCAAAAAGCTTGTTAAGCGTATCCTTGATCTCTGCATTTGAATAAACCTTAAATTCGTAATTAGCCTTAGGTAGCGGTATTTTCCGATAATGATCAGTCGCTTTCTGGATTTCGGCAACTTTGGCTGGAGCTGTATCCGCAAGGCAAGAGGGAACGGTGCAAAGTTTACGACGTCGATAGATCATCAGCTAACGCCTCACGTTCAGCATTTTCCAGATCAGACAGCAGTGTCTCGATAGCATCTTCATCCCAAGCATCGACGGAGCGTGTGGTTTCTGGCCGGGCAAGAAAGCGGTCAATCACTGCATACATTAACCGCTCACGCCGCGTGCTGCCTGATGGCAACTGAGCAGGAACTGATTCCTTCAAAAAATCAAACTCTTTTATTTCGCTTGAGGAGCGGTTTTGCTTGGACGCAAGCATATAATAGCGCGACAATTTCGCAGCGAGCTCGGCGTCCATTGTAGACTCGAGTCCAAATAATTGCGATGTCAGCAACTGGTCAATGTTAAGCACGTCAAGTTTCGGTATCCGTGGTGTTTCAATCTCGGCCCTTCCGTTAAAATCGCGCTTCATCACCATAACCTCATCCTTCGATAACCCTCGTAATACTAATGGATCATGAGTCGTCATCAAAAACTGACACGCGGGAAAGGCTGTGCGCAACGCGTTGACAACCATTAGACGCCATTCAGGGTGAAGATGTGCATCAATTTCATCTATCAACACCAGAGCTTGTCCTGAAGTAATACCCTGCCAAATTTGGTAGAGTACATCCATGATATCCGAAGCTACTGTAACCATATTCCGGTAACCTGAACTCAACTCAGAAAGTCGCTGTTCCCGGCCACGATCCTCAATTACTAATTGATCACGGTGTGAAATGCTTGCTTGCGCCGCGCCAAGCAGCAAAGAATTGAGAGTGCGCAGGGCATCTTTCAGGCGGCTCTCATCAACATGGCCGCTACGACGAAGATGCTGATGCAGCCCGAACGGTCCATTAACCAATTTGCGCTCATCAAATAGCGAATGAACACGATAGTCATACCTAGTCTTATCTTCTGCGACAGGTCCGCGAGCTGGCAAGCGATAAGCGCCGTATCCCAAAACCACCGTAGAAATATTATCCTCACCATAAAAATGGTCAATATTACGAGAAAAATGCAAAGTATTTTTCTTATCGGTGTCGAAATAGCGAACGATAATTTCACCGCTAACAGCACCATCTCGCAGGCACCAGTTCGAAGTAATTCCAAGCTCATTTGCCTTTGTAGGGCCAAGCGCACCAAGCGCTAATGCCTGTAGAATAGAGGTTTTGCCGACACTATTCTCGCCCAGAATAACGAGTGAACCGATTTTGGAAAATCCACTCCTTCCTTGTTCAGGAAAATCGATCTTGACTTCAGTAATCCCTCTGAAATTACGGATGTCCATACTGCGAACATAGTAGACCTGCTCAGGACGCCTTGGAAGGCCATCCGATTTAGTAGACCTTCGAGCACGTCTGCGGCGCCGAACCGGAGTAAGCAATTCATACTCCGCCGCTTCGGTAATTTTATCAATAGTAGACCTATCTATCGGAGCCTCTTTCAACTCCTGGAGTGGATGGTTTGCAGCAAGTTGCTGCAGCAACGCGATCAAAGCAATACCTGCAAATTTGGCGTGAGCGCCGAAAAGATGATCAACAAACGTAAATATTGATTGATGATCATCACGCAGCATGAAGGCTGTAACTTTGTTCTTAACCTCTTTGCGCTCACGACATAAGTCCGGCCTATTGAGGTGCAATACATCAATCGTTACTACGCCACGCTCGTTGATGCCGCGAAGTCTACCGTCACGTTCAATGAACAAGTGATTAGCGCCACAATCGAAGCTGACGCAGGGATCAAGAAGAAATTTACCTTCAATATTGTTTAACTCATGCACTCTGTCGCCAACATCGCCTCGTTCCCGAACAGGAAAACGATTAGCTTTGGAACGGCTGCAAGCACGACATGTAACATAGAGGTTTTCCCAATCTAGAGCGATCCAACTGTAGTGTCGAAAGTCGACCGTTCCATCCCCACTTTCAGCACCTCCCGGTGGACGAAATTGTTCAACCACTCCTTCCAGGTCGGTGATCGGGGTCTCGCAGTAGGCGCATGCCCCGTGAGACATGCTACTGAGATTGTGGTACAATTCCTTGTCTTCAAGAATAATAGAAGGCACCCTAGGTGGTCTTATGTCGAAACGTCCTCCGTCTAGATAGTCCCGAACCTCCTGGCGAAACACCATTGCTTGTTTTGATAGCAACACGGGAGGTATAGGAATTGAATTTCTGTCAAGTAACCGCATCACCAATGTTTCCTTTTCTAAGTAGACATTATATCACGACATTTACTATAAAAATATAAATAAAACTCGAAATGAAGGACCCACTATCTTATCAAAGTATTGAATATAAATTCAATAGAATTTATAAATTTTAAATATGCTGTCATTTTATTACATTCATTCAAAACAACCATCTTATAATGGTATAAATGGCACCAGACTCAAAATATATGGACTTGCGCTATTTTAGAAAGGCCATCCCCAAATCTCGATATGAGTGTGATCTGTTTCCCGCGCCGCGGCGGGGATCCGAGCCTCTTCTGCGCCCTGTTCCGTCACCTGCTGAAGCTCGGCTTCCCATAGTTTTCGTGTTGTTTCGTCATCGTCGAGAGGCGGCGCTGAATAGCGTTCGCTCCCGAAATCAAACCGCAGTTCTCCGAGAGCGCCCAGATCATTGGAAAATAGCGAACGATAGGTCCCTGCCGGATCATGCTGCCAGCTAAGAGTGAAGCCTCGAATAAATTTGCTCATCAGTCCAGAAGCTAAAATTACGTTCACATCTAAGCCTGATTGTAACAGCGTTTCACGTCAATGCAGATAATCGCAAGTGGTTGCGCGGTATGATACCCCCGCTTTGAACTTATTTCTCCTAAACCTCTGGAATTAAACAGTTCTCCAAAAGATGGCCCCAATTTACGCATAGCAAAACCCCACTAAGCAGTTGACTCAGCGGGGTTTCAGAAGCTGCAAGTGGTTACGGGGGCACGCAGCCCCCGATACCGACAATCACTAATGTTTGCTGTTTAGTCGTGACGCTTAGTCACAAAAATATAACGGAAACAGCCATGTAACGCTGGTCAAGAAGCGGGAGCCTCTGAGATCGCATTGCCAATAGCCTGTTCAAGCTTATGAGCATGCGCGGCCCGAACTCGGGCAGGTGGCAAGCCTGAGTCTCCTCGCTTCGGCGAAGTATAAAGTTCTTTCTCTCCGCCCCCTGCCGCCTCTCCCCGCATCGTGGGCAGCAGCACGGATAGTGAAATCCTCGGGAATACGCCACTGGTCGGCGTCGATCCGTTCGACGATACCGGCCCTGCGCAGGGCCTCCAGCCGCCGGACATGGGAGGCGACAAAACCGTCATAATCACCGCCCGGCACCCGCCCCTCGAACCGGGCCTGTTCCAGATGACGACGCGACCGATAAACGCCGCCCTCTGCGATACCGGCAATCGCCCGATCAGAAAGTCGACCTACGCTGTCGGGCGGCCCAATCTCAACGATGCTGCCAATCCGTGCCTCCGCGATACGGGCCCTCGCGCCGGATCACGAGGCGATAGCCGGGAAGCGACTGGCGGCCAACAATTCGCCGCAGATCGAGCGCGAAATCAGAGACACGCGCCAGACTACCGGATTTTTCATGGAGATGCGTGATCTCGAACAGCCAGCCCTGCGGCTGATGCCCGGCATGTTTGCGGGCGACGCGGTAGAGCCAGCGTTCGATCCCCCCGGTCAGACGAAAATAGGCGGGATCGATGGTCAGGACCAGCGAGCGATCGATGACGCCACGATAGAACCAGTCGGGCAGGACGCATTCCATACCCTCGACACGCCCATCACGGGTCGTCCGCTCCTTCCATTCGTTGATCCAGGAGAACTGGTGCCGACGCCAGTGCTCACCGTTGCGGATGGTCGTGCGGATCACGGTCGATTGCAGCCGGGCGAACGCGGCTTTGAGCAGACGGTATTCCCGAGCGCCCGTGGCACGGCCAACGGCTGTCAGAAGCTGGTATGGGGTGAAACGCAGAAAGCGGGACGTCCTGAGGCCGCCATTCTCGGCCTCGACAATTTGCGAAGCAGCCCAGATCAGCACGTCGGCGTCCCAGATGGTTGCCATGCCGTGCTCGGCCAGGCCGTGAATCTCGACACTCTGGCCACCTGCCTCATAGAGGATCGGCGCGACCCGCTTCGCCTTGGAAAGCGAGAAGAACGGCCGCTCCATCAGGTCGCGCTGGTCGCGGGGACTGGCATTGCCTCCCGCGACCACGAAGGGATCGAGACGCAGCCGCTCACTCCCCTGTCCCTGCTGGCCGCGCTGCGGCATGACGCCGGCCATTCAGAGGGTCGCCTTCTCGGCTGCGGTCAGTGGGCGGGCCGGAAAGACACGGCAAGGTGCCTCGTCCGTCGTGGAACGGCGGACGCCGTTCTCAGTCCACCCCTGAAGGTCTGCGAGGGTATAAACGATGCGGCCGCCGATCTTGCGATAGGTCGGACCGGTGCCATAGGTGCGATGTTTTTCCAGCGTGCGGATGGAAATGCCGAGAAAGCGCGCCGCATCGGGCGTGCGCAGGAAACGGGGCGGCAACCCCGTCTTGGGATCGAGCATGATCGGGCCTCCGGTTGGGTTCGGCGGCTGTCGGTCACGACAGCGGGCCATGGCGAACCGTGGCGGAGGATCGGCGGTCTGGAGAGTGCCGGAAACAGCATCAGGTAGTTCCGGCATCCCACGAGAGAATGTTTACCGGAAAATGCTGCTATAATGGGCGGCAGAAACGTCGGTCTTTAAGTGGCATGACTATTAAAGAGGGCCCCCCGCTAAAGGGTTAAATTTGTCCATACATAGCCAATTCATCGTGACGAGATATTTCACCCTTCCCCCTACACGATATGACACCAAATTGTTGGTTTGCCTTTTTCAAAAAAATATGACAAATTGCCTGTTAATTTCTACATAATATATGAAAGTAAATTATGAGTAATTATAATTCTTTAATAGATATATATAAACGATACGGCTTTGCACTCGCTAGGCAAACCGGAGAAGTTTTAGTATTTACTTTAAAGACAGGGTATTTTGACAATGCGGAAATAATAAAAATAAACAAAGATGTAAATGTAGATAGTCTTTTTGGTGAGTTTTCAAATGCGGGTTATGCTTGCACAATAAGAGATGCGAAAATACCCGAGATCACGGAAGAAGAACTTTTCAAGGGCTTCTTTTCTGTCAATTCCACAAAAGAACGTTTAATAGATGAATATCACAGATTCACATCGTCTCTTGTGAAAGCATATGGTGACAAAGCAAAATATGAATATATAAATGCGCCATACAATATAAATGGCAAAACTGGAGAAAAAACCCCACCCGAAGAGGTTCTAGAAAGAATATATGAAGATAAGCCCATACTTTTCCTTGTAGAGGCAGCGGCCGGATTTGGAAAAACGTGTACGGCCCAAGAAATAGCTAAATTTATATCTGAAAAAACAAATTTTTTACCTTTATATGCGGAACTCTCACGCAACAGACAGGCAAGAATTTTCCGTTATATCTTGCTTGACGAAATAGATCGAACATTCCCTCTCCTCAGCTCAAAGCTCGTACAAACAGAAATCAAAAAAGGGCGTATATCTGTAATACTTGATGGATTTGATGAGCTTTTACGGAAAGGGGAAGAAGGCGACGACTTTGACAACAAAGAACCAATGCTAGAAACTATCAGTGAATTACTCAGAGAGAAGGCAAAAGTTATTATTACGACTCGTCGAACGGTTCTATTTGATGGAGATGAATTTCATCAATGGCTCGACAGTCATTCAACGGATTTTTCTATTGTCCGTATCCGTATTCAAGAACCTAAAATCAGCGACTGGTTGCCGTATGAGCGTATGGAAAGTCTAAGTCATATTGGAATAGATATACGCGCGATGGCAAACCCTGTTTTGCTTTCTTACATGAGATGTATTGACGAAGAATCATTCCAAATAGCGCTGAATTATCCAGAGAAAATAGTACAAAGTTACTTTGAATATATGTTGGACCGTGAACGGGAACGCCAAGATTTACGCATGACGGTGGAATCTCAAGAGGACATATTACAAAAAATTGCGGACGACATGATATGCAAAGAATATACATCTGAAGACAGAGAATATATAGTAAAAACTATACTTGAAAAATGCAGCAAAGAAATAGAAAATGCCCGCAGTAATTATACATCAGCAGATCGCCCCAGTCGTGATGAAATAGCTAATAAATTAGCTAGTCATGCATTATTGGACAGAAGCATTTCAAACTCCAATAAAATTGGATTTGTGAACGAGTTTTCTTTGGGAAACTATGTCGCAAAAAATATTATATTGAGTGAAGAATGGCTTGTCGATGATCTGAGATTCATAGAACCCGCCGTAAAATCATATATGCCTCGCACTGAATTAACTCGAGAAATATTATACAATGCATTAGGTCCTTCTCTACCTTTTCTTACATGCAGAGACAGAATTGGTATATCAGCTGACCTAACTCATGCGCTTCCCAATAGTCTTAATAACGCTGCGGCTGAAGATTTACAATTGAATAATATCGACATCGGCGCCCCCCCAATTGCATCTTTCCAGTTTACTGACACAATATTCAAACGATGTCGGTTTGTTAAATCTGGCCTGAATGGAGTTACATTTTTAAATTGTAAGTTTTTCGACTGCGAAGTTGAGGGAGATTCTTTTTCTGGTCATGTGTACATATTAGGAGGAATTAGTGCTCCTGAAATAGGCCATCTATTAACGAACGTTCCCAGTAAGGAGAATTCTGAAATCAACGAATATACGGATCAAGATAAAGTCTTAAAGCGTTCAATTTTAAAGAGATTTTGGCCTATTGGCGAATCTACAAGGTACAAACCTAGTCGTCCTATATATAAATTAACAAAACACCTAATCACACCCGTGGATGATTATACAGAACTTGATGTTTATAATTGCATCCAAACTTTAATTAAAGAAAATTTTCTAATAGAAAAACCACGAACAGACTTAATAACGCTAAATATAGAATATATAGATGAAATTCAAGGTATACTGGATGCTGCACAATGAGCTTATATCAAACAGAATCCTTTAGCCGGGTTGCAGAACTAATTCGTAAAAAAATCGAAACAGAGCTAATTTCAATCGGATTCCTGTGCCGAGTTTTTGGGCGTGGAAAAACCAGTCGTTCTTTAGAGAAGAAAATAAGGGAGAATCCAGGAAAATACACAGTCGAGGGAAAGCTCATACAAGATGGCATAGGAATTCGTATAATTTTGTATTTTGTAGAGGATATAAAGATAGTTCACAAAATTCTGTGCGAAATGTTTGATTACGATAAAAGTTCTTCTACGATTGACATACCAAATAATAATACATTTTCAGTTTCACGGTATAATCTAATATTTAGACTGCCACCTGATTATTTTCGTGACATAAGTGAGCCAACTTCAGAATTCCCCGTAGATAGGGCTTTCGAAATTCAAATTAGAACTATTTTATCCGAAGGTTGGCATGAAGTTGAACATGATCTTCGTTATAAAAGAAAAAACGACTGGAAAGGATCTGATGACTTAAGCCGTAATCTAAATGGCGTTCTTGCTACCCTAGAAACCTCTGAGTGGAGTATGTGGAAAATACTTGATGATTTATCCTATAAACATTACAAACAAAAGAATTGGGATGCTCTTATACATTCCACTCTTAGAATGAGACTTTCTGGTTCTTTGAATGATTCACTTTGTAATTTCTTCAAAAATAATCCTGATTCTGCGCGTAAACTAGTCAGAATAGATCGGGCCAAAGTAATTTATACACTTAGCAAGATATCTCCCCGAATACCATTAACGTCAGATAATATGATATTCGTATGGAACGCCATATACTTGAAGGATAACTATATAAATGATATGACGCCGCCCATAATATTAGAGTATATGTCTGCATCTGATGTAATATAAAATTATACTGCCCTGCATGACTGTCAAATCTATATTACTTATAAACGCACGATCATGAAGTATAAAATCGATTTTTCCTTATATCAGGTCGCCAACCGCAGTCGATCACTCGTTCAAAAAGACAGAAACTTCTTGCACTACGGACGGCAACCACAGAAGCAGTTACGCATCGGGAGCATGGGCTGACTGCGATCCAGTGCATGGATCTGGCTCTTCTCGTCCACGTACAGCACCAGCGCACGCTCCGGCGGTGCCATATACAGGCCAACGGTGTCGCGGACCTTCTCCACGAAGAAGGGATCGTTCGACAGTTTGTAAGGTCTCTGTCCGGTGAGGCTGTAGACCAAACGCTTTCCAGATGCGATGGATCGTCGACGGCGCATATCCCACGGCCTGCGCCATTGAGCGCAGCGACCAATGCGTGGTGGCATCGCGCGGTGTTTCTTCCAGTGTCCTGCGGATCGTCTCCGCGATCTCCTCGTCGCCGATCGAGCGCGGCGTCCCTGGCCCGGGCTCATCGTAAAGACCGTCCAGACGGTCCGTCGCAAAACGCCGGCGCCACTTGCCAACCGTGTTGATGTCCGCGCTCGTCAGGTCACAGATCGCTTTGTTTTCATGCCCATTGGCTGCGGCAACGACAATACGGGCTCGCCGCGCAAGCGCCTGGCATCTTGCGCGCCCTTGCCAGAGATTCTAGTTCTTGACGCTCCAATGTCGTCAGTTCGATCGCAACCGCCGTACGTCCCATTCGATTACCCCTGCCATCAGAATAATCATATAAACTTCTCGATCAGGACACTAGCAGTTCATGTGATACCCACACCTCTGAACGAATGGTATTCGATGATCTCCGGCGCATTGCTCGGCTGCTCGACGGCGCGCAACAAGGGCACCTGCCACAATCGGACCAATATGCGCCGCGAGGAACTGGAAAGGCGCGTCCTCAACGCGCTCCGCCAGCATCTCATGGACCCGGACCTGTTCGCCGAATTCTGCACCGCTTTCACCACCGAGATGAACCGACTACGCATGGAAGCGTCGGCCGACATCGGCGCAGCGGAATCAGAACTGAAGCGGGTCGAGCGCGACATCCAGCGGCTGATGGATCTCTATCTTTCCGAAGCGATCTCGATTGCGACGGTCAAGGAGCGCGGATCCAAGCTCGAAGCTCGCAAGGCGGAGCTGACAGAGTTCCTCGCGACCGCCGAGGCGCCCCCGCCCCTGCTCCATCCCCAGATGGCGGAGTTCTATCACCAGCAACTCGCGCGCCTGCATGGCATGCTGCATTCCGAACTGAACGAGAAACGTCAGGAGGCGGCCGAGGTGATCCGCTCGCTGATCGAGGCCATTAGGCGTTCAAGATCAGAACAATCATCGATGCTGGAGCATGGTGAGCCGGTTGATCGGCTCCCACCGGAGAAGTTCATCCGGCGCACCGACGATCACTTCGATCCGATCTGTGGCGACATTGAACCGGATCCGGCCCTTCATTCGGGCACGGATTTCGTCCCGCATTTCCTGCTCATCGCGCATGATGATGTTCCTCATTGGGTTTCTACGTTTCGTTCTGAACGGATCGGAGAAACCTGTTGAGGCGGCCCAGTGGGCCATGGCATGATGAAGACGTGCGCAATCGCCCGGCCCTCTTTCGAAGGTCGGGACGTGGATAAGTGTCTGATAAGCCAGCATTTCATGGCGATCAGACGTCGATTGTGAGGGATTTATGATGGAAGTGGTTGCGGGGGCAGGATTGGTTCTCAAGTTGCGACAATCGCAAGGTGAGAACAAAGCGGGTTTAGATAATTGTTTTGAAAAAATCTTTTCTGCCTTCGCTTGATCTTTTCATAACCATAGTCCTTTCGATCACCAAAGACGCTTGACGGCGAAGCTGTCAAACAAGGCCTCGTTGGAGATCAGCGTCATATCTTCGGCCTGCGCCTGGGCAATCAGGAAACGGTCAAACGGGTCTTTATGAGCGATGTTCATCTCGCCCGCGATGCGGGCATGAGTAACGCTGATTGGCAGTTCAACAAACCCCTGCCCAGCAATAATAGCCTCAAAATCCTGTGCCAGCGGGGCCGCCCCCGGCAGTTTTCCGATACGGAACTTGGTTGCGACCTCCATGGCCGACGCTGCGCTCACAGCTATAACATTATCTTCATCGGCTATGGCTTCCTGAGCGCGATGACTCAAATGTTCGTCGCCCGCCAGCCACCAGATCAGCGCGTGCGTATCAAGCAGTAGTCTCAAGCGAGATTCCACCCGTCCAGTTCGTCGTCGGGCAAGGTCTCATTGAAGGTCTTATCCAGGGTGATCCTCCCTTTGAGCGCCCCAAACACGCGACGCCCCTGCGGTTCCACCGGCACAAGGCGCACGACGGGTACTGAACCACGCGCAATCACCACATCACCACCCGCAAGTGCTTCGGCGATCAGACGGGACAGATTGGTCTTGGCATCGTGAACCGAGAACTGGGCCATGAGGGATCTCCTTAGCTAACCAGTATAGCTAATTACCCTTACTTTGGCAAGAGCGGCCTTCCATTCCAGCCATGTGACTGCCCTCCTCCTTCTGCCCTGCGGGATAGCTGGCTTCAGTCAATGGAACTGTTGCGCGATATCTCGCATATTCGAAATTACGGAGTGGCCGAATGGGCGACCCTGCTAGGGCCGTCGGGGTTCGTTCTTCAGACCGCCGGAACTCATCGTCTGCGTATGGACTTCGAAAGCTGGGTGACGCGGACGAAAACACCCCCTGAACGGGTCGCAGCCATCCGCTCCCTGCAACAGGCCGCGCCGGACGGTGTTGTGCGTTATTTCGGGATCGAGGCGGATGGTAGTTTCATGATCGACGTCAGCAGCTTTCAGGTGGCGCCGTTGTGAGCTGAATCGCGATTGTCACAGGCGACTGGGCGTGCGCGCTGACGGCACGAAGGAGGTCCTCGGCCTGTGAAACGAGCAGAACGAAAGAACCAAATTCTGGCTCCGGGTCATGAACGAACTGCGCCATCGCAGTGTCGAGGATATCCTGCTGGCCGTGGTCGACGGGCTCAAGGGCTTTCCGGACGCCATCCGTGCCGTTTTCCCCGAAGCCCTGGTGCAAACCTGCATCGTTCATCTGCTGCGCCATTCGCTGGTTTTCGTCGCCTGGAAAAGATCGCAAATCCGTGGCTACGGCATTGAAGGATATCTACTGGGCAGTGGACGCCGAGTCCGGCAAAGCTGCCCTCGCCGCCTTTGCCGAAAGCTCCTGGGGCCGGAAATACACGGCGATCGTCCAGTCCTGGGAACGGGCCTGGGAAGAGGTCTTTCCGTTCTATGCCTTTCCCGCCGAGGTCCGGAAATTGGTCTACACCACCAATGCCATAGAGGTGCTGAACGCGAAGCTGAGGCAGGCCGTCCGGGCCAGAGGGCATTTCCCCAATGACGACGCGGCTCTCAAGCTCCTCTTCCTGGCCTTGAACCGGGCCGAGAAAGAATGGACTATGCAGCCAAGAGAATGGTCCATGACAAAGGCACAGTTCGCCATTCTCTTCGGTGACCGCTTCGCGCGCGCCACCGTCTGATCAACAACGTGAACAACGCCTCGCACACGAAATTCCTGACAGTCCCAGGATTGGCGGGATCGACTGCGCAATCGGGTCCATTGCATTTCTCTAACGACCGAATTGTCAGTAGTAGCTGAATGTCCGTTTCAAAGTCGTCACTTGGATCAGAGGACCATCGCCTCATGGCGTAATGGCCCAAAATTACTTAGCCTATTATTGTAAAATCGATAGATGCCCCCCCCCCCCCCGCAATATCAGCCTGATTTTGCTACCGTTCCGCGCTCCCGAACTGAACCCGGTCGAGAATATCTGGCAGTTCCTACGGCCAACTGGCTGTCCAACACCGTCTTCGACGGCATTGAGCACATCATCGACGCCGTCTATTCCGCTTGGAACAACCTTGCCTCCCTGCCTGAAACCATCCAATCCATTGGACTCAGATAGTGCTCACACAGGTCAGGGAGTATAACCACTGGAATCATTGTAATTTCTGCGCCCAGCTTCCAACTTTTCGCGTGCATCCGCAAGCGTCAGGAATAAACGGGCGTTCAGGTGCTCCACCCGCAGCCGTTCGCTGCAGACCTTGATGAACGCATCATCCGTCGTTTTGTCGGGACGGCAGAAGCCCAGTGTGACATGGTCCAAACCCTATGGGTGTATCCTTCCAATGCAATCTATGACGGATCACGTAAATGATCCCACTGATAATCCGGCGATCATCCCCCGGCGCAAACCACGCGCCCGAGGTAACAACTGCTGCAGAACCTGCATCTGCGCGCGGCTCAGCATCGGCAATCTGCTCATTCCTATCCTCCATAGAGAATTGGAACCACATCAATAATATACCGTAAAGAGGACTTTCCCTAGACGGTCTTCTAATCTATGCATTGCTGTGTTGCGGAACAGGGAGCCTACAATCTCTAGACAAAGACCTCCATATTTGGTCAAATATGCGTAGAAAAGAGATTTGTTCAGCAAGTTACACTTTAAAATTCCGAATTTGACTAACTGCCCCTCGCGGCTCTTGCCAGCGCCTTTCGTTTGCACGAAAGCACGTCTGTTTCAGATTGTGCTGGAAGGCAGTTCACTCTTAGTGGCATAGGCTATATTTTTAGCAACCATCTTTTCTACAATCGCAAGACGAACAGCTAATTCCGCAGAGGTAAAAAGCAGGATGTATTGTGCAATCGAAGGATTGGATGGAGCAGGCAAATCGACTGTTATCACCTTGGTCGTCGAATCGTTACAGAATTACGGTATACAGGCGGCTGTAAAACCCGAATTTCCTGTCGGTCGATTAGACGCCAAATTTCGAGAAGTGCTCGATAAAGGCTTGTTCTTAGCGCAGCATCTCGAAATGCCTGCTGCCGCTGCTTTCTTTTATCTTTTACACGCTGAAGTTATTTCGACAAAAGCCATTGAGTGGGGGCAGGCTGACGTTGTCCTTGCTGACCGATGCCATATAACCCATTCGATGTACCAAGCATATTTTGCATCCAAGAGCTCTGGCAGTTTCGATGTCGTCCGTATGCTTGGTCACTTAGAAGGGTTGTTTACAGATCTCGATATAGCTCTCCCTGAAATAATCGTGTTCCTTGATGCTTCCGTGGAGCAAGTTCTGCCGCGATTGCGAGAAAGAGAAGGTCGGGAAATCACTGCCGATGAGATCCGTGTTCTTCGTGTTTTCCACGCGTACTACGCGGCACTGGCAGACAGATTCCCTGAGAAAATCATCAAAGTCAAAGCCAATGCCCCACCAAACTTAGTAGCCGAAGAAGTAACGAACTTAATCCTCGCAAAACTTGAAGTCTCTGAGGCTCGTTCAAAGTGATCTCACCGAGCAAAAACCTCTTTACCTTCTGGAGCATGGAACCTCCTTACGCCGAGGGTAAGCTTCGATATCACTTGGGCCAGGTAGCTATGCTGGAGCGAATGGCAAAAAACATTCTGGCAGGCGGACGATCCAGCGCAGTCATCTGCGATCCACCCGTAATCCTATCAGCCAGAGCGCGCCCCGACGCAGAAATGCAGCGCACGACAATCGAAAATTTCATCCGGAGAGTGGGTGACTCAAACATCGAAGTTCACCTACTGAGCAAGTTAAATGCAGACTTTCGTACCCGGGATGAAGTGAAGTATGGGGCCGTTGAGGCAGAGCTGTTAGTTTCCTTTGCGCAATTCAATTCGCTATCATCCGAACTCCAGCTGTCAACGCAGGCATTGTCGGATCTGGCGTCATTTAGATCGGGCTCTCCGAAAAGCGTGCCTTTTTCACTAAAACCCAGCCTAGAGGAGTTGCAGAAACATTTTAGCAGTGATGAACGATCTCTACTGACCACACTGTACGCTTTCAAGCACCGCGCCAGTTGGTTCGAGAGCCACCACATTGCAGCAACAGCCGCCACGTTGTCGATATTAGGTGAAATCAATACCGATCCCCGTCCACCCATTATTCTGGAGGCAGACCGGAATGCTTATCCATGGTTGGTTCTGAAATTCCTATATGATCAAGCAAGACAGCGTGCAAATATTCCGCAAAATTATTGGCCAAATCTGGAGCTTTGTGCTAATGTTCCTAGCATTGATGGGAGTTCTTTCATGCGTTTGTCTGAAAGTAGGGGATGCCTATTTTTAGATGAGCCATACAAAAATCATGCGGCCACGCTTTCACGGCTCTCCAAAAATTTCATTGATTTTTTGGCTGAGCGGTTCCCTGACTTTATCACTGAACAGGATGCCCGGAAAGACGTAACCAACCTCCTCAGAACATATAGAAAACGTGCACTTAAAGCTGGTCTCCTAAAAAATATTTTAAAAACCGACCCCGAAAATAGTGACAATGTAAATCTGATACTCGGAGGCGGAGGCGCCAAGGGAATTGCATTGGTAAGCGCTACAGACGAACTGTGGCAACACTATAATTTTACGCACTTTTGGGGAACATCCGCTGGCAGCATCGTCGCGGTTTTACTGGGAGCAGGCTATACACCTGCAGAACTCGGTAATATACTCAAAACGACATCATTCGAAAGCTTTCTGGACCGAGGCGTATTTCGCAAAATCTGGAATTGTGTTCGCTATCGCGCATTACATACAGGAACAAAATTTGAACCTTGGCTCGACGAGCTACTTAAATTCAAATTGGGGACCAATGCCAGGCCCCTTATGAAACACTTGAAAAAGCGAACAACGGTTTTCGGCAGTCAAAGCGACAAGGGGACTGTTCGCTACGACAGCGAGGGCGAAAATCAAGATACTCCTGCCTCTTTCGCTGTTCGGTCGAGCATATCCTATCCATTCTTTTTTAAGCCTGAAAAGCTTTACGGGAAGCCCGTTTATGACGGCGGCGTGATCAACAACTTCCCATTTAGACAGTTCAAACTATCAAATCCCGACGCGGCCTTTATTGGAATAGCCCTTCGCTCGACGGCTAAAAACACTCCCAAAGCGTGGCACTCTATGATCCCATCAACATTCAAAGACCTATTCAAAATCTCGACCAATCAGGATGAAGATACAATTTTTGACGAAAACAAAGACAATATAATTGTGCTCGATACAAACCCCGTGGGAACTTTCGACATTGCACTTCAGGATTCTGAAATAAATTATCTAATTGCCTTAGGGAAGCATGGGGCTTGTAATTTTCTTCTCTCCAGAGGATTACAGGATAGTGAAACTTTAGAAGACCGGTCAAAAGAACTCGACTCACTTCGCACGAAATTGAATTTAAAGGGTTCGGAGCGCATACATGATTAATATGACTGGATCGAAGGTGGTGGTAACTGGTGCGACCGGAGGATTGGGACGTGCCGTTGTAGCACGTTTGATGGACATTGGGGCAGAGGTATTCTCCATAGATCAACGATCGCCGATGCCGTCAGATTTGGCCAACTTCAGTCACCGCTGCGATCTCGGTCAACCTTCAAGCGTTGGAGATGCAATTCAGGCGATTTCGCATGTTTTTCCGCATGTCGATCTGCTTGTAAATTGCGCAGGGGCATTTTTGCCTGATCCCATACTCAATGAAATACCTAATACACTCGAGTATCTACTGCGAAACAATACCTCTTCAACGATCCTTTTTACGTTGGCTTTGGAGCCGCTTCTTCGTGCCTCGACCAGAGCATCTGTTGTCAATATCGGCTCGACTGACGGCATTGTCGCAAGCGGTGGTCAAGAGTGTGAAATCGGCGTCAGCCATGACGTCCTTTACGCAGCATCGAAAGGCGCTGCCATCGCATTCACGCGAGCGCTTGCTATGAAGTGGTCCAAATTGGGCATCAGGATAAACACTATTTGTCCAACCATCTTTCCCTCGCCAATGACTGAAAGCCTCCTCTCGGAGAAAAAAGTCGCCGAACTTTCCAAGCATATTCCCTTAGGAAGATTAGGTCGTATAGAGGACGTGGTAGATGCTGTGATCTTCGCACATCACATGAAATTCACTACTGGACACGCTTTCCCCGTGGATGGAGGCTACCTATGCCAGTGACGAATTTAGCTCTTCTCGGTGGTGCCAAGAGTATTCCCTATGGCCACTTGCCGATTGATCGCGCACCCATCTCGGCGGAGGGAATCGAAGCTGTCTCCTCGACTCTTCAGTCTGGGAGATGGTCAATGTTCACGTCGCCGGAAGTTTCAAAATTTGAAGCTGAATTTGCTGACTATGTTGGCGCTGAATATGCAGTTTTCGTAAATAGTTGCACCACAGCAATATACACTGCACTTCGAGTATTGGGAGTATCCAATGGTGACTTAGTTGGGGCGCCCGCTTATACTTATGTCGGCACATGTTTGCCTATTGTTGAAACAGGTGCGGAGCCGGTCTGGATTGATATATCCAGTGCAAGTCAGAATATTGACCCTGAGGCCCTGCGGGACGTTTGCGATCGAAGGAAACTCTCTGCCATCGTGCTTCCGCTGCTTTTCGGTAGTGAGCATGATGCTCTTGAATGCGCGGCAATCTGCAGATCCAGAGAGATTCCGATTGTCTTTGATTGCGCTCAATACCTTGGCAATCATGCGATTACGGCCAAGTTAATTGAGTTTGGTCCGTGCTGCTTCAGTTTTGGAGAGAGTAAAATTCTTCGCCTAGGAGAAGGCGGAGCCATCGTTACAAACTCATTCGCAGATAACGAGAGCTTCCTCCAGTTCCGGCATGAGGGAGAAGCTTGGATGGGCAAAGGCAGTTCACGTGTAAGCTTGAGCGATTTGAGCCCAATGGATGTTTTGAATTCTCTTGCAAGCACTCACAACGGTCTCAACCTACGACCTCTTGCTTATACGGCCGCCTTGGGCCGCGTGAAAATACGGGAAATGGAGAGCGTATTAGAAGCGACTCGTTCGAATGCGGAAGTTCTGACAGAACTCCTTTCTGGTTCGATTGGTTTAAGGCTTCCAGCAGCAAGAACCGTCTGGTGGACATTTCCAATCAGAGTGGCCTCGACCGAAGTGTCGCGAGAAGTCGTCCTTGCTGCGCTATTGGCGGAAGGTGTTCCAGTCGGTGTCCACTTTCCAAGGTTGATGCCCTGCCATCCTATTTTCAGTCGTTACGCCTCCCAGGGAAGCACTTACACGAATGCAGCGTCATTTTCCTCTGATCACCTTGTTCTCCCAATCTATCCAGAGCTCAGTCGGAGTGATATAGAAAAAATTGCCGAGATAGTGAACTATGTCTTTTCGTCAAGTGATCTATATAGTGATCGTGCGGCAAGCGCCGCAGAGGATTTTTTGCGCAAAGCGAGGCTCACCGAACTGAGTTCTGGGCTCTATATGTTTCTGACAGAGAAAGACGCCTAAGAAAATGGTAATAATTTCTCAAAATGACACGTTCCCAAGTATTCAAGCGAAGGTCGTCGAATTTTGCAGAAAATTTTCACTGGATGCCGATATCGCATCACGGTTACTCGACCTACAAAGCGAAGTAGGCGAGCTAGCGAAAGAGGCTTTACGTCAGACTGAATACGGAAAAAAACCGTTCTCGCCGTCATATGAGTGGGAAAATGAATTGGGTGACATTCTGTTTTCTTTGGTATGTCTTGCGAACCAATCGGCAACAGATTTGGGTTCTGCGTTATCAAACGCCTTGGAAAAGTACCAAAATCGATGGGAGAGTAAAGGCTCGATTTCGTCAGATTCAAACTAGTCTCAGCTTCTCTTTCAGATGTGACCAAATCAAAGCGAAAATTTCATCTTCACCTTTCATTTCTCCATTGATAGAGCATGAAATACGAACCCAAGAATTTTGTTCGGCCAGAAACTGATACGCGGAATGAACATTGGACTGATAGTCAGTGTCAATTTCATGGATATCAGCCGCACGATCGGTATAATTACGGGGTGGTTTTTTAGAAATGAGATTGGACGCAGCGGATGAGTCAGTATCTAGAAAGAAGACGATATCAGGCCTTCTTATATGGAAGATACGATATTCAAGCTTATCGACCCACTCAAAGAATTGTAACCATTGCTCTCGAGGTAATTTAGCAGCGTGGTGCGCTTGGTTAGAGGGAGAATACCGATCACAAACCACCACATCGCACTTTGCGAGTTTTTCTGCAACAAAGCCGACCGATTCAAATCGATCTCCGGCATACAATAAGGCACCCAATTTCGGATGCACGTCCATGAGTGCCCCAAATTCACCGTTGAGATAGTGACCTATCTCGCGACCGAAAAAGGTATCAGAATATCTGGGGAACTGAACCAATGACGCCGAGAAACCATGTGCGGTCAATGCATCAATGATTCTTCGAGATTGAGTTCCTTTACCACTACCGTCAATTCCCTCTACCGCAATAAGCACTAGATCACCTTTCTTGTTCTCTTATCGTGTCGAATAATCAAAATTTAGTCCAGTGTCGAAGGATATTATTGAATTCCTCCTTTGAAAGGTTGAGCCTCCTGCACACAGCTTCGACCCTCTTGCGGCGTCCTTCCGGGCCAAAATACACTGCGGTGCTAAGCTCGTTCTCAATCGCCACCACTACAGCATACACTTTTTTTATCTGCTCAATACCCACGCCCCGCAACTCGTTCGTTGATGTGAGCATCAAGTCAATACCGACAGGTTGACTCGGCAATTCGGCAGAAAAATTCACCTCACCATTCGGGCGTTTCGATCGGCGAACTTCTGATCCACACAACGCACGCACCAAGCGAGTGATGAGATCAAGGGGATCTGGAGCCAGAACCAGCGCTTCATCAAGAGATGGAGGCGGGTCAGACCAAAAATCGCCGAGATTTGCCTCTCCAAGTCTCACGTCTACGCCTCTCCACATACCTTGACTTGTCCGGTCCGCCTGATCATAATCGGCATTCCGCTCATGCTATTGAGCACTAACAGTCAAACACGAATACTCTCTAAAATCAATAAGCCTTCATCCTTGTGTGAGATGGTAGACAGTGACACCAGAAGCTAGCAGCATCGTTACGGGTGTAAGATCCAGATACCCTTCGAGGTAGAAAACGGTGCTGATTCCTTTCTGGAGAATTAGCGCGGCGCATTCTGGGCATGGGCTAGTACTCGTCAGCAGAGTGTCTCCTGGAAGCGCCCCTGAACATGATCGAACCTCGGCGTGATCAAAGGAACACGCTGGCATGACTGTCGACATCCCTGAAATACGGCAGCGACGACAGTCATTTTGATCATAGGCAGCCGGACCATTGTGAGCAGAGGCGACAACTTTGCGATTCCTCGCTAAGATCGCACCGACTTTGCGACGCCTGCACGAAACTTGCTGTATCAAATGATCAAGGTGCAAAAGGATACCTTTGCCTGATTCAAAATATGAATCCAGACTGCTTTGTGGAAGATTTTTAATTTCTGAGGCCTGTGACATTTTTAGATCTTTCTGCAGGATTATTTAAACACCCATCTCGGCAGGCTCGTTTTCGATCGCTTATAATGAAATATAGAGTTTGGCCCACCATCCGAGCGGGCTTTATCGGCCAGCGGCATTTCAGCAAGGCTGGAAACCAACTCTCGACCCGGACCACAGAGTGGCCCCTTCGCCTTCGAACACTCGACATTTTCGCTCGATGGCCAGCCAGACCTGGCCCTGCTCGTCTACAATCCTGCGACACCGGCCGACGCCGAAAAGCTCAGGGTCGCGTCGACGCCACCCAGCCTCAAGGAACCTGATCATTTGCGCCTTGTCTTCGCTCTTCCCTGCCTGATCGTCATCCTGAACTGGCTCTGGCCGCTGGCCCTTCCCCTCTGGGTGAAAATGCCAGCGGCCATTCTGCTGCTTGTGGCCTCGCAATATCATTTCTGGTCCCGGCTCTCCTCGGGCTCCGTGTTCGCACCCGAATTTTCCCGCCCCCTTGTCATTCTGTTCAACTGGGCCTTCGGAGCCATCCTTTTTCTGACCCTGTTCCAGATCGCGCTCGATCTCGGCGCCCTGGTTACGGCGTTGGCGCGATGGCGGCCGGTCCCTATTCCTGACGGCGCCCGTGAAGCGGCTGACGGCCTCGCTGGCCTGCTTGCCACCGTCGGCGTCGCCAATGCGCTGCGCGTCCCCCCGATCAGGGACGTGACGGTCAGGATCGCGGATTTGCAGCGGCTCGGTGGCCATGCGTCGCACCGACATCGCGCCGCTGCAAGGGCTGCAGGCCCCCAGGGGCGCCGGTCGTGCCGCTCGATCATCAGCCGCGCAATGCGCGATCTCGATCAGGCGGCGGTCCGACTTGCTGCGCAGACCGGGCTGGAGCATGCTATCGCTGTATACATGCAGCGTCTTCCGACATTCATTCGCTTCGGCTCCCCTCGGCTGCCTCCTGTCCCCTCCCCCGCTCTTTCTCCTGCGCCCGGGTACGGCCCCGGCACGTCGGAGCACGCTCTTATACGCCAGTGTCTGGAGCAGTTGGTTGCGGGTTCATTGGACCCCGATTTGAACCTACCGATGCCAAGTGGTTGAAATGATTATGTATTCAATGGGCGTCTGGTTTGTGGAGCAACAAAAAACCCGCCGAGTCAGTGACTTATCGGGGTTTTCTATATGTCGTTGGTTGCGGGGGCAGGATTTGAACCTGCGGCCTTCAGGTTATGAGCCTGACGAGCTACCGGGCTGCTCCACCCCGCGGTTGAGAGAGTGCTGATTTTGTTTTGGCTTAGTTTTGTGAGGGTAGACTGGAAGACCTGGCGGCGACCGACTTTCCCGCGGCTTAAGCCGCAGTATCATAGGCGCTGGGGGTTTTCACGGCCGAGTTCGGGATGGGATCGGGTGGAACTCTCCCCGCCATGGCCACCAGGTCATCCAGACTACCCTATAAGGGTGTGTGGATGCGGTTGGTGCGTTTTGGTGTTTTGCGTGTGACGTGGTTATGGATGATTTCTGTGCACGGGCTATCCGTAAGGATAGTGTGAGAGTGAGCCTATTGGGTGATTAGGACCAGTTAGCTGCACGTGTTACCACGCTTTCACATCTGGCCTATTAACGTGGTGGTCTACCACGACCCTCAGGGAGATCTAGTTTTGAGGTGGGTTTCCCGCTTAGATGCTTTCAGCGGTTATCCCGTCCATACTTAGCTACCCGGCTGTGCCGCTGGCGCGACAACCGGTGCACCAGAGGTATGTTCATCCCGGTCCTCTCGTACTAGGGACAAATCCTCTCAAATCTCCAACATCCACGGCAGATAGGGACCGAACTGTCTCACGACGTTCTAAACCCAGCTCACGTACCACTTTAATCGGCGAACAGCCGAACCCTTGGGACCTGCTCCAGCCCCAGGATGTGATGAGCCGACATCGAGGTGCCAAACCTCCCCGTCGATGTGGACTCTTGGGGGAGATCAGCCTGTTATCCCTAGAGTACCTTTTATCCGTTGAGCGATGGCCCTTCCACGCGGGACCACCGGATCACTATGGCCGACTTTCGTCTCTGCTCGAGCTGTCACTCTCGCAGTCAGGCGGGCTTATGCCATTGCACTCAACAGCCGGTTTCCGACCGGCCTGAGCCCACCATCGCGCGCCTCCGTTACACTTTGGGAGGCGACCGCCCCAGTCAAACTGCCCACCATACAGGGTCCCGGACCAGGCTTACTGGCCGCGGTTAGACATCAGAAAAATTCAGGGTGGTATTTCAAGGATGGCTCCACAGGAACTGGCGCCCCTGCTTCAAAGCCTCCCACCTATCCTACACAGAATGTCTCTGATGCCACTGTAAAGCTACAGTAAAGGTTCATAGGGTCTTTCCGTCTGACCGCGGATACCCCGCATCTTCACGGGGAATTCAATTTCGCTGAGCCGATGCTGGAGACAGCGGGGAAGTCGTTACGCCATTCGTGCAGGTCGGAACTTACCCGACAAGGAATTTCGCTACCTTAGGACCGTTATAGTTACGGCCGCCGTTTACCGGGGCTTCAATTCAGTGCTCTCACACCTCCTCTTAACCTTCCGGCACCGGGCAGGCGTCAGACCCTATACGTCGTCTTTCGACTTCGCAGAGTCCTGTGTTTTTACTAAACAGTCGCTACCCCCTGGTCTGTGCCACCCACAAATGGTTGCCCAAATGTGGGTCTCGCTTATCCCGAAGTTACACGAGTAATTTGCCTAGTTCCTTCAGCATCGTTCTCTCAAGCGCCTTGGTATGCTCTACCAGTCCACCTGTGTCGGTTTAGGGTACGGTCTATACGCCAGAGCTATTTCCTGGAATGCTCCAAAAGCCGGTCCAATCCGTTAAGGACCAACAACATATCGCATTCGTCACTTCTGGCAGGTTCAGGAATATTCACCTGATTCCCATCGACTACGGCTTTCGCCCTCGCCTTAGGGGCCGACTAACCCTGCGTGGATTAACCTTGCGCAGGAACCCTTGGACTTTCGGCGACAGTGTTTCTCGCACTGTTTGTCGCTACTCATGTCAGCATTCGCACTTCCGATATCTCCAGAAGGGGTCACCCCGCTTCCTTCACAGACCTACGGAACGCTCCGCTACCGCGCATACATAGTATGCACCCACAGCTTCGGCACGTGGCTTGAGCCCCGTTACATTTTCGGCGCAGGGTTTCTATTAGACCAGTGAGCTATTACGCTTTCTTTAAAGGATGGCTGCTTCTAAGCCAACCTCCTGGTTGTTATGGAATCCCCACATCCTTTCCCACTTAGCCACGATTTAGGGGCCTTAGCTGGTGGTCTGGGCTGTTTCCCTCTCGACAATGGACCTTAGCACCCACTGTCTGTCTGCCAGGCTAAACTTCCGGGTATTCGGAGTTTGGTTGGGTTTGGTAAGGCTTTGGGCCCCCCTAGCCCATCCAGTGCTCTACCCCCCGGGGTCAACACCTGACGGTCTACCTCAATAGATTTCGCGGAGAACCAGCTATCTCCGAGTTTGATTGGCCTTTCACCCCTAGCCACAGCTCATCCCCGACTTTTTCAACAGGCGTGGGTTCGGCCCTCCAGTGCGTGTTACCGCACCTTCAGCCTGGCCATGGCTAGATCACTCGGTTTCGGGTCTTCTGCCAGCAACTATGCGCCCTATTCAGACTCGCTTTCGCTACGCCTACACCTATCGGCTTAAGCTCGCTGCAAACAGAAACTCGCTGACCCATTATACAAAAGGTACGCCGTCACCCCATAAGAGGCTCCGACTGCTTGTAGGCATCCGGTTTCAGGTCTATTTCACTCCCCTCGTCGGGGTGCTTTTCACCTTTCCCTCACGGTACTTGTTCACTATCGGTCACCAGGGAGTATTTAGGCTTGGAGGGTGGTCCCCCCATGTTCAGACAGGGTTTCACGTGCCCCGCCCTACTCAAGGATCTTTAAAAGCACTACGCATACGGGACTATCACCCACTATGGCCGACCTTTCCAGATCGTTCTGCTTCTCTTCTAAAGACCACTGGCCTGCTCCGCGTTCGCTCGCCACTACTAGCGGAATCTCAATTGATGTCTTTTCCTCCAGGTACTGAGATGTTTCAGTTCCCCGGGTTCGCCTCATCACCCTATGTATTCAGATGATGATACCCATCGCTGGGTGGGTTGCCCCATTCGGATATTTGCGGATCAATGCCTGCTCGCGGCTCCCCACAACTTTTCGCAGCGTGCTACGTCCTTCGTCGCCTCCTGGTGCCAAGGCATCCACCG
>NZ_CP196369.1:390000-1072500 GCF_058505085.1 Acetobacter sp. ESL1128 | reverse complement strand
CAGCTTCTATACCCACCAACACTATACCGTCAACACTAGAAAACAAAAAAAATGACATTTTTCTTTCAGGGGCACTTTTGCCCATCCCCCTGAAGCAAAACAACGTATGCTTGCCAGCTCATGTTCGGCCCCTGCATTCGTCAGCAGACCAAGACACACTGCGCGACGAAGCAAATAGCCCAAACAGGAATCGTAAACAGACTGCTTAACTGACTAAAACCAGACCGCTCCCGCCCCGGCAAACCAACACAATTTGTTACTTTACGTTTCCATCGCCCAGCATGAATAGAAGCCCAAGCTTTTCAGCAGCCTCAGCATAATTGCCCCGGCCTAAAACACCTGGAAAAGCCGCCCATATCCGGACAATGCTGCCATAGTAACGCCCTAGCGGTCCTTATGGTTCCTGACGTTTCTGGCCTCGAGGCTCCTTGTTTTTGGCAACTCCCCGTGGATCAAGCGAAAGAGCACGCCCCAAAGAGTTCTGCCTTATGGCGCGTTTTGCAACGCACTGAATTTACTGTGGAATATGTCTTTGAGGTCGCCACATGGCGTGAATGTCGACATGCTCTATATAGAGCGATAGGTTCGCCCCGCTCCTTCAAGGCAAACTCCCGCCATAATGAGTAGTGACTGTGCCTGATGCGGGGAGCAATCGGCTTTCCCGCTCTCATGATACTTTCATAAATCCACAAAAAGACTATATACGCCTGACGTTCGACCTTTCTGGGGGACGGACTTACTGCGCCGGTTGGCGCCGCCGCAATTTTTGATTTTCTTCGAATGGCCAACTGATGAACCTTATGAACCCAGCCTCTGCACCCACCACGGAAGCAACACTCCAGCCGCTTCCCTCCGCGTCTGGACAACTGCGCCGTTACGGTGATTTTGCGACTTTTCCAGATGCGCTGGATTACGCCGCACAAGGCACAGCCGGGTTTAATATCTATTCGGGCAAAGGTGTGCTGCTTGAAGCCCTGCCCTACAGCGTGCTGCGGACACAGGCTATTGAAACCGCAAAGCGCCTGCTTGGCATGGGGCTACAGGCCGGTGACCGCGTGGCGATTGTTGCGGAAAGCGATGGCGACTTCGCCCGCATCTTTTTTGGCTGCCAGTATGCTGGCCTTGTTGCAGCGCCCCTCCCCCTGCCCGTCGCATTTGGTGGTAAGGATGCTTACCTGACCACCCTGCGTGGCATGATCACCAGTGCGCAGGCCAGCGCGGTCGTTATTCCGGCCATTATTGAAGGCTGGACGGATGACATTGTAGAAGGTCTTGGTCTGGTTTTTGCTGGCTCCCCCAGCGAACTGATGGCCCGCCCCGTGCCGGATATGGAACTGGGCAAGGTGGACCCCGATGCGCTTTCCTACCTTCAGTTCTCTTCAGGCAGCACCCGTTTCCCCATGGGGGTTTGTGTCTCCCAGCGTTCGGGTATGGCCAATGTGGCTGCCATTGCGCATGACGGGCTGCAGGTCCGCGAAACCGGAGATCGCTGCGTTTCGTGGCTGCCGCTTTACCATGACATGGGGCTGGTGGGCTTTTTCCTGACCCCCATGACATGCCAGCTCACTGTTGACCTGCTGCCGACGCGTGAGTTTGCGCGCCGCCCCCATGTCTGGCTTGATCTGATCAGCCGTAACCACGGCACCATCGCCTACAGCCCATCCTTTGGGTACGAGCTGTGCGCCCGCCGCCCTGCCGCTCCCGGACTGGACCTGTCCCGCTGGCGGGTTGCAGGTATTGGTGGCGATATGATCCGCGCCCATATCCTGCAGGAATTTGCCGAGCGCTTTGCACCTGCCGGGTTCAACGCCAAAGCTTTTGTTGCCAGTTACGGCATGGCCGAAGCAACGCTTGCCATCAGCTTTGTCCCGCTCGACACCGGGATTGAAACAGATACGGTTGACCTGCCCCTACTGGAAAGCAAAGGGATTGCGCAGGCTCCGGGAAACCCCAGCACACCGTCGCGCACCTTTGTTGTATGCGGCAAGGTGCTGCCCAAGCATGCCATGGAAGTTCGCAACCCCGATGGCGTTGTGCTGAAGGACCGTGAGGTTGGCACCATTTACGTCCGTGGTCCGAGCCTTATGTCCGGCTACTTCCGCATGCCGGAAGAAACCTCGCAGGTGCTGGATCAGGATAAGTGGCTGAACACGGGTGATCTGGGTTACATGCTCAACGGTCAGGTTGTGGTCACAGGACGCGCCAAGGACCTGATTATCATCAACGGCCGCAACATCTGGCCGCAGGATCTGGAATGGTCGGCAGAAACCCACATTCCCACCCTGCGTAGCCGCGACGTGGCTGTTTTTTCCCTTGAAAAAGACAACCATGAAGAAATCGTGGCGCTGATCCAGTGCCGCACCACCAACCCCGAAGCCCGTGAAGCCCTCCGCGCCGAAACGGCGAGCCTGTTCCGCAGGCTGCATGGGGTTGATGTTATGGTTGTGCTGGTTCCCCCTCATACGCTGCCCCAGACCTCTTCTGGCAAGCTGACCCGCGCCAAAGCCCGCACAATGTATGTGAACGGCGCTTTTGCCCAGCAGCCCGAAGTCGCCTGAAGCACGGGAGAAAAGTCGCCTGTGAGTGAGAGGCTAGTCAAATCTGGTTTTTTCTCTCATAAGGCGGCCACAGCGGGCGGAAGCTCGGCTTGATATAAATGCCATAAAGGATGAAGGACCCGACATGAGCGAAACCGTTGAAAGCGTTTCCGCGCTGATCATCCAAAAGCTTCTTGCCAATCCCAAAGTCCCGCGCGACATCGACGGCAACTGCAAGATCATGGAAGATCTGGCATTTGACTCTCTCGCAGTCATGAACTTTGTCATGGAAGTGGAAGATAGTCTGGACGTCTCTGTTCCGCTCGACAAACTGGCGGATATTCGCACGATCAATGATCTGGCCGCCTGCATTGTTGACCTGAAGAACAAAGGGTAAGCGTGGATGACGTCACTGTTTTCCAAATTCGAGGGCCTTGCGGGCGCTCTGGGCTCTGTTGTCGCGGCTGGCGGGCGCAATCCGTTTGCCGTTGTCATTGAAAAGCCGGTTTCCTCTACTGTTGGGATTATAGAGGGGCGTGAAACCCTGCTCTTTGGCACCAACAACTATCTGGGTCTCAGCCAGTCCGAGCGCGCCATCAAGGCCGCGCAGGCAGCAGCAGAAACCTGCGGTGTTGGCACAACCGGCTCCCGCATTGCCAATGGAACACAGTCGCTCCATCGCCACCTGGAACGCAAGATAGCCGACTTTTTCAAACGGCGGGACGCCATGGTGTTCTCCACCGGGTATCAGGCCAACCTTGGCATGATCTCCGCTCTGGCCGGGAAAGACGATTATCTGATTCTGGATGCCGACAGCCACGCCAGTATCTATGATGGCAGCCGCCTGAGTGCAGCGCAGGTTATCCGCTTCCGCCATAACAGCCCGGACGATCTGTACAAGCGCCTCAAGCGGCTGGATGCGCCCAACAGTGCCAAGCTGATTGTTGTGGAGGGCATTTACTCCATGACCGGCAACGTGGCCCCCATGGCCGAGTTTGCCGCCGTCAAGCGTGAAACCGGCGCATACCTTATGGTGGACGAAGCCCACTCCTTTGGGGTGCTGGGCGAGCATGGGCGCGGTGCGGCCGAAGCCGAAGGCGTGGAAGCAGATGTTGACTTTATTGTTGGCACTTTTTCCAAAAGTCTGGGCACGGTTGGCGGTTACTGCGTATCTGACCACCCTGAACTGGAACTCGTGCGCCTGAACTGCCGCCCTTACATGTTTACTGCCTCACTCCCCCCGGAAGTGATTGCAGCAACAGGGGCAGCCCTTGAGGACATGATTGCCCAGCCAGAGCTGCGCCGCCAGCTTATGGACAATGCCGCCCAGCTGCATGCGGGCTTTACCAAGCTTGGCCTTAACGCCAGCAAGCGGGTCAGCCCGGTTATTGCCGTAACACTGGAAACGGTTGAGCAGGCCATTCCCATGTGGAACCGGCTGCTTGAACTTGGGGTTTACGTCAATCTCAGCTTGCCTCCGGCAACGCCGGATTCACGCCCGCTGCTGCGCTGCTCCGTTATGGCAACGCACACAGCGGCACAGATTGACCAGGCCCTTGCCATTTTTGGTCAGGCTGCCGTGGAATGCGGTGTACCGCTCCAGCCAGAAGCCGCGTAACATTACGCGCCCTGCCTGAAGGCCCCTTGCCGCCAGAGCTTCCACAGCACTGGCGGAGCAGCCAGTAGCGGATGTTTTTCCGCAAATGGGCTAAGGGGAATGTTTATTCCGCTATGCCGCCGGACTTTCCACGCGGCATAGCGGGCACTTCCTTTAAATGTATAAACCGCCTTGATCAGGCGCAGGATGTTCAGCGGACGCCCCAACCGCGCCCTGAGCCGCCATTGGCGCTGGGCCTTGTTTTTCTGTTCAGCAGTGAGCAAGGGCAAAACCTCCCCTCCCTCCGCCTCAAACGGAATGCCCGCAGCCTGCCAGCACGGGAGGAGACTATGCTCATACCGCGCCAGATTGGCATCAACCAGACTGCTGCTCCGCTGCCCGTTTTCAACACGTAATTCTGCTTTGTAGGTACTGGCATACAGAGCATCCCAGAATACTCTGTATGGAGCCTTGAGTGGACCAAGAAGGGCCGCCCATTTTGCTGCCGTTACATTGGCGCGCACAATGCAGTGGGTAATGGCCTGCGCAGCCTGTGCGTTATTACTCCAGACCAGCCTGACAGGCTGGGAGAACCGCGCCCAGACCGTGGTATTCAACGTGGAAAATCCGGTCAGCTCATGCAGTTGTGCCAGGGTAAGAATGGCAATTTTGGCGCGCATGGCACGGCCTGCCACCCTGAGTTCCTGATACTCCACATTGGGTGGCAATACCGCATTGGCCATGCAGGCCAGAGCAGAGCGCGGCCAGTCTGACTGCTGGCTGACAATAATGTAGAAATCGAGCAGCGTGTCTTCATCAATACCAGCACGCAGCCCCGAGCCATAAAACAGAACGCCCAGAGGTCGCACATGACCCAACATCTGCTCCACAAACCGGGTCACTTCCGGAGCAACGGGAAGAGCCAGCTCCTGCGCCAGCATATGTGTGATCTGGCCAACGGCCTGCCTGCGGGTTGTCTGCTCGGTATTAGCCATGTGTGTCAGCCATTACGCATAAAGGAAGGAAACGGGAGGGCCTGCCTGAATGGTAAAATCCGTCTTGTCGCCCGGCTCCAGAATCTCGCCATCCAGCACAAAACTTTCGTTTGTCTGCATCTGAAGGGTTTGCACGGCACCACTCTGGTAAGCTGAGGAGCGGCGTAGCCATTCCGGAGCCTTCCCACGCAGCAAGGTCCACACAGCCCGCATGAGAGAAGGCGGATATGCCGCCACGTCCAGATAATGCATGCCATTGCACGGCGCACCACCGGCACGCCAGAACGGCCAGACACCATAGGGCAGCGTGTTCAGCGCCGTGCAAAGCACCATAAAATGGTTGTTCACGCTACTGGCTTTGCCATCGTATGTCAGCCGGGCTGCGGCCCCTGCCAGCCAACCATCTCGCTGGCGAGGGAGCAAAAGCTGCATAACTGTCATGACAAAAGTCGCTATAACCGCCATGTCGTGCGCATAACGTTTGAGCACCGCAGGCTGGTGGGCAATGCTTATGCCCCTGCCAAAAGCCCCCATACCCCCAAAAAAGCCGAGAACAGCAGCCCCCTCGTACCCCGTGCGCAGCACAACCAGCGGATGGCGCTGCTTGACCTTACGCATGGCCTGCCCGGACCGCAGTTCGGTTTGCAGGCAACGCAACGCCTCCGCCCCACGTTTGCCGTACCCCACATCCGCCGCAATCAGGTTGGTATTGCCCGATGGAATAACCGCAACAGGTGGCCACTCCTCCGGCGGCCAGCCAGAGGCATGCAGAACGCTCAGCACCTTGCCAACCGTACCATCCCCGCCATCCACCACAATGCAGGAGAGGCTGCGCGTACGCAGATCCTCCACAACACCCTGCAATGCGGCATGTGTATCTGGTGCGTAAAACAGGACATTGGGCAACGCCTGGATACTCTGGAGATAGTCCGGGCCGTTCTTCAGGTTTTTACGGCTGAACGGATTATAAATAAGGGCTAGATGATCGGGCACTCACGTACTCTATAATGCACAAGTTACAGGTCGGTGCTTTTGCCCCGGCTCGGCTCAGTGGTATAAAGAGCCAGAGCGCGCTTGTCACATACTGTACGCTGGCAACGCCCCCGACTGGAGACCTAATTTTCTTGGCCAGCGTTCTTCTTGCCCATTTTTCCGACCCGCACCTGCCTCTGGCTGGCCTGCCCACTTGGCGGGAATGGCGTTTTAAACGCGTATTAAGCCTGTTGAGCTGGTTTTACCGCCGCAGGCACCTGCATGCTCCGGCCCCCCTGTTGCAGGTCATGCAGGACATTGAGCAGGCACACCCCACGCTGGTCGCCCTTACAGGGGATATGACCAATCTTGGCCTCCTATCTGAATTCCGTGCGGCGGAACGCTGGCTAAAGGAGCAGAACCTCCCCCCCACACTGCTTGTGCCGGGCAACCATGAGGCTCTGGTGCGGGAAAAAAACCGGGAAAAACGCGCCCTGTGGGCACCGTGGCTCCATATGGGGGAGAACAGCAAGGCTCCCTCTGTTCTTGTTCAGAACCATGTCGCCCTGATCGGGGTGAATACGGCAGTGCCCTCCCTCCCCTTCATGGCAACAGGCAGAACGGGGGACCAGCAACTGGAACTTTTGGGCAAGACACTCAGAACACTCGGCGAGTCCGGGTTATGCCGCGTTGTGCTGCTCCATCACCCGCCGGTCGCCCATCTGGTCCAGAACCGCAAGGGCCTGACGGACCTGAACATGCTACAGGACATCCTGCGCCGCGAAGGAGCGGAACTGGTGCTACACGGGCACTCCCACCGCGCCACGACATGCACCATTCCGGGCACCTCCATTCCTGTAATTGGCACGACGTCTGCATCCCATATTGCCAGCAGCCCCCAGAAAGCCGCTGGCTGGAACCAAATAACCATTACCGCCCAGCCCACCACATGGGATATTACCGTGCAACGCAGGGCACTTGGTACGGATGGTTTTATGCACGACAGCGAGGCAGGTAGAGTTTACTCACGGCATCGCCATTTACCAAAAACCGCAGTATGACATTTTTCATGCTGAACGCGCCCGCCATCCGCCGCTTTTTCCAGCGGTTCCGGCCCACAACGCTTGATCGTTACCTGATCAATCAGGTTATTCCGCCATTTACCATTGCTCTGGCCGTGGTCATGACGGCGCTTCTGCTCGAGCGCCTGCTGGTTCTGTTTAACCTGCTGGCGGAAGGCAACAACAATTTACGCACGTTTGTTGAGCTGCTGACCACCCTGCTCCCCCATTATCTGGGGCTGGCCATACCGGCCGCTCTTTGCGTGTCGGTTTTTGCCGTCATGCGCCGCATGAGCCAGAATGAGGAAATTGACGCCGCCAACAGCAGCGGCCTCTCCCTTTTGCGAATCACGCGGCCCTATATCCATCTGGGGCTGGTGCTGGGCGTTATTTCCTTCCTGCTTTACGGGTTTATCCAGCCCCATGCACGGTATGACTTCCGGGCTGCGTTCTATTTTGCCAGCCACACCGGCTGGTCCCCGCGCCTGCAACCACGCATGTTTGCCCGCCCCTCCTCCGACCTCACACTTGTTGCCGAGGACGTAACCCAAAGTGGGTCTGAGCTGAAAAACGTCTTTATTCACGATACGTCAGACCATCAGGAACGGAACATTACCGCCCGCAAAGGCCACATCCGCATTGCCTCGGATGGCAGCACCGTGCAACTGGATCTGGAGGATGGCATCATTGTCTCGGACTCGGGTGACAAACCTCCCAGCCTGACAACATTCCAGCACTCCACCCGCTACCTGACCCATGCCTCCCAGACCACGCCCTTCCGCGAACGTGGGGACGATGAGCGCGAGCTCACATCCCCCGAACTGATCAGCAAGATTGTTCGCCAGGACGGCAGTATCTCGCGGCCGCATATGTGGTCGGAGCTGCATTTCCGCCTTGCCCGCAGCCTGACCATTCCCTTTATTCCGCTCCTTGCAACCGCGCTGGCCATGGCCCGCAAGCGCCAGCGCAATAATGCGGGCCTGCCCATTGCCTTTATCCTCATGATCGGTTTCGACCATATCCTGCAGTTCGGGCACAGCATGGTTGCAACCCGGCAGCTCTCTGTACTGGTCATATGGGCACCAGCACTTGTGTTTATTGTTCTGTGCGTGGCGTTGCTCCTTTACCGCTCGGGCACATTCCTCCTCTGGCGTGCCCGCTGGGCACAGCCAGCCAGAACCCGGCAGGCATAAAGAAAACCGTATATGAGCAAGCCTTCACCCAACCCGCGTTATGTTCTGTTGCGCTACCTGTCCGGGGCACTGCTTTTTCGCGTGGTGTTCTGCAGTTGCGTGCTGGTCAGCCTGCTGGAAATTCTGGCACTGCTAGAGCAGACAACCCCCATTCTGCAGCGGCATCTGGGTATTCTGGGGATTTTCAATTACGCCTGTATGCGCCTACCCTTCCTGCTGTCTGGCGCGCTGCCGCTCAGCACGCTCATTGGTGCGCTGCTTATGCTAACGCAAATGACCCTTGCCAGCGAAATAGCCATTCTTCGTGCCGCAGGCCTATCCACGCTCGGGTTATACAAATATCTGGTGCCCGCAACGTTACTGATCGGGCTGGCAGGCATTGTGCTGGATGATCAGGTAACCCCCCGCTCCGAGCAGGCTCTGGCCGCATGGTGGAATCGCACCGACCCCACCCCCGAGGATGGGCATTCCTTCTGGTTTCATGAAGGCTCCAGCCTGACCCATATTGGCCACGTGGCCGATGGCGGCAACATACTGGACACGGTTGACGTGTACATGCGCGATGCCAACCGGATGCTGAACAAAACCCTGCACGCACAAACGGCCCATTACACCGGCGCACACGGCTGGACCCTTTACAACGTGGAAGGGCTGGACGTGGACCTCAGGGACCAGAAGGTGGACCGTCTGGAGCATCAAGCCGACATGCCATGGCACACGACTCTGGCGCCACGGGATTTTATTCGCCTGTCTTCGGGCAATGCGCCGCTGTCCACCGCAACCATTATTGGCATGCTACGCGGGCAGCTTGCCTCGGATTCCAGCCCGGGTTTCCTCCGGGCGGGGCTGATCGAGCGGTTCCTTCGCCCGGCGTCTCTGCTGGTTCTGCTGTTGATCGCAATGCCAGTAATCTATATCCCTCCACGAACGGGGACACGCAGTTGGTTGCCAGTATGGTGTCTGGGCGCTGGGCTGCTGTTTATTGTTGTACAGGGACTGCTGCGGGCTATGGGTAATGCCGGTCTGCTCCCGCCTCCGGTTGCAACAGTTCCCACGTTGATCATCTTTACATTGGGGGCACTGACTGTGCTCCTGAGGAACGAAACACGATGAGCGGAACTCTGAACAACCCCTCCCTCAAGACTGGTCGCAGTTTTGACCTGGGTAAAATGGATCTCCGGCAGCTGTGGATCGCCTATCTGACGTATCCAACCATTCTGCTGTACTTTGCCCTTGCCCTTGCCAGTGCGTTTGTCTCTGCCCATTTTTTTGCAGGCTGGCCCAAAACACTCAGCGCCATACTGGCCGTGGTGTTTGTCTACCCCATAGTGTGGTACATGCTGCACCGCTACGTTCTGCACGGGCACCTGCTTTATAAAAACAAATGGACCGCCGGACTGTGGAAGCGTATCCATTTTGACCACCATCAGGACCCGCACCTGCTGGATGTTCTGTTTGGCGCGCCGGTTACAACCCTGCCCACCATTGCCGTAATCACCCTGCCCATTGGCTACCTGATCGGTGGCGTTGCCACGGCAGCCGCGGCTTTGGGCACAGGCATTGCCATTACCTGCATTTACGAGTTTTTCCACTGCATCCAACATCTGAACTACAAACCCCGTTCAGCTTGGATCCAGCGCATGAAAGCCCGCCACGTGCTGCACCACTTCCATGATGAAGATGGTAATTTTGGCATTACCAGCTTTGTGGTGGACCGGGTTCTGGGCTCCTACTACGTGGATGCCAAAGCACGCCCGCGCAGCCCGACCGTGTTCAATCTGGGATATGATGTTGAACAGGCCTCGCGCTACCCCTGGGTTATGGAACTAACCGGCGCTCCCCCGCGCGACCGGCCCGATGGCGCGCGTCCGGACCAGAAACGCGCGGCATGAGCACGGCTCCCGCCATTACCGCTCTGGTGCTTGCCGGAACACGCCCCGGCAAGCCGGACCCCGTTGCTGTTGCCGGTGGTGTCTCGCACAAGGCACTTCTGCCCATTGATGGGGTTCCAATGGTTGTGCGGGTGGTTCACGCCCTGCAGGCCGTACCCGCCGTTACCCGTATTGTCGTCTGTCTGGAAGACCCGGCTATTCTGGCCGGGATTTTACCAGACGATGTGCAGGTTGTGGCATCCCGCCCCGAAGGGCCAAGTGCCAGCGTGCTGGACAGTCTTGCACATTTTGGTACCCCGCTGCTGGTGACCACAGCAGACAATGCCCTGCTCCAGCCTGAATGGGTGGAGGAACTGCTCCACACTGCAGCCGATAAAACCGATATTGCCGTTGGCGTTGCCACCCAGAGCAGCATCCAGCAAAGTGTACCCCAGACCAAGCGCACCTATATCCGCCTGACGGACATGGTTTTTTCCGGCTGCAATCTGTTTTACTTCAAAACCTCTGTTTCGGCCCGGGTAGCCGAGCTGTGGCGCAGTGTGGAAAAAAACCGCAAACACCCGCTGCGGGTCGCATGGACTCTGGGCTTGGGCGTTCTGCTTCGCGCAGTAACCGGGCGGCTATCCACGCAGGCCTTGTATGCCCGCATTTATGCCCTTACCAGCGCACAGGCCGAGCTGGTTCCCCTATCAGATGGGCGCGCGGCGGTGGATGTGGACAAGGAAGCCGACATCCTTCTCGCCCAGCAACTTGCACCGGTGTTAAAGGCGCAATACGGGCATTAACCCAACCAGGCCGGGTGCTGGAACAGCCCCGGCTCGTACCTTCAGGCTGGCATAAGCTGTTCCAGCAGGGGCGGAATGTCCTGCATGCAAGGAGCGGAAGCCTTGGCCCTGCTGGCCAGTTCGGGTGCACCGTACCCCCAGCCTGCAAATACAAAGGGGCAATCGGCCCCTTCAGCCGCCAGATAATCCGGCGGCATATCCCCCACCATCACACTGCTTGCCGCACTCCCTCCGGCCTGCGCAATTGTGCCCAGCAGGTGCCGCGCATCCGGCTTGCGGGCAGCAAAGCTATCCCCCCCGCCCACGGCAGCGAAAACGGAAGTCAGCTCAAAATCCGCAAGAATACGGCGTGCCGCTTTTTCCGGCTTGTTCGTGCAGACGGCAAGCAGCCACCCTTGTGCCCGCAAGCGGTGCAAAGCCTCCTCCGTACCGGGGAACAGGCGGGACAACCGGGTGGCACGGGGTGTGTAAGCCGCCATAAAACGGCTGACCGCCTCCTCCGTGGAAAATGGTATGGCTGGAGCGGTCCTGCTTTCTTTTGCTTTTTGCTCCACGCTGGCGTGCAGGGCCCGCTCCACCAGTGCCTGCACGCCATTGCCTATCATGCCGCGCACCTGTGTATCGGACAGCAATGGCAAGCCACATTGGGCCAGAATTTCGCGGCAGCATTCCGCCAGATCCGGCAAGGAATCCAGCAAAGTGCCGTCCATATCGAACACGGCCAGACGCAAAGCAGACATTCCGTTCCTCCGCCTCGTAAATATTAGAAAACTTTTATGATATTGGCATGGAGTTTTTCCATAAGCGAGACGTTTGACACACGCCGGAGCTTGGCTTACCGCATCATTTATGACGTCTGATCCCGCATTCCGTCCTGCCACAGCGGTTCTTCTGGCCGCAGGGCTAGGCACCCGCATGAAATCCTCCCGCCCCAAAGCCCTGCAGCACCTTGCGGGCGGCCCCATGCTGGCCCACCTGCTACGCAACGCAGCCGAGGTCTTTGATCGTCTGGTTGTGGTCATCGGGCCGGAAATGGCAGATGTGGCGGAAGTTGCCGCCCCTTACCCCGTGGTCATCCAGCACGAGCGGCTTGGCACGGCCCATGCGGCCCTGCAGGCAGCGCAGTGGTTTGGTGATGGCGATATGGCAGTCCTGTATGCAGATAACCCGCTTATTTCTGCCCAGACCTTGACCGCCCTGCTGGAGGAGCGGCGTAAACCCGATGTGGGTCTGGCCCTGCTGGCCATGCGCCCGGCAGACCCAGCCCGCTACGGCCGTGTGGTGACCAACGCCGGCAATGTGGAACGCATTGTGGAATGGTCGGATGCAACCCCCGAGGAACGCGCCATAGACCTGTGCAACGCAGGTGTTCTCTGTGCCGATGCCGCAGACTTCCGCCGCTGGCTGGAAGCCGTGGGCAATGACAACGCCAAAGGTGAGTTCTACCTGACCGATGTGGTGGACCTGGCTGTGGCCGAGCATGCGCAGGTCCGTGCGGTTGAGGCCGCAGAGGATGAACTGCGTGGTGTGAACTCCCGCAGCGAGTTGGCTCAGGCCGAAGCCGCCCTGCAAAAGCGCCTCCGCCAGAACGCCATGGACAACGGGGTAACGCTAGTTGCCCCCGAGACAGTCTTTTTGGCAACAGACACCCAACTGGCCGCCGATGTGCTGGTTGAGCCCAATGTTGTCTTTGGCCCCGGCGTTGTTGTGCATGAAGGTGCTGTTATTCGCGCCTTCAGCCACCTTGAAGGGTGCGAGGTACATTCTGGCGCAGTGATTGGCCCATATGCCCGCCTGCGGCCAGAAACTACTATTGGTGCCAGCGCGCGGGTTGGCAATTTTGTTGAACTCAAAAGTGCCGAGCTGGGTGCGGGTGTTAAAGTCAACCATCTGTCCTATATAGGAAATGCACAGGTTGGCACGCACTCCAACATTGGGGCCGGGACCATCGTGTGCAACTATGATGGGGTGTTCAAACACACCACATCCATCGGCAAAAATACGTTTGTCGGCTCCAACTCCGTACTGGTTGCCCCTGTCGAGATCGGTGATAACGCCCTGATCGCAGCAGGCAGTACCATTACAAACAATGTGCCGCAGGATGCACTGGCTCTGGGGCGTGCGCGCCAGACCACCAAACCGGAACGCGGCAAACTATTCAAAGATGCCCTGAAGGCAAAAAAGGAAAACGGCTGATGTGCGGAATATGCGGCGTTGTCGGGTTACGCCATGCAACCCCCATTGTGCTCGAAGGCCTGCGCAGGCTGGAGTACCGTGGGTATGATTCCGCAGGCATTGCCACTCTGGTAGATGGGCGCGTAGAGCGCCGCCGGGCGGCTGGCAAACTGGATAATCTGGCCAAACTGCTGGAGCAGGAACCCCTTGCGGGCAAAACCGGCATTGGCCACACCCGCTGGGCCACCCACGGTGCCCCCACCACCTGCAATGCACACCCACACGGTACAGCCCGCGTGGCCATTGTGCATAACGGCATTATTGAAAACTTTGAAACACTGCGCCAGGAGCTTGAAGCCGCCGGGCAGGTGTTTGAAACCGAAACCGACAGCGAAACCATTGCCCTGCTGGTGGACTACCACCTGCAACAGGGCCTGCCCCCCAAGGAGGCAGCCCTTAAAGCGCTCAAACGTCTGGATGGCGCATACGCCGTTGCCATGATTTTTGCAGGCCATGAAGGGCTCATGATCGGGGCGTGCAACAACGCACCACTCGCCGTAGGTTTTGGGGATGATGAACTGTTCCTTGGTTCGGATTCCCTCGCACTGGCTCCCCTGACCCGCCGCATCACCTATATGGAAAATGGCGACTGCGTGGTGATCACCCCGCAGGGTGCCGAGTTCATGACCTTTGATGGCACGCCCCTTGAGCGCCCGGTGCAGATTACCGCCCTGACCGCAGGCTCCATCGGCAAGGATGGCTACCGCCATTACATGGAAAAGGAACTGCACGAACACCCGCTGGTTATTGGGCAGACCCTCCAGCGCATGATCGACCCGGCAACGCGCAAGGTTGTGCTGCCAGACCTGCCGTTTGACCTTGCCACCGTGCCACGTGCGGTCATAACCGCCTGTGGCTCGGCTTTTTACGCCGGAATGGTTGGCCGCTACTGGCTGGAAGAAATTGCCCGCCTGCCGGTTGATATTGATGTGGCGAGCGAGATGCGCTACCGCGATCCGCCGCTGAGCGCAGGCTCCCTTGGCCTGCTGATCTCCCAGTCCGGG
Source organism: Acetobacter sp. ESL1128 (assembly GCF_058505085.1). Lineage (NCBI taxonomy): Bacteria > Pseudomonadati > Pseudomonadota > Alphaproteobacteria > Acetobacterales > Acetobacteraceae > Acetobacter > Acetobacter sp. ESL1128. The sequence continues at coordinate 1,058,229 of NZ_CP196369.1, read as the reverse complement.
GAGACGGCAGACACACTGGCAGCCCTGCGCAGCCTGCGTGAAAAAGCCATCCATATTCTCTCTGTTCTTAATGTGGAACACAGCACCATGGCGCGTGAGAGCGATGTGATGCTGGGAACCGTGGCAGGCCCGGAAATTTCGGTCGCCTCCACCAAAGCCTTTACCGCGCAGCTGACCGTACTGGCCTGCCTGACCATTGCCACCGCCCGTGCCCGCGGCACGCTAGACCCCATGGGGGAAGAAGAACTGGTCGCCGCACTCATGGACCTGCCAAGCCGTGCGGCGGAAGTGTTCAACCAGGGGAATGCCATTCGGCAAATGGCGACCATTGTGGCCGAAGCGCGAGACGTCCTCTACCTCGGCCGGGGCAGCATGTTCCCCGTAGCCATGGAAGGCGCGCTCAAGCTGAAAGAAATTTCCTACATCCATGCCGAAGCCTATGCGGCGGGGGAAATGAAGCACGGCCCCATTTCCCTGATTGACCGCACCGTACCCATTGTTGCCAGCGTGCCCTCCACACCGCTGTTCGACAAAACCCTGTCCAACCTGCAGGAAGCAAAAGCCCGTGGCGGCCGCCTGCTGGTCTTTACCGACACGCAGGGAGCTGACCGTGTTTCCGCCATTGCCGAGCAGATTGTAGTGCTCCCGCGTGTGCATGATTTTGTCGCACCGATCCTGCAAACCATTCCGGTGCAGATGCTCGCGTATGAGGTTGCCGTGCTCAAGGGTACGGATGTTGACCAGCCGCGTAATCTGGCAAAATCGGTAACGGTGGAATAACCAGACCTCAAGAGCTGGCTCCTTTATTATCAGGGAGCCAGCTTTTGCTTTTGCGGTTCAGGGCGTTTGCTTGGGTGTTTCGTCCAGCCGCATGACAACGTGCCCCATTTTGGGGTGCTCCACTTCCAGCCTGACAACCGACATACCTATGTTGGGAATATTCTCAAACCAGACCCGGCCGATCTGCGGCTGCCTGAGTTTGCTGAACTGCCCATTGGCCGTAAATCCCTTAACCTGCTGCAAAACAAAATTGCAGGTCACGGACTCGCTCCCCCACGCATGGGATGCGCTGGAGGGTGGACGCTCCACCCCCGTATTGCGCAAGCTCAGCACGCTCAGGCGCAGGCCATCAAAAAGCTTCTGGGGGGCTTCATCACAACGATTATGGGTTTGCATCTGGTGCACCAGCCCAACCAGCAGGGCAACAATATCCTGCGCGCCTGCCCGTTCTTCGGGGGTTACCTTTTCCCGGGTGCCTATGGGGGGCTCCTGTACCGTAATCTGCGGCACACCAGCCTGATACGTCATGTGCAGGTGGCTCTGCTCATGATTATAGGTGCCTGCGCTGTCATACTGCGCGGGTTCAGCCTGCCCGCTGGCCAAAAACTGACCAGAGCCCTGCATACGCATATCGGTCTGTACGAACAGACCAAAAAAGCCTGCGGTCTGAACCTGCGCAATGCCGCTATAGGCATTGATCCCCAGCCTGTACCCGACATTGGCTGTTAACACATGCAGGCCATGCACATTGATCAGATACCGCGCAGAGGTCTGCATGAGCCCCCCTTCCGCACGGGCCTGCTGCACAGCCGGGCAAAAAGCCAACGGCAGCATGCCAAGGAGCAGGCCCATGGTCATGCCGCACATATGGCGGCGGCATGTGTTTTTCCGGTTCATTATTCCAGCCCGCATAGCAGCAAGACGCATGTTCTGTTCCATTCCGCCCGCAGGCAAAACCTTATCCTGCGCGATAACCAAGCCGGAAGGAAACCGCCTCTGCCAGACGGGATGCAACACCCCCCAGACGCGCAACGCTGTACCGCCCCAGCTCCGCTTGTGGCAGGCTGATCCCGATTCCGGCCAGTGCACGCCCTGAATGGTCTTTGACAGCCGCGCCAAAGCACCACAGCCCATCATGCACCTGCTCGTCATCCACCGCATATCCACGATCCTTGATTTCGGCAATTTCGCGCACCAGCGTTGTAACCGAGCATATGCCATTAGGCGTCAGGGGCTGGGGCCAGGTTGTAACAGGGTGCAGGGCCAGCCATTCCCGGAAGGAGGCATCATCCATACCCGCCAGCATGGCATTGCCTGTGGCCGTAAATATGGCAGGCAGGCGCATCCCTACCCTGAAGGACGCCCCCAGCACGGTCGCACTGTTACGGCAGGCCACATACACAACCTCCGCCCCCTCCAGCATGGTGAGGGTAACGGTAAAGGCCTCCAGATCCGTGCGAGTCTCCAGCACGTGGTAGAACTCACTCACCAGATCCCGCTTTTCCGTAACGTCGCCTGCCCAATCAAGCAGACGTGTTCCCAGCCGGTACCCCTGCGTGACTGTTTTTTCCAGCAGGCCCAGCTCCTGCATAACCGCCAGCAGACCATGGGCCGTGCTACGCGGTAAATCGAGCTGACGGGCTACATCTGCCGCCAAAGGCGGTTTGGCGGCATCCTTGACCATATCAAGTATACGAACGGCCCTGCGTAGAGCGGGAACCGTATCCTGCGATTTGGACATGTTATTCTTATTTTCCATGTTGACAGGAGAGGCTCATATCTTCATATTCCACATACGGGATCGAGTTCAACATAATGAACAACAAAAAGCAGAACACGATCTTGCCGCGCACAAGATGTGGTGGAAGTCTGGCACAAGAACCCGGAACAGGGCAGCAGGCTTCCACCCACTACTTGCAGACAGCATAACATCTCGCTCCTTCTCTTGTGGTGCGCTACACAGGATGCCTTACCTGCCACAAAAGCAGCAAAAGGGCAGCACCTTGGCAACAAGCATATACGATTTTACCCTACCCGCACTCGATGGCAGCAGCATTGATCTGAGTGCCTACAGGGGCCAACCCATCCTGATCGTGAACACCGCCTCCAAATGTGGGTTTACCCCACAATATGAGGGATTGCAGGCTTTATGGACACAGTTCCACAAAGCCGGGCTGGTGGTTATTGGCGTTCCCAGCAATGACTTTGGTCAGCAGGAACCCGGCACATCGGAAGACATCGCAACATTCTGCCAGAAGAACTACGGCGTTGCTTTCCCCATGGCAGCACGCAGCGTTGTCAAAGGCCAGAACGCCATACCGCTGTTTAAATGGCTGGATACAGAGCTGGGCTTTCTGGCACGCCCCAGATGGAATTTCTTCAAATACCTGATCGGGCGAAACGGCCAGCCTGTTGCATGGTTTTCCTCCATAACGCCACCCACCTCCGCCCGCGTGCGCAATGCGGTCGAACGGGCTTTGCTACCCACCGGATAACCCCAGCAAACATAAAAAAAGCGGCATTCCCCCTAGTGCGAGGAATGCCGCCTTATGCCGTGTGCCTTCTAACGCGTAACAAGCTTGCCATCGCGCAGGGTTACAACCCGGTCCATGCGCGGCAGAAGTTCCTCATTATGGGTTGCAACCAGTGCGGCCAGACCACGCTTGCGCACGGCTTCCAGCAGTTCGGTAAACACCGCGTCTGCCGTATGCACGTCCAGGTTGCCAGTGGGTTCATCCGCCAGCAGCAGGGAGGGGGCATTAGCCAGCGCGCGCGCAATAGCCACACGCTGCTGCTCCCCACCAGAAAGCTTGCCCGGCAGGTGGTCTACCCTGTGGGCAAGGCCAAACATCTCCAGCAAACGCTCAGCTTCCTTCCGGGCTACCCGCTTGGGCACACCTGCGATCATTTGCGGCAGAACCACATTTTCCCGCGCGGTAAATTCCCCCAGCAGGTGGTGGAACTGGTACACAAACCCGATTTCATCCCGCCGCAGGGCTGTGCGCCCGGCATCGGCCATGGTGCTGGTCGATTGACCACGAATAATAATGTCCCCCGCATCTGGCGTATCCAGCAGACCTGCCAGATGCAAAAGCGTGGACTTACCCGTGCCCGATGGCGCAACAAGCGCCACGATTTCCCCCGCATTGAGGGTAAAATCCGCCCCCTGCAAAATGGGCAGCACGTCATGCTCCCCACTGCGATAGGTTTTTTGAACGCCGTTCAGGCGGAGCACCGCAGTATCATTCATGACGTAGCGCCTCGACCGGGTCTGTTCTGGCTGCGCGCCAGGCTGGATACAATGTTGCCAGAAGCGAAAGCAGGAGGGCCATGCCAATTACCTCGCCAACCTGCCCCCAATCCAGCTTGGCTGGCAGGTGTTCGAGGTAATACACCTCCGGGTTAAACAGGTTTGTACCCGTCAGGCTTTGCAGCAGTTGCCTGATGCGCTCGATATTCATGCAGAACACAATGCCCAGTGCCGTCCCCGCCACCGTGCCGGTAACACCCACCGATGCCCCACACATCAGAAAAATACGCATAATGGCGCCACGGCTGGCCCCAATGGTGCGCAGCACGGCAATGTCGGCCGTTTTGTCCTTGACCATCATGATCAGGGAGGAAATGACATTGAACGCCGCCACAACAATAATCAGGGTCAGGATCAGGAACATCACGTTCTGTTCCACCTGCACGGCCCCGAACAATGCGTTGTTGGCCGTTGTCCAGTCCAGCACCCGCAAACCCGGATCATCCACAGCCCTGACAATGGCCATAGTAACCGGGCGCACATGCTGCGCATCCTTTGTGGCGACCTGAATCTGCGTCACCTTGCCCGGCATCTGGAAATATACCTGAGCGGCGTGCATAGGCAGGAACACAACGCTGGAATTATAGTCATTTACCCCGGCGTCAAAAATCGCGCTCACACGGTATGAACGCACACGCGGTACCGTGCCAAAAGCAGTGGCCGCCCCTTCGGGCGAAACCAGCGTCAGGCGCGAACCAATAGACAGCCCTGCCCGCTCGGCCATGGTTACACCAACCACAATGGAGTCATCCCCCTGACCAAACTGGTCCAGAGACCCCGCAACAAGGGAGGAACTGACCGCCGTAAGGTCGTGCAGGCCCTGTGCCGTAATGCCGTGCACCACACCACCGGCACTGTAAGACCCGGCACTGAGCAGCACCTGCCCTTCTATAATAGGTGTGGCACTCAGCACATCAGGAACAGAGCGGACTTCCTGCGCCACATCTTCATACTGGGAGATGGTGCGCCCTGCGCCATAAATGCTCAGGTCCCCGTTCAGGCCCAGAATACGGCCCATAAGATCGGCCTGGAAACCGTTCATCACCGCCATGACAATGATCAGCGTTGCAACGCCCAGCGCAATACCAACCAGAGAAAATATGGCGATGATGGAAACAAACCGCTCCCCACGCCGCGCGCGGAGATAACGGCCAGCTACCGCACGCTCGAAGGGACCGAACATGGTGCTCAGCCCGCCAGAACCAGAGCCAGCGCTTCATCCACGCTCAGCTCCTGCCGTTCCCCTGTGGCGCGACGCTTGAGTTCCACCCGGCCTTCCTTGGCGCTACGGGGGCCAACCACGATCTGCCACGGATGGCCCATCAGATCGGCATCGGCAAATTTTACGCCAGCCCGTTCGGACCGGTCATCATACAGGAATGCTTCTGGCGCTTTTGCGTAAATCTGCTCGCACATCTCATCACACAGCGCATCACCGGACTTCAGGTTCAGGATAGCAGCGCGGAAAGGAGCTACAGAATCGGGCCAGATAATGCCGTTTTCGTCGTGGCAGGCTTCAATAATAGCCCCGGCAAGGCGGGAGACCCCAATGCCGTAGGACCCCATTTCGGGGAAGAACTGCGCACCATCGGCACCGCTAACACTCACCCCCATGGATTCCGTGTATTTGGTACCAAAGTAGAAAATATGACCAACCTCAACACCGCGGCCTTCACGCTTCTGGGCGTCGGGCACTGCGTCCCATGCTGCCGTATCATGCATTTCATCCGTGGCGGCATATGGCGTGGTCACACGGTTGAAGAAGGCTTCCAGAGCTTCGGAGCTGCTGGTGTCTACGGGTTCGTCCAGCCAGTCCTGATCTTCCAGTGCGGCATCATAGAACACCCCACTTTCCCCCGTTGGGGCGAGAATAAGGAATTCGTGGCTCAGTTCCCCACCGATTGGCCCCGTATCGGCCCGCATGGGAACAGCGCGCACACCCAGACGCTGGAAGGTGCGCAGGTAAGCCAGCATCATGCGCCGGTAGGTGGCTACGGCAGATGCGTAATCCACATCAAAGCTGTAGGCGTCCTTCATCAGAAATTCGCGGCCACGCATCACGCCAAAGCGAGGACGCATTTCATCGCGGAATTTCCACTGAATGTGGTACAGAACCTGCGGCAGGTCCTTGTAGGATTTTACTGACTGACCGAACAGGTCTGTCACCATTTCCTCATTGGTTGGCCCGTACAGCAGTTCGCGCTTGTGCCGGTCCTGAATACGCAGCATTTCCGGCCCGTACGCATCGTAACGGCCGGAGCGGCGCCACAGGTCTGCGGACTGCAAGGTGGGCATAAGTACTTCCTGCGCATCCACCCGGTCCTGCTCTTCACGCACAATCTGGCTGATGTTGCGCAGCACCTTAAGCCCGGCTGGCAGCCAGGCATAAATGCCCGAAGCCGTCTGGCGGATCAGCCCCGCACGCAGCATGAGCCTGTGAGAGACGATCTGCGCCTCTGCCGGATTTTCCTTGAGGGTGGGAAGAAAGCTGCGCGAAAGACGCATGTGCATTCAGCCTTGTATGGGGCGTGCCTCCGGCAAAAGGAGAGGCATGCCTGTGTTATCTGTTATCAAGCTGTAAAACAGCCCTGAACGAAAGAAAACCCGGCAGGACCGGGCTTTCTTGTTCGTCGGTATCTAAAACGCCTTATACGCGCAGCACGTGCACATCCACCAGCGGGCGCTTTTGCAGCTTGCGGCCAAGGGCGCGGCGCAGGGCTGTTTTGGCGGCCTCGCGGAAGGCTCCATCCTCGTTGCGCAGTTCATCGGGGATCACGTCCAGTGCGTTGGCGAATTCTTCGCGCACACGCACACTTTCCAGATCATCCGGGTCCAGCAGACCGGGCGCGCTCACCTTGGGGTCGCCAATAACAAAGCCTTCGTCATCCACAGCAAAGCTGCCAATGACAATGCCGTTAAACAGCATTTTGCGGCGGGCTGCCAGAACGCCACCATTCATGGGCAGCAGGCGGTTGCCGTCCAGCGCAAGGCGGCCTGTGGGGGCGGTATCCACCACTTCCAGCTTACCCGGGGAAAGACGTAGAATATCCCCGTCCTCCAGCAGAATGGGAGCAATACCCATTTCCTGCGCCAGAGCGGCCTGTGCGGTCAGGTGCCGCCATTCGCCGTGCACCGGCACCACATGTTGGGGCTTGAGCAGTTCGTACATCTTCTGCACGTCACCACCCGTGGCGTGGCCCGAAACATGCACAAAGTGTTCACGGTCGGTAATAACCTTAACGCCACGCTTTGCCAGATTATCCTGCACCGCCATGATCGCCCGCTCATTACCCGGAATCATGCGGCTGGAATAAATGACCGTATCCCCTTCCCCGAGGGAAATATTGGGATGCACGTCCATGGAAATACGCGACAGAGCCGAGCGCGGTTCGCCCTGGCTGCCCGTGATGATCATGAGCAGCTGGTCATCAGGCACATCATTCACGTCCTGCTCGCTCAGGAACGGGAGAACACCGGACAGATAACCGCACTCACGCGCAGCCGTGTCCAGGTTACGCAGCGAACGCCCGACCAGCACAACCGTGCGGCCAGCGGCCTGTGCGGCCATGGCAATGGTTTCCACCCGCGCCACGTTGGAGGCAAAGCAGGTCACGGCAATGCGCCCCTTAAGGCTTGCCACCAGTTCGGTCATGCTCACGCGCACTTCGGACTCGGAGCGCGAAGGGCCGGGCTTCATCACGTTCGTGCTGTCGCACACCAGTGCAAGAACGCCCTCCTCACCAATTTCGGCAAGGCGGTTCAGGTCTGTTGCGGGGCCAACCAGCGGTTCGGGGTCAAACTTCCAGTCGCCTGTGTGGACCACAATCCCTGCCGGAGTACGCAGGACCATGGACTGGGCTTCCGGCACGGAATGCGTAACCGGCACGAACTCGATGTCAAACGGGCCCACATTAAAACGTGCACCGGGCATGATCACGCGGATCGGCACATCCATCAGGCGGGCTTCGGCCAGCTTGCGGCGCAGTACGGCACTTGCAAACGGCGTAACGTAAATGGGGCATTGCAGCATGGGCCACACATGCGCCACGGCACCAATATGGTCTTCGTGCGCATGGGTAATAACCAGCCCGGCCAACTGGTTCCGCCGCTCGACAATAAAGGCGGGGTCGGGCACCAGAATTTCTGCTTCGGGGGTATCGTTCCCGCTAAAGCCAATGCCGCAATCAATCGCCAACCATGTATCGCCCTGACGATACAGGTTGAGGTTCATGCCGATCTCACCCGTTCCGCCCAAGGGCAGAAAGGCCAGATCGCCGTTCTGTTCAGTCATATTATCCGATTATCCTTCAGCCAAAAAATCTCGTTCTACTGTCAGTTTCGGCAGGGGGTTTCGCCCCGCCAGCAAGCGCAACCCGTTAAGGGTCAGCATTGAATCCACATGGTCAAAGACCGTTGTCCCCTCCGAGAAAAGCGGAGCCAGACCGCCTGTTGCGAGCACCTTCATGGAAGGCCCCACTTCACGGCGGATCCTCTCAACGATCCCCTCGATCAACCCTACATACCCCCAGAACACGCCTGAGCGCATGGCTGCAACTGTATTCCGCCCAATAGCGGACTCCCCTACGGGGCGACCAATACCAATACGGGGGAGCCTTGCCGCAGCCTGATGCAATGCCTCGACCGACAGATTGATGCCGGGCGCAATAACACCGCCGCAGTAACTTCCCTCCTGATCCACCACATCAAACGTGGTGGCTGTGCCAAAATCTATAACCGTCAACGGGCCACCATAGGTGTAATGAGCGGCCAGACCATTGAGCAGACGGTCCACCCCGACTTCATCCGGGTTATCCATCTTGATGGCAAACCCCCAGTCCAGCCGGGCGGAGGCCAGCAGTGGCTCTACAGCAAACCACTGGCGGCATAAAGTACGCAAATGGTAAAGGGCCGCAGGCACCACCGTGCCTATAACAGCCCCTTCAATATCATCAGAGGTCAGGCCCTGCGTTTTTAGCAGCGCTTGCAGCCACACCCCATATTCATCCGAAGTCCGCTGGGGCTGCATGGTAATCCGCCATACACCACGCCATTTTTCGCCGTCGTGTACAGCAAACACAACATTGGTATTCCCTGCATCAATGACAAGTAGCACTCCTATGCGCCCTTTTCCATAAGCAGAATATCCCCTGTTGCGATTGTCTTCATGCCACCTTCCGTGTCCAGCAGCAGGCGGCCATCTGGTGCCAGACCTGCAAAGAGCCCCTTCTCATAAGTAGTCCCGCCCTGAACGACAAGGGGGGTCCCCACAGGATGCGCCCTTTCCAGCCAGGCTGCGCGAATGCTGGCAAAGCCTTTTTGCCGCCATTGCTCAGACCAGAACGTAAGCCCGTCCAGCACATGCCGGGCCACAGCTTCCACATCCGGGACAGGGCCACATTGTGCAAGACAGGCCACCGTGCGCTCCAGCACATCCGGGTCAGGAGCCGAGACAAGATTGGCCCCAAGGCCGACAAGAACGTAAGGCCCCTCCCGCTCGATGAGGATACCCCCCATCTTGCGCCCATCCAGCAGAATATCGTTCGGCCATTTGATCATGAGGTGGGGCCGGGCCGCAGGCTGCGCACGCAAAAGCCCATCATAAAACCCGAGGGACGCCACAAAAGGCCAGCCTCCCAGCGCTTCCGGCCCGGCCTGCGTACCATCCAGCACAACACTGAGTGCAAGCCCCTGCCCGCCATCCAGCCATGTACGGCCACGGCTACCCCGGCCTTTGGTCTGCCGCCGGGCTAAAACTGCAAGCCCGGCTACAGGGTCGCCCGAACGGCAGGCGTTCAGGCAATAATCGGAGGTCGATGGCAGCTCATCAAAACAGGTGAGCCGCCAGAAATCACCCTGCCCGCTCATCCAGCCAGAGCAAGTGCGGCCTGATGCGCCACAGACATGATTGGGCCAAGCACAACAGCAAAAACAACAGTTGCAACACCCATCCCGCCCGAAACAAACAGAAGGCTGGGTGCGGGGCGGTCCAGCGCATGGGCTGGCGCATCAAAATACATAACTTTTACAACCCGCAGATAATAATAGGCTCCGACAATGCTGGACAATGCGCCAATGCACACCAGCACGTAAAGGCCGGATTGCCACGCTGCTGCAAAAACCATGAACTTGCCAAAAAAGCCAGCCAGAGGTGGTGCGCCGACCATGCTGAACATGAACACGGCCAGAGCAAGCGCCATAGCCGGGTCCGAGCGCCCAAGGCCCGCCAGATCTGCAATGGAGTTTACTTCCCGCCCGTTGCGGCGCATGGCCGTAATGCCTGCAAAAACACCAGCATTCATAACAAAATAGGCGGCCAGATAAATAAGCGTGGCCTGCGTACCAGCTGTGGAGGCGGCTGCCAGCCCCATCATGGCATAGCCCATGTGCCCGATGGAGGAATAAGCCATGAGCCGCTTGATATTGGTCTGCGGAATAGCCGCAAAAGCCCCGTAAACCATGGACAGAACAGAGACCGCTTCCACCAGTATCTGCCAGCGAGGAGCAACAGAGCCAAACGGCCCAGCCATAACACGCAGGAACAGGGCAAAGGCTGCAAATTTAGGGGCCCCGGCCATATATGCCGTAACGGGTGTTGGCGCACCCTGATACACATCGGGCGTCCACATATGGAACGGCACGGCAGAGAGCTTGAAGCACAGGCCGACAACGATAAAGACAATCCCCACGACCAGCCCCATGGGCGGCAGGGCTGCGACCCGGACCGCATCCACCAGCCCGGTATATTCCATGGTGCCCGCATACCCATACACGAGCGAGATGCCATACAGCAGCAGGCCTGATGCCAGAGAACCGAGGATAAAATACTTCATCCCTGCTTCGGACGAGAGAACATTATCCCGTTCCAGAGCACACAGGATGTAAATAGACAAAGAGGAGAGTTCCAGCCCGACAAACAGTGTCATCAAATTGGCTGAGGATGCCATGAGCATGGCCCCCAGCGTGGAAAACAGCATGAGCACCGGGGTTTCAAACGGCAGGGGCCGCCGGTCGGCAGTACGGTAACTTACGCTCAGCGCCACGGCCACAAAGCCACCGGCCAGAATGAGCACCTTCATGAACCGGGCAAAGCCATCATTCACAAAGGTTCCGACATACCCCGCCCCCGAAGGAGACAGCACGACCAGAAAACCACAGACCAGAAAAGCCGCCAGACTGAGTATGGCGGCGGGGAAAAAACCTTCCCCTTTCCGCTGGAGCACACCGGCCACCAGAATGACAATACCCGACAGGGCAAGCACAATTTCAGGCAGGGCTACGGTCCAGTTGAACACTGTCACACTCATCGCTGCGCACTCCGCAGAGGATAGGAAGAGGATTGGGTCGGAATGGCGTTGGTCATGCTAAATCACCCGCACAGCGCAACTGTCAGCAGCACCACAAGTCCTGCCAGCATGGTAAAGGCATAAATGGCGATGGAACCGCTCTGGAGCCGGGCCGCCTGCAACGCGCCATCCCGTGTGGCACGCACAATATCAAGCGGCAGACCTTCCACGACCCCTTCATCCGCACCTTTCCACAGCACACGGGCCAGTGCGGCATATGGGCGCACGAAAATCCTGTCGTATAGTTCGTCAAAATACCATTTGTTGAGCAGGAACCGGTAAATCGGCCCAAAACTGCGGGCCAGTGCGGCCGGCACATGCGGTGCGCTCACATACAGCACAAACGCCAGCGCAATACCCGCAAGCCCTGCAAGGCTGGGGAGCAGCGCAATAAGCGCAGGCACGTGCTCGAACGCCTCCATAATGTGGTTGGCAGGCGCGTTCACAATCGCCCCGTTCCAGAACGCACTCTGATGCGCGCCAATATAGAACGGTGCCAGCGCCACACCGGCCACAACCGCACCAATGGACAGCACCAGCAGCGGCACGGTCATAACAGTCGGACTTTCATGCGCATGGTCACGGGCATGCTCATCATGCGGTTTGCCATGAAAGACCAGGAACAGAAGTCGCCAGCTGTAAAACGCAGTCAGGAACGCGGTAATGCTACCCATGGCCCATGCGTAATGGCTGTAGGAAGCATCGGACGCCCAGAGCGCGTTGAGAATGGCATCCTTGGACCAGTACCCGGCAAACGGATAAACCCCGGCCAGGGCCAGACTGCCCAGCCACATAACCACGTAAGTAACAGGCAGTTTTTTCCACAGGCCGCCCATGCGGAACATGTTCTGCTCATCATGCATGGCATGAATGACCGAACCAGCGGCAAGGAACAGAAGCGCTTTAAAGAACGCATGCGTAGTCAGGTGGAATACCGCCGCCTGATACGCCCCCACCCCAACAGCCGCAAACATGTAGCCAAGCTGCGAGCAGGTAGAATAGGCGATGGTCCGCTTAATGTCAGGCTGCACCATGCCAACGGTTGCGGCAAAAAAGCAGGTTGTTGCCCCGATCAGAATAACAAAGGTGCGCGTACCCGGCGCAAACTCAAGCAATGGCGACATACGCGCCATAAGGAACACGCCTGCCGTAACCATGGTAGCAGCATGAATAAGGGCGGAAACAGGTGTGGGGCCTTCCATGGCGTCAGGCAACCATGTGTGCAGGAACAACTGGGCCGACTTGCCCATAGCCCCAACAAACAGCAGGAAGCAGATGACTTCCAGCATCCGGAAGGAAACGCCACAGAGTGTGTAAGGGGTGTCAAGCACCGCAGGCACGGCAGCAAAAATGGTATCGTACTGCACCGAGTGGAACAGAACGTAAATCAGGCCAATGCCAACAATAAAAAACAGGTCCGCCACACGGTTGACCACAAAGGCCTTGATAGCCGCAGCCGTAGCGGCCGGGCGGTCATACCAGTAGCCAATCAGCAGGTAACTGGCCAGGCCAACACCTTCCCAGCCAAAGAAAAGCTGGATCAGGTCATTGGAAGAGACCAGCATGAGCATGGCAAAGGTGAAGAGCGAAAGGTAGGAGAAAAACCGGTAGGTCGGCATGCTTTCATGGCTCATGTAGCCAATGCTGTAGCAATGCACGAGCAGCGACACCACAAGCACCATGGCGGTCATGGTCACGGAGAGTGTGTCAAACCGCAGGGTCCATGTTGCATCAAAGCCCCCGGCATGCACCCACTGCGCCAGCGGAACAGCAGCGTGGGGAAAACCCCCAAGCCATGCCGCACACAGCGCACCCACACTACACAGGGCAGCAACCGCCATACAGGCAATGGTTACAACCTTGGCGAGAGTATCCCCCATAAAGCGGCCACCAAGGCCCGCCACAACCGCCCCCGCCAGAGGCGTTAGCACGGCAACGGAAAACAGAGTGAGTTCTGTTTGCATAACGCTGCTCATCCCTTCATCATCGTCACGTCTTCGACCTGGATGGAGCCGCGGTTACGGAAGTAAACCGTAACAATAGCCAGACCAATGGCGGCTTCAGCCGCAGCAATGGTCAGCACAAACAGCACCATGACCTGCCCCGACAGGTCCCCATGAGCCGAGGAAAACGCAACCAGATTGAGGTTTGCGGAAAGCAGGATCAGTTCCATGGACATGAGCAGAACAATAATGTTCTTGCGGTTCAGAAAAATCCCGAACACCCCCAGAACCAGAAGGGCCGCACTGACAAACAGGTAAGGCCCCAGCCCTACAGACGCGATTGCCGTCTTCATGCGCCTTTCTCCTCAGTTTCCGTCTTTTCCGGCTCACCCGCGCCATAGGAGCCGGGAACCGCAATTTCGTAATAGGAGCCTTTGGGCCGCAGGAAACCTCCCTGCTCAAACACGTTTTCGCCAAGTGGCAGATTAACAAGCTCCAGCGTTTCTTCACGTGTGCGTGCATGCTGGCGGCCAATATTCTGGCGGCGGCCTGTAGCCGTCTCACGCAGGGTCAGCACAATGGCGCCAATCATGGCGACCAGCAGAACCAGCCCGCAAGCCTGAAACAGCAGCACATAATGCGTGTAAATAACCGTGCCCAAGGCTGCGGTATTGGTTAGCCCCGGCTGCACAGTCAAAGGAGCGACCACACCCGCAGGGACCATGCGCCAGTTACTGAAGGCCATGACCAGTTCGGCCAGCAGCACACCCCCAATGCACAACCCCAGAGGAGCATAACGCTGGAACCCTTCACGCAGGCGGCTGAAATCTATGTCCAGCATCATCACCACAAACAGGAAGAGAACCGCCACCGCCCCCACGTAGACAATGACCAGCAGCATGGCCAGAAACTCGGCACCAGCGACCAGAAACAGCCCCGCCGCGTTAAAGAAGCCGAGGATCAGGAACAAAACCGCATGCACCGGGTTGCGTGCGCTGATGACCATGGAGGCCGAAAGCAGCAATACCGCCGCAAAAACGTAAAAAACGAGCTGTGCCATCATTGGCCAACCTCCTGCCCTGGCGTGGTCTGCATCTGCTCAACGATACGGTGCATCGAGTTCCAGCCTCCGTGCGAGCAGGGATTCCCAGCGGTCCCCATTCGCTAACAGCTTGCCCTTGTCGTACATCAGCTCTTCACGGGTTTCCGTGGCGAACTCATAGTTCGGGCCTTCAACAATCGCATCCACCGGGCAGGCTTCTTCACACAGGCCGCAGTAGATGCATTTTGTCATGTCAATGTCGTAGCGCGTGGTCCGGCGGGAGCCATCATCACGCTGTTCGGCTTCAATGGTAATGGCCTCTGCCGGACATGTGGCTTCGCACAGTTTGCAGGCAATGCAGCGCTCCTCCCCATTGGGGTAGCGCCGCAAGGCATGCTCCCCCCGGAAACGGTGGGACAGAGGCCCTTTTTCGTACGGGTAGTTCAGCGTGACTTTGGGCTGGAACATCATACGGAAGGTGGAGACCATGCCCGCGGCCAGTTCCTTGAGCAGAAAAGACCGCAATGTGGTGCCAAGAGCGCTCATGAATTTACCCCTCCCATGTGAGGCAGCAGGCCTGTTGCCATAAGGAACCCGGCCGTGCCGATCATCCACAGCAGCGAGAAAGGCAGGAACACCTTCCACCCCAGCCGCATAAGCTGGTCGTAGCGATAGCGCGGGAACGTGGCGCGCACCCAGATAAAGACAAACAGGCAGAACAGGATTTTAAAAATCAGCCAGAGCGGGCCGGGTACCCATGTTAGCGGCGCAATGCCCAGAGGCGGCAGCCAGCCACCAAGGAACAGAATGCTGACCATGGAGGACATGAGGATCATGTTCGCGTATTCGCCCAGAAAGAACAGGCCAAAGGCGAGCGATGAATATTCCACAAAAAAGCCCGCAACCAGTTCACTCTCCCCTTCGGGCAGGTCGAACGGCGCTCGGTTGGTTTCCGCCAGAGCAGAAATAAAGAACACGATAAACATGGGGAACATGGGCACGCAGAACCATATATGCCGTTGCGCCAGCACAATATCGTTCAGGTTCAGGCTCCCCACCGCCAGCAGGACAGACACAATCACCAGCCCGATGGACACCTCGTAAGAAACCATCTGCGCGGCAGAGCGTAAGCCCCCCAGAAACGCATAGCGCGAGTTGGAGGCCCACCCCGCAATAAGCATGCCGTAAACCCCAAGGGAGGACATGGCGAGCAGGTACAGGATACCCACATTGATGTTGGCTACCGCCAGCCCGTTCCCTGTCGGAATAACTGCCCAGGCAGCCATGGCGAGCGAAAAGGTCAGGAAAGGTGCAAACAGGAACAGCACACGGTTGGCCCCTGCGGGAATAACCGTTTCCTTCACAATCATCTTGATCGCATCGGCAAAGGCCTGCAACAGACCAAAGGCACCGTTCACGTTTGGCCCCCGGCGGCGCTGCATGGCGGCCATAACCTTGCGCTCCATCAGCGTAAGATAGGCAACACCAATCAGCAACGGCACCAGTACCGCCAGTGTTTCCAGCAGCATCAGCAGGATCTGGCCCACAAGGGTTTGGTAGAAAAAATGTGCCATTGCCCTTACTCCGCTGCAACCGCAGGCGCCACGCCATAAACCTTTGAACACTCAGCCATGGTCTGGCTGGCGCGGCTTATGACGTTGGTCTGGTAATAATCCTGAATAACAGGGCGGAACGGAGCAGGCATAAGTTCACCCGCCTGCCCGCTGGCTGGCGCGGCCTGTCCGCCCGCTGTGCCCGACAGACGCTGCACACTGCCACCGTTCATGGCAAAAACCGGGTTGACCTGCGCCATATGCGCCCGCAACTGTTCCAGCGTGTCGTAAGGCAGGGTGTGGCCCAGCACTTCGGAAAAAGCCCGAATAATCCGCCAGTCTTCCCGCGCTTCCCCCGGAGCGAACACGGCGCGGAAAGCACGTTGCACCCGCCCGGCCGTGTTAACATATGTGCCCGGTTTTTCGGTATAGGCTGCGCCGGGGAGTATAATATCCGCCCGTTGTGCAGCAGCGTCCCCATGGTGGCCCAGATACACGACAAATGTTTCCGGCGGGATGCGATCAAGCTGCACATCATCCGCACCCAACAGCCACAAAATTTCCACCCCGCCACGGAGCATGCTGGCTGCATCGCACCCATGCGGGCCGGGCAGGAACCCAAGATCCAGCGCCCCAACGCGGGACGCCGCCGTGTGCAGAATGTTCAGCCCCTGCCATTCGGGCGTTACAGCACCACAGGCATGAGCCAGTTCGCGGCAGGCGGCATAAATTGCGGGGGCATCACGCCGGGTCAGGGCAGAATGGCCGACAATAATCATGGGGTTTTTGGCGTTTTGCAGAACTTCGGCAAACGCATTCTTCCCGCTTAGAATATCCGCCAGCACATCCGGCCCATTCCCCAGAACGGTCACGTCATATGTCATGTCCGCCGAGGGCGTGCCGATCATGCCAATAGGAAAACCACCCCGGCCCGCATCCACAAAGCGTTTGCGAATACGCGCATTCAGCACCGGGGCTTCATGCCGGGGCATGGTGCCAACAAGCAACAATGCATCGGCCTGATCTATCCCGCTGATGTCACTGTTAAACAGGTAGCCCGCACGCGCACTGGTATCGTACCAGGCACCATCCTGCCTGCAATCCAGATTGGAAGAACCAATGCTCTGCAAAAGGTCTTTTATGGCACACAGGCTTTCTGCATCACACAGATCACCAGCTATGGCGCCAATCCTGTCACCCGGAACACCATCAAACCGGCGCGCAAGGGCTATGAGTGCATCTTTCCATGAAACAGAAGAAATTTTCCCATGAACCCGCACCCAAGGCCTGTCCAGCCTTTTGCGCTTGAGACCATCGATGGAAAAACGGCCTTTATCAGACAGCCATTCTTCGTTCACATCATCATTCACACGCGGGACAATCCGCATGACTTCTCCGCCACGGGCCTGCACCTGAATATTGGTGCCCAGCGCATCCATGACATCAATACTGTCAGTCTTCTTGTATTCCCATGAGCGGGCATGAAAAGCCGAAGGCTTGGCTGTGAGCGCCCCAACCGGGCAGACATCAATCAGGTTCCCCGAGAGTTCGGAGGTCAGGGCTTTTTCCACATATGTGGTGATTTCGGCATTTTCCCCGCGTGAGACCAGACCCAGTTCGGGGGTGCCGGCCACTTCGGTGCTAAAACGCACACACCGCGTGCACTGGATGCAACGGGTCATGACCGTTTTAACCAGCGGCCCCAGATCCTTGTCCGTTACGGCGCGCTTGTCTTCCTTGTAGCGCGAAACACCAGAGCCATAACCGTAAGCCTGATCCTGTAGATCACACTCCCCACCCTGATCACAGATCGGGCAGTCAAGCGGGTGGTTGATCAGCAAAAATTCCATAACGGCCCGGCGGGCACGGCGCACCACTTCGGTGTCCGTAAAAATCTGCATGCCATCCGCAACGGGGAACCCGCAGGACGCAACAGGTTTGGGCGCTCGCGCCACTTCCACCAGACACATACGGCAGTTACCCGCAACAGACAGGCGCTCGTGGTAGCAGAACCGCGGGATTTCCTTGCCTGCGGCCTCACAGGCCTGCAACGCGCTGGAACCGGGAGGTACATCTACTGGCGTACCATCAACAATTACCCTGACCATTGCCGTTACTCCACTGCTGCCGGAACGCCACCGGCGGGAACCTGCACCAGCCCGGTACTGCCATATGCGGCTTTGTACTGGCGGATCCGTTCTTCCATTTCCGGGCGAAAATGCCGGATCAGCCCCTGTATGGGCCATGCTGCGGCATCGCCGAGCGCACAGATCGTATGCCCTTCAACCTGCCGTGTGACCTGCTCAAGCAGATCAATTTCTTCAATATCCGCACGCCCCTGCACCATCCGGTCCATCATGCGCATCATCCAGCCCGTGCCTTCGCGGCAGGGGGTGCACTGACCACAACTCTCGTGTTTGAAAAACTTTGAGAACCTTGCAATGGCTTTTATAATATCGGTCGATCTGTCCATAACAATCATGCACGCCGTACCAAGGCCGGAACGCTCGGCACGCAGGCTGTCGTAATCCATCAGAACGGTTTCACAGACCGATTTGGGCAGCAGCGGCACAGAACAGCCACCGGGAATAACCGCCAGAAGGTTATCCCACCCTCCACGCACACCACCGCCGTGCTTCTCTATGATGTCCTTGAGCGGCACACCTAGCTCTTCCTCAAACACGCAAGGTGTATTGACGTGGCCGGAAATGGCCATGAGCTTGGAACCCGCGTTATTCGGGCGTCCAAGCCCGGCAAACCAGGCTGCCCCACGCCGCATGATGGTGGACGTAACCGCAATACTTTCCACATTATTGACTGTGGTCGGGCAACCATAAAGCCCCACCCCTGCGGGGAATGGCGGCTTCATGCGGGGCTGGCCTTTTTTGCCTTCCAGACTTTCCAGCAAGGCGGTTTCTTCACCACAGATATAGGCACCTGCCCCTCTGTGGATACGGAAATCAAAATCCCAGCCGCTGCCTGCCGCATTTTTACCAAGCAGCCCTGCGGCATAGGCTTCGTCAATGGCGGCCTGCAGGCGCTCGGCCTCGCGGCAGAACTCCCCACGGATGTAAATGTAGGACGCATGCGCCCCCATCGCAAAAGATGCGATCAGAGCACTTTCTATCAGCTTATGCGGCTCATGGCGCATAACCTCCCGGTCCTTGCAGGTGCCGGGTTCGGATTCATCTCCATTGATAACCAGATAATGCGGCCGCCCGTCGGACTGCTTGGGCATGAAAGACCATTTTAACCCGGTAGGAAAACCCGCCCCACCGCGGCCACGCAGGCCAGAGGCCTTCATTTCCGCAATAATGGCGTCCCGGCCTTTGGCAAGAATATCTGCCGTGTTAGCCCAGTCACCCCGCTTGCGGGCTGCCTCCAGCCGCCAGTCATTCTGCCCGTAAAGATTGGTGAAGATCCGGTCCTTGTCAGCCAGCATGGCCGTCTCTCCTATTCCTGATCCGCCGTAGAGGATGATAGCAACGTTTTGCGCCCACCCTCGGGGGCCGAAACGTTACGGTCGATCATGGAGCCGGGCGTGGGCCTGCGCCCTGCCCGCAACTCGGCTATGACCTGCGCCGTGCGTTCGGCGTTCATATCTTCATAAAAATCATCATCAACCTGCAGAATTGGCGCGTTGGCGCAGGCACCAAGGCATTCCACTTCTGTCATGGTAAACAGGCCATCTGCACTGGTTTCTCCAAAATGCTGGATACCTGTCGCTTTCTGGCAGGCTTCCACCACATCATCAGAGCCACGCAGCCAGCACGGTGTGGTGGTGCAGACCTGCAAATGGTAACGCCCGATGGGACGCGTGTTGAACATGGTGTAAAAAGACGCCACTTCGTAAACCCGTATGGCCGCCATACCCAGACGCTGGGCAATAACATCCATGGCCACCACGGGCACCCAGACACTCCCGGTTACCCGCCCCATCTGCCGCTGCGCAATATAGAGCAGGGGCATAACAGCGCTTGCCTTGCGCTCCTCCGGATACTTGCTGAGAACACCAGCAATTTCCGCCTCCGATGCAGAATCGAATACAAAGCTGTCCGGCTGTTCTGCCGGTGTCCAGGCTGTGCTCATCGATCAACTTCCCCAAACACAAGATCAAGCGACCCGATAATGGCCACCATGTCAGCCAGCATACCGCGGCGTGAGAGTTCATCTATGGCCTGCAGATGTGCAAAACCCGTTGGCCGGATTTTGCACCGATACGGCCGGTTGCTGCCATCAGCCACCAGATAGACCCCAAATTCCCCTTTGGGGCTTTCCACCGCCGTGTAGGTGGAGCCCGCAGGCACATGGTAGCCTTCGCTGAACAGCTTGAAGTGATGGATCAGGGCTTCCATGGAGCGCTTCATGTCCGCTCTGGGGGGCGGGCTGAACTTGGGGTCCTGTATTTTAATGTCACCCGGCTGCATCTGGCTCAGGCATTGCTCGATAATTTTGACGCTTTCACGCATCTCGGCAACGCGCACCAGATAGCGGTCGTACGAGTCACCCTGCCGGGTCACGGGCACATTAAAATCCACCTTATGGTAGTTATCATAAGGCTGGTTGCGCCTGAGGTCCCACGGCACGCCAGATGCACGCAGGCACGGACCACTAAACCCCCAGGCCAGAGCCTGCTCGGTTGTAAAAACGCCAATACCAACCGTGCGCTGTTTCCATATCCGGTTTTCGGTCAGCAGGCCTTCCAGCTCATCAATCCAGGCAGGAAATTCCTTGGCCCACACCCCAATCCGGTCTTCCAGACTTGCCGGAATATCCCGCGCGACACCGCCGGGGCGGAAGTAATTGGCATGGAAGCGCGCGCCGGATGCGGCTTCGTAAAACTCCAGAAGTTTCTCGCGCTCTTCATATCCCCACAAAGCCGGGGTTACCGCACCGCAGTCCAGCCCCATAGCGGTCAGATTGAGAATATGGTTTAAAATACGGGTAATTTCCGCAAACATGACGCGCAACCACTTGGCGCGTTCTGGAATATCAATACCCAGCAGTTTTTCCGTGGCCAGAGCAAATGCCTGCTCCTCGCACATGGGGGAGACGTAATCCAGACGGTCAAAATACGGCAGGGCTTTTTGATACGTCTTGTATTCAATCAACTTTTCCGTGCCACGGTGCAAAAGGCCGATATGCGGCACGGCGCGGGCAACAAGCTCCCCTTCCATTTCCAGCACCAGACGCAACACACCATGTGCAGACGGATGCTGGGGACCAAAATTGAGAGCATGGGAGTCAATTTCGACAACCTTCTTCTCAATTTCCAAAGCTTTTTCATCTGGCAAAAGGCTTTGGGGAATATCTTCGCGCAGGATCGTCTGCGCAAACGCGAGAGATTCGGTGTTATCCTGTTTTGTCATCAGGAGGACCTCTTCATACCCTGCCGGACTTCGTGCGCTTTTTCATCTCCCGGTAAGGTCAGCATACCTTCCCACGGAGAAACAAAATCGAAATCACGGAAATCCTGCGTTAACGAAACAGGCTCTTTAACAACCTGCCTGCGCTCCGCGTCATAACGGACCTCTTCATACCCGGTCAGCGGGAAGTCCTTGCGAAGCGGATGCCCCTCAAACCCGTTATCGGTCAGAATACGGCGCAGGTCGGGCTGGCCGGAGAACAGCACGCCAAACAGGTCGTAGCACTCACGCTCCCACCATGTCGCACATGGCCAGAGATGATGCACCGATGGCACTGCCGCGTATTCATCCGTGCAGACCACAACCCTGATCCGGCGGTTATAAGTAACCGACAGCAGGTTATAGACCACCTCGAACCGCTGGGCACGCGCAGGAAAATCCACACCGCACAGGTCCATCAACTGTTCGAACCTGTAACGCGGATCATCACGCAAAAGGGTAAGGAACGGCACCAGATGCTCACGCGTTGTGTGCACCACCAGTTCGCCCTTCTCCACAGCCGCGTAAGACACATGGGGCTGGGAGGCAAGGAACGTAAATGCCAGAGAGGACAACTGCCCTTCCAGCCGGGCCTGCCTTGGATTTACTGAAATATCAGCCACGGAGAATTGTCCCTGTCCGCCGAATTTTTTTCTGGAGCAGCATAATGCCGTAAATGAGCGCTTCGGCCGTTGGCGGGCAGCCCGGCACATACACATCCACGGGAACAATACGGTCACACCCACGCACAACGGAGTAGGAGTAATGGTAATACCCCCCGCCATTGGCGCATGACCCCATAGAAATAACCCAGCGCGGCTCGGCCATCTGCTCGTACAGGCGGCGCAATACCGGGGCCATCTTGTTGGTGAGTGTGCCTGCCACAATCATCACATCAGACTGACGGGGCGACCCGCGGGGAATAATACCCATACGGTCCAGGTCATAACGCGGCATATACGCGTGGATCATCTCCACCGCGCAGCATGCAAGCCCGAAGGACATGGGCCACAGACTACCCGTGCGCCCCCAATTGACCAGCTTATCCAGGCTTGCAACCACAAAGCCCTTTTCAGCCAGCACACCGGTAATGCCGCGCACCACCGCATCCTGCTCAGGCCCCGGCGGCAGAGCCTCCCTGTTCCACATAATGGCGTTTTCGTCGTGATGTGTGGTCATGCTGGCGTCCTCTCTCAATCCCAGTCCAGCGCGCCTTTGCGCCATTCATACAAAAAGCCGATCCCCAGCACGGCCAAAAAGCCAAGCATGGACAAAAAGCCGAACAGCCCGATCCGCCCCAGGCTGATAGCCCAGGGGAACAGAAACGCGACCTCCAGATCGAAAATAATGAACAGAATGGCCACCAGGTAAAACCGCACGTCAAAGCGGCGCCGGGCATCATCAAAAGGGCCAAACCCGCACTCATACGCCGTGAGCTTCTCAGGATATGGTTTTTGGTGCCCGCTCAACAGAGCCATACCGAGCATTGCGGCCGCGATAACAACCGATACGCAACCAAAAATCAGAACCGGGGCATAATCGCCTAGAACAGACTGCATGGAAAATTCCCGCACGCATGAAAGGCTTGTAATAAGCCGTTTGATGCAGTCACCCTAGACCCGCAAAATGCAGACGGCCATGCACGAACGCGTATGGTCGCGGCCACTTTGTTGTGAATAAAATGGATTGGCGAAAAAAAAGGCTCCCTGCCCGGAGGAGGAAGCCATTAGCAGAATAAATTATTCTGCTCCACAACACACAATGTTGGGAATGGTGGGCGATGACGGGATCGAACCGCCGACCCTCTCGGTGTAAACGAGATGCTCTACCGCTAAGCTAATCGCCCGCGCCCTATGTGTCATAAAACAAAACGGCCGGCAACCCCTTTTTTCAAAGAAATTGCCGGCCGGTCTGAAATAAAATCCGAAGGAGGATTATTTGCTAACGGCGTCCTTCAGTGCCTTGCCCGGCTTGAAGCGGACAGAGGTAGAAGCCGGAATATCAATTTCCTCGCCGGTACGGGGGTTACGGCCTTTGGCAGCCTTGCGGGTTGCGGTCACAAACGTGCCAAAGCCCACCAGACGTACTTCCTGCTTTGTGGACAGAGCTTTTTCAATCGCACCGAATACGGCGTCGACCACTTCTCCGGCCTTAGCCTTCGGCAGGTCAACGGCCTCTGCTACTGCTGAGACGAGCTCCTGCTTGTTAAGCGGCTTCTCCATCTTACGCCTTTCACTTTCTTTCAATTCATAGGAGCGGCGGGCGGGTTTCGTCCGCCTCTCCGCTGCCTGAACGCACTATGAAGCCGTTTTTTCCTACGTCAACCAAGCAAACGCAAACTTCGGGCTTCTCATGCATTTTGGTTAATGCGGCAGCACCGAAGCAACTGCCTGTGCACCGTTGGCGGGCACTGTTTCGGGCACCTCTTCCCAGTGAATCGGCTGAGGCTGGCTGACCAGTGCACGGGCCAAAACTTCGTCCACATGCGAAACGGGTACAATTTCCAGATTCTTCTTCACGCTGTCAGGAATTTCCGCCAGATCCTTCTCGTTTTCCTGCGGAATAAACACCGTGCGAATACCTGAACGAACAGCAGCCAGAAGCTTTTCCTTCAGCCCCCCAATCGCCAGAACACGCCCCCTGAGCGTTATTTCACCCGTCATGGCAACGTCACGACGGACGGGAATACCGGTCAGAACACTTACCAGAGATGTCACCATGGCAACCCCAGCGGAAGGACCGTCTTTAGGAGTCGCACCCTCGGGCACATGCACATGGAAGCTGCGCTTGTCGAAGATCGTTGGCACGATTCCAAAACTGGCCGCCCGACTCCGCACAAAAGAGAACGCAGCAGAGATGCTCTCCTTCATGACGTCGCCCAGCTTGCCGGTTTCAACAATGCCACCTTTGCCCGGCACCATAACGCTCTCAATGGTCAGGATTTCCCCGCCCACTTCGGTCCAGGCCAGACCGGTTACAACACCGACCATGTCCTCCGCCTCGGTCTCACCGTAGCGGAAGCGCTGCACACCTGCGTATTTTTCCAGATTACGCGCCGTAACCGCGACCTTTTTGGCCTTACCGGTCACAATCTCCTTCACCGCCTTACGGGCAAGCTTGGCCAGTTCGCGCTCAAGGTTACGCACACCGGCCTCACGCGTGTAATACCGGATAACGTCACGCAGCGCGTCCTCATTGATCGACCATTCACCCGGCTTGAGGTTATGCGCCTCGATCTGTTTGTTAATGAGGTGGCGCTTGGCGATCTCGACCTTTTCATCCTCCGTGTAACCGGAGAGGCGAATGACCTCCATGCGGTCCAGCAGCGGCTGGGGCATATCCAGACTGTTGGCCGTTGTCACGAACATGACATCGGACAGGTCGTAATCGACCTCCAGATAATGGTCAGCGAACGTGCCGTTCTGTTCAGGGTCCAGCACTTCCAGTAGAGCCGA
This sequence comes from Acetobacter sp. ESL1128, assembly GCF_058505085.1. Taxonomy (NCBI): domain Bacteria; kingdom Pseudomonadati; phylum Pseudomonadota; class Alphaproteobacteria; order Acetobacterales; family Acetobacteraceae; genus Acetobacter; species Acetobacter sp. ESL1128. The sequence goes on along the minus strand of NZ_CP196369.1, from coordinate 1,033,398 downwards.
TGCCGGGTCACCCCGCCAGTCGGATCCCAGCTTGTCAATTTCATCAAGCAGGAAGAGCGGGTTGGATACTTTCGCCTTTTTCATGCCCTGAATGATCTTGCCGGGCATGGAACCGATATAGGTGCGGCGGTGCCCACGGATTTCGGCTTCATCCCGCACACCCCCCAGGGACATGCGCACATAATGCCGCCCCGTTGCCTTGGCGATAGAACGCGCGAGGGAGGTCTTGCCCACACCCGGAGGCCCGACAAGGCACAGAATCGGCCCCTTAAGCTTTTGCGAGCGGCTCTGAACCGCCAGATACTCCAGAATGCGTTCCTTGACTTTTTCCAGCCCGTAATGATCGGCGTCCAGAACTTCCTCTGCTTCAACCAGATCATGGCGCACTTTGGTCCGCTTTTTCCACGGAATGCTCAAAATCCAGTCGAGGTAGTTCCGCACAACCCCGGACTCGGCGGACATCATGCTCATGCCGCGCAGCTTCTTCAGCTCGCTCAGAGCTTTTTCGCGCGCTTCCTTGGAGAGCTTGGTCTTGGCGATCCGCTCTTCAATTTCAGCCGTTTCGTCCTTACCGTCCTCGCCTTCGCCAAGTTCTTTCTGAATGGCCTTGAGCTGCTCGTTCAGATAGTACTCGCGCTGTGTCTTTTCCATCTGGCGTTTGACACGGTTGCGGATTTTCTTTTCCACCTGAAGCACATCTATTTCTGCTTCAATGTGACCGAAAACCTTTTCCAGCTGCCCCTGTACGGTGGGGGCCTCCAGAATTTCCTGCTTTTCGGAAATCTTGAGCGAGAGGTGACTCGTCACCGTATCTGCAAGCTTGGACAGATCATTGATCTGGTTAAGCGAGACCAGAACCTCGGACGCAATTTTCTTGTTGAGCTTCATATACTGCTCAAACTGCGACACGATGGAGCGGCCCAGAGCCTCGGCTTCCGGCCCAATAGCCGCCTCGGCTGGCATTTCCTCAATATCGGCTTCGAAGTGGCCATTCACCTCATGCAGCGCCTTAACGCGCACACGGCGAACCCCTTCAACCAGCACTTTGACCGTACCATCGGGCAGCTTGAGCAACTGCAGAATGGTGGACAGCGTGCCAACCCGATAAATATCGTCAGGCGTGGGGTCGTCCTGTGCTGCGTCTTTCTGGGCTACCAGCAGAATGTGCCGGTCGTCTTTTGTAACCGAGTCCAGAGCCCGTACAGATTTTTCCCGCCCGACAAACAGCGGAACAATCATGTGGGGGAAAACCACAATATCGCGCAGCGGCAGAACAGCCACGTGGGTATTCTTGGTATGGGCTTCCACGACAGTTGCATCAACCGCAGGAACAGACTGTTCGGGCACGGCCGAAACTGCCTGATCGCTCTTGCGCCTACGCCGTGGTGCCGGTTTTTCGTTATCAGCCATCGTCATGACCTCCCGATAAGGACGATCGGTGCCGGGCACCCGCCAAGCGGCATACCCCTGCACTGAAGAAGGTACCCCCGAAAGGGAACACCCCCGTGTTTCTCTTATGTTGTTATGCCCACAACCCGGAACAATAGGGCAGAGGCAAGAACAGCACGAACAGGTGACCCGCTCGTGCTGCTTACGCTAAAACTCTAACCTGCCTCAGGCGGATTGCTCTGCTGGCACGTCTTTCTTCTTGCCGTAAACATAGACCGGGCTGGCCTTGCCATCCGCCACCTCGCGGTTGACAACCACCTCCTCGACCGTATCAAGCCCCGGCAGGTCAAACATGGTCGCCATGAGGATGCTCTCCAGAATGGAACGCAACCCACGGGCCCCGGTCTTGCGAACAATGGCCCGGTCCGCAATGGCCTTGAGCGCATCATCCGTAAAGGACAACTGGACATCTTCCATCTGGAAGAGCCGCTGGTACTGTTTGACCAAAGCGTTTTTAGGCTCGGTCAGAATCTTGATCAGTGCGGCCTCGTCCAGATCACCCAGCGTTGCCAGAACAGGCAGACGCCCGATGAATTCGGGGATAAGGCCAAACTTCATCAGATCTTCAGGCTCAACATCGTGCAGGATTTCCCCCATCCGGCGGTCATCGAGCGAACGTACATCAGCCCCAAAGCCAATGCCCGTGCCCTTGCCACGTGCAGAGATAATCTTGTCCAGCCCGGCAAAAGCCCCACCGCAGATAAAGAGCATGTTGGTCGTATCCACCTGCAGGAATTCCTGCTGCGGATGCTTGCGACCACCCTGCGGGGGAACAGAGGCAACAGTGCCTTCCATCAGCTTGAGCAGAGCCTGCTGCACGCCTTCCCCACTCACGTCACGCGTGATGGAGGGGTTGTCCGATTTTTTGGAAATCTTGTCGATTTCGTCAATATAGACAATCCCGCGCTGGGCGCGTTCCACATTGTAATCGGATGCCTGCAACAGCTTGAGGATGATGTTCTCGACATCTTCCCCCACATACCCGGCTTCTGTCAGGGTTGTGGCATCAGCCATTGTAAAGGGCACGTCCAGAATACGCGCCAGAGTCTGGGCCAGCAGTGTTTTACCCGAACCCGTAGGCCCGATGAGCAGGATATTGGACTTGGCAATTTCCACATCGCCTGCCTTGGTCACCTGCGACAGGCGCTTGTAGTGGTTATGCACCGCTACGGAAAGCACCTTTTTGGCCTGCATCTGACCAATAACGTAGTCATCCAGAACCTTGCAGATTTCCTTGGGGGTAGGAACACCCTCGCGCGACTTGACCTGCAAGGTTTTGTTCTCTTCACGGATGATATCCATGCAGAGTTCAACGCATTCATCGCAGATAAACACGGTGGGGCCAGCAATAAGCTTGCGCACTTCATGCTGTGATTTGCCACAGAACGAGCAATACAGCGTGTTCTTGGACTCTCCGGACTTTGTACTCATCAGCCCACTCCCCCGATCACTCCGGACTCCACGAAACCCGGAGCCAAGCCCTGGGCCTTTTCTGCATGCCCAGGAACAGACGACCCCCTTATTGTAACAGGAGGCTTAAAGTATGCCAGATTAAGGATGACCTTTATCCTTTTTACCTGCTTCGGCCGCTTTGTGGTGGCTGATCACTTCATCCACAATACCAAAAGACTGGGCTTCGGCTGCGGACATGTAGCTATCACGCTCAAGCTTCTGCTCGATTTCTTCCAGCGTGCGGCCAGTATGTTCACGGTAGATTTCGTTCAGGCGCTGCCGGATAATCAGGATTTCCTTGGCCTGAATTTCAATATCGCTCGCCTGCCCCTGTGCACCGCCAGAGGGCTGATGCACCATGACGCGCGCGTTAGGCAGCGCAAACCTGCGCCCTTTTTCACCGCCAGCCAGCAGCAGGGAGCCCATGGAGGCCGCCTGACCGATGCACACCGTGCTTACGGGGCTGCGGATGTATTGCATGGTGTCGTAAATAGCCAGACCGGCCGACACAACACCACCGGGGCTGTTGATGTAAAAGGAGATTTCCTTGGTCGGGTTCACACTTTCCAGATACAGAAGCTGCGCGGAAATAAGCGAAGCAACCTGATCATAGACAGGCCCGGTCAGGAAGATGATCCGTTCCTGCAAAAGGCGGGAATAGATATCAAAAGCCCGTTCACCGCGAGAGGTCTGTTCGACCACCATCGGCACCAGTGCATTGCTGAAGATCTCAACGGGATCACGATCCCTCATACCACTCATTCCCGTACAAAAAACTTAAACGCCCCTCCCTGCCTCTGCCATGGACAGAACCAGGGTCAGGCACACTGATTCAAGATAGAGATAAAGTGGCAATATGCCACCCCAGAAACGAAAAACAGCCCCAAAAAGAATGTCCCGCCAGTTCACACTGGCGGGACAGAGCCGTTTTATCAGATATTAGCTGGGGGAATATCTGATAGTTCTTCCAGACTCACGTCCTTGTCCGTGACCTTGGCGAGCTCAATCAGGTAATCGACAACCTTGTTTTCAAAAATCGGTCCGCGCAGGGATTCAGCGGCCTGCGGATTCTTCTGGAAGAATTCAAAGACCTCTTTTTCCTGACCGGAGTAGCGCATGGCTTCTGCCCGCACAGCCCGCCCAAGTTCTTCCGCACTGACGGAAATACCGTTCTTGCGGCCGATTTCAGCAAGGAGCAGACCCAGCCGCACGCGACGTTCCGCAATTTTGCGGTAGTCAGCGCGAAGGGTGTCTTCGTCCTTGTCTTTATCTTCGTCATCAAGCTGACCAGCCTTGCGGTCGGCTTCCACCCGATTCCAGATCTGCTGGAACTCGGCTTCCACCATACCTTCAGGAGCAGCAAAATCTGCCTTGCTGGAAAGGATGTCGAGCAGGTCACGCTTGATACGCAGGCGGGACATCTGGTCGTATTCGCCTTCGATCTGCTTGCGCACCAGATCCTTGAGCTGTTCAAGGCTTTCAAAGCCCATGTTCTTGGCCAGCTCTTCGTCCACCGGGGCGTCCACAGCTTTTTTGAGCTGGTTCACCTTGATGTCAAAGGTTGCTTCCTTGCCAGCCAGCTCTTCTGCGCCGTAATCAGCGGGGAAAGTCACGGTAATGACTTTTTCTTCACCCGGCTTCATGCCTTCGATCTGTTCAGCAAAGCCCGGAATAAAGCCTTCGCCACCGATCTCAACATTCACGTCCTGAGCGGTACCGCCATCAAAGGCAACACCGTCCTGCTTACCAACAAAGTCAATGGCGACAACATCGCCCTTGCCTGCGGGACGCACTTCCTCGATCACTTCAAAGGTACGGCCACGCTTGGCAATATCTTCGAGCACCTTGTTGATCGCTTCGTCAGAAACCGGGGTTTTCAGGCGGGTCAGCGCGAGGTCGGAAAGGTCCGGCACAGCAATTTCTGGCAGGATTTCGCTTTCGACCTTGAATTCCAGATCCGCGCCCTTGTCTTCCTGGCCGGAAACCAGATCAACCTTGGGCTGGCCAGCGGGGCGCAGGCCACGCTCTTCAAACACGGTGCGAATGGCATCGCTCACGGCCTGTTCAAGCACTTCGCCCCAGATGGCATCGCCATAACGCTGGCGTGCCAGAGAGACAGGCACCTTGCCCGGACGGAAGCCCGGCAGGTTCAGATTGCCAGCAACTTCCTTAAGGCGCGCATCACGCTTAGCCTCAAGTTCCGCGGCCGGAACTGTAACTGTGAAACCACGCTTCAGCCCTTCAGAAAGGGTCTCGGTAACCTGCATCGGCCAGGCCTTCCTCTCGGTACAAAAAATCAGTCACCCGCTGCACTAACGCCAAAAGGCGGCGGCGGACTGCGGACGGGAGCATGAAAATTTATTGGTACGGGCGGAGGGACTTGAACCCCCACAACTTGCGTCACCAGAACCTAAATCTGGCGTGTCTACCAATTCCACCACGCCCGCGCACACTCAATATACTCACCGTCGGCAAGATGCGTGGACTTAGCTCAAAGTGCCGGGCACGGCAAGACACCGAAACGGATTTTGCACATGCTAGTGCCCCTGCGCCTGCTCTGCCTTCTGCCGGGCAAGCCCCAGATAGCGGTCCAGATCCTCCGCCACAGGCCACGGACCGGCCTGCAAACCGGCCTCCCCATGGAGCCAGACACCCGCACATGCTGCCTGCCACGCAGGCATACCAGCCGCCAGCAAGGCCGCAATCACGCCCGAGAGCGTATCCCCGGACCCTGCCGTACCCAATGCTGCGGTGGCATGCGTGTTAATTGCCAGCCGTCCATCGGGGGCCACGATCATGGTGGAAGCCCCCTTGAGCACGACCACAGCATTAATCTGTCGGGCGGCCTCCCGCACCTGCTCGGGCGGGTTATCCCCCACAGGGCCGAACACCCGCGCAAATTCGCCCGTATGGGGAGTAATCACGGAAACACCGCGCAGTTTTTCCGGCTGCCCGGCGCAGGCACTTAGTGCGCCAGCATCGGCCAGTACACTCCGCCCCGAGTCCAGCAGCATGGGCAGGGCTGCCTCCACCTCCGCCTCTGCCAACCCCGGACCGCAGACCCATACATGCCTGCGCTTGTCCTCCAGCAATTGTGCCAGCGGGGCATCATCCACGATCAGCCCCGGCTGCCCCAGACGGTATGCCGGAGCCCCAGCCCCAGCCGCCACGCGCACAAGCCCCGCCCCCACGGAGCGCGCACCAGAGGCACATAGCCGCGCGGCACCGGGCATGGACTGTCCGGCACAAATGCTCACCACCCCTCGCGTGTATTTGTTGCTCTCCCCACCCAGCACGGGCAGCGCCCACAATCCGGGGCTGTTGTGCCACGTGTTGGCTGGCACGGCCGCCAGCACAGAGTCGGGCACACCAATATCCGCCAGAACCAGGCGCCCAAGCAGCCCCCGCGCCGGGTAAAGCAGATGGCCGGGTTTGAACCGGCAGAACGTAACAGTCATGGCAGCCTGCGGAGCATAACCGCGCACCTGCCCTGTGGCTCCATCCACCCCCGAGGGCGTGTCCACCGCCACAATCCGGCGGGCTGCGGCCAGTGTTTCGGCCACTAGGCCACCCACATCACGGCTTAGCCCTGCACCAAATACGGCATCCACCACCAGTTCAGCCCGCGCGGCCTCTGCCGGAGCAAAAGGAACACGCGGCCCTTCATAGGCGGCACTGGCGCGCCCTGCATCCGTATCCGCCCGAGGGGGAGCCAGTTCCGCCACGGCAACCGGCCAGCCCATACCTGCCAGATACCGGGCTGCTACGTACCCATCACCCCCATTATTCCCCGGCCCGCACAACACGAGCACGCGCGCAGGCCGCTCGTACCGGCGGATGGCGCGCGCAACGGCCCGGCCTGCGTTATCCATAAGCGTGGCAACAGGCACATGGGCTGCACTCTGCCGGTCCACCTCCCCCATTTGCAAAGGGGTATAAAGGCTGAGGGAAGAAGGATAAGCAGGTTGCATGCTTGGCTCCGCACAGGGTGTGTGACTACTGTCAGGCATAATAGCCCCTTGCACCCGCCCCGTCCCCTTGGCAATCAGGCAGGCAGATACGCACCGGGCATGATGCTGCGCATAACAGCCTTCGCGCCCATCCCTACCCCCAACCGTGCCAACACGGAGACACCATGCCACATTCCATCCTCTGGAGCCTTGTTCTCGCTCTCCACCTCATCAGCATCATCATGTGGATTGGTGGTGGCGCTTATGCGGCTGTTGTGCTGCGCCCCAGCCTGAGCCTTCTGGACCAGACACAGCGCAACTCCGTGCACCTGCAGACCATGGCCCGTTTTTTTAAGGGGCTGACACACGCCATTCCCACAACGCTGATCACCGGCTGGCTGCTGGTGCTGCACGAAGGCGGGTTTGCCAACGCACCGTGGACAACCAACGTCATGCAACTGCTGGGCCTGATCATGGCGGCACTGTTTGTACGGATGTACATGGGCACCTACCAGAAGCTGCGCCGGGCCATCCGCCCGCAGGCATCGGGTTTCGACTCGGTACGCAAGCAGGTGCTGGTTATTGTGGCTCTGGGAATCATTACCGTGCTGGCAGCCTGCCTTGGCCATCCTTTTGTGTGAAGATAGCAAGTATCCCAGCCAAAAACTTGATTTTAAGCCCAAAGACCTTTATCGGAACTAGCGCCTGAGTGGCTTTGTAATACCATGGAATAACTGGCAAACGGTCTTTGCCGGACATGCACAAAGCCACCAGCAAGCTGAGCAACGACAGACCTAAGTTCCGAGAGCATATTGACAGCCAAAACAACCGCCCGCCCCCGCAAGACGACAACTCGCAGCCGGAAAAAGGCGGCGGTTTCCGCCAGTTCAACCGCATTGGATGTGCAGGATACCGAGGTGAAAAACACATCTCCCGCAGCCGATGCAGATGCTCCCGCTGAGGAAAAACCCGCTCCCAAAAAGCGCGCACCCCGCCGCCGTACAGCCAAAGCCGAATCGGCTGCCGAGCCTGTAGCAGACGCAGCCGCAGATGAAGGCGCAACCACAGACGCCGTAACCGAAGAGGCTCCCAAAAAACCACGCGCTCCGGCCAGACGGCGCACAAAGGCGGCCACGGCCACCAAATCCGCCCCTGCAACAAAGGCGGAAGCCCCCGTTGCCGTGGAACTGCAGGTGCCGGTTGCCCCTGCGCCAGAAGCTGCTCCCGCCCCGGTTGAGCCTGCCACACCAGCAACTGCGGAACCCGTTGCGGAAGAACCAACGCTAACCTTTGCCGACCTTGAGCTTTCCAAGCCCATTCTGCAGGCCATTGACGAGATGGGGTACAAGCACCCCACCCCCATTCAGGCACAGGCCATTCCCGCCGTGCTCATGGCGCGCGACGTGCTGGGCGTTGCCCAGACCGGTACCGGCAAAACGGCATCCTTTACGCTGCCCATGCTGGAAATTCTGAGCGACTCCCGTGCTCGTGCCCGCATGCCGCGTTCGCTCATTCTGGAGCCCACGCGTGAGCTGGCCTTGCAGGTCGCGGAAAACTTTGTGGAATACGGCAAGCACCTCAAGCTCAACCATGCCCTGCTGATTGGTGGTGAGAGCATGGCTGACCAGAAGGAAGTGCTCAACCGCGGCGTGGACGTGCTGATAGCAACCCCCGGCCGTCTGCTCGACCTGTTTGAACGCGGCGGCCTGCTGCTGAACCACACCAAAATTCTGGTCATTGATGAAGCAGACCGGATGCTGGATATGGGGTTCATTCCTGACATTGAAAAAATTGTCAGCCTGCTGCCCCCTTCCCGCCAGACGCTGTTCTTCTCGGCAACAATGGCACCGCCCATCCGCAAACTGGCGGATGCGTTCCTGCATTCCCCCAAGGAAATCACGGTTGCACGCCAGTCTTCCGTGGCAACAACCATTACAACCGGGCTGGTGATTGTTGATGAATTCAGCAAGCGCGAAACACTGCGTCTGCTGCTCAAGGACCCGGAACTCCAGAACGCCATTGTGTTCTGCAATCGCAAGCGCGATGTGGATGTTCTCACCAAATCCTTGACGAAGCACGGCTTTTCAGTGGGTGCCCTGCACGGGGACCTGCCCCAGTCCGTGCGTTTTTCCACTTTGGAAAAATTCAAGAACAACGAACTCAAGGTACTGGTCTGCTCGGACGTAGCCGCCCGTGGCATTGATATTGGCGGCCTGTCCCATGTGTTCAACTTTGATCTGCCGTTCCATGCGGAAGACTACGTCCACCGCATTGGCCGCACTGGCCGTGCCGGGCGCGAAGGGCATGCCTTCAGCATTGCCACGCCGTATGACAAGACACTGGCCGAAGCCATTGAACAACTGACCGGCAAGCCCATTCCCCGCCTTTCCATAGAAGGCGTGCAGCAACTGGAATGGTCGGAAGAAAAACGCCCACGCGGCGGCAGCCAGTCCCGTGGCGGACAAAACCGCAAGGACAAACCGGCCCCACAGCGGGAGCGTGAACCCAACCGCACGCGTGAAGCAACCCGCGAGCGCGACCGTGAACCCAACCGTGAGCGTGAACAGCAGCGCCCTGCCCAGCAGCAGGCCGCTCAGCCTGTTGCCAATAAGCCCCAGCCCCATAAAGGTGGGCGCAACCAGCGTGATGAAATTCCGCCCGCACCCGCAGGCGAATTTGCAGGCTTTGGTGACCAGACGCCCGCCTTCATGCTGCTCCCACGCCGCAATTCTTCACGCCCGGCCACACCGGGTGTGCTTGAAGCAGAAACAGTGCAGGATACCGCCCACGTCTCTGACGTGGCATCCTGACCCAAGGAAAATTAGTGTCCGACATACAGGAAGTCACCATCTCCCATCTTGCAACTCAGGGAGATGGTGCCGCACGGCTCCCTGACGGACATACCGTCTTTGTTGCAGGGACGCTCCCCGGTGAGCAGGTTCGCATCCGCATCCAGCCTAATGGGCGCGGCCAGCTGGTTGAGATTGTCACACCCTCCCCCCATAGAACGACCCCGCCTTGCCCGCTGTTTGAGCGCTGTGGCGGCTGCACTTTGCAGTATATGGACCAGCCCTCCCTTCTGGCATGGAAGACCGGGCTGGTAAGCCATGCACTGGAAAAAGCCGGATTTGACATCCCGCAGGACATAACCAGCTTTCAGGTGCCGCCTAACAGCCGCCGCAGGGCTGATCTGGCAGTGCGCCGAACGGAACAGGGTATTGTCATTGGCCTGCACGCCAAAGGCAGCCAGGACGTAACAGACATGACCAGTTGCGCAGTGCTGCACCCGGCCATTGTGTCCAGCCTGCCAGCATTACGCACCACCCTGCGCACCCTGAATGCTGTGCACAAAACGGCTGACCTGCACATCAATCTGCTGGATTCGGGGCTGGATATTCTGCTCAGCACCGATTCTCCGCTCATTGCCACGGACCGGCAACGCCTGACGGCGCTGGCGGAAGAACTGGGTATTCCACGCATAAGCTGGCAGCGCCTGAAAACTGCAACCCCGTATGAAACTGCGGTACAGCGTGCGCCTGTTTACCAGACCATTGCCGGGCACCAGCTTACACCCCCTCCCGGCGCTTTTTTGCAGGCAACTGCCCAGAGCGAAACAGCCATCCAGCAGGCTGTGCTGGACGCCTTACCCGCACGCCTTGGCAAGCGCGCCTGCCTGATTGAGCTCTATGCCGGGTGCGGCACGCTTAGCCTGCCTTTGGGGGACCGGTGCCAGGTCCAGGCTTACGAAGGGTATGAACCCGCTCTGGCAGCCCTTAAAAGTGTTGGCAAATCCCGCGTTACCCCCGTCTGCCGTGACCTGAACCGCCAACCTATTATGGGCAAGGATTTAGGCAAGGCAGATGTGGTTGTGCTGGACCCGCCCCATGCGGGGGCAAAGCTGCAAATGCGCCAGATTGCTCTGGGCAAGCCAGACTACGTGATTTACGTGAGCTGCAACCCGGCCGCGTTAAGCAACGATGCAAGCCAGCTTGCACAGGCCGGTTACAGGCTGGAGACGGTTTCGGTCATTGACCAGTTCCTGTGGTCGCCCGAAACCGAAGCCGTGTGCCGCTTTAAACGTGAAAGCTCTCGCCGCAGCCGCAACGCCCTTTCTCATTAGGGTTGATAAACACAAACCCTTCCTCCAGATCGGTTTCACGGTAATCCATCTGTGTACCGATCAGGAAGAGGGTGGCCTTGCGGTCCACCAGCAGGGTCAGGCCATGGTCTTTAACAACTTCGTCCCCTTCCCCGCTCTGCGTCACAAACTCCATGTCATAGGCTTTGCCTGAGCAGCCTTTGGTAGAAACGGAAATACGCAGCAACTCACCCGCATGCGCCGTGGCGTACAGGTGCCGCAGGCGTGTGGCGGCTGTATCCGTCAGCCGCATAAGAGGGGGAAGTTCCCTTTTGGTTGATGAAATGGTCGCTGTTTGGGACATAACACTCCATCCTTTCCGTTAGAACATATTCAGGGCCAGCCGGGCCTCATCACTCATACGCGACATATCCCATGGCGGATCCCACACAACTTCCACTTCGGCTGATTTAACGCCGGGCACTTTTTCCACCGCATCCTTAACCTGAATGGGCAGTTCCTGTGCGCTGGGGCAGTTGGGGGCAGTCAATGTCATTTCAATACGCACGCGCCCGTCATCATACAGGTCAATGGCGTAGATCAGCCCCAGCTCGTAAATATTCACCGGGATTTCCGGGTCATGCACCGTGGCTATGGCTTCGATCACGGCATCTTCGGATGCCGGGCCTGTGACTTTACTCTCCCCCTCCTGGGGAGCGGCATCACCATCAGGGGTCCAGCCTTCCACCTTTGCGGTAGCGCCTGCGGCCTGATCATGCTCCGCGTGCAGAACAGTTTCCACCGGCGTATCCTGCGGCGAAGCAGATGCTTGTGTTTGCGCCTGAACGCCTTCTTCAACCATCGACATGAGAAAAAGCCTCCTTCAGCGCAATCCAAGGCAGTTCTGCGCAGCGTATTCTTGCTTTATGGGACTGCAATGGAGCAAAAACCTCCAGCGCGTCCAAAGGGGCTGGCTGGGCCTCCACCACCGGGAGCGATGGTGAGCCTACCAGCATGGCCCTGAAACGGTCTGACACCGCAAGTGCCTGAGCAACGGTGTTCCCACGCACATGCTCGGCCATAAGGTCCGCAGCGGCGGCACAAATGGCGCACCCACGCGTGTTGTGCCTGATGTCCTGAATATGGTGCCCGTCAAGCGCAATATCCAGATGTGTTTTGTCCCCGCATAGCGGGTTACGGCCATCACCCTGCACGTCTGGCGCGCTCAGCCGACCGGCGTAAAGGGGAGCGCGCGCACGCTCCACAATCAGCCTGTCATACAGGGCATCACGCTCTGTGGTGGTGGTGTTCACACAAAAAAGTCCCGTATCCGCACCAGTGTATCCGCCAGCACGTCTATTTCTTCCTTCTGGGTGTAAATCCCAAAGCTGGCGCGGGCTGTGGCACTCAGGCCCAGACGGCGCATCAGCGGTTCGGCGCAATGGTGCCCGGCCCGTATGGCAATGCCGTTGCGGTCCAGCAGGGTGGCAATATCGTGCGGGTGCACATCAGCCATGGTGAAGGATACCACCCCACCCCGCACACGCGGACGCCCCACAATGCTCAGGCCCGGTACAGTCGCAAGCCGCGTGAGGGCATGGGCGGTCAGTTCCGCCTCGTGCGCGGCAATGGCGTCAAACCCGATCTTGCTCACCCAGTCTATGGCAGCGCCCAGACCAATGGTTTCCACAATTGCCGGGGTTCCCGCCTCAAACTTGTGGGGAATATTGGCCCATGTGGAACGCTCAAACGTGACGGTGGAGATCATATCCCCCCCACCAAGGAACGGCGGCATCTGCTCCAACAGGTCACGCCGCGCCCACAGAACACCAATGCCGCTAGGCCCGTACAGCTTGTGGCCGGTAAAGGTGTAAAAATCCGCCCCCAGTTCCTGCACATCCGTTTTGTGGTGCACAACGGACTGGCTGCCATCAAACAACACCAGCGCACCAGCGGCATGGGCTATGTCCGCTATCTGCTTTGCTGGCGTTATGGTGCCCAGCACATTGGACATGTGGGTAATGGACACAAGAGCAACCTTGCCATCTGCCAGCAGGGCCGTGTACGCGTCCATGTCCAGATCACCGTCATCGGTGATCGGGGCAACGCGCAGGTCAATACCGGCCCGGTCACGGAGCATCTGCCAAGGCACAAGGTTGGCGTGATGCTCCATCTGGGAGATCAGAACCGCCTGACCGGGTTTAAGCAGCGCACCAAAGGAATGAGCCACCAGATTGATGGCTTCGGTGCTGTTGCGGGTAAACACGATTTCCTCGCGCGAGGGCGCATTGAGGAAGTCGGCCACCAGATCACGCACGCCTTCATACGCCTCGGTCGTGCGTTCGCTCATCCAGTGCAGGCCACGGTGGATGTTGGCATACTGGTGCCGCATGGTGCTGGCCATGCTGTCGATCACCGCATTGGGCTTTTGGGCCGAAGCAGCACTATCGAGAAAAACCAGCGGTCGGTCATGCACTTTTTCCCCCAGAATGGGGAACTGCTGGCGAATGGCCTGCACGTCCAGCTGTGCGTGCGCGTGGGTTGTGGGGGTATGCGTGCTCATGCGCTTTCTCCCTTACCGGCAAACCGCGCTGCCATAACCGCACGGCAGAAGGTCTGTGCCGTTGCGTCTTCCACAAGGGCGATGGCCTCGTCCAGAAAAGCATCAATCAGCATCTGGCGGGCTTCCTGCTCGGGAATGCCACGGCTGCGCAGATAAAAAAGCTGGTCATCATCCAGTGCACCAACAGTCGCACCGTGGCTGCACCGCACATCATCGGCATAGATTTCGAGTTCAGGCTTGGCGTCTATTTCCGCTTCGGGGGAGAGCAGCAGAGCCTGATTCATCTGGTAGCCATCGGTCTTCTGGGCAATGCGCTCGACCAGCACCTTGCCCTGAAAAACACCACGCGCATGGCCATCCAGCACATTGCGCACCGTCTGGCGCGATGTGCAGTCCGATGCCGCGTGGGTAATAACGCTGGTAATATCCCCCACCTGCTGCCCGGCCAGACGCTGCGCGCCATTCACATGCACAACACCACGGGTTGCCGCCAGACGGGCATGTACCTCGTGCCGCACAAGCTGGCCGCCAAGCCCCAGCACAAAGCTGTCATACACGCTCTGCTGGCCAACATGGGCATACAGGGTGCCAAGGCTGACAGCCTGCGCGCCTTCGGTCTGCAAGGTCAGGTGTTCCAGCGTTGCGCCATCTTCAACCTGAATATCCGTAACCGGGTTATGGAAATACGCACCCTGCCCCGCCTGCACGCAGATCAGCCGCAGATGGGCTTCCTTTTCCACCACAACCGTGTGCCGTGGGTGGAAAGAAAGCGGGTCCGCCCCTGCAACGCCAAGGGAGATAAGCATGACATGCCCCGCATCCACCCCCGCGGGTACACGCAGCACCAGACCATCCTCCGCCAATGCGGTGTTCAGGGCTACCAGCGGGTCCCGGTCGGGGGCAGCCTGCTGGCCAAACTGGGGATCATCCGCAAAAAAGGACAGATCAACGTCATCAGGCAGCGCACTGAAGGCGGACGCATGCCGGCCATTGACAAACACCACCCGTGGCAGGGCTGCCATGGCGGGGTGGGCCTGCAAGACCCCGTCCAGCAGGGAGCGGACCGTGCTGGCCTCCACCTGCATGGGGGGGGCAGCATAGTCCTGCTTGCCCAAAGCGCGCAGGGTTGTGTAGTGCCATGCCTCTACCTTACGGTCGGGCAAGCCTGTTCTGGCCAGAGCGCCGGCGGCAGATTGCCGCTCTGCCCCGGCAAGGGTGTTCAGCCTGTTTGCAAAGAGCGCTAACGGGCCAGACATATCTTTGCTGAGTGCGTTCACGCCACCTCCGCCAGAAACTTGGTGTAGCCTTCCTGGTCAATCTGGCGGGCCAGTTCCGGCCCACCAGACAGGATGATCCGCCCACGGGCCATAACGTGAATGCGGTCTGGCACCAGATAATCCAGCAGCTTCTGATGATGGGTAATAACCAGCGCCGAGAAGGTGGGCGCGCGCAGGCGGTTCACCCCTTCTGCCACAATGCGCAGGGCGTCCACGTCCAGCCCGCTATCTGTTTCATCCAGAATGGCAAAGGTTGGCTGGAGCAGGGTCATCTGCAACACTTCGTTGCGTTTTTTCTCACCACCTGAAAAGCCGACATTCACATTACGCTTGAGCATGTCCGGCGCCATGGAAAGGGCTTTGGCCGCCTCACGCGCCATCTTCAGGAACGCCACGGCATCCAGTTCGTCCTGCCCGCGGGCGCGCCGCACGGCATTAACCGCGGTGCGCAGGAAGTTGGCATTGTTAACGCCGGGCAGCTCGATAGGGGACTGGAACGCCAGAAACAAGCCCGCAGCAGCACGCTCTTCCGGTTCCATGGCCAGCAGGTCCTGCCCGTGGAAGGTGGCGGTGCCAGCTGTTACCTCGTACTCCTCCCGCCCGGCCAGAACGTAGGAGAGCGTGGATTTGCCCGAGCCGTTTGGCCCCATGATCACATGCACTTCACCCGGCGGGATGCTCAGGTCCACACCACGCAAAATCTGCTTTTTCTGCCCATCCGCATCAATCTGCGCGCACAGGCCGGAAATTTCCAAAAACTGGCTCATACTCTGCTCTCCCTTAACCCACGCTGCCTTCAAGGCTGATCTGCAACAGTTTTTGCGCTTCCACGGCAAATTCCATGGGCAGTTCCTTCAGAACGTCACGGCAGAAACCGTTTACGATCAGGCCGACGGCGTCTTCCTCGGACAGGCCACGCTGGCGGCAGTAAAACAGTTGGTCTTCTGAAATCTTGGATGTTGTTGCTTCGTGCTCGATGCGCGCATTCATGTTGCGGCTTTCAATATACGGCACGGTATGCGCCCCGCACTGGTCACCAATCAGCAGGCTATCGCACTGGGTAAAGTTGCGCGCACCAGAAGCCTTGGGCTGCACCCGCACCAGACCACGATACGTGCTGTCCGAACGGCCGGCACTAATGGTCTTGGCAATAATGGTGGAGCGCGTGTTGCGGCCAAGGTGGATCATCTTGGTGCCGGTGTCGGCCTGCTGGTGGTTATTGGTGACCGCCACGGAGTAGAACTCGCCAACCGAGCCTTCCCCCTGCAGAATGCAGGAAGGATACTTCCACGTAATGGCAGAGCCGGTTTCCACCTGCGTCCAGGATATTTTGGAGCGTGCCCCACGGCATGCGCCGCGCTTGGTCACAAAGTTATAAATCCCGCCACGCCCGTTTTCATCGCCGGGGTACCAGTTCTGCACCGTGGAATATTTGATGGAAGCATCATCCATGGCCACCAGTTCCACCACTGCCGCGTGGAGCTGGTTTTCATCACGCATGGGGGCCGTGCAGCCCTCAAGGTAGGAAACGGAAGCCCCTTCCTCCACCACAATCAGTGTCCGCTCAAACTGCCCGGTGTTTTTGGCATTGATCCGGAAGTAGGTGGACAGCTCCATGGGGCAGCGTACCCCCTTGGGCACGTACACAAACGAACCATCCGTAAACACGGCGGAATTGAGGGCGGAAAAGAAGTTGTCCCCCGCAGGCACCACCGTGCCCAGATACTTACGCACCAGATCGGGGTGTTCCTTGACCGCCTCGGAGATCGGGCAGAAAATGACCCCCGCTTCCTCCAGCGTCTTGCGGAAGGTGGTGGCAACGGAAACACTGTCAAACACCGCATCCACGGCCACGGGCATGCGCTCGCCCTCGGGTACTTCCACCCCGGCCAGCAGAGCCTGCTCGTGCAGGGGAATACCCAGCTTTTCGTATGTACGCAGCAGCTCGGGGTCCACCTCGTCCAAAGACTTGGGGCCGGGCTTTTTACGCGGTGCCGCGTAATAATGCGCATCCTGATAATCAATGGGAGGAAAAGCGACTTTGGCCCATTTGGGCTCTTCCATGGCCTGCCATGTTTTATAGGCGGCCAGACGCCATTCCAGCATCCATTCCGGCTCTTCCTTACGGCTGGAAATCAGACGGATAATGTCCTCATTCAGCCCTTTGGGAGCCATGTCCATTTCTATGTCGGTTTCAAAGCCCCATTTGTACGTGGACTGGCCCAGCTTCTCTACGGCTTCGCGCGTTTGTGTCACTGCTGGCATTGTTCAGGCCCCTTCCCGTACTGTGTGGGTCGCGTTGAGCTTGTTGATCTGGGAGAGAACCGTGGAGCATGCCTCCTTGGGGCGCATGCTTTCCAGCGAGATTCCCTCCAGTGTTGAGCGTATTGCCGTGTTGATAACGTCCCAGCTACCACACAAACCGCAGGACAGACCGGTATCGCACTCACGCCCGCCAACACAGGCGGTCAGGGCGATCTGGCCATCAACTGCGGCAATCACACTGGCAACAGACATATCCGCCAGGGACCGGGCCAGACGATAACCACCTTTTGCGCCACGCTGGGAGAGCACAAAACCATGGGCTGACAAAACCTTGAGCACCTTGGCAACCGTGGGTTCAGGCACACCCGTAATGGCGGCAAGGGCTGGGGATGTCACCACACCGTCCTGTTCCCCCAGTTTAACAAGTATGACGATCGCATAGTCCGCCAGACGGGAAAGTTTCAGCATAATCCGGCTTTCACCTAATTAAAGACCTGAATGGTCCTGTTTCGGATACATGGCGACAAGCGTTGCCAACGTCAACCCAAAACGTCCTGTTACAGGCAGCCCACTCCAGCCTTTCAACGCATATGTGATCTGCGGTTCCCCGCAGAACTGCCTTTATCCAAGCTTACGCCTATCCCTGCGGCACAAGCCTTTCCATATCCGCTCAAGTGCCATGCGGTTAACTTTTGCCTCGCCCTGAACCACCAGACACAAAACGGGACTTACTGCGCGTTAATCCCGAATGTCAGCCGGAGAATGGCAAACAGCAGCGCCCCCACCGCAAACCCGACCAGTGTGCCGTTAAAACGAATGAACTGGAGGTCCTTGCCCACACGCAGCTCCAGCTTTTCTGCAATTTCCACCGCGTTCCAGCCCGATACAACGCGGGCAATAAACTCGGCCATCTGGTCGCGCACAAACGGCAGGGCCTTGCCAATTGTGCTGTCCACACGCTCCACAATGCGCTGGCGCAATACCTCGTCATTCCGCAACTGCCCGGCCATACGCGCCAGTGCATCGCGCAGCAGGCAGGCAATGCGTCCCTGCGGGTCCTCCACATCGGCCTCCACCATGCGGCGGAAGCGTAGCCAGATGTCCCCCCACCAGCCCACAACACTTTCGTGCGACAGCACGGAGGTCACGGCCTGCGTAAACTCCCGCCCACGCTCTGGGTCTGTTTCTATCCGGTCGATCTGGAGTCTCACCCAGCTTGTAAAGCCTTCGCGCAGGCTGGAATTTTCCGGATCGATTCGGTCCAGTTCCTGTGCGGCGGCACTCAGCACCTTGGTGGCAATCGATCCCCCAATGGCCCAGCCCAGAATACGCCCCCCCTGCTCCCGCACGCGGTCTTCGATCATGTCGCGCAGAGCGCCTTCCTTGGCCTTCAGCCCGTCCTTGAGCTGACTGAGGAAGTAGGACAGCACCTCCTGATGCCGGTCATCATCAACCAAGCTGCGCAACGCCTTGGCAATAACGGGGGACAGGTCGCTCCCACCCAGCAGGCCCGGCATAATCCGGCCTATGGCGTTGCTGGCCCTGCCATCTTCCAGCCGGTCCAGCAGTTGCGGCATGGAGCGCGCCATGGCCCCTACCACCGCATCCTGTGTTGCGGGGTCTTCCAGCAGATTGGCAATAAAGCCGGGCACATCCACCTTGGCCAGCACACGCTCGACCTCCTTGGCGGTAAACACCTGACTGGCCACAAACCGCCCAAGGGCGCGGGCAAGACGGTCTTTTTGCGCGGGCAGAATAGCGGTGTGCGGAATAGGCAGCCCCAGCGGGTGGCGGAACAGGGCCACAACCGCAAACCAATCGGCTACCCCCCCGACTACACCGGCCCGCGCACCGGCGCGGAACATTTCCAGAAAAAAACCATCCTTTACCCAGCCCGCAGCCGGGGCGGCATAGCCCAGAGCAGTCATCCCCCCCATGGCAACCAGCAGCCCTGTGGCTGCATTCTGGTATCGCCGGAGTGTCTGCCGGGCGGCAATGTCTGCTTCCGTGTCGGTATGCGCTGTCATGGAACCATGAATAGCACTCCCCCACCGCCACCCCAAGTGTGCGTGAGGCGGTTGCGCACAGAAAGCAGACATGAAAAGCTGGCGAATAAATTGTTGCCCGAACGTTTTGTTTCTTTTCCGATTCAATCCGCAAGGATATAGAGCGCGCCATGACCACGGATTTTTCTACCCTTCCCCCTCGCATCGGGAGCGTGCTCGCCTCCATTGCCAACATGTCCTCTACCGGTACTCCGGCGGAAGGCACCAACCCCGTTATGGGCACGGCCCTGCGGCTCAGTGATGCACTGGAAAGTGGGACAATCACGTTTGAGGATGTCACCCAGCTGGTGCGCACCCTGCGCGATCAGGCTTTTCTAAACCGCGCGCGCCACCTGCACCGCTATGTAGGCGGTGCCACGCTTGATACCGCACAGGACAAGCTGCGCCATGTTGCCGAGCAGCTTTGCGCCAGCCTGCCCACGCCCTCCTTTGCGGCGTATAGCCAGCTTGTTTCCTCCATCCGTTTTGCCGCTGTGTTTACGGCTCACCCGACCTTTGCCCTGAGCAACCCGGTGTACGAAGCACTGGCCCAGAGTGCCTCGCGTGATATTCCGCCCGAAACCGCACCGTTTTTTACAACCCACCGCCGCAGCGTTCACCCAACGCTGGAGGAAGAGTTCACGCTGGCCGTGCAGGCCATTACCCGTGCGCGGGATGCCATAGACCAGCTTAACGCCGCCCTGCTCACTACCGCCAAAAACACCTGGCCGCAGGAGTGGACCACCCTTTCCCCCCGCCCGGTCATTGCCACAAGCTGGGTGGGCTACGATACGGATGGACGCACGGACATAGGCTGGTGGGACACCCTGCGCCTGCGCCTGCGCATGAAGCTGTTCCAGCTCATGCGGCTCGAACGCCAGATTACCCACGAGGGCGTTCTGGCCCCTGAACTGACAGAGACACTCCAAAAAGCCATAGACTGCGTTAAAGCCCAGATTAGCGCAGTCCCTAACGGTGCAACGGATGGGCAGGCAGTAGCCCGTTTTGCCGAACTGCTGGTAAATGGCCGCACAACGGCACTGACCTGCGCATCCGACCTGAACGCGCTGTTGCAGACCGCTATTGAAAACGCTCCCCCTTCCGCCCAGCTCCCCCTTGCGGTGGCACGGGCCGGGTTTATGGCCCACGGCCTTGGGCTGGCGCACACCCATGTCCGGCTGAACGCCAGCCAGATCCATAACTTTGTCCGCCAGAAGCTGAACCTGCTGGACGACCCGACCAACCCGGCCCAGCGCCGCGCCCTGCTCAACCGTGTGAACGATGCGCTGGAAAGCGTAACCCCCGTACCGGTGGACTTTGGCGCCCTGCTCAGCGACCCCTCATCGGCCGGGCGGCTGATGATGACAATCGCCCAGATTGTCAAATACGTGGATTCCGATACCCCCGTCCGCTTCCTGATTGCCGAGACCGAAACCGGCTACACCCTGCTGACGGCCCTTTGGATTGCAACCTATTTTGGGGTTGCCGACCGTATTGAAATTTCGCCGCTGTTTGAAACAGAAGATGCTCTGGTCAAAGGCGAACACATTGTGGAGGAAGCGCTCCGCTCCCCCACATGGCGCGATTACGTGCGCCGCGTCGGGCGGATATGCTTCCAGTTCGGCTATTCGGATTCCGGGCGTTATATTGGCCAGCTTGCGGCCTCCTACCAAATCGAACGGTTGCGGCTACACATCCATGACCTGCTGGTACGCTGGGACCTGAGCGATGTTGAAGTCGTATTCTTTGACACGCACGGCGAAAGCATAGGCCGTGGCGCGCACCCCTTCCGCATGGCAGACCGGCTGGACTACCTCTCCCCCGCCCATGTGCGGAAGCGCTTTGAAAGCTCGAACATCCACTGCCGCGAAGAAACCGCTTTTCAGGGCGGGGATGGCTACCTGCTGTTCGGCAGCCCGGAACTGGCCACCGCCACAATGGCAACCATTGCGGAAAACCTGTTCCTGAGCGACCAGCAGAAAAGTGACCCTATTTACGACCATCCGGACTTTTCGGCCGACTTCTTCTCCAGCGTGATCGACAACATGAAAGGGCTGGTCGCTGACCCCGGCTACGCGGCCCTGCTGGGGGCTTTTGGCCCATCCCTGATTGATCGCACCGGCTCCCGCCCACCCGCACGGCAAAGTGCGGAAGCAGCAACCCGTAGCCGGATCACGCACCCCAGCCAGTTGCGGGCCATCCCCAACAACGCCATTCTCCAGCAGCTTGGCTGGTGCGCCAATACCTTGCAGGGTTTGGGGGCAGCCGCCCAGCGCCACCCCGAAACATTTGAAACACTCAACACCTCCAGCCCCCGCTTCCACCGCGCGCTGGACTTTGCCCGCCATGCCCTTGCCTGCTCGGATGACAAGGTGCTCAAGAGCGTTGTGTGTATGCTGGACCCCGGCTTCTGGCTGGACCGCGCAACGGAAGAAACATCTCCCAAGCGGCAAAAAGCTTTTCTGGCCCTTATGGGGGGGCTGGAAGGCCTGAACCTCTCTGCGGAACTGCATACCATGTTCCGCCGCATTCAGGCCGATCATCTGGCCCTGCGTGAAGCATGGCAGCATGCCCCGCGCACGGAGCCACGCATTCGTCTGCTCCATGCCATACGGATCATGCTGATCGAGCGCATCTGGCTGCTGGCGTGCCGTATCCCCTTCTTCATGCCGCGTGGTGGCTTCAACCACGAGATGATGATGCAGCATATCCTGTGTCTGGATATTCCTACGGTTCTGAAGGAAATGAAGTTCATCTTCCCCACAGGCACCGGACCGTCCGATCTGGATTTCCACGAGCCACGTGGCCCGCGTGAAGAAGGCATTTACGTGCGCGAACACCGCGACATCTTTACCCCCATGGGCCAGATGTTCGATCTCCTGCGCGAGATCAGCGTAGCGCTCATGCATGATATTGGTGAGTTTGGCTAACAGCTCCTATCCGGGCGGCAAGCGCACCACCGTTTGCCGCCACAGAGCCTGACCAACACACAGACTACCTCCTACTCCGGGAGGAGCATACGGCACTCCGATGCTGCTACAATGGGAACTGGAGCCAGCGCTCCCTTCCCTTTTTCCTCTTCCAAAATACAGAACTCAACCCGGCGTATGGCTTTGTGCTGTCCCGATACGCACGCAACAAAAAAGCCGCCTCCCCGAAGGGAGGCGGCCTTGTTGTTTTTCCAACCCGAAGGATGAAAAACTTAGCGGGACTGCGCCATGATTTCGTCTGCCACATTACGGGGCACCGGATCATAGTGATGGAACTGCATGGTGAAGGACGCACGGCCCTTGGTCATGGAACGCAGGTGAGAAATGTAACCGAACATTTCCTTCAGCGGCACATGGGCACGAACCATAACCGTGGAACCCGAGGTTTCCTGGCTCTGGATCATACCACGGCGGCGGTTAAGATCGCCCACCACGTCACCAACGTGATCGTTCGGAGTGGTTATTTCCACGTCCATGATCGGTTCCAGAATAACCGGACCGGCGTTCTTCATACCTTCACGGAAGCAGGCCTTTGCAGCGATTTCAAACGCCAGCGCAGACGAGTCAACGTCATGGTATTTGCCGTCAAGCAGGGTGAACTTGAAGTCAACCGTGGGGAAGCCAGCCAGAACACCTGTGGAAGACTGCATGCGGATACCTTTTTCCACCGCAGGAATGTATTCCTTCGGCACGGTACCACCAACAACCTTGTTCTCGAACGAGATGCCTTCGTTCCGTTCAACCGGCTCGAAGGAAATCTTCACTTCTGCGAACTGACCCGAACCACCAGACTGCTTCTTGTGGGTGTAGGTTTCCGTGTGCGGCTTGGAGATGGTTTCGCGGTATGCAACCTGCGGTGCACCCACGTTTGCATCCACACCATATTCACGACGCAGACGGTCGATGATGATGTCCAGATGCAACTCGCCCATGCCGGACAGAATGATCTGGCCCGTTTCCTGGTCGGTCTTGAGGTGCAGGGAAGGATCTTCACCAGCCAGCTTCTGCAGGGCCAGTGTCATCTTTTCCACTGCATCCTTGGTTTTCGGCTCAACGGAGATGTCGATAACCGGAACCGGGAAGGACATACGTTCCAGAACAACCGGATCGGAAGGATCGGCCAGCGTGTCACCCGTCTGGGAGTCTTTCAGACCCACGAACGCAGCAATATCACCAGCGTGCACTTCGCTCAGTTCCACGCGCTTGTCAGCGTGCATCTGATAGATACGGCCAATACGTTCCTTGTGGCCCTTGGTGGTGTTCAGAACGGTGTCACCGGTCTTGAGAACGCCACGGTAGACGCGCACGAAGGTCAGCGTGCCGTATTTGTCGTTGATGATCTTGAACGCCAGACCAGCAAACTTGCCATCGGGGTCAACCGGCAGGATGGGCTGTGCGCTTTCGTTTTCTTCTTCACCTTCCGGCGGAGCGCAACGGATGCCTTCAACGTCGTTAGGAGCGGGCAGGTAATCAACAATCCCGTCGAGCAGGGGCTGCACGCCCTTGTTCTTGAAGGCCGTACCACACAGAACCGGACGGAATTCACCCGAAATAGCGCCTTTTTTGATGCAGCGCTTCAGGGTTTCAACGGAAACGTCGCCCTTTTCGAAGTATTCTTCCATGGCGGTTTCATCAACAGCCAGGGCCGTGTCCAGCAGGTTCTGGCGTGCTTCGGCAGCCTTTTCCTTCAGGTCGGCAGGAATTTCTTCGTCGTGGAACTTCGCACCCAGTTCACCACCTTCCCAGATGATGGCCTTCATTTCCACCAGATCGACAACGCCGAGGAACTGGTCTTCCGCACCGATGGGCAGCTGAAGGGGGATAGCAACGATGTCCAGCTTTTCCTTCAGCGTGTCGAATGCACGGTAGAAGTCTGCGCCGGTACGGTCGAGCTTGTTGATGAAGATGATGCGCGGAACGTTGTAACGGTCAGCCAGACGCCAGTTGGTTTCAGACTGCGGCTGAACACCGGCAACACCTTCGATGATGAACACGGCACCATCGAGCACGCGCAGCGAGCGGTTCACTTCGATGTTGAAGTCGATGTGTCCGGGGGTGTCGATGATGTTGATCCGGTGATCTTTCCAGTCACAGGTCACGGCGGCGGAGGTGATGGTAATACCACGCTCACGTTCCTGGGCCATGTAGTCTGTGGTGGTGTTACCTTCGTGCACTTCACCAATCTTGTGGGACACGCCGGTGTAGTACAGAATGCGTTCGGTCGTGGTTGTCTTACCCGCGTCAATGTGCGCGGTGATACCGATATTACGGATCTTGGACAGATCAGTTGTGGCGGACACGAAAACCTCCAGAAAACAGGTAAGGCGCGACAGGAACAAACCTTCGCGCCTGTGGCCGCCGAACGCCTTGAACGCCCCCTGAAAATTATTGCTTTCAGAAAGCTGGCTGCCGGACACCGGCCGATAGACAAAAGCGCCTGACAAGGAGTGGCAGGCGCCTGAACCGCAGAAACCGGGTTCTGTCACCTAATGTGGCAGACCCCGGTTCCTACGGAATAGACAAAGCCCTGAATCAGACGCCTGCGGCAGCCTGCTTCTTGGCCTGCACGCGCAGAACGCGACGCTTGATGACCTGTGCTTCCGTGGGGAGCTTGCGGTTAGGCGTGCTCAGCAGGAAGGAATCCAGACCACCATTGTGTTCAATGGTGCGCAGGCCACGTGCGCTAACGCGCATGCGAACGGCGGAGCCCAGAATTTCGGACGTCAGGGAAGCTTCCTGCAGGTTGGGCAGAAAGCGACGACGGGATTTGTTGTTGGCATGACTGACGTTGTTTCCGGTCAGCACGCCTTTGCCGGTGATCTGGCAACGACGGGACATTGTCTCATCCTTGTCTTAAACAAAAAAGGAACTAGAGGGCCGAGACAAACGCCCGGCGACCACATTCAGGATTGGCGCGGCTTATGACATTAGCCGTCGCCCTCAGTCAAGGGTTGAAGCTCAGGCTTTCTCGCTTTCCTCACCACCATCGGCCAGAACGGAGGCGTGAACATCACCCAAACGCACGCTTTGCGCGGCAGAGTCGAGAATACGCAGGATGGTTTCCTTGTCCATGCTGCGGGCCATCACACCCAGCGATCCGCCAAGCAATGCCGAGGCCACAGCCAGTGGCGGGAACTTCTCATTCCGCAAATGGTCAATGGCGTGTTCGATCACCATTGCGCAGCGAGCAAGGTCTTCGGGCACTTCGGGGCGCTGCCCGGCATGTGCTGCATTTTCCGCCCCAGTCGTGGCGTGTGCGTGGTTATCCGCCATGTTTTTACTCCTTACGTTCTGTGCAGCATCTGCCGGATTCGGCGGGATGGCAACAATCAGCAGGTCAGCCCTCCCCCGTGGCCTGTGCAGCCCACATGGCTGCGTACTGGCCCTGTGCCGCCAGCAACTGCGCATGCGTGCCACGCTCCACAACCAGCCCCTGCCCCATGACCAGAATTTCGTCCGCATCCACAATAGTGGAAAGCCGGTGAGCGATCACAAGGGTTGTCCGGTGGGCGGAAACGGTTTTAAGCGCTGCCTGAATTTCTTTTTCCGTATGTGTGTCCAACGCGCTGGTGGCCTCGTCAAGCACAAGAACGCGTGGGTCTTTCAAAATCGTGCGGGCTATGGCCACGCGCTGTTTTTCCCCACCGGAGAGCTTGAGGCCACGCTCGCCCACCTGTGTTTCGTACCCTTCGGGCAGGGTCATGATAAAATCATGGATCTGGGCCAGTCGGGCGGCTTCCTCCACCTGTTCGGGCGTAGCCCCCAGACGCCCGTAGGCGATGTTGTAGCCTATGCTGTCATTGAACAGCACGGTATCTTGCGGGACAACGCCTATGGCCGCACGCAGGTCCGCCTGACGGTATGAGCGCACGTCATGCCCATCCACCAGAACCGCGCCGGACCATGTATCGTAAAAACGGAACAGCAGGCGGCTTATGGTGGATTTACCTGCCCCCGTGCTCCCCACAATGGCCACCTTGTGCCCCGGCTGCACATCAAAACTGACGCCGTGCAGGATCTCCCGCTCGGGGCGGTAGCCAAAGTGCACATCACGGAACGCCACCTGCGCCGGAGCAGAGTCCGCCAGCCGCGTGGCAATGGGGAGCGGACTGGCCGGGTCTGCCACTTCCACCACCTCTTCCGTCAGGCTGAGCATATGTTCCAGATCGACCAGAGCGGTGCGGATACCCGAATACACGGAACCCAGAAAATTGAGCGGGCCATAAAGCTGGAGCAGGTAGGTGTTGACCATAACAAACTCACCCACCGTAATACGCCCCACCTCCACATCATGCCCGCCCAGCAGCATGATTGCGGCAAGGGATATGGCAATAATGGCAGCCTGACCGAAGTTGAGCACCCCTAGCGAGTACTGGGTTTTCATGGCTGCTTTTTCGTAGCGGGCCTGTGCGTTGTCGTACCGCCGGGCCTCATGCTCCTCGTTGCCAAAATATTTTACGGTTTCGTAATTGAGCAGGCTGTCCAGCGCCCGACCAGACGCCTCGGTGTTGGTGTCGTTCATACGGCGGCGGATACCCAGCCGCCACGAGGTGAAGCGGACCGTAAACACAATATAGGCCGTGATCATGAGCGCGATCATGAGCACATAGGTCCAGTTGAACAGCCGCCAGATCACCCCCATCACCAGCAAGGCCTGCAAAATGGTGGGCGAGAGGGACATGAGCATGCGCAAAAGCGTTTCCACCGCCTCCGTGCCACGCTCTATGGCGCGCGTAACACCCCCTGTGCGCCTGTCCAGATGGAAGCGCAGGGAAAGCTTATGCATATGCGCAAAGCTGCGATAGGCCGCCTGCCGTGCCACACGGAAGCGCACGGGGGCGAACAGGGAATCCCGCAGGTTGGTCAACGCGCCGGACACAAGGCGCACCAGCCCGTAGCACAGGATAAGCAGTGCCGGTGCCATGGCCAGACTGTTGGGGTGCACAAACCTGTCCACCACCTTGCTATACACAATGGGCACAGACAGCGTAGCCAGCTCTCCGGCCACAAGAACAACCAGCACCAGCGCCATACGCCAGCGCAGGGCCTTGTTCTCCTGTGGCCACAGATAGGGCAACAAACGGGCAAAAGTATAGGAAACCGGCCTATTGAGTGGGCCAGACACTGCTCTACGGGGGGACATGCCCCCGGATGTGGCACGTCAGGCAGTTTTTGCAACCCCCTGCCACCTTGCCATGCCCGTTTTATGCCCCGATAACAGCATTCGTGTCTGGCACAGCAAGAACAGGACCTTTGCCCTTATGCCTTCCCATGCCAACCCGTTCCTCCGCCATCTGACGGACTGCAACACGGCTACTCTTCCGGGTGGGCGCGCCCCCCTTGCCCTTGGCGGCACGCCTTCTGGCTGGCTGGCGCCCGAATTGTTCGCCCGTATGGAGCAGGCTGGCTTTGGCACGCCAGACAAGGGCTTTAACATTCCCCACCCCAAAGGGCTTGAAGCACTGGGGGAAGAGCTTGCCAGAGAGGGATTTTACAAATCCCACCACGAACTGTTTGATGTTTATCCCGACATGGACCAGCCCGTTGTAGGCCGCATAGACCGCGGAGCACTGCCCCTGTTCGGGTTTGTAGCAACGGGCGTGCACATGAACGGTCTTGTCCGCAAGGCAGATGGGTTGCACCTGTGGACCGGGCGGCGGGCAGCCAACAAACGGCTGGACCCTTCCAAACTGGACCATCTGGTGGCAGGCGGCATGCCCGCAGGCCACACCCCGCGCGAGGCACTGATCAAGGAAGCCGCAGAAGAAGCCAGCATACCCGGCCCACTGGCGGAGGAGGCCGTGCAGGCCGGGCGGCTGGTCTATGCCCTGAACCGCCCCGAAGGGCTGCGGCGCGATATTTTATACTGCTACGACCTGTACCTACCCGAAAGCTTTGAGCCGACCGCCGCCGATGGCGAGGTAGAAAGCTTTGCCCTGATCCCGCTGAGCGAGGCTTACCGCATTGTGCGGGATACGGATGAGTTCAAGTTCAACGTCAATCTGGTGCTGATCGACCTGTTCCTGCGCACCGGGCTGATTGACCCCGCCAGCCCGCAGGGCATGGAACTGCGTACCGGGCTGGACAAAGGGCTATCACCCGCCAGCCCGGGCCGGAGCGTAACTTCAGGCTGAGTAGCGGGCGTTAGCACAGGCGGATGCCTCGGCTTCCGCCTCCTTCAACCCGGCCAGCAGACGTTCACGGATTTCCTCCAGCCGCTTCTTGTCCGTAATCTTCAGGCCGAACAGGTCCTTGACGTAAAATACGTCCACCGCCCGCACGCCGTAGGTGGTAATATGGGCAGAGGCGATCTGGAGGTTCTCCCGGCTCATGGCTGCGGTAACGTCATGCAGCAGGCCGGGGCGGTCGCGACCGTTAACCTCGATAACCGTGTACGTGTTGGACACGCCGTTATCTACCACCACCCGTGGGGGCACATGGATGGCCCGCATGCGCAGCGGCATATGGCCAAAACCTGCCCGTGCAATTTCGGCCCCAATATCAAGCTGCCCGCTCAAGCCCTGCTCGATCAGGGAGGTCAGGCGCGCCAGACGGTGTGTTTCTTCATACGCCTGACCTGATGTGTCCTGAATCCAGAACGTATCGAGCGCCATGCCGTGGGTCATGGTATGGATGCGCGCATCCACAATGGAGGCCCCGGCCAACGCCAGCGCCCCTGCAATCTTGGAAAACAGGCCCGGTACGTCCACCGTATAGACGGTAACCTCGGTCACACCCCGCGCTGGCAGGGGCAGAACCTCCACCGTAAGGGGGGCACTACGCGCATCGGCATCACGGATCAGGCGGGCATGGCGGCTGTGGGTCTCGTAATCGAACGACAGCCAGTACCCTGCATAACCCAGTCCCAGAAAGTGCTCGATGTCACGCTGGGGCACACCCTCTTCGCCCAGAATTTCGGCTGTTACATCCTTGGCATGGCGCACACGTACGTCGCGCTCGGTGGTGGAGAGGCCACCGGCCAGAACTTCCGCCACACGCAGATACAGCTCCCGCAGCAAGGTTGCCTTCCACGCGTTCCACACGCGCGAGCTTACCGCGCGCATGTCCACAATGGTCAGCAGCAGCAGCAGACGCAACCGCTCGGGGGACTGCACAATATCTGCAACGTCCAGAATGGTTTTGGGGTCGTCAATATCACGCTGGAAGGCGGTATGGCTGAGCAGGAGGTGGTGCAGAACCAGCCATGAGACTGTTTCCGTCTCCTCCCCCGACATGCCAAGGCGGGGGCAGAGTTCGGCGGCAATTTCAGCCCCGATTTCCGAATGATCCCCGCCGCGCCCCTTGGCCACGTCATGCAGGAGCACGGCCATATACAACGCTCGGCGCGAATGCAGGCCCTTGATCAGCTCATATGCAATGGGAATTTCGTCCGCCATGCGTCCGGCGGCCACTTCGTCCAGAATACGAATAGC
This sequence comes from Acetobacter sp. ESL1128, assembly GCF_058505085.1. NCBI lineage: Bacteria > Pseudomonadati > Pseudomonadota > Alphaproteobacteria > Acetobacterales > Acetobacteraceae > Acetobacter > Acetobacter sp. ESL1128. The sequence continues at coordinate 1,003,896 of NZ_CP196369.1, read as the reverse complement.
TTCTACCGTATGCTCATCCACCGTGAACACATGGTAGGTGTCAAACTGCATCTGCCCGACAATACGCGCCCAGTCGGGAATAAGGCGGCCAAAAATCCCGGTCTCGTTCAGGATATGGAGCCAGTAGGAATGGCCCGATGGCGGATGGCTGCCATACGCGGCGGAATAAACCGGTGAGTTCTCCTCCGTAGGAGCTGGCGGAGGCAGGGCCGCCCCACGCCTGCGCGGGCGCTGCTCCTCCTCTGCCGTGTCTCCACACAACAGGTCGAGGAAGATGCGCGCGGCCTCCGGGTTGTCCCGCAGGGTAATGGCCCGGCGCTCCCACCGGATAAGCTGGTGCCGCGCCAGCGGGTGCAGTGGACGGCGGCGCAGGCGCGCCCAGTCCAGAATCTGCATCATTTTAATGGGGTCCTGATCAAAGGACACGCCCCGGTCGGGCAGGATCTGCCCGTCAAGCAGGGTAAAGCCTGCCTCACGCATGGCTTCGTCCGGTTTGGCGGCATTGGCCACCGGACCCTGCGCCTGCCGCAGTACGGCGGGTTCGAGCACATGGGTCAGACGCATGACTTCCCGCGCGGTCAGGAAGTAGTGGCGCATAAACCGCTCCACCCCGTTCTGGCGGCCGTGGCGGGTGTAGCCCATACGCGCGCCAATAACGGGCTGCATGTCAAAGGTCAGGCGTTCTTCCGCCCGCCCGGCCACGTAATGCAGGTGCAGGCGCACGGTCCACAGGAAGTCCCACGACCGGCGGGCACGGGCGGCTTCCTGCTCGGTCAGCAGGCCCATCCATATAAATTCCGGGGCCAGCAGGTCACGCACATGGCGGGTGCCAAAGGTGTTGCGACACATCCAGTACAGGGTCTGCAGGTCCCGCAGCCCGCCCCGGCCTTCCTTTATGTTGGGTTCGACCAGATAGGGGCTATCCCCAAACTTGCGGTGCCGCTCCAGCCGCTCGCGCCGTTTGTCATGAATAAAGCCCGCAGCCCCCGCCTCCACGCAGGAGAGGATATAGCGGGCCTCAAACATGGCAAACAGGGCTGTATCCCCATCCAGCAGGCGTGCGTCCAGCAGGGCGGTACGGACCGTGGTATCCTTGGATGCCTCGGCAATACATTCATCTATCGTGCGGGTGGCGTGGCCAACCTTGACCCCCAGATCCCACAGAAAATACAGCACATATTCCACCACGGGGTGAGCACGCTCACCCGCGCCCTGCGCGATCAGGAACAGCAGGTCAATATCACTGAACGGTGCCAGCAGCCCGCGCCCGTACCCGCCTGTTGCTGCCACGGCAAACCCCGACCGCCCCCCCATGGCAGGTGGTTCGTCCACTGTGGTCGCCCGCACGGCCAAGTCCACAATGGCGCGCAGCATAACGTCGGCAAAGGTCGCAAGGGTTTTGGCGGCTGCCGCCCCCTTGAGCTCATACTGCTCAAACCGTTTGCGAACATCCGCCTGATAACGCCCCAGATGCCGCCGGAAAATAGCCACGGCCTCATCCCTTGGGGGGATGGCGGCATCATCTGGTGTGGCGTCCCTCAACTCCCGCGTCAGGCATGCGGCAAGGGCTTCTGGCGTCAGGGTCGCCAGAACGGACATGTCGGTTTGCTGCCCGGCGGCAGCCTGTGCGGAAGAGGTGGGCATAGGGTTACGGGTTCAGCTCCTGGGAACGGTCGGGGTTGGAGGGGATCAGCCGGCAGCAGATGTGTCTGTATCCTGCCCGGCCAGCCTGCGCAGGTCGTACAGCATATCCAGCGCGGCCCTTGGGGTCAGACTGTCCGGGTCAATCTCCATCAATCGTTTCTTTAACGTATTTTCGCATGGTGGGGGTAATGTCTTCTGTGTGTCAAAAAGCGGTAATGGTTCGGGTATGGTATTTTCAGCACGCTCAAGTTCACGCAGCAGGCGACCGGCCCGCTCCACCACGCTTACGGGCACGCCAGCCAGCCGCGCCACATGCACACCCCAGCTTTTTTTTGCTGATCCTGCAAGCACTTCGTGCAAAAAAACGATCTGCCCGCGCCACTCCCGCACTGCCATTGTATGCAGGCACAAACGGGGCAACGTATCGACCAGCCGCGAGAGTTCGTGGAAGTGGGTTGCAAAAATTGCACGACAGCGCACCGTTGAATGCAGGGCCTCCAGCACCGACCATGCAATGGCCAGCCCATCCAGCGTTGCAGTCCCCCGCCCGATCTCATCCACCACCACAAGCGAGCGCGGCCCCGCCTGATTGAGAATGGCGGCTGTTTCGGTCATTTCCACCATAAAAGTGGAGCGCCCGCGCGCCAGATCATCCGATGCGCCAACGCGCGAGAACAGTTGGTCCACCACCCCGATACGTGCGGAATCCGCCGCTACGGGAAAGCCGCCTTGTGCCAGAATGACCGCCAGCGCCGTCTGCCGCAAAAAGGTGGATTTACCGGCCATGTTCGGCCCTGTCAGCAGCATAACGCGGCGTTCTGGGGCCAGTACGCAGCCATTGGGGGTAAAGCGCGCGCCCCGCGGCAGGGCCGCCTCCACCACAGGGTGGCGGCAGCCTTGCAGATCAAACGCCGTATCCTCACGCACGTCGGGCCTGCACCATGTTCCACCCGTGGCCAGTGCCGCACAGGACTGCAACACATCCAGCACCGCCAGTGCCTGAGCCAGTTCGGGCAGTTCCCGCTCGGCCAGCACCTTGGCCGTTAGCTCCGCAAACACCTGCTTTTCGCGCTGGGCGGCTTTTTCCGCTGCCTCGGTAATGCGCACGTTCAGGCTGGCCAGCTCCTCCGTGGCAAAGCGGGCCGTACTGGCCGTGCCCTGCCGCAGAATAAGGTCGGGATTGTCCTTGAGCCGCGCACTGGCCCCCACAGGCACTTCCATAACGTAGCCAAGCTGGGCGTGATGGCGGATTTTAAGGTTGGAAACCCCAAACCGGGTTGCGTACTCCGCCTGCAAGGCGGCAATCAGGCGGCGTGAGTTATCGCGCAGGGCACGGTGTTCATCCAGCTCCCCATCATAGCCTGCGGCAATCACGCCACCATCATCAAGCCGGGCGGGCAGTTCCTCCGCCAATGCCGTGTGCAACTCGGCTTCCAGCGCACGGGCCGCACCCAGCCAGCCCATGGCATGCGCCAGAACCGTGGGGAGCTGGGCAGCATCCCCTCCATCGGGCCCTGCCAGAATACGGGCAGCCTCACGCGCGGCATGCAGCCCATCGCGTATGCCGGCCATATCACGCGGGAGCCCCCGCCCGAGCGAGAGCCTGCCTAGCGCACGGGCAATATCGGGCGCTTTTTTCAGCGCATCGCGCAGTGCTGCACAACGGGCGGCGTGGTCCTTGAGCCACCACCAGCCCTCCTGCCGGGCAGCAATAGCTGCTACCTCCGTCAGCGGGGAGGCCAGCCATTCCGCCAGCATGCGCGCCCCGGCAGCGCTGACCGTGCGGTTAATGGCTGTAAACAGGGTGTGTTCCACCCCGCCATCGCGCGCGCGCAAAATATCCAGACTGGCGCGGGTGGCCGGGTCTATGCCCAGCACGCCATTCTGGCTTTGTGCAATGGGGTGGGCCAGCCGAGGCAGTTTGCCAGCCTGCGAGCGGCGCACATAGTCCACCGCCATGGCTGCAGCCACGCTCTCCTCGTCCGAAAAAGTGCCAAAGGCTTCAATGCTCGCCACATCAAAGGCCGCGGCAAGGCGCTGGCGGGCACTGCCGGGGGCGGGCAATGTGGCCTCGGGCGCACGCCGGGCTTCATAATCGCCCAGTTCCACGGCGGCACTGGCCAGAATTTCCGCCGGGTCCAAACGCCCCAGCAGGGCGGGCAAGGCCGTGGCGGGCAGGCTTGCTGTCTCAAACAGGCCGGTGGATACATCAATCCACGCAGCGCCAAGCGGGCCTGCACCTTCGGCCGGGGCATCCTTGCGGCGTTTGCCTTTATCTGCCCCAGCGGGGCAGACCAGTGCGAGCAGCAGGTTGGAGCGGCCCGGCTCCAGCAGTTCATCCTCCGTGAGCGTTCCGGGCGTTACCACCCGCACAATGCCACGTGCCAGCGGCCCCTTGCTGGCGGGGCGCCCCTTGCGCGGCACCTCCGTCTGTTCAGCCACCGCAACCCGGAACCCCCGGCGGATTAAACGAGACAGATAGGCCGGGGCCGCAGCCACGGGCACGCCACACATGGCTATGGGTTCGCCTCCATGGTTGCCACGGGCGGTCAGGGCAATATCCAGCGCGGCGGCGGCTGCCGTGGCATCATCAAAAAACAGTTCGTAAAAATCGCCCATGCGGAAGAACAGAAGGGCTTCGGGATTTTCCGCCTTGAGCGTAAACCACTGCGCCATGGCTGGCGTAGCGCCATCGGGAGAGATACGTGTCATGCCTGCATCATAAAGCTACAATTTGTGGGAGCAACCGCCCTGCTCTTTGCATAGCACTGCCTGCTCCAGCCAGTGTGTGGCCGTTGCAAGCGGGTGGTGCCAACTGGGAACATCCCCCTCCGGGGCAGGCTGCCGGACAATCCGGACCGAAGGGTACCACACGCTGCGCTCCAGCGCACCGGGGGAAACCGTGCCCCCTGCGGAAGGGGTAGAGGCCGCTGCCCAGCGCCAGTCCCCTGCATACCGGTTCAGCAACAGGGTGGGTTTACCCAGCAACCCCGCCAGATGAACAATCATGGTGTCCACACTCACAACCACATCCAGCCCGGCTATGAGCCGGGCCGTGGCCAGCAGATCCCCCGCTGGCAGGGGGCTGAGTGGTAGCGGCACATCCTCCAGCCGCGAACAGGGCTGCAAAGCCTGAAAACTCACGCCTTTTACAGCAGACAGCCCGCCCAGCAGGGCCGGAGCAAGAGAGCGCCTGCGGTCAAACTGATAGCTGGGGTTACCCGACCAGCACAGCCCCACCTGCAACCCCTCCCCCACACATAGCGGAACTGGCCCTGCAAAACATGCAAGGTCAGGCTGCCAGGCAAAAGGGCTTGCCACCCCAAGCTTTTGGGGCAGGCTTAACAAGCTGCAACATGCCTCCGCATGGCTTGCCTGTTCCGGCAGACAAAGCTGCACACGCCCACCCCATTGGGGGAGCAGGCGACGCACAAGCGCGTGCATACTCTGGGGCACCAGCAGGCTAACCCGTGCCCTTTGGGCCGCCAGCCCCACATACCGCAGGAACTGCAAGGCATCGCCCAGCCCCTGCTCGGCATAGAGCAGCACGGCACCTGTTGTGGCGCGCCCATCCCACTGCGCCATGCTGGCTACACAATGTGGGGGTGCCAGCAGGTCCCGGCGTGCTTCAAACAGCGCCCACCCCTGCGCAAACTCCCCGACAGACAGGTAAAGGCCGGCAAGGTCCAGCGTTGCACGCGCCCGGTCCTGTAACGTGGTGGCCTGCTGCATGGCTTGTGTAAACAGGTCCCGCGCGGTTTGTGTATGGCCAAGGTCCATCAGCACCGTGCCATAATTAAGTGCTAGCCGGGCATCATCCGGGCGCTGCCTGTAGGCGGCTTCCAGCACTTGCCCGGCACTGTGCAACCGGCCCTGCGCCATAAGCACAAGCCCCAGATTTGTCAGGGTTTCCGCTACATCCGGGGCCAGCGCGGCTGACAGGCGCAGGGCCTGCTCTGCTCCCTCATAATCCCGTATGGCAAACAGGGCAGCCCCGTGATTTGCCAAAGCCTGCGGGTTATCCGGCATGGCCTGCGCCACATACCGGAAATGCGGTTCCGCCTCCCCCATGCGCCCGGCACGCTCAAGCAGCATGGCATGCAGGTTATGGGCGGCAACATCCTCCCCCGCCAGCCTTAGTGCCCGGGCGGACAGGCTGATTGCCTCCTCCACCCGCCCATGCCGGGCCAGAAAGGCCGCCAGCGCCATGTGCCGCGCTGGCTCCAGCGGGCGCAGGGTGCGTGCTTTTTTCAAGGCCTGCTCGGCCTCGGGCAGGCGACCTGCCTTTTCCAGTATCTGGCCCATGGCGTCATGCGCGCGGGGGTCTGCGGGCGTTGCAAGCACGGCCACATTGGCCGCCGCCCGCGCCTGCTCCACATGCCCCAGTTCCAGCAGGGCCAACCCCAGCGTGATATAAAAAAACGGCTCCCCCGCCAGCTCCACCGCCTTGCCCGCAAGGGCTACTGCGGCCGCTGCATTCCCCCCGGCACGGGCAATACAGGCCATGGCGTGCCAGCCCTGTGCATCCGCCGGGTTAAGGCGCAAATGCGCGCGCAAAAGGGATTCGGCCTGCTCGGCATCCCCCCGCGCCAGACAGGCCAGCGCCATATCCGCCGGCGCCAGCGGAGGGTCCTGATCCGTTTTTTTCCCGTTCACGCGGTCTGCCCCTTTAATTTTGCAGCCAAACCCGGCCTGAAAGGTGGATATGCCCGATCAGACACATTTTGTTTGCGGGCATGATGCTGTAGCATCCCCTGCATGAACAAAGCCTATCTTTCCCTCGAACGCCACTTTGCGCGCCTTTCCTCCCTCAATGATGCCCTTGGTATTTTGGGGTGGGACAAGGAAGTTATGATGCCATCGGGCGCTGCCGAACGCCGGGCGGACAATCTGGCCATGCTGGAAGGGCTGCGCCACGAAATCCTGACCGCTCCGGTTATGGCGGACCTGCTGGCCGAGGCCGATGCGGGGGATGATCCGTGGCGCGCTGCCAATCTGGAGCAGATGCGCAGGCAGCACACTCAGGCCACCGCCCTGCCGGGTGAGCTGGTGGAAGCCAGCGCACAGGCCACGGCACGGTGCGAAATGGCATGGCGTACCGCGCGTGAGGAAAGTGACTTTAAAAGCCTTGAGCCGCATCTGGCAGAAGTGCTGCGCCTGACCCGTGCAACCGCCGTAGCCACGGGCGAGGCCATGGGACTGACTGACTACGATGCCCTGCTCGACAGTTTTGACCCCGGCACCCGGCAGGCGGACATTGACCCTGTTTTTACGTCTCTGGCCGCAGAACTGCCTGAACTGATTGGCTCCGTGCTGGAACAGCAGGCCAGCCTGCCAGCCCTTCAGCCCCCCGCAGGTCCATTCCCCATTGCACGGCAGGAAGCTCTGGGCCGCCGCCTGATGCACCATATGGGGTTTGACGTAACACGCGGCAGACTGGACGTAAGCGCGCACCCGTTCTGCGGTGGTGCGACCCACGACGTACGCCTGACCACCCGCTACGTGGAGGCGGATTTTATTCCCGCCATGATGGGTGTGCTGCACGAAACAGGCCATGCCCTGTATGAAATGGGGCTCCCGACCGAATGGGCCAGCCAGCCTGTGGGCCAGTCCGGCGGCATGACCCTGCATGAAAGCCAGTCCCTGCTGATGGAAATGCAGTTCTGCCGTTCCCTCACCTTTGCAAACTGGCTGGCTCCGCAGGTGCGCAACAGTTTTGGCGTGGCGGACAACACCCCCGGATGGGACGCAGCCAGCCTGCACCGGCACCTGACGCATGTTGAACCCGGCTTTATTCGGGTGGATGCGGATGAGGTCACATATCCCGCCCATATTCTGGTCCGCTACGAGCTGGAAAAAGCCCTGATCTCGGGCGATCTGGCACTGGCCGACCTGCCCGGAGCGTTTAATGACCGCCTGCACGCCCTGCTGGGCCTGCGCGTGCCAGATGACCGGCGCGGCTGTTTGCAGGATATTCACTGGCCTGCGGGGCTGTTCGGCTACTTCCCCTGCTATGCCCTTGGTGCCATGACCGCGGCCCAGTTGCGCAACGCGGCCTGCAAAGCCAACCCGGCCATTCTGCCCGCCATTGGTCAGGGGGATTTTGCCCCCCTGCTGGCATGGCTGCGCCAGAATGTTCATGGCCGCGCGCGCAGTGCCAGCATGCCCCGGATCATACAGGATGCCACCGGCAAACCGCTGGACGCCACGGCCTACCTGACCCATATCCGCCGCCGTTACCTTGAGCGCGCCCCCGATGCGTAAAAGGCAGCGTACCACACCCACAACAAACCGGCCCTGCACACAAGGCGTTTGTAAGGCCCGCCTGTGGGGCGGAAACTCCTGCCCACGTTTTTTGCCTGACTCTCCACCAACCGGGTGCCCGCGCGCATGACTGTTCTTATCCCCCGCTCTTACGCCCCCAATCGCCGCGCGGCTTTTGGCCTGCTGGCAGCGTTGTTTGCTCTCCCGCTGGCCAATGCCCCGGCATGGGCGCTGCACATGCCCAAGGTTGCGGAACTGCCTGCCAGTGCGCTCCAGCCCTTCATGCAGTCCAGCAGCCAGATATGGGATGCAGTGCTCCCCCTGCCTGACGGGCGCATGCTGCTGGAAGCCCCGGCATGGGTTGGCAACACCGGCCCGCAGCTTTTTGTGCGGGACACAAACGGGCAACTGGCCGCATGGCCCAATGCTGCATGGAACGCGCCCGAAGGGGATGCACAAACCCGGTTTGTAGCCCTTGGCGGGCTGACCAGAACCGCAGACGGCCACATATGGATGCTCGACAGCGGCGTGACAAACCGCAAGAACCCGCCCGTAGCCGCCCCCAAACTGGTGGAAATTGACCCTGGCACCAACACCGTACTCCGCACGGTACCCGTACAGGCCAGCGCCTTGCGACCGGGGAGTATTCTGTCGGGCATTGCCGTGCATGGCACTACGGCTTACGTGCCCGATTCAGGCGTTGCGGGCCTGCTGGTCATTGATATTGCCACCGCCACAGCCCGGCGCTTTCTGGACCACCACCCCGACCTTATTGCCAGCCGCCCGATTGTAACGCCCACCGGCCCGGTGCGGGACAACACAGGCCGATACGCAGCCGTGGATGCCAGCATGGTTGCGGTCAGCCCCGATGGCACGTGGATTGTGCTTCAGGCTCCGGGGCAATACCTCTCCCGCGTGTCCACCGCCATTTTTACCGACCCCGACATAACCCCCGCCGCGTTTGAGGAAAGCGTGACACAATGGTTCAAAACCCCATCGCTTGGCGGCATGACCATTGATAATGACGGCACGCTTTACTGGGCCGACATCACAACATCGAGCATTCTCAGCTACACCACCGGGCGGGTGCCACGCAGGCTGATAACCGACCCGCGCCTGCAATGGCCGACCACACCGGGGCTGGACGGGCACGGGCACCTGTATGTTTCCGCCAGCCAGCTCAACCACAGCACGGCTTTTGGCGCGCCCTCGGCCACCATTACATGGCCGATCACCATTTACGAGCTGACCCTGCCCACAACACCCCCGCCGGGCTAGGCACTGCCGAAATTATCGTACAAGCCACTTCGCGGCATCCGTCATTCAGGATATAAACGCCCTCATGCGCTACATTTCCACACGCGGGAATGCTCCCGTTCTTTCTTTTTCCGATGTCCTGCTGAGTGGCCTTGCCGAAGATGGCGGGCTGTATCTGCCACAGACATGGCCCGAATTCTCGCTAGCCGAGTGGCAGGCCATGCGTGCCCTGCCCTACCCGGAGCTGGCAGCCCGTATTCTGGCCCGTTTTACCGGCTCCGATATTGACGAAGACACGCTCAAAACCCTGTGCGCCAAAGCCTATGCCGGTTTTGACCACCCCGCCATTGTGCCGCTGACACAGGTGGAGGACGGGCTGTTCGTGCAGGAACTGTTCCACGGCCCGACCCTTGCCTTCAAGGACATGGCCATGCAGGTGCTTGGCCAGCTTTTTGAGCATGTTCTGACCCAGCGTAACGAGCACGTCACCATTGTCGGTGCCACCTCGGGGGATACGGGCTCCGCTGCCATTGAAGCCTGCCGGGGCCGCAAGCGCCTGTCCGTGATCATCCTGCACCCCAAGGGCCGCACATCGGAAGTGCAGCGCAGGCAGATGACCACCGTGCGTGAACCCAACGTGACCAACCTTGCGGTTGAAGGCACGTTTGATGATTGTCAGGATCTTGTAAAAAGCCTGTTTGCGGATATTCCCTTCCGCCGGGAGATGCACCTTTCTGCCGTCAATTCCATCAACTGGGCGCGTATTGCCGCGCAAATCCCGTACTATGTGCATGCCGCACTTGCTCTGGGCGCGCCGGAGCGTGAAGTCTCCTTTGCCGTGCCCACGGGCAACTTCGGCAATATTCTGGCAGCATGGGCTGCGCGCAAGATGGGCCTGCCCATCCGCCAGCTTTGCGTCGGCTCCAACCGGAACGACATTCTAACCCGCTTCCTCAACGCCAATGACATGACCATCAAAGGGGTGGTGCCCAGCCTCTCCCCCTCCATGGACATTCAGGTTTCCTCCAACTTCGAACGCCTGCTGTTTGAACTGCTCGGGCGGGATGCCCCGGCCTGCGCCCGGATCATGACCGGCTTCCGCAGCACGGGGCATATGGACGTACCGGCCGAAGTCTGGGAGAACGCCCGCACCCTGTTCTCTGGTCTGGCGCTGGATGATGCCCAGACCGAGGCCGAGATCCGCACCCTGCACCAGCGGTCCAGCTATATGGCCGACCCGCACTCCGCCATTGGTATTGCCGCTGGCCGCCGCTTCCGCCAGCCGGGTATTCCCATGGTGGCCGAAGCCACGGCACACCCGGCCAAGTTCCCCGACGCCATGGTGGCCGCAACGGGTATTCACCCCGCGCTCCCTGTGCATCTGGCGGACCTGTTCGAGCGGGAGGAACGTTACCGCACGGTCCCCGCGACCGAAGGCGCGATCAAGGATGCAGTCCGCGCGGCGGTTCTTTCCAACGCAGGCTAAGTAAAACACACCCTCCCCCATTGCAGGGCTGCCCACGCGGCAGCCCTGCTGTTTTTCAGGACAAGAATGACAGACCCCATCCAGCTCACCCGCCTGCCCTCCGGCCTGACCGTTGTGACCGAACGCATGGACCGTGTGGAAACCGTTTCCTTCGGAGCCTATATTTCCGCTGGCACCCGGAACGAAACCGCGGCGGAAAATGGCGTATCCCATTTTCTGGAACACATGGCCTTCAAAGGCACGACCAGCCGCTCTGCCCTGCGCATTGCCGAAGAGATTGAAAATGTGGGCGGGCATATCAACGCCTATACCGCCCGCGAGCAGACGGTTTTTTACGTCAAGCTTCTCAAGGAAAATCTTGGGCTGGGGATCGACATTATTGGCGATATTCTCACCCACTCCACGTTTGATGCCGCCGAGCTTGAACGCGAGCGGGGCGTGATCTTGCAAGAAATCGGTCAGGCGAACGATACGCCGGATGACGTTGTTTTTGATCATTTTCAGGAAACCGCTTTTCCCAACCAGCCCATGGGGCGCCCCATTCTGGGCACCGAGGCGCTGATCAAGGGTATGCAGCGCGACACACTTACCTCGTATATGCGCACGCACTACAACCCTGCGAACATGATTGTGGCCGCTGCTGGCAATCTGGAGCATCAGGCTGTTGTTGCGCAGGTTGAGCAGCATTTTGCCCACCTGCCCACAACCAAGGCCCCAGCCATGGAGGCCGCACACTACGCCGGGGGCGAGTTCCGCCAGATCAAGGAGCTGGATCAGGCGCATATTGTGCTTGGCTTCCCCTCCACCGGGTACCATGACCCCGACTATTACGCAGCCCTGCTGCTTTCCACCCTGCTGGGTGGGGGCATGTCCTCACGTCTTTTTCAGGAAATCCGGGAAAAACGCGGGCTGGTATATTCGGTCTATTCCTTTAACGCCCCGTTTGAAGGGGGCGGCGTGTTTGGCATTTATGCCGGCACGGGGGAAAAGGAATGCGCAGAGCTTATTCCCGTAACACTGGAAGAGCTGCGCAAAGTCCAGCTGGAAGTGAGCATGGACGAGCTGGTGCGTGCCCGCGCGCAGCTTAAATCCTCCCTGCTCATGTCGCTCGAAAGCACGGGCAGCCGGTGCGAGCAGATTGCACGGCAACTCCAGATTTTTGGCCGCGTCATCCCCACGCATGAAACGGTCGCCAAGATCGAGGCCGTCACGCGGGAGGACATCTGCCGTGCGGCAGCCCGCATTTTTGCCGGAACGCCAACACTTGCAGCCCTTGGCCCCATCGGCCACATTCCTTCCCTGCAAAGCATCAAGGAGACACTGGCAGCATGACGCAACAGCCCCTCGACCTTATTGCCGATCTGGTTAAGCTTGCCCGCACCAGTGGTGCGGATGCCGCCGATGCCGTTTTTGTCAGCAGTACCGCTGTAGGCGCTGGTGTGCGCAATGGCGTGACAGAAGAACTGGAACGCTCGGAAACAACCGATCTGGGGTTGAGGGTTTTTGTTGGCAACAAAAACGCCATTGTCTCCACCACAACTCCGGACCGGGCCAAGTTTGGCGCGCTGGTCGAGCAGGCTCTGGCCATGGCCCGCGTGCTCCCCGATGACCAGTACGCAGGCCTTGCGCCCAACGCCATGCAAGGCACATTCCAGACCAATGCTCTGGAACTGGCAGACCCGGCCGAGCCCGATACAGCCGCCCTGCTCGCACGCGCTCAGGCGGGGGAAGAAGCCGCACTGGCCATAAAAGGCGTGACCAACAGCGCGGGTAGCAGTGCGTCCTGGGGGCGCACCGACATTACTCTGGCAACCTCCGCCGGGTTTGCGGGCACTTACAGCCGCACCAGCCATTCCAACTCCGTCTGTGTTCTGGCAGGTGCGGGGGATGGCATGCAGCGTGATTACGACTACCACGGCACAGTCTGGCTGCATGACCTGAAGGACGCGGCAGAACTTGGCCGCAATGCCGGGCAAAAAGCAGTTGCACGCCTGAACCCGAGCCGCCCCAAAACGGGGCGCTACCCTGTTGTGTTTGATCCACGGGTTGCTGGCAGCTTTCTGGGGCATTTTGTGGGGGCCATTACGGGTACCACCATTGCCCGTGGCACATCCTTCCTTAAAGACAAAATGGGGCAGGCCATTTTTGCCAGCTCGGTTGGCATTACCGATGACCCGACCCGCATAAAAGGCCTGCGCTCCCGCCCGTTTGACGGAGAGGGCATGGCCGTCGCCCCGCTCTCGCTCGTACAGGGTGGCGTTTTGCAAACCTGGGTGCTGGACAGCCGGAGCGCGCGCCAGCTTGGCCTGCAAAGCAATGCCCGCGCAGCCCGCGGCACGGCCAGCCCGCCCGGTCCCTCAGCAAGCAACCTGTTCTTTGAACCCGGTCATCTTTCCCCCTCAGCCCTGATGGCCGACATTCGGGAAGGGCTGTACATTACGGAAATGATGGGCTCCTCCATTAACGGCCTGACCGGGGATTACAGCCGTGGTGCCTCGGGCTTCATGATCCGTGATGGCCAGATAGCCGAGCCCGTAGCGGGCTTTACCCTTGCGGGGAATCTGCTGGAAATTTTTGCTTCCATCACATTAGCGGATGATCTGGTATTCCGTTTTGGCACCGACGCCCCCACATTACGCACAGATGTCCTGAATACTGCCGGGGCATAACTGTTAGCCGGAGACCAAAAACCCGTGAAATCACGTCTGCTGCGATCGACCCTTCATGCATTGCTGGCTGCCAGCCTGCTGGCCGGACCCTTGGCCATACAGGCCGATGCACGGCCCGGTCAGGGTGGGTCCATGGGGAGCCGTGGCAGCCGCACATGGAGCGCGCCCCCTGTTACGCGCACAACGCCGTACAGCACCGCTCCCATGGACCGCTCCATTACGCCGCGCACTGCGCCCACCCCCGGCTATGGCGCACCGCAAATGGGTGCTCCCTTTGCCCGCCCCATGGGCTACCCCAACCGCCACCCGTTCCTGACCGGTCTGGCCGGTGGTTTTCTGGGAGCCGGGCTGTTTGGTATGTTGAGCGGCCATGGCTTTATGGGTGGGATGCACGGCTTCTTCAGCTTTCTGGGGCTTCTGGTCCAGATCGGGCTGGTGGTTATGCTCATCCTGTGGCTGATCCGCCGGTTCGGGCGTTCCAGCCAGGGCACTAACGGGTTTGGCATGTCCTCCCCCCGCGGTATGCCCGGCGCAGCACCTGCCTCCCCCACGCCATCCGCAGGAGGGGCACCCGTGCAGATTACCACGGCGGATTACCAGTCCTTCCAGCAAACGCTGATGGATATTCAGAGTGCGTGGAACCAGCAGAACATTCCGGCCATGCAGCAGATGGCCACGCCGGAAATGGTCTCCTACTTCAATGAGCAGCTGGCAACTCTGGCCAGTCAGGGTGCCCGCAACGTTGTCTCGGATGTGCGCTTCCTTCAGGGGGATCTGGCCGAAGCATGGCGTGAGAACAACATGGATTACGCAAGTGTAGCCATGCGTTACAGCCTGATCGACCTGACAACCAACGCCACCGGTCAGGTGATTGATGGCAGCTCCACCACCCCCGTAACCATTACCGAGGTCTGGACATTTGTCCGTCCCTCCCGCGGGGGGCGCTGGCTGCTTTCGGCCATTCAGCAGGCCCGCTAAACCTCGGGCCAAACTGTAGCTACAATAGAAAACCCCGCCTTCCGTTATGGAGGGCGGGGTTTTTATGTGCGTTCACTACAAAAAATACCGGTAATGGCCCATGCCGGGCATGGCTGGCATTACGGGTGGAACAATGTCAGCCCAAACATAATGCCAGCCAGAACAAGCATGAACACCAGCATGCTCCGTACCCGCTGGCTCTGCCGCTTCTGCCGTTCAAGCTGTTCTGGGCTCTGGTCCATTGGGAGAGTGGTCATGCTGAGTGCATCCATATCTGAAAGAAGTGGTCACCAAGAAGGCCACAGAACAGAAAGAACAGATAAGCTAGAGAAAACCGGAACGAGATCCGCGCAGCCTTATCCCCCTTCTGGCTGACGCCGTTTTCGTCCTGCGGTTCCAGAAGCACGCGCACAGCACAGGCAACAAACCCAAGCCCCAGCACCACGGCAGTCACCGTGTAGATCAGCCCGCTCTGCCCCACAAAGGACGGGATAAGCGAAACAGCGAGCAGCACCAGTGTGTAGGAGAATATCTGCCACCGTGTATGACGCATGCCACGCACAACCGGCAGCATGGGAATACCCGCGCGCCCGTAATCCTTGCAGGCGTACAACGCCAAAGACCAGAAATGCGGCGGTGTCCAGAAGAACACAATACCGAACATGACCACCGGCATAAGTGCCATATGGCCCGTAGCAGCCGCCCAGCCGATCATGGGGGGGAAGGCACCCGCTGCCCCACCAATAACAATGTTCTGCGGCGTGGAGCGTTTGAGCCACATGGTGTAAATAACGGAATAGAAGAAGATGGAAAACGCCAGAATAGCGGCAGCCAGTGTATTGGTTGCAATCCACATAAGGCAGACGGACAGGCAGGAAAGACCTACCCCGTAAGCCAGAGCCTCGTTCTGGGGAATACGCCCTGAGGGTACCGGCCGTGTAATGGTCCGCTGCATGACCGCGTCAATATCCCGGTCGTACCACATGTTAATGGCCCCGGCAGCGCCCGAGGCCAGACAGATGCAGAATATGGTAACCAACCCCACAAACGGGTCAAGGTGCCCGGGTGCCATGAACATACCCGCAGCACCCGTAAACACAACCAGTGAAATAACCCGGGGCTTGAGCAAAGCCAGCCAGTCACGCGCCTGCGTACCAACCTGCTCCGTTTTAAAACGTGGCCGTCTGGCCTGCGGCTGGGAAAGACTGGCTTCGCTCATAGGGCAGACCCTCCGGCAGCGCTGGCTGCCACATTTGCATGACCAGTAACCACTGGAATATCACGCTGGAAGCTGATCACTGCTGCCAGCACAAACACCAGTGCGGCCATGCCAAACAGGGCACAACCCAGCACCTGCATGCCAGAAACAAACAGGCAAAGCGTTGCAGCCGCCGTTAACACAAAGTGCAGGCGAGCCAGCTTTTGTGGGTACCAGAACCCACAGGCCTCACCCCGCCAGAGGTAAAAACCACCGCAAACGGCATAAAGCGCGCCAAGCTGCAAAGCCGGGTGCAAGCCTGTGCCCTGCACAAGCTGGACAACCCAGCCACCGGCCACAACAGCCAGAAAACCCATGCCCCACAGCAGCGGCGTACGCAACGAAACCCGTGCCTTCCAGGTACCTGCAAGCCACAGACCGGCAAGGCACACGGCGGAGAGGGAGCACAACGCCAGCAGGCTGTTGCCAACCATTTGCGCCGTCTGGCTATCGGCTCCATGCGCCAGACTGCTTTTGGCCCATGCCACAACGCCCGAAGCCGCAGTAGCCGCCATAATATAGGCAACAGGGCGTGTTTTAACCTGCCCGATGCGGGCGGCCATTTCAAACACGATCCCGAACCCGGCCAGCAGGACAATCAACCCGATGGGGGCTGCAAAATACTCAGCGCCGATTACAGGGTTGGTCGCAGGCCACAGCCATGTCCGCAGCGTAGAAGCCGCAAAAACCGGAACACTCAGCAACAGCACGGCAGCAGACAGCATTTCCCCCCACACGAAGGGGGAGAAAGACGTCTGTTCCAGACTATCTGCGCAGCTGTCAAAAATAGTGCTCAACAGGACCATGGCGGACATAAGCGCGCCCAGTGACCACAGAATATGGGCAATACGTGCATCGGGCAGAGTGCAGGTCAGCACCGCAGCCAGAGCAAACACCCCAACGGCTGCCAGATTAAGCCGCCCCAGCAGCATGCTCCCCCGCCCAAGGGCACGAGGCAGCCAGAGCGTGCCAAAACCACTAACCAGTGCGGGAACAACAACATACAGGAGCATCAGGGCCGGATGGGCCTGTGCAAGCCTGCCCCACAGCCCGGTTGCAGGCAACATGCCCATACCTGCCAGAACGGAAACACCGCCCCCAACAAGAGCGGCAGAAGCAGCAAGTAGCAGATACGCTGTTCCGGCGGCGGCATCCTGCCGTTGGCTGGCAGTTTTACCCACCGGAGCCGAATACTGGTGAGACAGGCTGTGAGCGGAGATCATGCTCCATGTTCCATATTCTGTGCAGGCCCGTAATGGAGAACAGTAAACCCGCTAGACAAAAAACGACCATATTCTAGTGTTTTATGGCACAAAAGCGTTCTGCCAAGCCACGCATGTCTAGCGCCCCAGCCAAAACTGGAGCGCACATGTTTATTAATCCGGCAGATTTTCCAGAGTAACCAGCGTGAAAAGGCCAAAAGGCCGCACTGGCTGAATAGTCGCCCGCGCGATGTCTGCCTGCGGGAGAAGCGATTCCATGGCAAAATCGGGGTGCCAGCCAAGCGAGTGGGAAGCGCGCGCCATAGCGTGTTCCACTGCGCCGCGAATACCACCGGGGGCCAGAAAATGGTTGATGAACAGGATATGCCCGCCCGGACGGACAACACGCTTGAGTTCGCACAGCAGCTTGCGCGGGTGCGGCACAACGGATGCAACAAACATGGCAACGGCTGCATCGAACGAGTTGTCTTCGAACGTGGTGTCCTCTGCATCCATTTCCAGCAGGGCCGTCACATTGCTCAGGTTATCGCGTTTGACGCGTTCGCGCGCTTTGGCCAGCATGTCGGTTGAAAGGTCGATGCCGGTAATGACCTTGCTGCGGTTGTAATGCGGGAGCGCAAGCCCGGTCCCCACACCCACTTCCAGCACATCCTTGCCGGGCAGGGCATTGATCGTGTTGACCGCCTTGAGGCGACCGAAACGCGAAATACCGCCGAATCCCAGATCATAGACATTGGCCCAACGCCGATAGGCCTGTTTGACGGCCTCCGCATCAAGCGCAGAACGCGAGGGAGGGGGTACGGGGCTTTCCCCTCCGCTGGAGGGGTATTCTTGGAGAACGTCACTCATGTTCTCTCTCTGCCCGCTGGCGGACATTTCTTCAAGAGCCACTATACTCTCTTCCTTCCTGCTTGCAGCACACACCACAAAAGTACCCTTGTGTGGCAGCCCGGCATGATACCGCCCAACAGGGTCTGACTGCTTTTATTGGACAGACAACTTACGTTCAATACAATCCCATATGCTGGCGGCACCATTCGTGCCATCAAACCGTTCCAGCTCCTGCAAACCGGTGGGGGATGTCACATTGATTTCCGTCAGATACTGCCCAATAACATCAATGCCTACAAAAATCAGGCCATGTTCTTTAAGAAACGGTCCGATTGCCTCACAAATCTCGCGATCACGGGCACTCAGTTCCACTTTGCAGGCCACGCCCCCCACATGCATGTTGGAGCGGTGGTCATCCCCCGATGGCACGCGGTTGATCGCACCAATCGGCTGACCATCCACCAGAATAATGCGTTTGTCCCCTGCGGTTACGGCGGGTTCGTACCGCTGGATCATGAGAGGTTCGCGCGAGCGGGCAAAGTGCATTTCCAGCAGGGCGTTCAGGTTCTGGTCATCTGCTTTAATACGGAAAACGCCACTCCCGCCGTTACCAAACAGGGGTTTGACAATTATGTCCTTCCATTTGGCGCGGAATGCCCGAATCTGCTCGATGTCCCATGTCACCAGTGTTGGCGGCATCAGCTCGGGAAAATGCGTGACCAGCAGTTTTTCCGGGCTGTCACGCACCCAGCGCGGGTCATTGACCACGAGTGCGCGGTCGGGACCAACGCCGTGGATATGGTCCAGCATATGCGTGGCGGTAATATAAGCCATGTCAAACGGTGGGTCCTGACGCATGAGCACCACATCCATCGTACGCAGTGAGCGGCGTTCGGCATCACCAAACGTAGCGTGCCGCCCTTTTTCCCGCCGCACGGTAACCGGGCGCATTAGGGCCGTGACATCGGTACGGGTTGCGCCACGCGCTTCGTGTACACCTTCATCCAGAGCCATGGACCCCACTTCGTACACAAACAGGCTATGCCCGCGTGCCTGAGCTTCGAGCATCAGGGCAAAGGTTGAATCCCCATCAATATTAACATGCTCAAGTGGGTCCATCTGGACCGCCACAAGCCGTGGAGAAGCCATAAACTCGGGTTCCTGTTTCTGCTGGCGAAGCGATTGCCTGCCATCCTGCCTTTTTTCACATCAACACGCAAACGCCGCCTGCTAGCGCGCATTGCCAGAAAGCAAAGCAGCATCACGCATAAGACCCGGCACCGCACAGCGCAGCCTTACATGGAAGATGGAATACGTATCTGCCACCACACCCCGGCGCGCGCGCACCTGCTCTGGCAATGCGTCCAGCACCTCAAAAAAACGGGTATCTGGTGGACCCTGCCGCCGGTGGCTGAGAACAAGGTAGGCCTGCGCCCCACATGCAGGTCGGGGGAGCGCAAATAGCGCCCAGCGTGGTTCAACCCCGGCAACCACCCGCTCCGGCGCATAAAACGCCAGCTCGGACGCCAGACCATATTCATCCGCAACAAGCGGGAACCCCTGCGGCACCTGCGCTGAGACAGCGCGCGCAAAAGCGGGCCACCCCCCAACCTGCCGCAAGGTGACATCCAGATGAGGAGGCAGGCGCAGCGGCATGAATGCCGCCTGCACACAAACGATACCCGTAAGCCCCAACCCCAGAAAACCTGCCACCTTCCACCACGGCCAGAGCACCCATGCAGCAGCAAGCGCCAAGGCAGGGTACAGCATGACTGGCCAGTTAGCCTGCACCCGCGCACCCAGTGCATGCTGCACAAACACGGCCACGGGCAGCATGATCATGCACAGCAGCAATACGGAAAAACTATCCCGCCGCCGCCAGAGCAGCCAGACACCACCTGCAAAAAACAGAAAAACCAGCGGGCTTGCCAGCCCAACCTGCCCGCCCAGCAACTCGCCCATAAAGCCAAGCGCACGTGTGGGGTTCCAGTCCCCCAACCGTCCGCCCTGCTTGAAAAAGCTGACCCAGCCATGCTGCGCATTCCACCAGACTACCGGAACAACGCAGACAGCCGCCACGCACGCGCCCACAAACGGCCACGGCGTACGCAGCCATGCCCTGCCCACTTTGGTAGCAAGCAGCCACACGACAAGCCCGCCCAGCGGGAGCAGCATGGTGTATTTACTCTCAAACCCCAGCCCGGCTGCCAGCCCTACAACCAGCCACATCCAGTTCTGTCGCCCTAAACAGGCATGCACCAAACCCCAGAGCATCAGTGCTATGCACAGAAGCAAAGGAGTGTCTGGGGTCATGACCAGAGTGCCAAGCCCGATGCCCAGAGTACCATTCAGCAAAACACCTGCACGAATAGCCCCTGTGCGGGCCTGCTCCGGCACAAGCTGGGTGCGCAACCAGCAGGACGCGGCCTGAACAACCAGCACCGTGCCCAAACAGGCGGAAAGTGGTCCCATAAGGCGCACACCTAAAGGAGTGTCGCCTACAAGGAACATGCCCACACGCGCCCAAACGGCCACCATGGGTGGGTGGTCCAGGTACCCCCCGGCTGGGGCCAGCGCCCATATGCGGTAATAAGCCTCATCCGGTGCAAGCGGGATGTACGCGGCCAGCACAAGGCGCAAAACGGTAACAAGGCCCAGCCCCCACGCCCAGTATCCGTACTGTGCCAGACCGCCGCGCAAGATTACCGGGTTCTCCAGACAATTGTGGAGGACATGGCATAATTCCAGACTACGGCCAGCACGGCCCCAGCCAGACTGGCCTCATTCACCCTGTAGCTTTGCGCATACATCAGATGTGCCACACCCACATCGGCCAGCGCTCCTACGGAACAGACCAGCATAAACAGGACCAGCCCCCACACACAGCGCCTGCCGTGCAGACGCCGGTCCCGATAGGTGAAGTTATTATCCAGCGAAAAATTCACAACCATGGCGGCAACGGTACCAATGGCCTGCGCGGTGGAAAAATGCACTCCGCACAGCCAGACCAGATGCATAACCCCCAGATTGGCGACAATCCCCGCCAGCCCCACGGCGCAGAAGGCCACAAAGCGCAAAGGCACCAACCCGCGTGAGACTTTTTCAACCAGAAGAGCGGCAAACTGGAGCATGACCACGGCATCCAGCTTGCTCTCCCCCGCCACACGGGGTTTGAAGCCACAATCTATCTCACGCACAGTAAGTGGCTTTTTGGATGAAAGCAGCAGATCAAGCAGGATTTTAAACCCGGCCCCCGACAGATGCGGCGCAATGGCCACAAACGTATCCCGGCGCAAAGCAAAAAAACCACTCATGGGGTCTGTCAGCCTGACCGGCAAAAACCGCTGCGCCAGCCATATTCCGCTATCCGACAAGGCATGCCGCCACGCATTGGCCAGCCCCGCATTGCTACCGCCTGCCACATGGCGGCTGCCAACGGCAATATCGCATGCACCCGTGGATACAGCGTCTATCAGGGCGATCAGGCGGCTTTCATCATGCTGCAGGTCACCATCCATGATGGCGACAACCTGCGCGGAGGAGGACAGAACCCCTTCTATCACCGCGGAGGAAAGCCCCCTGCGGCCAATACGGCAGATGCCACGCACATAGCTTTTGTGCCTTGCCTGCGCGCATATTGTTGCTGTTGTGCCATCGGGTGAATTGTCATCGACAAAAATCACTTCCCAACGGCGGCCCGCCATAACGGATTCCAGCATGGCAACAAGGGGTGCCACGTTGGCGGCTTCATTATAACACGGTACAATAATGCTGATTTGGGGACCACCTGCCATACCGCCCTCGGGCGCATCCGTGGCTGGCATTACTCCGCGGTTCCTTCCCGCGGGCCGGGCAATGGCACACCCTTGCGTTCCAGACTGGTGCGGATGGTCTGCAATGTCTGCACCCGAATAACGTGTGCGGCTTCGGTCAACTGCCGGGTCAGTGCGTTCTCATGCGCTGCGTCACGCGCGATCAGGCGAACCAGAAAATCCCCCCCACCGCGAATCATGTGGCATTCACGCACTTCCGGCCATTCGGCAAGCTGGCGTTCAAAGGCGGAGAGCACGGTTTCTTTCTGGCTATCCAGGCCGATCAGCGCAAAAAAGATGATTGGCCAGCCAAGGGCCGTTGCATCCGGCTGGGCGTGATAACCACGGATAACGCCTTCCTCCTCCAGCCGCCGAACACGACGGAGGCAGGGAGGAGCGGAAATACCAACACGCCGCGCCAGTTCGACATTGGTCATGCGACCGTCATCCTGCAATTCAGCTACGATACGAAGATCAACAGCGTCCAGATCCGTCACCTTATCCGACCTATCCTGTGCAAGATGCCACTCCCATGAAGAGTGGGGAGTATATGCCACGCTCCCCGCCATGCCGCAAACTGATCTCTCAACACTTGCTCAACGCCAAGTCACCCGTCATATCCTTTTGTCCAACACATTTTGGACCATGCTTGCGCGGCACAACTGCACCCGCACTTCTTGCTTTGGGGAACTCTTCTGGCATGACTGAGACCATCACAACCGACCTGCTTGTTATTGGCGCAGGCCCCGCAGGCTACACGGCAGCCATTTACGCTGCCCGCGCCAACCTCTCCCCCGTTCTGGTGGCTGGCCTGCAACCCGGCGGGCAGCTGACCATTACAACGGATGTAGAAAACTACCCCGGCTTTGCCAAAGCCGTGCAGGGCCCGTGGCTGATGGAACAGATGGCCGAGCAGGCCCTGAATGTTGGCACCCGCATTGAATACGACATTATTACAGAGGTGGACTTCAGCACGGGTTCCCCCTTCCGGCTGGTTGGGGATTCCGGCACCGTCTATAATGCCAAAGCCATTATTGTTGCGACAGGTGCCCAGGCACGCTGGCTTGGCCTGCCAAGCGAAAAACGCCTGCAAGGCGGTGGTGTTTCCGCCTGCGCCACCTGCGATGGCTTTTTCTACCGGGGTAAAAAGGTGGCTGTGGTCGGTGGTGGCAATACCGCAGTGGAAGAAGCTCTGTACCTGACCCACCACGCAGCCCACGTGACCCTGATCCACCGCCGCGACTCCCTGCGGGCTGAAAAAATCCTGCAGGACCGGTTGTTCAGCCACCCCAAGATTTCGGTCATCTGGGATAGCGAGGTGGAAGATATTCTCTCCACCGGAACGCCAGAAGTGGTCAGTGCCGTGCGCCTGCGCAACTTGAAGGACCAGAGCGAAACCACGCTGGAAATTGATGGCCTGTTCATTGCCATTGGCCATGCCCCCACCACCGGGATTTTCAAGGGCCAGCTCGCGCTCGATACCGAAGGGTATATTCAGACCACCCCCGGAACGACCCGCACATCTGTCCCCGGTATATTTGCCGCGGGCGATGTACAGGACAAAATATACCGTCAGGCTGTTACAGCCGCAGGCACCGGCTGCATGGCAGCGCTGGACGCGGAACGGTATTTGGCAGAACTGCCCAAAACGTAACGCTGCCCATACCTTGACCACGTGCAGTAATTACTGCACGTAGTAACTTTGAAAGCATGGTATTGTGCTTTTGTAATTTCAGTCAATTTAGCAGGAGGCGTGCGTGGACTGGGACAAACTCCGGGTTTTCCATGCCGTAGCGGAAGCCGGTTCCTTTACCCACGCGGGGGATGTGCTTAACCTAAGCCAGTCTGCCGTATCCAGACAGATTTCTGCTCTGGAAGATGTTCTTCAGGTACCCCTATTCCACCGCCATGCGCGTGGATTGATCCTGACTGAGCAAGGGGAAACCTTGCATAAAACAGTGCGGGAGGTGTTCTCCAAGCTGGAGATGACACAGACCTTGCTGACGGAGAGCAAGGAAAAAGCCGCAGGCCGCCTACGGGTTACAACCACAACAGGCTTTGGTAACTGCTGGCTTATGCCACGACTCCATAAGTTTATGGAAGCCAATCCCGAAATTGATATCTGCCTTATTCTGGAAGATAACGATCTGGACCTTGGCATGCGTGAAGCGGATGTGGCCGTACGAATGCACGCCCCCCGCCAGCCGGACCTGATCCAGCGGCATCTGGCGGACTTCAACCTGCCCATTTTTGCCGCACCACAGTATATTGAACGCCACGGCATGCCTTCCAGCCTGGAAGACATTAAAAACCACCAACTGGTTCTGTTCGGTGAGCACCACCCCCCGGTTGCCCATATCAACTGGCTGGCCGAAGCCGGGCAGGTCAGCAGCCACGCTCGCCCTGCGCGGCTGGAGGTCAACAGCATGGCAGCCATGGCCTCCGCCATTGCCGCCGGGCTGGGTATTGGGTCCATTCCGTCTTACGCCGCAAGCAAGTTCCCTGATCTGGTGCAGATCCTGCCGGAAATTACGACCCCAACGGTGGACGCCTATTTTGTCTATCCTGAGGAATTGCGCAGCTCCAAGCGTGTTGCCGTGTTCCGTGATTTTCTGATGAGCGAACTCGGTATTCGTTAAGACTGAATACACGGTTTTTAAAAATCCCGGCCTTTCCTCCATACGGAAAGCCGGGATTTTTTTGTTCCAAAATCAACCGCACCTATAAAGCGTTACAGATATTCCAAAAACGCAGTCCTTATTCTCAAGAGGACAATACTAAATAGGAATACTGTCTTTTCTACCGTCCGCTCATCCTGCGAATGCGGTCGTTATCAGAAATATTATAATATTATCAATCAAACTTCATAAAACACCAAGACAACCACCAGAACCCGAGCGCAGGACAAAGCCGCTCTGCACACCTGTATAATCATTGAGTATTATTAAACAAAATATTACGAATAATTTATACGAATTCCTTCAAATACTAAAAAAATCAATCGGGCATTCCAACATTTTATACCAGACGGGCCTTATTTTTGCTTTTTTGTATATTGGTAGTTCACAACGATTAAATAATTGAGTATGGTTCTTATTATTCACACTGAATTTTTAATTAGGCCTGTCATGAGTGAGATCCAGAACTATTCGCCTCTCCTAGATCTTGTATCCGAGATCGTGTCTGCACACGTCTCCAACAACCCGACGGACCCTGCTGTCATTCCGGTTTTGATCAAGGACGTTTTTCAGGCTCTCAAAACGGCTGACCAGCCGCAGAGCGAACCGGAAAAACTGCAGCCAGCCGTTCCTGTCAAACGCTCGGTCTTCCCTGACTATATCGTTTGCCTCGAAGACGGCAAAAAGCTGAAGATGCTCAAGCGTCATCTTCAGAGCGCATATGGCATGTCCCCCGAGCAGTACCGTGAACGCTGGAACCTGCCTGCGGACTACCCCATGGTTGCCCCCAACTATGCAGAACGTCGTTCCACGCTGGCACGGGAAATCGGCCTTGGCCGCAAAATCCACGCCGCTGGTGATGAAGACGATACGTCTGGCCGTGCAAAGCGCGGTAAAAAGGCAGCAACCGCCTAAGATAATCCCGAATGCTACGGCGGTCTGGCCCTGTGCCCTGACCGTCACGCATTTTTTATCTTGACGCTCAGCCATAGAGAACGGAATGCTTGCATCTGTCTGGCACAGATTCAGTCAGACCTTAATTCTCTACCCTATTCGGCAGGGGGCTCAATGACGCGGTCTGAACTTATTGCCATTCTTATAGAGAAAAACCCGCACCTACAGCTTAGAGAGGCTACGCTGCTGGTGAATACGGTTTTTGGTGGCATTACAAGCAGCCTGGCAGCAGGCAACCGCGTTGAGCTGCGTGGGTTTGGCGCTTTTTCCGTCAAGGAAAGGGAGCCACGCCTGGGCCGCAACCCCAAGACCGGGGAACAGGTCAAGGTCAGCAAAAAGCTGGTTCCTTTTTTCAAAACAGGCAAAGAGCTTCACCAACGCCTGAATAAAGCGGATGCGGGCTAACCCCTCCCCTTTTTATCCTCCTTCTGCGTTCCTGTGCTGCATCATATAGTCGGCCGCCAGTCGCAAATCTTCTACAAAATGAGCATATTCGCGCTGTTTGCTGTCCTCATCACGCAACCGTAGCAGATAGGACGGGTGAACCGTTACCAGCCCCTGTGTCTGATTTTCCAGCGGGAACAGGCGTGAACGGGTGCGGGAGATTGTAACGGGTTGTTGCAGCACGCTCTGCGCGGCCGTTGCCCCCAACATTACCAGCAATGCCGGGCGAACAAGCCGGCGCTCCGCATTCAGCCACTCATGGCAGGCAGCTACATGCTCGGCTTCGGGCTTATGATGCAGGCGGCGGGTACCGTTCCACGTGAAATGGAAATGTTTGACGGCGTTGGTCACGTAAATCTGATCACGGTGCAACCCGGCATCCTGCAAGGCGCGGTCCAGAAGCTGGCCCGCTGGCCCCACAAAAGGCCGCCCCTGCAGGTCCTCCTGATCCCCCGGCTGTTCCCCCACAAACATAATGGGGGCATGCTCTGGTCCTTCGCCAAAAACCGTGCGGGAAGCAGGCTGCCATAGCGCACAGGCGCGGCAATCCATTGCACGGGCTGCCAGCATGGCAAGGTTGGAGGCTTCTTCCACATCCTTACGCTGCGGGGGCAAAACGCTCAGGCCATACCCCTGCCAGATGCCTGTACCATCGGCCTGCCATTGCACTGCGGCATCGTCACCCTGCGTATCTGTTCCCGCAGCAAAGCGTATGCCTCCGGCCCATTCCATCCGCCGGTACGGGGCTACAACCCGCCACGGCCTTACATTCCGCTCCATGCAGTAATGGGAGTTGGCTTCCAGAATATAATGCTCTGGCGTGCAATGCAGTGCGTCACTCGTTCCCTGCGCCGTAAACGCGGAAAAAACTTCACGAAAATGCAGCGTATCTGCCCTGACAGCCGCCAAGGCCTGCCGGAGCCATAGTAGGTCTGGGTCAGTCGTATCTGTTAATGCCAGTCCGGCATACGTAAGGCGATAAACAATACGGTAAAGTATTGTAAACCGTTCGGGATCATGCGCCTGCAATGCTTGGGCCAGCACACCCACAAAACGGCGGGAAAGGTTAAGGCCTTGCGGGGGCTCTGGTGGGCTTTGCGCAGGCTCGGCAGACCACGCAGCCTCCTGCCCTGCCTGAGCTACCTGCCAGAAGATGGATTCCGGCAACACCCCAGCGCGCACAAAATGGCTGCTCGCCTTACGCCAAGTTGCAAAATCGACCTGATGCGCAAGAACAACCTCTGGCATGCGCCACTCCCCTGCTTACCCCATCTTGCGCCGCAGCCGCCCCCGTATGCGCACAACCACATCGGACAGGTTAACCACACCAAGAGCATGCAGGAGCGCTGCATAAAACACAGCGCCCCCCACAACCATACCAACCAGCCAGAGTGCCCGGGTCACAAAAATTGCGGGCAGAGAGACAAAACTTTCAAGCCCCAGCAGGCCCAGCCCCATAAGCAGAGCCGCAACACCAACCCGCCCCATATGGGATAAGGTTGAATCGTACACGAGCAACGCGTTTTTACGCAGCAGCAGCACCACCAAAAAAGCAACATTCACGCAGGCGGTCACGCTACTGGCCAGCGGCGGCCCCATATGTGCCAGAGGCTTCATAAACAGCAGGTTGAGAATAAAATTGAGTACAAGCACCCCAACCCCAACGTAAACGGGGGTGCGGGTATCGCCCCGTGCAAAAAATGCAGGGGAGAGAACTTTAACCAGAATAAAAGCGGGTAGCCCCACCGCGTAAGCCCGTAAGGACTGGGCGGATAACAGCGCATCATGCTCGGTAAAAGAGCCATGCCCGAACAGCACAATCATGATCGGGCCAGCCAGAACCAGCAGCCCGGCAACGGCAGGCAGGGTCAGCAGCACGACATATTCAATGGAACGGTTCTGGGCCGTGTGCGCGCCCTGTATATCCCCGGCACTCAGATGCCTCGTGAGCACAGGCAGTAGCGTTGTTCCGGCGGCGGCCCCCAGCACACCAAGCGGTAACTGGTTGATCCGGTCTGCAAAATACATGAGCGACACACTGCCTGCGGGCAGCAGGGTGCCAATAATGGTATCTACCGTTAAATTGATCTGGCCAACGCCGCTCCCAATCAGGCCCGGCACCATGCGGCGCAGCAAAAGACGGATACGCGGCGTTAACTGGGGCCATAGCGGCATAAGACCGAACTCGGCTTTTTCGCACGCCCATGCCAGCAAGCCCAACTGCACCACGCCAGAGGCCGTAACCCCCCATGCCGCAGCATAGGCAACGCTGGGGAAAAAGGGAGAAGCCCCGACAATAGCCAGAATACCCACCACGTTGAACGCCAGATAGGCAGCAGACGCCACACCAAAGCGGTGCAGGCCATTCAGCACCCCAGCCAGCAATGCCGCAGCGCAAATCATGACCAGATAGGGAAAGGTAATGCGGCTCAGGCTGACCGCCAGATCATAACGGTCCCCATTTTGCAGGAAACCCGGCGCTATCACCCGTAGCACCTGCGGCATGAATACTTCGCCCAGCACGCACAAAAACACCAGCCACGCCAGCATGACCCCAAGCGCACGGCGGGCAAACAGGCGTGCCTCGTCCCGCCCGTCCTGCACCATAACTTTCGAGAACATGGGCACGAAGGCGGCATTAAACGCCCCCTCCCCAAACAGACGGCGGAACATGTTGGGCAGGCGAAACGCAACCTGATAAGCATCCTGCAACGGCCCGGCCCCCATAAAGGCCGCCAGAAGCTGGTCGCGTATCAATCCAAGAATGCGGCTGAGCATGGTCCAGCCACCAACCGTCAGAAAATTTCTGAGCATGGGGTATCCGCTTCAATGTGCAGGCAGGCAGCGGAACACTAGAGATAAATTCAGAAAAAGATACTGCCAATCCGCCCCATTCCGGGCTGTGTGCATACTCCGTGCCCCCTCGCGCGCTGTATTATTCACCCACAACACAGTATGCTGTGTACAGCACGGAAAGAGCGCTCTGTATTAAGCAGAATTTTTGGAAAGACACCTCGCGCATGCCCAATACGCCTCCATCTTCGTTAGTGCCTGCTCACCAGCGTTGCGGCCTTATCAAGGCCAGCCAGCGCTCCAAGCGGGGACAGGAAATGGCACGCAGTCTGCTTGCGCTCTTTATTGTGGCCGTAGCCCTTTACACCATACAGGGTTTTCTACCCGCCCTGGCCTGGGGTGGCGTGTTTGCCATTGCCACATGGCCCCTTTACAGCCGTGCATGCCGTATGTGGCCCAATGCAGCGCGTGGCACGCTGTTACCGTTACTGTTTACGGTTGTTATGGCGCTGCTCTTTGTTATCCCGCTAACACTGATCACGCTTGAAGCCATTGGAGAAGCCCAGAGTGCGCTGGAATGGCTGGATCATGCCCGTAAATTTGGCGTTCCCGTGCCTGATGTTATCCAGCAGTTACCCGTAGGTGCTGCAAGCATTGCGCATCTGTGGGAAACGCACCTGTCCAACCCGCGCGATGTTTCCGGCCTGCTGGGCGCTCTGGACAATAAAGGGGTTATGGTCACACGTGCCCTTGGCAGCCAGATCGCACACAGGGGCACACTGTTCTGCTTTTCCATTCTCACCCTGTTTTTTCTGTACAAGGACGGGGTTTCCGTCATTCGTCAGTGCCGCGTTGCATCCTGCCGGGCTTTCGGCCGCAGGGGGGAAAGCATTGCACGCCAGATTGTTGCCTCCATCCATGGTTCCGTGCAGGGGCTTGTTCTGGTGGGAATTGGTGAAGGCCTGCTCATGGGCCTTGTCTATCTTTTTGCCCATGCACCACACCCAGCCCTGTTTGGGGTTATTACTGCCGTAGCAGCCATGATCCCTTTTTGCGCCATGATCGCAATTGGGCTGGTTTCGCTCCTGATTCTGGTTTCAGGCGCGTCGGTGGCTGCCATTGTCACATTCTGCATTGGGGCCACGGTTATTTTTGTGGCTGACCACTTTGTACGCCCGACCCTGATTGGCGGCACAACAAAGCTCCCCTTCCTGTGGGTGCTGCTTGGTATTCTGGGTGGAGCAGAAATGTGGGGGTTGATCGGCCTGTTTATTGGGCCTGCCGCAATGGCCGCACTCAACCTGATCTGGCAGCGCTGGGCATACGGAAACAATGCAGAAGTCTGAAAAGACTTTTGCATTTCCCCCCGAAGGTGGGGTTATTTAGCAATTTCATTTGGAAAAAATATCGGGCAGGCGGGATTCGAACCCACGACCCCCAGTCCCCCAGACTGATGCGCTACCAGACTGCGCTACTGCCCGTTAAGTGTGAGTGGTGTTTAGCAATACCTTGCGAAGAGCACAACCCACTCTACTCGTTATTTTTATCTTTTTTTCAATCAGACCAAAATCTTGCGCCGGATGGCTTCCAGCTCCACCAGAACATCGGCCAGATCCGAGCGCAGGCGTACGTTTTGCCCCATAACCTGCACCAATGCCTGTTCCAGCCCAGCCTCTACCGCTGCGGGCAGTTCGGCCACAACGGCTTCTACCTGCTGGTAGCCTGCAACCAATGGTGCATTCTGTATTTGAGCATCTTCCGCCAGTGCGGCTTCCGCCACGCTGTTTTCGTCTGGCCTGACAGTTTCCACGGGTTGGGGGGCGGTTGTCTGTAATGCGTCCCCTTCCTGCAACAGGCGCTGCACACCTTTTACAGTATAGCCCTGATTATAGAGCAGGTCCGCAATACGGGCGAGGAGGTGCACATCTTCCGGCCTGTAATACCGCCGCCCACCACCTCTTTTTAAGGGACGGACCTGATGGAACTGAGTCTCCCACAACCGCAGGGTATGCTGGGGCACATGCAGCTCGTCCGCCACTTCACTAATTGTGCGGAAAGCGTGAGGGCCTTTTTCGAAAGAACCCGACTCCGACACATCCATATCGGCATCAGACACGTCAGGCGCGGCGTCATTGTGGGGGAATGTGCCATCAATCGTCATAATCGACTCCCGGCTCTGCCTCCTCATGGTTGACTTCCGCCCGCAGCAGCTGGCTGGAACGGAACACCAGAACGGAGCGGGGAAGAATAGGCACTTCCTCCCCGGTTTTGGGGTTACGCCCGCAGCGCTGCCCCTTTTTTCGGACTGAGAACGTGCCAAAACCGCTGATTTTGACACTTTCGCCTCGTTCGAGCGCCTGCATGACTGTCTCCAGAACATCTTCTAGGAGCACAGACGACTCTTTACGAGACAACCCTACCTGCTGATAGATCTGCTCTATCAAAGATGCACGTGTGACAGTTTCCATGCGCAGAAAGGTAACACGCCTGTGCGGCGCGTCAATTCATTCACAATGATGTCACTTGTCTGTTATCGCCAGATCACAGACGGACCAGCACCGAACCCCATGTCAGCCCGCCGCCCAGTGCTTCCATCAGCACCAGTTCACCTTTTTGAATCCGGCCATCCCGCACGGCTTCATCCAGTGCCAGAGGAATGGAGGCAGCAGAGGTATTGGCGTGCCGGTCAACGGTCACAACTACGCGATCAGCCGGAAGTGCAAGCTTTTTGGCCACGCCTTCAATAATCCGGATATTGGCCTGATGCGGCACAAGCCAGTCCACATCCGCGTAGGTCAGCCCTTCGGCTTCCAGAGCTTCATCCACGGAAGACGACAGCTTGGCCACGGCATGGCGGAACACGTCACGCCCGCTCATTTTCAAATGTCCGGTTTTATCGGGCTGCCCCACGGCGCCATCCACATACAGCAGGTCGCCTGTTGTGCCATCGGAATGCAGATGGGTGGACAGAATACCGCGCGCATCGGATTCGCTCTCTGATGCAGACAAGACAACAGCCCCGGCACCATCCCCGAACAGGACGCATGTACCGCGGTCTTCCCAATCCACAATGCGGGAATAAACCTCGCTCCCGATCACCAGGGCATTACGCACCTGCCCGGAACGGATAAAGGAATCCGCAGTTGCCAGAGCAAAAATAAAACCGGAACAGGCTGCTGCAACGTCAAAGCCAAACCCGTGGGTCATGCCCAAAGCAGCCTGAATCCGAACTGCCGTTGCGGGAAAAGCCTGATCAGGGGTGGATGTTGCGACCAGAACAACATCAATATCATCAGCGCTCAGGCCCGCATAATCCAGCGCCCTGCGAGCGGCTTCCGCCCCCATGCTGGTTGCGCTGTCATCGGGGCCAGCAATATGGCGGCGGGTAATACCGGTACGGGTTCTGATCCAGTCATCCGATGTCGCAAGCCGGGTTGCCAGCTCTTCGTTCGTGACAACTCTTTCTGGCAGAAATCCACCAAAACCTACCAGAAGCGAACGTTTCGCCATGACCGTTCTTTCATTATCCGCCAGCGCAGGCAGCTCAAAGGCTTACACGCGCAACACATTCGTCCCGTTTACTCAGGTCACCGGGAGGGCTGGTTCACATTCCTCCTCCGTCTGCGGGCGCATCAACAGCGCCCCCATATGAGAAAGACGCTCACGAATGCTTTCGTTAAAACCATGCGTGACCATATCCATGGCCACATCGACTGCGGCGGCAAAGCCCTCGGCATCTGTGCCGCCATGGGATTTTACCACCACACCGTTCAGGCCCACAAAAACAGCGCCATTATAACGGCGTGGGTCCAGCCACTCCTTCATCCGCTCCAGACCGGGGCGAACAAGCAGGTAGCCAAGGCGGGAGATGATCCCACGCTGGAAAACACGGCGCAAAAGGGTGGTGGCCATTTTAAGCACACCCTCGCCGGTTTTAAGCGCAACATTTCCGGTAAACCCGTCAGTTACAACCACATCCGTGGTGCCTGCGGTAATATCATGCCCTTCCACAAAACCGTGGAACTGGGCAGCCAGAGGACTCTCACGCAGGGTTTCAGCCGCCACGCGCAGTTTTTCGTCCCCTTTGAGTTCTTCCGCGCCAATATTGAGCAGGCCAATGGTTGGTGCGGGCAACCCCAGAACAGATTTGGCAAAGGCTTCGCCCATAACGGCGAACTCGACCAGATTACGCCAGTCGCACGCAACATTGGCGCCAAGGTCAAGCATGACCACGTCGCCCTTGATGGTGGGACTGATGGCCGCCATGGCCGGGCGGGAAATACCCGGCAGGGTTTTGACCACAATCTTGGCCAGAGCCAGCATGGCACCACTGTTACCGGCGGACACAACCCCCTGGGCACGTCCACTGGCTACGGCGTCCATGGCAAGCCGCATGGAGGACTGACGCATCCGCAAAGCGGATGTTGGCTTCATGTCCATGGAGACAGACACATCCGTATGCCACACCGTGCATATGGACGCAGCCTTGGGATACTTCGCCAGCAAAGGCA
Source organism: Acetobacter sp. ESL1128 (assembly GCF_058505085.1). Lineage (NCBI taxonomy): Bacteria > Pseudomonadati > Pseudomonadota > Alphaproteobacteria > Acetobacterales > Acetobacteraceae > Acetobacter > Acetobacter sp. ESL1128. The sequence continues at coordinate 971,094 of NZ_CP196369.1, read as the reverse complement.
GCAGGCGCGCCTCATCCCCGATCAGCAGCACCTTGATATTGCGGTGCCGTTCGGCAGCAATGGCAAGCCCGGCAACAACCACTTCTGGAGCCCCATCGCCCCCCATTCCGTCCACGGCGAGGTTGAACACCTCGTTAGGGTCGGAAGGAAAACTTTCTGGAATCTCGGTCTTGCTCATGCCTGCTTCTCTGCCATGCCGCAGATGCCTTACCCCCATTACCCCGCGTGCTACGGATGCAGCACGCGTTTTCACGCCTGAAAAATCAGGCGCGAACGGCGACCTTGAGTGCCTTGCCTGCGGCAATCACTTCACGGCCGTCGTAATGACCGCAGTGACTGCAGACATTGTGAGGACGCTTCAGTTCGCCACAGTTGGAGCATTCAGCATGAGCTTCTGCACGCAGAGCTTCATGGCTGCGACGCATGCCACGACGTGAAGGCGAGGTTTTCTTTTTGGGTACAGCCATAAGCCCAGCCCCTTCTCATAAAAATGGTTAGAACAACACGCCCGGTCACGCGTTAACGCAGCCAGACGCCAAAACAGGTTTATCACCAGCACTGAGCCGCGGCCTCTAGCAGACAGCAAGCGTTTTCGCAAGCAATCCTACAAGAAAACCCCACACCCACACTTGGGCAATTACGCGTTTCCGCCCCGCCAGCGAGCCAGACCAGCAAAAGGACTGGCCTTTTTCTCAGGCTCTTCCTCAAGACCGTGTTGTTCAGCCTCATCCTCATCCATGATCAGGCCGGAAGGGAGAACAACATCCGGCGCATGCGGATAAGGCTCCAGATCCAGAGCAAACTGTTCAACAACAGCCTCGCCCAGATCAACGTCCTGCCCCTCATACGGAATTTCATCAATCGCGTCCATATCCGGCGCGTCGCCTTCCACAAACTGGCTGGCCGGAACAAAGCGGACAACGAACGATCCCGCCATCATATCCTCAAACGCCTCCATGCTCACAACACAGGTCTGCGTAAAACGGACAGCCAGCGCGCCTTCGGCCGTCACAACACCGCGCCCGTCATCCTTGAGCCGGTAACGGCAGCGCAGCAGGGCCACATCCTGCAGGCCCAGACGCCGGGCCACTTTTTTACACTCATCCGGCGTGGCTTCCACGGTCATATCCGTTCCCAGCATTCCGATTCGGCGCACGGCCAGAGGGCGATAGAATTCTGGCTTTTCGGTCATGGAAGTCTCCTGAAGTAACGCTGAAACAAGCAGGCGGGATGCGCTCGGGACAAAGCTTTCTGACCACCGCCTGAACAATCTACCACACAAGCGGAACTTTATGGAGTAATGTCCGGGCCTGAGCCGCATAAAGCGTGCTCTTTTTGCCATTCAGCAATTGACGCCCCGCGAGTGTTGGGGCATCGGACAGACATGGCCGTTGCCAGTTGGATGACGATCATGGATCACAATCTTACGCTTGGGACACCCTGACCAGATGACGCCGCCACGCAAGAACAAGACATCGCGCCTTAAAAGTGCCTGTGGGGCACTCGCCACGGTTCTTGTGCTGTCCGGCTGTCAGGCTTTTGGCCCTACCCCCACGCCCAGAGGCTCCCTGCTTGAGCCTGAAGAATACAGCCAGCTTGAACCCGGCACCAGCACCCGTGCAGACGCCATTGACCTGATGGGCTCCCCCACCACCAAGGGCGCGTTTGACGATAATATCTGGATCTACATTTCCATGACCACCCATCTGGTGCCCATGGATTTCCCAGGTGTGATGAAGCAGGACCTTGTTGTGCTCAAGTTCAACAGCGCAGGCACGCTGGAAAGCATGCGCACGCTCAACATCAAGGACGCCAAACACGTGGCCATGATCAACGAGATCACGCCAACGCCGGGCACCAAGATTAACGCGCTCCAGCAGATTCTGGGCAATGTGGGCCGTTATAACCCCATGCAGAACATGATGGGCTCAGGCGCTGCGGGCGGACAGGGCGGAATGTTCAACAACAGTTCCGGCCCCGGTCACTTCGGTTCGGGTAACTCGCTGTAAAATACCTTTTCCCGGCGGCACGTTGCTAGTTTGGTAGATACAGCCGGACGCGCAGCCCGCCTTCTGGCGCCTGTTCCAGCGCCATTTCCCCCCCATGTGCACGAATAATATCGCGCGCGATGGTCAGGCCCAGCCCGGTGCCACCATCCTGCCCGCTCTCGAACGCACGTAGCACCTGGGCACGACGGTCTGGCGGAATACCCGGCCCGTCATCATCCACCAGAATACTCACCCCACCGCCTACGCGGCGCGCACTCAGCACCACGCTTGCGTCGTGCCTGCGGGCGTTATCAAACAGGTTACCTAAGGCACGGCGCATGGCATCGGGGCGCATATGCGCACGCAAACCCGGCTCCACCACAAGTGCACGAATATGCACACTTGCCCGCCGGGCTGCGGCCACCACATCCTCCAGAAACGGCAGCATCTCGACCTGCTGGACGCTCTCCGACCCTTCCCCCCGCGCGAAGGAAAGATAGCTGTCGATCATGTGTTCCATTTCGGCAATGTCGCCGATCATTTCATCAATATCTTCGGTCATGGCCTTGGCGCATATGCTGCCTTCACGCGGCATCATGGCCAGAGACAGCCGCAGGCGGGTCAGTGGGGTACGCAAATCGTGCGAAACCCCCGCCAGAACGCCCGTACGCTGCGCCACAAAGCGGGTTATCCTGTCCTGCATGCGGTTAAAGGCCACGGCAGCCTTACGCACCTCCTGCGCGCCTGCGGGGCGAATAGGGCCAATATCGCGCCCCATACCAAACTGCTCCGCCGCCTGAGCCAGTTGCCGGATGGCGCGCACCTGATTGCGCATGAACAGGCCCGCAATAATGAACAGCAAAAACGTGCTGCCCACGGTCCATGCCACAAACAGCCAGATTTGCCCCATATCCAGCCGTTTGCGCGGGGTATCTATTTCCAGCACGCCATCGGGAAGCTGGATGTAAATACGCACCGCATGGTGAAAATGCCGCCATTTGACAAAGAACGGGTAGTCAATGGCCTCCCGCAGCGCATGCACAAGGTCATCATCCATAGGGCCCAGAACATGGGTGGACCCCACGCGGGAGAGTTTTTCCCCCGGTCGCCAGATTTCTATGAGCTGGAGCTGCTCACGCGCCTGCGCAACAAACCATTCCTTGTCCGCCGGGTTTTTAAGCCGTTCCAGCGCGTTAAGGGACAAAACAATTTCCGCCGTGACAGACCCGGTCAACCGCCGGGATACTACCTTGAGGAAATTGCCGTAATAAAGCTCAAGCGCGATTCCCTGCGTGATCAGCAGCGGGAACAGAACAATCAGCAAAGAACGCCCAAGCAGGGAGCGCGGCAACATGCGCCTGACCGATTTTTCCACCTTGAGCGCGGGCCACCCCCCACGTGGGAAAAGGCGGAATCCCTTGCGGCCCATCATACGCCCTATAAACCCGGCTTAAGCACATATCCGCGCCCGCGCACCGTATGCAAAAAGCGCGGCTCACGCGGGTCTGGTTCTATGCAACGGCGCAGGCGTGTTACCTGCACATCAACCGCGCGCTCGCCAATTTCGGTCATATCCATGGCCTTGGCGATGTCCTCGCGCGTGAAGGTTTCATTGGGTCTGCGGGCCAGAACGCACAGCAGGGCCGCCTCCCCCCCGGTCAGGTGGATATTGCCATCCGGCCCGCTGAGCAGAAGCCTGACCGGATCGAACTCCTTGTCCCCCAGCCGGACAATCCGCAGGTTGTCTGTTGGCGGTGGGGGCTGATGCCGGCGGAGATGCGCCTTGAGCCGCAACAAAAGCTCGCGCGGTTCAAAAGGTTTCCCCAGGTAATCATCCGCTCCCGCTTCCAGCCCGGTAATGCGGTCCTCCGGCTCCCCGCGCGCGGTCAGGAGCAGAATGGGCAGGTCCTGCCCGGCATCCCGCAGGGATCGGGTTAATTCCAGCCCGTTCTCCCCCGGCATGGTCACGTCCAGCACTAGCGCATCGGGCTGAATACCTTCCAGCGTGTGCCGTGCCTCGGTCGCATTGGCGGCAACACTCACGCGGAACCCATGCTCAAACAGGTAACGCTGCAACAGCCGACGCAGACGCGGGTCGTCATCCACCACCATTACGTGGGCGGCCACATCTCCTTCGGCGGTTGTTATCTGCTCAGACATGTTAACGCCCTTCCCTTCGCCCTACACTCTCTTCGCTTAGCAAGGCACGACTATGCTCGGACAGCATACCATTGATAACACGGCGGAAACCCTCCACCGCAGCGCCCCCGGCCTCGCGGTAGGCAGCAACAAGCCTTTGCCGGATAACGGCAAACAGACGGGCCTCAGCGGCTTTGCCAGTCGGGCTTAAAAACAGCAGCTTCTGCCGCCTGTCCTGCCGCCCGGCTTTGCTTTGCAGGTATGCCCGCGCATCCAGCTCGTGCAGTGTGCGCCCAAGGCTTTGCTTGGTCACACCCAGAATGTCCTGCAACCGACTAACAGGAATACCCGGACTAAACGCCAGCACCTGCAACACACGGTAATGCGCGCGGCCCAACCCATCCTCCTCCAGCACGGGGGCCACAGCCTCGGCCATGTCCCGCGCGGCCAAAAACATGAGGGTTTGTGCCAGTCTTAAACTTTCTTCACGCAAAAAGAGCAGGTCTGAGCCTGCGCGCTCATGGGGAGGTGGCATGACCATGCGTGTGTTTACCCTGCGGCTGGTGCCGGGGTGCCTGCCTGTACGCCAAAGCGGGCCTTAAGGCGGCCTATGCGCAGCACATCGGCCAGACGCCTGTCTACAAACGCTTCGAATGCTGCTTCATCCTGCCCACGGCTCAGCCAGAACAGAAAGACCGAGGCATACAGCCCGCCCAGAGTCAGCCGTTTGCTCACATAGGTCAGGCCTGTCGCATCGTCCTGCGCAGCCTGCCATATGGCATTAACCGTGCGCAGCCATGCGCGGCGGAAAGCCTTTTGTCCCCCGCAGGATAAAAAGACACGCATCCCCCGCAGGGCAGCCGTGCGGCGCTGCTCATCGGGCGGAAGACGTAGCAGAATAGCCTGACGCACCCGCTGGCTCAGCCGGGGTTCCTGCGTGTCCTGCATGGCGTCCACCATGGCGCGGTCACACAGATCGGACCAGGCTTCCACCATTTCCACCACCCCTGCGGGAAAAAGCAGGTCTGCATCGGCCCCCGCCACGGATCTGAGCGTGGCCATGCTCCACCCGCGCTCCCCGGCAACGGATGCCAGCTTGCGCAAGGCGGCATCCCGGTCCGTATCCCGCTCCATGGGGGCGGGCATAACGCCCGCAGCCAGTGTTGCCACCGCCAAAGACAAGGCCTGTTCCATTTTTCCCGGCAGCATGCTCATGCCTGTATCCCATACCGTGTGATTTCCGCCTCAAAACCAAAGCGGGCCATATCCTTCATACGCATGGGATAGAGGATTCCGTCCAGATGATCCATTTCATGCTGCATGACATTGGCGCAAAAGCCCGAGGCTATGCCCTCCACCCGCGCGCCGTGCTCGTCCCAGCCACTATAGCGCACACGGCGGTAACGCGGCACCTCCCCCCTGAAGCCGGGAATGGACAGGCATCCTTCAAGCCGCGGCATCATATCCGGCCCATCCGGTTCGATAACTGGGTTAATCAGGGCCTGTACCGGGCGGGGCGGGTCATCCTCCCCTTCGCTGCGCGTTGTGGGTACCGAATACAGGAACAGCCGGAGCGGTACATGCACCTGCGGTGCTGCCAGACCCACACCGCCACTTTCGGTCAGGGTTTCTCGCATATTCTGCAGCAGTTCCCTGATCTGGGGATTACTGATATCTTCCACCTCAACCGCGCGTTGCAGCAGAACCGGGTGGCCCATACGGGCAATAGCAAGAACCGACATGCTTTTTGTTGTCCTGTTTTTTTGCACATCCACAATAAAACACACGGAAGTGCGGGTCTGATACGCAAGAACGAATTGTATCTTGTCTTAAGGCCGTGTTATAGAGACCGCCAACAGTGGAATCGGCAGCCCGGAAGGGTAACGCAGATCTCCTTCCATAATGGCTTCCCAAAAACCGGTTTGCCGGATTTTTTTGAACAGGGGTTAGTGACCAAGTGCACGTTCTAGTCCGTGACAACAATGTCGATCAGGCTCTTAAAGCGCTCAAGAAAAAAATGCAGCGCGAAGGCATCTTCCGTGAAATGAAACTGCGTCGGCACTTTGAAAAGCCGTCCGAACGCAAAGCGCGTGAAGCGGCAGAAGCCGTACGTCGCGCACGCAAAATGGAACGGAAGCGTCTGGAACGCGAAGGCTTCTAAGCCAGCCTCCTCCTGTTTTGCAGGCATTAAAGGTCGGTTGCCCCACGGGTTCCGGCCTTTTTGTTTGCCCGGACGCAAGCCAGAGCCTGCTTGAAGCTACAAACAAAAAAGCCGCCCACAGTGCTGTGGGCGGCTTTTTTGTTGGCGTATGCTCCAGCTTTAGCTGTTCTGGAGCTTGTCCAGTTCGCGCACAATGGCTTCGCCCATAACGGACGTACCAACGCGGGCCATGCCTTCTGCCATAATATCCGCCGTACGCAGACCACTGGCCAGAACGTTGGAAACTGCCTGCTCGATCATATCCGCTTCGGTCTGGAGGTTAAGCGAATACCGCAGCAGCATGGCAAACGAGAGAATCTGGGCAATCGGGTTGGCAATACCCTGCCCTGCAATGTCAGGCGCGCTACCATGGATGGGCTCATACAGCGCCGGGCGACGACCATCGGCCTGTTCCGCCCCCAGAGTGGCAGATGGCAGCATGCCAAGGCTACCTGTCAGCATGGAGGCAAGGTCGGACAGAATATCGCCAAACAGGTTGCCGGTTACCAGCACGTCAAACTGACGCGGGTTGCGCACCAGCTGCATGGCGCAGTTGTCGGCCAGCATGTGCGACAGCGTCACATCGGGGAACTCGCGGGCGTGCACATCGGTCACGACCTCTTTCCACAGCAGGCCGCTTTCCATCACGTTGCATTTTTCCACCGAGCACACGCGGTTATCGCGCTTGCGGGCCAGATCAAACGCAACGCGGGCCACGCGCTGGATTTCCGACGTGGTGTAAACCTCGGTGTTAATGCCGCGCTTGGAGCCATCGGGCAGGGTTTCGATCCCGCGCGGGTCACCAAAGTAAATGCCGCCCACGGTTTCACGCACGATCATAATATCCAGACCACGCACAACATCGGGCTTGAGCGTGCTGCTATCGACCAGCGCATCAAACACCTTGGCGGGACGCAGATTGGCAAACAGCCCCAGTTCCTGCCGAAGCTTGAGAATGGCGACTTCCGGCCGCTTGTCAAAGCTGACATGCCCCCATTTGGGGTCCCCCACCGAGCCGAACAGAACAGCATCGGCAGCCCAGGCCTTCTCGATCACCTCATCACGGATCGGCACGCCGTATTCCGCCAGAGAGGCACCACCCACAAGGTCTTCGGTCAGTTCAAATGTCAGGCCGCGCTTTTTTTCCAGCCATGCAATAATCCGGCCGACTTCGCGCACAACTTCGGGGCCGATCCCATCTCCGGGCAGGACAAGAAGTTTAACGGGCTGCTTGGGGTCTGTCATCGCGGTGCTCCGTAGGGATCTGTTCAGTCAAAATGAATGGTGGGCAGCCAGGATTTATCCCGGTCCTGCCGTTTTTCGTATGTTGTAATCGTTGCTTCGTGCTTGAGAGTCTGGCCGATGTCATCCAGCCCTTCGAGCAGGAGATGCTTGCGGAAGGCATCAATCTCGAACGGGACTTCTTCCCCATTGGGGCGAATAACAACCTGACGCGGCAGGTCCACCGTCAGGCGGGCATTGCTGCCCATCTGTGCGTCCCCCATCAGCTCATCACACACCTCACGCGGGAGGCGGATGGGCAGAATGCCGTTCTTGAAGCAGTTGTTGAAGAAAATATCGGCAAAAGAGGGCGCAATAACGCAGCGGATACCAAAATCCAGCAAAGCCCACGGCGCATGCTCGCGCGAGGAACCACACCCCAGATTGTCATACGTGATCAGGATTTCGGCTTTGCGCCAGGGCTGCTGATTGAGCACAAAATCCGGATTTTCGGCACCATCGGGCAGGTAACGCATGGCATCAAACGCGTGCTTGCCAAGGCCGGTACGCTGGGTGGTTTTCAAAAACCGCGCCGGAATAATCTTGTCCGTGTCAATATTGGCCTGCGGCAGAGCCGCTGCAATGGCGGACAGCGTGACGAACTTTTCCATTATGCCAGTTCCCTCACATCGGTCAGGCAGCCCGTGACCGCAGCAGCCGCAGCCATGGCGGGAGAAAGCAGATGTGTGCGCCCACCCGGCCCCTGCCGTCCTTCAAAATTACGGTTGGAGGTGGATGCGCAACGCTGGCCGGGGGTCAGGCGGTCGGGGTTCATGCCAAGGCACATGGAGCACCCGGCCTCACGCCATTCAAAACCTGCATCCAGAAAAATACGGTCCAGCCCTTCTTCCTCAGCCTGCCGTTTGACGTTACCCGAACCGGGAACAATCATGGCGCGCACGCCCGGAGCAACCTTGCGCCCGGCGGCAACCTGAGCAGCCATACGCAGATCCTCGATCCGGCTGTTGGTGCATGAGCCAATAAAGACCACATCCACCGGCGTACCAGCAATTTTCTGTCCGGCTTCAAGGCCCATATAGTCCAGCATGCGCTGCAACTGGGCTTTTACGGCCTCGTCGGTTTCCTGTGCCGGGTCGGGCACGGTATCGGTAATGGCCAGAACTGTTTCGGGGCTTGTGCCCCATGTCAGGGTCGGGCCTATGTCCTCAGCGCGCAGGGTTACTTCGCGGTCAAAATGCGCACCGTCGTCCGATGCAAGGGTTTTCCAGTAGGCAACGGCTTGCTCAAACCCTTCACCCTTGGGGGCAAACGGGCGGTTGCGCACGTACTCGAACGTGGTCTCATCCGGGGCAACAAGCCCTGCGCGGGCACCGGCCTCGATCGCCATGTTGCAGATGGTCATGCGGCCTGCCATATCCAGCCCACGAATGGCGGACCCGGCAAATTCGATCACATGCCCCGTGCCACCGGCGGTGCCGATATGCCCGATAATGGCCAGCATGATGTCCTTGGCGGAAACACCCGCTCCGGGGGTTCCTTCCACATTGACACGCATGTTTTTGGCAGGGCGCTGCAGAATGGTCTGCGTGGCCATGACATGTTCAACTTCGGACGTGCCAATACCAAACGCCAGCGAGCCAAGTGCTCCATGCGTGGAGGTATGCGAATCACCGCACACAATGGTCATACCCGGCAGGGAAATCCCCTGCTCCGGCCCAACCACATGCACAATCCCCTGATTGGCAGACAGAAGCGGAAAATAGGGAACGCCAAATTCCTTGACGTTACGCTCGAGCGTTTCAATCTGGTTGCGGCTGTCCGCTTCCTCGATCGGCTGGCTCCGGTCGGATGTGGGCACGTTGTGGTCCACAACAGCCACGGTTCTTTCCGGGTGGCGCAGCTTGCGCCCGGCCAGACGCAGGCCTTCGAACGCCTGCGGACTGGTCACCTCATGAACGAGGTGGCGGTCGATATAAAGAATGGAGGTGCCGTCCGGAAGGGTTTCCACGACATGATCATCCCAGATCTTGTCGAACAACGTACGCGCAGCCATGCGCATCCTCCTTACCTTTATATCCGTGTGAACAGCCTTGAATGAGCGCTGCACACACCCTGTTTTATCACAAAGACCCGACTGGCCACAGGCCAGTCGGGTTCACACAAGCCATGTCTGGCGTCGTGCCCAAAAGCCTTGTGGCTTTTAGCCTGCTGCTGCCGGAGCAACAACTTCACGCGGGCGTTCTGCAATACGTGCAGACTTGCCGCTACGGCCACGCAGGTAATACAGCTTTGCGCGACGCACCTTACCACGACGCACGACCTTGATTTCGGCCACAGTCGGAGCATACAGCGGGAACACACGTTCCACGCCTTCACCGTTGGAGATCTTGCGCACGGTGAAGTTGCTGTTCAGGCCCTTGTTGGAACGGGCGATCACAACGCCTTCAAACGCCTGAAGACGAACGCGCTCGCCTTCCTTGACCTGCACGGAAACACGCACGGTGTCACCGGCATCAAATACGGGCACTGCGCGCGCAGCGGTCAGACGTTCAATTTCGGCAGCTTCGTACTGCTGGATAATGTTCATGTCGGTATCCTTCTCAAACCCCTAAGGTCTGCCTGTGCGGCCCCGCCCACAGCTGCAGTCCTGTTTTCATTCTTGCGAGCCAGCCAGGCAGACCACAGATCCGGCCTTCTTTCCCGCGTTGTCTCTTCAGCCTTAGCCTGCCGCCACTGCGCTATGGCAGCATGGTTACCCGAAAGCAGAACCTCGGGTACCTCATGCCCATCCCATACAGCCGGGCGGGTATAATGTGGGTATTCGAGCAGCCCGTCGGAAAAACTTTCCTCCACACCGCTCTGTTCACTCCCCATTACACCGGGGAGCAGACGAACACACGCATCCAGCAGAACCAGAGCTGCAGTTTCCCCACCCGAGAGAACATAATCCCCGATGGAAACCTGCTCGACACCCCTCGCCTGCAAAAAGCGCTCGTCCACCCCTTCAAACCGGCCACACAGCAGCATAACGCCTGGACCTGCCGCGTAACGCCGTACATCCGCCTGTGTAAGCGGACGCCCCCGTGGCGTAAGATACACACACGGAATATTGGCGTCAGCCTGCGTTGCGGCAAGTGCCGCATCGGCCACGTCCGGGCGGATAACCATACCTGCGCCACCACCAAACGGCGTATCATCAACAGCACGATGGCGACCAAGACCATGCTCACGCAGGTCTTCGGTACGGCAGGACCACACCCCGTTCTCCAGCGCACGCCCCGCGAGGGACTGCCCCAAAGGCCCCGGAAACATTTCCGGGAAGAGTGTTACAACGGTGGCCTGCCAGCTCATGCTGGCGCCCCCGCCTGCCGCTTGCCAACACCACGCCCTTCTTCCCCCGAAACTTCATCGGGACGAACAATGGTTATGGTACGCTCATCCAGCCTGACCTCAGGCACACAGGCCTTGGTAAAGGGAACAAGCGAGCCATCACCCAGTTCAAGGCTGGCACCGGCACCGTAATCGTGAACCATGAGGACGCGCCCCAGAGAAAGACCTTTTTCAAACGCTTCCATGCCGATCAGGTCAGCATGGTAGAATTCTTCTTCCTCTGGCTCCGGCAGGCAGGAGCGCGGCACATACAGGCGGGTATTCACCAGCGCCTGTGCCGCAGTCCGATCCGCCAGTGGCTTGCCATCTGCGTCTTTAAGCTCGGCAACGCTATCCGCACCGCACCAGCGCAAGGACCATTTACGCCCCTGCGCATCCTGCAGAACCGCATAATCCTCCAGCGTTGCGGCATCCGCCGCATAGGAATGCACGCGCACAAGGCCGCGCACTCCATGCGGTTTACCCACAACACCAACAAGGATCAGGTCAGGCTGCATAGCTGGCTCGGCTTAGCTCAGGCTGCGGCTTCTGCTGCTTTGGCGGCAGCGGCTGCACGTTCCTGCGCCTTCTTCTTCGGAGCAGACTGCTTGGGCTGCTCGTTAAAGCTCGGCTTGGCGATCAGACCGGCGTTACCCAGGAAGCGGGCAACACGATCGGTCGGCTGCGCACCCTGGGAAAGCCAGTGCGTGATGCGTTCGTTTACCAGACGCACGCGTTCAGCGTGGTCGGAAGGCAGCATCGGGTTGTAGGCACCCACTTTTTCAATAAAGCGGCCATCACGCGGGCTGCGGCTGTCTGCCACAACGATGTGGTAGTAAGGACGCTTCTTGGCACCAGCGCGGGCAAGACGAATTTTAACACTCATTCGGAATACTCCAGACCGAAAAACAAAACCCGGAAAACTTAGGCAGAAACAGGCCGCATCAGCGGAAGGGAGAACCGCCAGGACCACCCGGCGGGCCTCCACCCATTCCCTTAGGCATGAGCGCAGACATTCCCTGGCGCATGAGACCTTTCACGCCCAGTTTGTTAAAACGCTTCATCATGGTGGACATCATGTCGAACTGCTTGAGCAGCTTGTTGACGTCCTGAACTGTTGTTCCAGACCCTGCGGCAATCCGTTTTTTGCGCGAGGCCTTGATAATCCCCGGCGCACGACGTTCGCCCCGGGTCATGGAACCGATAATGGCAAGGTGCTTTTTAAGGACGGACGTATCAAGGTCCTTGTCCCCCAGCGCTTCCTTGACCTTACCCATACCCGGCAACATTCCCAGAATACCGGAAATGGAACCAAGCTTGTTGATCTGGCGGATCTGGGATGCGTAGTCATCCAGATCAAACTTGCCAGCCATCATGCGCTGGGCCAGACGCTCACCTTCCTCGTGGTCCAGCGTATCCGCTGCTTTTTCCACAAGACCGGCAATATCACCCAGGCCCAGAATACGGCCTGCCACACGCTCGGGATGGAACTCATCCAGCGCGTCCAGCTTTTCGCCCGAACCTGTCAGCTTGATGGGCGCGCCGGTAATGGCCTTCATGGACAGGGCAGCACCACCGCGCGCATCACCATCCATACGGGTCATGACAACACCGGTCACACCCACGGCCTCGTTAAACGCCTTGGCGGTATTGACCGCGTCCTGCCCGGTCATGGCGTCCACAACCAGCAGCGTTTCCGCCGGGTGTGTTACGTCCCTGATCTGGCGGACTTCCTCCATCAGCGCTTCGTCAATGGACAGACGACCCGCCGTATCGAGGATAACGACGTCATACCCTTCCTTGCGCCCGACTTCGAGCGCACGCTGGGCAATCCCAACTGGCGTCTGCCCCGCAATAATGGGCAGGGACGTTACACCAGCCTGCTGGGCAAGCTGGGCCAACTGCAACTGGGCGGCCGGGCGTTGCGTATCGAGCGAGGCCAGCAGCACTTTTTTACGCTCACGCGTAGCAAGGCGCAGGGCCAGCTTGCCCGATGTGGTGGTTTTACCCGAACCCTGAAGCCCGACCATAAGCACCGGCACGGGTGGGGTGGCATTCAGGTTAAGGGGAGCAACACCTGCACCACCGAGCGCGTCGATCAGCGCATCGTTAACAATTTTTGCAACGGCCTGACCGGGAGAAATGCTTTCCAGCACCTCCTGCCCAACCGCACGTTCCTTAACCTTGTTAACAAAGTCCTTAACAACGGGCAGCGCGACGTCCGCATCCAGCATGGCCAGACGGACTTCGCGCATGGCCTCCATCACATCGGCTTCAGACAGCGCGCCACGTTTGGCGAGACCATCAAAAACCCCGGAAAGCTTGCCTGAAAGAGCTTCGAACAAGTGCAACACACCCCATAACGAGACGCGCCACTGCGCGAACACTCGCGGAGTGGCGGTCCTGATTTGTTGCAGGGCTTACGGTACGACCGGGCCCTGAGTCAAGGAACTTCTGGTTTTTACTTCTTCTGGTTATCGGAAGAAATCTGCTGGGCGGGATGCTGCAAGGCATTCAGCTGGCTCAGCAGGTCATGGATCTTGCGCTGCCGCTCACGCATCTGGGTCAGCTGCTCAGGCGTCAGCACGTCATGAATCCGGCTGGCGGTCTGGAGGTGCCGTGCCTCGCGTTCTGCACGCAGGGCTGCCATTTTCTGCTGTACCTGTGCAATCTGGTTCTGGTCCAGCGGGCCGGGCACGCTCAGCAGGTCCTGTATCTGCTCGTGCAGGTTTTCAAACTCTTCCTGCGTGTCCTGCGCCTGATCCTGATCATGCGCTTCCTTGAGGATGGTTGTGATCTGGTTGCGCTGCTTGCGGGTCAGGTCCAGCCCGTCCAGCGCATTACCGCCCGGACCGCCAAAGGTGGAGCCAACACCCATGCCACCACCCCAGCCACCCGGCCCCGCCGCATGCGCCGACAGACCAGAGAGAGAAAGCCCCGCGACCATTGCCGCAGCCAAGACACCGTTGCTGATCTTCATGACCTGAAATACTCCCCTGCAAAAACAGATTCCACTGTTTGACAGTGACCACAAAAACACCAAAACGCCCCGTGCGCAAACACCCCACACCCTGCCTTAGCGGAGCATGGGCGACCAGCGCTCAGGCCTGATGCATTAACGCTTCAAACCGGGAGGCTGTTTCCAGCTCCATCTGCATACGGGCAATGCGGTCCGTAACTTCTGTATCCTGCCCCCAGACCGCCATCTGCTGGCGCTCATCCACCGTAGCGCAGGCAACCAGTTCCTCCACCGGCGCGCCACCAAGCAAGGCCAGCCCCAGCACCAGACTCCCCAGTGCCGGAACGGCTACCCCCAGCACGGCAAGCTGCGCGTCTGTCATGCTCTCCATAACCGCACCAAGCGCCTGCAAGGCCTGATCGGACTGGCAGATAGGCATAACCCCGAGCGTGGTCCGGAAGGTTGCACCGTAGGTTTTATCCAGCCATGCCAGCCACGGGTCCCACAGGGTTGCCTGCTGTTGCGCCAGCTTGCCGCCCGCGCCGTCGCGGTAACAGATCAGGTCGCTGTTGGCATAAGCCAGAAGGCTTTGCACCACTCCGTCCCGCGCCTGCGGAATGCGTTCGAGCATGGAGCCTGCAATGCCGGTTAATGGCAGGTCATCGGGGGTAAAATACCCCTCTGCGGTTTGCCCGGCAGCCTGCCATTCGGCCACCAGTGCCTCGGCCAGCGCGCGGGATGGCACACACAGGACCGTTTTACCTGGCAGACGTACGCTGCGCCCATCCAGATGAACAGCAAATCCCCCATCATGCGGGACAAGCTGGACCTGCTTCCAGAACCGTTTGCGCCCTGCCGGGGTACGCCCGGGCAGACCCGTTGCGTTCGCGCTCACCGGAACAGCCCCAGACCATGCAGCATGTTCATGATCTTTTCCTCCTTGCTGGCTTTTTTTGTCGCCACGGTCGGGCTTGGGCCATCGGCTCCTTCACGCGCAGTCGCCAGAAGTGGCGCGCAGGAGGTAGCCTCCTCCCCTTCCCCACCAATGGTAATGCCAACGCGCCCATCCTGCGCGGCAGCCATGCTCACCTGCGGGTTATTCCATGGCCCCGTGACACGCAGGGAGGACGACGCCGAAGCCCCACCCAGCAGCACCTGCGGTGCCAGTTCCATGTTGAGCTCATGCGTATCCAGAGTAACCGTTCCCTGCCCGCGCAGGTGCAAAAAGGCGCTTTCCAGCCCGACCTGATCAATATGGGCCACGCCGTTGGCAAACTGTGTATGCACACCAAAGCAGCGCACAGGCATCTGCCCCTTGACCGGCACCTGCGGCCCCAGCAAACGGCGTATCAGCCCGCCGCCCACGCTCCCGTCCACCACGGACGCGCCCAGATGCCCTGCAAGGGAACTACTGCGCGCAGCCGCCGTATCACCCTGCGCAGAGAGCGCACCCACAAGCTGGACCGTGCCCTGCATGTCCGGCGCAACCTGCATCCATGCCTGTACAACCGCCAGAGGCAGGAACACCGAGCGGGCAGACGCCTCCACCTGCGGCTGCGGGCCAGACAGGTCATACACAAACCGGGCAACCTGCTGCTGGCCATTCCCCACGGCATGGATAGGGTCCAGCACCAGACGGGCGTTGGCAAGTGCCACATGCGTTTGCACCTGCGACCAGGCAACACCCTGCCAGCTTACGGCCTGCACCTGCATATCCCCCGCCAGCGCAAGGTTGTGCATGACATCCGCAACCGTATGATTTTTGTATAAAAATGCCGTTTTGTCGGTTTCAACATGCCCGGTAACTGTCAGCCCGGTAGCATCCGGCCATTGCGTGCCAAACGCCAGATGCTCCAGCGTACCCTGCACATCCAGCGCGGAATGGACAGCACTGAGCGCACCCTTGACCTGCACGGATGACTGCCCCTGCGTAACCGCCAAATCCACGGGTGCAGGGGTTTGCTCCTGCATCTGCACAAGTTGTGCCAGAGTGCCCGCGGACCCGTTAAGACCCACAGGCTGGCTACCCAGTTGCCCTTCCACATGCAGGCTGAGCGGGTCCGTTGGGGTAGGCGCATCCACCACAGCACGGACAAGTGCTGCCTGTGGCAGCCAGCGCCCCAGATCCACACGCCCCGTGCGGATATGCAGGCTCTGGACCTGCGGGGCATCCCCACTCCCCGCCACGCTCAGATCCACCGAGAGGTTTTGCCCATCAGGCAGATTGGCATGGGGGAAAAAGGTATTCAGGTCCTGTAACTGCCCGACAGAACCGCCCATGTGCAGGTTATACACACGCTCGGCCTGCGGTGCGTTGATCACGCCATCCACATGCGCAAGGCCTATGGAATGCCCGCCATTGTTCAAACTCAGGCGGAGTTGCAGGGGCAGTTGCGCACCAAGGGGCCAGAACGGGCCTGTCTGCCCGGTCAGGCTGAAGCTGGCGGAGCCCTTCTGGCCCTGTATGTCCAGATCAGGGGCCGTGCCATCCAGCCCACGCAACGTGGCCTTGCGCAGGCCAAACGTGCCCGAATAATGGGTAAGGGCGTCATCCCACACCACATCTGCCTGCACGATATTCAGGTCCGATGCGCTGACATTCCAGTGCATCCGCACCGCAGGTGCAGGGCCCGCGGCCTGCTCCGTGGCGGCTGGTGGGGTCAGCAGCCAGTCCGCCCGTCCATCGCTCAGGCGGCGCAGGGTGATTTTGGGGGAAATAATGCTCACATCCCGGAACGCAATGCGGTGGGAAAACAGCGGCATGATGGAGAGCCGTGCCCGCACCTGCTTGACCGCCAGCACGTCCGGGCCACCATCCTCCACGCCGGAAAGGCGCACATTCTGCGCCTCCACCCAAGGGAAGGGCAGCACCCACACATGCAGCGTGCCAATGCTCAGGTGCCGCCCCGTGCCCTGTTCCACCGCATCACTCAGTCGGGTTTTCAGCCATGTGGCATCCTGCGTTGCGGAAAAAATTGTCCCGCCACCCGCGACCACAGCCACAACACCCGCAAGCAGGCCAATTTTCCACTTAAACCGCATTGTCACGTTTTCTCCCGCGCGAGGTCGGTTGCCGCTCAGCCGCCCTTGCGCGCAGGGGGCGGCGTTGTTCCGGGTGTAAAGCCAAGAGCACGGAAGGTCTCACGCATATGCGCGGGGAGTTCAGCGCTTACAACAAGGCGGCCACCTGCGGGGTGGGGCATGTCCAGCTCCCGCGCATGCAGGTGCAACTGGTCCGTAAAGCCGGAGGGGTGCGCTGTGGCCCCACCATATTTGGGGTCACCCAGAATGGGGGTGCCAAGGGATTCGCAATGCACGCGCAACTGGTGCGTGCGCCCCGTAAGGGGGGAAAGCCCAAGCCATGAGAACTTGCGGGCTGCCGAATCCAGCACTTCGTACACAGTCCGGGCGGACTGGGCATCCTCATCCTTACGGTCGGCGGCAACGGTAATGGCCCCCGGCCCGGCACCCAGGCGGGCAAGCGGCTGGTCGATCTCGCCCGAGAGCGGGTCTGGCCTGCCCACAACAACAGCCCAGTACGTCTTTTTAACGTCCCGCCCACGGAAGGAGGCCGCAAGTTTGGCAGCCACGCCGGGGGTTCTGGCCAGCAGCAGCAGGCCCGATGTATCGCGGTCAATCCGGTGGACCAGCCTTGGGCGCGGGTCATCGGGGTTTTCGCGCAGGCCATCGAGCATCATATCCACATGGCGGGTAATGCCCGGACCACCCTGCACGGCCAGGCCGGAGGGTTTGTTCAGCACGATCAGGTGCTTGTCCTGATAAACGACCATACGCTGGATTTCGCGCACCAGCTTGTCGTCCAGCGGGCGCGGCACATCACGCGCGGGCTTGGCAGCCATGGGAATGGGCGGCACGCGCACGCTCTGCCCCGGCTCGAGCCGGGTGGAGGCCTCCACCCTTTTGCCCTCAACGCGAATCTGGCCTGTGCGGCACAGTTTTTGCAGCGCGCCCTGGGTCAGATGCGGGTAATGGCGACGGAAATAACGGTCGAGGCGGATACCGGCCTCGTCCTCGCTCACGGTAAGATTGACAACACTCATGCGCTGATATTCACGACTGGCGCCGTTCCCGCAAGCGGGACCATGTTTCCAGCCTGTGTTTGACCTCCCGTTCGTAGCCTCTACCCGTTGGATTATAAAAGGTCTGGCGGCGCATACCATCGGGGAAATAATTCTGCCCCGAAAAACCTTCCTCCGCATCGTGGTCGTATTCATACCCCTTGCCGTAGCCAATATCCTGCATCAGCCGCGTGGGCGCGTTCAGGATATGCGCGGGCGGGATAAGGCTGCCAGTGGCCTTGGCGGCGCGACGTGCAGCCCCATACGCCTTGTAGGCCGCGTTGGATTTGGGGGCTGTTGCCAGATGCACCACAAGCTGGGCCAGAGCCAGCTCACCCTCGGGCGAGCCAAGCCGCTCATATGTCTCCCACGCAGCCACGGCCAGAGGCAGGGCGTTGGGGTCGGCCATGCCCACATCCTCGGTGGCAAAGCGGGTCAGGCGGCGGGCCAGATAACGCGGGTCCTCGCCCCCTTCGAGCATACGCGCAAACCAGTACAGCGCGGCGTCGGGGTCCGAGCCGCGGAGTGATTTGTGCAGGGCGGAAATAAGGTTGTAATGCTCCTCCCGGTCCCGGTCATACAGAATGGCTCTTTTGGCCAGCAACCGGGCCAGAGCCTGCGCATCCAGCTGTTTTGTGTTTTTCAGGCTCAGAACCTGCTCAACCATATTCAGCAGGTAGCGCCCATCTCCATCGGCCATGGCGCGCAGGGTGGCGCGCCCGTCCTCCGTAAGCGGCAGGGGGTGGCCTGTCTCCTCCTCCGCGCGGACCAGCAGGGCTTCCAGTGCCGGGTCATCCAGCCGGTTAAGCACCATAACCTGACAGCGCGAGAGCAGGGCCGAGTTCAGGGCGAAGGAAGGGTTCTCGGTCGTGGCCCCTACCAGCACCACGGTTCCGTCCTCCACCACGGGCAGAAAGCCGTCCTGCTGCGCGCGGTTGAAGCGGTGGATCTCGTCCACAAACAAAAGTGTGCCCACGCCCCCAGCCGCCAGCTTGCGCGCGGCGTCGAACGCTTTTTTCAGGTCCGCCACCCCGGAAAACACGGCCGAAATCTGCATGAACCGCAACCCCGCAGCCTGTGCCAGTAGGCGGGCTATGGTGGTTTTGCCCACCCCCGGGCCACCCCACAGGATCAGGCTGGGCAGGGTGCCGCGCTCAAGCATGAGCGTAAGCGTGCCCTCCGGCCCCAGCAAGTGCCCCTGCCCCACCACATCGGCCAGACAGGCCGGGCGCAGGCGGTCCGCCAGCGGTTGGGTTGGAGCGGGCCTGCCCCCCGTGCGCGCCGGAGCGGCATCGGCACCCGACATGGGGGAGGCCCCGCCAAACAGGTCTTCCCCCGTCATGGTGCTGCGTGCCGTGTGGTCATGGCGTTCATACCTTCAGTCTCAAAATCTGTCCTGTTCGCCGTATATATCGCCATGCGCGGCCTGTTTTTCCAGTAGCTGCGCAAACCGGGCCGTGCTGGGCCGGCCCCGTCGGGGACGATATTATTCTTCCGGCTGGGCGGGCAGGTCGAACGTACTGGCCGGAATATCCGCCCCCGGATGCACGTCAAACAGGGTCACGCGGGTCTCATGCCCCTGTGCATCCAGCACACTCCATGAGCGCAGGGCCAGCGGGGTTTCATAAAACACCAGTGTCAGGCTGCCATCTCCGGGCGATGCCGTGCGCACCAGCTTGACCGCAACCAGCCCGGCTTCGTGGCGGAAGGCGGTCAATGTAACCCCGTCAGACAGGCTGACATGCTGGGCCAGCAGAAGCCCAAGCGGGGTCCGGTCCATGGGTATGACCGTTGTCTGGTCCAGCTGGCTGTCGCGGAACACGACCTTGCCCTGATTGGCAACCAGCAGCAAAGGGGATGGCGGGTCGTAGGCCAGACGCATCTGGCCGGGGCGCTTCATCCACACCGTGCCGGTTGTGCGTTTGCCCTCCGCATCTATCTGCTGGATGCGGGCCTTGAAGGTGAGCGCATGGTTAAGCTCCTGCTCAATCCGGGCAACCCATACCTTGTCCGCAGCACTCAGGCGTGCGGGCTGCACGGTGCTGGCGGCTGCGGTATCAGCACTACCTTCGGCATCCTGCGCATGGGCAGCCCCCGCCAGCAAGAACAGACCGGCACATAATGGCGCAACAGCACGAAAAACTCTTATCATGAACAGGGCATCTCACTTTGACTGCCAGCTATTACAGCCAGCCATTACCGCCAGCAAAAAACGCAGATACTCTCAAACCACCAGCAACCCGAGCGCCAGAGCCAGCACAATGGTCAGCCCAATTTTGCGGTTGGCATAAAACTGCGCAAGGCACAAAGCCGGCCGGGCCGGGTTAACCGCCACAGCCTGCCGCCAGAACAGCACACCGGGCAACAGCAGCGCGGGCCAGAACAGCCAGCCAGCACCGGCCAGCAGGCCAGCCCCCGCCAGCAGCACAAGGGTCAGCCCATAGCACACGCCAATAAACGCCCGTGCCCGTCCGGCCATAAGGCGCGAGGTGGATTTAACGCCAATCCGCGCATCATCCTCCATGTCCTGAAAGCCATAGATCGTATCAAACCCAAGCTGCCAGACAATCGTGGCAGCATAAAGGGCGGCCTGTGCCCATGCCAGCTGCCCCGCAGCAGCCGCATACCCCATGGGTGCGCCAAAACCGAACGTAAACCCCATGACAAGCTGCGGCCACCATGTGAACCGCTTGGCCAGAGGGTAAAGCCCCACCAGCACAAGGGAGGACACCCCCAGTATCCATGAAAGGGGATTAAGCTGCACCAGCACCCCAAGCCCCATAACCAGCAACAATGCCAGAAAGGCCGTGGCCTGCCGCATGCCCAGCGCGCCGGACGCCAGTGGCCGCCCCGCCGTACGCGCAACCTGGCGGTCAATATCGCGGTCCCACATGTCGTTTACAACACAGCCCGCCGCACGCATGACCAGACTGCCAATGCCAAACAGCACAATCAGCCTGACCCGTTCCATGGGAGCCACGCCCTGGGGGAGCAGAATGCCCCATACACCGGGCAGCCACAAAAGCCATGTTCCCACCGGCCGGTCCAGCCGGGCCAGCAGGGCATAAGCCTGCAGGGAGGGAGGGAGGCGGGCAATCCATCCCGTAACCCGGATGTCGGTATGGCTGGTGGAAGCAGACACGATTCTGATAAGGCCTCTGGTCAGGAACAACGGGCACCGTTTTGCACCCTTCCCTATGCCACAAACTGGTGCGGACCATAACCTCCCCCCACCACCTCCTTTGCAAAACAGGGTATTTCGTGCGTAAACCGGGCCTGTTCCTCCCTCACCCGAGCAGATGCAGGATAAATGACCGGCATGAATGGCCTCTCCCGCCTCCCCCGCCTGTATATGGACCCCGCCCTTGTGCCCACGGCGCAGGAGGGCGCTCCCTGCCCGATTGCCCCCGAGCAGGCGCGCTACCTTGGCACTGTCCTGCGCAAAAAGGCTGGGGAGCAGGTGCGTGTGTTCCATGCAGGCATGGGGGAATGGCTGGCCAGCATAGCCGAAATCCGCAAGGACCGGGGCAGCCTGACCCTTGAGCGCCAGCTACGCGCCCCACAGCCCTGCCCGCCCCTGCGGCTGGCCTTTGCCCTGCTCAAGCGCGATGCCACCGATCTGGTCCTGCGCATGGGCACCGAACTGGGCGTGACGGAATTTCTGCCACTTGTCACCGAACGCACCAACACCCACCGCATCAACCCCGAGCGCCTGCACGCCATAGCCGTGGAAGCTGCCGAACAATGCGAAAGGCTGGACATACCGGCCATAGCGCAGGTGCAGACCCTGCCCGCCTTGCTGGGGAGCTGGCCGCAGCAGGCAAGCCTGTTTGCCGCAATAGAACGGCTGGACGAACGCGAGAGCACACCCCACCCCACCCCGCGACTGGTGCAGGAGGGAGATGGACTCCTGATCGGGCCGGAAGGCGGATTGAGCGATGGTGAGTGCCAGACCCTGCTCAAGCGCCCTTTTGTTGCCCCAATTTCCCTTGGTTCACTGGTGCTGCGGGCCGATACTGCGGTGGTGGCGGGGCTTGCGCTGCTGGGCAATGGCTTGCGCTCTGCCCCTGTTTCATCACAATAAGGCAATTGCTCCTGTCTTGCCGTGCGACCGCAAGGCTGTTTTTGGGATACAGAAAACCTCATGTCCAACCCCGGTGCTTCCGACACAACGCCCATCCATTCCATTGCGCAGTTGGCCGAACTGCTTGCGCAGGGCTGCAAACCGCGTGATGCGTGGCGCATAGGCACCGAGCATGAAAAATTCGGCTTTGTGCGCCCGGAAGCCACCGTGGGCGCAGACGCACCCCAGGCTGGCAACACAGCCTACGCAACACCCCCCTATGCCCCACAGGGCATAGAAACCCTGCTGCGTAACCTCCACAAATCCGAACCCGATGACTGGACCTCCGTGCTGGATGACGGGCGTATTATCGGGCTCAAAGGTCAGGGGGAGGCTGCGGGGGCTGCCATATCGCTCGAACCGGCCGGGCAGTTCGAACTTTCCGGTGCGCCCTTGCGCACCCTGCATGACACGGCAGAAGAACTGAGCAACCATTTTGATGCCGTGCGCCCACTGGCACGCAAGCTGGGGCTGGGTTTTGCGCCGCTGGGCTTCCACCCCACGGCAACCCGTGCTGACCAGCCATGGATGCCCAAAACACGCTACGGCATTATGCGCGACTACATGCCCAAGGTTGGCACCATGGGGCTGGACATGATGCAGCGCACCTGCACCGTGCAGGTTAATCTGGATTTTGGCTCCGAGCAGGACATGGTGCGCAAAATGCAGGTTTCCATGGCGCTGCAACCCGTAGCCACGGCCCTGTTCGCCAACTCTCCTTTTGTGGAGGGCAAGCCCAACAACTTCCTTTCCAACCGTGCACGGGTCTGGACCGATACGGACAATGCCCGCTCGGGCATGCCTGCCTGCGTGTTTGAAAAAGACTTTGGCTTTGAACGCTATGTGGACTGGGCGCTGGACGTGCCCATGTACTTCATCATGCGTGAGGGCCGGATGCACAACGTGGCTGGCCGCTCCTTCCGCGCATGGCTGAATGATGAGCGGCAGGATGGGCTGGAAGGCTTTACTCCCACGCTGGGTGATTTTGAAGACCACCTGACAACCGCCTTCCCCGATGTGCGGCTCAAGCAGTTTCTGGAAATGCGCGGGGCCGATGCGGGCTCGCCCGAAATGATGATGGCCCTGCCCGCCCTGTGGACCGGCCTGCTGTATGATGACTCCGCACTCGAAGCCGCATGGGAACTGGTGCGCGCCCGCCCGTGGGAAGACTACGTGAAGCTACGCGAACTGGTACCCATGATGGGGCTGGACACCCCTTGGGGTGAAGGCACCGTGCGCGACCTTGCCGCCCATATGCTCTCCATTTCCATGGATGGCCTGCAAAACCGGGATATGGTGGACGAACAGAGCCAGACGAGCGAATGGGTCTATCTGGCCCCGCTCACAGCCCTTGCCGCAGGTGCCCCCACACAGGCCGAACACTGGCTGGAACGCTATTACGGCCCGTGGATGGGCGATGCCTCGCGCATTTTCCTTGAAAGCGAAGTCTGATTACAAAACAGACAAAAGGCGTTGTTCCAGCCGGGCAGACTGGACCGACGCCCTAAGCTGCTCCCGCGCCACCATGCGCGCCGCCTGCCCCATGCCAATGCGGACACCCGCCTGAAGAACATGGGCCAGTGCCTGCGCCAGTGCCTGCGCATCCCCCGCTGGCACTACCAGCCCCCCTCCATCAAGCAGGGTTATCTCCAGCCCGGCCTCGCGGGAGGCCACAACCGGCACGCCATACATCATGGCTTCGGCCGCCACGCTGGGCAGGCCCTCCCGGTCTCCCCCAGTGGCCCGCACACTGGGCACGACCAGTGCTACCGCGTGTTCAAGCTGCTGGCGGAGCTGCCCGGCACTTAACCAGCCAGCAAAACAGACATGCTCAAGCCCTGCGGCATACTGCTCCATGGCCGCGCGCATTGGCCCGTCGCCCGCCAGCACCACAGGGGGCGTTACCCCCTGCCCAGCCAGAATACGCAGGGCATCCAGCAGAACAGGCAGTCCTTTTTTTTCCACAAACCGTCCGGCAAAAACCAAACGGTCAAACGGTCCCCGAGCGGGCGCCACATCCTCGGTGCCAATGTTCAGCACCTCAAGCTTGTGGGCGGGCACACCGCGCTCCAATAGCCTGTCCCGCACCCCGTCGGACACGCACACAAACATGGCGCTGTAATCCAGCAGACTTTGCCACCGGCGCTGAAAAACAGGGGGCGGAAAGCGGTTTGCGTAATGCTTGTCCTTAAAGGCATCGCCTCCGTGGAATGTTACGACCAGTGGTAAGCCCAGTTGCCGGGCAATGGGCAGAGCCAACGCGCCCCCCCGCCCAAACTGGGCATGGACCACCACAGGGGCCAGATCAGCCACGGCACGGCCTGCCCCCCACCCCAGTTGTTTAAACGCCAGCCGCCGCAGCCCCCCTAACACACGACCTTCGCCAAGAATGCGCAAGGTGGTGGCCATATCCGCCGGAGGGTTATCTCGGTGGCAACCAACCCAGTAAGGCCGCAACTGGCTGAAGGCCATGTACTGCCTGCGCATGAAGGCATGCTCGGATGCGGGCAGAAGCCGGTCCCTGTACACAAGGCATGTTTTCATGCTGCCATCCCCTTAGCTGTTGCCACGCAATAGGGCATTATGCAGAGCGCCCGCCCAGCAGGCGGCTGGCACTCAGCAGTGCAGCAAACAAAGCCACACACCCCGCGGCCAGCAGGCATTCACGGTTGGCAGCATCTGCCCAGAGGGTAAAAAAGGCAGCAACCCCCATGGCCCCAACGGTCTGTCCGGCCTGACGGGCCACCTGCACCATGCCGCTGGCACCCCCGGCCCTGTGCAGGGGGGCAGCAACCATCATCGCCCGGTTGTTGGGGGGCTGAAAACACCCAAACCCCCACCCGGCAAGGGCCGTGCGCCAGGCGATGTCCCACAATGCAGGGTGGGCAGGCAGTTGCCAGAGCAGGAAAAACCCCGAAGCCGTAAGCCCCAGCCCGATGGAAGACAGAACCCCGGCCGAAATACGGTCCGCCACCCGGCGAATAACCGGGGCCGAGAGCATGATACCAATAGGCCACGGAGTAATGAGCAGCCCGGTCTGGGCAGAGCTAAGGCCCAGCGCGTCATGCAGGGTAAAGGGCATGGAAACGATATAAAAATTGGACGCGATAAAACCGCAGAACCCGGTGGTAAACGCCACGGCAAAATCGGGGCGGCGCAAAAGGTCAACCGGCAGGATCGGCTGTGCCAGCCCGACCTCACGCCGCACCAGCCACACGCCAGCCATAAGCCCACATAACAGCAGCAGCAAAGAGCCAACCCAGCCCTGCGCATGAGCTAGACCATCGCCCCCCATAATGCAGGCCCCAAAGGCCACAACGCACAGCAGGCTGCCGGTCATGTCGGGCATATGGGGCGCGCGTGGCGTGTTGGGCAGGGCGTAAAACGCCATACCCAGAGCCGCAGCCCCCAAAGGCAGGTTGATCCAGAACAGCCACGGCCAGGATGCAAAGGTAAGAATACCCGCAGCAGCCGTAGGCCCCAACGCCACCCCAAGAGCCACCACCAGCCCGTTAAGAGCCATGCCGCGCCCGATTTCTGCCGAAGGGTAAATAAAGCGCACCAGAGCGATGTTCACGCTCATGATGCAAGCCCCCCCTATGCCCTGCAACACCCGCGCACCGGCCAGTACCGGCAGGCTGGTTGCCATGGCGCATAGGAGTGAAGCCACCATAAAGAGCAGAATGCCCGCCCGGCACAGCCGCGCAAACCCCACCCGGCTACCAAGGGCAGCCAGCGGCAGCAGGGAAACCAGACTGGCCATCTGGTAGGCATTGACGATCCAGATGGAGGAGGAAGAAGACGCCCTGAGGTCTCGCGCAATGTCTGGCAGGGCCACATTGGCAATGGCGTAGTCGAGCAGCGCCAGAAAAACCGA
Organism: Acetobacter sp. ESL1128; assembly: GCF_058505085.1. Taxonomy (NCBI): domain Bacteria; kingdom Pseudomonadati; phylum Pseudomonadota; class Alphaproteobacteria; order Acetobacterales; family Acetobacteraceae; genus Acetobacter; species Acetobacter sp. ESL1128. The sequence continues at coordinate 945,118 of NZ_CP196369.1, read as the reverse complement.
AAGAGAAACCGCCAGCATGGCCCAGTTTCTGGCCGAGCCATGCAAACCATCGGAGGGAGGTGGCTGGCGGGGCGGGGTCTGCTGGGGGGGCGTCATGCTGGTTCTGGCTCCTTACTGGGGGCAGCACACTGCCTGTGGCAGAGCTGTCAGCCCATGACAAAGCCGCAGCGGATACCCCTTTTGCGCGCAACCTGACCCGTTGGGGTCAGGTATTTGCGTACGGGTTTTTGGTACCACGCGTTTGCAGCCGAATGGGTACACCCGGCAGATCAAACGCTTCACGCAGGCCATTGACCAGATACCGCTTGTAATCATCGGGCATCTGCTCGGCTCGGGTGCCAAAAACAACAAAGGTTGGCGGGCGGGATTTAACCTGCGTCATGTAACGCAGTTTAAGCCGCCTGCCATCCACCAGCGGGGGCTGGTGGCGTTCAAGCATTTCCTCAAACCAGCGGTTGAGCGCACCTGTGGGAACGCGGGCGTTCCATACGGTCCAAGCCTCACGCACGGCGGGGAGCAGCTTGTGCACTGCCGAGCCGGTCAGGGCAGAAAAGGTTACAACCGGCACGCCACGCATCTGGGCCAGAGAAATGCTCAGCCGGTCCAGAATGGCCTTGCGCGTGGCCGTACGGTCTTCCACCGCGTCCCACTTGTTCAGTGCGAGCACACAGGCCCGTCCTTCCCGCTCGATCAGACGGGCAATCTGGAGGTCCTGCTCATGCACACCAAGGGTCGCATCCAGCACCAGCACGGCCACTTCCGCCATTTTCAGGGCTTCAATGGAGGCCGAGACAGACATTTTTTCCAAGGCTTCATCAATACGGGCCTTTTTACGCAGGCCTGCTGTATCAACAATCTCGAACGTGTCATCCCCGTCATGCAGGGTTACGGCAATGGAATCACGCGTAAGGCCCGGTTCGGGGCCGGTGATCATGCGCTCTTCACCCAGCAGGGTGTTCAGCAGCGTGGACTTGCCCGCATTAGGCCGCCCGACAATGGCAACCTTGAGCGGCCCCTTGGGGCGAATCTCCTCTTCATCCTCTTCCGACAGGTCGGGTTCGGGGGCCCATTCGTCCTCTTCATCCTCCACCTTGTCAGCAGGCAGGCGCTCGGCAATTTCCCACATCAGGTCGGTCACGCCTTCGCCGTGCTCGGCGGACAGGCCCAGCGGGTCGCCCAGCCCCAGTGCGTAAGCTTCCAGCGCAGCGGCTGTGCCCTGCCGCCCTTCCGCCTTGTTGGCGATCAGCAGCACGGGCCGGTTCTGGCGGCGGATCCACTGGGCAAAATGCTCGTCAGCGGGAGTAATGCCTGCGCGTGCATCTATGCAGAACAGAATAAGGTCCGCTTCCTGCACCGCACTTTCGGACGAGGCGCGCATGCGGCCAAACAGTGTATCTGGTGCGGCTTCTTCCAGCCCGGCGGTATCAATCAGGCGTATGTGGCGACCGCGGACAAGGGCAACCCCTTCCTTGCGGTCACGGGTTACACCGGGGGTATCGGCCACCAGTGCCTGCCTGCGCCCCACAAGGCGGTTGAACAGGGTGGATTTGCCCACATTGGGGCGTCCGGCAATAACAACAACCGGCAGGTCCCCCGTCGGTATCGGCGGGAGGGGGCGCATGGACTTGCGACGTTCAACCATAGGAGATCAGGTTTCCGTCATTAGTTACGATAAGCATTTGATTGTCCACAACAATAGGAGGCACGAAGGAGATGGCCTCCATGGCATCGATAGAGATAATTGCGCCGGTTACCGGGTTAATACGGATCATGCCGTTTTCTGGCAGGGTGCTCAGGCACACAAGCTGGCCACCCGCCATAATGGGGCCAAACCATGTGACAATGTCCTTGCTTTCCTTGATCTTGCGGAAGCGGCGGAGCTGGGTGATCCAGCGCACATGGCCCGAAAGGCGGTCAATACAGGCGATCTGCTGGTCGAGGGAGACAACATACAGCCATTCCCCCACGCACAGAATACTGTTCTGGCTGGCGACGGAACGCTCCCACACACGGCGGCCCGTGCGGATATCCACCGCAGCCAGCACCTGCGCCATGCTGATCGCATACACAACGCTGCCCACAATAACCGGCAGGCCACGCACGCAGTTCAGGTTGAGTGTGCTGGCCTGTGAGCCAACATTGCCGAGCATTTCGCTCCACACGACCTCACCACTTTCGGCGCGGAAGGCAATCAGGTCGCCTCCGCCAAAGCCTGCCACCACAACGCCATTGGCGTAGGCGGGAGCGGCTTGGCCAAACACCGTGGTTTCGGCAGCCGTGGCAGCATATGTCCAGACCTGATGGCCGGTTGCGGCATCGAGCGCAAAAAAGCGCTCATCAATCGTGCCAAAATAAACCCGACCTTCGGCAATGGTCGGGGCAGAACGACCGGGTGTTCCAACATCGGTCCGCCACTTGACCTTGCCTGTTGCGGCATAAACGGCAACAGCCTGCGAAATGCCATCCACAATATACAGCACGTCCCCATCAACCCCGATGCCACCACCGGTGTTGCTCGAACGCGACTGCTTGGGGCGTGGGTTAAAGGTCCACACATGCCGCATGGCAGGCCATGTAAAGGCACGGATAACGCCCTGCGCATCCATAATAAACAAACGGCCGTTATGGATCACCGGCGGGCAGGACAGCATACCCCGCCCCAGCGAGCCAAGGGCTGCCCATGCCATAAAGTCCGGCTCGGAAATACCCGCACCAACGCTATGCTTCCAGCGACGCTTAAGCCCGCCCCACGCATAGTTGCTGCCCGTATGCTCTGGCACGCGGCCACTGATCGGCCACTCGGAAACCGTAACAGGTGCGGGCAGCGTAATGGCTGTGCGGTCTTCCTTATCCACCATCAGCCCAGCACCTGATGACAGGACATCCGTACGGTGCCCGGCCAGCAGGGGTTTTTTATCGTCGTCATCACCACAAGCGGCCAGTGTGGGGGCAAGGGCTGCCCCGGCCAGCAGGCTCCTGCGGGTAAGGCCGGAGCGGGCTGCGCCGCCCGTATATATTTTGCTGCTCATGGTTTTATCCTGCTGACGGATCAAGGGCCTGCATCATATCCTGTGCGCGGTTGCGTACACCTGCCGGTGTTTCGCCCGAATCCACAAGGGCAGACAGTTTTTTGCGGGCATCATCCCTATGCCCTTCGCGCACATCCAGAACAGCCAGCGCCTCCACGGCAAGGCCGTTCCAGGCCTTGCCCGGCCCGGTCAGCAGGGAAAGGCGCGAGCGCAGGGTCGGAATATCCCCCGTATCAAGCTGATGCTGGCACCATAGCAGGGTTGCAATGCTGCGCAGGGCCGGGTCGGCGGCGGGGTTATCCTGCACGGCATTCCATGCGGCCAGTGCGGCGGGGGCATCACCCCGGGCGGCCTGCACGGCGGCTTCCTGCATCCGGGCCAGTGTGGCCACACCCTGATCACCCGATGTTGCCAGCTTTTGCAGGGCCTCCAGACCACTCTGCGCCTTGCCGACAAGGGTTATGGGGCTGCTGCCCACCTGATCGGGCAGGTGATCGGTCTGGCGCAAGGCGGCCAGATACGTGCCTGTCGCTGCCTGATCCAGAGCCTTGTGCTGAGCAAGCTTCCACGACCACAGGCCCGCGCCAGCCACAACGACCACCACAGCGGCAACAGCCACACCGGCATAACGCCGGGCAACCGCACGCATGCGTTCAGCCTTCAGCTCTTCGTCAACTTCCCGGTAAATATCCTCTGCCACGATCCGGCCCGTTCCTGTTCCTGCCAATACATGCCTGTCCGTATTATGGCATATCTGCCCCAGCCGGACGCATCATACAAGGCGCAGCGTGTTTGTTGTGCGCCTGTTATACTGCCTTACGGCCCAACAGGCTGCACGGCAAAAGCCCAAAAGCGCTTAGTGCGCTGCTTTCTGTAGCTTGGTGCCACCCGCCTTGAGCGCGGTTGTCAGCTGGGTAAAATTAGCCCCGATGCGCTGCTGCACAGCGGTACTGCCATCATGAATATAGGCAATTTTATCCCGTGCGTCGTTGCTGATTGCGGTTTCTTCCTTCACCGCAGTCTTGGAGACACAGGCGTTATAGGTGCGGGCGGCTTTTTCGTAAGCGCTGACCTTGTCCACGCTGGCATTATATTTTTCCACACTGGAAACATCGACCGCAGGGGCCTGCGGTTCCGCACCACAGGTGGTGGGCACCCACGCCCGCTCGGCCGCATGGGCGGGAACACATGCAACCATAGCCACCAGCCCCCCGACGGAAGCCAGCAAAAAACCTTTCTGCAACATTGCCAAAATACCCTTATTGCCCAGACAGTGGACCTACGCGGGCGACCTGCTCCACTGGAGCGGGCCAGCCTGCGCTGTAACGCTCCATCTTCTGGCATATGCCGCGCAAATGTCCATATCTGCTCTGCTTGGAAAAGAGACAAAGAGACAGTATAGCCTGATTGCATGCGCATTCTTTTTATTACGGCCACCCGTCTGGGGGATGCGGTGCTTTCCACCGGTATTCTCAACACATTAATACAGCAATGGCCCAATGCGCGCATAACCGTTGCCTGCGGGCCTGTTGCCGCCGGGCTGTTCAGCCACATGCCCGGACTCGAGCTGGTTCTGGTCATGCACAAACGCCGCTACGACCTGCACTGGCTGGATTTGTGGAAAACCTGCGCCCCCACCCGCTGGGACATGACCGTGGACCTGCGCGGCTCAATCATCAGTTTTGCCCTGCGCTCGGGGCGGCGGTTTGTCATGCGTGGGGGGCGCAGGCCCGGCAGGCGGGTGGGGCATCTGGGGGCCCTGCTCGGCCTTTCCCCCGCCCCGCACCCTACGGTGTGGCTCAACAATGCGGACCAGCAGGCTGCCGCACAGGTTATACCGCCACACACGCCTGATGCACCGGTTATTGCCCTTGGCCCCACGGCCAACTGGCACGGCAAAATCTGGCCCACAGAACACTACCTGCCCCTGTGGCAGCAGCTTGCCGCCAGTTACCCCCAGGCCCGCCCTGCCATTTTTTATGGCCCCGGCCCGCAGGAGGCGGAACTGGCCCGCCCCGTGCTGCACGCCCTGCCCCATGCTATAGATGCCGGAGGACGGTTTGCCCTGACCGAAACCGCCGCCATGCTGGCCCGTTGTGCTTTGTATATTGGTAACGATTCCGGGTTAATGCATCTGGCCGCTGCGGCAGGCACGCCCACACTGGGGCTGTTCGGCCCGTCCCGCGCATCGGAATATGCCCCCACCGGAGCCATGACGCACTGGGTAGAGGCACCGGGGCCAGAAGGACTGGCCCCCATTGCGGGGTTAAGTGTGGAGCGCGTCGCCCATGCGGCTCTGGCACTTTTGCGGCAAAGCCGGACGTGAACAGCCTGCCTATGGCCCCATTGCCCCACCCGGTCTAGAGTTTGCACCAACGGCCTGCATCCTTGCATAAAAGGACACCACACCATGCCATTACCCGCCCCATCCCATATTACCCGGCTTGAGGGCCGGACTGTTCTCAAGCTTTCCGGCGCGGACCGTGTGCGGTTTCTGCAAGGGCTGGTCACGGCAGATATTGAAGCCTTGCAACCGGCTCAGGCCGCATGGGCCGCATGCCTGACCCCACAGGGCCGCTGGCAGGCAGATTTTTTTGCCATACCCGACCCGGATGATACCTGCCTGCTACTGGACTGCGCCACCGAGCAGGCCGAAGCCCTGCGCACACAGCTCATGCGCTTTCGGCTCCGCTCGGATGTGCAGATGGAACTGACGGCACTCCCCGTTTATGCCGCATGGGGTAACAGGCCCGAGGCCACCTTGCTGGAAAACGCAATAAGCGTTGCAGACCCCAGACTGCCCGCCGCAGGCTGGCGGCTGATAGACCCACCTGCCACCACGGAGCAGACCGCCACCCAACTGGACTATGACCTGCACCGCCTGGCCCTTGGCCTGCCGGATGGCGTGCAGGACTGCGAACAGGGCCGCACACTGGCAGCCGAGGCCAACATGGACCTGCTTGGCGGCATTGCCTGGAAAAAGGGGTGCTACATGGGGCAGGAAGTCACAGCCCGCATGCACTACCGCACGCTGCTCAAACGCCGCCTTGTACCCATTGCCGCCACCGCCCCCCTGCCCGCGCCGGGCACCGCCATCCTGCATAACGGGCAGGAGGTTGGCACCCTGCGCTCCTCGCGCGATCATATCGGGCTAGCACTGCTCAAGGTGGACATGGCCGACAAACCCCTGACCTGCCTTGACCATAACGTGGTTGCCCGCCCCCCCGCGTGGCTGCTACCAGCCCTTGGCACACCACCAGAACCCTCCGCCACCACACCGGACAAACCATGACCTACACCGCACCCGATGCCGCAGTGCTTGATGCCATGCTCAGCACAGTCAAATACGATGCTTCCGGCCTGATTGCCGCCATTGCCCAGCAGCATGACACGGGCGAAGTGCTGATGATTGCATGGATGAATGCCGAAGCCCTGCGTGAAACACTGCTGAGCGGGCGCGTCTGCTACTACTCGCGCAGCCGCAAAAAACTGTGGCGTAAAGGCGAGACATCCGGCCAGGTCCAGCACCTGCACGAAGCACGGCTGGACTGTGATGCAGACGCCGTTCTGCTGCTAGTCAACCAGATTGGCGTTGCCTGCCACACCGGGCGCAGAAGCTGCTTTTACCGCGCATTCTCCCCCACCGGGCTGCTTGAACTGACCAAGCCTGAAATTGACCCCGCCGAGCTTTATAAAACCCACGGCCACACTCACGCCTGAAGGGTAGCCCTTACGGCTGCCCCCGTGCGGCCAGCAGGTCCAGCACCGCAGATGCCGCGGCGTCTGCCGGCAGACTCCCCCCCGGCCCTTCCAACCCGTGCAGGACCGTGGCAAAGGCCGCCTTCTGGGCCTGAGCCACGGTGGGGTTTTCAAACAGTGTCTGCACCTCGCGCGCCAGCACGTCTGGCGCGCAGTTTTCCTGCAACAGTTCGGGCACAATGGCCCGGCCTGCAAGCAGGTTGACCATAGCCACATAGGGCACCCGGATAAGCCTGCGCGCCATAAACGCCGTAAGGGGGTTAACCCGGTATGTTACCGCCATGGGCACACCGGCCAATGCCAGTTCCAGCGTGGAGGTGCCTGATTTGGTCAAAGCCGCCCCGGCTGCGGCAAATGCGTCATGCTTGTCGTCCACATCTGTCACCACAATCGGGCGAACGGGCCAGTTATGCACGGCCTGCTCAACAGTAGCCGCCACCACGGGGGATACCGGCACAACCGGCACCACATCGGGCATGCTGGTACGGAGCAGGGCCAGCATCTGCCCGAATACGGGCAGCAGCCTTGGCACTTCCGAGCGGCGGCTGCCGGGCATCAGCACCAGCACCCGTGCGTTATCCGCCAGTCCGTGCCGTGCCCTGAACCGGGCGGCATCGCCCTCCTGCGCACCGGATTGCAGGACGGGGTGCCCCACAAAGCGGGTTTTCAGGCCGTGCCTGCCAAAAAATTCTTCCTCAAACGGGAGCAGGCATAGCAGTTCGTCCCAAAGACCGGGGAACTTGCGCACCCTTTTCTGCCGCCATGCCCATACCTGCGGGGCCACGTAATGCACGCGCAACATACCCATACCCGCAATCCGCCGGAGCAGGCGCAGGGCAAAGCCGGGGCTGTCTATGGTAATCACCAGATCGGGTTTCTGGGCCGCAATATCCGCCACAGCCTGATTAAGCCTACGCGAAAGCTGGCGCACGCGGGGCAGGATTTCCACCAGCCCCATAACCGCCAGATCCCGCATTGGAAAAAGGCTGGCAAGCCCTTCCTGCACCATGCGCGTACCCCCTACTCCGGCAAAGCGGATATGCGGGTTACGCGCGCGGAGTGCGTGCATCAGCCGGGCACCCAGCACATCCCCGCTCGCCTCTCCGGCAAGGATCCATACAAGGGGGGATGGAGGGGGCAGTTCAAACATCTTCACGCACCAAAAACACAACGCAGGCACACCACCATTCCGGCCAAACAGGGAATGTGCAAGCCATGATCCGCAAAGAAAAACCTTTCCGCACATAAAAAGTCCGGTTTATGGCTGGGAGCACCAAACCATCCACCCTAGTTTACAGGATATTTTCTGCCTCGTGAGTGTTCAGCAGTATGTGCGTGAATGGACGGAACAACCCGTCCGTAACGTTCTGGCCGGCATGGTCGGCACCTTTGCCCTTATCCCCGAAGTTATCGCTTTTTCCTACGTGGCGGGGGTTGCGCCGGAAGTGGGGCTTTTTGCCTCGTTCGTTATCAGCATTGCCATTGCCATAACGGGCGGCAGGCCGGGCATGATCTCGGGGGCCGCTGGATCGGTCGCGCTGGTTGCGGCGGATCTGGTGCACGGGCATGGGTTGCAGTACCTGCTGCTGGCAACCCTACTGGCCGGAGGCATGCAGGTGCTGTTCGGGCTGTTGCGGCTGCAAAGCATGATGCGCTTTGTCTCGCGCGAGGTGGCGACGGGTTTTGTCAACGCGCTGGCCATTCTTATTTTTTCTGCCCAGATCCCGCAGATGCTGCATGTAACGTGGCACACCTACGCCCTGATCGCCCTTGGGCTGGCCATTGTTTACCTGCTGCCACGGCTGAGCACGGCTGTTCCCTCCCCCCTTATCTGCATTCTGGTGCTGACCGGGATCAGCCTTGCCGTTCCCATGCCCATTCATGTTGTAGCCGACCTTGGGGCGCTGCCCACGGGGCTGCCACACCTGACATGGCCGCAGGTACCCCTGACCTGGAGCACATTCCAGATTGTACTGCCCTATGCCTTTGCCATGGCCATGGTCGGGCTTTTGGAATCGCTCATGACCGCAACGGTGGTGGATGAGTTGACCGACACCCATTCCAGCAAGCGCATGGAGTGCACGGGGCTGGGTATTTCCAATATTTTTGTGGGCCTGTTTGGCGGCATGGCCGGTTGCGGCATGATCGGCCAGACCGTGGGCAACCTGCGCTACGGTGGCCGGGGCCGCCTGTCCACCTTTACGGCGGGGGCTTTTCTGCTGCTGTTGCTTGTCGCCATGCACCGCTTTGTTGCTCAGGTGCCGGTGGCAGCCCTTGTGGCTATCATGATCATGGTATCCATCAGCACATTTTCGTGGTCATCCCTGCGCGAGCTGGTGGCCCACCCCAAGCTGTCCTCCACCGTTATGCTGGCAACCGTTGTGGTGGTTGTGCTGACACATGATCTGGCCGCTGGTGTTGGCTGCGGCGTGTTGCTGAACGGTCTGTTCTTCTCGTTTCAGGTCATGAAGCTGGTGCAGGTCAGAGCGGAGGATACGCCCGATGGCACAACCCGCACCTACCATGTGCGCGGCCAGCTCTTTTTTGCCTCAACCAGCGTGCTGACCGATGCCGTGGATTTTCAGGGCCCCGCAAAAAACGTGGTGATTGATCTGGCCGACGCCCAGCTATGGGACATCAGTGCGGCAGACACGCTGGAAAAAACCGCCACCCGGCTGGAAGGGCGCGGCAAAACCGTTACCATTCTCCATGCCGATGCACGCGCGGCAAAACTGCTGGCAACACTGGGGCACCCCAACCTGCTGGCCTGAGCGCACAAAAGCCAGCGCCACACAGCCCGGCACGGCCCAAAGCCGCCCCGCCCCTAAACCGGGGTCGGGCGGCTTTTTTGTGCTTTGGGGAGCAGGCGCGTTGCCAGCACGGCTGCTGCTATGGCTGCGTAGATAAATGGCTCAACGTGCCAGACCTTAAAGGCAATGCTGTAGTGCACGCAGGCCAGCACCATAGCCACGTAAACCGTTTTGTGCAGCGGTGCCCACCGCTTGCCCAGCCGCATAATGGACTTGCGCGTGGAGGTAGCCGCCAGCACGCACAGGATAACAAAAGCCAGCAGACCAAAGCTGAGGAACGGACGGGTGGTAAAATCCGTCCAGATCAGGGCCGGGTTCAGCCCGCGCGCCCATGTCAGGTAGAGTGTGACGTGCAGGGCCGCATAGGTAAAGGCCAGCAACCCCAGCGGTCTGCGGTAGAGGATGAGGTTAATTCTGGTAAAGCGCCGCAAGGGTGTCACCATGAGCGAAACCAGCAGGAAGCGGAACGCATAACGCCCAAAGTCATGCAGGCATTCGCGGTAAGGCCTTGGCCCCAGCCAGCCCAGCCACCCTTCCACCAGATCAAACACGGCGGGGAGCAGGAACAGGCCGTAAAGCAGAACCTGCCGTGCCAGTGGCGACAGGTTTTTGCGCCGCGCGCGACCGGCAACAGGTGGAGCCATGATCAGCCTTTATTCTTCCGGGGTGCCTGACAGCGCATTCAGGCCATGCGCCTTAACCTTGAAAGGAGTTTGTGCGTTATGTCCATAATACGCAAGAACATGCAGGAGTCTCTGATACCATGAGCACAGCAAAGACAATCGGTTTTATCGGGTTTGGCGCAATGGCCAGCCGCATGGCCGCAAACCTGAAAAAAGCAGGGTTTGCAGCCGTGGCTTACACGCCCTCCGGCAAGGGGGGAGACGAAAACACCGCCTTCCTGCCCAGCCCGGCAGATGTTGCCAAAACGGCTGATATTGTTCTTGTGTGCGTCCCGGATGATGAGGCCCTGAGCGCCAGCATGTACGGCCCACAGGGCGGACTGGCCGGCATGCCAGAGGGCGGACTGTTACTGAACACAAGCTCCGTCTCCCCCGAAGCCGCACAGGCCTTGCTGGATGCGGGCCAGAAGCTGAAAGTCAGCGTTGTGGACTGTCCGGTTTCTGGCAGCACGCCCGAGGCGGACAGCGCAAATCTGGTGGTACTTGCTGGCGGCAGTGAGGATGACATGGCCCGCGCCAAACCGGTGTTTGACGCCATTGGCCGCCTGACCATTCATGCAGGCCCGGCAGGCAGTGGCGCACGGCTCAAGCTGGTTATTAACGGGATTATGGGGGCCGGGCTGGCCGCCGTGGCCGAAGGCATTGCCTATGGTCTGGCCGCAGGGCTCGACCGCACCATGCTGTTTGATGCGCTGGATAACATGGCCGTGATCTCCCCCCACCACAAACGCAAGATCAAAATGGCCAAGGAAGGGGATTTTTCGCCCCAGTTCCCCACCCGGCTCATGCAGAAGGACATGCGCCTGCTGCTTGATGCCTGTGCCCGTCTGGCCGTGCCGGTACCCACCATGGCCGCAGTCACGCAGGAACTCTCCCTGACCCGCCGCGCCGCAGCAGATGCAGACTATTCCGCCCTGATCGGGGTACTGGAAAACATTGTAGCCAACGACCCGTAAGGGTTTTGCAGCACTCCAAGCCGTTCAGTCGCGCTCAAACGCACGCAGAGCCTTAATACCCTGCCACATGAGTGCGGCGCGGTCCCCCAGCCCACGGGGCTGCCCGGCCTGCCGGGCGGTCCCAGCAAGGTCCCGCTTGGCCAGTATGGCAGGCAGAGCAGCAAGGCGAAAAGGCGCGGGCAGATGGGACCAGTCCAGCGCCGCCAGCCATGCCTGCCCTTGTAACCTGAGCGCCTCCTGCTGAGCGGGCCATATAAACCGCCCTGATTGCTGGAGCACGGGCCAGTGCCGCAGCATGGCCCCTGCTCCATAGGCCATGCCACAGGCTTCCAGCCTGAGCAGGGTGGCGGGGTCTTCCACCCCCAGCAGTTCGCCTGTTGCGCGTTGTAGCGCTCCGGGGCCATCACGCATCATGCCCTCCCATGCCGGTTGATCACGCGCGCCGGTCAGTTCCATCTCGCAAGAGTGAACAAGACGGAGCAGTGTGGCCAGCCGGGCCTGCCCGCATGCCATCATCCCCAGCAGAAAAGGGGCCAGAATATGCTCGGGGGGGCGGGTCTTTTCCAGCACCTCGCGCCACCATTGCAGGCGGATCAGCCCGGCCATGGGCCCGGCCACCGCAGCCGAGCGGGCCGGGGCCAGCACGCGAATCAGCTCGTTATGGAACGCCAGCAGAACAAGCCCGCCCGGCTGTGCGGATGCGGGCAGAAAACGCGCACAGAGCAGCCTGTCCGCATCCCCCGCTGCAAGCCCCGCCAATGCCTGCATATCGGTGTGTGATGGAGGGGTGTTCATGGCTGTATCCTACTTCTCTTACCCGGTGGCATGTTGCAAATTCATGCTGTTTCATGCGTAATGCACATATAGCTTTCCTTACGGACTGCCGCGCCACCCCACCCCCACCAGCAGGGCAAGTTTCCGTGAGCAAGGGAAAAGAGACATCGGGCCACCACCCGCTGGCTCTGTGCCATATGGCACGCCCATAGCTCTGGACAGGCGCGTTTTTGACACGCCCTGCTTGATACGACGGAGTTATGTCATGGCTTTTGAACTGCCAACCCTCCCCTTCGCCCCCAATGCCCTTGCCGCACGCGGCATGTGCCAGGAAACGCTTGAGTTCCACCACGGCAAGCATCATCTGGCTTACGTAAACACCCTGAACACGCTGCTCGAAGGCAAGCCCGACCTTGCTGGCAAGTCTTTGGAAGACATTATTCTGGCCGCACACGGCAAGGCTGACCTGACCGGCCTGTTCAACAATGCTGGCCAGCATTGGAACCACTCGTTCTTCTGGAACAGCCTGTCCACCTCTGGCGGTGCCATGCCCGAAAAGCTTGGGGCCAAAATTACCGCAGACTTTGGCAGCATCGACACCTTCAAGGAAGAATTCCGCAAGGCCGCCATCTCCCAGTTCGGGTCTGGCTGGGCTTGGCTGGTGCTGGGCAAGGACGGCAAGCTGGCCATTACCAAAACCCCCAACGGCACCAACCCGCTGGCCGAAGGCCAGGGCACGGCACTGCTGACGGCAGACGTGTGGGAACACTCCTACTACCTGGACTTCCGCAACCGTCGCCCGGACTACATCACCAACTTCCTGGACAAACTGGCAAACTATGAATTTGCCGAAGCCCAGCTGAACGCGGCCTGAGTGCAAAGCCACCGGCCCCAAGCCGGTCTGGTGTAAAAAAGGCGGGGCTCCCACGGGGCTCCGCCTTTTTTCATATCGGCCATTCCATAGGGTGTGCGACATATGCACACATCCCCCTTGATTGTGCTGTTGGGCCTTCCAATCTTAGAGGTGTCAACACGACAGACCCTGCCTTCCGTTGCCGCAAAGCGGGATGGGGCAAGGCCTTCAGTCGCCTACGATAAAGGGACAAGAGGGATATTATGGATATTGCAAAATTTACCGAACGCTCACGCGGTTTTCTGCAGGCAGCACAGACCATTGCCCTGCGCGATTTTAACCAGCAGCTTACGCCCGAGCACCTGCTCAAAGCCATGCTTGATGATGAGGAAGGCGCTGCATCGGCCCTGATCCGTGCCGCCGGTGGCAACCCCGATGCGGTCCGTGCCGCCAACGAGCAGGCACTGGCCAAACTGCCCAAGGTACAGGGTGGGGGCGCTGGTCAGCCAGCAGCTACCCCGGACCTGGTGCGCGCACTGGATTCCGCCGAACAGATCGCCCAGAAAGCAGGCGACAGCTTTGTCGCGCAGGACCGCCTGCTGGTAGCCCTTGCCGCGACCAGTAGCGCGGCGGGTGAGGCGCTCAAAACCAACGGCGCTACCCCCGATGCGCTGGAAAAAGCCATAGCCACCATCCGCAAGGGACGCACAGTGACCAGCGAAAACGCTGAAGCCAATTTTGACGCGCTGAAGAAATATGCGCGGGACGTGACCGAAGTTGCCCAGCAGGGCAAGCTGGACCCGGTTATTGGCCGGGATGAGGAAATCCGCCGCGCCATTCAGGTTCTGGCCCGCCGTAGCAAGAACAACCCTGTGCTGATTGGCGAACCCGGTGTGGGTAAGACCGCTATTGTGGAAGGTCTGGCCCAACGCATTGTTAATGGCGATGTGCCCGAAGCGCTTAAAAACAAAAAACTCCTCTCCCTCGACATGGGCGCGCTGGTGGCCGGTGCCAAATATCGTGGTGAGTTTGAAGAACGCCTGAAAGCCGTGCTCAAGGAAATTGAGTCCGCCGAAGGGCAGGTCATCCTGTTCATTGATGAAATGCACACGCTGGTCGGCGCAGGCCGGACCGATGGCGCCATGGATGCCTCCAACCTGATCAAGCCTGAACTGGCGCGCGGCACGCTGCACTGCATTGGTGCCACCACGCTGGATGAATACCGTAAGTATATTGAAAAAGACGCAGCACTCGCACGCCGCTTCCAGCCCGTTTACGTGGGCGAGCCTTCCGTGGCCGATACCATTTCCATCCTGCGCGGGATCAAGGAAAAATACGAGCTGCACCATGGCGTACGCATTACCGACGGCGCACTGGTCGCCGCGGCAACCCTGTCCAACCGCTACATCACGGACCGCTTTCTGCCCGACAAGGCCATCGACCTGATAGACGAGGCCGCAAGCCGGCTGCGTATGCAGATCGACAGCAAACCCGAAGAGCTGGACGAACTGGACCGCCGCATTATCCAGCTCAAGATCGAGCGGGAAGCACTGCGCAAGGAAGACGACACCGCAAGCAAGGACCGGCTGGAATCCGTTGAGGCCGAACTGGCTGATCTGGAAGAAAAATCCAACACGCTCAGCGCCACATGGCATGCGGAAAAAGACCGCGTGCATGCGGTGCAGAAATTGCAGGAACAGCTTGATCAGGCCCGATCGGATGTGGAAGTGGCCCAGCGCAAGGGCGACCTGCAACGCGCCTCCGAGCTGATGTATGGCGTTATCCCCAACCTGCAAAGCCAGATTGCCAGCGCCCAGCAGACGGAGGAACAGGAAGCAAAAAGCGCGAACCTTGTCTCCGAAGCGGTGACGGATCAGGGCATTGCCTCGGTTGTCTCACGCTGGACGGGTGTGCCCGTGGACCGGATGCTGGAAGGCGAACGCGCCAAACTGCTGCGGATGGAAGACGAGCTGCGCAAATCAGTTGTGGGGCAGGAACCCGCCCTGCGTGCGGTTGCCAACGCCGTGCGCCGTGCCCGCGCCGGTTTACAGGACCCCAACCGCCCGATCGGGTCGTTCCTGTTCCTCGGCCCGACGGGTGTTGGCAAAACGGAGCTGACCAAAGCACTCGCCCGCTTCCTGTTTGACGATGACAAGGCCCTGCTGCGCATTGACATGAGCGAGTTCATGGAAAAGCACGCCGTGGCCCGTCTGGTCGGCGCACCTCCAGGCTATGTGGGGTATGAAGAAGGTGGCGTGCTGACCGAAGCCGTGCGCCGCCGCCCTTATCAGGTCATCCTGTTTGACGAGGTGGAAAAGGCGCATGAGGATGTATTCAACATCCTGCTGCAAGTGCTTGATGATGGCCGCCTGACCGATGGTCAGGGCCGCACGGTGGACTTCCGCAATACGCTGATCATCCTGACCAGCAACCTCGGCTCCGAATATCTGGCCAACCAGCCGGATGGGGATACCCCAGCCATGGTGCAGGCACAGGTTATGAAGGTGGTGCGTGAACACTTCCGCCCCGAGTTCCTGAACCGTCTGGATGAGGTTATTCTCTTCTCGCGCCTCCAGCGGGTGGATATGACCAAGATTGTGGATATTCAGATCAGCCGCCTGCAAAAACTGCTCGAAGACCGCAAGATTGGCCTGCATCTGGATAATCTGGCCGAAACCTGGCTGGCGAATGAAGGATACGACCCGGTTTATGGTGCGCGCCCCCTTAAAAGGGTTATCCAGCGCAACCTGCAAAACCCGCTGGCCGGGCAGCTGCTTGAAGGCACGATCCATGACGGCGAAACCGTCAATATTTCTGCCAATGGGGATGGCCTGCTGATTAACGGTCAGGCCGCCACAGAGCCTGAACCTGCCTACTAACCCGGATACCCCGGCCTGTTAGCAGCACATAAAAAAACGGGAGGGCGCATGCCTTCCCGTTTTTTGTTGAAGAAGAGAGGAACACAACCATGTCCGAGCCTGAATGGCTTATCTGGGCCAGAGAGGTTCAGGCCATTGCCCAAACCGGACTGACCTTTGCCAAAGACCCGTTTGACCGCGAACGCTATGAAATGCTGCGCACGCTGGCTGCCAAAGTTATGGCCCGTGGCAGTGGTGCCCCCATCCAGCAGATAGAAAACCTGTTTACCCAGCAGACCGGCTACGCCACCCCCAAGCTGGAAGTGCGTACCGGGGTGTTTGACGCCCAGAACCGCTTGCTCATGGTGCGTGAAGTGCTGGACCAGAACCGCTGGACCGTGCCGGGCGGCTGGGCGGATGTAAACCTGAGTGCCTCGGAATCCGCCGCCAAGGAAGTATGGGAAGAAACCGGCTACACGGTGCGCATAACCCGCCTTGCCATGGTGCTGGACCGGGCAAAACAGGGGCATGAACCGCCAGAGGCTTTTTCCATCACCAAAATGTTTTTTCTGGGAGAACTTACCGGCGGAGCCCCAACCACCAGTATTGAAACCAGCGAAGTCCGTTTTTTTGCGCGCAACGAGATCCCGCACGACCTCTCAACCGGGCGTATCTCACGCCATCAGATCGACAGGCTGTTTGCGCACCACGCTGATCTGAGCCTGCCAACCGAGTTTGACTGATTAAAAAGCGCATGCCCGGCGGATCAGGCTGACTGATCCGCCGGGCATGGAGCCCCACGTAACGCGTTAAGCGATCTGAGGCGTAATGTGCCGGAACTGCCGCTCAAAGCGCGCACGGTCTTCTGCCAGCAGGCGCACGGTAATATCCGCCTCTTCCTCCCGGTCGTTACGACCTATGACCTCGCCATGCTGGTACAGCCATGCCAGCGCGGCACCATCGGCCAGTGGCAGGGCGTAACGCACCATTTCCATCCCCGATGTAATGCGCTGGTCAATACGGGCCAGAAGCCGGTCCAGCCCATCCCCCGTAATGGCGGAAATGGCAACGCTTTCATCCCCCTGCAGGGCTGCTGCGTGCTCGCCCAGCAGGTCCACCTTGTTCAGCACTTCAATCACACGGCTTGGCCAGTCCTGCTCAAGCATGTTGTCCTTGGCCATGCTTTGCAAAACACCCAGCACGTCTTTTTTCTGGGTCGCGCTATCGGGGTGCGCAATGTCACGCACATGCAGGATAATGTCGGCTTCGGCCACTTCTTCCAGCGTGGCGCGGAAGGCGGCAATCAGCTCCGTTGGCAGGTCGCTGATAAAACCCACCGTGTCCGATAGAATAACCTGCCGCCCCGATGGCAGTTCTATGGCACGCATGGTCGGGTCCAGCGTTGCAAACAACTGGTCCTGTGCGTAAACGGTGGCCCCGGTCAGGGCGTTGAACAGGGTGGATTTACCCGCGTTGGTGTAACCCACAAGAGCCACAACGGGGAACGGCACACGCTTGCGGGCCTGCCTGTGCAACCCGCGTGTGCGGCGCACCTGCTCCAGATCTTTTTTAAGGCGCACAATGCGCTCGCCAATCATGCGGCGGTCAGCTTCGATCTGGGTTTCACCCGGACCACCCAGAAAGCCAAAGCCACCGCGCTGGCGCTCTAGGTGGGTCCACAACCGCACAAGGCGCGAACGCTGGTATTCCAGATGCGCCAGTTCAACCTGCAATGTCCCTTCCCGCGTGGCGGCACGGGCACCAAAAATATCCAGAATAAGGCCGGTTCGGTCGATAACCTTACAGCCAAACTCGGTTTCCAGGTTACGCTGCTGGGCGGGGGTCAGTTTGGTATCCACCACCAGCACGTCAATATTGTCGGCCTTGACCGCTATTCGAAGGGAATCGATCTGCCCCTTGCCCAGCAATGTGGCCGAGCGGCGCATACGCAGCAAAAGAACGGCTTTACGGACAATAACCAGACCAATGGAGGCCGTCAGGCCAACGGCTTCTTCCAGCCGGGCCTCTGCGGCCCTTACGTCCTGCCCGTGGGCTGAGCGCTCCCACGGCAGAATAACGGCAGCACGCGTTGCAACCGTTTGTTTTTTCTCAGTAAAACTCGTCGCCAAGAGATGGTTCCTTGTCCGCCTTTGCGCCCGCTCCGGTGGAGTCTGCAATATCTACGGGAATGCTGGGCATAACAGTGCTGATGGCATGTTTGTAAATAAGCTGGGTCTGCTCATCACGCCGGAGAAGCACTACCTGATCATCAAACCACGTAATAAAACCCTGAAGTTTGACACCATTGACCAAAAATACGGTCACGGCCGCCCGGGAACGGCGAATCTGGCCTAAAAATGCGTCCTGCACATTGTGTGCACTCTCTTTTTCCACTGTGTGCGACCCTATTCCATTTTCTTTTTTTCTTGGGAGCCAGATCCAACGCCTGCCCTGACTCGTAACAACTCACTGCTCAGCCAGTGTTCCGTTCGTCCGATGTTACACCAAGCTGCTTGAGTTTACGATGCAAAGCGCTCCGCTCCATGCCCACAAACAGCGCTGTGCGGCTTATGTTCCCTCCAAATCGTAATAATTGTGCCTGAAGGTACTGGGTTTCAAACAGGTCCCGCGCCTCGCGCAGTGGCAGGCTCATGACATCGGTCGAAGCATCAAACTTTAACAGCCCCGGCGCGTTCTCCCCAATTGTGGAAGGCAGCATGTCTGCGCGGATCAGGTCCTGGCTGCTGCCGGGCTGCATGATCAGCACCCGTTCCATCAGGTTCCGCAGCTCACGCACATTGCCCGGCCAGTCATACGCCTGCAGAACAGCCACGGCATCGGGCGACAGATCGCGCGAGGGGAGGCCTGCCATTTCCGCCGCACGGTGCAGGAACAGCGTTGCCAGACCGGGAATATCGTCCCGCCGTTCCTTAAGGGCTGGCATCCGCAGGGGCACAACCGCCAGACGGTAATACAGGTCCTCGCGGAAGCGGCCACCTACAATTTCGGCCTGAAGGTCGCGGTTGGTGGTGGCCAGTACGCGCACATCCACCTTAACACGGGAGCCACCACCCAGCCGCTCAAAGGTCTGGTCCTGCAGGGCACGGACAATCTTGCCCTGCGTTTCCAGCGGCATGTCCGCCACCTCATCCAGCAACAGGGTGCCACCATGGGCGCGTTCGAGCACGCCCGTCCGGCGGCCAACACCATCCACCCCGCCTTCCAGCCCGAACAGCTCCTCCTCAAACCGGCCCGGAGCCAGCGTGGCGCAGTTGAGTGCCACAAAAGGCCCATCCGTCCGGCGGGAGCGGGCATGGATCATGCGGGCAGCCACCTCCTTGCCTGAGCCCGGACCGCCGCTTATCAGCACGCGTGAGCCGGTGGGAGCCACCTTTTCTATCTGGTTGCGGATAGCCACGATCTGGGCGCTGTTACCGTACAGGTCTGCATCCTGCCCGGCGCGCAGGCGCAGTTCCTCGTTTTCACGCGCAAGGCGCGATGCTTCAAGGGCACGGCGGACAATAACCAGCAGCCGGTCGGCCTGAAACGGTTTTTCAATAAAATCGTAGGCACCGTGCTGCAAAGCCGCCACGGCGGTTTCGATCGTGCCATGGCCTGAAATCATGACCACGGGCACGGAAGCTTCCTCCGCCTTCATGGCCTGCAGAATTTCCAGCCCGTCCATATCCGAGCCCTGCAACCACACGTCCAGAATGACCAGAGACGGCCTGCGTGCCCTAAAAGCCGCCAGAGCTGCCTCGGAACTGGAGGCAACACGGGCCTCGTACCCTTCATCACACAGAATGCCTTCGATCAGCATCCGAATGTCGGGTTCGTCATCAACGATCAGGATTTCATGCGCCATGGTCGTCTTTCACCGGCAAAACCAGAGTAGCCACAGTTCCCTTCTCTCCTGCTCTGTCTTCCAGACGGACCGTTCCACCATGATCTTCCATGATTTTTTTCACAATAGCCAATCCCAGCCCTGTTCCTTTGGCTTTGTGCGTTACGTAAGGCTCGGTCAGGCGGTTCCTGTCATCCTTGGGAAGCCCCACCCCATTGTCGGCCACGACAATAGCAATGTTTTCCCCCTCCTGCGCAATACGCACCCATACCTCCCCCTTGGGAGCCACCTCCTGCCCGGATGCGTCTGCCTGCCGCGGGACCATGGCAATGGCGTCGGCCGCATTTTGCAGCAGATTGATCAAGGCCTGACTGATAAGCCGCCGGTCGCACCGAACCAGTGGTCCGTGCTGTGGCAGATCAAGGTGGTACGAAATCTCATGATGAGCGTTACGTTGCAGGATGAGCACCTCCTGCGCAATACGGGAAAGGTTCTCATCCTTCATAATTGGTTGTGGCATGCGGGCAAAAGCCGAAAATTCGTCCACCATACGCCCGATGTCCCCCACCTGACGCACAATTGTATCCGCGCATTGGGCAAACGTGTCGGGGTCGGAGGTGATTTCCTTCAAAAAACGGCGTTTGAGCCGCTCGGCCGCAAGCTGGATGGGGGTAAGCGGATTCTTGATCTCATGCGCGATGCGGCGGGCCACATCCGCCCATGCTGCCTTGCGCTGGGCCTGTTGCAGGGCTGTAATGTCATCAAATGTCATGACATACCCTTCGGTTACGGTGCCGCGCAGCTCCGCCCCCACGCGCACAAGCAGGGTGCGCTGGCTGGTGGCATGGCCAATCTGGATTTCACGCGTGAAGACGGTCTCGGGCGAGAGGGTGATCTCTTCAAGCAGCCCGGCAAACTCCGGCACGCGTGTTGCCAGCGGCTCACCCGTGGCATCCGCCAGATTGGTCTGGAGCAGCACACTGGCCGCACGGTTTGGCAGCTCAATCCGCTGTTCCACGTCCAGCCCGATCACCCCTGCGGACACGCCTGACAGAACAGCCTCGGTAAAGCGCCTGCGCTCATTGATCTGCCCATACGCCAGCATCAGCTCCGAACGCTGGCTGTCCAGTTCCTCCGTCATGCGGTTAAAGGCGCGGGACAGGCTTGCCACTTCATCATCCCGGTCGGTTTCAGGCACGTGGACGCGCAGATCACCCTCACTCACCCTGCGTGCGGCCATGCTCAGCAGGCCCAGCGGGCGGGCAATCTGGTTGGCCAGTGCAAAGCCGATCAGGGCGGCAACAGCCAGCACCAGCAGCGCCACCAGCACAAAGATCATGACAAAGGTGAGCTGGATCTTGGCCTTGTTGCTGTTGAGGTGCTTGTAGTCCGCCACCACGTTTTCCGTCCGGTGCATGTGCTCCAGAATGGACGGGTCAACCAGCCGGGTAATCACCAGCATGAGCGTAGGCGTTTGCGACAGTTCCACAACAGCCCGTACCGTGCGCTCGTCCGGGGAGTCCAGAATAGCTACATCATTAGAGCGCGCCATGAGCGTGGCCGCAGGCGGAGGCAGGTCCTGCAGGTAGCCTGTCCGGCTCATCAGCCCGCCAGCCGCCACAACTCGGTTGGTAATGGGGTCGTATACCAAGGCCTCGGTCAGCCCGCGGATGGTCGCCTGACTGTCGAGCATCTGGGACAGGGCATCATGGTCCTGCAGCAGTTCCATGCCGCTGGCGGCCAGTTCGTTCTGCGCGCTCATGATGTAATTGGACATCGAGAACGCATCTGTACGGATATTGGCGTTATGCTCCTGCAAATATCCGCGTGATGCCTGCAAGGCCTCGTTCAGTGCCGTGTTGACCCTATCAGAGAACCAGATCTGTATTCCGTAATGGAAAAACAGGGTGGCAAACACACCCACCACCACCGTAGGGGCAACCGCCACAATGCCAAACAGGGTAACAAGGCGCACATGCAGGCGCGTGCCCGCCAGCCCTTTGCGATACTCCACCAGAATAGGCCAGCCACGCACCCCCATGGCAAGCAGCAGCAGCAACAGCACCAGCCCGTTAACAACCAGCACCAGCGGCTCGACCACGGCGTAATGCCCAAAAGACATACCGCCCGAAAGCACGACAAATGTTGCAAACACAAGGCACAGCGCCAGAGCCACAAGCGTTACGGCAACGCTCCTGCGCTCAAGCGCACGCAGCAGCCATTGCAGGCCTGCGCGTGAAAACAGGTGGGAAAAGGAGAACCGTGGCGCGTTTGTCATACCCGTGGCTAGACTACGCCACGCACGACGGGAATCTCAAGGTCGCGTATTTTCTTACGCAAGGTGTTTCTGTTCAACCCCAACATGGCGGCGGCCTTGATCTGGTTGCCCCGTGTTTCCGTCAACGTCATCTGGATCAGAGGACGTTCCACCTCAGCAATAATACGGGCGTGCAGATCATGCAACGGCATACCCTCCCGCCCTGCTTCCAGATAACGGGCAATATGGCGCGAGACTGAATCGACCAGTGGTTCGGCCACCTGCCGGCAATCTGGCACAAAATCATTCTCCAGTGGGTCCGCCAGTTCCGCGTCCACCAGCTCGGCCGTAATGGTTTCCTGCGAATACAGGGCCACAATGCGGCGGATCAGGTTTTCCAGCTCCCGCACATTGCCCGGCCAGCGCCATGCCTGCAGGCGGGTCATGGCTTCCTCATCCAGCGTCCGGTAGCCACCCCCTGCCTCCCGGCACTGGGCCAGAAAGTGGCGGGCAAGGAGAGGGATGTCCTCCCGTCGTTCACGCAGGGGGGGCAGGCGCAGGGGCACCACGTTCAGCCGGTAATACAGGTCCTCACGGAAGGTACCGGCCTGTATGGCCTGCCGTAAGTCCCTGTGGGTTGCGGCCACAATCCGCACATCGGCATGCAGGGGGGTGGAGCCCCCCACGGTTGTAAACTCCCCTTCCTGCAACACGCGCAACAGGCGGGTCTGGGCCTCCTGTGGCATATCCCCGATCTCATCAAGGAACAGCGTGCCACCCGATGCCTGCTCAAACCGGCCGGGCATGCGGCCCAGATTGCCGCCGCGCTCGTAGCCAAACAGTTCACTCTCGATCTGCTCACGCGGGATGGCAGCCATGTTGACGGCAATAAACGGACCACTACGGCGGCGGCCATATTCGTGCAGGGCACGGGCCACCAGTTCCTTGCCGGTGCCGCTCTCCCCCGTGATCATCACGGTCAGGTCCGAGGTCGTCAGTCTAGCAATACTGCGGTAGATGCCCTGCATAACCACGGATTGCCCGATCAGCGGCAACCGTTCCTCCGGTGTCTGGGGGGATGCGGGTTTTTCCGCCTCTTGTACCGGGGTGGTCAGCGCACGCGCCACCACTGCGAGCAGTTCCTTCAGGTCAAACGGCTTGGCCAGATATTCAAACGCACCGCGCTGCGTGGCCTTTACGGCGGTTGTCAGCGTGGACTGGGCGCTCATAACAATAACCCGCAGGTCCGGCCGGATCTGGCGGATGCGCGTTACCAGTTCCAGCCCGTTGCCATCGGGCATGGCCACATCGGTAATAACCAGATCGCCCTCCCCTTCCTGCACCCACTGCCACAGGGTGGACGCATAGGGCGTGACCTGAACCTGATAACCCGCGCGACCAAGTGCCTGCCCCAGCACGGTACGGATGGACCGGTCATCATCAGCAACAAGAATGGTGGGCAGTGGTGTCATGCGTTTGGAACCAGAGGAATAACAACAGGGAGAGGCTTATCAGGCGCGGGCAACCCCAAGGTCAAGACAGTCCGGCCCTTTCTTCCGCCAGCGGAAGGAAAAGACTGATCTCCGTTCTGCCCGGTCGGCTTTCAACTTCCATCACTCCGCCGTGGTCATCCATCACCTTGCCCACCAGCGCCAGCCCCAGCCCGCTACCGTTGACCTTGGTGGAAACAAAGGGTTCAAACAGATGCGGCCTGACTGTTTCCGAAATACCGGGCCCTGTGTCCCTTATGGTCACCACCAGCGGCAGGTGCCGCCACTGGGTGGTGCCCGGAGCGGTCACGCGAATACCCGGTCGGTAGCTGGTCATCAGGGTAATATCCCCCTTTTTGCCGGTCTCATGCAGCGCTTCCGCCGCGTTCTTGACCA
Organism: Acetobacter sp. ESL1128; assembly: GCF_058505085.1. Classification (NCBI taxonomy): domain Bacteria; kingdom Pseudomonadati; phylum Pseudomonadota; class Alphaproteobacteria; order Acetobacterales; family Acetobacteraceae; genus Acetobacter; species Acetobacter sp. ESL1128. The sequence goes on along the minus strand of NZ_CP196369.1, from coordinate 921,409 downwards.
GATTGAGCAGCACCTGCACCAGCCTGTCCCGGTCCCCCCATACGTGGGGGAGCGAGGGGTCATACTGCTCTATAATCCGCAGGTCCTTGGCAAAACCGTTGCTGGCCAGCAGCTTTACGTGCTCGAGCAGGCGGTGGATGTTCAGGGCGCGGTAGTCCATCTGCGCCTCGCCAAACATGCCCATACGCTCGACCAGCGCATCTATGCGGTCCACTTCATCACAGATCAGGGTAGCCAGATCACGGTCTGCATCCCCCACGGCCTGCTCCAGCAATTGGGCGGCCCCCTTGATGCCTGAAAGCGGGTTGCGCACCTCATGCGCCAGCATGGCCGCCATACCCGACACACTCCGCGCCGCCGAGCGATAGACCTGCTGCTGGTCCAGCACCCGTGCGGTGGATGGCTGGTGGAATGTGAGCAGCAGATGCCCCGGATGGTCCAGCACCTCCGCCCCCTGCACGCTCACCCCCTCGTGGTGGAAGCGGGGGGAACTGAACAGGAGGTCATGCTCGGTCACACTCCCCCCGCGCTGGCGCAGATGGGCAAGCAGCAGATAAATCGGGTGATCAGGTGGTGCAATTTCAGCCATGCCGCCAGCCTTGATCTGCTGGCGGGACATACCAAAAAACTCCTCTGCCGCCATATTGAGCGCCAGAACAGCATTCCCTGCCCCGACCTCAAGCAACGGAACAGGCAGGCTGTCCAGTAGAAGCGCCGCGTCAGGCTCTGCCCTGTCTGGCGCTTGTGTGCTCACGCCGCGTGAGCCTGTTCGTGCTGGCGTGCGGCTTCCTGGCGGGAGGCACGCGGCTCCCGCTGTGCACCGGCGGCAATCTGCTGGTCATAAAACTCGGCAATCCGGGCTATGGCCTCATCGGGCGTTTCCACCTTGTTGAAGACGGCACGGAATGCAGCCGAAGCAGGCAGCCCGGCCGAATACCAGGACACATGCTTGCGGGCCAGCCGCAGGCCGGGGCGTGGGCCAAAATGCTCCAGCATCATGTTATAATGCTCCAGCACAATGGCTTTTTCCTGTTCCAGCGCGGGGTCGGGCATCTCCTCCCCCGTACGCAGGGCATGGGCAACCTGCGCCAGAAACCACGGACGCCCGTAGCAGCCACGCCCGATCATCACCCCATCAGCGCCGGACTGGGCCAGTGCGTTGCGGGCATCAGCTGTGGTCAGGATGTCCCCGTTTACAATAACGGGCAGGTCCACCGCGTTTTTAACATTGCGCACAAACGCCCAGTCCGCCGTGCCGTTATAAAACTGCTGGCGGGTGCGCCCGTGCACCGTAATCATGCGAATACCCGCGTCCTGCGCAATACGGGCCAGCACGGGGGCATTAAGGTGCTCATGATCCCAGCCCATGCGCATTTTGAGCGTGACAGGCACAGACACGGCCTTGACCACCGTTTGCAGCATGCGCTGTGCCGCGGCTTCATCCCGCATCAGGGCGGAGCCTGCCATCTGCCCCACGGCAACCTTTTTAACCGGGCAGCCAAAATTAATGTCGATCAGGTCCGCCCCACGGTCCACGGCAATACGGGCGGCTTCGGCCATGGCCTGCGGGTCGCACCCGGCCAGCTGCACGGCATTGGGGCCACCGGCATCGGCCACTTCGGCCATGCGCAGGGTGGTATCGTTCTCACGCACCATTGCCCATGAGGCAATCATTTCGGAAACAACAAGGCCAGCCCCAAGCCTGCGGACCAACCGCCGGAATGGCAGGTCGGTCACGCCGGACATGGGCGCCAGAATTACTGGCGTATCAAGAACAACACCGCCCAGATCAATCGGACGCAGCAGAGGTTGCGTTTGCACAGTCATTTCCATTTGCCTACGAATTAGGCAGAAATACCGGTCCACGCGCCCCTGTGCAATGTTTTTTCGCCGTCAGCTACGCGGTGCGGTTTTACGGCACCAGAACGCTGACGGTAGCCGCACAGGCAATGCCTTCTTCCCGCCCGGTAAAGCCCAGCCGTTCAGACGTTGTGGCCTTGACCGAAATACGGTCCACATCCACTTCCAGCAGCGCAGCAAGGCGCTCCCGCATGGCCTGCGCATGGGGGCCAATTTTGGGGCGTTCGCAAATCAGGGTCAGGTCGGCATTGACCAGCATCCCCCCCCGCTCGCGAATACGCTGACCCGCATGGATGAGGAAGCGCGCGCTATCCGCATCCTTCCACTCGTTCTGGCTGGGAGGGAAATGCCTGCCGATGTCACCTTCGGCCAGTGCGCCATAAATGGCGTCACACAGCGCGTGGATACCCACATCGGCATCGGAATGACCGGCCAGACCATGCGTGTGGGGAATGGTAATCCCGCACATGATCAGCGGGCGCCCTTCCTCAAAGGCATGCACATCGTACCCAAGGCCCACACGCGGCAGCAATGTGGGGCCAATCAGCCTTTCAAGACGCACCAGATCAGCCTCGTATGTCAGTTTGATATTATCTTCATCGCCCGGCACAAGCGCCACGCTAAAGCCGGACTCCTCAAGCAGTTTGGCGTCATCCGTGGCATTGAGCGAGGCCGCTGCGCGGTGCAGGTCCAAAAACAGGCCAAAACGGAAACCCTGAGGCGTTTGCGCACGGAACAGATGCTCGCGCGAGACGGTGCCATCAATCACGCCGTCTTTTTCACGCTTGAGGGTATCGGCCACGGGCACGGCGGGAATAGCACCGGGATGTTCCGCCAGAGCCGCCACAACATTGGCCACCAGTTGCCCGGTAACATAAGGGCGGGCACCATCATGCACCAGAACCAGATCGGGCTTTTGCTCCGGTGGCAGGGCGTCCAGCGCCTCCAGCCCGGCGCGCACACTGGCCTGCCGGGTTTGACCACCCTGCACAGGCGGCAGAACAGCCAGCCCCTGCAATGCGTCATTCAGGGAGGAAGGGTCCCCCACCGGCTGAATAGAGGAGACATGCGGCAGAAGAGCCTCTGCGGCGTGTCGGATAACGGGCTGGCCAGCAAGCAGCACATACTGCTTGGGCGTGGCACACCCCGTGGTGGCGGCATAGCGGCTGCCTGTACCGGCAGCCAGTAGAATGGCAGCTACTCGCATGTCCGAAGCAATGAGGCCACACCCCTGCCCCGTCAAGCCTGAAAATGGGAAAGAGAGGCATCCCTTTTAACACGGTTCTTACCGTGCAGCGGGCAGCACCCTGCACACTGGCGCACACCGCCAGCAACCCTGCACAAAATGCAGGTTTACGGCAGCCCCCACACGCGGGGTTGCCGCCCTAATGGCCGCAAGGGCAGGTGCCAGACCCGAGGTTGCGCAAACCTACCCTACCGCCAGACCGGCCTACCCCTTAAAGGGCTGCATCCCCGGTCTCACGCGTGCGGATGCGGATGACACGGGTAAGATCGCTGACAAAAATCTTGCCATCCCCGATCTTGCCCGTATGCGCTGCATCCAGAATCGCTTCCAGCACCTGGTCAAGCAGGGCATCGCTTACAGCGACTTCCACCTTGATCTTGGGCAGGAAGCTGATCCGGTATTCAGCTCCACGGTAAATTTCCGTCTGCCCTTTCTGGCGACCAAACCCCTTGACTTCCGAGACAGTAATCCCCTGAACACCCAGCGGCGCAAGCGCTTCGCGGACATCATCGAGTTTAAAGGGCTTTATAATGGCGGTAATCAGCTTCATACTGCCTGCAACTCCCTGCTGCAAAACATTTCCATGACGTTACGATGTTGGCACAGTTAAACACCAATTGCCAAGAGCTTTGATGCACCTCAAGGCAAGACGGCTGGTTTTGTCGCAAAGGAGGGCGCATATAGGGGCATGATCCGCAACAGCCTGTGCGGCTTTCCGGGCGTGCCGCCTGCCAGATGTGTGAATGTTAAGGAAAAAACCGCATGAGCCCAATCTCCCCCGATGCCACGGCAGAACACGCCAGCACCCACCACCCGCATGTGGCGGACGTGGATGTGTGCATTATCGGCGCGGGGCCAGTTGGTGCCGCTCTGGCGTGCCGTCTGGCGCGTGGCGGCATGCGGGTGGCCGTAGTGGACAAGGCGGCCCTGCCCCCCATGGAACACCCGGATCTGGACGGGCGCGCCTACGCCATTGCCGCAGGCCCCAAGGAGTTTTTGGAAAGTGCCGGAGTGTGGGACCTGCTCCCCGCCACCTCCTGCCCGATTGAGGAAATTCTGGTCACCGATGGCAGGCCGGGTGAGCCCGCATCCTCCCTTTTTCTCGAGTTCACACGAGCCGATGCCTCGCAGCCTTTTGGCTGGATGGTGGAAGCCCGCGCCCTGCGCGTGGCGCTGAACAAATGCCTGAGCACCACACCGGGCGTGACCGTTCTGGCCCCCGCGGAAGCAAAAATTACCCGCACGGCGCAAAATGCGCATGTGCAGCTACAGGATGGCCGCAGCTTTAACGCCCGCCTGATTGTCGCCGCCGATGGCCGCCGCAGCCGCCTGCGCTCCGAAGCCGGTATTCCCCTGACCCGCCTACCCTATGGGCAGACCGCCATTGTGTGCGCCATTGCCCACGAGTTCCCGCACGACAACAGCGCGCTGGAGCACTTCCTACCCGCGGGCCCGTTTGCGCAGCTCCCCATGACAGGCACGGACGAACACCCCTACATGTCCGCCATTGTGTGGAGCGACAAGGACGGCATAGCCGAACGCTTTGCCGCCCTGCCCGATGATGCCTTTGCCAAGCAGGTGGAACGCCGCATGGGCAATACCCGCCTTGGCCGCGTAACGCCCGTGGGCCGCCGCTGGACTTACCCGCTCTCCGCCCAGTATGCCGCGCGCTATACAGATACACGGCTCCTTCTGGTGGGGGATGCCGCACACGGGATTCACCCCATTGCAGGCCAGGGGCTTAACCTTGGCTACCGGGATGTCATTCACCTGAGCCCATTGCTGCTGGACATCCATGCGCAGGGCAAGGACCCCGGCGCCCCAGCCGTGCTTGCGCGTTATCAGGCCTTGTGCCGCCCGGCCAATATGCTCATGCTGGCGGCAACAGATGCGCTGGACAGGCTGTTCAGTAACAACAACCCGGTCCTCCGTCTGGCGCGTGATCTGGGTATTGCGGGCGTGCATCGCTTTCCTGCCCTGCGGAAAGCTTTTGTAAAGCACGCCATGGGTTTGTAGTTGCGGAGTAGCCGGGATGCAGGACGGTAACGTTGCCTCAGTCAGTTCCAGTCATTTTGAAGAAAGCAGCATGCTGTGCGCGCCACAGCTGACCGTGCTGTGGCGGCAGATGACGCAGGAAGCATGCAGCTGCCATGACCCACTGGTGCGCGGCCTGCTGGCAACCGGCGTGCGGAGCCATTCCAACTTTGCATCTGCTCTGGCGGCCCTGATTGGCCGCAAACTGGGGGACCGTTCCGTTGCCGCCGATGCACTTTCCGAACTGGTGAAGGAAAGTTTTGACGCGGAGCCTGATCTGGTATGCGCAGCTGCTGCCGACCTGCTGGCCATCCGGGAGCGGGACCCGGCCTGCCCGGATTTTGTAACTCCGTTCCTGTTCTTCAAAGGTTATCATGCGGTGCAGACCTACCGGGTGGCGCGCTGGCTCTGGCTGTCTGAACGGCGGCATCTGGCCCTGCATCTGCAAAGCCGTGCATCAGAACTGTTCGGGGTGGACATTCACCCAGCCGCACAGCTTGGCCGCCGCATTCTGTTTGACCACGGCACAGGCATTGTAGTGGGGGAGACGTCCATTATTGAAGACGATGTTTCCATTCTGCAAAATGTGACCCTTGGTGGCACGGGTAAACATTGCGGGGACCGCCACCCCAAGGTGCGCCGGGGCGTGCTGATTGGCGCAGGCGCCAAAGTCCTTGGTAATATTGAAATTGGTGAAGGTGCCAAAATTGGCGCTGGCTCCATTGTACTTGAGCCCGTACCCCCTTTTACCACCGTAGTCGGCAACCCTGCCCGCAAGGTCGGTGTGCGCCACAAGGGTATGCCCGCCCTGAACATGGACCAGACACTCCCCCCTATTGATTACATTATCTGACACCCAGAGCATGGGGGCGCGCACTACGGCCCTGCCCCCATATACCTTCCCCAACTCACGGCTGGCCCAACGCTTTACCCAGCCCCGTGGCACAATGCGGCACCAGACAACCCGGCGCAGAGCGGACACAAAAAAGGGCGGAGCCTGATCCCCCACCCTGACAGGATTTTACAGACAAAAAACTGGCGCGCCCTATTGGATTCGAACCAATGACCCACAGCTTAGAAGGCTGTTGCTCTATCCAACTGAGCTAAGGGCGCGAAAAGCCTCCCATCCCGCACAGGGAGTGGAGGCTAAATTTCAGTGCGTCCAGTTCTGGATTCGGTTGTAGCCGAAGTTATCGGCATAAACCTTGGGACGACGGTGCCGCTGCGCTGGCTGTTCAACCTCATAAGCAATCTGCTCATTCTGGGCGTAAGCCTCGGCGGCCTCGCGGCTGTCAAACAGAAGGCGGAGCTGTGAACGGGTATCCGCGCTGCCGGTCCACCCCATAAGGGCATCCTGCTTGCGTGGAGCGCCCTGACCGTATTCAAACACCCATTTGCGGGTGCCTGCCAGACCGGACTGACCTGCTGGCTTGGACTGCTGATAAATACGCGCTGGCATTATGTGCCTCCCGCTTTATTTATGGTCGGGGCGCCCGGACTCGAACCGGGGGCCTCGTGTACCCAAAACACGCGCGCTACCAGGCTGCGCCACGCCCCGAACAAGCGGGAAACTAGGCGTCTAATTATAAACTGGCAACCCTGTTGCGCTAAAAAAATTACTCCGCACACTCTTTTTTGTTGCTGACCAGCGGCGGCACGAACAGCGGAGCCGTATCCCACGGAAAAAGAACCCACGTATCCTGCGGAACTTCCGTAATAAACAGATCGGTCAAGGGTTTACCGGCAGGTTTGGCATACAGGCAGGCAAAATAGGCTTTGGGCAGACATTCACGCACAAAGCGCGCGGTCACGCCGGAATCGACCAGATCATCAATAATCAGGAACCCTTCGCCATCCCCTGCTGCTTCCGGGGCTTTGATAATCTGGGGCTGGCCCATTTCTTCTTCGTCATAGGTCACGACGGAAATGGTCTCGATCAACCGGCACCCCAGTTCCCGGGCGGCAATGGCTGCGGGAATTAACCCGCCACGGGTAACCGCCACAATACCTTTAAAGGGCATTCTGGGCATAAGGGCCGCCGCCAGCGCCCGTGCATCCCTATGCAGTTGCTCCCATGTTACCGTGGCATAATGCACAGCCATAAACACCATCCTTTAACAATCACGCCGCAGGCCGGGTTGCCCCCTGCCTTTATGCGCCCTCTTTAGCAGGAAGATGCGCCAGTTCCTACAGAGTGTTGCGCACCCGCAATCACCCCTTTGTCATGCCCGGCCAAAACCGGAGCGGCATAGCAACTGGCTGTGACTATTGCTGTAGGGCGGATTAGTCCTCGTCTTCTCCACCGGGGGTATCACCGATCCGTTCCAGATATTCGGGCTCCCCGTAATCGCCTATGTCTTCATCCACATCCATGCGCACGACCACGGCCCCGGCAACATGCAGGATACCGGCCCGGATTTTGTCCACCCGCCTGCGTGCATCTTCCACGTTCGGGCACACAATGGGTGCTCCCGCCCGCAATACCGCCCCCTGCCACACAAATGGCTGAAACACGATCCGCTCTGCTACCGCCATGTTAGCTTTCCATCTGCAATATGTTCTTTTTTTGTTCTATCATATATGCAGCCGCTGGCAAAGGCGATAATGCACGCAACCAATACGCATGCCGTTACCGTTGTACAGTACACCCTGCCGCCATATGGGGGAGCGGCATGCCATATTGCTCCCCATACCGCGTGGCAAACACGTCGCGCTCCAGCCGCTCACAATAATCCAGGTAGCGGATCAGTGCTTTTTCGGCCCGTGCCGTGCGGCCATAACTCCGTTTGTAATGCCGCCAGAGCATAAGCACATTCACGGACCATGCATCGTAACTATGCTGGGTTACGCGCTGGCGTATGCTGGGGGGCAAGGCATCAAATGCCTGCCAGTCGTTGCCGTCATACCTGCGCCAGACCTCGTGGCGCAGGGTGCGTTCGTTACTGGGGGCTGGCGCGCGGGTCATGGCTCCACGGGCTCCATCTGCCACGCGGGGAACGGGTCTGGCAGGTTTGCAAACATGCTTCCATCAAAAAGAGTTTGCCCGGTATCTGGCACAAGGCAGGCGTTCAATGCGGCGCGAATAGCGGCTTCGTCCATATCGGCCGTGCCAATAAACACCAGTTCCTGCCTGCGGTCGCCATAAACCCGGTCCCACCTGGAAACCAGCATATCCTGCCATTCCGTATCTTCCGGCCAATGTTCAGGAGGAATGGCAACCCACCAGTGCCCGGCGGCCTGCGTTTGCACCAGTGCTCCAGCCTGCCCCAGTTCCCCCACCCACATGGGTCTGGTCGCCAGCCAGAAATACCCCTTGCCACGCACAACACCCGGCCAGGCATGATCTATAAAAGCCTTGAATTTTTCGGGGATAAATGGGCGACGCGCTCTAAAAACAAAACTGCGGATACCGTATTCATCCGTTTCGGGCACATGGTCTGCAAACCCATAAAGCTCTTTGTACCATAACGGGTTTTTATGAGCTTTTTCGTAATCAAAGCGGTGCGTATTCAAAACCCTGTCCAACGGCACCACGGAATTGTCTGTTTCCACAATATCGGCGTCAGGGTTCAGGCTCATAATAATCTGGCGGGCCGCTACGCGCTGTTCGGGCGTGGCGCTGGAAACCTTGTTGAGCACAACAACATCTGCAAATTCAATCTGCTCCACCAGCAGGGAAACCAGAGCGCGTTCATCATCCTCCCCTGCGATTTCCCCCCGATCCTTGAGAAAATCGGTTGAACCGTAATCGTTGAGAAGATTAACCGCGTCCACAACGGTTACCATGGTATCCAGCCGGGCTATGTCCGCCAGACTGGCACCGACTTCATCACGGAACTCAAACGTGGCGGCAATGGGCAGGGGTTCTGCAATACCGGTTGATTCCACCAAAAGGTAATCAAACCGGCCATCTTCGGCCAGCCTGCGTACCTCCTGCAACAGGTCATCACGCAAGGTGCAGCAGATGCAGCCGTTGCTCATTTCCACCAGTTTTTCATCCGTGCGGGAGAGGTTGCTCCCATCGCGCACCAGATCGGCGTCTATGTTCACATCGCTCATGTCATTCACAATGACCGCGACCTTGCGGCCTGCGCGGTTATTCAGAATGTAATTGAGCAAGGTTGTTTTTCCGGCACCAAGAAAACCGGACAAAACGGTAACGGGCAGCCTGTTGGGCATAGGAGAACCTTATTGTTGCGGCATACTCCCCCCGGTATATACGTTATAGTATAACATAACAATTATGACTTGAAATTAAAGCGCCAACCTGCAGGCAAAGCTGCCCCGGGGCAGGCATGCACCCCTGCCCCGCCCATACCCGCCTTATGGCGCACTGAGATGCGTATAAAGAATGGAACAGCCTATGCCGATCAACGCACACCCGCCCAGAATTTCTGCGTAACGGCCAATCCATACACTGGCATGCCGGCCAATGATGACCCCCATTGTAGCCACAACGGTTGTAATGCCGCCTATAATCAGGCAGGCGGACAGAATATTCACCTGCATGACACCAAGGCTAACCCCCACAGCCGTTGCATCTATGCTGGTAGCCAGTGCGGTTGTGACCAGACCAAGCACCCCACGCCGCGGCGATGCCTGATCCACAACCTGATCTGGCTGTGCCTGCTCTTCCCCCCGCACGGCAAGGCGGATCATGTTGCCCCCAATGGCCAGCAGCAGGCCAAAGGCAATCCAGTGGTCAACCGCTGCAATCCATGTGCTGAGTGCCAACCCCAGAACCCAGCCGATGACTGGTGTTATGGCTTCAAAAAAACCAAAGACCGCGCCTATGCGCACGGCATCGTTCAAACGGGCAGTCTGCTCGCTTGCCCCTTTGCCAACAGCCGCAGCAAAAGCATCCACCGACAGGCTGAGCCCCAGAACACCCAGCGTGAAAAAACCGGTCATGAAGATTCCACGGGCCGCAAGAAACACAAACAGCAGACAGAAATCCCCCGGCCACAACTGGGGCTTCCTCTGCCGTTGGTCTTGCCTGGCGTTTTTTGCAAAACGCTGCCTCCACCATGGCCAAAAGGCCAAGTGTGTTGATGAAGGCCCCTCAAAACTGAGGGTAACTACTCCCCAAGGACTGCGCGATGCCTACCAAGTGCCGGGCAAGATTGCAACCCTGTGTTTATCCGCTTTTCATCCACAGGCTTACCCACGCAAGCATCCTCAGAATCTGTGGATAACGTAGAGCCTACAGGCCGGTTGGGGGCCGGGCAGCCCCCGCCCCTTCCGGGTTTTACCAGGTGTAGCCTACGCTGGCCTGCGCATTACGCTGCTCTCCATACCAGCACCATTCAGAATACGGTGCCCCGGCATAGCAGCTGGAGACAAAGCGCTTGTTAAAGAGGTTGTGCACGCTGGCCTGCAACGTCCAGCCCTTAAATGACGACCCAAGGTTAGACATATCGTAACTGATCGACCCATCAAACAGCGTATAGGACGGCACCGTAACCGCACCATAGGACGCCGTACCACCGTAGGAGGAGGCCACATGGCGCACCCCGCCCCCAAAGCCAAACCCCTTAAGGCGACCGGACTGCATGGTGTAAAATGCAAACAGCGATGCATTGCCCCGGTTCGCGCCAATAAGTGGCCGCCCAGTTGAATCGTCTTTGACGCGCTGCGTGCTTACGGCGGCTGTCACGTCCAGCCCCTTATAGGCCTCCACATGCGCTTCAAATTCAAAGCCATCCGAATGCACTTTGCCGCTCTGGGTGGAATAGTCACTGCTGGGGACAGAGACCAGAACACCTGTCTGCTCAATATGGAATGCCGCAGCAGAGAGCAGAACCGGCAGGCCGGGGATCTGGTATTTTAACCCGCCTTCAAGCTGTTTGCCCATGCTGGGGTCAGCCTGATGCTTGTGAAGCCCTCCATCATTGGAGACCAGACCGGCCTGCGGTTCAAAAGACGTGGCGTATGAAATGTAAGGCGAAAGCCCGAAGTCAAAATGATACAGGCCAGATGCGCGGAAGGTAATCTGCCCCGGGCTTTCTGTTGTGCGCTGGTTGCTGACCCGCTCATTCTGCTCGCTATGGTACCAGTCATTACGCAGGCTGCCGGTCAGATACAGGTTTTCAATCCGGATCTGGTCCTGTGCATATAGCCCGATCTGGTGCTGGTTGGTGACGTAATTACTGGCAACCGGCGGGTTTGTAAGCGGCTGCCCGTAAAGCGGGTGCAGCACGTTAATGCCCGGTGCATCGCCCCAGCCATCCACCTCGGTTGCGTGGCTTTGCTGGTAATCAAACCCGACCATGAGCTGATGATGCAGAATGGACGTGTTGAACCGCCCCTTGACCTGGCTATCGAATGCAAGATTTTGCATCCGCTCGTTGGCAAAGATCATCCCGCGGGAGAAGTCACCCAACTGTTCAAGGTCCATATGCCGGGTGTAGCCACTGTCCATATAAACGCCCTTGTTATAGACGCTTTTGTATTTTGTCTGGATGTCATCATACCGGCCGCGCGATGCAACACTCCAGTTTTTGTTGAACTCGTGGTTGAAAATATAGGTAATGGCCCCGTGGTTACGGTCGAACTCCTCGTAAGAGCGTTCCCCATCATAAAAATTGCGGGGAATGTAGCCAAAAGCAGCTTTTTTCAAAGACCCCTGCAGCGGCACTGACCCATAAGCCCCACTTTTGGGATCGTACTGGTAATTGCCCAGCAGCGTAAAGGTTGTTGGGCCATCCCCCCCAAATGTTACCGTCGGGCTTATGCTGTAGCGCCGGTTAACGGTCTGGCTGAGCTGGCTGTCCGAACCATTAACCGTGCCATACAGGCGGTAGCGCACAAAACCGTCTTTTGTGGCCCACCCGCCTACATCTCCATCCACACGGTACAGGTCAAAACTGCCGCCGGTTGCTGTCAGGCTGCCATAAAACTTGTCTGCCGTGGCCAGTTTGCTGGACAGGGCAACCAGCCCGCCGGGGCTGGACTGCCCATAAAGAGCGGAAGACGGGCCTTTGAGCACCTCTATGCGGTCCAGCCGCGAGGTATCGGTCTGGGCCGTTGCATAGCCGGTGGGGCTGGCCTGCTCCTTAAGCCCGTCCAGAAAGGTGGGAACCGTAAAGCCACGCAGGGTAAACTGGTCATAGCGCGATGCGGTTGCGCCACGCTGGTCGGGCAGCACACCGGCAATATAGCGTATGGCCTGGTTAAGGCTTAACACGCCACGGTTATCCATTTCGCGCCGGCTGATCACCGTTATGGACTGCGCCGTATTAACCAGCGGCGTATTTGTTTTGGTGCCGGAGGACGCCATGGTGCTGGCTGTACGCGCACGGCCGACAACATCCACACTCTCGCTCTTTGCCCGGCCTACTGGAGCCGCCACGGTGCCCCCCTGCACAAGTGCTACAGAGGTTGGAGCCGTGCTTTTGAAGCTCAGCCCCGTGCCAGCCAGCATTTTGCCCAGCGCATCAGGCGCGCTCAATGTGCCGGACACCTCCCCCGAGACCAGATTGCGCACAAGGGATGTGGGCACAGAAACCTGCACACCCGACTGGCGTGAAAACTGGCGGATGGCCGCAGCCAGAGGCTGGGATGCAATATGGAACGTATGCACTCCCACTCCGGGCAGGGGTGCTGTCTGCGCCATGGCGGGCAGACTTGCCGTAGCACTGCACAGCAACCCACCCAGAGTGTACCAGCCAACAGACACGTTTTTTAAGCGGCGACCAAACAAAATGTGATGCATCTTTCACCTGACAAACAACCATCGGGCTATGGCAGGAACAGCCAGAACCGACAGTGAGATGCATTCGCAACTCCCTGCATACAGATGTAAGACTCACGTCGGGGGTATTTACCCACCCCCTGAACGCAAAAAAAATCAGCGAGAGCCAGATGTAATAAGCAACCCGTTGCCCGGCAGGTGGGTCAGCTTTAACCCCCGCCCGTTAATAAGGGATAAAATGGCATCATCCGGGTGGTCATTCCGTAGCACGGCATCCACCCGGTCCATTCCGGCAGTATTGGCCCAGACCCATGTTGGCCCGCGGCGGTAACGCGCAATAAGCCGCAAGGCATCCGCCACGCTCTGGTTCCGTATAACCAGTTCACCATACCGCCAAGCGGCTATATCTTCGGGGTCCACGGCGGGGTCACGCATGACGGCGCCGCCACGCAGGTAATGCGCTGCCTGCCCTACCTGCAGGTCCGTTTGCATGGCTGCATCCTGCTTGCCCACCAGCACGCGACCCTGAGTAACCGCAATATCCACCCGGTTTTTATCCTGCCCGACAAAAAAAGCCGTGCCCACATCCTGCGTAACACCATCGGCCGCCACAACCCGGAAGGGCCTTGTATCCTGATGTTGCACATCCACCCACAACCGGCCTGCCAGCAGTTCCACCCTGCGTTCCGTGGGAGAAAAATGCAGGGCAACAGCAGATTGCGCATCCAGCGCCAGACTGGTGCCATCGAGCAGGGTATAGGTTGCTACCTCCCCCGCATGGGTCAGGTAATCCGCGCGCAGATGCAGCATAATATCGGGGGCAAAAAACAGTGCCACTCCCAATGCGGCCATGACAGGCAACGCAAACGCCCAGCGTTTTGCGGGCTTCCATGCCCTTCGGGGTTGAACGAGCCTGCACTGGGGCTGGGGTTCCGCCTGAGCCAGAACCTGTTCAAACAGATGCAGTTCCTGCCAGAGCTGTCGCTCTGCATCAAACGCCTGCCTGTGCTCCTCCGCTTCGGCCAGCCATGCCTTTACGGCAGCAACGCTCTGGGGGGACGTATGGCCAGACGCCAGCACAACCACCCATTCGCGGGCCTTGATTCGTGCTGGAGACTGAGAACTTTGAGCGGACACGCAACAGACCTATTTCTTAATACCAATATATATTGACAGCATGGTTTTATAAAAATGCTGCATTTTCCTGAACAATAGCGCTCAGGAAGGTCCGGCGTCCCGGCTCAGGGCAATAATATCCAGCGCACGGCGCATATGCCGCTCTACCGATGTGGTGGAAATACCCAGCTCCACCGCAATACGCTGCTGGGGCACGCCCTGAATTCTGTTCAGGTAAAGAATATAGCGTGTGCGTTCGGGCAAAGCCCTTATCACGTTATCCATATGCTCAATATCTTCGCGCCCCATTGTTACCCGTTCGGGGGAAAAACTCTCCCGGCTGCCATGCAGCAGGTCCTGCGCGTCCTGCTTGGCCTGATCGTGGCGTTTCAGCCGCATCTTGTGCGTTTTGGCAGAATTAAGCGCAAGCCGAACAAGGTAGGGTTGCGGGTTTTCTATGGAGCGGTCGTCCTCCACGCCCTGCAGCTTGATCCACAACCCCTGCACCACATCCTCGGCCTCCGGGCGGCTTCCCACAATCTGTTTGACCATGCGGACAAACACGGAACGCTGGGAAATCAGGAGTTGAGACAGGGTAAACGCGTTGGACCGCATAAGCCTAGGAACTCTGGGAGACTGACGATGCAGCCCCAATACCGCATATGCAACTCAATATCAATTAGCCCTCTTTTACCCCCTCTCCTTCGCACATAGGTGGCGGTGTGGCAGGCATCTATACGCATCTGCTTTATCTGATCTGCAATAATGAATGAAATCATGACGTATAACTGCATGACATTCTTGCAAAATTGCCAAAACGTAATTGAAAAACCAAAATATCTTCTATATTTTGCGCAAAATCTTAGAATTAAAAGAGATTATTTTGCTCCATTCCCTTACATCCCGGATCGTCTTTGTCGGCTCCATCGTCAGTGTTAATCTGGTCTGTCTTTCCGGGTTGCTGCTTTCCGCTTCCAACAGCATGATCTCCAGCTTTGAATGGAACGCTCACAGGCAGAAAATTACCGAAATTGTCTCTGAAACCCTGTCCGACCTGCGCGAGGCCCAGGCCGAGGAACGCGGCTACCTGCTGACCACGGACCCCTCCTTTGCCAAGGATTTTGACGACCGCGTTGCGTCTGCCCTCGCCAAGGTCAACATGCTTGAACAACTGGTGCAGGATAACCCCATCCAGCACGAACGGGCACAAAGCCTGCAAATTGCTACCAACGAACGGCTGGACACCCTGACCAAGCAGATCGCACTGGCCCGTCAGGGCCGGTTTGATGAGGCCCGCTCGCGGGTTATTATTGGTCAGGGCCGGGTGAACATGGCCATTATTGCCCAAAAAGCTGATGAAATCCGCCAGACAGAGCAGGAACTGCTCATTGCGCGGGAAGCCACTGCAAGGGCGCATGTCACATGGAACAGAAATCTGGTTATCGGCGGGTGCCTGATTATTGTTCTGCTGGTCAATGGGCTTCTGTATTTTGTGCTCAACGGCATGCGCCGTTCCGTCAGCCAGATTGTGCGGGCCATGTCCGACTTCGGGAACGGCAACCGCACCGTGCGTGTAGATGACCAGATGGGCTGTACCGAATTTGATATGCTGGCCCAAGGCTACAACACCATGGCCGAACGGCTGGATGCCGCCATGCAGGCGCAGGAAGCCAGCGACTATAAACTGCTCAAGGCCAATACCGAACTCAAACGCAACAACGAGGCCATGGAACTGCTGGGGGAAATGGCACACCGCCTGCAAGCGGCCCGCACCAGCGATGAACTTTCGGCCATTATCTGCGCTTTTGTGCCCCGCGTGCTGCCCGGCATACCCGGCGCGCTATACACACATAACCACACCACAAACCAGCTTGAGCGTATTGCACACTGGGGCAGCAGCACACCCGTTGGCTGCGAGGGGTTACATCCTTCCTCCTGCTGGGCGCTGCGGCTGGGGCAGAGCCACTCCGTCAACACCCCCGGCGGGGATGTAAGCTGCCAGCATGTGGATAGCAATGTCAGCATTTATCATTGCGAACCCCTGTTTGCGAGTGGCGAGGTTGTGGGGCTTTTGTACCTGCAAAGCCATGTCGCGGAGGAAAACCGCTTCCGCCTTGTTGCACTGGTGGAAAACATTGCCTCTGCTCTGGTCAACCAGAACCTGCAGAAAGACCTGCTGGAACAAACAATCCATGACCCGCTGACCGGCCTGTACAACCGCCGTTACATGGAAGAAACCCTGAACGCCGAAATTGCCACCGCCAGCCGAAACAACACTGCACTGGGCCTGATTATGGCCGATATTGACCATTTCAAGCACATTAACGATGAATTCGGGCATGATGCGGGGGACATGGTCCTGCGCACCATTGCCAATGAAATCCAGAACTCCTTCAGAAGTAATGACATTGTTTGCCGCTTTGGTGGGGAGGAGTTCCTGATCATCACAACCTCTCACCCGCTGAACACGCTTATCCAGCGGGTGGAAAACCTGCGGGCGAGCCTGTCCCGGCTGGAATTGCATTACAATGGCCGCGTTCTGGGCAAAACCACCATGTCGTTCGGTGTGGCCATGTGGGACAAATCCTTACCGACGGAAACAACCGCCATTATCCGCAAGGCGGATGCCGCGCTGTATCAGGCCAAAAAGGACGGGCGGGACCGTATTGTTGTCGGCTGAAAGCGCGCACAAACGTAGCAACGCCAGAACGCACCTCCCCCTCCCTCTTGATCTCCCGCGCGATCCGACCCACTCTAGGTGGGAGCAACATACCGCCTGACGCGCCAGAGCGCCCTGCGCAGGGCAGCACCCGTTGCCACGCCGCGGGCCATGCATGCACAGGATAATACCGGGGAACGTAGGACAGAATCATGGACCTTCTGCACACTCTCAAACACCGCCATACAACCAAGGCATATGACAGCGAGCGCAAGATACCGGCCCCAGTCGTCGCGCAACTGCTGGAAGCCCTGCGTTACAGCCCCTCCTCCGTTAACTCCCAGCCATGGCACTTTTTTGTGGCCGATACGGCCGAGGGCAAAGCCCGTGTTGCCAAATCCACCAGCGGCACCTTTGCCTTTAATGCCCCCCGGGTTCTGAATGCCTCGCACGTTATTGTGCTGAGTGCGCGCAACACGCTGCCACCAGAATACCTGCAAACCCTTGCAGACCAGGAACAGGCCGATGGCCGCTACGCCGATGCAGATGCCCGCGCGCTGGCACACAAAGGGCGCTCCGGGTTTGTAGGGCTGCATGAACAGGCCGGGGATGTTGCCACATGGACACAAAAACAGACCTATATTGCTCAGGGTTTTCTGCTTTTGTCTGCCGCACTCCTTGGCGTGGACGCCACCCCGATGGAAGGCTTTGATGCTGCCATTCTGAGCGAAGAACTGGAACTGGCGGAAAAAGACCTGTCACCAGCCGTTATTGTGGCCCTTGGCTACCATTCGGATGCTGACTTCAATGCCAAGCTCCCCAAATCCCGCCTGCCCGAGAAAGCCATCTTCTCGCACATCTGACGCCCCCTCCCCTCCTGCGCCATTCTGGTCAGAGGGGGTATTCCCCCACAAATGGGAGGAGTTATGACCCGCCATTGGTGTTGATCGGGTCATCATTGATTTTCATTTTTTTAATAATTTGCGCAAGTTCGTGCGCATAGGCTGTTTTAACATTGGTAACGGCCTTGCCCACCCGCTCCTTGGGGTGTTTCTGGCATTCGTCCCTTATGGCTTTGGACAGGCCTTTTGTAACCTCATCCGGCGGGCGGGACTCACTCATTTTATCGCCTGAATAATCCTCATGCTCGGAGTTGAGGTAATCTATACAAATCCCGTTGGCGTTATTGGTCGTCTTCTGCATCAACGCCTTATAGTCCCCGTCCTCCTCATTATCCTGCGCCATGGCAGGAACCGAGCACACGGCAAGCACACCGCCCAGAACAAGACTTATAAGCTGTTTACGCATGGTCCGTGCCTTCCATATTCCTGCCCCATGGGCACATGGCTGCTGATACTACCATACCCGGCCATGACCTACCTAACCGCAGGGGCCCACTGGCGCACAAAGCATGTATGCACCCCACAAAACCGGCACAAGCCCGCATAATGCATACCATAAGGGGCCTCCCGCTCAGCCGGGCATGAGCGTGCCCGTTTGCGGCAGTGCATCAAACATGCGTGCAAGGGTTGCCATGACAGGCATAACCTCCCCCGCCACATGCCGCGTGCACAGGCACAATGTTTCGTTCAACCGCAGGTTATCCAGAGCATGGAACGATAAATCCCCCGATGACACATCCTGCACAACATCCAGCCATGTCAGAAAACCCATGCACTCACCTTGCTTTATGTAATCACGGATAAGCCGGACCGAATTTGTATCCATCATTACTCTGGGTTGCACACGCATGCGCGTAAACGCGCCCTCCAGCCTTGGCCAGATGGAAAGCGAGCCATCTGGCAGGCACAAAGGCAAATCTGCACAAGCGGATAATAGATCGGCCTCCGTGCCCCCTGCAGGAGCAAACCTCGGAGCCGTGATCAAACCAATGTCATATTCACGCTTTTTATGAATATGGATGTCCTGATCATCCAGCACGTTAAAAGCAATAACCACATCCAGCTCCCCCGAGCGGAGCTGTTGCAAAAGGGTGCTGGTATCCGACACAATAATTTTCAGGATCAGTGTGCCGGTACGCAGTTCCGGTTGGGCCATAACAAATGGTAGCAGGCATTCCATAATACCCACGCGCATGCCTGTGGCATTGGGGCGCGAGATAACGGCACGCAGTTCGCGCTCCGCATCAATCCAGCGTGTTGCCTGTTCGAGCAGTTTTTTACCGGCATCGGTCAAGCTGGAGCCTTGGGGCGTGCGGGCCATTAACGGGGCCCCAAAGGCGCGTTCGAGCATTTGCATCTGCCGGATGAGTGCGGAAGGCGCAACATTCAGCACTTCTGCGGCCCGACGAACCGAGTTGTGGCGGCTGATTTCCACAAAAGAGAGCAACTCGCGCGAGAAGGCGGACATTCTTCCTGTTTCCCCCTTGTGTATAAAAAATCAGAACACCGTTAACAACTCATTGCGCTACAATAACAAAAAGACAATGTCTAATGTTCAGGCTTCCTTGCCACGTTTTTTAAGGGAGCGCGCTCTTGCCAAAAAATACCTTACTGCCACCCGACCTGACCGCCACAGACCGGGCATTGCTTGAAAGAACCATACAGATTTCAGAAGAAAGCCGTAAAACCGGCAACCATCCGTTTGGTGCTCTGCTGGCCACGGCTGATGGAAAAATCCTGCTGGAATCAGGGAACACCGCCGCCACGGACCGTGGCACCGGCCATGCGGAACTGAACGTGGCCCGCAAGGCAGCAAGCCTGTTTACGGCAGAAGCCCTGTCCACCTGCACGCTGGTCACATCCGTGGAGCCATGCTGCATGTGCGCAGGCGGCCTGTACTGGGCCGGGATCGGGCGGCTTGTTTACGGCATGACCGAAAAACGCCTGGCCAGCCTGACAGGGAACAACCCCGAAAACCTGACCATGAACATGCCCTGCACACAGGTATTGGACGCAGGACAACGCAAGGTTGTTGTTGTTGGCCCGGTGCAGGACATGGAAGCCAGAATTGCCCATGTGCATGAAGGGTTCTGGTAAAAACATGCCCCATGCCACCACGCCCCAGAAGCCCCAACACCATGCCCCAACCGGCGTGGATGAGGTTCTGCCCATCACACGTATGCTGCCTTTGGCCGTGCAGCACGTTATGGTCATGTATATGGGGGCTATTACGGTCCCCCTTGTTATCGGGCGTGTGCTGGCATTACCTGCGGCACAAACGGCAATTCTGATTCAAGCGGACCTGCTCACCAGCGGTATTGCAACTCTACTGCAAACAATTGGCACACGCTGGCTGGGCGCACGCCTCCCCCTTATGCAGGGCGTCTCGTTTGCAACGGTGTCCTGCGTGGTGGGCATTGCCTCCTCCCCCGCTTTTGCTCACAGCCAGCAGAACGAAGGCCTGCGCACGGTTTATGGCGCGGTAATTATTGCAGGTTTGACCGCTATCCTCGCAGCCCCTCTGGGGCGGTATGTCATGCGCCTTTTCCCTCCCCTTGTGGTTGGCACCGCCCTGACCATTATGGGGCTTAGCCTCCTGCCTGTGGCGGTGAACGAAATAGCCGCGGGCACAGGCTTACAGGCGGGAAAAAACATGCTTGTCGCCATGAGCGTCTTTGCCTGCGCAATTGGTTTATCCATTGCGGGGCATGGGGTATTTAAAAACCTTGCGGTTATTATTGGCGTGGGTGTGGGGCTGGCTGTGGCCTTTGCCATGGGCCAGATAACACCGCATCTGAGCAACATGCCCCCACTGCTGGCACCTGTGCCGCCCTTCCCGCTAGGGTGGCCGATTTTTCATATCATGCCCTCACTGAGCATGATCGTTATTGTTGCCATTACATGGGTTGAATCCATTGGCGATGCAGTTGTTGTCGGCACCATGACCGGACGCCCTGCTACGCCGGGGTTGGTCAGCAGGCTGTTGCGGGCCGATGGGGTGGCAACGCTTCTGGGCGGGATTATGGGGTCTTTCCCCTATACCGCTTTTTCCGAAAACGTAGCCCTGCTGGGCATTACAGGGGTGCGTAGCCGTTGGATTGTGGCTCTGGCCGGAGCTTTGCTGTTTGGTCTGGGGCTTTCCCCCTTTCTGGCAACAGCAGTTGCGGCCATTCCCCCTGCCGTTGCCGGAGGTGCGGGGCTGATGATTTTTGGCACGTTGATGATGGTTGGCATACAGATACTGGGCACGCAAAAACTACAGCCGGGGAACAGACCCTTTATTGTTGCTTCGGTCAGTATTGTTCTGGCCATGACTATTGTGCTCAAGCCGGATTTTTTTATTTTCATGCCCCAGTGGGCTCAGCCCATCCTGCAATCTCCCGTTGTTACGGGCTGCCTGAGCGCCATAGCGCTCAACATTATTCTGTCCCTCAACAGGCAAAACCCGTGAATATGCTGGCCAGAAAAACCAGTGCGATAGCCAACACCATATTCCTGCAATCACGCCCCCAGCCAGAACAACGTGACCGTTGCCCGAACTCCCCTGCCAACTTCACCCAACGCTTTTAACTTTTTAATAATCCCTTCTGCCCATGCTGTACGACATTGACGTATGGCAGGACCTTTCCATGACAACTCTCAACACAGCCCAGACTGCTCATAGGGGCTTCTCCCACACGGCTGGGTCCTACAATACGGCACTCAACACGAGCAGTGCAGCCTCCACCACCGCCGCAGACGCTACCCCCACCAGCACGGCAGGGCAGTCGGGCGCAGAAGACCCTGTGCAAATAACATTATCTCAGGCTGGCATTGATTTTTTAGCAAACTCATCCTCTGCCACCAGCGCGTATCTCGCCTCCGCACAGGAGGCACTGAGCAGGCTGGATCAGCTTGCCAAATCAAGCCACGCTTCCGCCAAAAAACAGGCAGAAGATCAGGTTAATATTCTCAAGGCGCAGATACGCCTGCTGATGCAGTTTAAAGCATTCATGTCGCCCAAAGCACTGGCGCAGGCTCTGGCACAGCTTGCACGGCAACTGGCTGCTGCCGTTGCCCAATATACGCAAAGTGGCGGCAGCAATGCCGCCATGGGCAATGCCTTGCTGGCAACCCCACAAGGCACAGCGCAAGAACCGTCCAACACACAGGATGCCCCTGAGCAAAACAACGCGACCACGCAAACACAACAGACCGATGCCGCTACAGCCCAAAACAGCACCACGCTGGATAGCGCACCGGCCGAGACCTCCCCCACTAACGCGACAAACACAAAAAACAGCGAAGATCAGGATTTTGCACAATCGGTACGGGGGTTAGCCGCACAGATTAAAGCACTGCTACCCGCAAACAGGCACCACCAGAAGAAAACAGACGCCCCAGCCGATACCGACCTCCAGAGCATACGGAATGCGCTTGAAGCCGTAGATCAGATGAGCCCGTCCCTGAGCGGACAATAACCACAGCGCAAACTGCGCACGCAAACAGGCGGGGAATGGAAAAGCTGACTCTCTGGACTTTTTACGAAAAAAGCGGTTAAGAAAAACCCATGAGATGGTTTGCAACAAGCATGATCTGCCGCATCCTCGGGCATAAATGGGGACCATGGCAGCGCCAGCGGTCATGGGATGGTAGCGGAGAGTTCCAGCACCGCAAATGCATGCGGCGTGGCTGTCTGGCTACAGAGCAACAACGAACAGACTAAGCGCTCTTTTGGGCGGTTAGTAACCTGCTCGTCCAAAAGATATTTGGTTTGGGGTCACTACGGGTATTGCACATGCATCGCGTAACCCGCCGCCTTACCAAGGCAGATGCTTCAGAGACAGCATGACAGAAAAACCGGCAGATCACCTGTTTTTTGTTGCGCAAGATGTGGCATAAAAATAGGGACAATACTGGAAAGTATAGTTACGTCTTTTAATTTTTGAGAAAATATATTCTTATGAATCTGACACAGGATTTATCCGTCATTACCGCAATCTCCGCCTTCTGGTTAATCGCCATGATGGTACCGGGGCTGGACTTTATGCTCGTCACACGTTTGGCGGTCATGAAGGGGCGAGCCGTTGCCCTACAGGCAACCCTTGGGATTGCAACAGGCGTAGCCGCTTGGGGCATTGCGGGTTTTTTTGGTATTCGCACACTCTTTATTGCCGCCCCATGGCTGTATCTCACGCTTAAAATCGGTGGCGGGCTTTACCTGATAACCATTGGTGCAAAGCTGTTGATCAACAGCTGGAAAAAGGAAGCAACTGCAGACGCAACCACACCGCATGCGGAACAACGCTCCAACAGCTTTTTTGCTGGCCTGCTCACCAATCTGGCCAACCCAAAGGCACCCATTTTTACATCCAGCCTGTTTGCCGCCTCAATGCCACAACATGCCCCCATCTATCTGGGGCTGGCCTGTGTTGCCTCCATGTTCATGATCGCGATTGCCTGGTTCGCATGCGTTGCAATGCTTTTGAGCCTTGATCGCGTTTCAGCAATTTTTCTGAAGAATCGGCGCTGGATTGACCGCTGTGCCGGAATAACCTTCATGGGGCTTGGCGTGCGGTTTGTAACAGAACGCACTCCAGCCTGAAGTGGCCGTTTTTATAAAATACCACTTCATGTAATTGGATAATTAAAAATGAAACAAGAATTACTTAATGAAATTGCAGAAACATTACACGAAAATTCTCTCAATTACTCTGTATCTCTCGGAATTTTTACGTCACAGCATAAAAAATCACTCACTCATGAAGAGATTATATGTAAGGCTCTAAACAGCAATGTTTCTTTTTATGAAATGCATTCCGTAGAAAAACAGGAAATTTTACATACGGTCATGTCATCTTTAATGTATGCTGGAGACGAAGGATCAGGCCCCTCAAAAGGGAATATAAACTCACATAAATTCAAATCATTGCTTAGGGATCTAACAATCTCACTAACCAAAATAATTTCTTTATCTACAGGAACTTACTCTTTTTTCATCAAGGATGGCCATCCATATTATCCTGTTTTTTGGGATTTTTCTTTTTTATTTGTAAGAAATAATTTTTCTTTGGTTTTTATAGGAACAAGCTCAGACTAAATTGGTATATGTTGAATTTTCAATAGGTTTAACAGCATAAATTACAGAACTCTAAACCTCATTTTTCCGCTTAGAGAAAATCGTATAACCCGTTGAAAAAAACAATAGTCAAGGATTGTTTGATTTTCATCGCGCTTTACCACTCCCATAACGAACGCCCTCCCGGGAGCCATCTTTGGAAGTAATTTTAGCATTCGCCACAAGAAAAAACCACAGATAGAATAAAACAGCTACCGGGCATTTGCTGTCATGGCGGAAGGGGTGGGATTCGAACCCACGGTACGCTCTCACGCACGCCGGTTTTCAAGACCGGTGCCTTAAACCGCTCGGCCACCCTTCCTTAACCTGTTCAGGTGCAGCCTTATAAACAGGATGCAACGGTTCTGTCCAGCGGGACAAAGCGGGGGAGTTCACCGCGTAGCGCTTGCCCTTCCTGCCTTGGAACTGTACAAGCCCCAAACAGAATAGCCATTCCTCTCAGGAACCAAGTATGAAACAGCAGGCAAACCTGATCCGCGCCGGTCAGGTGATTGAGCATGATGGCCGTCGCTGGACGGTCTTAAAACAGCAGATTATTACCCCGGGTAAGGGTGGTGCGTTCATTCAGGTTGAAATGCGCGACCTCAAGACTGGCAACAAAACCAACGAACGCTGGCGCACGGCTGATACGGTCGAACGGCTGATGACCGAAGACCGCGAATATCTGTATTCCTATACAGATGGCGAACTGCTGGTTCTGATGGACCCCGAAACCTTTGAACAGCTTTCTGTCCCCACCGATCTGCTGGGCGACCAGGCTCCCTTCATTCAGGACAACATGACCATCAACCTGCATCTGGTTGAAGGGGACCCGGTTGGCATTGACCTGCCCCCGCATGTTACGCTGGAAGTGGTTGAAGCTGATCCGGTTGTCAAAGGCCAGACTGCCAGCTCCTCCTACAAGCCCGCCATGCTGTCCAATGGTGTCAAAACCATGGTCCCGCCGTTTATCGAAGCGGGTGAACGCATTGTGGTCCGCACGGAAGACGGGTCTTACGTCGAACGCGCCAAGGACTGATTTTTTCAGTTTTTTTCTCTCCAGAGCAGGACTTAATTACAGTGGCCATGCGTCTCTCCCCCGTCATGATGGTGATGCAAACCGCAGCCCAGAAGGCGGCCAAGCGTCTCCTGCGCGATTTTAACGAAGTCGAGCAGCTTCAGGTAAGCATCAAGGGGCCGGGTGACTTTGTTTCCCAGGCGGACCTCCGTGCAGAACAGACCCTGCGCGAAGAACTGGAACGGGCCCGTCCGGGCTATGCCTTCCTTATGGAAGAATCCGGGGAATCGGGTAGCGATAACTGGACATGGCGCTGGATTGTTGACCCGCTCGACGGCACCTCCAACTTCCTGCACGGCATTCCGCACTGGGCCATTTCCATTGGTCTCCAGCGCCGCCTGCCCGATGGCAAGGTGGAGCTGGCCGCGGCCCTGATCTACAACCCCGCAGCGGGTGAAATGTTCTGGGCCGAAAAGGGGAGTGGCGCATTCCTGAACGAGCGGCGCATTCGTGTGTCCGCCCGGCGGGAAATGCCCGAATCCCTGTTTGCCACAGGCATTCCCTTTGCCAAGGTGCCTGCCCGCCAGCGCCTGCCTTTTGCACGCGTGCTGGGCAACCTTATGCCCCGCGTGGCTGGCGTGCGCCGTTTTGGCGCGGCTTCGCTGGACCTCGCATGGGTCGCGGCAGGCCGTTACGAAGGGTATTGGGAATTCGGCATCAAGCCGTGGGATTGTGCTGCAGGTATTCTGATCGTGCGTGAAGCGGGCGGTCAGGTTACAGCCCCCGACGGCACGGAACTGGATGACCTGCCCGACGATGTGATGATTGTTGCTGGCAATGGCAACATGCACGGCAAGCTGCTCGACATTGTTGCCGACAGCCTGAAAAACCCGGAATAACACCCCGCCGACCAGCCTCCGGACTACGCCTGAGCTGGGGAGAGTAACACTGCATGACTACGCATTTACCTCCCCACACAATCTCGGCGGGTCCAGAGGCCGATTTGGCATCCCCCCATACCCCAACAGAATGCCCACTCTGCCGCGCACAGGGGGCCGCTTTTGCATTCAGCAAAAATGGCTACGACCTGTTCCGCTGCCCCGACTGTGATTTTCTGTTCGTGCATCCCTACCCGGATGCCGCCACACTCCGTGCGTTTTACGAAACGACGTATCGCGGTGCATCGGCCGATTTTTATCCCAAGGCTTCCAGCCGCCGCTGGCGTGCGTTGTGGCGGAGCCTCCAGTTCCTGCCTTATGTCTGGCGTAAGGATGTTCTGGATTTTGGGTGTGGCGGCGGCTTTATGGCCGAGGCATTCAGCCGGCTGGGTGCGCGCGCTGCGGGGCTGGACATCAGCCAGAACAGCATTGCCTACGCCAAGCGCCACTTCCCGCAGGCCACATTCTACTGCGAAGATTCAACCATCTTCCGCCAGCGTGGCCTGACGTTTGACTTTGTATTCAGCTCCGAAGTGCTGGAGCATGTGGCCGGGCCAAACGAGTTTATGCAGACACTGGCCGCAATTACCCGCCCCAATGGCTTTGTCTATATTTCGGCCCCAGATATAGGGCACCCTGCCGTGCCACAGGACCTTCCTTCCTGGACGGATATTTGCCCCCCCGAACATTTGCAGTTTTTCAACCACCGTAATCTCTGCCTGATTTTTGAACGCTACGGCTTTACCCTGCACAAAACCATGAAAAGCCGCACGCCAGCCCACTCGGTCATTTTCCGGCGCAAGAGTTCCTGACCCACACCATTACGGCTCGGCTCTGGCATTTGCCGCAAGAATAGCTCATGTAAAGTAAACCATGCAGCCATCCTTCCCCTCTGCCCACGAAGCCCCAGCCCTTGTTCCCCATCAGGGGCGGTTTTCGCTCCTGACAGAAGATGGCGAACTGCTCAGCCTGAGTGCCGCCGAGGTACGCGAGCGACTGCACGCCATGCCGTGCCCACTGGTAGTGCATGCCCCGGCACTGGCCCGCAAGCTGGACCTCCCCCCCACAGGCCAGCCCTCCCCCTGGCTGGACCTGCTGGAACTTTTTACATTTGTGTATCCCGCCCGCCCTGTGGCCCCCACTCCCCGCGGCCTTGCTCTGGCCCTCGGACTGGACGAGCAAAATATTGACCGGGCAGAGGCAGACCTGCTGCCCAACCTTTTGTCCATCTTGCTGGGTGAGCTGGCACGGCAGGCCAGAAGCGGGCAGATTGAACTTCTGGCGGCCTTTACGGTCCGGCTGGGGCAGGCTGGCTGGATATGGACCGGCACTGTGGCGGAAACCATAGACCTGCACAGCCGGCTCACCAACAATGGTAGGCTGGCGGAAGAAGCCACCCAGCCCGCAGATGCCCTGCGTGTATGGCGGCACCTACCCAAATGGGAGGAAAGCGCGCAACGCCCTCCCCCTGCCTCCCACCCCATCAGCCCGGCGGAAGCACGGGAGCGGCTGGTCAACATTCTGGGGAGCGATGCTGAGGTCCGGTCCGGGCAGGCAGATTTTGCCAGTGTCTCAACCGAGGCATTTGCCCCCCGCACCATGCGCGGCGACCCCGCCATTGTGCTGGCCGAAGCCGGAACAGGCACCGGCAAAACACTGGGCTACATAGCCCCGGCCAGCCTGTGGGCAGAGCGGAACGACGGTGCGGTGTGGCTCAGCACCTATACGCGCCACCTGCAACGCCAGATCGAGCAGGAAACAAAACGCCTCTACCCCGACCCCACAACACACCGCCAGAAGGTAGTGCTGCGCAAAGGGCGTGAAAACTACCTGTGCCTGCTGAACATGGAGGAAGCAGTCAACTCCGCTGCCTCCCGCCCCGCAGGCATTACCATTGCCCTGTGTATGCTCGCACGCTGGGCCATGGCCACAGCAGACGGAGACCTGTTTGGCGGGGACCTACCCGGCTGGTTTGGGGACCTGTTCGGCCACGGCAACCTTGCCGGTGTCGCTGACCGCAGGGGGGAGTGCATCCACGGAGCCTGCGCGCATTATCAGCGCTGCTTTGTTGAACACTCCATACGCCGTGCGCACGATGCCGCACTGGTCATTGCCAACCATGCGCTGGTCATGACACAGGCCGCCTACGCTCAGGCGGGCATGAGTGATGATAACGAGGCAGGCGAACAGGGTAACATTCCCACACGCTATGTGTTTGATGAAGGCCACCATCTGGCCGATGCGGCAGACAGTGCTTTTTCCGCCGAGCTTTCGGGGCTGGAAACGGCCGAACTGCGGCGCTGGCTGCTGGGGGCGGAAGGCCGACGCTCACGCGCAAGGGGGCTCAAGCGCAGGCTGGATGATCTGGTTGTCGGCCACCCCAAGCTTGAAAACCCGCTGGATGCCGCCTTGCTGGCGGCCACGGCCCTGCCGGCACCGGGCTGGTCCACACGTCTGGCGCCAGAGGCGGCAAACACACCTCCGCCCCCGGAGCCCATGGAACTGAATACCCTGTTCCCGCCCGAACCTCCGGCTGACCAGCCGATTATGGAAAACCCGACAGAAGCTTTTTTACGCCTGTTGCGCCAGCAGGCCATGGCCCGTGCGGCCGAGGGGGGCAAACAGTCCATCCACACAGCCATGGAATGCGACCTGCACCCGCTTGTGCCCGACATGGCCGAGGCAGGCCAGCAACTGGCCCGCGCGCTCAGCCGGATTGTGGAGCCCCTGCGCACACTAAGCGAACGCCTGCAAGCTCGGCTGGAAGAAGATGCAGACACGCTGGACACCACAACCCGTGGCCGCATAGAGGCCATGACCCGCGCCCTGCGCCGCCGCGCCATATCCCGGCTGGATGCATGGATTACCATGCTTGCCGCACTGGACCAGCCACCAGAGCCGGGCAGCACACCTGCGCATATCCACTTCATTCGCCTTGAACGGCGCGACAAGCAGCGCATGAACGAACAAGACGTAGGGCTTTACCGCCACTGGCTGGACCCGACCATTCCCTTTGCGGGCATTATGGCCATGCCCGCGCAAGGCATGCTCATGACCTCCGCCACCCTGCGTGACCAGCAAGGCGGTGGAACAGAGAGTGACGAGGCCGAAACCGCGTGGGAGGCTGCCGAAGCCCGCACCGGGGCCAATCATTTTCCCTCCCCTGCCCTGCGGGCCAGTCTGGCCAGTCCGTTTGATTATGCCCGCCAGACCCGCGCCTTTATTGTAACGGACGTGGACAATAGCAGCCTTGTGGACCTGTCTGCGGCATTCCGTACCCTTTTCCAGTCCTCTGGCGGTGGCGGGCTTGGCCTGTTTACCGCTATCTCCCGCCTGCGCGGTGTGTATGACCGCATAGCCCCTACGCTGGAGGAAGAAGGCCTGCCCATTTACGCCCAGCATGTGGATGCCATGGACAACAACACGCTGGTTGATATTTTCCGGACCGAGGAACATGCCTGCCTGCTCGGCACGGATGCCATGCGGGATGGGGTGGACGTTCCGGGCAATGCCCTGCGTCTGGTTGTGTTTGAGCGCGTGCCTTGGCCCCGGCCAGATATTCTGCACCGTGAGCGGCGGATTCATCTGTCTGGTGGAGACCCAAAAGGGTTTGATGACCGCATAGCCCGGCTTAGGCTACGGCAGGCCTTTGGGCGGCTGATTCGCCGGCAGTCAGACCGTGGGGTGTTTGTCCTGCTGGACCGGCGCACACCCACAAGACTTTTAAGCGCCTTCCCCAACGGGGTTGCCGTCGAGCGGTGTGGCCTTGCGCAAACGGCACGCCAGATCACCGCTTTTCTGGCGGAGCAGGCCGGACAAAACTGACCAGCCCGCCCCAGACCGCCTGATTAGAGCGGCTTAAGGTTGGTGGCCGCCTGCTTGCCGCGTTCCTCCACCATGTCGTAGGACAGTTTCTGTCCATCATTCAACGCGCGCAGACCGGCTGCCTGTACAGCGGTAATATGCACAAACACGTCTTTCCCTCCATCATCGGGGGCAATAAAACCAAACCCTTTGGTGGCGTTGAACCATTTAACGGTACCTGTCGACATGAGCGAAGTCATCCTTATTTCGGCCAGTTACTCCTCCTGCACACGACGTGCCGCGAGGAGAGATGACATTCTCCCCCACGACCGGGGGCGCTTGTCAATCACAATTCAACCCGCACCCCAATTCCTTTTGCCCGGACACCTTACGGATTGAGCGTACTTTTGAGGAAGGCAAGGCTGCGTTCCTGTGCCTGTACAAAGGCCTGCGCATTGTAAGATGCGCGCTCCTCACAGCCAAAACCGTGTTCTGCATCGTCATAAACATAAAGTTCAACGTTGGGCTGAGCAGCCCGGATGGCGGCTATGTCGGCATGGGGAATACTCGTATCCCGCTCACCAAAATGTAATTGCACGGGGCAGCGTGGAGTCTCCTCCCTATGGGCGGCTATGCCCCCGCCGTACCAGCTTACGGCCGCGGCAAAATCATCCGTGCCCGTTGCAGCATCCCACGCCAGAGTGCCACCCCAGCAATACCCGATCACCCCGACCTTGCGGGCCTTTAGCGCACGGGCTGCGGCCTGTACGTCCAGCAGGGTTTTGGCGGTGGGTATCTGCGCACGCAGGGCAAGGCCCTTCTGCACGCCATCTGTTGTGTATTCCAGTTCCACGCCACGTTCTGCGCGGTCAAACAACGCAGGGGCAATAACGTGAAAACCCGCCTGGGCAAACCGCTCGCATACCGTGCGGATATGGTGGTTTACGCCAAAAATTTCCTGCAACACCACCAAAGCGTAGGGGTGTGTGCCGCGCTCGGTCTCCCACGCGCTAAACTGGTGGCCATCGGCGGCTTCCAATGTGCGTATCTGTCCCATGTTCAATCTCCTTGTCTGGAATGACGTTAAAACAAAAAGAAACTTTACCCCATTCCTTGACTCCCCTCTGGGGCGTACCTACTTTCTGCCTTGGCACTCCTGATGGTGGAGTGCTAACGCGACGCGGCGTTATGTTACGCGCGGTTCAAACGGGTGGCGCTGCTTTCTGACAAAGGGCGTCATCACAGCAAATGAATGTGGAGTGATCCATAATGACGAAGTTTCGTCCCTTACACGACCGGGTAGTTGTACGGCGCCTTGAAGGCGAACAGAAGACCGCCGGTGGCATCATCATCCCCGACACGGCCAAAGAAAAGCCTATGGAAGGCGAAGTGGTTGCTGTTGGCGCGGGTGCGCGCAACGAGCAGGGTCAGATTGTGGCGCTTGATGTCAAGGCCGGTGACCGCGTTCTGTTCGGCAAGTGGTCCGGCACGGAAGTGAAGATCGACGGCGAAGAGCTGCTGATCATGAAGGAAAGCGACATTCTGGGCATTGTTGCAGCCTGATCCGCACTGATCCGACCGTAAACTTACAAAAGATCTTCACAGGAGAAATTCAATGGCTGCCAAAGACGTAAAGTTTGGTGCAGACGCACGCCAGCGCATGCTGCGCGGTGTGGACATTCTGGCTGATGCCGTAAAGGTAACGCTGGGCCCCAAAGGCCGTAACGTTGTTCTGGACAAGAGCTTCGGCGCACCCCGCATCACCAAGGACGGCGTTTCCGTCGCCAAGGAAATCGAACTGGCTGACAAGTTCGAAAACATGGGTGCACAGATGCTGCGTGAAGTAGCATCCAAGACCAACGACGTTGCTGGTGACGGCACGACCACTGCAACCGTTCTGGCTCAGGCCATTGTGCGCGAAGGCCTGAAGGCCGTTGCCGCTGGCATGAACCCGATGGACCTCAAGCGCGGTGTGGACAAAGCCGTTGCCGTGGTTGTTGAAGAGCTGAAGAAGAACGCCAAAAAGGTTACCACCCCGGCGGAAACCGCTCAGGTCGGCACCATCTCTGCCAACGGTGAATCCGAAATCGGCAAGATGATCTCCGAAGCCATGCAGAAAGTTGGCTCCGAAGGCGTTATCACCGTTGAAGAAGCCAAGCACTTCCAGACCGAACTGGACGTGGTTGAAGGCATGCAGTTCGACCGTGGCTACATCTCTCCGTACTTTGTGACGAACCCGGAAAAGATGACGGCCGATCTGGAAAACCCCTACATCCTGATCCATGAAAAGAAGCTCTCTTCTCTTCAGCCGATCCTGCCGCTGCTGGAATCCGTTGTTCAGTCCGGCCGTCCGCTGCTGATCATTGCCGAAGATGTTGATGGCGAAGCGCTGGCAACCCTGGTTGTCAACAAGCTGCGCGGTGGCCTCAAGATTGCTGCTGTCAAGGCTCCTGGCTTCGGTGACCGCCGCAAGGCCATGCTGGAAGACATCGCTATCCTGACCGGTGGTCAGGTTATCAGCGAAGACCTCGGCATCAAGCTCGAAACGGTTACGCTGAACATGCTTGGCACCGCCAAGAAGGTTCACATCGACAAAGAAAACACGACCATTGTTGACGGTGCTGGCAACGGCGACGACATCAAGGGCCGCGTCAAGCAGATCCGTGCGCAGATCGAGGAAACCTCCTCTGACTACGACCGTGAAAAGCTGCAGGAACGTCTGGCCAAACTGGCTGGCGGTGTTGCCGTGATCCGCGTTGGTGGCTCCACGGAAATCGAAGTGAAGGAACGCAAGGACCGCGTGGACGACGCCCTGCACGCAACCCGCGCAGCAGTTGAAGAAGGCATTGTTCCCGGTGGTGGTACGGCTCTGGCCCGCGCAACCAAGGCTCTTGCCAACCTGCACTACCACAACGACGACCAGCGCGTTGGTGGCAACATCATCCTCAGCGCCCTGCAGGCTCCCCTGCGCCAGATCGCCCTCAACGCGGGTGAAGATGGTGCGGTTGTCGCCAACAAGGTGCTCGAAAACGCTGACTACAACTTCGGGTTCGACGCACAGGCTGGCGAATACAAGAACCTGGTTGAAGCCGGTATTATTGACCCGGCCAAGGTTGTCCGTACCGCTCTGCAGGATGCAGCCTCCGTTGCTGGCCTGCTGATCACCACGGAAGCCATGGTTGCTGAACGCCCTGAAAAGAAGGCAGCCCCTGCTGGCGGTCCTGACATGGGCGGCATGGGTGGCATGGACTTCTAAGTTACCCAAACCGGTTTTTAAGGGTTTTGGAGGTACTGGCCCGTCCAGTGCCTCCATTATCCCCCAGAACAGGTATAAGGGCGTGCAGACCATTATGGTTTGCACGCCTTTTTTTATTTGAGCTGGCCGCAGCAGCGACCTCTTTTTTTGTGGCTTTTTTCAGCCATAAATCAGATTGTGAAACAATTCGGTATCAAACTGGATTGCCACCCCGGTCATTCCGGAATAGATACAATAAGATTAGGCCCATCGCTCCTTACACGAATCTGGCGAGCGTCAATGGCTGCGTATTTTAAGGAGAACGCATCATCATGTCAGCGCGACCCTTCCAAGCTGTCAATCCGGCGAGAGGTCCAGTTATTCGCAAGACCACGGCTATTCTGTCGGCCTGTCTTGTAGCAGCCCTTGGCTGCTCCCAGGCTTATGCCGCAGACGCCCCCCCACCCATAGACACGGGGGATACGGCATGGATGCTCACCAGCACCGCACTGGTGCTTATGATGACCATTCCCGGTCTTGCCCTGTTCTATGCCGGCATGGTGCGTAAGAAAAACGTGCTGGCAACGCTCATGCAGTCCTTTGCCCTGTGTTGCATCATGTCCATCGTATGGATGGTCGCGGGGTATTCCCTCGCCTTTACAACCGGGTCTCCGTGGATTGGTGGCTTCTCCCGCGTGCTGCTCAACGGTATTGGCGCGCATATCCATAATGGTGCGGATGTTGGCTTTACACTGGGTGCGGATAGCCCCAACGCCACCACCATGACCATTCCTGAGAGCATCTTCATGATGTTCCAGATGACCTTTGCCATTATCACCCCCGCGCTGATCTCCGGCGCTTACGCAGAACGCATGAAGTTCAGCGCCATGTGCGTGTTCTCCATCCTGTGGTCTCTGGTGGTGTATGCCCCCATTGCGCACTGGGTCTGGAGCCCGATCGGCTGGCTGGCTGGCCTTGGTACGGCTGACTTTGCAGGTGGCACGGTTGTCCATATCAACGCCGGTGTTGCCGGTCTGGTCTGCGCTCTGGTGCTTGGCCGCCGCAAGGGTTACGGGCAGGACGACCTTTCCCCCTTCAACCTGACCTACGCTGTCATTGGTGCTGCCCTGCTGTGGGTAGGCTGGTTTGGCTTTAACGCAGGTTCCGCTGTTGGTGCCAACGGCCGTGCAGGCATGGCCATGGCTGCAACCCAGATTGCCGCCGCTGGTGCTGGCGTATCGTGGATGCTGGCGGAGTGGCTGCGTTCGGGCAAACCGACTGTTCTGGGCGTAATCTCCGGCGCTGTTGGCGGTCTGGTTGCCATTACCCCCGCGGCTGGCTTTGTGCTGCCGGGCAGCGCACTGGTTATCGGCCTGATCACGGGTGTTGTCTGCTACTGGGGTGCAACCTCCCTCAAGCACATGATGGGGTATGACGACAGCCTGGACGCCTTTGGCGTGCATGGTGTGGGCGGCATTGTTGGTGCGCTGCTGACCGGCGTGCTGGCCTATGGCCCGCTTTCCGCAACCGATGCCAACCCCTCGGGTATTGTTGGCTCACTGCACCAGCTTGTTGTGCAGAGCGAAGCGGTGCTGGTGACCATTGTCTGGTGTGCTTTTGCCTCCTTCATCATCCTCAAGGCCATTGATCTGGTCATGGGTCTGCGCGTCACCGCGGATCAGGAACTGGAAGGGCTGGATATGTCCTTGCATGGTGAGCGGATTAACAACTGATCCGTTAACCTCTCCGCCTTTTGGGCAAAAAGCCTCCATGCTCTGGCATGGGGGCTTTTTTTATGGGTACAGGGCACACACCGGCAGGCAAACCATGCTATGCCCCGCTTATGGCCATTCCGATCCTTCCCGCACTTTCCCTGCCTGAATCCGAACTGGAGGTCAGTTATATTCTGGCATCCGGCCCCGGCGGGCAGAACGTGAACAAGGTCGCAACAGCTGCGCAATTACGCTTTGATGCCGCACGCTCCCCTTCCCTCCCCGAGCGGATCCGTGTGCGGCTGCTGGAACTAGCTGGGACCCGCGCGACACGGGAGGGGGTTATTGTCATAACCGCCCGGCGCTTCAGAACACAGATACGCAACCGTGAGGATGCCATAGAACGGCTGGTAGCCCTGATCCGCGAGGCCGCCCACCGCCCTGCCTTCAGGGTTGCCACGCGCCCGGGCCGGGCCGCACGCCAGCGCAGGCTGGACGGCAAAGCCCACCGCGCCAACATAAAGCGCACCCGCTCAGCCCGGTTTGAGGACTAAACACGCACTCTGGCCGGGCAATTACGCCAAACACGGGCTACCCAGCACCAGCACCAGCACCAGCACCAGCACCAGCACCAGCACCAGCACCAGCACATTTTGATATTAATTTTCTGCTACGCACAAAAAGCCTTAAGGCTTGCATTTCTTGCGCATGATTTTTCATGATACTGATGGAACGCTGGCAGCATGGGGCTGCCGCGCTATTATCCTCCTTGCATGAGGTCTATTCATGACTGTTGTAGCCCGCACCGGACTGGCCGCTTTGCTGCTTGGCTGTGCCACAGCCCTTTCCCTCCCCAGCGCCCACGCCATGACGGTGAAGGAGTGCCACGAGAAGTTCAAGGAGGCCAAAACCGCCAACACGCTCAAGGGCCAGTCCTTCAAGGAATTCAAGGCCAGTTCGTGCGATGTTGCCACCACTCCGGCAAGTGCCGCCCCCAAAGCCGCCACACCGGCAACACCTGCCAGTGCTGAAGCACCCAAACCTGCCAAAAGCGTAGCCGCCACGGAAGTCGCCCCCTCCAACGCAACCCTGCCTAGCGCAGTTGCGCCGCAATACGCCAAGCTCAGCGCTGGCAAGGCCCGTATGCAGACCTGCCTTGACCAGTACAACGCCAATAAGGCCAGCAACGCCAATGGCGGGCTGAAGTGGATTGAAAAAGGCGGCGGTTATTACAGCATCTGCAACAAACGCCTCAAGGGCGAATAACGCCCTCCAAACCTCGTTCAGTGTTGGGGAAGGAATCCCCCAACACTGACGGCGGCCTATAACAGCCTGCCCGATCAAAGCCCCTGATGATCAACGCGCCAGACCGGCGCTCTAGCGGGTACGCCCTGTTACGGGCATGACGTAGAGCATATGCGTGCGGTATGAAATCCATACCTTATGGGCAGCAAACCAGTCCGCCCCCAGCAGCATATCGACCGTGTCCTGCACCGGAGCAACTGTGAGCACGGGAGATTTTTCCTGCTCCTGTCCAATCTGCATCATACCAAATTTATGCCAGTGGTAGGTTTGCTGGTGGCCGTCCACGCCGGTTGTCAGCCCGCCGGGGTCGGTAGCCAGCATGTGCTGGCTTACGCCCATACGCTCCGCCGCCTGGGTTGAGACAATGCACGAGCGCGCCCCACTATCCACCAGCGCCTGCAGGGCATGGCCATCCAGTTCCACGCGGGCAATAACCCTCTCCCCCGCATTCTGCAACGGAACCGCACGGTAGATGTAGCGCCACCCCTCCGGTCCGGAACAGCCGGGCGTGCTTGCGGACCAGAAAGAGAGCGTGCCCTGTGCTACATCAAACTCCACATCATAGCGTGAGAGCAGGTCCCCCCCCACCAGCCCTTCCACCGCGGGTTCCGTGCGCGGCACGGCAGGCAGTGCATCCACGGGGATGGAAACCGGGCCAAACTCCAGCCCACCCATTTTAAAGGACCGCACCACCGCATTGGGCACAATACGCCCAGCCCCACCCGTGCCATGCACCATGGTGTGCATGGAGCGGTCCAGTTGCGTATCAAACAAAGCGGCGGCCTCGGGCGAGAGCAGGCTCCCTTCCGAGCCTGTATCCACAATCATGCGTGCGGCGTGGCCGTTCAGGCTGACCGGACTATTCAAAAAACCCAGATCATTGCGCAAGGCCACACGCGCCATCAGCTTATGGCAGGACTGGGCATTGGCGGCATGAGCCCCTGCCCCCATACCCACAACAACAGCCGCAACGGTGGCACAGTACCGCCACCCCCGCAGGTTCTTCTGCCTGCCGTGCCGATGTGTCATGCCAGTTCCTGTGCAAAACGGTCCGTGGCGTTGAGCAGGGCGGTAAGAATACCGGGTTCAAACAGGGCATGGCCTGCGGCATCGACCAGCTGAAAATCCGCCTCGGGCCATGCCCTATGCAGGTCCCATGCCGTGCGCACCGGGGTTGCCATATCGTACCGCCCCTGCACGATCACGGTGGGAATATGGCGGATACGCGCCACATTGGCGATAAGCTGGCCTTCCTCAAGCCAGCCACCGTGAACAAAGTAATGGTTTTCTATGCGTGAGAAAGCCAGTGCATAATCGGCCTCATCATGCTGGTGTTCCATTTCCGGGCAGGGGAGCAGGGTCAGGGTTCGCCCTTCCCACAGGCTCCACGCCCGCGCGGCGGCCAGCCGTTCCTCAACATTGTCCGAAATCAGGCGTTTGCGGTAAGCGCCCATCATGTCTCCCCGCTCTTCGGGGGGGATGGGGGCTACAAAATCCTCCCATTTATCGGGGAACAGCCAGGATGCTCCTTCCTGATAATACCAGAGCAGTTCGGCCTTACGCAGGGTAAAAATGCCGCGCAGCATAAGAGCACTCACGCGCTCGGGGTGGGTCTGGGCGTAGGCCAGAGCCAGCGTGGACCCCCATGATCCGCCAAAAACAGCCCATTTTTCCAGCCCGAACAGGGTCCGCAGGCGTTCAATATCGGCTACCAGATGCCATGTTGTATTGGCCTCAAGCGAGGCATGCGGGCGCGAGCGCCCACATCCGCGCTGGTCAAACAGCACAATGCGGTAGCGGGCAGGGTCAAACATCTGGCGTTGTGCTGCCGAACACCCACCACCGGGCCCACCATGCAGGAACACAACCGGAATACCATCGGGGTTACCACACTGCTCCCAGTAAACCTGATGCCCCTCCCCGGTATCCAGATACCCCTGCGCGTAGGGTTCTATTTCCGGCCACGGGGTGCGGTGTGCTGTGGTGATCATAACCCTCAACCTTCTTTTTTATGGGCGTTATGCTCCATTTGCGCACGTGGATGCGCACGCGTCCAGACATCCAGCAGCCGTGCCTCATCCGCCAGTGTGTAACGTTGTGTTGTGGACAGGCTGGCATGGCCCAGCAGTTCCTGAATAACACGCAGGTCTGCCCCCCCTTCCATTAAATGGGTGGCAAAGGAATGGCGCAGGGCATGGGGGGTTACGTGCTCGGGCAGCCCGTTGCTGACCCGCCATTCCCGCATGGCCTTCTGGGCAATAGCAGGTTGCAGGCGCCCCCCACGAACCCCGACAAATAACGGGCTGTCCGGCGCGGGGGCGGGGTGGCGTTTACGCCATGCTTCCAGCGCCCTGCACACGGCAGGGAGCACGGGCACCAGTCGCTCCTTGCCCCCCTTGCCGTGAATACGCAGGACGCCACTGCCTTCCATTGTGTGCAGGTCAGCAATATTCAGGTTCAGCGCTTCAGAAATCCGCAATCCACAGCCATATAGCAGCAGGAACAGGGTGGCGTTCCGCTGCTCCTCCATGGGGGTGTGGGCCATACTGGCAATATCATCCGGGGCGGCCAGTGCATCTTCGCGCGCCAGAGGGCGGGGCAGTGTTTTTTTGGTACGGGGCAGGCGTAACAGCGAGACCGCCGGATTCTCCACCCCTTCCCTACGTGCCAGATATTTAAAAAATGAGCGCAGGGCAGAAACCCGGCGCGCTCGGGTGCGGGCAGCCTGGTCTGGCGTACTCCGGCGCGCATGGGGGCGGCTGGCCTGCTCCTGCGCCTGTGCCACCTCATGCGCAAGCCATGCCCGGAGGTCGCGCAGGGTTATGCTGGCCAGCCCGCTCATGACCGGTGGGCCACCCAGATGTGTGGTCATAAAAGCCAGAAAACGGGCCAGATCCCCCCGATAGGCATCTATGGTCAAAAGGGAGGCCCGTTTTTCCACCGCCATCCATGCCAGAAATTTTTGCACTGCGTCTTCGGCCGTCATGCCTATGTGCCTCCTGCCTTCTGCTCCCTTCTATCCTATGTTCGGGCAAAAAGCCCAACAGACAACCCCTGTTCTTTGCGCTGCTGCGCGCTTAAACATAAGGGCATGGCAGTGGCTCCTCCCCCTTCTTCTACGCATGCCTCCGGCGCGGACCAGCCCACAACGGGTGGGCTGCGCGTGCCCGTCCTGCTGCCCATGCCGTTTACTGGCCCGTTTGACTACAAAGCCCCTGCCAGCATGGCGCTCAAGCCGGGCGATATTGTGAGCGTACCCTTGGGCAACCGCCGCCAGACCGGCGTAGTCTGGGACACACACACCACCCTGCCAGCAGACCTTGCCCACCCTACGCCCGCCAAAACAGTGGCTGATAACCGCCTGCGTGCCGTAGCCGAACGGCTGGAGCTTCCCCCGCTTAATGCCGAACTCCGCCGGTTTGTGGACTGGGTAGCCGCCTATACGCTCTCCCCCCCCGGCATGGTACTGGCCATGACCCTGCGCCTGCACATGAAAGGGGCCACACCTGCCCCCGCCATGGGCTGGATCGCTCCCCCCACCCCACCGGAAGAACTGCGCCTAACCCCCGCGCGGCAGAAGGTGCTGGCCCTTATGGCGGATGGCCGCCCCCGCACCACAACCGATATTGCCAGTGCGGCAAAGGTCAGTGCCGGTGTGGTCAAAGGGCTGGCAGATGCAGGAGCACTCCGCCCGGTCCTGCTTGAACCTGCCAGCCCCTTTGCCCAGCCCGACCCGCTGCACCACCTGCCTGTGCTGGAAGGGGCACAAAAAGAAGCCGCTACAGCCCTGCGCCACAGCGTGCAGGACAAAAAATTTTCCGTGACCCTGCTTGAAGGGGTAACAGGCTCGGGCAAGACCGAAATCTACCTCGAAGCCATAGCCGCCTGTCTGGAACAGGGGCAACAGGCCCTTGTGCTCCTGCCCGAAATTGCCTTGTCCGCCCAGTGGATGGACCGGTTTACCCGCCGCTTTGGCGTGCGCCCCGCTGTCTGGCACTCCGAAATCGGGCAGAAGGCCCGCCGCCAGACCTGGCTGGGAACGGCCGATGGGTCCGCGACGGTGGTTGTGGGCGCGCGCTCGGCGCTGTTCCTGCCTTTTTGCAACCTCGGCCTGATTATTGTGGATGAAGAGCACGAATCCCTATTCAAACAGGAAGAAGGCGTAATCTACAACGCGCGGGACATGGCCGTGGTGCGTGCAAGGCTGGCGGGGTTTGCCGCTGTGGTGGTATCCGCCACCCCCAGCCTGGAAACTCTGGCCAATGCACAGGCCGGGCGCTACCAGCGCCTTGTGCTGCCCACCCGCCACGGCGGCGCATCCCTGCCGCAAACCCACCTACTGGACATGCGGGAGGCCCCGCCTGAACGCGGGCTGTTCCTCTCCCCCAGACTGGTGGAAGACATCGCTGCC
The DNA here is from genome assembly GCF_058505085.1 of Acetobacter sp. ESL1128. NCBI lineage: Bacteria > Pseudomonadati > Pseudomonadota > Alphaproteobacteria > Acetobacterales > Acetobacteraceae > Acetobacter > Acetobacter sp. ESL1128. Next base: position 881,379 of record NZ_CP196369.1, on the reverse strand, counting down.
ACATTAGGGCGGGAGGAGCAGGCCATGCTGTTCCTTAACCGCCGGGGGTACGCCCCCCTTACGCTGTGCCGCACCTGTGGCCACCGCATGGAATGCCCGCACTGCACCGCATGGCTGGTGGAACACCGCAACCGGCAGGTGCTTAGCTGCCACTACTGCGACCATACGGAGCCCATGCCCCCCGTATGCCCGAACTGCAAAACCGAACACAGCCTGACCGCCATTGGCCCGGGGATTGAGCGCATAACCGAGGAGGCCCGCCAGAGCTTCCCCGATGCGCGTATTCTTGTCATGTCGAGCGATACGCTTGGGGGGCCTGCCGCCACGGCAGAAGCGGTTGCCAAAATTGCCCGCCGTGAAGTGGACCTGATTATTGGCACCCAGATTGTGGCCAAGGGCTGGCACTTCCCCCATCTGACACTGGTTGGCATTGTGGATGCCGATCTGGGGCTTGGGGGGGCGGACCTGCGGGCCGGGGAGCGCACGATCCAGCTTTTGCATCAGGTTGCAGGCCGCGCGGGCCGTGCGAGCGCACCGGGGCGCGTGGTGCTGCAAAGCTACACGCCCGAACACCCGGTTATGCAGGCCCTGCTTTCGGGCGATTTTGACCAGTTCATGGAGCAGGAAGCCGAACAGCGCCGCCCCGGCTTCTGGCCGCCTTATGGGCGGCTGGCGGCGTTGATCATCAGCGCGGACACACCTCAGGCGGCGGATGATGCCGCAGCCCGCTTTGGCCGCACCGCCCCGTATGGGGAGGGTATTCAGGTACTGGGGCCAGCTCCGGCCCCGCTTGCCATCCTACGTGGGCGGCACCGCCGCCGGTTGCTGCTCCGCACATGGCGCAGCATTGCGGTGCAACCTATTCTGCGCCGCTGGCTGGGGCTGGTTCCACTGGACAGGCACGTGCGCGTTGAGGTGGATATAGACCCCGTCTCGTTCCTGTAACGGTAACCAGCCCCGGCTGGGGCTTAGTCGTTGGCGGGTTTGGCTGTGCTGGTCAGCACGGTGGAAATGGTTTCGCGCATGACCATAACGCGCACGTTAGGTGCGATTTCCACTTCCACTTCGTTCGACTCTTCCTTGGTGCGCTGCACAACACCAATAACACCACCGGCTGTTACAATCCGGTCACCACGGCGCAGGGCCTTGAGCTCGGATTTAAGCTGCTTTTGGCGCTGCTGCTGGGGGCGGATGAGCAGAAAATACATGATGGCAAAAACAGCCACGAACGGCAAAAAGGACATAATGCCCGAAGCACCGCCAGAGCCTCCGGCTGTCTGGGCATAAGCAGCGGGGATAAGAAAATTGGACATAAGGGTACAGACCTTCAACAATGGCTGGTTGCGAAAACAGAAGAAGTGACCATAATTTTCAATCCTCCCGCGTCAAGCTCCCATGCTGACGAAAGACCGCCAGAAAGACCTTTAATAAGGAATAAAAGCCGATGGACCAGACCCTGCTGCCAGCATTGGACCGTATTGCCGCGGCTCTGGAGCGCCTTTCCCCTCCCCCCGCAACGCTGGAAGGGGTGGATACGGCGGATGCTTTTGTCTGGCTGCCAGAACGCGGGCGGCTGCTGCCCATCCCCCATGTGGCCCATGTCCGCGTGGACCTGTTGCAGGGCATAGACCTGCAACGGCGCATTCTGCTGGAAAACACGCGCCATTTTGCCCACGGCCTGCCCGCCAACAACGCCATGCTGTGGGGGGCGCGCGGTATGGGCAAGTCCTCGCTGGTCAAGGGGGCGCATGCGCTGGTCAACCAGGTGGACGGCAAACCCTGCACGCCGGGCAAGGGGCTGGTAGCACTCATAGAAATCCAGCGTGAGGACCTGACAAGCCTGCCCCTGCTGCTCAGCCTGCTGCGTGAGAACCACCGCCGCTTCATTCTGTTCTGTGATGACCTGTCGTTTGAAAAAGAAGACCGGGATTACAAAGCCCTCAAATCCGTGCTGGATGGCGGCATTGCCGGGCGGCCGGAGAATGTTCTGTTCTACGCCACATCCAACCGCCGCCACCTGATGCCGCGCGACATGATAGAAAACGAGCGTTCAACCGCCATCAACCCCTCCGAAGCCACGGAAGAAAAAGTCTCCCTCTCCGACCGGTTTGGCCTGTGGCTTGGCTTCCATGCCTGCGAGCAGGATACCTATACCGATATGGTCCAGACCTATGCTCAGGCGCGCAACCTGCCCATTTCCGCCGATGTGCTGCTGGCCCGCGCCAATGAATGGGCCATTACCCGTGGCAGCCGCTCGGGCCGTGTGGCATATCAGTTCATAGAGGCCCTGACAGCCGAGCTGGCGGCGCATTAATTTGCGCAACCGGCCCCAATGGTCTTGCATCCCACATGGGTATGAGTTGAGATAGCGTTCGCAAATGGCGGCATCGGCCCGATGCCGTGGGGGTTCCCCTGATTCGAGGCGACATGAACCAGACAGTACCGCCCAATTCTGATGATACGTCCTTTGGGGCCGAAACACGCCCGAACACAACGGACATACGCAGGGTACGCTCCAACCCGGACTACTGGTACCCGGTTGCATGGTCGCGCGAACTCAAACCCGGAAAAACCATAGGCACGCGTTACGCTGGCCAGCCCATAGCCTTGGTGCGCCCGGTGGACGGCCCCATTTTTGCGCTGGAAGACCGCTGCGCCCACCGGCAGGTGCCGCTCAGCAAAGGGGTTGTTGCGGGCAGTTCGGTCAAATGCTGCTACCACGGCTGGGCCTATGGCCGCTCCGGCCGGTGCATTGACGTACCTTATCTGGGCAAGGGCAAGCTGCCCAACGGGGTACGTACCTACCCCTGCCGCGAACAGAACGGCATGATCTTTGTTTTTCCCGGCGACCCGGAAAAAGCCGATAGCGTGCCCTTGGCCCCGCAGTTGGCAAGGGCGGATAGCCCCGCCTACAAAACCCGCTATTTTGGCCGCACCGTTGGCTGCCACTACAGCTTCATGCATGAAAACCTGATGGATATGAACCACCAGTTCATGCACTCCAAACAGATGGGCCAGATGAAGCCCCGCTTTTTGGGCCAGAAGCGCGAGCCCGGTCTGGTAGAAGCCCGCTACAGCTTTGCGCGCACAGGGGGCAAACAGCCCTTTGGCGAAGCCCTGATTTTTGGCGAGCGGCGTGACGTGTCGGAAAAATTCCAGCACCGGGATGTCATGACCATCCGCACGGAATACCCCTACCAGACCCTACGCATCCAGACCGGGGATGAAGACCCGGTAATGGACCTGTGGATTGTGTACACCCCCCAGAGTGCTGATGAACTGACCAACCGGACCTTTGGCCTGCTCTCGGTCAAACGCCCCAAAATCCCCGGTATTCTGGATATGGCATGGCCGTTGCTTGTTGCGTTTACAGAGCGGATTTTTGCCGAAGACCGCGAGATTGTAGAACTGGAGCAGAACGCATGGCGCGAACTGGGTGGGGACCACAATGTGGAGGTCTTCCCCGTGATTAACGCGCTCCGGGCTTTGCTGGTTGAATGTGGCATTCCCCCCGCCAGCGAGTCTCATGCCTGATACCGGACCACTGTTACTGGATGCGGGTCCATACCGCCTGCGCCCGCTCCACCCTGATGATGCAACAACCCTGCACCACCTGGTCAATGACTGGGAGGTGGTGCGCATGCTCAGCCGCCTGCCCTTCCCCTACCCCCGGGATCTGGCGGATAGCTGGATCGCCTCCACCTGCCAGATGCAGGCCAGTGGCGAAGGCTATCATTTTGCCATAACCGCACCCGACGGGGCTTTTATGGGCTGCATTGGGGTGCGCATTCACACCATGCCGCAGGTGGGGCGTGTGGGTATTCTGGGCTACTGGGTTGGCCGCCCCTACTGGGGGCAGGGCATTGCCACCCATGCCGCCACCCGCATGACGCGTTGGGCACTGGCCCATCTGGATATTACCGCCCTGCGCGCAACGGCAGCACAGGATAACCCTGCCTCCATCCGCGTTCTTGAACACGCAGGCTTCCGCCATTGTGGCACTGACCGGCAGATGTTTACCGCCCGTGGCACGGAACTGCCTGTTGCCATGATGGAAGCCAACCGGACTGATCTGGACATGAGCACAGCCCCCACCACCACACAGCGCAAGCTGGTGCTGGTTTCCGCCGCCGCGTTAATAGATGCACAGGGCCATATTCTGCTCGCCCGCAGGCCGGAGGGCAAAAGCATGGCCGGTCTATGGGAGTTCCCCGGCGGCAAGGTGGAAGCGGGAGAAACACCAGAGGCCGCTCTTGTGCGCGAACTGCATGAGGAACTGGGGCTGGATATGTCGCGCGCATGCCTGGCGCCCTTTACATTTGCCTCGCACGCCTACCCCGGCTTTGACCTGCTGATGCCGCTGTATATCTGCCGCCGCTGGCATGGCACCCCCACCGCGCGTGAGGGGCAGAAACTGGCGTGGGTGGCCCCGGCTGATCTGCGCAGCTACGCCATGCCCGAGGCCGATCTGCCGTTTATTCCCCTGCTACAAGCCCTGCTCTAGCCAAAACCACAGCTCTGATTTGTGGAATGCAGCAGGAAAACGCTAAAATACATTCTTGACGAATGATAAGGAGCGGGACTAACCAGAAGGCAGAATGTTTCTGCACGAAACCTTCCCTCGTGATTTGTTAGGCCGGCTTGCGGCGAGGTAAAAGAAACGCGCTAAAGAGGCTTTGACGGCGCGCATAACCCGACGTCATGGTTTCCACGGTCAATTTGAGAGATGCACCCCCGCGGATGGACGCACGCCCTGCGCCTGCCCCAAGGTGTGGATCAGACACGAAAGAACCGGATACAAGTCCCATGAGTGATAACCAGACATCCCCTTCCAAGGCGTGGCGCCCTGCCACACGCCAGCTCCATGCCGGTCTGGAGCGCACCGAATATGGTGAAACCAGCGAAGCTCTCTTCCTGACCTCCGGCTTTGTGTATGACAACGCCGAACAGGCTGCCAAAACCTTTACGGGTGAGGTTACGCACTACCAGTACAGCCGTTTTGGCAACCCCACCACCGCTGCACTTGAAGCCCGTCTGGCGGATCTGGAAGGGGCAGAAGCCTGCGTAACCACGGCAACGGGCATGGGGGCTGTTTCCTCCGCCCTGCTCTCCCACGTTACGGCGGGCGGGCGTGTTGTGGCCTCCCGCGCGCTGTTTGGCTCCTGCCACTGGATTGTAAACCACCTGCTGCCCCGCTACGGCGTGGAAACCGTGTTTGTGGATGGTGGCAATCTGGCGGAATGGGATGAGGCCCTGTCTGTCCCCACGGATGCGGTGCTGCTGGAAAGCCCCTCCAACCCCATGCTCGATATTCTCGACATTGCAGCCATTTCCGAGCGCGCCCACAAAGCGGGTGCAATTGTGGTTGTGGACAATGTGTTTGCCTCCCCCATCTTCCAGAAACCGCTCGAACTGGGCGCGGATGTGGTGGTTTATTCCTGTACCAAGCACATTGATGGTCAGGGCCGAGTGCTGGGTGGTGCCGTGCTGGGCCGCAAGGACTGGATAACCGAAACCCTCCAGCCCTTTACGCGCAACACCGGCAATGCGCTTTCCCCCTTTAACGCATGGGTCATGCTCAAGGGGCTGGAAACCCTGTCCCTGCGTGTGGAAGCCATGGCCCGCAATGCCGCCGCAGTGGCGGATTATCTGGCATCGGCTCCGGGGATCAAGATGGTGCGCTACCCCGGCCGCAAGGACCACCCGCAATACGAACTGGCCCAGCGCCAGATGAGCGGCAACGGCACACTTGTCGCCTTTGCAGTGGAAGGCGGACAAAAAGAAGCCTTTGCGTTCATGAACGCTCTGCAACTGATCGCCATTTCCAACAATCTGGGGGATTCCCGCTCGCTGGTGACCCACCCGGCCACCACCACGCACTCCAAGATCAGCCCCGAAGAACGCGCAGCCCTTGGCATTACGGATGGCGCCATCCGCTTTTCCGTCGGCCTTGAAGACAGCGCGGACCTGATAGACGATCTGGCACGCGGCGTTGCCGCACTCAAGGCGCTGTAAGCACGACACACGCCTGCCCGGCCATGGCCTGCCCCCATCCACCTAGGGGCAAGGGCCATGGCCAGAGGGGCATGGCCTGCACTCCCCTTACTGGATGCAGCTTTGCACAACCCCCATGTTCATGATACTGGCACGCTCTCGCACCCAATGCGGACCTAGCACACGGAACGGCTGATCAGGGCCGAACCCCTTTCCATTTTGCAGGAGCATGGAGACCCATGGCCGACTGGGCCGTTGCCCCCCTTCCACAATCCCCGGAAGAAGCTCTGAACGAACTGTTCTCCCCCCTCCCTGTGTACGAAGCCGTGACCGATGGCATTCGTGTGCTAGTGCAGGTCTTCTGGCTGTCTGACCAGTCCGAGCCGGATGAGCACAGTTACTGCTGGGTGTACCGTATCCGCATTGGCAACGACAGCAACAGACCGGTGCAACTGCTTGAGCGGACATGGCATATTACCGACACATCCGGCCGCACGGAGCATGTGCATGGGCAGGGTGTTGTAGGGGAGCAGCCCATTATCCAGCCCGGTACGCTTTACGAATATACATCTGGCGCGTCTCTTTCCACGCCCGGGGGGTTCATGCGCGGGTCTTACCTGCTGCAAGCCACCACGGACCGCACCCGGTTTGACGTGACCATTCCCGCCTTCAGCCTGGATAGCCCTTTCCAGAACCACCAGCTCCAATAACCAAAGCAGGAGACCGGCATGAGCGTGCCTGAGCACAACACAGACCGCCCCACCCAACAGGAAGCCGAACAGGCAGTGCGCACTCTGCTGCGCTGGGCTGGCGATGACCCGACGCGTGAAGGTCTGCTGGACACACCCGCCCGTGTTGCCCGTGCCTATACCGACTTTTTTTCAGGCTATGCCATTGACCCGGCCAACCTGCTCCGCCGGACTTTTTCCGAAGTCGATGGGTATGACGAGATTGTTCTGCTCCGTGACATTCGCTTTGAAAGCCACTGCGAGCACCATCTGGCCCCTATTGTTGGCCGGGCCCATGTTGCCTACCTGCCGCGCCAGCGGGTTGTCGGTATTTCCAAACTGGCCCGCGTGGTGGACGCCTATGCCCGCCGCCTCCAGATTCAGGAACGCATGACCGCCCAGATCGCCAACACCATTAATGACGTGCTTGAACCCCAAGGCGTGGCCGTGATTATTGAATCCGCACATGAGTGCATGACCACACGCGGCGTGCACAAGCCCGGCGTGTCCATGGTCACCAGCACCATGCTGGGCGTGTTCCGTGACAATTCCGATACCCGGCGTGAGCTGATGGCAATTCTCAACCGCCCCGCCGTCAACGGCTACTAAACTGCCAGCACCCCCGGCACCCCATACGGGACCGGGGGCCTGCGCAGGCCAGACCAGCGCACTTCCATAACTCAGGTCAGGTCATGCGCTGCGTGGCTTAAATGCTGATATTTGCGCCAAGCACCTTCAGGAACTGGGCCAGCCATGCCGGGTGGGCAGGCCATGCGGGAGCACTGACCAGCTCACCATCCGTTACGGCGTCTGTTACGGCAATATCGGCATAAATGCCGCCAGCCAGTTCCACTTCCGGCTTGCATGCCGGGTAGGCCGAAACCTTGCGCCCCTTAATAACCCCAGCCGCTGCCAGCAACTGTGCACCATGGCAGATCGCTGCCAGAGGCCGGTCCGCAAAGGCGCGCACAATCTCAAGCACTCTTGGGTTAAGCCGCAGATACTCAGGCGCTCTGCCACCGGGGACGATAAGACCCAGATAATCATCCGTGTCGATCGCAGCAAAATCCGCGGTCAGCGTAAAGGCATGGCCGGGTTTTTCGCTGTAGGTCTGCGCCCCTTCAAAATCATGGATGGCGGTCAGAACCTTGTCCCCCGCTTTTTTGTCCGGGCAGACCACATCCACCGTATATCCCAGCATGGAAAGGGCCTGATACGGGACCATAATCTCATAGTCCTCTACGTAGTCCCCTGCCAGCATCAGCAGTTTTACATCATCAGTCATGGTGAGAGGTCTCCTTCAGCCCTTCGCGCAGGCGGGGCATCAGTTCCACAAAATTACACGGACGGTGGCGGCTATCGAGCTGGAACACCAGAATATCGTCCCATCCATCCTTGACCGCACCCGTGGAGCCGGGGAGCGCAAACAGGTAAGTCCCGCCTGCAACACCCGCCACGGCGCGTGACTGAATGGTGGATGTGCCGATTTTCTGGTAAGACAGCATACGGAACAGCTCGCCAAAGCCTTCTATGCGCTTTTCCATAACGCGCTCGAATGCTTCTGGTGTCACATCCCGGCCGGTTACACCGGTGCCACCATTGGTGATGACCACATCCACCAGCGGGTCTGCAATCCAGGCGCTCAGCTGCGCTACGATCAGGTCCGCATCATCGGAAACAATGGTGCGTGCTGCTACGGTGTGCCCTGCGGCCTCAACCCGCGCCACAAGGGCTGCGCCGGAGGTGTCCGTCTCCAGTGTGCGCGAATCCGAAACAGTCATAACAGCAATACGCACAGGCAAAAACGGTCGGTTCGTATCTATCTTGGACATGGCTGACTGTTATATCTCCGCAAGTATGATGCAAAAACGCATCAGGGGAATGAATAATAGCTGTCTGGGGCAGAAAATAAGCCCTCAAAGGCAACCTTTTGCCTGCATCGGCCCTAAAAAACATTTAGGGATTGGGGTTGTTACACCCCGATAAACCATGATTGATCTTTTCGCTCACGCGCAAGACCAATCCAAAGACAACAAAATTGGGATCATGACCAAACGTATTTTTTTTCCTTTTCGCACGTTCTGGCTTTTTGCCTTCCTTTTCCCCCTTCTGGCCACGGCCCTTCCCGCGCGGGCGCAACTCCTGCCCGGTGGCAACAGTTCTATTGGTCTTTTACCCAGTCTGGAAGTTGATAACGAGGCCAATCTGGTCGAAGACCCCGGCCCCCTGTTTTCTGCCCCCTATGGCAAGGACCATTTTTTTGGTGACTGGGGTGGTGCGCAGCCATGGCTGCTCAACCACGGTATTCACATTCTGGCCGATGTGCATGAGGAACTGGCAGGCAACTTCCGTGGGGGTCGCAAGCAGGGCGTGACCAATGCGGGGCAGGTTGGTGTTGAACTGGATGTGGACTGGGGCAAGCTGACCAATACGGACCTGTTCAAGAACCTCTGGACCCACATGATGGTTGTGAACGGCCATGGGCGGAACCTGAGCACGGATTACATCGGGGACTCCATTGGCGGCGTGCAGCAGATTTATGGCGCGCGTGGTAACGTGGTAGCCCACCTTGTTTACCTGTATGCCGAGCATTCGTTTTTCCATAACCATGTGGACATCAGTGCTGGCTGGATCCCGCCGGGCAGCTTTTTTGCCGCATCCCCCCTGTTCTGTATGTACATGAACGTGGCCATGTGCGGTAACCCCGCCCCCACCAAATACACCGAAGGCGCGCGTGACTGGCCATCGGGTAACCTTGGGTTTGTGGCACGCGTGATGCCCACAAGCGATACCTATATCATGGGTGGGCTGTTTGCTGTTTCCCCCCATGCGTTCAACGGCGGTATTTCCGGCTGGGCATGGGCGCAGGACGGTCTGGGCAAGTTCTCCTCCCCCGTGGAAGTGGGCTGGCTGCCCAAATTTGGCAAAGACCACCTGAACGGGCACTACAAGGCCGGTTTTGGCTATGACAATTCCAGCTACCCCGACCTGCTTGATGACATACACGGCAATGCCTGGATTGAAACCGGCATGCCCAAACGCTACCGCGCAGGCCGTGCCAGCGCATGGGTCATGGCCGACCAGATGCTGGTCCGCAATGGGGATGGCCCAACCAACGGCCTGATCGCTCTGGCTGGATGGATGTGGGCCGATGGGCACACTACCGCCATGTCTCACCATATCTGGGCTGGTATGGTGGAAACCGGGGCCAAATGGGGCCGCCCGATGGATAGCGTGGGGGCCATGTACCAGTGGGAGCTGATGAGCCGCGCCTCTACCTTGCAGCAGGAAGCCGCAAGCATGGCCGGTGTGCCCTTCCCCTCCAACCAGTGGGGCACCGTATGGGGCATTCAGTCGCACGAGAACATTTATGAAGTGTTCTATAACGCGCACGTAGCGCCCGGTATTTCACTGCAGCCGGACTTCCAGTACATCAACCGCCCCGGTGGCAGCACCGTATTCCACGATGCGGCCGTTATGGGGCTTCAGTTCAACGCGGTTCTGTAATCAGTTCGGAACCACAAACCGCTCCATCGGGCGCAGGCTGAGCATCCTGCCCTGCAGGGGGGTAAACTGCTCCGCGTGGCAGGTCAGTAGTATGACCTGCAAACGCGTTGCGGCATCGGACAACACATCAAACAAGGTTTCCAGCCGCTGGGAGTCTGAAAAACTCAGCGCGTCATCCAGCACCAGAATGGCTGGGGCCCCGCGTTTGTGCAGCAATTCTGCAAACCCGAGCCTGACCAGCACGGCTATCTGTTCCCTTGTGCCATCCGACAGATCCTTTACCTCCTCCGCGCGCTGACGCGTCAGGCCGGTCAGGGCGAACTGCGTATCCACCTCCAGTGTTGCCCCACGGAACAGGGCAGAAAAAGCGGGCTGCATGGCCTGCACCAGCGGGGCCAGATACCGCTCGGTCTGTGTGGTTTCGGCCTGAAGCAGCGTAGCCTCCAGCAATGCAAGGGCTGCGCGCTCGCGCTCCCATGCCTCCAGCTCCCCCTGCGCCTGTGCTGCGTGGCGTTCCGCACAGGCAAGCTGTTCATCCAGCCCATCCCCTTCTGCCTGACGGATCCGTGTTTCACGCTCCGTCTGGTCCACGGACAGGCGCGTAATCTGCTCGTGCAGGTGTTCCATAGCCTGTTCGCGACGGAGAATACCCTGCTCCACCACGCTCAGCGGTTCCTCCTGCTGGCGTATATGGGCAATCCGGGCCAGTTCGGCCTGTGCGCGCTGCCTGTCCTGCTCACTGCTTGTGGCGCGGGTCTGCAAAGCCGGGTCGGGTTCGCGCTCAACCCATACGTCCAGTTCACGCCGGTCGCGCTGGAGCGCCTGCTGCTGCTGTGCAAACTGGGCAAGAGCCTGCTCCAGCCGGGTATGGGCCATGCGGTGCAGGGTAAGCACCTCCTGCTCCTGCGCGCGGGCGGCTTCCACCGCCATAAGTGCATCCTGCTCCTGCGCACGGGCCTGCTCTACATCCGGCGGAGCGCCTTCATCTTCGGGGCAATCCGCCTGAGCGGCCTGCTCCTTGGCAAAAAGGGCTTCCCGCTCGTTCAGCTTCTGGCGCAGTGCGCCCAGAGCAGCGGCAATATCGCTGGGCTTGGGCACACATAATAGCGCCATACACTCGGCACTGGCCTGCTCCACTTCCCGCTCGGCCTGCCTGCGGGCCTCGTGCTGGCTTTCAGCCTGCTCCACACTGTGGCATCCGACCTCTTGCAACAGACTGTCCAGCGCGCTTTGGGCTGTAGCAAGGGCTGCATGCAGCGCGTCACTCTGCTGGGTTGAGGGGGTTATGGTAAAGCGGCCCACACCGTCCACCACCAGTTCACTCACATCGGTCAGGGACAGGGGGCCAACTGGGCAGGGGTTGCCATTCAGCCATACCGTACCTGCTGCATCCGGGAGCAGGATTGCCTCAAACCGTGTGGCCTGCGCCTGCATGCTGGCCTGTGCCTGATGCACCGCCTGCACGGCCTTGGCCAGACGGCGCATAAAAGCTGCATCCACAGGCATGATGCGCAGGGCCGCCTGTGCTTTTTCCAGCCTTGCACAGGCGGTATTCGCCCGCTCGAACGCGGCACGCTCCTGCGCTATGGCTTGCTGGTTATGGGCCAGAGCAGCCTTGTGCATAACGCGCGACACCATGGTACGGGCCTGCTGGTGCCGACTTAAAGCGGCTTTATGGCTGGCCTGTGCATGAGCCAGTTTCTGGTCTGCCTCCCCCGCAACAAGGCTGAGCTGGGTATGCCCGCTTTGGGCATCGGCCAGAACCTGCTCCAGCCGGGCAATATCTGCCCGGCGGGTCTGGCGGCGGTCCTGCTCGGCCTGAATATACTGCACGCTCTGCTCGGCCGCACTAAGTTGCGCCTGTGCAGCCTGCTCCTGCGCCACAAGCCCGCGCAACTGGTCACGCGTCTGCCGCAGGGCCACGAGTTTTGCCTCGTCCTGCCTACGCCGTTCGGGGTTGTTGCACTGGGCCAGCGTGCGTCGGATCTGCTCCAGCCCGCTTATATCCTCCTGCAAAGCTTCCTTGCGGGCCAGAAGGGTGGCCACCAGAGCACGGGCCTGCTCGCCCTCCTCCTGTATCTGGCGCATGCGCTGGCTGGTTTTGCCTGTTGCAGTCTGGTACTGGGCCAGCCGTTTGCTGACCAGAGCCAGCATGGCGCTGGCCTCGGCCGTGCCGGTTACGCCCTGGATGTTCTGTTGCAGACAGGCCTGAAGGCTGGCACGCCCGGCCCCTTGCAGCGCAGGCTGGGCAAAGCTTTCACCCTGCTCCACCAGCAGGGCGTTCCACAGCCCCGCCGCTTCGGACTTACTGACCTTTTCCAGCTCGAACAGGGCTTGCAAGCGTTCCTCCGCCTCCTCCCCATCAAACCGTTCAGCGCCCAGATCCAGCCGGGCGAGGCTGCTACTGCCAAACTTTTTTTCCAGCCAGCAGGGCTGACCTTTCCATGTAAAGGCCACGCCAATATGGGGTGAACCTCCACCATAAGGCAGCAGGTCCTTGAACGGCTGGGCTTTGGAGGTGTGCCGCAGGGTTAGCGCGGTACGCAGCGCCTTGAGCACGGTGGATTTACCGGCCTCATTAGGGGCGGCCAGAATATTCAGCCCAGCGCCCAGCCCTTCGACCCGAACGGGGGAGGCAAAACGGCGCACGGCCTCGATCTGGATGTCTGTCAGGATCATGGCGTTGCCCTCCGCACTTCACCCCAGAGCAGGAAGAGCCTTTGCAGCGCCTCCTGTGCAACACTGGCCTCAGCCCCACCGGCATTCACCCGTTCCAGCAGGGCGGCCGCCGCCGCACGCACTGGCCCGGATGTGCCAAGCATATCCAGATCATCCGCCCCGGCGGCAAGGCTGGGGGCACCACTCAGCCGCAGGCAGGCCAGTGCACTCCGCAGGCGGTGGTCGATCAGACTTTCATAAAGTGCCAGATCGTCCACCCCCAGCATGCCGCCAACCTCCAGCCATGCCAGAATGGTATGGGGCTGCTCGGGGGCTATAGCGCGCACGCGGCTTTCCAGCGCATGGATGTCCGCGCTGCTGGTCAGCACCACGTTTTCAAACTTGCACCACGTAAAGCGGCCTGTTCTGTGCGTGCTCAGCCGTGGTGGAGCTGTGGGGCCATCAAACGCCGCCACAACGCATTCCCCCCCGCCATTACCCCCGGTGCCAAACCGGTCCACCTCCGGCGTGCCAGCGTACACCGTGCGGTCATTGATCCTGTTAAAACCGTGCCAGTCCCCCAACGCCAGATAGGCGAGCCCCGCCCGGGCGGCCCGGTCAATGGCTATGGGGTTGTTCTGGGCTTCTCCCTCATTCCCGAACCCCACGACCGAGCCGTGCGCAACCCCTATGCGCAAAGCCCCTTCGGGGGTGGGGGCATCGTCCATGTAAGCCGTCAGGTCCGACAGGGTGTGCCGCCGCTGCAAAACGGCAGGCAGCAGCCAGGCATTGTGCGTGCCATCCAGCTCAACCGGTGCGGAGGCAAGGTGGAGCTTAACATTGGCAGGCACTGCGTTATCACGTTGCAGACGGGTCCATACGCCCTGAGGGGTATGGGCATCGTGGTTACCGGGAATAAGGTGCCAGCTTATATCCGCAAACTGGCGCATGCGCTCCATGGGCTGGCGCAAAGTATGCCCCGAGGGGGTTTCGTGTTCATACACATCGCCTGCGACCAGCACATGGGCGGCCCCTTGCGCCCGTGCAAGCATGCCTATGCGCTCGATCACATTCAGCCGCTCGGCCTGAAGCGCGCCCAGTGCATCATCATCCACAAAGCTGAAGGTCCGGCCTATCTGCCAGTCGGAGGTATGAACAATTTTCATACACACAGTTGTGCCCGCACCACCAATAGCTCGACAAGACAGAATATGGCATGACGGCCAGCATAGTCCTGCGGCCGGAAACAGCCCTGTACGCACCTGACCCAGAGTTGATTAGCCCCATTATAGTTTGCAGGCTTATGCTTCAGGTCTGCTGCGCGTTGAACGCAATGCCAGACTATGGGCAGAACTTCCCTCAAACATTATATTTTATTTTAATATGCGCCTGACAATACGGATTCGGGTGCAATCCTTACTCAGTGGCCACAACAAAAGCAGACCCAAATGACCGCTGAGAAAACAGCTTTCATGCACAGACCTGGGTGGAAGGGCTGGTTCCTCCAGCTCCCGCCCTCCGTGTTTTCTCCCGGCTGGTTCCTGTTCTGCCTGCGTACGTGGCTGTCTGCCGTGCTGGCATTGAGCACGGCGTTCTGGCTCCAGCTTTCCTCCCCCGGTACGGCGGCGGTTACGGTCATGATTCTGGCCCAGCCGTTGCGTGGGCAGGTTCTTTCCAAGGCACTTTACCGTCTGGCGGGCACCATTATCGGTGCGTTTGTCGCCCTTTTCCTGACCGCCTGCTTTAATCAGGAACGCGGGGTTTTTCTGGGTGGTGTGGCGTTGTGGCTAACCCTTTGCACCATTGTGGGCACACTGGAGCGCGACTTCCGGGCTTATGCGGCCATGCTCTCGGGCTATACGGTTGCCATTGTGGGGATCAGCTGCATTGATAACCCGGCAGGTATTTTTGACGTTACGGTTAACCGCGTGTCCTGCATTGTGGTGGGCATTGCCTCCACCGCCGCGATCAATGACATTTTTGGCTCCCCCACCGCGTTTGAAAAACTGACCGCCAACCTGCGCCGCACATCGGACATGGTGCGCCGCATTGCCAAGGATGCACTGGCTGGCCACAGCATTCCCGACAGCATGGCCTGCGCAGGCCTTGCGGGGGAAATTATTGCCCTGACATCGCAGATCTCCTTCGCCAAGACCGAACTGCCCGATGCACGGCTGCGGCTTGCAGGCGCACATTCGGCCATGGTGGCGCTGCTGGAAATGCTCTCGTGCAGCCAGGCCATTGCCCTTGTGCTGCGCAAGGGCGAGGTTTCGGCCACGGTGCTCAAGCACATCCGTGATTCCTTTGGTGATGGTACGCCAGTCGATTCCCCCGCACAGGCAGTGCATGATCTGGAAGACCTTGCGCGCGAGGCGCATAAAAACGAGCTCAGCCTCGGCCCAACGCTGGATGAAGCCTGGCTGATTGAACGCTCCATGGCTCTGCTGTCCGATGCACGCTGGGCGGTGGATGGCATAGATGCGTTTGAGCACGGCCAGCGCGCACGCACACAGGCCCCAGAGCTCAAGATTGAACAGCATGATGACGTCATTGCCGCACTGCTCAACGGCCTGCGCACGCTTATAGGCTTTTCCGTCGCGGCCGGACTGTGCATTATTTCCGATATTCCGGCAACGTATTCAGCACTGTCGCAGGTGGCCATTATCCTGACCCTTGCCGCCACAACCTACAATGTGCGCGGCTTTGGCATGGGGGCACTGCTGGGCACACCACTGGCCATTATTGTGGCCGCGGTGCTGAACTTTGGCATACTCCCCCACGGGGCGGACATGCCTTTTCTGGCCATGGCCATCATTCCCGTTATTTTTGGCGGCTGCCTGCTGCTCATGCACCCCAGAACAGCCACGGTCGGGTTTAACGCCGGGGTGTTCTTTTTTGTTATTCTTGGGGTCGCTGACCAGCAGAATTACGAGCCATCCGCTTTTATTGACCGTAATGTGCTGTACCTGTTTGCCGCGATCATGATCTTTATCTCGCTCGTGCTGCTGCTACCACCCTCCGCCTCCCGCAGGCGGTTCAGGGTGGGCATTACCATCGGGCATGATCTGCTGCTCCAGTTTGAAGGGCATGGTGAACAGGCCGGCTCCGCCCTGATCAGCCGCCACTACGACCGGCTGTGCCGTATTCTGGAATGGAACCGTTACCTGCCCGCCAACAAGGCACGCCAACGTGTTTTTGCCCGCCTTGCCAGCCTGGATACCCTCAACCTTGAACTGGCCCGCGCACGCCGCCACCTGCAACGCGCCGCCACCATTCCCGCTATCCGGCTGGATGCGGAATCCGCCTACCGCGCCACCATTATCTACAACGTGGATGCCGCTCTGGTGCGTATGCGGCACAAGGCCCGCATTCTGCTCGACCATGCCATTGGCCTGCCCCATGGGCAGATGGCCACAGCCCTTGCTGCGGTTTCTGCCATGGTGGGTGCAATCCGCCTGCTTGAACACAACCGTTCCGCCCTGCACCTGTATGACCTGCTGCCCGTGCCGGACCAGCAGTGGAAGGCCCGCTAACATGCAGCTCCAACCTGTTCTGGATATTGGGGGCCTGCTGGTGTCCTCCTTTGTGGTGCATGCGGGGCTGGCCATTGCCACCCTGCTGGCGCTTAACCCGCTTTTGGCCAAGGTACGCGCCCGCCGCGTGGTATGGAACCTGCCCTTGGCCGAATTTGGTATTCTGATCGGCCTTATCGGCCTTTACACCATCCTTTTGTGAAAGGGCTTTTCCGCCGTGTTTGAACGTGCGCGCCGCCTTCTGCAATTTGTTACGACCGGCATTATTCTGGCTATTGCAGCCGTGGTCTGCTTTGTCCTGTGGGATTACTATACCGCAGCACCCTGGACCCGTAACGGGCAGGTGCGCGTGCAGGTGGCCGACATTGCGCCGCGTGTTTCGGGGCAGATTATAGACATAAAGGTGCGCGACAACCAGTTTGTCCATGCGGGTGATGTTCTGTACGACATTGATCCCTTTGACTTTAAGGTGGATGTGGCCTCCGCTACCGCTCTGGTGAATGAGCGGCAGGCGGATATGGTGCTCAAAAACGCGCAGGAATACCGGCGCAACAACCTGACCGACGCCGCAGCCTCCCGCGAGGAAAAACAGGTGTTCCAGGCCACGGCGGAAGTTGCAAAGGCGCAGTATGCCTCGGCCATGGCGGCTCTTTCGCAGGCCAATATCAACCTTGACCGAACTCATGTGCGCAGCACCGTAACCGGTTACGTCAACAACCTGATCATGCGTGTGGGGGACTATGCCACCGCAGGCAAGGCGAACATTCAGGTCATTGATGCTTCCTCCTACTGGGTGGACGGATATTTTGAGGAAACCAAAATCCGCTCCATCCATATTGGTGACCGCGCCCGGCTGGACCTTATGGGCTACCGCCAGCCCATGTGGGGGCATATCACCAGCATTACCCGCGGGATTGCCACCCCCAATGCAACACCTTCCACACAGGGCCTGCCATCGGTGGACCCGGTCTATACCTGGGTGCGGCTGGCACAGCGTATTCCCGTCCGTGTGCAGATCGACAGCATCCCCCCCGGCACCCAGCTTGCCGCGGGTATGACCACCACAGTCACCATTGTTGGCAGCAAGGGCAAACGTGCCCATGATTCCCTGACCGAAGCACTGGACAGGCTGCATGATGCCCTTATGGGCGGCACAGGCGGGAACGGCGCACGGCATTAGGATAGAGTATGGACGCCCGCCCCCCATGCTGGCACAAACGCAGGCATGTACCATTCCTTTGCCCTGCCCTGCCGTACTGCCATGTTCTGCGCCCTTGCCCTGTGCCTGAGCGCGGGCGCACAGGCGCGGACCATACCCGGCCAGCGCGTACAGGTCAGTGCTCCCTGCCTGAGCACCCTGCATGTTGTAACCGACAACACCCTGTCTGACGGAGTGGACATTCCGGGGGCATGGCCCGCAGGCCTGCAAAGCTCCACCGCGGCAGATGGCACCATCACCCTGACACAGACGGACTGCGCCAGCGGGCAGAGCCTTGAACTGCACACACCATCGGCCATGCCGCTGGCCATAGACAGCCCGCAGGCAACCCGCATTGTTATTGACGGCCGTAAAGGTTCCATGTCCATCCAGTCCGGCTCGGGGGGGATTGAGCTGGGCCGGACCGGGCCGATTGATCTGGCATCGGACTCCTCGGGGCCTATCCGCATTGACACACTGGCAGGCTCGGCGCGCCTGCGCTCCACCACCTCCGCCCCCATTACCATCCGCCAGGTCAAGGCTCCGGCTCTGGCCGTCTATCTGGCCGGCACAGCCAGCCTGAGCGCACCTGCGGGAAAACTCAAGGCGCTGGACATCAACAACGCTGGCAAGGGCAATGCCAGTTTTGGCGGCACCACGGGTGTTGCCGCCCTGCATGTGCAGGGGAGTGGCAACATCAGTGTCCACAAAGCCACCGGCACCGTGGCAACGGAGCGTGATGGCAAGGGGCGGATTGATGTCAACTTACCCGATGCCTCCCCCACGCAGCAGAACTAGCACGACCGGGTCAACACACACCTTAACTACCCCGCAAAGCCAGAGGAGCCCTGCCGGTGTCTTTTAGTCGGCTGTTCATCATGCGCCCCGTTGGCACAACCCTTATGGCGGTTGCGTTTATGGTGGCGGGTCTTTTTGCCTACCGCGCCATGCCGGTAGCGGACCTGCCCAATATTTCCGTTCCGGTCATATACGTTATTGCCTCCCAGCCCGGCAGTTCTCCCCAGCAGTTGGCCAGTGCGGTAACCACCCCGCTGGAGCGCAGGCTTGGCCAGATTGCGGGCGTAAGCAGCATGCGCTCGGACACAACGGATTCCAGCGCATTTATCCTGCTGTTCTTTGACAATAACCGTGACATCAATGGTGCCGCGCGGGACGTGGAGGCCGCCCTGCGCGCGGCAAGGGCGGACATGCCCCACACGCTGCTCGACCAGCCGCAGTATTACAAAGCCAATCCATCGGATAGCCCGATCATGGTTGCGGCCCTTACATCGGCCACACGCAACGCCACGGCCCTGCGGGATCTGGGGGAGACACACCTCAAACCCATGCTGGCCGGGGTTAAGGGGGTTGGCTGGGTCGATGTTGTGGGCTCGGACAAGCCCGCCATCCGTGTGGAAGTGAACCCCCAGCTCCTCTACCAGTACGGGATCGGGTTTGAGGATGTCCGCTCGGCCCTTGCATCAGCCAACGCCAATACGCCCAAAGGGTTCATAGAAACCGGGGGCCAGCGGCTAACACTCCAGACCAATGATCAGGCCCACAGCCCCGAGCAGTACCGTGATCTGGTAATCGGTTACCGCAATAACCGGCCCGTGCGGCTGAGCAGCGTGGCAACAGTACGCTCCGGCCCGCAGAATGAACGCACGGCGGGCTGGTACAACAAGCAGCCTGCCGTGCTGGCCATTATCCGCGCACAACCGGGCACAAATGTTATTGAAGTCACCGACGCCATTCGCGCGCGCGCGGTCCTGCTGCGCAATGCCCTGCCTGCGGATGTTGCGTTTACGCTGGTCTCGGACCGCTCCGTATCCATCCGTGGCGCTCTGGAGGACACGCAGGAAACCCTGCTTGGTTCCGTCCTGCTGGTCGTTCTGGTCGTGCTGGCATTTTTGCGGAGCTGGCGCTCCACCTTTATTCCCGCCGTTACGGTGCCGGTCTCGCTCGCGGGGTCTCTGGCCTTCATGCACCTGCTGGGCTTCTCACTCGATACGCTCTCACTCATGGCGCTGACCATTGCCACCGGCTTTGTGGTGGATGATGCCATTGTGGTGGTGGAAAACATTGCCCGCCACATGGAAGAGGGCATGAACCGCATGCAGGCCACCTTACAAGGTGCGCAGGAAATCGGTTTTACCATTCTGTCCATCACCATTTCCCTTATCGCGGTGTTTCTGCCCCTGCTGCTGATGGGGGGCATTGCCGGCAAGATATTTTTTGAATTCGCCATGACCCTGACCATTGCTGTCTCGGTCTCGTTTTTTCTGGCGGTCTCGCTCACCCCCATGATGTGCGCGCGGTTTCTGGACGTGGCCCCCGGCCCACAGGCTCCAGCGCAGCGTTCTGCCAACCCGTTTGTGCGGGCCGCCCATCTGCTGGCCGACGCCACGGACCACGCCATGGCATGGATGATGCGGCTCTACCGCTCCACGCTGGACGTTGCCCTGCGCCACCCGTGGCTGACGCTGCTTTCGCTCCCGCTCAGCTTTGTGGCAACCATCGGGCTGATCTTCATCATCCCCAAAACCGTTCTGCCTGCGGAGGATATTGCTCTTTTGCAGGGGTATCTGAGCGTGGACCAGACCTCCTCCTTTTCCGCCATGTCGGCCAAGACCCGCACGGTGCTTGATGCCATGCAGGCAGCTCCGGGCGTGGAGGGCGTCATCGGCTTTACGGGCGAAGACGCCGCAAACGAAGCAGAGGTCTATGCCCAGCTCAAACCCAAAAACCAGCGGACGCAAACCCCAGAAGCCATTGCCGATGCCATACAGCAGACCGTGCGCACCATACCGGGGCTTACGGCCAGCATTTCCAATGCGGGTGATATTAACGGCGGCGGCCAGCGCGTGCATGAAGGCGCATACAGCTTTGTCTTCCGCAGCGAAAACGAGGCCGATATTGACCAGTGGGTGCCCCGCGTAACCGAAGCCCTGCGCAACAGTGCGGTTTTAAGCGGGGTTAGCAGCCATACGGTGGGGCATGGCATGGCACTGCATGTGCTGATCAACCGCGACAATGCCGCCCGCTACCAGATTACCCCCCAGCTTATTGGCAATGCCCTGTACGATGCGTATGGCCAACGCACGGCATCCAGCATTTCCACCCCGCTCACCACTTATTACGTGATCATGGAGGTGCAGAAGCAGTTCCGTGACAACCCGGAAATGCTGAAAACCCTGTGGGTATCCACCGCTGGTGGCACGGCATCGGGTGCTGTGGCCTCCAACACCATTCGGGTACGCAAACCTGCCGATGCCCCTGCCGCCCGCAGCGACAGCCTTTCAGAACAGTCCTTCCGCAATGCCATTGCCAACAGGCTGGCAGGGGGTGGGGCCGGGGCTTCCAACGGTTCGGCCGTTTCCGCAACATCCGAAACCATGGTGCCCCTGCCCACGGTTGCACGCATAGCCAGCGCCCCCACACCGCTACAGGTCAGCCACGAAAACGGTTTTGTCTCTGGTGCGCTCTCCTTCGACCTTGCTGCCGGCCACTCGCTGAGCGAGGCAGAGGCCGAAATCCGCCAGACCATGCGCAACCTGCATGCCCCCGAAAGCCTGAAAGGTGATTTTTCAGGCGAAGCGGGCGATCTGCACAAGGACCTGGTCAACGAAGCTCTGGTGTTTGTTGCCGCCATTGCCACCATGTACATCACACTGGGTATTCTGTACGAAAGCTACATTCAGCCCCTGACCATTCTTTCCACCCTGCCTTCGGCCGCCTTTGGGGCTGTGCTTACGCTCTGGCTGTGCGGGCAACCGTTCTCGCTCATCAGCATGATTGCGGTGATCATGCTCGTAGGCATTGTTAAAAAAAATGCCATCTTAATGATCGACTTTGCCCTGCATGCCGAGCGGACCCAGAACCTGCCCCCGCATGAGGCCATAAAAACAGCCTGCCTGACCCGCTTCCGCCCCATTCTCATGACCACCATGGCCGCAGCCTTTGCCGCCATACCCATGATTATAGGGCGCGGCTATGGGGCGGAACTGCGCCTGCCCCTTGGCGTTGCCATTCTGGGCGGGCTGGCAACCAGCCAGTTGCTTACCCTGTATTCCACCCCTGTTGTGTATCTGCTCATGCACCGGCTGGCAGCTTTTGCCCGCAGAGCCGCAACATGGCTCCAGCGCAAACTGGCTGGCTGGGCAGGCACCCACCCCAATACTGCGCCATAACACGGCGGGCATTGCATGGCCTTTCTGCTCAAAAGCTTTTAAAACACCGTTTGAACAACCGTTTTACCAAGGAAGTGTCCATTATGTCCGATGCAATGCCTGACCGTCTTTCCGTCAACCCCAACAGCGAGTTCTATAACGAAGCCCTGCTTGAGCGCGGCGTTGGCGTGCGGTTCAAAGGCGTGGAAAAAACCAATGTTGAAGAATACTGCGTGAGCGAAGGCTGGGTACGCGTTGCCGTTGGCAAAACCGTGGACCGCCGTGGCAACGCCCTGACCATGAAGCTGAATGGCCCGGTTGAGGTCTGGCTTAAGGACTGACCTTCCGCCAGCACATGGCACACTGACAATTAAATACTTTATTTAATTGTCAGTGTTTGGAATAGTGTCACGCATAGTTCAAGGCAGACCAGAAGGAACACCATGCCATGACCCAGACAGCACCCAGCACGGAAGCCGATCTCCGGCACACCATTGTTATTGTTGGCGGCGGGTCCGCTGGCATTGCCGTTGCAGCCAAGCTGCTGCGTGAGCGCCCCACGCTGGACGTGGCCATTATTGACACCGCGACAACCCACGCCTACCAGCCCGGCTGGACACTGGTTGGTGCCGGGGTCATGAAGCTGCGCGACACGCTGGAACAGGAAGGCGGGCTTATTCCCAAAGGCTGCACATGGCTGCGTGCTGCCGTAAGCACCTTTGAGCCCGAGAGCAACACCCTGACCCTGGCCGACGGACGCACCGTTGCCTATGGCCGCCTGGTTGTCTGCCCCGGCCTGCAGCTTGACTGGGACAAGATTGAAGGCCTGAGCGAAACACTGGGCCGCAATGGCGTATGCTCCAACTATTCCAAAGACACGGTGGAATATACCTGGACCTGCATCCAGTCCCTTGCCGGGGGCACAGCCCTGTTCACCCAGCCCCCCATGCCGATCAAATGCGCTGGTGCTCCGCAGAAAATTGCCTATCTGGCCGCAGATCACTGGCGCAAGCAGGGCACACTGAACCGCACCAACGTAGACTTCTGCCTTGCGGGCGATGCGCTGTTTGGCGTGGCCTATTTCCGCCCCGCGCTGCAGCAGGCGGTGGATTATTACGGCATTAACCTGCAGTACAAACATAATCTGATTGCCGTGAACGGCCCCGAGCGCAAGGCAACCTTTGCGGTTACCGGCCCCGATGGCAAGGTGACAAAAGTGGTGCGTGAGTTTGACATGCTCCACGTCACCCCGCCCCAGAGCGCGCCTGACTTCGTTAAAAAAAGCCCGCTGGCCGATGCTGCCGGCTGGCTGGATGTGAACGCCACAACACTCCAGCACGCCAAATACCCCACCATCTTTGGTATCGGGGATGTCATGAACACCTCCAACGCCAAAACCATGGCAGCCGCACGTGCACAGACCCCTGTGGTCGTCCGCAACGTTCTGGCCTCTCTGGATGGTCGCCCACTGAGCGGGCAATATGACGGGTACGGCGCATGCCCGCTGACCGTGGCTTACGGCAAGATCGTGCTGGCCGAGTTCCTGTACGGCGGCAAACCAGCTCCGAGCTTCCCCTACGACCAGCGCAAGCCCAGCCGGTTTGCATGGTTCCTCAAAACCACCGTGTTCCCCCATGTTTACTGGGACATGATGCTCAAAGGCCGCGACATTGAAATGCCGCACCACCCGGAATGGTCCAAGGACTGATACTTCTCCCCCTGCCCCACCGGGTTCAACCCGTGGGGCAGAGAGTGTGAATAAGCCCATAAAAAAACCTCCCCAGTTACGGGGAGGTTTTTTTTATGCCCTAGGGGCAACTGCCATATGTGGCCGAAATGCCTCCGGCTCACTCCTCATCAATAGCGCGTTTGGGGAGCAGAGCTGGCACAAACACCAAAGTCCCCAGAAGCGTGCAGGCCAGAGAGAGCAACAGCAAACGCCCCATGCTGGCCGTGCCCGGGTGGTGCGAAAGGGCAAGCGAGCCAAAGGCCGTGCCCGTGGTCAGGGCAGAAAACAGCACGGCTCGTGCGGTGGGGGATGCCAGCGGGAATTTAACCCCATCGCGCCAGTTCATGACAAAATAGATGTTGAAGGATACGCCCACACCAAGCAGCAACGGCAATGCAATAATGTTGGCGAAGTTAAGCGTTTCTGGCAGCAGCACGACCAGAATAACCGTCATCAGCGCAGACAGCAGCAGCGGGGCCAGCACAAGCGCCATATCCTTGATCCGGCGCAGAGCGATCATGAGGATAATGGCGATCATGACCACGGCGGCCCCGGCGGCCTGTTCGAACGCACGCACAATGGAGCGCGCGCTTTCCACAATATCCACCGCCGTACCGGCCATATCGGGCTCAACCTTCTGCAAGGACCCGACAAACTTGCGCAATGCGCCTGAGCTGCTCATCACCCCTTTGGGGTGTACTTCCACAAGAGCGCGACCATCGGGGAGCAGATAGTCGTTCGCAATGCTTGGGGGCACATCATGCATGGTAACAGGCCCAGCCTGCAGCATGGTCCGCAACTGATCCAGCTCCGGTGGCAAAAACCGTACCAGAGCAGTATTGGCGGCCTCCACCGTGGCATCGGGGGCTGTAGCCAGACGGGCCAGAGCAGCCTGAATCCTGCGCAACGGGTCATTGGCAGGCAGCTTGTCCTGTACTTCCGCCAGAGCTTTGGCGGTGCTGGCCGCTGCTGCACGCAGGGCGGCGGCATCTGGCGCAGGTTTGGGGTTTGGCACAATCAGCGTTGGCAGCAGCAGGGATGCGGCATCCTGAATAAGAGCAAGTTTTTCAGGCTGCTGCGTAGGCACATATGAGCCGAGCCACATGACATCATGCACATCGGGCAGTTCATCCAGCCGATCAGCCTGTTTTGCTGCGTCATCCAGAGACTTCACCAGCAGTTCCGCGCTGTAGGGGGATGTCTGCGGGTTATCAATCAGCAGGCTGAGGGCGCGCATCCCTTCGGAATTAGGGTTTTTGGTGTGCAGCGGGTCGCCATCAAACTGCAAGGCCGGCACCAGCGCCAACCCGATAACGGCCACCACACCAAAAAAGGCCAGCAGCCATTTGCGATGCTGGCGGATTTTGGTGTCCACCGGCTTCATCCACACATACCCCATGCTGGGGCAGTTAAGCGGCGGGTGGCAGATGCAAAGCAGTGCAGGCAGCAAGGTGGTGGTGCAGACAAAAGCCACCAGCATGCCAATACCCGCAATAAGCCCCAACTGGGCCACACCCAGAAAAGCGGTGGGCGTAAACGCCAGAAAGCCTGCGGAGGTCGCAAGGGAGGCAACCAGAATCTGATGCCCCGTTTCCTCCCCTGTCATGCGCAGGGCTTCGTACATGCCTTCCTTGCCGGTAGCGGTGGGGATCTGTGCACGGAAACGGACAGAAAACTGGATGGCAAAATCCACCGCAATCCCCACAAACAGAATGGCGAATGCGACCGAAATCAGGTTAAGCGTGCCAACCGCCACGGCGGCAAAGCCCGTGGTCAGCAGCAGCCCCACAACCAGCGTAACCACAATAGGCAGCACCACACGCCAGGAGCGCACGGCAAGCGTAAGCCACAGCGTTACCAGCAGCAAAGAACCCACAAGCCCGGCCACCATGCCCTCGGCCACGGTTGCGAACTCTTCATCATCCAGCTGGACCTGCCCGGTCAGGTGGACCTTGGCGTGGCCGCTGCGTACGAACTCAAGGTTCTTGATCACGGCACGCATGGCGTCCGTGGCCTCACCCCCGGGCTGGAAGGAGCCATAGTCCAGAATGGGCTGGGTCATGACAAACTGGTAGCGCCCGGCAAGGTCAGACAACTGCCCCCCGAGCAGACGCTGCCACGAGAGAGGGGATGCCTGACCATCCGCCGCTTTTTCCAGCGTATTGGCAAAGCCGGTCAGCGGTGTCTGAAAACCGGCCAGATTGGCCTGTCCGGTCTTGACCCCTTCTGCAATCAGGGAGAGCGCACCAAAAAGCCCACGGGCGGAAGGGTCCTGCGCAAGGGCGGATAGGAAGGGCTGCGCGGCAATCGTGTCGTTCAGGATGCCCGCAAGGGGTTTGGGCTCCAGAAACATAAGCCCGTTGCGCTCAAGGTACGGGTTGGCATCCGGCCGGTTGGCAAAGGCAAAGTGTTTGTGATCCGCTGCCAGCGCTTCGGCCAGTTTGCGTGCGGTTTCCTGCCCTTCTTCTGGCAGGTCGGCTTCCACCACCGCGACCAGAAGATTCTCTTTTTGCGGGAACAGGCGGGCCATTTCATCCGAGCGCTGCTTCCACTGCAAACGGGGGGAGAGCATTTTGCTCGTATCCGTGGTCACGCCAAGCTGGGTCATGCCCGCATAAACGCCAGCGCCTGACAGCACGCAAAAGAGTGCCACGACCAGCCAAGCATGGCGCGCACAAAGGGTGATAAAACGACCTATGGGTGCAAAGAGCATGATAAACGACAGGATCCTAGAAAAGTCATGGCGTCAGGCACAAAACCGCCTTGGTTTGCCTAACCGCTTCGCACGATGCAAGTGACTATCTGCGCAAGCCACTCTTCTTTTACCGCCCGGAGTGCGGAAAATGGGATTTTTCCGGGCCATCCCGGTGGTCCGACCATGTGTGCTCCAGCCATTGCCACAGCACCAGTGCTGGCACGCCCCAAGCAATTTCGCGCAGGCGCTTGATCAGCGAGAGCGCAATGGCAACGGGTGGGGCAATACCAAACAGCCCGCCGACCACCATATAGCCCCCTTCCGACACCCCCAGTGCTCCGGGCACGGCAAACCCTGCGGATTTGGCGGCTTCCCCCACACCTTCAATAACAAAGCCGGTCGCCAAAGAGCAGTCATGGCCCATAAAATGCAGGATCAGGCAGACCTCCACCGCCCCCAGCGCCCATGCGGCAAACTGGAGGATCAGGCTGCTCACCGCATTGTTGCGGGTCTTGTACAGGCCCAGCACTTCCTGATGAATCCCGCGAATACCCTCAACCCCGCCCCAACCCAGGTGGGCGGCAATCCGCTCCAGCAGTTTTTCCACCAGAGCAACGGCACCAAGCCACTGGCTGGCAAATACGGCTATGCCAATCACGGCAAGAACAAGGGCACTTTCAAGCAGTCTGTCGGTCACAGCCGAACGCTGGACCAGGACAAGCAGCAAAAGCAGCCCCGCTACCGTAAACAGAACCTGACTGAGCAGTTCAATCGTAAGGTCACAGATTGTCGCCGCTGCTGCGCGGCGCAAACCCAGCCCCCGCCGGGATAACAGGCGGCTGGCCACCACCTCCCCACCAACCTGCGCCACGGGAAGCAGGTTGTTTACCCCCTCACGCACACAGCGGAGCATGAAAAAATCACGCAGGGGCAGATGGGGCGGCAGGTCACGGCGCGCAATAATGCGCCATGCCTGCGCGGAGAGAGACACCTGAACGGCATGAAAGACAATGGCGGCAAGGATTCCCCAGCCGCCAGTCATGACAAGCGCAAAAATGGCCTGCGCGCCAAAGCGCGAGAGCATCCATAATGTCAGGCCAAGCCCCAGAATGCCGGCCACAAGAGTGATGCGCTTCATGCAGTCTCCCCATTTCATGCCAGAGCTGGCGCTTACTCCGGCATGCCGCTCCTTTTATCCCTCCCTGATCTGACGCAGGAGGGCAAGAGATTCCACACAGGCGGCGGCGGCTTCACGCCCTTTATTATGCACATCATCCGCAGAACGCACAGTTGCCTGTTCTTCTGTGTAGGTTGTGAGAATACCAAATGCCACCGGCACCTCGGTTGCAAGGCTGGCCTGCACAATGCCCAGAGTGGCCCCAAGGCTGATAAATTCAAAATGCGCGGTATCGCCCTTGACCACACAGCCAAGGCAGATCACCCCTTCATACCGCCCGGTCTTGGCCAGTGCCTGCGCCAGCAGCGGCATTTCAAACGCGCCGGGGGCTGCAAACACATCGCCTTCAGCCACGGCAATGCCGTGTTCGCCCAGCCATGCAATGGCGCCATCCCGCAGGCCACCTGTCACCGTCTCATTAAACCGGCTGACAACCAGTGCCAGACGGGGTGCGGGGGAAAGGGCCTTGAGGTCAGGCAGAGTAACGGGGGAACGTGTACCCATAAGTCGTATTATCCTTTTGAATCACTGCGTCTTGAATACAGACAGCTCAGGCAGGAACCTTGTGCACAACGGGGGACGGTGCATCGCAGCTCAGGTGGTGGCCCATGCGTTTGCGTTTGGCATGCAGGTAGGCACGGTTGAACATGTTGGCCGGAATTTCCAGCCCCAGTCTTTTACGCACCACAAAGCCCCGGCTTTCCAGTGCCCGGACCTTCTCGGGGTTGTTGGTCAGCAGGTCGAGCTGGCCCACACCAAGGCTGCGCAGTATGCCTGCCGCTGCACGCCAGTCGCGCGCATCGGTTGCAAAGCCGAGCCTGTGATTGGCTTCAACCGTATCCAGCCCGGCATCTTGCAATTCGTAAGCGCGTATCTTGTTCACAAGGCCAATGCCGCGCCCTTCATGCCCACGCACGTAAACCAGCACCCCGCACTCGGCCTGCCCGATGGCCTGCAACGCTGCCTGAAGCTGGGACCCGCAATCGCACCGCAGGGAGCCGAGCGCATCGCCGGTCACACATTCGGAATGCAGGCGCACCAGCGGCACCGGGCCGCTGGGGCGGACATCCCCCTTGACCAGCGCAACATGCTCCACGCCTTTTTCGTCCCGGAAGGCGTGAATAACCAGCTCATTCCCACCATACACGCTAGGCAGGGCGGCCTTGGCCAGATCGGGCACAACGTCTTCCGCCGCGGGGGCTGCGGCCTGTGCGGGCTGTGGCTCCAGCGGTGCCAGACCATGCGCGCCAATCCATGCCACCAGTTCGGCAATGGAAATAATGGGCATGTCATGCTGCCGGGCAAACACATCCAGCTGAGGGCGGCGGGCCATTGTGCCGTCCTCGTTCAGAATTTCGCAGATCACGGCGGCGGGTTTGAGCCCGGCAAGGCGCAGCAGGTCAATCGAGCCTTCGGTATGGCCAATACGCGCCAGCACGCCACCGGGTTCGGCCCGCAGGGGGAAGATATGCCCCGGGGAGGCAATATCTGCCGACGTAGCATCATCTGCCGTGGCAACCAGCACGGTCTGGGCACGATCGGCGGCGGAAATACCGGTGCTGACCCCCTCACGCGCCTCGATCGACACGGTAAACGCCGTGCCATACTGCGCGGTGTTGTCGCTCTGCCGCACCATCATGGGCAGTTCAAGCTGCTCTACGCGCTCGGCGGTCAGGGGCAGGCAGACCAGCCCACGGGCATGGGTGATCATGAAGTTCATGGCCTGCGGGGTCATGAATTGTGCCGCCATAACAAGGTCGCCCTCGTTTTCGCGGTCTTCATCATCCACCATCACAACCATGCGGCCCGCCCGCACGGCATCCAGCGCACGCAGCAGACGCTCGGAAGGCTGGAGCGGTGCGGTCTGCCCCTGTGTCATTTTGCCTGACATTGTGCCTCCACATATTTTGCAATGATATCCACTTCCACATTCACGGCATCCCCCACCCTGAGCGTACCCAGTGTGGTGTGGTCCCATGTGTGCGGAATGATCATGAGGGCGATGCGGAACTTACCGTCCTGCACCGGCCCCACTTCGTTCAGGGTCAGGCTAATCCCGTCCAGCGCGACCGAGCCTTTTTCCACCATGTAGCGGCGCAGCTCGGCAGGAATATCAAACTCCACGCGCCGGGCATCGCCCGAAGGTGTCGCCCCGACAAAACTGCCCAGCCCATCCACATGCCCCTGCACAATATGGCCGGACAGACGGGTGGACGGCGTTACCGCACGCTCCAGATTAACCCGGGACCCGGCCGCAAGGGAGCCCAGCATGGTGCGGTCCAGTGTTTCACTGCTGACAAAAAAGCGCACGGGCATATTCTGCGCCGGGGCAACGGCTGTCAGGCAGACACCATTGACGGCAATGCTCTCGCCCTCGGCCACGTCGGCCAGGCCAGTCTGCACTTCCAGCATAAGGGAGCGCGCACCCTGCTCGACTGCAAGGACCTGACCGAGAGATTCTATAATACCGGAAAACATGCCTGCTCCTGCGTGCATCGCGCCCATTGCGGAAAAAGGGAAAGGGGGGAGATGTCGTGTCGGGTTGAAACAGAAAAGTGGTCGCAGCCCTGCGCATCCTGCCGGATATGCAGCCAGTCATCCCACAACCCCTGCGCGCTGATCGCACGCAGCAGGGTGGGACCAGCCTCGACCATGACCCACAAGGCGGGCGTGCTGGCCAGCACTGCGGGCAGATCGGCGCAGTCGGGGCAGAACAGAACATCAAAGCGCGCCTGTGCCTGCTCCTGCCAGTGTGCGGGCACCTTGTTGGGCGCACCACACACCACCAGCACCCGCCGCCTGTTGGCGTGGTCTGGCACATGCCGCACGGTAAAGGCGGGCAGGTCGGCCTGTATTGTGCCTGTGCCTGTTACAATACCATCGGTTACGCGCCGCAGGGCGTGGGCGAACTCGAGCGATTGCCGGGTTGTAAACGTTGTGCTGCCAACCGGGGGCACCATGTTGCCCTGTGCATTAACCGCCTGTTTAACCGTAATCCACGGCCGCCCATGCACCATGCGCCATGCAAACGGGACCAGCAGAGCCTTGCAGCGCGCCAGACAGGCACCACCGTTGGCAGCATGGACCAGCCACCGCACATCCAGCCCTTTGGCCTGCAAATATGCAGCACCGCCACCGGGCACATGGGGGTTGGGGTCCGCGCAGCCAATCCACACCGTCTGTACGGGCGTGGATAAAAGCGCTTCCGTGCATGGCGGGGTGCGGCCGGTGTGATTGCACGGCTCCAGCGTAACCACAGCGGTATGGATCCGCTCCACCACACCCAGTGCGTGCGCCTGCTCCACAGCCAGACGCTCGGCATGCAATGCGCCTGCCTTGTGGTGGGCGGCAATAACCAGCACTTCCCCCCGTGCATCCAGCAGCACACACCCCACGGCGGGGTTTGGCGCGGTCTGCCCGGCAAAACGCCATGCTTCGGACACAGCCATATCAAAGGCCGCGCCAACATGCTCTGGCATAGTGTGGGGGAAAGGTTGAGAAATACTGTTCACCCTGGTGTCTCTTTTAGTCCATACCTGCTCATGACAGACGGACCCAGGGCGTCAAAAAGGGTTACACGCCTTATGCACGCAAGCCGGACTCCGGCTTAACGGACAAAAAACGAGTCTCTCTTTCTCGTTCTCTTTCATCCGGACTATGACCGTCGGCTCCGGAGTTACACCGGATCTGCTGACCCTGCCGAAGCAGGCGCTCGCGGGCTTGGGGTAGCGCACCACCCCTTTACCGCCGGTAGGGAATTACACCCTGCCCTGAGAACGTCACACCCGCACAAAACGGGCGCTCTGTTAATATGATGGCCCCAACCCCCGTGTGTTGCAAGGATAAAACTTTTCACATCTGCTTAATGTTTGCTCCGGACCGGCCCCAAAAGCCGCCCCCCTTGCCTAACATTCCGTTACTGTTATGAGAGAGGACAGGCAGCCTTGGCCCCGGACACGGACCAGCCGGGCCGCTTTTTGCAACCTGCGGGAGCAGTTGGTGCACGCTTACGCACCCTGTAGTGCCTGCCCTGCGGGTGCATATGCACTGTATATTGGAGTTTTTTTAACCCCCATGGACCAGCCATGACCCAGCCAGACCCGGCACCCCAGACCACGCCCCCTCCCGCAGCCATGACCGGCCTTGCCGGATGGGTAGAAGCACGCCTGCCTGTTATTTCTGCCTTCCGGGCAGAATACATAGACTTCCGCCTGCCCCGTAACCTGAACGGGCTGTGGAATTTTGGGGCCATCCTGACCGTTGTTCTGCTGCTTATGCTGGCTACCGGCATTTTTCTGGCCATGAACTACACCCCGACCAATGCGGGGGCTTTTTTGTCGGTCGAGGCAATAGACCGCCAGCTTGCCGGCGGGTGGCTGCTGCGGGCCATGCATATGACCGGGGCCAACCTGTTTTTGGCCGCACTCTATGTGCATCTTTTCCGTGGGTTGTATTACGGCTCCTACAAAGCCCCGCGTGAACTGCTGTGGCTGAGCGGGCTTGTGCTGCTGGTTATGGTCATGGCCACCGCCTTTGCCGGTTACATGCTTCCATGGGGCCAGATGTCCTACTGGGGTGCGGACGTGATTACCAAGGCCGTGGGTGCCGTACCGGGCATTGGTCCCAGCCTTGAACATATTATGGCCGGGGGCGACCATCTGGGCGATGTTTTTGTGCACCGCTTTTTTGTGCTGCACTTCCTGCTTGCTTTTCTGGTCGTTGGGGTTGTGGGGCTGCATGTGACCATTGTGCACGTCAATGGTTCCAACAACCCGCTGGGCATTGAACCGCGCACCCCGCGCGACACCGTACCGTTCTACCCCTACTATATCAGCAAGGATCTGGTTGGGCTTATTGTGTTCGCCATGGTGTTTGCCGCGCTCATGTTCTTCTGGCCCAATCTGCTGATCGAGGCGGACAACTACACCCCCGCCGACCCCATGCACACACCGGCTGATATTGAGCCTGAATGGTATTTTCTGCCATTTTACGGCCTGCTCCAGTCCGTGCCCTCCAAATTTGGTGGCCTGCTGGCTTCCGCTGCATCGCTGCTGATCCTGTTTGCCCTGCCATGGCTGGACCGCTCCCCCGTGCGCTCCATGCGCTTCCGCCCACTCTGCCGTATTGGCCTGTTCGGGCTGGTAGCCGCATTTATTCTGCTGGCGGTTGCAGGCAAGCACCACGCACAGGGCGGATGGCTGATTGTGGCGCGTCTGGCGGGTATTTATTACTTCAGCTACTTTGTGGTGCTGCTCCCCCTTGCCTCACGCAAGGAAAAAACACGCCCCCTCCCCACCTCCATAGCCGCTGCGGAAGGAGATCAGTAATGCAGGGTTCTTTTTCCCGTCCTGCCGCTGGCCTGCTGCTGGCGCTCGGCCTGTCTGGTGTTGCACTGGCACACGAACCAGACAAAGCACCACCCCATCAGGCATGGAGCTTTGAAGGGCCATTGGGCCAGTATGACCAGCCCAGCCTGCAACGTGGCTTTCTGGTATTCCAGCGCGTCTGCTCCACATGCCACGGCATGCACAACCTGACCTATAACGATCTGGCAGGCATTGGCCTGACCCGCCAGCAGATTGAAGAAACCGCAAAAGCCAAACCGCAGCCCGGCACACCGGACGCCATGGGCCAGCCCACCACGCGCCCGGGGCTGCCCGATGACCACCTGAACTCCCCCTTCCCCAGCGATGCGGCAGCTGCGGCCATGATGGGCGGCGTAGCCCCGCCTGATCAGTCCCGCCTTGCCATGACCCATCCGGGCGGGCCGGACTGGCTGTACGCGTTCCTGACCGGCTACCGCATGCCCCCGCCAGCCGATGCGCCCATGGTCCCCGGCAAGTTTTATAATGACTGGGCCGCAGGCCACATGATTGGCATGCCTCCTCCGCTCATGAACGGCATGATCCAGTACCCCGATGGCACCCCTGCCACGGTGGAACAGCAGGCCCGCGATATAACCACTTTTCTGGTCTGGGCATCCGATCCGCACCGCAATGACCGCCACAGCATTGGCAAGGCCGTTATGGTCTATCTGGCCGTGCTGCTTGTGCTGGCCATTGCATGGAAGCGCAAAATCTGGAAACGCCTGAAAACGCAGTGAAGAACAGAAAGCACGCAAGAACCATGACACGCGAGACTGACACCACCCCAGCTCCCGAACAGGCCCCCGGCCGCCGTGACTTTCTGGGCATGGTCACCACGGCTGGCACGGTCACAGGCATTGCGGCCTGCGCCATTCCGTTTGTGGAAAGCCTGCAACCGCAAGACAGCGCCGCCGCACACCTGCCGGTTGATGTGGATATTGCCCATCTGGCCCCCGGCCAGCAGATAGTGGCTGTATGGCAGGGCAAGCCCATCTTTATTATCCGCCGCACACCAGAAGAACTGGCAAGCCTGCAGAATGCGGAATTGAGCGCCCTGCTCAAGGATGCCAACTCCACGGCCAACCAGCAGCCCGGTTATGCCCGCAACTGGCACCGCTCCATTGTGCCCGAATACGGGGTTTATGTTGGCATCTGCACGCATCTGGGCTGCGTACCTGCCTACACTCCTCCACAGGGGTCCGGGCCGGAGGCATCTGGCGGGTACGGCTGCCCCTGCCATGGCTCCAAGTTTGATCTGGCAGGGCGGGTGCAAAAAGGTGCTCCCGCTCCTTACAACCTGCCCGTGCCACCTTATGTCATGCCCTCGGCCACCGTTATCCGGCTGGGGGAAAACCCCAAGGGGGAAAATTTCGACTTTTCCACCATAGAACAGATCTGATCTTCTCCCCCGCCAGCCTGTGTCTGGCGGGGTTTTTACCGGGCTATACCCCCGGCAAGCCTCACACCCGTAGTGTGAGATGCTTTTGCCCAAAAGCAACTTATCAGCCATAGCGGACTGCGCCATGCTCGGCTTGCTCAAAGCCGGTCTGCTCCAGCCCGGCCCAACCCACAGGGAGTTGCTGATATGTCGGGAATTGTTGTTGTTTATCACTCAGGTTATGGCCACACCCGCAAAGTGGCCGAATACCTTGCGCGCGGCGCCAAGGCCGAACTGATTGCCATTGATGACAATGGGGAGCTGCCCGAAAGCGCATGGGACAAGCTGGCCGAAGCCAAAACCATTGTCTTTGGCGCACCGACCTATATGGGCAACGCAAGCTGGCAGTTTAAAAAATTCGCCGATGCCACATCCAAAATCTGGTTCATGCGCGGCTGGCAGAACAAGCTGTTTGCGGGCTTTACCAACAGCGCAAGCCCTGTGGGGGACAAAGGGCTGACACTGGCATGGCTGCAAACCCTTGCAGGCCAGCACGGCGGCATATGGATCAGCCTTGGCATGCTGCCTTCCAACACAAAAGCCGCCAAGAACACGGACCTGAACGCTCTGGGCGGTTCCACTGGCCTGCTCGTCCAAAGCCCGTCTGATGCCAGCGTGGACGAAATCCCCCAAGGTGGGCTGGACACAGCCGCAGCATTTGGTGCGCGCATTGCCGAAATTACAGAACAATTTGCATGAAAAATCCATTCATGCGGCACAAAGTTGTGCGCAGGCAGTCTATTCTTAAAAAAGATAAATAAAACTGCCGCATGGTCAGCGGGTATCACGGAAGAGTGATACCCGCTTGTCGTTTTTCCAGTTTCATTATGAAACCGGAATGTTACCTATCGGAGTAGTCAATCACCTTAGCAGCACATATAAATATAATACTTAAAGTGCGGGAATCTGAGTAATGAATCTGTCCGGAAAAAAAACAGGTCTTGCCGTTGCCCTAAGTGTCGCCTCGGTTCTGGCAGCCGTTCCCCTTAAATCGGCAAAGGCGCAGGTTCACCCTTTTTCAGCTTTTTCCAGTGGTAGTTCCGACCTGTCACACTGGCTGTCGGACGTTACCCTGATCGGTCAGATTGAAGGCGGCATCATGGCCAACCCGGCCCGCCCCAACCCCGGTTACAACTTTGGCGACTTTCTGGCCGACCATGCCAATCAGGTCCAGTTAAATCAGGCGGAGTTTACTCTCTCCAAAGCCATCGACCCCAGCAAAAACACCTATCAGGTCGGCTTTACGCTGGAAGGTCTTTATGGCTCGGATGCCCGTTACTACCATCTGGTCGGCATCTCCGATCAGGAATGGAAGGCCCGCTACCAGCTTATTCCCGCACAGGCCCATGTGGATGTACATCTGCCCTGGCTGACCTCTGGCGGGCTGGACATGCAGGCCGGTATTCTACAGGCCCCCATGGGTGTGGAGGGGCTGGACCCCGCCTCCCGCGCATTCTACACGCTGGCCTATACATCTGAATATTCCGTGCCGTTCCAGCATGTGGGCGCCATGTTCAACTGGCATGTTACGCCTATTCTGGACGTAACATTCGGGATTGATACAGGTAACCAGACCACCTTTGGCGCATCGGACAACAACAGCCGTCCCGCCGGGTATTTTGGCTTTAACCTGAACAACCTGCTGGGTGGTAAACTCCGTATTGTGGAACTCAGCCGCGTAGGGCCGGAAAATGTCTGGCAGAGTGTCGGGCATTACGAGGCAGACCACGCACAGCGCTTCTGGAACGATATTAACGCGACCTATCAGGTTAACGACAAGCTGAGCCTGACAGCCGAATTCAATTACCTGCATGACGAGGGCATACGCGGTATTGGTGCGCGCGGGCAGTTTGCCGGCACGGATGCCGAAAGCTTTGTCAGCTTCCTCAGCTACAAGATCAACAAGGACTTCACCTTCAACTATCGTGGCGAAATCTACCGCGACAACAACAACTCGATGGTGGCAACCTTTACCGGCAACAACTCTTACATGAATGCCATTGCAGGGCGCTCCTACACCACCATGACCGGCGCAAGCGGGCATGGCACCACCTACGGCGACCTGTCGCTTAACGTTGCCTATCGGCCTGATCTGGGCCACCATATCCGCGTTTTCCAGCTGCGTCCTGAAATCCGGTTTGACCGCGCGCTCAACAGCACCTCACCCTTTAACGGTGGCCGCAACAACGGCATGTTCACCTTTGGTGGTGACGCAGTGATCGGCTTTTAAGCCATACAGATTACACAGTTACGCGCGCCCTCCACTACGGGGGCGCGTGTTCTTATAGTGCTTACTCACGCCCTCCTCCCCCAACACGGGAGCTGCCTTCCGCCTTTGGCACTCGTCATGCCTCCAAGCCCTGCTCAGGTGTGGGTTATGACATCCGCCGCAATGGCGATTAAATATTAAAGAATTAAAAAATAATTTCCGCTTTGCGCCAGAACGCTTTGCAGTATTGAAGATAAAAGCCCTTTAGCCTTAACTTTGTCACGCTTATGAGGGCATAAATCATGCGTTATTCTAATCTATGTTGGATTAGCGCGACGTGCGATCATGCAAGACAAGGCTGATAAGGTATGTTAGACGAAAAACACAATTGCTGGCGGCATCATCATGGCCTGCCGCATGTAAGTCGGATTGGGAATTGTTGAGATAGGCAATTGTTTTGTTTAGAAAAAACAAGGAAACTCCTCAGAAAGTAGCTGTCGTCAGCGGTGCATCCGGCGGCATTGGGCGTGCTTTGTGCCTTCAGTTGCGCCAGCGTGGGTACCGGGTCATTGGCCTGTCACGCCAGAACGCTCCGGCAGCCGATACAGCTTATGTTGACTGCATGCTGGCATGCGACCTGACCGATTCACACTCCATCAATGAAACTGCCCACACAATCGGGCAGACCAGTGCCAGCGTTGATCTCTTTATATTCTGTGCCGGTGTTATTTCCCCACAGTCTGTGGCGACCTTGGAACATGCTCCGGTTATTGAGCAGATCCAGACCAATCTGCTCGGCGTTATGCTGCTGACCAATGCCATTCTGCCAATAATGGCAAAAGACTCCCACATTATTTACGCCAACTCCATGGCGGGCATTTTTCCTCTGGCGGGCAGCAGCGCCTATACGGCCTCCAAATTTGGCCTGCGCGGTTTTGCACTGGCACTGGAGCAGGAGCTCAAGCCACGCCATATCCGGGTGTCCTCCGTATTCCCCGGCAGCGTCAATACGTCCATGCTGGCGACGGAAATGGAACGTGGCGGGTCGGTCCTCAACTTCATGTCTGCCCCGCAGGAGCCAGAAGCCATTGCGGCGTGGATTCTTTCCCCCCATGTGCGCAAACATGTTGAGAACTTTCCGTCCAGCTTTGACAGGCTGTTTTGCAGTCTTTTCCTCTGGTCGCCTGGCTTCCTGCGCCTTTGCCTGCCATTGATGACGGCATGGGCCAAATCCCGCCGTGCACACTACAGAAAAAGCAACAAGACCACTTAAGTCAGACCACTCTGCCCCCGCCTTTTGCGCAGGCAGCCCGGGGGCAGAACCAACACACCACAAAAAATTAAGGTATCAACGCAGGGCGGGCTGCTTGTGCCCTTGCCCGCATGACTCATGCGGTATCTGTTAGCCCATTAATCACGCGGCGTAACAGTTCCAGCAGATGTGCGCTGTCTTCCCCCGCCAGAGCCGCGTGACTTCTGGCATTGATTGCCGCAACGGCCGCCGCAATATCTGGCAGTCTTTCCTCCGCCAAAGGCGATAATGATATAAACGCACTGCGCCGGTCCTTCGGGTCTGGTGTGCGTTGGATCAGCCCATCCCGTTCCATACGGGCGAGGGTCTTGGCCATGGTGGACTGCTCTACTGCGGCAAGCTGTGCCAGGTCGCGCTGTGCCAGTGGTTTGCCATCCGCCAGAGCAAAAAATACCGGCAACTGCCCCGACATAAGCCCGAACGGCCGCAGAGCTTCATCCATCTCCCGCGCAAAAAGCCGTGCGGCCCAATTGATCATATAACCAAGGGACTGTTCCCGGGGCTGCCATTTATATGGCTTGCTATCTATATTCATGGCTAGCTATATTTGATCTCTCAGCTTCATTCATGCAAGGACGATAGCATGCAGACGGTTCTCCGCCACATCCACCCTCTGGCGGGGGGATTGGCCATTCTGTGCATAGCCACTTTTATGGGCAGCACCCTTGTTGCAGAACTCCATGGTGACCCACAAACCATTATCATCACCAAACGTACCATTCTGTGGGGGCTGCTGGTGCTGGTTCCCTGCCTCGCACTCACTGGTTTTTCTGGCTACCAGATGGCAGGCGGGGCACCACGCGGGCTGGCACTGGCCAAATTCAGGCGCATGCGGGTCATTGGGGCCAATGGTCTTTGTGTGCTGGTTCCCTGCGCGTTTTTCCTCGCCTTGCGCGCATCTGCACAAACATTCGACGGACTGTTTTATGGTGTGCAATTACTCGAACTTCTGGCAGGAGCCGTAAACCTTGCACTCCTTGGCATCAACTTTCGTGACGGGGTGCGAATGGCGCGTGCCTGAACCTGTAAAAACAGTATTCTGCCGCACAGAACATTTTGCATGACCAAACCCTGATGCACTGCAAAAATATGTTGTATGTTAAAAGACAACCGCAAGTGTCAGGGTTTTAGAATGTCCCGTGAGAATTTTAATGAACTTCTTTCCTTTCTTGCGGTTGCTCAGGAAAGAAGCTTTACACGTGCTGCTGCACGGCGCGGCGTAACGCCCTCGGCCTTAAGCCATACCATGCGGCTGCTGGAAGAAAGGCTGGGAGTTACACTGCTGACCAGAACAACCCGGCGGGTTGTTCCCACAAGTGCAGGGGAATACCTACTGAGCAACATTCAGCCGTTATTTGACGAAATTGAAAATAAAATTGCCAGTCTGGATGAATTTCGTAGCGCACCGAGAGGTGAGCTGAGAATTACCGCGACAGATGAAGCCCTGACGTATTTTCTACGCCCCAAACTAGCCAATTTTCTTAAAAAATACCCTGATATTGCAATCGAAGTTTCAACCGACATGAAACTTGTCGATATTGTTGATGAATCCTTTGATGCAGGGATCAGGCTGGGCGAGATGGTTGCACAGGGTATGATGTCCGTCCCTGTTTCCCCCGCCATTGAGTTTGTAGTTATTGGAGCCCCCAGCTACTTCAGGGAACATCCGGCTCCCAAAAAGCCCAATAACCTGACTGAGCACAATTGTATTGGTGTTAGGCTACCAACCTACGGAAAGCTCTATAAATGGCTTTTCCGGCAGAATGGAAAAGACGTTAAGTTCCAGCCAAGCGGGCAGTTTATTTGCAATAATGTGTTTTCTGCGCGGGATGCCTGCCTGGATGGCATAGGGCTTGCGTACCTGCCAAGGGTTGTGGTGGAAAGCCATATTGCATCAGGCGAGCTTGTTCCTGCGCTGGAAAAAATCTGCCCCACCCATGTGGGGTTCCATCTTTTTTACCCACGGCATAACCAGTATTCCATGCCGCTGGCCCTTTTTATCGAAGAAATGAAACTGGCATGATGCCACGCAAGGGCATGCGTAAACCCCGCATACCCTTGCATATACACAGCCGCTTACGCCCCTAGCAGGGGGAGCTGTTGCATCATCTGCTGTAAATTCAGCGCATCCCACGGCATATGCTCGGCAATTGTCATGCCCACC
Organism: Acetobacter sp. ESL1128; assembly: GCF_058505085.1. Lineage (NCBI taxonomy): Bacteria > Pseudomonadati > Pseudomonadota > Alphaproteobacteria > Acetobacterales > Acetobacteraceae > Acetobacter > Acetobacter sp. ESL1128. The sequence continues at coordinate 841,502 of NZ_CP196369.1, read as the reverse complement.
ACCTGCTTTTCGGTCATGACCTCCCCGACCAGCTTCAACACATCTGGAATATTGAGCTTTCCTTCCGCCACATCACCAAAATCGTGTTTGCCACGGCCGGGCTTTGCAAACAGCAGGGAGCGGAAGTTGTGCGGGTCCAGCACATCCAGATCCAGATGAATGGCCAGAACCTCAATCCCGCTATCGTTGAGCCATTGCATAACGGGTTGAGCACCCTCCCGCACCTGCTGGGGTGAGCATGTGCGAATGCCGTGCTCGGCAATAAACCGGGTCTCATACGGCAGTGGATCATGAATACCCGCGATCATGACATTTTTGGCCGCTATGGGCTGCTTGACCGCATTGGTCAGGTCAGGGTCACCATGGCCCATAAGGGCACCCAGCACATGCGCATGCGCGTTTTTATACTGTTCGGGGGTCTGCACGTCCGGGTGTGTATCAATCCACAGAACACCCAGCTTATCCCCGTATTGTTCAGCCAGCCAAGCAAACGGAGCAAGGGATACCAGACAGTCCCCACCCAGCACCGCAATGGAGCGGGGCTGGTGGCGCGCAATAATTGCCTGTGCCGCCTTGATCTGTTTTACAAGAACGCTGCGCCCGCGCATGTCGTTTTCCAGCGGCAATGGGGTATCTGTCGGGGCATCAACAGGTACTTCCTCAACCGGTCCGTGGGATGGGGGTGCCAGCCATGCCAGCAATCTGGACCCCAGATAATATGGTGGGTTATCCCCACCCTGCCATTGCGGAAAAATAAGACGCAGTGTGTTCTTGTCCGGTTTTGACACGCACTCTCTCCCAAAACGATCAGCACGAGAGCGCCTGCATTAGACTTGGCAGGTTTGATCAGATCATCATTCCGGCCCGGCCTGTGTTACGGCCTAGCGCTCTCAGTCCTGAGTATTTTTTCATGAATAATATGCATTTCATAGAACTATATTGCTGAGTTTTACTCACAATAATCCTGATAAATCAGGCCATAGTCACGCCTGATATTTATACCGTAAAATGAAGTTTGGCAGGGCACTCCAAGCAAGCAGCCATTTGCAGCATTACTGGTCAATATCATGAGACATGATTTTCTGATGATCAGCCGCGCATAGGCCATGATCCCCCAAAACCTGAATAACCCGGCATGTCTGCACTGTGCCACAGGTGCATTGCGCAACCATACGCTCAAGTTCTCTATGCAGGGCATTCAGCCTTACAAGGCGGTGTTCCACCTCCGCCAGCTGGCGCTTTGCAATGGCATCAATGGCCTCACAGCTCTGGTCGGGGTCATCCGACAGGGCCAGCAATTCCCGAATATCGTCCAGCGGAAAACCCAGTTCGCGCGCATGGCGGATAAAGTTCAGGCGTTCGCGGCTGGTATTATTGTAAATCCTCTGCCCGCCTTCATTCCGTTCAGGCTTGGGGAGCAGCCCGATCTGCTCGTAGTACCGGATGGTTGGCACTTTTACACCAGTCAGCCCAGACAGTTTTCCGATACTCAACATGCAGAATCCCCTTGAACCTCTAGTCACTAGAGGATGTAGCTATCTCATTCTCTCGCGTCGGGACAGGAGGATAAAATGCCGGATACACAAGAATGGCTCGTAACAGGGATGGACTGCCCATCCTGCGCTGCAAAAATAAAAGGAGCCGTAGCCCAGCTACCCGGCATTGAAGCGGTTGAAATATCTGTCATGTCCCGAAAACTCAGGGTTATGGCAACGGCACATGCCACTCCCCCGACAGATGTTGAAAACCGTGTAAAAAGCCTTGGCTACGGTATTGAAGCCATTGCACAGGCAGGCAGCGCACCTAACCCGCACACGGGGGCTGACGAGCACACCACGCAAACCGATGCCCCTTGGTACCGAACGGGAAAAGGGCATCTGGTTCTGCTCACCGCAACCTTGCTTGTGGTAGCATGGGGGCTGGCACTTCTGCTGCCAGCTTCCGGGAACTGGCCTTTTATTGTGGCGTGCCTTGCGGGCCTTATACCCATTGCCTTACGGGCTTTTGCCGCCATCCGTGCAGGGCAGCCTTTTTCCATTGAAGCACTGATGACCATTGCCGCAACAGGTGCGCTGTTTATTGGCGCAGCGCAGGAAGCGGCTCTGGTTGTCTTTCTGTTTGCCGTGGGCGAACTGCTTGAAGGCGTTGCCGTAAGCCATGCGCGCGATGGCATTCGGGCATTAAGCACGCTGGTACCCAAAACGGCCCTGCGCGAAAAAAATGACATGATGGAAGACGTCGCGGCAACGGAACTCGTACCCGGCGATGTTGTTATTGTGCGGCCGGGGGACCGTATTCCTGCCGATGGCAAAATTATTTCAGGCACCGGCGGTGTGGATGAAAGCCCCGTAACGGGTGAGAGCATGCCCGTAACGCGTGGGCCGGGCGACCCGGTATTTGCAGGGGCAATTAATAACGAAACAGCCCTGCGTGTACAGGTAACGCGTGCCGCAGCAGACAATACCATTGCCCGGATTATCCGGCTGGTTGAGCAGGCGGAAGACTCACGCGCACCAACACAGCGGTTCATTGACCGCTTCAGCCGTTGGTACATGCCCGCCATTGTGGGTCTATCCGCGCTGGTTGTGGCTATCCCGCCCCTGTTTTTTGGGCAGGCGTGGTCGGTCTGGGTCTATCGTGGCCTGTCCCTGCTGCTTATTGGGTGCCCGTGCGCTCTGGTTATCTCGGTCCCTGCCGCCATTGCATCGGCTCTATGCGCTGGGGCACGGCATGGCCTGCTTATGAAGGGTGGTGCCGTTATTGAAGCCACGGCGGCGATCAAAACGGTTGCACTGGATAAAACAGGCACCCTGACCATGGGCCAGCCCGAGGTAACAGATATTCTCTGCCTGGATCAGCACTCCACGGCCGAAGTTCTTGCTCTTGCCGCAGCAGTGGAAAAAGCCTCCAACCACCCGCTGGCTCAGGCCATTTTACGCAAGGCGGCAGGCATGGCGCTGCCTGCTGTGCAGGATAGCCGCGCCATTGCGGGCAAGGGTGTGTCTGCCGTGTTTGATGGGCAGATCATAACAATCGCCAGCCCCCGGCATGCAATGCAGGATGGCGCATTGTCCAGCACAGCCGCAGCACAGGCTACTGCCATGGAAAGTGAAGGCAAAACGGTTGTTGTCCTTTATACCAGCACGGCTCTGGCACTGATCGGATTGCGGGATGAGCCACGGCAGGATGCGCAGGAAACAATACGGCAGCTCCGCAACCTTGGGGTTACACCCCTTATCCTGACAGGGGATAACCAACGCACAGCTGCAGCCATTGCAGCCCTGCTGCATGTGGATTACGAAGCCGAACTGCTACCGGAACAGAAACAGCAGACCATCCGCGAACTGGCAGCACATGGCCCGGTTATGATGGTGGGGGACGGTATTAACGATGCCCCAGCCCTTAAACAGGCAACCGTTGGTGTTGCCATAGGATCGGGAACAGATGTCGCGTTGGAAACTGCGGACGCCGCCATACTGCGCAACTGTATTACGGACATTCCGGCCCTTATTCGCCTTGCCCGTTCCACCATGGGCAATATCCGGCAGAATGTATCCATCGCACTCGGGTTGAAGGGGGTTTTTCTGGTAACAACCATTATTGGCATGACGGGCCTGTGGCTGGCCATTATGGCCGATACCGGCGCCACTGTTCTTGTCACCCTGAACGCCCTGCGGCTTTTACGCACAAAACCTGCAGGGCTTGCCCAAAAAAGTTAAGAGAGCCTGCCCCCTGCCCTTCGATGCTCTGGCAACAAAAGACAGCGGCAGAATAAGCATGAGAGCAAGGATCACCCACCTATACTCTCATGCCTGCGCGTGTCCCCATCATGCGCTTTTATGACCAGACGCCACATAAACAGCCGCATGGTCTTGTTTTCAAAAACTTATGAAAAATTCCTACAAGTTCCAGAAAGAAAAGTCCTTAGTATTTATTAAGCTGCTGAAGCGTATCCGATGGTGTTTGCAGGCCTGAATACTGCATGACACCAAATGTCATCGTGGCATCTGGCGTAGGGAGGTCTTTCTGCCGCCAGCCCCCACCCAAAGCGCGGATCAGCCCGACTGTGCTTTGCAAGGCGCGGGCCTGAACCTGCACCCGGTCAATCCGTGCATCCAGCGTGTTGACCTGAGCAATCAACGCATCAAGGTAATTGTCAGCACCACCTTTATACAAAGTCATTGTCAGGGTCTGGGCTTTTTCCGCCGTCCCTACCGCCTGCCCCAAACGTTCGGTTTCTGCCCGCAGTCGGTTGGTCATGGAAAACCCGTTCTCTACATCTGCAAAGGCGGAGAGCACGGTCATGCGGTAATGATCCAGCGTTTCACGGTAGACGGACCAGGAATGCTGCAACTGGGCACGGCGCAACCCGCCCTCAAACAGAGGCATGGAAACAGACGCCCCATAAGACCACATGCTATTGGCCAGATTGGCCAGGTTGAAGCCATTGGAATCAAACCCGCCATTGGCGCTAAAAAACACATGTGGATAAAACGCCGCACGGGCAATACCAATAGCCCGGTTTGCCTGTGCCATACGTCTTTCCGACGCAGCAATATCGGGCCTGCGTTCCAGCAGGTCAGACGGCAGACCCGCAGGAACATTAGGTTCTGCATTGCTCAGATCATCCACCGGCTGGATATGAAAAGTGGATGGCTGCTCATTGACCAGCACGGCAATACCGTGTTCCAGCACGTCCCGCTGGGCCTGCACGTCCAGCAGGCGGGCCTGTGTCATGTACAGCTGGTTCTGCGCGCGGGCGACATCAATACCGGTGGCATTCTGGTTATCCAGCCGTGTCTGGGTAACGTGTAACGCCTGCTGATAATAGGCAATGGACTGGGTATAAATGGCGTGCTGGGCATCCAGCCCCCGCAGGGCAAAATAATCCGTTGCCAGTTCCGCCTGCAAGCTGAGCCGTGCGGCGGCATAGTCTGCCGCCTGTTCCTGCGCATAGTATTTCTGCACCCTGACCCGGTTACGAATACCAGACCAGATATCCGGCTCCCAGCTTGCAAGGCCGGAATAGAACTCATCCGTTGCAGTAATCGGGCCTTTGTAGCGGAACAGCCTGTCTGCCGAGCTTTTGTTGTCGCTTGAGCCAAACGCCATGCCAAAATGCGGCAAAAGGTCGGAGCGCGCTTCCATAACAATAGCGCGGGATTGCGAAAAACGCTCCGCAGCAGCCTGAAGGTCAGCATTGTTGGCCAGTGCTTCCTGCTCAAGCCCGTTAAGCACGGTATCATCAAACAGGGTCCACCAGTCTGGTTTCAGCGCCACGGTGCTGGGGGCCGCATCCTTAAAAGGCCCCTGCCCGTGCCAGGAGGCCGGCACAACATAATGTGGCGGCGCATAACGGGGAGCCAGATCACACGCGCTCAGCGCACTCAGGGAGAGCAGCAGGCCCGCCCGCGCCGCCAGAGTGCGCACAGGCAGGGGACGAAAATATGCAGATATATGTTTCATTCGTCATCATCCCCCTTTGTTTCCGCCGTTGCGTTGGGTGTGCTGAGGTAGCCCTGCTCCGGCTCCACGGGCCTGACCTTGCCCCCCTCCATCAGATCGGCGGGCGGGTTGTTGATAATCCGGTCATCGGGGGCAAGACCTGCACTGACCTCCGTATAGGCATCCGACATGCGCCCCACGGTTATGTTCTGGTAATGCGTAATCTGCTGCGCATTGACCGTGGCAACCTGCATACCGTGTTCCTGAAACACCAGTGCGCCAGTGGGAATGGTATAAACCCCCTTGCGGGCCGGAGCGGTCAGGGTGACGGAAGCAAAACTGCCCGGCCATAGTTTTTGTTCCGCATTGTCGATGGAAAACTCCGTAATGACCGTACGGGTGTTGGGGTCAAAACCTTTAGCAATTGTCAGGAACTTTGCTTCGAACACGGCATTGGGGAACTGTGGAACGGACACCTTTGCCACCAGTCCGGGCTGGAGGATGGAGGAAAATGTTTCCGGCACGGATACAAACAGGCGCATGGCATGGGTGTCCGCCACGGTAAACAACTCGCTGGCTGTGCCGTTTGCATTCATGCTGCCGCTCCCGGCCCCCACATAATCCCCCACGTTGATGTTACGCGCGATAACCACGCCATCAAACGGTGCTTCAATGCTCTTGAAGTGGATCATGGCCTGATACTGGGCCACCTTGTGTTCAGCGGCTTCCAGCTCTGCCTTGGCGGACTGTTCATTGGCGTTCTGCACGGAAACAGACTGGCCAGATACAGCCTGCGACTGGCCCATGGACCGCCAGCGGGTGGCGGTTATGGCAGCAAGGCCGTATTTGGTCTGCGCGACCTTCAGGTCCGCCTGCGCCTGTGCGTATTCCGCATCCAGCCGGGGCGTATTGATTTCGGCCAGCAGATCACCCTTTTTAACGACTGCGCCGTAATCGCGGTACCACATTTTTACATAGCCAGAGACCTGCGCATACATGGGCGCTTCGTACCATGCGCTGATTGTACCCGGTAAGGACATGGTCACTGTTGGTGGTGCGGGTGTGGGCTTGACCAGCGCAACATCGGGCACCCGGTCATAGGCGGCATCCTGCTGGATGCGCACGGTATTATGGGCGCGCTGGACCAGCAGATACGCAATATCCGCCATCATGACAGCCGCGAAGAAAATAATGACAATTCTGCCTTTGCTAGCAACAAACATCAGACAGTCTCCTGCTGGTTAGCGGCATCCGTGCTGGATGGCCGGGCCGGACGATGGTGGAAAATTGCATAAACACAGGGGACAAAAAGCAGGGTGGAAACCGTAGCCACCACCAGCCCGCCAATAACCGCCTTACCGAGTGGCGCATTCTGGGAATTACTGATGGCCATTGGCACCATGCCGATGATCATGGCCGAAGCTGTCATAATAACCGGGCGGATACGGCCAATACCGGCTTCAATTGCTGCGGTCGCGGCACTGCGGTGCATGGCAAAGCGCTCTTTGGCAAAGGACACGACCAGAATGGAATTAGCCGTGGCTGTTCCCATGCACATGATCGCACCTGTTAGCGCAGGCACGGAAAGGCGCGTATGGGTCAGGAACAGGCTCCACGCAATACCCGCCAGAGCCCCCGGCAATGCCGAGATGATAATGAAAGGATCAATCCAAGACTGGAAGTTGATCACAATCAGCATGTAAATCAGCAGGACCGATACAACGAGACCGGCAATAAGCTCCACATAAGCGCTATGCATGGTGGTGGCCTGCCCGCGGATGTCCACCGCCACACCGCGTGGCAGATCGCTTTGTGTTGCAGCGATTTCCTGCTTGACCTGACTTAGAACGGAGCCGAGGTCGGTAAACTCGGTGGAAACGTAAATATCTATATCAGGCATAGAGTTATAATGAGACACCTGCCCCGGCGTGCCGATGGGCGTGATGGTGCTGATGCTACCCAGCAGCTGCATATCCTTGCCTTCGGGGTCGTTGTCCCCCTTATCCACCGGAATGGTCAGCAGGTTGTTGTAATGTGTGAGCTGGTCCTGGGAGACATAGACATTGAGCGGGAAGGTAATGCCGGTTTTGGGATCAAGCCAGTATTGTGGGTCGACTGTCTGACTGCCCGAGAGAGTCATGAGTTCGTTACTGGCAATATCCCCTTCGGTCATGCCCGTGGCCTGACCAAATGTGCGGTTCCCCTGCACAAACAGCGTTGGCGTGGCCATGGTCTGCTGGATTGTCGTATCCACCGCGCCGGGTATGTGCCGCAGGCGGTTCACCAGCAGGCGGGCATAGCGGTAGTTATCCCGGATATTCGGGCCTGATACCTGAATATCAACCGGGGCGGGGGAGCCAAAGTTAAGGATTTTTTCCGTCAGGTCCGCAGGCTGGAATGTAAAGACCGTGCCGGGAAAACTGGCCGAAAGCTCACGCCGCAGCAGAGCGCGCTCATCCCATACGGGAGAAAGCTCGTTCTTGAGCGTGATGCTCAGATCGCAATCCTGCGTGCCAATTGTGGGTGTTGGAATAAACGCCTGATTATGCGGACCTTCCGGCAGACCGCAGTTGTTGATAACCCCTTCCACCTGACCGGGCAGAAGCTGCTCGATACGGTCATCCACCAGACTGGCTATGCGCCCTGTGGTTTCAATCCGGGTACCAAGGGGCACGCGCATGTGCATCTGCAATGCACCGGATTTAACCTCGGGGAAGAAGTCCTGCCCCACCACCGCAAACAGGGCGAGGGAGAGAACAGACACACCCAAAAACACAGCCACAAACCTGTGACGCCGGGTTACCACACGTTCCAGCACCCGCCCGTAACGGAGCTTGAAGGCATGGAAAGCATGTTCAAACCTGTTCTGGAACCGGCCAAAAACACCTTTGGGCAGAGCTTCATGCTCATCCCCGTGCAAACCGGGATGCACCTGCCCTGCCAGCAGATATTTGGCCATGGTCGGCACCAGTGTGCGCGACAGAATGAACGATGCCAGCATGGCAAAAACAATGGCTTCGGCCATGGGCATGAACAGCCACCCTGCAACACCACTCAGGCGGAACAGCGGGGTCCACACAATGCAGATGCACAAGGTGGCAACCAGCGTGGGAATAACGATCTGGTTGGCAGCATCGATAATCGCTGTTTCCAGATCCTTGCCCATTTCCAGATGGGTATCGATATTCTCGATCATGACGGTCGCATCGTCCACCAGAATACCCACCGCCAGAGCAAGGCCACCCAGTGTCATCACGTTAATGGTCTGGCCAGCCCATAGCAGGCAGATAATGGCGGCCAGAATGCACAGGGGAATGGACGTGGCGATAATAATGGTGGAGCGCCACGAGCCAAGGAACAGCAGCACAACCAGACCAGTCAGCACTGCGGCTGTCAGCATTTCGCGCACGACGTCACGGATGGCGTCCTTCACAAAAACCGATGCATCACTCAGGACCGAAATATGCACATCCGGCGGCACAAGCTGCTGGATACGCGGCAACAGCTCCTTGGTTCTGGAAACGACATCCAGCGTTGAGGCATCACCACTTTTCATGACAATGACCTCAACACCCTGTTTGCCTTTTACCAGCACAAGGTTGGTCTGCGGGTGGCCGCCACGGTAAACGTTGGCAACGTCATGCACATAAATGACCGAATTGCCCACGCGCTTGACGGGAATATCCCCCAGTTCCTGCATGGAGCGCGGGGTGGCGTTGGTCTGAACCATCCAGTCCGTGCGGTCTATTTTCTGATCCCCGGCGGGTAGAACAATGTTCTGCTTGCGCAGGGCGTTCTGCACGTCCATGGCGGAAAGATGGTGCGCCTGAAGCTGCGTCTGGTTGAGCGCAACCATAATAAAGCTGTCCATCCCCCCGTAAGCCTGCGGCAGAACCGAGCCCGGCACGGTAACAAGAATGGGGCGGATGCGCGTCATTGCGATCTTGAACAGGTCTGAGGGGGTCTGCTTGTCCGATGTGACCTGCAAGGCCAGAACCGGCACTGAGGATGCATCCAGCCGCATGACCATGGGGGCGGGAATATTGTCTGGCAGCTGTTTGATAACAGTCTGGGAAATAGCCGTAACTTCGGCTTCCGCCTCACCAATATCCGTTCCGGGCTGGAAGTAGATATTGACGATACTGCGACCGTAATACGAACTGCTCTCCATGTGTTCTATGCCCTCCACGGTGGAGGTCACGGCCAGTTCGTAATTATAGGTTATGCGTCCGGCAAACTCCTCTGGCAGCATGCCGCCATATGTCCACACAACAGACACAACAGGCAGCTTGATGTTGGGAAACACGTCGGTTGGCGCACGCAGTACGGACATGACGCCAAATGCGAGAATGAGCAGAGAAAGGACCACAAAAGTATAGGGCCGTTTCAATGCGGTTATGACGAGAGCATTCATGCGTTCCCAGTTCTCGATGGATTGTGGTTGGGATTGGCCTGAAGCTAGGAATTTTTTATTCAAAAATCTGTTAGAAAAAATTTTATTGATATAAAAACAAAATTAATATGTACGCATCACCTTAAGCGGGAATAAAAATTATTTCCGGAATACGCATGATATATTCATACGTTTTCCTGTTTTATAAACATGGAAAACCACAACATATCGGGCAGAGCGCAGCCCCTATATGGGGGTGATGGCACAGGCATCCAGTACACTGCACCAATAGCGGCTCATGTCCGAACGGGTGCCAACTCAACAGCCAAAAGGAACAGGCTGTTTGATACCCAGTATATTTTTATAAGAATAAGGAATGGCGGAGAGGGAGGGATTCGAACCCTCGGTACGATTGCTCGCACAACGGTTTTCGAGACCGCCCCATTCGACCGCTCTGGCACCTCTCCGTGGGGGTGCGTTATAGGTGTGCTGGCACAAATACGCAAGTGCTATCCGCAGGAACATGTACTGGCTTCCTGCACCATATCCCCAAGGCTTGTGGCCGAACCAACCGCGAGCGCATCCCTGCCGCCATTGGCCATATTATGGCTGCTCTGGCATACCCTGCGCGCAGGCTGGTCAAGATATGTGTCAAACATCCATATTAAGTGAGGGTTTATGTGTATGTTCAGACCCTTACCGCATGTGTTTGCGTCTTGACGCTGTGCGCTATCTGGTGCAAGTCAGCGTGCACTATACATGTCCTTACCAAACGCTGAATAGAATTGAGGTGTATTTGTGGTAGCCGGGTTATGGTGCCCGCTTCCCAAGAGGAAAGAGCCGTAGCTTGACCTATGTGCCTGTGCAGCCATTTTTTTTCGATATGACAGACCAGCAGAAACACCTTCAGAGTCTGGGGCGCGGTCCTCATGGCGTGTCGGCACTACAGACACCGCCACAAAGCGCCCTTAAAACGCTGAAAGTGGTTTTCCTGCTGATTGCCCAGCCGCACCAGACGCTCCACTCTCTCCCCATCGCCTTTGAAATGGCAGCCCGCCACCCCAATGCGGAAGTGCATGTGGCCTGCCCAACCCAGAACCATCTGGATTACGCCCGCTCGCTCGGCCGGCTCTACCCGGCGGCAAAGGTCATCTACGACCTGCTCCCCATTCCCGCATGGCTTGGCAGGCTGGTCGAGCGTAATGGCCACGGCCCGCTCGAGCGGCTGGCTTCCCTGTTTTTCAGCCGCCATTACTTCAATCAGTTTCAGGCCATTGTGGTGCCGGAGCGGACATCGCTCTACCTCAAGCGCATGGGCGTGACCAAACCCCTTTACATCTGGACCCGCCACGGTGCAGGCGACCGGGCCATCGGATTTGCTGATGACATCAAGCAGTTCGACTTTGTGCTTCTTTCGGGCAAAAAAGTGGAACAGAGGCTGCTTGAACGGGGCCTTATAACCCCCGGCGAATACCACATGGGCACCTATGCCAAGTTCGACATTGTGGAGCGTCTGCACAAGCAGCAGGCCAGGCTGTTTGATAACGACAAACCCGTTGTGTTGTACAACCCGCATTTTTCACGCGGGCTGACATCATGGTACCAGTTTGGCGAGACAATCCTGAACTACTTTGCCAATCAGGATCATTATAACCTGATCTGCGCACCGCATTACCGCCTGTTCAACGGCCACAAAAAACAGGCCGAAGCACTGGTCAAGCGCTTTGCCAAATACCCCAATATCCTGATCGATACCGGCAGCACCCGCAGCATAGACATGACCTACACCATGGCGGCGGACCTTTATCTGGGGGATGTCAGCAGTCAGGTTGCCGAGTTCCTGATCCGGCCCAGACCATGCATTTTCCTCAATGCGCATCACGCGCACTGGCAGAACAACAAGGACTACCGGTTCTGGACACTGGGGCAGGTCATCGACACCCCCGATGAACTGGGCCACGCACTTTCCGTTGCCTTTACCCGTCAGGATGAGTTTGAAGGCAGGCAGCGCGCTTATGTTGCTGAAACCTTTGAACATCAGGACAAAAGCCCGACATCCCCCGGAGCGGCGGATGCCATTATGCGCTTTTTGCAAAAAAAGGTCTAAGTCCCTCCCTGCTCCTGCAAGCATGCCCAGCGTGCTTGTCCCTCGCCTATTGGTCTGATCCGTGCAAAAATCGCGCCGATGAAAATCGCATATATTATAAACTCCGTGGAAAGCGGTGGCGCGGCGCTACCCGTTCCGGCCATTACAAAGGTCATGCGGGACGCCGGGCACCATGTTGAGGTTTTTGCCCTGACCCGACGCAACGGTCTGGCGATTGAACCGCTGGAAAATGCCGGGCTTACACTCCATATCCGCCCCGGCACACGCAAGGACCACCTCCCTGCCCTGCGCTGGCTGCACAAGCAAATGCGCGCCTATAAACCCGATGTGATCTGGACATCGCTCAGCCGGGCCACATTGCTGGGGCAGATGGTTGGACAATGGCAGCATATTCCCGTTGTAAGCTGGCAGCATTCCGCCCGCCTCAAACCCCTGAACGCGGCCCTGTTACGCCGCTTTAAAAACAGAAGCGCCCTGTGGGTGGCCGATTCCTCCTGTGTGGCAGAACAGACACGCCGCACGCTGGGTGTTACACCCGACAGGCTTGTGGAATGGCCCATCTTCAGGGCGGACCCCGATGTTCCTACCGCATCCCCCTGGCAACCGGGCACGCCTGTACGCATTGGCACACTAGGCAGACTGCATCCGGTCAAGGGGTATGACACGCTGTGCGCGGCCATTGCCCTGCTGCAAAACTGCCCTGACCTCCCCCCTTTTGAAGTCCTGATCGGTGGTGAAGGGGAAGAACGCCCCCACCTTGAGGCGCTGATTGCCAAAGGCCAGCTCCCCATACAGATCCTTGGCCATATTAAAGACCCATCGGTTTTTCTGTCCCGGCTGCACCTTTATGTCCAACCCTCCCTGTGGGAAGGTTTCTGTCTGGCCGCGCATGAGGCCATGCTGGCATCCCTGCCGGTTGTTGCTTCCAACGCGGGGGAAATCCCGTCTTCCATTACCCCGCAAACCGGCCGCATTGTGCCACCGCAGGATAGTGCGGCCCTTGCCAGTGCGCTGGAAGACCTGCTCAAACAGCCCCAGCATCTGGCGGATATGGGCCAACATGCCCGCGCTACAGTACTGGCCCGTTTTGGCGCGCAGCATTTTGACCGGATCGGCCGGGACATTCTGGCCCGCGTTGAGCAGATTGTGGCCCATAACATAAAAACCACAACGGCCTGATCCTGCCCTGAAGATTGCATTCTTATGCCATAAAACCCTGTCTATTTTAGAACCTGAAATTTCAGCACTCTGTAAATCTGACCAGAAAGACTAGTCGTGAAAATTGCCTTTATCTACATTGCCGAGCCATACCAATGCTACCACACGGCAACCGTGGCGAGCGCGCTGGCGGCAATACCGGGTAATCAGGTAACTGAGTATTACAGCTTCCCCGACACACCATTACATCTGCAACGCATCAGGCGTTCGCTCGATTTACCAGACCTGCCCCTTAAGCCCTTTCCCAAATCATGGAGGGCAAAGGCACTCAAGCGCGCCAGACGCCTTGATCAGGAACGTACCCTTGTTCTGAAAGAAAATGTTGACGAGCTGAATACGTATGATGCGGTCATTGCAACAGAGTATTCAGCCGGCATTTTAAAGCAGATGGGGCTGAATAAACCAAAGCTCATTCTACTCATGCATGGGGCCGCAGGGCGTTACGTAAAAGACCAGAACCTGATAGACCAGTTTGACCTGACCTTACTGTCCGGCCCCAAGGAAGAAATTTTTTTCAAAAGCCATGGGCTGCTGCAAAACCATGCCAGCAAAATTATCGGCTATCCGAAGTTCGATGTTTTTGCCGCCATGCGCCACGAAAAGCCGATTCATTTTGCCAACGGCCATCCCTTTGCCCTTTACAACCCCCATTGCCAGCGATCCCTGACATCTGCCTCCAGATGGATGATGCCGCTTATCAAGGGATTTCGGGCACAACTGGACAAACCCGAGGGGTATAATCTGGTGGTGGCCCCCCATATCAAAATGTTTCACAAGGGTTTCGGGTTTAAGGCGCGCGCCTTAAAACGGCAGGAAGGGCCGGGTATTCTGGTTGATACCGGCTCACCTGCAATGCTGGACATGACATACACGTCCCAGGCTGCCCTTTATATTGGGGATGTCAGCAGCCAGATTTACGAATTCCTTGCCATTCCCCGCCCCTGCGTTTTTTTAAACCCCAACAAAATCGCATGGAAGAATGACCCGCACTTTGTGTACTGGACCTTGGGCGACGTCGTAGAAAACCTGCACGACCTCATGCCCACCATAGCCAATGCTGCAAAGCGCCACGCCCTGTACCGCCCTGCGCAGGAAAAGTTTTTCCAGGACGCCTTCTGCGCCCCCCTGCTTGGTGCTTCGCAACGTGGGGCCGAAGCCATCATGCATTATCTGGCCCCGACCTGAGCACACTCTGCCTGTGGGAGCATTAAAGGCTGGCGGAATAATGGCTTTTATTGTCCATACGGAGCATGGCCGGGATCATTCCCAGACATCGGGGGTTCAGGTCATGGACAAATCCGCAAGTTTGTGTTCGACACCCTCATGGCCAGCGATAAATCACTCTTTAACAGCATATTCCGCAATGTAGGTTTTTTGACCGCAGGACGCATTGGCAATGCGCTTTGCAGCTTTATCTACATTTCCCTTGCCGTGCGCACTCTGGGGTTGGCGGACTTTGGCCTGCTCATTCTCATTCATTCCCTAGCTTCCGCCGCCTCCATGGTTTCACGCATGCAATCATGGCAGACGCTCATCCACTTTGGGAGCGAGGCATTCGCCCGCAAGGACACCCCCCTTATCAAGCAGGTTATCGGGTTTTCCATACGCCTGGACACGCTATCCGCTGCAATTGCCCTAAGCTTAGGCATTGTGCTGGTTCTGATTTATGGCACCCTCGCCAGTTGGCCCCAGCATATTATAACGCTAGCCCTGCTTTATGCTTTTTGCAGTCCGTTTATGTACACCGGGTGGTCCAATGGCATATTGCGCCTGTCTGGCAAATTTCACGTTGCCCCGATCATAGATTTTCTGTGCTCAACATTTCAGACATCCGCAACATTTGTTGGCTACAAGCTCCACTATACTCTGGGTTACTTCCTGCTGATCTGGGGGCTTACGCGGGTTATTGATTATGCTGGCTCCGTGTGCTTCGCACTTTCCTCCATTAAAATGAATATTTTTAAAATCTACGCACATGCCTTCCACAACCGCAAATGGAAGCTGCCGGGAATGTGGGATTTCACACGCAATGTGACCCTGAACCAGACACTCGGCTCTGTCTCGGGGCAGATTGCAACGCTTATTATTGGTGGCCATCTTGGCCCGGCGGATGCGGCTATTTTCCGGGTATCGCGGCAGATTGCCGATGGCATAGCCACGCCGGCACAACTGCTGACCCCGGTGCTTTACCCGGAGCTGATTAAAATGCGGGATCAGAACAACTGGCGCGGCTTAAAAAAGCTGACCTTCATCATGTTTTCAGCTCTATTGCTGCTGTCTTCCGCGCTTATTGTTCTTTCATTTTTTTCCGGCGGGAAAATATTTTCCTTTATGTTTCATGAAACAATTGAAAACTCATCCCTTTATATTTCCATGATGCTGGTTGCCACTGCCTGCAACCTGCTTCTTGTACCGCTAGACCCGTTATTGACCGTTATGAACCGCGTGCGCTTTTTAACCCTTAACCGCACCGTTATTACGGTACTGTATTTTCCGGTTTTATACATTTTTACCAGCCAGATGGGACTTTACGGTGCCTGCATTGCCACCGTACTGTCCAGCGCCGGGGTTCTGCTCTCCCGCTTTGTGGGGATATGGCTTTTCAAGAATGATTTGAGACACAGGGTGTAACCCCGCCTCCCCTCAGTCCGGCTGCACAAAACAGGGATTTTCTTGACCATGGGATTGCGCAAAGACATCTGGCGTGTGGGCATTGTAAACAGCCCGCTCCAGCATATTCTGGCACAGGGCACGCTTGAAGGGCTGCCCGTTGTCTGGACCCCTCCCATGCGCCGGTTCTGCTTTCGTGCAGACCCGTTTGGCCTGTGGCGCGATGACAGGCTTTACGTGTTTGTCGAGGACTATGACTACCGCGTACGCGTAGGCTCCATAGATGTCCTGATCTACGATAAATCCCTGCATCTGCTGGAGCAGCGCAAGGTGTTGCAGACTCCGTGGCACCTCTCCTACCCATATGTTTTTGAAGCCGATGGCCATACATGGATGCTGCCCGAGGCTTTTCGCTCGGGCAAACTAACCCTTTACCGTTGTAAGCACTTCCCCGATCAGTGGGAGGAAGCCACGGTAATTGATCTGGGTGATGACATTGCCATAGACGCCACACCCTTTTTTCATGATGGTCTGTGGTGGCTGTTTTATATGCCCGCCACCAGCCGCGGCGCAGCCATAGGGGCGTTGCATCTGGCATATGCCCCCAGCCTGCTTGGCCCGTGGCAGCGCCACCACGCAAACCCTGTCCGGCTGGACAATGCAAGCACCCGCCCCGGCGGCACACCCTGCGTGCACAACGGCAAGCTGGTGCTCCCGGTGCAGGACTGCACGCATACATATGGTGGGGCAATCCGCCCCCTGACCTTTGACACCCTGACCCCCGACCGGGTTGTAACCCACGCCGGGGCCGCCATCGGCCAGAGCGACAGTTTTGCTCCTTACACAGAAGGCATGCATACGCTGGCCGGCGTTGGCCCCGTTACACTGATTGATGCAAAATATACGGACCTCTCCGCCTACGGTATTGGTTTGCAGGCATGGCGTGAGGTCAGGCGGCTTGGTGCCAGACTTTTCCACCCCAAAGGGGCGTAACAGGGCCATACCCCCGGTTCACCGCCAAAATTACGCCAAAGCGCAAGTTATTGATTGACGTGGCGGCGAGTCTGCCAGTAAAAGCCCCGCTAATCCACGCAGATGGAAGCATGCCGTGCAAAGTCGCGGCCAAAGAATAAAAAGCGAGCTGATTTTTCGCCTGTGCCCAAGGTGCCGCGAGGGTCAAGAGATCGGAAAGAGAGACAGTTTATGTTCGCAGTTATCCGCACTGGCGGCAAACAGTACCGGGTTGAGCCCAACATGGTGCTGAAGGTTGAAAAGCTGGAAGTCGAAGCCGGCTCCACCATCACCTTTGATGACGTTCTGGCCGTTGGTGGCGAGAGCGGCACGACCATTGGCGCTCCCACAGTTGCTGGCGCAAAGGTAACGGCTACCGTTATCGCTCAGGACCGCCTCAAGAAGGTCATCATCTTCAAGAAGCGCCGTCGGCAGAACAGCCGCCGCAAAAACGGCCACCGTCAGCCGGTTACCGTTCTGCGCATTCAGGAAATTAACGCCGCCTGATTTCCCTTTGGGGAAACAACAGGCCGGTTAGACCACGGAGGACTTAGGTCATGGCACAAAAAAAAGCTGGCGGTTCATCCCGTAACGGGCGCGATAGCGCCGGACGCCGCCTTGGTGTAAAAAAGTTTGGTGGCGAGCAGGTTCTTGCTGGCAACATCATCATTCGCCAGCGTGGCACAAAGGTAAAGGCTGGCGTGAACGTCGGCGTTGGCCGCGACCACACGCTGTTTGCTCTGGTTCCCGGCAATGTGCGTTTTGAACGCCGTGCAGAAGGCCGCGTCCACGTTTCTGTTGATGCGCTGCCCCTCGCAGCCGAATAAGCAGGCTGGGTTTTTCCAGCCTACGTTTTAGCGTAGCTGGAACGCAAAACAGGGCCGGGCCGGAAGGTTCGGCCCTTTTTCGTGTTCCGGGCCGGAAGGTATGTCATGAAGTTTCTAGATCAGGCTAAAATCTACGTTCGCTCAGGCGACGGTGGAGATGGTGTGACAGCCTTCCGTCGGGAAAAATACATCGAATTCGGTGGCCCCGATGGCGGCAATGGCGGCCGTGGTGGGGACATCATATTCGAAGCCGTGCCCAACCTGAACACGCTGATTGATTTTCGGTACACCCAGCATTTCCGTGCCCGCAAGGGTGGCAATGGTGCTGGCTCGGACCGCACGGGTGCGGCCTCCCCCGCCGTTGTCATCAAGGTGCCTATTGGCACCCAGATCATGGATGATGACCGCGAAACCCTGCTGGCCGATCTGGACGAAGCCGGCAAGCGCGTGACCCTGTGCCGTGGGGGGGATGGCGGGTTTGGCAATGCCAACTACAAAAGCAGCACCAACCGCGCTCCCCGCCGCTCGGACAAGGGCTGGCCGGGCGAAGAGCGCTGGGTATGGCTGCGCCTTAAACTGATTGCGGATGTCGGGCTTGTAGGCCTGCCCAATGCTGGCAAATCCACCTTCCTGTCCGTTGTCTCCGCAGCGCGCCCAAAAATTGCCGACTACCCCTTTACCACCCTGCACCCCCAGCTGGGCGTTGTGCGCCTGTCCATGACCGAAGAATTTGTGGTGGCGGACATTCCGGGGCTGATCGAAGGGGCCCATGAAGGCACGGGGCTGGGCGACCGTTTTCTGGGCCATGTGGAACGCTGCGCCGTGCTGTTGCACCTGATTGATGGTGCCGCAGGCAACGTGGTGGACACATGGCGCACCATCCGCCACGAACTGGCGGCCTATGGGGGCGGTCTGGCAGAAAAGCCGGAAATTATTGCCCTGAACAAGACAGACGCCATGACCCCGCGTGAGGCATCTGCCCGCCGGGCGGCACTGCAAAAAGCCAGTGGTGCTCCTGTGCTGCTGATCTCCGCGGCAACACGGCAGGGTGTGCCGGAACTGTTGCGCCTGTTGCAGGATAAAGTAACGGCCTCCCGCAAGGACGCGCAGGACCAGTCCTGACCCACCAACCCGCAATGCCATAGCTGGAGGGGGCCTTGTCCCCCAACGGATGAGCCCATGACCACAGACAGCCCCCGCCCTTCACTCCTGCATGCAAAACGGCTGGTTATCAAAATCGGCAGTGCTCTGGTTGTGGACCCACAAAAAGCCGCTCCACGGCAGGAGTGGCTGGCTAGCGTTGCCGCAGATATAGCGGTTTTGCGCAAACAGGGCGTGGCGGTGAGTGTTGTGTCCTCCGGGGCCATAGCACTGGCACGGCATACGCTGGGGCTTGCAGGTGGGCCACTGCGGCTGGCAGAAAAACAGGCCGCAGCAGCCGTAGGCCAGATCAGCCTTGCCCAGGCATGGAGCCACGCCCTTTCCGCCCACGGGCTGACAGCCGCCCAACTGCTGCTAACCCCCGAAGATACAGAAGACCGCAAGCG
This sequence comes from Acetobacter sp. ESL1128, assembly GCF_058505085.1. Taxonomy (NCBI): domain Bacteria; kingdom Pseudomonadati; phylum Pseudomonadota; class Alphaproteobacteria; order Acetobacterales; family Acetobacteraceae; genus Acetobacter; species Acetobacter sp. ESL1128. Next base: position 822,344 of record NZ_CP196369.1, on the reverse strand, counting down.
CTACCTGAACGCCCGCGCCACCTTGAATACCCTGCTGGAACTGGGGTGTGTGCCGGTGATTAACGAGAACGACACCATTGCCACAGCCGAGATCCGCTTTGGGGATAACGACCGGCTGGCCGCCCGCGTAGCGCAGATGACCGATGCGGACCAGCTTGTGCTGCTCTCCGATATTGATGGGCTATACACAGCCGACCCACGCACCAACCCCAACGCGCAGCACCTGCCGGTTATTGAGGCCCTGACACCCGAAATCGAGGCCATGGGGGGGGAACCGCCACCGGGCTACTCCTCGGGCGGCATGCGCACCAAGCTGCTGGCGGCCAACATTGCCACACGCTCGGGCTGCGCCATGGCCATTGCCATTGGCAAAACCATGCACCCGCTTCAGGCTCTTATGGATGGCGCGCGCTGCTCATGGTTCCTGCCCCAGAGCAACGGGCATACGGGCCGCAAGCAGTGGATTGCCGGCAGCCTGAACCCCACGGGGGAAATTAAAGTGGATGCGGGGGCTGCCGAAGCCCTGCGCAAAGGTGGGTCCCTGCTCCCTGCGGGCGTTCTGCACGTACAGGGCAGCTTTACGCAGGGTGATCTGGTGGAGGTGGTGGATGCCAGCGGGCGCATACTGGCCCACGGCCTTGCCGCCTATGATGCGGACGATGCACGCCGCATAGCCGGGCACCATTCAAGCGAGACCGCCAGTATTCTGGGCTGGCAGGGGCGTGATGAGATCATCCACCGTGATGACCTTGTGATGGTCTGACACAGCAGCCCCAAAGCCACCACGGGGCTAACCCCCGCAACACCCGATGTTAAGGTTTGTTGCGGGAGGGAAAATGCAGCACGGGCTCGGCCCGGCCCATATAATCATCGTACCGCCCACTCGTTGTGCCAGAACGGGGTTGCCCCCCTTCACGCGAGAAATCGGGGCGGTAGGCTTCCTGGTTGGCATCCGGCGCTTTTTGCCGGCGCTGTGCCTCGGCACTTTTTGCCGGCTGTTCGTCTTCCTCCTCATGCCAGGGCATGCGCCTGACCGGAGCAGACTTGTAGGGGTCGGATTCCATGGAAGGCGCCGGAGGAGCTTCCTGCCGGGCCTCGTAGGCGTCGGACACCCTTGGTGCGCGCAGTTCCGCAAAAACGGGCACACCCCGTGGGGTGGCTGGTTTTTCCACCGCGGGGGGGCGCACTTCCTCCACCACGGGCCGGCTCTCGCTCTCTGCGCGGCGGGTAAAGGGGAGTGGGGGTTCCGCCCCATGCCCCGCATACCCTTCCGGCACCCTGTTGCCCTGCATGGCGCGCGCGCGCAGTTCTGCCTGAAGTTCCTCCAACTGGAGGGAGAGTTCAGCCAGCCTGCCTTTGACGCCAAAAACGGCAAAAGGCATCATCATGAACGCAAGCCCGAACACAATGCCCACCGCCAGAACCAGCAACTGGCCCCATAGCGGTACCCATTCGGGAAAAGACAATGTCATCATCAAAAGCCGCCCCGACCCTGTGTTGCGCCTGCGTGGATGATCTTACATGCCCAGCGCACGGCGGTAGATGTCCAGCAGGGTTTCCTGCTCTTCCACTTCCGAAGGTTCCTGTTTGCGCTGGCGGATAATCTGGCGAATGACCTTGACATCAAACCCGGCGGATTTGGCCTCGGTAAAAATGTCCTTTATGTCGCCTGCCAGCGCCTTGCGCTCTTCTTCGAGCCGTTCAACCCGTTCGATAATGCTTCTCAGACGGTCTGCGGCAATGCCGCCTACTGCTGCGTCTTCTTGTTCGCCATCCATGTTCGGCTCCCTTTAGTTGCGCATCGTATCTCAGGCGCAGGAATACGGAAGACCAAAAACCCGTATCCTGCTGCTTGCCAAAGGCGCGGGCTTATCGTGCTGTGTGCACGGGGTCAATGATCACACACCATTCTAACCCTTGCAAACACGTCCTGAGCCTTCCATAAGCGGAGCAGCCTTTGTGCGCTGTGGCGTAACAGCGCCTGCAAACGCCTTTATTGACGGCGGCCCTGCCCACCACCCTTGCGGGAATGTTTTTTCCATGGCTCTGGTCAATCACACGGGACCTTTTGACTTTGTTATTTTTGGCGCAACGGGCGACCTGTCGCGCCGCAAGCTGCTCCCTGCCTTTTTGCGCCGCTTCCATGCGCAGGAGTTCAGTGACGATGCGCAGATCATCTGCATTGCCCGCACGGAACTGAACACGGAGCAGTTCCGTGAGCAGACCGAGGCCGCCCTGCGCGAGTTCGCCCCCGAAACCGCACAGGACGAACAGACCCTGCGCCATTTTCTGGGCCTGCTGACCTATATTACGCTCGATGCGCTCAAACCCGGTGGGGACTGGCATACGCTTGATACCCTGCTAAGCGCTAACGACCGCCCCCGTGTTTTTTATCTGGCCACCGCACCAGCACTCTACTCCCCGCTCTGCGAGGCACTGGCCCGGCATAACCTGATTAACCAGCACTCCCGCGTGGTGCTGGAAAAACCCATTGGCGTTAATCTGGAAACCGCACGCGCCATCAATCAGGGGGTGGGGCAGTTCTTCCCCGAAGCATCCATTTACCGGATTGACCATTATCTGGGTAAGGAAGGGGTGCAGAACATTCTGGCCCTGCGCTTTGCCAACCCCGCGCTGGAAAAACTGTGGTCGTCCGAGGCCATAGCCCATGTGCAGATTACTGCGGCAGAAACCGTAGGGGTGGGCAGCCGTGGTTCCTATTACGATGAATCGGGCGCTCTGCGTGACATGGTGCAAAACCACCTGTTGCAGGTCCTGTGCATGGTGGCCATGGATGCCCCAGCCTCCCTCGGCTCCGATGATCTGCGCAACGAAAAGCTGAAAGTGCTCAACGCCCTGCGCCCCATGACACCGGACATGGTGCGCCGCAACGTTATTCGCGGGCAGTACGTGGCAGGCGAGATCAAACGTCAGGACGTACCCGGCTATAACGAGGATCTGGGCACCGGACGTGCCAGCAATACGGAAACCTTTGTTGCCATCCGCACCAAAATCCGTACCGCGCGCTGGGGGCATACTCCCTTCTACCTGCGGACCGGCAAGCGGCTGGCCACCAAAACCACCGAAATTGTCATCCAGTTCCGCCCGCAGGTGTGGCCGATCTTTACCAACATGCCCTCTCCGGGGCGGCTGGTTATCCGCATTGCCCCGCATGAGGAACTCTCGTTTGTCATGGCGGTGCGTGACCCCGGTGCAGGTGGGTTCCGCGTGCGCAATGCCACGCTGGGCATGTCTTACGAAAACGCATTTTCGGTCACGTATCAGGATTCGTACGAGCGCCTTCTGCTCGATGCCGTACGCGGGGACCCCGCCCTGTTCATCCGCCGGGACGAGGTTGAAGCCTCCTGGCAGTGGATTGAACCCATTCTCAACTCATGGCGGCACGCCATGACCCCGCTGGAACCCTACCCGGCGGGAAGCTGGGGTCCTGCCTCCACCCGCTCCTTGCTGGCCCGCGATGGCGCCCTGTGGCACGAAGATATGCTGACATGACAGACACCAACACACCTACCCCCAAACCCAAACGTGGCCCCTTTGCCCAGCGGACGCTGCGCCAGCATGTCCTGCGCAGGCTGGCACTGGTGCTGCCGCTTACGCTGCTCATGATCGTTCTGGCCAAAAGCGGCATACTGGAACGCCTGGTGGACCGGTACACGTTTTCGGCCCAGAGCTGGTACGATGATACGGCTCTGGTCCAGCATCTGCGGCTCAAGGTCACCCAGAACGGCATGACGCATGACAGGCCAGACTGCCTGCTGTTTGTTGTCAACGGCAACGACCAGCCCACCGCGTCACGCATTGACGTGATGGAAAAAAGCACCGGCACATGCCCAGCCCCCAAGGGTGAACTGCCCAAGCTGTTCACACTCAAGGTGGACCGCATGAACCGGATTGTCCTCTCCGACCAAGGCTCCCCCGGCCAGTTCCACCCTATTCCCTGAGCAGAGCGTAGCCTGCGCCCCAGCACCGGGCCTTACGCGCTGGCTGCAAAAGCCTTGCGTAAGGCGCGCCCCCCAAGGCGGAGTGCTGCCTTGCCGTGGGGCATAAGCGCGTAAAAATTAAGGAACGCATGCAGGGTTCCGGGGTAGCAGCGGTACAGCACCGGCACCCCGGCCCGTTTGAGGGCTGAGGCATAGGCCTGCCCTTCATCCCGCATGGGGTCACATGCTGCCGTAACAATAACGGCCGGGGCCAGCCCGCCCAGATCAGCCGTGTGGCCGGGCACAAAGTGCGGGTGTGTCCAGTCCTCCTCCCGCTGGATGTATTGGGCGGCATACCACTCCATGGAGCGGCGGGAGAGAAAATACCCTTCCTCGTATGTAGACTGCGACGGCAGGTTATTACGCCCGTAAAGTGATGGGTAATACAGCAGTTGCAGGGCCGGGTTGGGGCACAGGCCTGCCCGGCCATTCTGCGCCAGTACGGCGGCAATGTTCCCCCCTGCGCTATCCCCCGCAACTGCCACCTGTCCGCCCCAGTGCCGGGCGGAGGCCCCCGCCAGCCAGACCAGTGCCGCACGGGAATCCTCCACCGCTGCGGGAAAAGGGTTTTCGGGCGCCAGTGCGTAATCGGGCAGCAGCACCGCCGCACCCGATGCCCGCGCAAGGCGGCAGCATATGCCGTGGTGGGAGTTAAGGCCGCAATGCACAAACCCACCCCCATGCAGGTACAGCACCGCCCCACGCACCCGCCCATGCGGAATATAAAGCCGTGCTGCCAATGGCCCCGTTGCCCCCGGCACCTGCACACGCACCACCCTGCGCAGCGGCAGGGCAGACAGACGCTGGGGGAAAGAGGGCGTATCCATTGCCTTGCGCAGTATTTTTAGAAAATGCTGCTGCTCTGGCAGTGCCGCCGCAGGCTGTGCCTGTACCCCGCCCTGACCCTGCGCACTGTTGCCCTGCGCAGTATTGCCCTGCCCTGCCCCTTTTTTGGGTAAGCGTTTTTTACGGCGCTCCTGCCAGCGGATCAGCCCAAGCAGCACGCGAGAGGGCAGGTTGGGCCGAAGCGGAGTTGAAACGGAGGTGGGGACCATAAAATCAGACATATGTGCATGATGTGCGCTCTTGCCCGTTCCTGCCAAGAGCGCTTTTCCAACACAAAGCCCTTGACCTGCGCCAGCCGCCAACGCAGGGTGCGCGGGCCAGACGGTCGGACGGTCGCTGTTATGCGTTTTTGCGCATGATGGAGGAAAGTCCGGGCTCCACGGGAAGAACGGTGCCGGTTAACGACCGGCGAGGGTGACCTTAGGGAAAGTGCCACAGAAAACAGACCGCCTTCCGGGTTCCATGCCATGGGAAACCATGGGACGGGCTGAAGGTAAGGGTGAAACGGTGCGGTAAGAGCGCACCGCTCCGCTGGTAACAGGGGAGGCACGGCAAACCCCACCGGGAGCAAGACCGAATAGGAACGGCAGAAACCTTAGGGTTTCGGGGGTTCTCCCGCCCCGTCGTTCGGGTTGGTCGCGTGAGGCATGTTGCAAGACATGTCCCAGAGGAATGATCGTCCAGGCCCTTTTGGGCTAGACAGAACCCGGCTTACAGACCGTCTGGCATTTTTTACCCCCCCCCCTTTTCCCGCGCATGAAGCTGGGCACGCATGGGCTTTTGCATGCCCTTTTTACTACAAAAGAACATAACATGAACAAATAATGTCTTTCCCAGGTTCGATTCTACGCGATCAATACATTCATGCGACTCTCCAACAAAGTATGAATACTTTATAAACGGCGGTTTTCTGCTGTTTTTTCTTCGCTTTTAATTTGCGTCCCATGCTATCCCATGCTATCCCACGGCAGACCATAAAAGTGGTTGCGGTCCCATGTTCCCCGCCCCTCCCAGGAACAGAAACCATTGGCTCAAAAGGACTTCTGAACTTCGTGAGTGTGTTCCTCGGCACGCATGAAAATCGATTCGACGCAAAAGGACGCGTCTCGATTCCTGCTGGGTTCCGCTCCGTTCTCAAGTCACAGCAAAAGGAAGGCGATGCGCTGGTGATTCTCCGCCCCTCCCATACGCTGCCCTGCATTGAGGCATGGCCAGCCGTGGCCTTTGCCCGCCTGACCGAGCCACTGGACCGGCTGGACATGTTCTCTGACGAGCATGACGACCTTGCCGCCGCCATTTACGCCGATGCCTACCCCATGGACCCTGACCGTGAAGGCCGCCTGATGCTGCCCGACTTCCTGCGCGAACATGCCGGGTTGCAGGATGTCTCTACCGCCGCATTCATGGGGGTTGGCCGCATCTTTCAGATCTGGGAACCCGAGGCTGCGCGCCTGCGCCGGGCCGAAGCACGCCAGAAGTCCCGCCGTGTCACCATTCCCGCGGCATCGCAGACCAGCCAGAGGGAAGACTAGGCCATGAACGCGCTCCCACTTCCCTCCGCCATCAAGCCCCCCAGCAGCGGGCATGTACCCGTCATGCTTGATGAGGTTCTGCATTATCTGGCTCCCACCCGTGGTGAGGCCATTCTGGACTGCACCTTTGGCGGAGGCAGCTATAGCTGCGCCATTTTGAACACGGCGGAATGCAACGTGTGGGCCATAGACCGCGACCCGGACGCCATAGCCCGTGGGCAGGTGCTGTGCGCCGAAATGGAAAAAGTGGAAGGCCGCTCACGCCTGCATATGCTGGCAGGCAGTTTTGGCCACATGGCCGAACTGGCGGAGCAGGCCCATGCCCCCCGTTTTGATGGCATTGTTATGGACCTTGGCGTGTCCTCCTTCCAGATTGATGAGGCCGAGCGTGGCTTCTCCTTCCGGTTTGACGGACCGCTGGACATGCGCATGGCCAAACAGGGCCGCAGTGCAGCCGACATCATCAACACCGCCCCCGAGGCGGAACTGGCCGATATTTTCCATTTTTATGGGGAAGAACGCCACGCCCGCCGCGTAGCCCGCGCCGTTGTGGCCGCGCGGGCGGAAACCCCGCTCCACACCACGTTGCAACTGGCCGAGGTCATCCGGAGCGTGGTGCCGCAGGACCGCTCGGGCATTGACTCCGCAACCCGCAGCTTTCAGGGCCTGCGGATTGCCGTGAATGATGAACTGGGCGAAATCGAACGTGGTCTGGAACAGGCCCTGACCCTGTTAAATGACGGCGGACGGCTTGTTGTTGTCTCCTTCCACTCGCTGGAAGATCGTCTGGTCAAGCGCGCCATGCAGCGCGCTCTGGGCAAGGATGTCAGCTTTTCCCGCCATGACCCGCGTGCATCACTCGCCCCGGCGGCCCCGGCTGCTTTTGTGGGCCTGACCAGCAAGGCCATTCGCCCAAGCGATGCCGAATGCCGGGCCAACCCCCGTGCCCGCAGCGCACGCCTGCGCGCCATGATGAAACGTCCTTCTCCATCCGCTTCTTTGACTAAAGGATTGAGTGCATGATCCCCCGCCCATTTACATGCTGCTGCGCTGTTCTGGCGATTGCATCGGGGTTCTTCCTTTATACAAAGAAGCACCAGACAACCCTGCTGGACCAGCAGATTTCCGCCATTGTCAGCGAAACCGAACACGTGCGCGGGCAGACCGCCATGCTCCGCACGGAATGGGCGCTGGAAAACCAGCCGGAGCGACTGGCGGCTCTTGTTGTCAAACACGCGGCTTACCTCCAGTCTATGGACCCGGCCCAGTTTGTGCGGATGGCAGACCTTGTGCAGCACCTGCCCAATGTGGTCCACGAACCCGTGGCCGTGGCGCAGGCCAGCACACCCGCACAGGTGGCACAGGTGGCACAGGCCAGCAAAACCGCAGCCCAGCCCGCAGCCCCCGTGGCGGTTGCCAGCAGCACCACGGCGCATCTGCCCCCGCCGCAGCCCGAGCGTGAACACACTCTGGCTGTAGCCGATGCAGCCCCCACGCCCCCGCGTCCGCTGCCTGTGCGCGCTGTGCGCCCACACCCGGTAACTGTTGCCATGGAAAGCCCGGCACAGGCACCGCATGTTCTGGTTGCACCCGCAGCACTGCCGCCGCCAGTTACGCAGCATGATGCCCCCATTGCCCGCGTAGCGGTGGCACCCCGCCACCAGCCCGTGCAGGTGGCTGATGCCCCCCGCCCCAGCCTGCACCAGAACCTTGCAACAGCCAGCGCGGATGATGCGGATACCTCAGCCTCCCGGCGTGCAACGCTGGCTGCTGCCAGCCGGGCGGAGGCCATGGCCCCACGCCGCCTTGCCCAGAACAGTGATGACATAACGCCTGTGCGCCACCCCCTGCCTGTGGCCGCAGCAAGCTGGCACCCTGTTCGCGCACATAGAACACCCGTAGCTGAGGGTTATATGGAAGCCCGCGCAACTTCCGGTTATACGAACGGGTCCCTGCTGAGTCGCGGTAGCGACGCCCTGCCCGCCCCTGTTCCCGTAACCAACTGATTGTTTTGGCTGAAAGTCCTTCTGATACGATATGGTCGGCCCCCCACGCCATGATTCCGAAACAACACGCACAATTGGTGTAACGGGGGATGACCTGCGCGCCCGCGCGCACAGGGAAACAATGCATGTGCGGCTGCTGTGTGTGTCCGCCGGGTTTTGCGCGCTATTTGCCTGCGTTGCCATCAAGCTGACAATCGCCACAGTACTGCACCCCATGGTGCCCGAGCAGCGCCAGATTGCACCACAGGTGCCAAAAATACCCAAAATTGACCCAAAGGGCAGTCTGGCGGGAGATTACGTTCTGCCGCAGGTCCACCGGGCCTCCATTGTGGACCGTAACGGGCAGACACTCGCCCTTTCCCTGCCGGTAGCGCAGGTTTACGCCAACCCACAGGAGCTGATCGACCCGGTTGATGTTGCCCACAAGCTCAAATCCGTCCTGCATGACCTGAACGAGCCTGAAACCGCCGAGCGTTTGGCCCGCCACAAGCAGTTTGTGTACATCGCGCGCAACATTACGCCCCAGCAGGAACTGGCCATTAACAATCTGGGCATTCCCGGCATTTATTTTGAGCCGGGGGAACAACGGCACTACCCGCTGGGCCACATGGCCGCCCAGATTATGGGGGCCGTGGATATTGATGATAACGGCATTGCCGGCGTGGAACGCTTTTTTAACAAACGCCTGCTGGTGGACCGCAAGCCCCTGCGGCTTTCACTGGATATTCGCGTGCAGTCCGCCGTGCGTGAAGAGGTCGCTGCTGCCAAAGACACATTCCAGGCCATTGGCGCATGCGGCATTGTCATGGACGTGCGCACGGGCGAAATTATCGCCATGGTCAGCCTGCCCGATTATGATGCCAACGAGTTTTCCCACGCCACAAACGATGAGCGGTTCAATCGCGCTGTAACCGGGCTGTATGAGCCGGGCTCTACCTTCAAGCTGCAAACCACAGCCATGGGGCTGGAGACTGGCACCATCCATATATGGGACAGTTTTTCTTCCGTTCCGCTCAAAATCGGGCGTTTTACCATCCGGGACATGAAGAACGACCATTTTGCTCCATGGTTGTCCCTACCCGAGGTCATGGCCTATTCCTCCAACCCTGCGGCAGCACATATCGCACTGGATGTGGGCGGCAAGCGGCAGGCCGAGTGGCTGCGCGGCATGGGCTTTTTTGCCCCCGTGCCGGTGGAACTGCCCGAAGCCGCCCGCCCGCTGGTACCCCGCCAGTGGGGCCTTGCCACAACCATGACCGTAGGGTTTGGTCACGGTGTGGCCGAACCACCACTGGCTATTGTACGCGGCACGGCGGCCACGGTTAACGGTGGCATTCTGGTCACACCCACCCTGCTGGACCAAGAAGACCCCGACCCACCCGCGCCAGACGCCTCCCCCGCAGAGGAGTTCGAGCAGGGTGTGCAAAGTGCAGCCCTGCGGCAGACATTACCCACCCTGCCAACAGGCACCGGTGCCCCCATGCCCGAAGCCCCGGTTATTCCGCAGGGCGTGCGCGTTCTTTCCGAAAGCAATTCGGCGCTGCTGCGCAGGCTGCTCCGGCTGGACGTGACGCAGGGCACAGGCCGAACGGCTGAATCCCCCGGGTATTTTGTAGGCGGAAAAACCGGCACGGCAGAAAAAATCGGCCCGCATGGCGGCTACCTCAAACACGTCAATATTTCTGCCTTTACCAGTATTTTCCCCATGAACGCGCCGCGCTACGCCGTGTACGTCATGCTGGACAGCCCACAGCCCACCCCCCAGACCCACGGCTGGACAACAGCAGGCTGGAACGCGGCCCCCACAGTCTCGCGCGTGATCTCACGCATTGGCCCCATGTTGCAGATTTTCCCCGATGTGGAGCACGCGGCCCAGATTGATGCCCAGTTGGCCATACCCATGCACCCGGCGGTGCCACGGGGCGTTCGCCCGCTCGGCCCGGGGAACGACCCCGGAGACCCGCGCAAGCTTGAGGCCGAACACCGCGCCACCCGGCAGGCAGAAAAACTGGCACGCACCACGGCTGCGCATACTCTGGCAATCCGCAAAAAAACAGCAGGGGAGAACATGGACGAATGAGCACACTCCTTTCCACCCTGCTGCGCGCCCTTAACCTGAGCGCGACCACCACCGACCCGCATGTGAGCGCCATTACGGCCGATAGCAGGCAGGCAGGTCCGGGCGTTGTATTTGCCGCACTCCCCGGCACGCGGGTAGATGGCCGCACCTATATTGCAGCAGCCGTGCAACAGGGGGCGGCGGCCATTCTGGCCCCAACCGGCACGCTCTGGCCGCAGGGTGTGCCAGAGCGGCCATTTGTCACCTGCCCCGACCCGCGCCACGTGCTGGCCCTTTGGGCTGCCATGCTGGCTGGCCCACAGCCAGCACATCTGGTTGCCGTAACCGGCACCAACGGCAAAACCAGCACAACCGACTTCCTGCGCCAGATCTGGGCATTACAGGGCCACAAGGCAGCCGGCATTGGCACGTTGGGGCTGACCGGGGCCGAAGGTACGGGGGTTACCTTCCCCCCCCTGACAACACCGGACCCGGTTGCACTGGCCAACGGGATGGCCGCGCTGGAGCGCGCAGGGGTGCATTACGCAGCACTGGAGGCATCATCCCACGGGCTGGAGCAGGGGCGGCTGGATGGGCTGCACCTTCAGGCCGCCGGGTTTACCAACCTCACCCGTGACCACATGGACTACCACGGCACCATGGCCGCCTACCGCACGGCCAAGCTGCGGCTGTTTGATACCCTGCTCCCCCAAGGCGCCATTGCCGCCGCCAATGCGGACATGGATGCCACAACGCTTGATGCACTGCACGGCATTGCCAAGACCCGCAACCTGCACCTGCGCCTGACCGGCACCAACGGCACGACCCTGCGCCTGCTGGACTGCAAGGCCGTTCCCGCCGGGCAGGAACTGCGCATAAGCTGCAACGGGCTGGTTAAAACCGTCATGCTCCCTCTGCCCGGGCGTTTTCAGGTCGATAACGCCCTGCTGGCTCTGGCTCTGGCTGTGCAGGACGAGGCCGCCTTGCCCGCAGCACTGGACCTGCTGCCCGCTCTGGTCGGGGTACGCGGGCGCATGGAACGGGCCGCCGTATTACCCAATGGTGCCAGTGCCTATGTGGATTATGCCCACACGCCAGATGCACTGGCCCGCCTGCTCTCTTCCCTGCGGCCACATGCACAGGGGCGACTGGTGGTGGTTTTTGGCGCAGGCGGAGACCGCGACAAGGGCAAACGCCCCCTTATGGCACAGGCGGCTGCACATGGCGCTGATATTGCCATAATCACAGATGATAACCCCCGCTCGGAAGACCCCGCACAAATCCGTGCAGAGGTCCGCGCGGGCGCGCCCGATGCGCTGGAAATCGGGGATCGCAGGCAGGCCATAACAGAGGCCCTGTCCATGCTTGGAGCAAAGGATGTGCTGGTGGTGGCAGGTAAAGGCCATGAACAGGGGCAGATTATAGGTACAACCGTGCTGCCGTTTGATGATGCCGCAGTTATTCGCGCCGTAGTGGGGCAGCCATGACCACCTTATGGACCCGCACGGAACTGGAACAGGCAACGGGTGGGTATTTTCTGCCCGCAGCAGGCCCTTCTGCCCTCACAGGCACACAGCCTGAAGTCCCTGCCAGAAACCTGACTGAGCAGGCCATAACCGGCATTTCCATCGACACACGTACCCTTGCCGCCGGTGATCTGTTTATTGCCCTTAAGGGGGATACCAGCGATGGCCACACCCATGTTCAGGCTGCACTGGACAAGGGAGCGGCATGCGCCATGGTGCATGCGGTAGACGGGCTGACCGACCCGCGCGTGCTGGTGGTGGCCGATACAATGGTGGGCCTGCAACAGCTTGCCCAAGCCGCGCGTGCGCGTTTTACCGGCAAGGTCGTGGCCGTAACCGGCAGCGTGGGCAAAACCACCACCAAGGAAATGCTGCGCCTGTGCCTGAGCGCCAATGGCCCGACCCATGCGGCCGAGGCCTCCTATAACAACCACTGGGGCGTGCCCCTGACCCTTGCCCGCCTGCCACGAGATGCAGCCTTCTGCATTAGTGAAATCGGGATGAACCACCCCGGCGAGATCCTCCCCCTTGCCCGCATGGTTCGCCCCGATGTGGCGGTTATTACCACCATAGGCTCCGCCCATCTGGGCCATATGGGGAGCCTGGACGCCATTGCGGCAGAAAAAGCCTCCATTATCACCACCCTGCCAGCCCATGGCGTGGCTGTGGTGCCGGATGATGCGCACGGTGCTTCTTTTTTTGTTCAGGCCGCACAACAGGCCCATGCAACCCTGTGGCGCACGGGCTCCAGCCCTGGCAGCACCGCGCATATGGGCGCTGTGCACTCCGGGGCCGATGGCACACAGTTTATCGCCAGCATTGCCGGGGTAGAGGTAGCCGTGCATGTGCCAGCACCCGGCCTGCATCTGGCCCGCAACGCACTGGCCGCACTGGCCGCCTGCGCAGCCCTTGGGGCGGACCTGCCCAAAGCAGCCACGGCACTGCAAGGCTTTGCCCCCGGCAAGGGCCGGGGGGCACTCAGCCACATTGCGGGGGGAGCCATAACCCTGCTGGACGAGAGCTATAATGCCTCCTCTGCCTCCATCCGCGCGGCATTGGACGTCCTGCACCACCTGCCTGCCACCCGCCGCATTGCCATTCTGGGCGATATGCGCGAACTGGGAACATTCTCTACAACTGAACACGCAGCCCTTGCTCCAGTAGCGGCTGCCTCGGCCGATCTTGTTTTTTGCTGCGGACCTTACATGAAAACCCTTTTCGATGCCCTGCCCCCCGCCAGACAGGGCGCATGGGCGGACAACGCCGCCGCCCTTGCTCCTCTGGCCTGTGCCGCCCTGCGCGGGGGAGATGCCGTGCTGGTCAAAGGCAGTCTGGGTAGTCGCATGCGCGATGTCATTGCAGCCCTTGAAACCCTTAACACCGTGGAGCCCACCTGAATGCTGTATCTACTGGTCTCTCACGCGGTGCATGACGGGCACATTACGCTGCTCAACCTGCTGCGTTACATTTCCTTCCGGGCGGGTTGTGCCTGCATGACCGCACTGGGGATCAGCCTGCTTCTGGGCAGGCCGCTCATTACCATGCTGCGCCGTATCCAGCGTTACGGGCAGCCCATCCGCGCGGTTGGGCCTGAACGGCATATTATTGAAAAAGCCGGAACCCCCACAATGGGCGGCATGCTTATCCTGATCGCACTCACGGTGGCTACGCTGCTCTGGGGTAATCTGGAAAACGGGTTTGTATGGGCCGTGCTGCTGACAACACTGGGCTTTGGCCTGATTGGCTTTGCCGATGATTACCGCAAGCTGGCACGGCGCAACACGGATGGGCTTTCCAAACGGGCGCGCCTCGGCTCGGAATTTGCCATATCGCTCATATGCGGGGGGTGGTTACAGTATCTGATGCCGCCTGAACTGGCCAACCATCTGGCCTTCCCTTTTGCCAAGGAGCTGCTGCTCCCCCTCGGCCTGCTCTACCCCGTGTTCGCCATGATCGTGATTACCGGCTTTGGCAATGCGGTCAACTTTACCGATGGGCTGGACGGGCTGGCCATTGGCCCCGTGGTGGTGGCGGCGCTGGTGTTTGCCATTCTGTCCTACGTGGTGGGCAACCATGTTTTTGCAGACTACCTTCAGGTCCATGCCGTGCCCGGCACGGGGGAACTGGCAGTGTTCTGCGCAGCCCTTGTTGGGGCCGGGCTAGGCTTTTTGTGGTTTAACGCACCACCTGCCGCCGTATTTATGGGGGATACGGGCTCGCTCTCCCTCGGTGGGGCACTTGGCTCGCTGGCCGTTGCCATCAAGCACGAACTGGTGCTGTGCATTGTTGGTGGGCTGTTTGTGGTGGAAACACTCTCGGTCATCATTCAGGTGTTCTGGTACAAGCGTACGGGCCGCCGCGTGTTCCTTATGGCGCCCATCCACCACCATTTTGAAAAAAAGGGCTGGGCTGAACCCAAGATTGTCATCCGGTTCTGGATTGTTTCCATCGTGCTGGGCATGTGTGGTCTGGCCACGCTGAAACTGCGATGAGCACCTTCCCTCCCTCTGTGTTTGCCGTGAAACGTTTTGCCGTGCTGGGCCTTGGCCGCAATGGCCTGCCTGCCGTGCAGGCACTGGCCGCATGTGGCGCACATGTTCAGGCATGGGATGACGGAGAGGCCGGACGCCAAGGCCTGACCCAGGCGCTGGCCCACATGCCCCCCGAGCAGGCTGCCCGCGTTACCTGCGCCCCGCTGGAGGATATGGCGGGGTTTGACGCGCTTGTTCTCTCCCCCGGTATTCCGCACCACCTGCCGCGTGTACACCCGGTTGCCGCACTGGCCATTGCAGCGAGTGTGCCCATTCTGTCCGATGCGGAACTGCTTTATTGCGCAGTCCGCGCCGCAGGCAGCAAGGCGCGCTTTGCGGGCATTACCGGCACCAACGGTAAATCCACCACTACCACCCTGCTCGCCCATATTCTGGAACAGGTCGGTGTGCCGGTTGCAGCCGGTGGCAACCTTGGCCCCGCAGCACTAGCCCTGCCCCTGCTCCCCGATAACGGCGTGTATGTGCTGGAAATGTCGTCCTACATGCTGGAACGGCTGGACACCCTGCATTTTGATGCCGCCTGCCTGCTCAACCTGACCCCGGACCATCTGGACCGCCACGCAGGCATGGCCGGGTATGCACAGGCCAAGCAACGTGTGTTTGCGGGCCAGACAGCACACGATATTGCCGTGGTTGGCATTGACGATGCTGAATGCACCCGCATTGCCGGGCATCTGGCCCAGTCGGCCACACCCTGCATAACCGTGTCCGGCACCAACCCTGCCGCCAGCTATTACGGCCAGAATGGCGCGGTCTGGCACAACAGCGCGGCATTGGCCACACTCCCCCCCGCCCTGCCGGGTGCGCATAATGCCCAGAATGCAGCCGCCGCACTGGCCATGGCCCGTTTTCTGGGTATTGCGGATACCGTGGCAGCACAGGCCATTGCCTCCTTCCCCGGTCTGCCACACCGGCAGAAGCTGGTTGAAACCTGCAACAACATTGCCTTCATAGACGACAGCAAGGCCACCAATGCCGATGCCTCCTCCCGCGCATTGGGGTGCTATGACCGGCTGGTATGGATTGCAGGGGGGATGGCCAAGGAAGGCGGGATAGAAAGCCTGAGCCCATATTTTGGCCGTATCACCCATGCCTTCCTGATCGGGCGGGATGCAGCGGAGCTGGCAGCAACCCTTACGCGCCACAACGTGCCCCATACCGTGGTGGAGACACTGGAAAAAGCAGTCCCCCAAGCCTACAGTCTTGCACAGCAGACCCATACGCCCGTTATCCTGCTCTCACCCGCCTGTGCGAGCTTTGACCAGTATGCCGGGTTTGAGGCACGCGGGCAGCATTTTCAGGCGTTGGCCCATGCTGTGCGTACGCAGCAGATGAGCACGACGGGGCAGTAGGACAAGCATGGCCGGTTATTCCCGCACTGATGATTCGCCTTTTGGCCGCTGGTGGCGGAACGTGGACCGGACAACGCTGGTCTGCACCTTCATTCTTATCGGCTTTGGCTACATTCTCATGCTTGCGGCCAGCCCGGCAGTTGCGGTGCGCATTGGTGCGTCGCGCAACATGTTCATTTTCAAGCAGGTCATGTTCCTGAGCGTGGCGGGGGTTATTGTCACCGGGGTTTCCATGCTCTCGCGCCGGACGGTGCTGCGGCTCTCCCTGATCGGGGGGGCGCTCATGCTGGGGGCAACCATGCTTACACTGGTCCACGGGATCGAGATCAAGGGAGCACGGCGCTGGATTGCGCTGCCGCTCATGTCTTTGCAGCCATCGGAGTTTCTCAAGCCCTGCTTTGCCGTGGTCACGGGGTGGCTGCTGACCCAGCGCCGTATTTCGCGCTATTTTCCGGGGATGCTCATCGCATTCGGGCTGTATGGGCTTATTCTGCTGCTGCTTAAATCCCAGCCAGACATTGGCATGCTTACGGTTATTACCGCTGTTTTTCTGGTCCAGTTGTTTGTGGACGGGCTGAACCTGATTTTTGTGGGGTTTGGTTTTGCCTGCATGATTGCGGCAGGCATTGCCGCGTTTTTTATCTTCCCGCATGTGCGCTCGCGCGTGGAGCGGTTCATGCACCCCAATGTGGGGGACCATTACCAGATTGATACGGCCCTGCGCGCCTTTGGCAATGGCGGGCTTATGGGCCGCGGGCCGGGTGAAGGCCGGGTCAAGGACCTGCTCCCCGACGCTCATGCGGACTTTGTGTTTGCCGTGGCGGGGGAAGAATACGGGCTTGTCATCTGCCTGCTGATCATTTGCGTTTTTGCCGCCATTGTGGTGCGGACCCTGCTGCGCCTGATCCGCGAGGATGACCCGTTTGTGGTCATCGCCACGACCGGGCTGCTAACGGGTTTTGGCCTTCAGGCGTTTGTTAACATGGCTTCCACCTTGCATCTTATCCCCACCAAGGGCATGACGCTGCCATTCATTTCCTATGGGGGGTCTTCGGCCATGTCTGTTGCTCTGGCTATTGGCATGGTGCTGGCCCTGACCCGGCAGCAACCGGGGGGCCTGCGCTCGGGCAATGGCTTTATCTCCACTCTCAGACAATGGCGGTCAGCATGAAGCCACAGACTATTGTGATCGCGGCCGGGGGCACTGGCGGTCATTTTTTCCCCGCCGAAGCACTGGCTGACGCACTGGTTGCCCGTGGCCACCACATTGTGCTGATGACCGATGCCCGCGCAGGCAAACGCACCAGCGGTGTTTTTTCCAATGCACCACAGTTTGTGCTGCGCGGTGCAGGTGTGGCCGGGCGTGGCCCCATACGCGCCCTGCGCGCAGGGGTTACGCTACTGGCCAGCGCATGGAAGGCGCGGGGCATCCTGCACACTCTTCAGCCTGATGCGGTTATCGGTTTTGGCGGCTACCCCTCCATTCCGCCCCTGCTGGGCGCGCGGTTGCTCGGCCGCAGGCACCCTGCGCTGATCATTCATGAAGGCAATGCCGTTCTGGGCAAGGCCAATGCCGTGCTCTCCCGCTTTGCTGACGTAATTGCCACCTCCTTCCCCACCGTGGCCAAGCTGCCCATGGGGGCCAGAACCGTGCTGACCGGCATGCCCGTGCGCCCCGGCATTGCCGCGCTGGCGGGGGAAGCATGGCCTACCCCGAACGGGACGATCAACCTGCTGGTCTGGGGTGGCTCGCTGGGGGCGCGCATTTTTTCGCAGGTGGTGCCCGCAGCCATTGGCCGCCTGCCAGCCGCCCTGCGCGCACGCATCCACATTACCCAGCAGGCCCGCGCGGATGACGTGGACACCGTGCGCAAAGCCTATGCCGATATTGGCGTGCAAGCCCGTGTGGAGCCGTTTTTGAACGATGTGCCCGACATCCTGCGCGCAGCCCATCTGGTCATCGGGCGGGCAGGAGGCTCCTCGGTGGCGGAAATTACCACCGCAGGCCGCCCTGCGGTCATGGTCCCCCTGCCTATTGCCGCCTCCGATGAGCAGACCGAAAACGCCCGCGCCATAACCGACGCGGGCGCAGGCTGGATGATCCGCCAGCCCGACTTTACCGCACAAACACTGGCAGCCCGCCTGCAAGACCTTTTCACCGCCCCGGACGACCTGGCCCGTGCAGCAGCCGCCGCTGCCACGCTGGCCCGCCCGGATGCCGCCCTCCGTCTGGCTGATATAGTAGAAGAATGCCTCCAACTTTCTCCTTCACCCGCCCATCCGCCCTCACACGAGACGGAGACACGCACATGAGAGCCCTGCCCCTTTCCATCGGAACCATCCATTTTGTCGGCATTGGCGGCATTGGCATGTCCGGCATTGCAGAGGTTCTGTGCCTGCTGGGCTACTCCGTACAGGGCTCGGACATAGCGGAAAACGCCAATGTCAAACGCCTGCGGGCTGCGGGTATTCCGGTTACAATCGGGCATGACGCCGCCAATCTGGGCAATGCGCAGGTTGTGGTCATTTCCACCGCGGTCAAGCGTGACAACCCCGAAGTTGTTGCAGCCCGCGCCAAGCTGATCCCTGTTGTCCGCCGGGCGGAAATGCTGGCCGAACTCATGCGCCTGCGCTGGTCCGTGGCCATTGGCGGCACACATGGCAAAACCACCACCACCAGCCTTGTGGCTGCCGTGCTGGAAGCCGCCAAACTGGACCCCACCGTTATCAACGGCGGCATTATCGAGGCTTACGGCACCAACACCCGCATGGGTAAGGGCGATTGGATGGTGGTGGAAGCGGATGAGAGCGATGGCTCGTTCCTGCGCCTGCCCTCCGTTATTTCGGTCGTTACCAACATGGACCCCGAGCATCTGGACCACTGGGGTTCTGCCGAGGCCATGGAGGCAGCGTATGACCAGTTTGTCTCCAACGTGCCGTTCTATGGTTTTGCCGTACTGTGCATAGACCACCCTGCCGTGCAGCAGATGATCCCGCGCCTGTCTGACCACCGGATTGTCACCTATGGCTTCTCCCCACAGGCGGATGTGCGGGCCGAAAAGGTAATTACCGACAAGCTGGGCGCTACGTTTGAGGTCACGCTGACAGACCGCGTTACCCGCCGCACCCGCAAGGCCGGGCCTTTCCGCCTGCCCATGCTGGGCGCGCATAATGTGCAGAACTCCCTTGCCGCCATTGCCGTCGCAACCGAAATGGACATCAGTGATGATGTGATCCGTTCCGGGCTGGCCAGCTTCCGTGGGGTCAAGCGCCGCTTTACCCGTACGGGGGAAGCCGGTGGCATTACCGTGATTGATGATTACGGGCACCACCCGGTGGAAATTGCCGCCGTGCTCAAGGCCGCCCGCCAGGCTGGAGCCAGCCGGGTTATTGCGGTCATGCAGCCGCACCGCTACTCCCGCCTGAGAACCCTGTTTGCCGATTTCTGCACCTGCATGAACGATGCCGACACGGTTATTGTCTCCGACGTATACGCCGCAGGCGAAGACCCCCTGCCCGATGCCAGCCGCGACAGGCTGATAGAAGGGCTGCGTGAACGCGGCCACCGCTCTGTTGTCCCGCTTTCCAGCCCTGAACATCTGGCAGAAATGATCAACGCCATTGCCAAGCCGGGGGACTATGTTGTGTGTCTGGGTGCGGGCACCATCACCAACTGGGCGCAGGCTCTGCCTGCCCAGCTTGCCGCCTTGCAGGCTGAACAGAAAGGTGGAAGCGCGGCATGAACAGCACGCCCGCAACCACGCTGGAAGATATGGTTCGCCACGCCTTTGCCGGCACGCATGGACGCGTTACCGCGCAGGCCCCGCTGGGGGCGCGTACGTGGTTCCGCGTTGGTGGTCCGGCGGAATGGCTGTTCCAGCCCAGGGATGCGGATGATCTGGCAGGCATGCTCCAGCGCCTTTCCCCCGAACTGCCCGTTATTGCCCTTGGAGCCTGCTCCAACGTGATTATCCGCGATGGCGGGCTGGACGGCATTGTGGTGCGCATGGCCCGCGGCTTTGCCGATATTGCTGTGGAAGCGGACGGGCTTGTGGTGGGCAGCGCCTGCCTGGATGCCACAGTAGCCGAACACGCGGCACAGGCGGGGCTTGCGGGGCTGGAGTTTCTGGCAGGTATTCCCGGCTCCATCGGGGGGGCCGTGCGCATGAACGCCGGAGCCTATGGAGCGGATATTGCCAGCGTGCTGGACTGGGCGGAAATTGTGACCCGTGATGGCAATATGGTCCGCCTTGGCAACGCCGCCCTGCGCTTTGGCTACCGCCGCTCCGGCCTGCCCGAAGGGGCCATGGTGGTGCGTGCGCGCCTGCGCGGCATGCCTGCCAGCCCGGCGGACATAGCCGCACGCATTGGCGATATCCGCACAGCGCGTGAGCAGTCCCAGCCTGTGCGCGCACGCACGGGTGGCTCCACCTTCCGCAACCCCGAACCCGAGGTTTCCGCCCGCAAGGCGTGGGAGCTGATTGATCAGGCTGGCTGCCGTGGCCTGCGCCAGGGCGATGCCCAGGTCAGTGAAAAACACTGCAACTTCCTGATCAACCTCGGCAATGCCACCGCCCATGACCTCGAAACACTGGGGGATACCGTACGCCAGCGCGTCGCCCAGCATTCGGGCGTGCAACTGCACTGGGAAATCAAACGTCTTGGCCGCACACAGGGAGCCCGCGCATGAGCACCTCCAAACGGATTACCGTGCTTATGGGCGGCATATCGTCCGAGCGGACTGTCAGCCTGTCTTCCGGGCAGGGCGTGGCCGAGGCCCTGCGCAGTCTGGGCCATACGGTCAGCACACTTGATGCCGGGGCCGATCTGGGCGCGCTGGTTGCCGAACTGGGCGCACAAAAACCCGATGTCGTGTTTAACGCACTCCATGGCCGATTTGGCGAGGACGGCTGTATTCAGGGCATTCTGGACTGGATGGGCCTTGCCTATACACATTCTGGCGTACGGGCATCCGCCACAGCCATGAACAAGGCGGCCGCCCGCGCCGCGTTTGTTTCCGCTGGCCTGCCCGTGGCCGAAGGCCGGGTCATTGATATTGCCGAACTTGCCGAAGGCGACCCCCTGCCAGCCCCCTACGTGGTTAAACCCGTTAGCGAAGGCTCGTCCGTTGGTGTCTCCATCGTGCGGCCCGGTGCCAATGTGCGCGAACGCATTGTGCGGGACTGGACATTTGGCCCGCATGCGCTGGTAGAAGAGTTTATTCCCGGGCGCGAAATTACCGTGGGTGTAATGGGCGAACGCGCCCTGACCATAACAGACATTACCCCCACCGGCAGCGGCCACGATTTTTACGATTACGACGCCAAATACAACACCGGCGGCTCACGGCATGAACTGCCCGCCCGCATTGCCCCCGATGTTGCCCAGCGCGCACTGGACGTGGCGGTAGAAGCCCATAAGGCGCTGGGATGTGCCGGGGCATCGCGCTCGGATTTCCGGCTGGATGATGCAGACCCGGCCAACCCGCGCCTGATCCTGCTGGAAGTCAACACCCAGCCGGGCATGACCGCAACATCGCTCCTGCCCGAACAGGCCGCCTATTGCGGCATTAGCTACCCCGCATTGTGCCACTGGCTTGTTGAGCAGGCCACCTGCCGCCAATGAAGCGCCCCGCCAGCCGCCCCTCCCGCACGGGATTATTCCTCAAGCGCCAAAAACGCCTGCTGCGGCCCGTTATCGGGCTTATGCTGCTGGCGGGGGCCGGGACTGCGGTTTATCTGGCGGTGCCTCTTCCGGCCCTGCAAAAACAGATTGCCCCCTTGCGGGACAAATTACTGGGCACCTCCGCCCTGCGTGTGACCAGTATCCGGGTTGAAGGGGCCAACCTGACCAGTGACGAGGCCATTCACACCGCCCTGAACATTGCCGTGGGGGATCCGGTTCTCAACTTCAACGTCACCCGCGCGCGTGAGAACCTGACCGCCCTGCCGTTTATTGACCATGTAAGCGTTGAGCGCCACCTGTCTGGCGAGATTGACGTGCACATTACCGAGCGCCCGCCTTATGCGGTGTGGCAGCATCAGGGCCATTTTATCCTGATCGACCGGCAGGGGCAGAAAGTGCCAGATCAGGGCGCGAACGACAAGGACGCCACTGCCTTTGCCAAACTGCCACTGGTCGTAGGTGACGGCGCGAACGAAAACGCCGCCGCCCTGATAGACGTGCTGGCACAGGAACCGGACGTAAAATCCCACGTAACAGCTGCTGTGCGGGTAAGCGACCGCCGCTGGAACCTGAGTCTGAAAGATGGCGCAACCGTGCTCCTGCCCGAAGGGGAGGAAGCCCCGGCCATTCACCGGCTGGCCAGAATTAACGCCACAACACAGCTGCTTGACCGCCCCGTTGAACTGATTGACATGCGCCTGCCCGACCGGCTGACCATACGCGAACGCCCTCCTGAACCGCCCCCTGCCCCCTCCGCACCGGCAGGGGATGGCGCAAAAAGCAGCCCGCAGCACACCCCCCACCACACCCAGCCCACCCGATCCCCCACGGAGGAAAGCCGAGATGAATGACACCGCGCACTCCCCTGCTTCCCCCGCACTCAGTCTGGCGGACCGGCTGCACAAAAAGCGGAGCCATTCTTCAGCCTCCCCCACACTGCGCATGAGCGGGGGGGAAGCATCCCTTCCGCTCCCACCCAGTGAGCGCAATAAACGCCCGCACACATGGCGCAACGGCTACAGTGCGGTGCTGGATATTGGCTCGACCAAAATTACCTGCCTTATTGGCAAGGGGGAGCCCAACGGCATGCTGCGCGTGGCAGGCTTTGGCTGGCGCCGCTCCGCTGGTGTGCGCAATGGCGCCATAACCGAGTTGCAGGAGGCCGAAGCTGCCATACGCGCGACCGTAGCGCAGGCTGAGAACATGGCCGAGCGCACCATCGACAAGGTGGTGGTCAACCTGTCCTGCGGGCATCCGGCCAGCCGCCTGTTCAATGTGCGCTGGCCCATTGGCGGGCGGGTCGTAACCGAAGCGGACATCCGCCGCGTGGTTACGGAAGGGCGCGTGCAGGCCACCGTGCAGGGGCGCGAGGTCATTCACACCCTGCCCATAGACTTTACGGTGGATGATACTGAGGGCGTGTCTGACCCACGGGGGCACCTGTGCGAAACGCTCAAAGCCCGCCTGCATATTATTGATGCCGCCACCACCGCCCTGCTGAACCTTGAAACCGTGCTGAGCCGTGCCGAACTGCGCATGGAGGCTCTTGTGTCCTCCCCGCTGGCATCCGGCCTGTCCGTGCTGGACAGGGATGAACGCGACCTTGGCACAACGGTTGTGGACATGGGCGGGGGCACCACATCCTTTGCCGTGTTTGGTGAAGGCCAGATCCTGCACACCGCCCAGATCGGGGTTGGCGGGCTGCATGTTACGCGTGACATAGCCCGCGGGCTTGGCACATCGCTCGACAATGCCGAGCGGCTGAAAACCGTGTATGGCAGTGCGGACCTCTCCTCCGACGTGGAGGACGAAATCCTGACCGTGGAACTGCTGGGCAATGATGTGCCTCATTTTGAGCAGATCTCCCGCGCCCAGCTTGGCCGCATCATTCGCCCCCGTATGGAAGAGACACTGGAACTGGTGCGCGAAAAACTGGATGGCGCGGGCCTTGGCATGGCGGCCAGTGGTCGCATTGTGCTGACCGGAGGAGGCTCCCTGCTGGATGGAATCCGCCCGCTGGCCGAGCGTATTCTGGGGGTGCCGGTAAGTGTTGGCCGTCATTCCGGCCCTGGTTTTACGCGCTCGGTCCGTCTGGGCAGGCCCAAGAATATTGCCGGTCTGCCAGAAGATACGGCAGCCGCAGCAGGCTTTGCCACGGCTGCTGGCCTGCTGTTCTGGGCGGCCAGTGCGGAGCGTCCGTTCAGTGATGTGGAATTCCGCGAAGCCGCGCCAACTGGTTTTTTACAAAAACTGGTTGCTTTTATTCGTGAGAGGGTTTGATTTGCCCCGCAAAAGGTTGGTAAACTATTCGCAATCTTATCTACAACGCCCCTGTTAACCCGCCGCAGTCCGGGAGAGACACATGACACTCAACCTAACCGTTCCACCCCAGACTCATGCTGATTTTTCGCCCAAGATCACCGTTATAGGCGTTGGCGGCGGGGGGACGAACGCGGTTGACAACATGATTGCCTCCAACCTGCAGGGTGTGGAGTTTGTTGTAGCCAACACCGATGCGCAGAGTCTGGCCAAAAGTCTGGCCGACAGCCGCATCCAGCTTGGCCCGCACCTGACCCACGGCCTTGGCGCAGGTGCCAAGCCCGAAGTGGGCCGTGCCGCAGCGGAAGAAGCCGCGGACGAAATTGCCCGCTACCTGGACGGCGCACATATGGTGTTCATCACCACCGGCATGGGTGGGGGCACGGGTACAGGGGCAGCACCGGTTATTGCCCGCATGGCGCGTGAGCGGAACATTCTGACCATTGGCGTGGTCAGCAAGCCTTTCGCCTACGAAGGCAAGCGCCGCGCACGTGTGGCGGATGAAGGTATTCAGGAACTTCAGCAGTATGTTGATACGCTGATTGTCATCCCCAACCAGAATCTCTTCCGTATTGCCAACGAACGCACCACCCTGCGCGAAGCCTACAAGCTGGCTGACGAAGTTTTGAACATGGGTGTGCGCGGCGTTACCGACCTGATGATGGAACGCGGCTACGTCAACCTCGACTTTGCCGACATCCGCAGCGTTATGGCGGAAATGGGCAAGGCCATGATGGGTACGGGCGAAGCCGAAGGTGAAAACCGTGCGGTGGAAGCTGCCGAAGCCGCCATTTCCAACCCACTGCTGGAAGATACCTGCATGGCCACCGCCAAGGGCCTGCTGGTCAATGTTACCGGTGGTGAAGACATGACCTTCTTTGAAGCGGAAGAAGCCTTCAACCGCATCTGCCGCGAAGTACCAGAAGACGCCAACATGATCTTTGGTACGGTCATTGAAGAAAAAATGAGCGGGCGCGTACGCGTATCCGTTGTTGCCACGGGGATTGACGTACCCTCAGGCGCGGCTGAACGCCCGCATCTGGCAGCAGTGGAAACCGAAGCCCAGCCAGAACAGACCTACGCTGCTCCTACGGCACAGCCCAGCGCGCCGCCGCCTGCACAGCCTCAGCCCCCCGTGGCCGAGCAGAGTGCCCCCGTACAGCAGCAGGCCTATGCTCCCCAACCCGGCCATGCCGCCCCCCCGGCGCACATGGTTCCCGGTCAGGTTGCCGCTGCGGCACAACAGCCCCGCCAGCCTGCACCGGCCCCCGCACCAGCGCCTGCTGCATCCAAACATGCCAATCTGTTCAGCGAACCGCCGCGTCCCTCGGCCTACCCTGTGCAGGACCCCAATGCACGGAGCCTGTTTGGCCGCGTGACTGGTGCATTCCGCCGGGCCACCACGCCAGAAACACGGGAAGAGCCTGTAGCGCAGTCTCACCCCACCATCAGCCAGGCAGAGCAGGGTGCACCCCGCCATGGTGAAGGCGATAACGGGCTGGAAATTCCAACCTTTCTGCGCCGCTAAGCCTTATGGGCTACCCCCGCCCGGCACCTGTGTGCCGCATGGCGGGGGATGAAACAGACGGCAATAATCATTGACTCGCATCTGCCCCAAACAGGCCCTAGCGTTAGTGTGAGATAACTTTCCACACCAATACGGGGCGGTCGGAATCATGGATAATCTGTCTGGGGAGCTTACCCCATGTTCCAAATCTGTGGAGATCCTCCCCACCACCATGCGACAGATGCGCCAAAAAACCGCACCGGCCCAGCACACGCTGCACCATGCCATTTCTGCCGTAGGTATTGGCCTGCACACAGGCCGCTCCATTAACATGACCATTGCCCCGGCCCCCGCAGGACACGGTATTGTTTTCCAGCGGACCGACCTGCCACAGGCAGCCCCCCTGCCCGCGCGTTATGATTACGTAGTGGAAACACATCTGAGCACCGTTCTGGGCGAAAAAGCGCGCCCCGAAAACCGGGTTGCAACCGTTGAACACCTGATGGCTGCCCTTTGCGGATGCGCCATAGACAACGCACTTGTTCTGGTTGATGGGCCGGAAACCCCGGTGTTTGATGGCTCCGCCACAGATTTTGTTTTTCTGCTCGACTGCGCCGGACGCAAAACGCAGGACCTGCCACGCAAGGTGGTACAAGTGCTGGAACCCGTTCGGGTGGAGCACCAGAATGCCTGGGTGGAACTGCTCCCCCACAGCAGCCCAAGCCCGCATTTATCCATGAGCATTGATTTTCCCGCCCGCGCCATTGGCGCACAAAGCTATGCTCTGGACCTGACCCCGACCTCCTTCCGCAATGAGCTGGCCCGTAACCGCACCTTTGCCATGCGGCAGGAAATTGAAGCCCTGCATCAGGCCGGGCTGGCATTGGGCGGGTCTTTGGATAACGCCATTGTTGTGGATAATGACGTTGTGCTCAACCCGGCGGGCCTGCGCTGCCCGGATGAGTTCATCCGCCACAAGATCATGGATGCGGTGGGGGATCTGTATCTGGCGGGCTGCGTGCTCAACGCCAGCTTCCGGGGTAACCGCTCGGGCCACACGCTCAACAACATGCTGCTCAAAACCCTGTTTGCCCAAAGGACCGCATGGCAGGACACAACAGACCTGCAATCCACCTCTGCTGCGGCCTGACCAGCTTTTTGCACGGCTCTTTCAATAATCGGCGTTTCTTTGCTTTTCTTGACCCGCTGACATGCTATAAGATTTCGTCTCGATCTGAAGAGCCGGTATGTTTGATATTTCTATAAAAACACAGTCAGTCCGTCGTCGTCTGCCGTTCGTGCTCTCAGCTCTGGTGCTGACCGGGCTTACGGGTTGCAGTCTTTTGACCGGCAGCAAAAAAGGGCCAATTACGCCCAAAATTGCACCACCGGAGACGCTCTATAACAACGGCATTGATGCCCTGCGCACACGCCGCTACGAGCTGGCTGCTGCCGAGTTTGAAACACTCCAGCAGAACTACCCCTATTCGGGTTACATCCCCAATTCCCAGCTGATGGAAGGGTATTCCTACTACCTTAAAGGGAAATACCCCGAAGCCGTGCAGCAGCTGAACCGCTTTATCAGCCTGCACCCCACCAGCACCGATTCCGCCTATGCCTATTACCTGCGCTCGCTCTGCTTTTATGAGCAGATTGCAGACGTGCAGCGTGACCAGCAGGGTACGGCGGAAGCCATGGACGCGCTGGAAGAAGTGGTTACCCGCTTCCCCCAGAGCAAATACGCCCGCGACGCCCAGCTTAAAATCGATCTGTGCCGTGACCATCTGGCTGGCAAAGAAATGCTGGTTGGCCGCTATTACCAGCGCGAACGTAATTATGAAGGTGCCATTAACCGTTACCAGCGCGTTGTGCAGGACTTCCAGACCACCAACCATGTGCCTGAAGCACTCGAACGCATGGTGGAAGTGTACTTGGACCTTGGGCTAACCGATCAGGCGCGCAAATCCGCCATTGTTCTGGGTTACAACTACCCCGGTAGCCAGTGGTACCACTACGCTTACAACAAGCTGAAGAGCTACCACCTGATCGACGGCAAACTGCCGCCTCCGGGCAAGGCAGTTACAACCCCTGCCAAGCCGGACCTGCTCAAAGCACAGGCGTCAGACACACGGGATGAGCGTATGGCCACCCCGGCAGCCATGCAGCAGCCTGCAACCGCTACTCCTGCGGCGGGTTCCTCCACACCTGCGGCCAGCACACAACCGGCCCCGGCTCCTGCGGCGGCCACCAAAAAGTAATACGGCTTTTTCACTTTCACTCTTGAACTAAGAACACAACAGGAACATACAGGACTCACCTTTCCTGTTCGCAGCGAGGGTATGCCTGTTCACGCTCAGGCGGGAGCAGGCGCATTTGTTTAGTCTGTTCCGCAGACTCCAGTCATTTCAGGTGTGAACCTAAAAGCCGGATGTCGCTATGCTGACACATCTTTCCATCAGAGACGTTGTGCTGATCGAGGCACTAGACCTTGCTCTCCACCCCGGCTTTACCGCCTTAACGGGGGAGACCGGGGCAGGCAAATCCATCCTGCTGGATAGTCTGGGCCTTGCCATGGGCGAGCGCGCCAATGCGGGCCTTGTCCGCGCCGGTGCGGAGGAAGCCCGTGTAACCGCCTGTTTTGAAACCCCGGCAAGCCATACGGTTTACTCCCAACTGGAAGAACAGGGCATTCCGGCCGACAAAGGCGAACCCCTTGTGCTGCGCCGGGTTATCTCGCGCGAGGGGCGGTCACGCGCATGGATTAACGACCAGCCCGTGGGTCTGACCCTGCTGCGTCGAATTGCTTCCGCTCTTATCGAAATTCAGGGCCAGCATGAGCAGATGGGGCTGGCCGATGCCTCCACCCATCGCGGCCTGCTGGATGCTTACGGCATTAAGCCCTCCCTCCTTAAAAAAGTCGCACAGGCCTTTACCCACTGGCAGGACCTGCGCCAGAGCCTTGCCAGCGCACAACAGGCACTGGAAGACGCCGCCCGTGAGGAAGAATGGCTGCGCCATACGGTGAGCGAACTCTCCGCCCTGGCCCCCCAGCCAGGGGAGGAAAGCCAGCTGGCGCAGCAACGCCACGCGCTCCAGCAGGCCGAACGCCGGGGCGAGGCCGTGGCAGCCGCCCTGTCCGAACTAACGCCGCGTGACCGCCGCTCCACCGGGCCAGCCGCCGCCCTGCGCGCTGCCAACCGCGCCCTTTTGCGTCTGGTCCCCTCCACCACATCGGACAGCACACCGCCTGAAACCGATGAGCTTGCAGGCCGCACCGCCGAAGCCCTGAGCGCATTGGAAAATGCAGAAAACGCACTGGCCGAAGCTGAAAGCCTGCTCTCCCGCCTTATGGCAGATACGGAAGCCAACCCACGGGAGCTGGAAGAAACGGAAGAAAGGCTGTTTGCCCTGCGCACCGTTGCGCGCAAACACAACGTGCTGGTGGATGAACTGGCAGCTTTGCTGGCGCAACTGACTGCGCGCATCCATGCACTGGACAATGGCGCCACCGAGCTGGAGGGCCTGCGCAAAGCCACTGAAGACGCCCGGCTTGCCTATATGGAGGCCGCCCGCGCCCTGACCGATGCCCGCGCCCTTGCCGCAAAAAAAATGGAGCAGGCCGTAACGGCCGAACTCAAACCCATTAAACTGGAAAAAGCCCGTTTTCTGGCCGAGTTGCAGCCCCTCCCCTCCGAGCAGTGGAGCCGCCACGGCATGGAGCAGGTCATGTTCCTTATTGCCGCCAACCCCGGCCAGCCCCCCGGCCCCATTGCCAAGGTGGCATCGGGGGGGGAACTATCCCGCCTGATGCTAGCACTCAAGCTGGTTCTGGCCGGGCAATCTGGCATTGGCACGCTCATTTTTGACGAAATTGACGCAGGCGTAGGTGGTGCCACCGCTGCCGCCATTGGTGAGCGCCTGCACCGTCTGGCACTGAATGTGCAGGTATTGGCCGTTACGCACAGCCCGCAGGTTGCCGCCAGTGCTGATGCGCATTTACGGATTGGCAAACAGACCCGTAACGGACAAACCGCAACCCACGCCATAGCTCTGGCAGAAACCGAACGCAGGGAAGAAATCGCACGCATGCTGGCAGGAGACACCATTACCGATGCAGCCCGCGCTGCCGCCGCCAGCCTGCTGGACTCCAAAAAATGACAACGAACACCACCCCGGTCACGGAAATGAACAGTGATCAGGCCCGCACGGAACTGGCTGAACTGGCCAGCCAGATTGCCTACCACAACACCGCCTACCATGGTCATGACGCCCCGGAAATAAGCGACGCGCAGTATGATGCCCTGCGCAAGCGCTACACCGAGCTTGCCGCCCTTTACCCCGATGCCGAACCACAGAACAGCGCAGCCAATGCAGTCGGGGCCAGCGCGGATACGGGGCTTGGCAAGCATGTCCACCTTGCCCCCATGCTCTCGCTCGACAACGTGTTTGACCGTGAGGAGTTTGAAGGCTTCATCACCCGTGCAGCACGGTTTTTAGGGCTGGATCAGGCAGATACGTCCAGCCTGCGTCTGGTGGGTGAACCCAAGATTGATGGTCTTTCCATCAGCCTTACTTACGAATCCGGCAAGTTCATCCGGGGCACCACTCGGGGCGATGGCACGGAAGGGGAAGACGTAACCGCCAACCTGCGCACCCTGCGCACCCTACCTCTGGAGCTCCCCGCCCCCTACCCCGACCTGATCGAAATTCGCGGGGAAGTCTTCCTCTCCAAAACCGACTTTATCGCACTCAATGCCGCACAGGAGGCAGCAGGCAAGCGCCTGTTTGCCAACCCGCGCAATGCGGCGGCGGGGTCCTTGCGGCAGCTGGACGCCAGCATTACAGCCCAGCGCCCGCTCTCCCTTTTTGCCTATGCGCAGGGTTTCTGCTCGGACAAGGCAACCCGTAGCCACTGGGCTTATCTGGAGCAGCTCAAGGCATGGGGGTTTACGGTCAACCCGCTCTCCCGCCAGATTGAGGGGGCGGCCGATGCCGAAGCTTTTTTTGAGGAAATCAACCGCGAGCGCGCCAGTCTGGCCTATGATATTGATGGCGTTGTTTACAAAATAGATGACTTGAGCCTGCAGGAACGTCTGGGCTTTGCCGGGCGTGCCCCCCGCTGGGCCATCGCGTGGAAGTTCCCGGCAGAACAGGCCATCACGCGCCTAAACGCCATAGAAATTCAGGTCGGGCGCACCGGTGCCCTGACTCCAGTTGCACATCTGGAACCGGTTAACGTTGGCGGGGTGCTTGTAACCCGCGCCACCTTGCACAATGAAGACGAGATTACCCGCAAGGACGTGCGCGAAGGTGACCTTGTGTACGTCCAGCGCGCAGGCGATGTTATTCCGCAGGTACTTGGTACGGTCCCAGCAGGTGAGCCAGCGCCCGAACGGCAACCTCTTTTTCATTTTCCCGATCATTGCCCCGTATGCGGCGCGCTGGCCGTGCGGCCTGAAGGCGAAGTGGTGCGCCGCTGCACCGGCGGGCTGACCTGCCCCGCACAGGCCGTGGAGCGACTGATCCATTTTGCCTCCCGCCTTGCCTTTGACATTGAAGGGCTGGGTGAGCGCAGTATTCGCGAGTTTTATGACGCCGGGCTGATCCACACCCCCACCGACATCTTCCGGCTCAAGGCCCACGCAGCAGCTCTGGAACAGCGTGATGGCTGGGGTGAGCAGTCTGTGCGCAACCTGCTTCAGGCCATAGACGACCGGCGCACAATCCCACTTTCGCGCTTTATTTACGCGCTGGGCATCCGCCGTATTGGGGAAAGCAACGCCCGCCTGCTGGCCCGCCATTACGGCAGCTATGCCAACTGGCTGCAGCAGATGGAGGCGGCCACCATTATCGGCTCTGACGCCCGGCTGGAACTGGGGTCCATTACCGGCATTGGTAACGCCATAGCAACGGATGTAGTGGCCTTTGTTGCTGAGCCCCACAACCAGACCACGCTGGCCGAACTGAGCGCCGAGCTGACCATTACCGAGGAAAGTGCCGCCAGTGGCGGCCCTCTGGCGGGCAAGACCATTGTGTTTACCGGCACGCTGCTCACCATGACCCGCCCGGAGGCCAAGGCCACGGCCGAACGCATGGGGGCCAAGGTGTCCGACTCCGTATCAAAAAAGACCGATCTGGTGGTGCTGGGGGAAAAGGCAGGCTCCAAGGCCAAAAAAGCGGCGGAGCTGAACATTCCCACCATGGACGAAGCAGAATGGAACACCTTTTGCGTAACAAACGGATAGAACCACCACACCCGCAGTTTTTTACCATTTACGTGTAAAAGAGAGATTGCCCGACGGCCAAATCTGCGCCATGCTGCCGGGCAACGAAGGGGTGGAGTTCGTCGTCCAAACCAAAAATAAAAATTCCGTGCCCAGTCCGGCTGCTGTTCCGGTATCCCCTGTTCCCATCCCCTCGGTCGGAACTTCAGCTCATCTGGCACAAAAGAATGAAGTGAACGGCAAAATGACCAAGTGGATCTACAGTTTCGGCGCTGGCCAAAGCGAAGGCAACGCCGGGATGCGCAATCTCCTCGGCGGCAAGGGCGCCAATCTGGCGGAAATGGCCAATATTGGCCTGCCGGTGCCCCCAGGATTTACCATTACCACTGAAGTCTGCACCGCCTTTTACGACAACGGACGGAAGTACCCCGCCGAGCTGGAATCCCAGCTTGAAGCGGCTATGGGGCTGGTAGAACAGGCTATGGGCCTGCGCTTTGGCGATGCCGAAAACCCGCTTCTGGTTTCTGTCCGCTCCGGTGCGCGCGTTTCCATGCCCGGCATGATGGACACAGTGCTCAACCTTGGTCTGAACGACGCAACGGTTGAAGGCCTTGTCCGCTCCTCGGGCGATGCCCGCTTTGCATGGGACAGCTACCGCCGCTTCATTCAGATGTACGGCTCCGTTGTGCTCGGCGTGCCGCACCACGAATTTGAAGACCTGCTTGAACAGGCCAAACGCGCCGCTGGCAAGATTGATGACACCGCCCTGACCGCCGAAGAATGGCAGGACGTTGTAAAAAGCTACAAGCAGATTGTCCTGTCCGAAACGGGAACCCCCTTCCCCGAAAATCCCAAAGACCAGCTGTGGGGCGCCATTGGAGCCGTCTTTGGCTCATGGATGAACCCACGCGCCAACACCTACCGCAAACTGCATGACATTCCCGCAAGCTGGGGCACGGCTGTTAACGTTCAGTCCATGGTGTTCGGCAACATGGGGGATGACTGTGCAACGGGCGTGTGCTTCACCCGCGACCCGTCCACGGGTGAAAACATCTTCTACGGCGAATACCTGATCAACGCACAGGGCGAGGACGTTGTGGCCGGTATCCGCACCCCGCAGCCCATGGCGGAGTGTCGTTCGGTCGAGGGTCAGACCTCGATGGAAAAAGCCCTGCCCAACGCGTACAGCGAACTGCTCAAGGTGCGCGACCTGCTTGAACGCCACTACCGCGACATGCAGGACATTGAATTTACGGTGCAGGCCAACAAGCTCTACCTGCTCCAGACCCGCTCGGGCAAACGGACCGCCGCCGCAGCCCTGCGCGTAGCCATTGACATGGCCAAGGAAGGCCTGATCACGCAGGAAGAAGCGGTAACCCGCGTTCCTCCCGCATCGCTCGACCAGCTGCTCCACCCTGTGCTGGACCCCAAGGCCGAGCGCCAGCTGCTGACCCGCGGCCTGCCCGCATCCCCCGGTGCTGCAACCGGGATAATCGCCTTCTCCGCCGAGGATGTGGAAGACCGCGCAGCCAAGGGTGAAGACGTTATTCTGGTGCGTATTGAAACCTCGCCAGAAGACGTACACGGCATGCACGCAGCCCGTGGCGTGCTGACCACCCGCGGCGGTATGACCTCCCACGCAGCCGTTGTGGCCCGTGGCATGGGCCGTGTCTGCGTGGCCGGTGCTGGCAGCATTGCCGTGGACTACAAGGCCCAGACCATGACCGTGGATGGCCACACGCTCAAAGCGGGCGAGTGGATTACGCTCGACGGTGGTACGGGTGCTGTTTACAAGGGTCGCGTTCCCACCATTCCGCCCACCCTTTCGGGCGATTTTGCCACCCTTATGGGCTGGGCAGATGGCGTACGCCGCCTTGGTGTGCGCGCCAACGCCGAAACACCCGAAGATGCACAGACCGCCCGCCGCTTTGGTGCGGAAGGCATTGGCCTGTGCCGGACCGAGCACATGTTCTTCGGCCCTGACCGTATTGGCCATGTGCGCCAGATGATCATGGCGGATGACGCACAGACACGCGCCCGCGCTATTGAGGCCCTTCTGCCGTTCCAGCGCAGCGACTTTACGGAACTCTTCCGTATTATGGCTGGCCTACCGGTCACCATCCGCCTGCTCGACCCGCCGCTGCATGAGTTCCTGCCGCATGGTGAGGCCGAGCTGGCTGATGTGGCCAAGGCACTGGGCAAGGATGTGGAAAGCCTGCGCGCACGCCGCTCGGCTCTTTCCGAATCCAACCCCATGCTGGGCCACCGTGGTTGCCGCCTTGGCATTACCTACCCCGAAATCTACGCCATGCAGGTGCGTGCCATTACCGAGGCCGCACTGGACATTGCAAAGGAAACCGGGAAGGCTGTGGAACCCGAAATCATGATCCCGCTGATCGGCACCAAAGCCGAGCTGGATCTGGTTCGTAAATCCTGCGAAGGCGTTATTGCCGATGTGCTGAGCGAACGTGGCGTCAAGCTTGCTTACAAGATTGGCACCATGATCGAATTGCCCCGTGCAGCCCTGACTGCGGACCAGATTGCACAGAGTGCTGACTTCTTCTCCTTCGGCACCAACGATCTGACCCAGACAGCCCTTGGCCTCTCGCGTGATGATGCAGGCTCCTTCCTGCCTGAATACGTGGAAAAAGGGCTGCTGCCCCAGGACCCCTTCGTTTCCATCGACCGCGAAGGCGTGGGCGCTCTGGTGCGCATGGGTGTGGAAAAAGGCCGAGCCGCAAAGCCCGACCTCAAGCTGGGCATTTGCGGTGAACATGGTGGGGACCCGCTCTCCATCGCCTTTTTTGAAGAAGTCGGGCTGGATTACGTCTCCTGCTCCCCCTTCCGTGTGCCGGTCGCCCGTCTGGCCGCAGCACAGGCAGCTCTTGCCGCACGCAATAACAAGGCTGTTAAAGCCTAAGGAAAAAGTGGCCGCCTCGCTTTGAGGCGGCCATTTTTCAATCTGATACCATGCAAAAAATTCTTACTCTCCACCTCGTTTCCGAGGCTACGGGGCAAACGCTCGATTCTGTGGCGCGGGCCTGCATTGCACAGTTCCCCAACACTGAAGTCCGGCTACGGCACTGGAACCTGATCCGCACCCAGATCCAGCTCCGGCGGGTTTTGCGGCATATTGCCAATAACCGTGGGCCGGTCATGTCCACCCTGACAGACCCGATCCTTCAGGCGGATATGGAAGCCGGTTGCGCCAGCCTGCAGATCAGGCTTCTGGACGTGCTGGACAACGCCCTGAACTTTCTGGCCGAAGAAACCGGGGAAGAGGCAACCCGCCACCCCGGCGGCCAGTATATTATGGACGAAAACTACTACCAGCGCATTGAGGCCATGCATTATGTGCTGGCCCATGATGATGGGCAGGAAACACGCGGCCTGAACAAGGCGGATGTTATTCTGGTTGGCGTCTCACGCGTTTCCAAAACACCGACCTGCTTCTATCTGGCTAACCGGGGCATAAAGGCGGCTAACGTACCTCTGGTTATGGGCATAGAACCACCAGAAGCCCTGTTTACTACAACCAAGCCGGTTATTGGCCTGACCATAGACCCCGAACGGCTGATTGAAATCCGCCGCAACCGCCTGAACCAGATGATCCCGGGCAAGTCCCGCCCAGAGGCCATAACCGATTACGCCTATATTGATCTGGAAAAAGTGCAGGAAGAACTGCACTGGGCAAGGCGGTTATGCCGCCGCCATAACTGGCCAGTCATAGATGTAACGCGCCGCTCCATTGAGGAGTCGTCTGCTTCCATTCTGGAACTGATTGCCACCACAGCCTGAAAACACGCCCCTGTTGCCCCTTTTTAACGGGGCCACAGGGGTATCTCCCAGCCTCTGGCTTTGATTGAACAGAACCATGGGCTGGGCGAGGCATTTAGTCGTTCATTTCCTGCGCTGTCAGCCTTTGTACCCGCACAGCCTGCCCTTGGGCGTTGTAATAAATCACACTGCTCCCGCGCCGCTGGGCATACCCATCTGGCTGGCCGCCTTTGGTCCAGAACAGCAGCCGGTTTGTATCGGCCTGTTCCACCACCCTGTCCCCCGGTGGCACAAAACGGTATTTGCTAAAGTCCTTGTGCGCGCGTGGCAAAGGTAACTTGCCTGCCAGATTATGCATGCTGGAGGCACGGTGGGCGTCCGTGTCATCATCATCCCCACCATTGAGCGGGTCACCATCGGCGTGGGCGGGCACACCGGCCATAAGGGGCAGTGCAAGCGCACACAAGCCAAACAGGATTTTCCATTTTTTACGGAATACCGGCATCATGTGGGTGCTTTCTCCTTTGTTCAGACCTCTGGTGGCAGGGTTTGCCAGTTCCGGGCTAGCGTAACACAGGTTAACATCTGTTACCGCGTTACTCCTGTTACAAAAGACTGTCAGCCCCCAGTTTTGGCATATGCCCCTCGTGAAGCTGCGCATTGCCCCCGCCCGACTTGCCCGAACCGGAACGGAAAGGATAAGAAGGGCGCATGACACAAACGCTGGTCGGCCCTTTTTTGCTGGAACGGGATATTAAAAAAAGCCGTTTTCTCGCACGCGCAACCCCCATTGCCAGTATTGCGGAAGCCGATGCGTTTATTGCCAGCATTGCCGCTGCCGAGCCGGATGCCACCCACCATTGCTGGGCATGGCAGTTTGGCCCCCACTGCCGCTGCCACGATGCGGGAGAACCCTCGGGCACGGCAGGCCGCCCGATTTTGCAGGTGGTTGTTGCCCAAAAGCTGGACCGCGTAGCTATTGTGGTGTCCCGCTGGTTTGGGGGGATCAAACTGGGTGCGGGTGGGCTGGTGCGGGCCTATGCCGGCACGGCAGCCGAATGCCTGCGTGAAGCCCCGAAGGAAGAGCTGATCGAGCGGATCAGGCTTGGGTTCCACTGCCCGTTTTCATTACTGGGAATTATTCAGGCCCGTCTGCCTGAGTGGGGAGTGGAGGCCGAGCCACCCGTTTTTGATGAAAACGGGGCGTGGTTCCAGCTTCTGCTCCCACAGGCTTTGCAACAGGACGTCTGTGCAAAGCTGACCGACCTGACCAGTGGCCAGGCCGATATTCGTCTTATAGAGGACGAACCCACACCGGCTTAGCGCGGGGTAACCCAGCCATTGCCTGTGGAATCCCCCACCTGCCCCGAACCAAACGGACCGGAACTCTGGTAAGCGGAACCATAGCGGGACAGGTCCGAGCCCGTGACCGAATCCCTGTGCACCTTGGCCAGATGGTCCGGGTCATCCCCATGCTGGAACTCCATGGACGGAGCATCCTGATAACCGGGGGGCAGGCTACGGTGCCCGTGCACGGTCTTTGCTTCGGTTGATTTGCCCGCGCCCGTGTCCATGTTGCCATTCCCTTCGGAGAAGGAAACATCGTCATTGGGGGTCATCAGGGGGTCCGCGTGAGCAACACTTACTGCCCCCACAAGGCTGGCCCCCACCAGAAGGCCGGACATCACGTTTACAAACGGTCTACGCAGCTGCGCCATTGCGCGTTACCCCGCAAGAAAAAAGAAAAAACACCCCACACAAACCATAAAGCACATGGCCGCGCAGGTTCCATACTGGTCCCCCTTATCACACCAAAAGTGCAAAAATCCAAATCCTCTGGTCAAGAGTGGGGCAGATGCCACACCATTGACCAGAACATGGCTTGGGCCAGCAAACGCTATTTGCGTAATTTGTGCATATTAGACATAAAGGCAGCCGCCTTTGGCAAATTCATGCCCAAGAGAGATTGTTTTTACCCATCTGCTTACCATTTGTGTGTAATCAGCCCAACTGAACAGGAACGCGTTATGAGTGCTACGCTCACCCAGCCCAACCCGACGTCTGAGACCTGGATGCCGGATAGCTGGCGTTCGTTTCCGTTCAAGCAGATTCCCACCTATCCGGACGCAGCGGCCCTTAAAAACGTTGAGGACCGGCTGAGCGCCTACCCGCCGCTGGTTTTTGCTGGTGAAGTGCGTCGCCTGCGCAGCCATCTGGCCCAGGCCGCACAGGGCAAGGCCTTTGTGCTTCAGGGCGGCCCGTGCGCTGAAAGCTTTGGCGAGTTCAAGGCCGATATTGTGCGCGACACCTTCCGTGTGCTGCTGCAAATGGCCGTGGTGCTCACCTTTGGGGCCAAGGTGCCGGTCATCAAGCTCGGCCGTATGGCTGGCCAGTTCGCCAAACCGCGCTCTTCCGATATGGAAACGATAGATGGTGTCAGCCTGCCATCCTACCGGGGGGACATCATCAACGGGCCGGAATTCACCCCTGAAGCCCGTATTCCCGACCCGGCACGGATGGAAACAGGGTATTTCCAGTCCACCGGAATCCAGAACCTTCTGCGCGCCTTCTCTCGCGGGGGGTACGCCAACCTGCACGAAGTGCACCGCTGGAACCTGGGTTTTGTGGAACGCTCCCCGTTGGCCAACCGCTACCGCACCATGGCCGAACGTATTGGTGAGACCCTCGCCTTCATGCAGGCCTGCGGGATTGACGCAGCCTCCTCCGCCCAGGTGGACGAAACCGAGTTCTACACCTCGCACGAAGCCCTGCTGCTGCCTTACGAGCAGGCCCTGACGCGCGTCGATTCCACATCGGGCGAATGGTATGACTGCTCGGCCCATTTTGTGTGGATCGGGGACCGCACCCGCCAGCCCGATGGCGCGCATGTGGAATTCCTGCGTGGGGTGCGCAACCCCATTGGCATCAAGGTTGGGCCCACCACCAGCGTGGAAGACATCAAACGCCTGACCACCATCCTCAACCCCCAGAGCGAGGCCGGGCGCATTACCCTGATCTCACGCATGGGGGCGGAAAAAATCGAACAGTTCCTGCCTCCGCTCATGCGGGCGGTCAAGGAAACGGGGCAGCCTGTGACATGGATCAGCGATCCCATGCACGGCAACACCATCTCGACCGAGAACAAGGTCAAGACCCGTTCGTTCGATGCGGTGATGAAGGAAGTCAAAGGCTTCTTTGCCGTGTGCGCAGCCGAGGGCGTACCTGCTGGTGGTGTTCACCTGGAAATGACCGGCCAGAACGTGACCGAATGCGTAGGCGGTGCCCAGCGCCTGACCGAAGCAGACCTTGGCGCACGGTACGAAACCTTCTGCGACCCGCGCCTGAATGCCGAACAGTCTCTGGAACTGGCATTCCTGATCGCGGAGGAGTTGACCGGCCGCAACTAAGGCCGCGCTGCTCTTTGCCTGATCACAGAAGCGGGGGGTGGTCTTTACGCCACCCTCCATCACACCCATCATCTGTGCAGTGTATTTGGCAGAAAAGAGCATTTCAGCAATGACGCAGTCCCCCTCTGGCGTAACGGCTCCCGGCATTACTACGGCACAGGCCGCAACCGCCCTGACAGATGCAGAAATCCGGGCACGCACGGATTCCTACTTCAACCGCACCAGTCAGATTGTCAGCCACTTTGGGGATTGTGAGGTCACTTACGCCTTTTTCCTGCGCTGCCCTGTTATTTCCGCCCCCGGCATTATGCTGGAATGGCTGAAGAACGTTATGGCCGAACGCGGCAGCCATTACACCGTGGACCTGCTCCACCCCGAGGGCGAATGGGTTGGGGCGGGGGAACCGCTGGTCTATGTGACCGGCTCGTTCCTGCATCTGGCGGATTTGGAAACACTTCTGCTCCAGAAGCTGGGGAGTTCCTGCGTTGCGGCCCTGCGGGCTTACCAGATGGCGCTCTCCCTGCCACAAACCCGCTTTCTGGCCATGGATGCCCGGCATTGCGCAGGCTACGAAATGCAGGAACTTATGGCCTATGCGGCCTCGGTTGGTGGGCGGGCTGCCCAACAGGACGGGGCGGTAGGCTTTGTTGGCACAGCCAATGATGCCGTTTCCGCCTTTTTTGGCACCACACAGGGCGCAGGCACCATGCCCCACGCGCTTATTGGGTATGCGGGTTCCACCGTGCGGGCGGCGGAAATGTTCCACGAGACATTCCCCGATTCCGACCTTGTGGTGCTGGTGGACTATTTTGGGCAGGAAATAACCGACGCACTGGCCGTATGCCGCCGGTTTGAAGACCTGGCCAAAGCAGGCCGCATTGCCGTGCGGCTGGATACGCATGGCGGGCGATTTATGGAAGGGCTGAACCCGCAGGAATCCTATACCGTGGTCAACCGCCACGCCCCCGAGGCCCTGCGCCGCTACCGCTCGGACCGTGAGCTGCGCTACCTGATTGGCACAGGCGTTTCCGCCGCATCCATCTGGAAAATGCGTGAGGCACTGGACGAGGCAGGGTTCCAACAGGTGCGGATTATCGCCTCCTCGGGCTTTGGGGTCACCAAATGCGCCTGTATGGCCGATGCGCATGCCCCCATAGATGTTGTTGGCACAGGCTCGTTCATTCCCGAAATATGGAACGAAACCTACGCCACAGCCGATATTATTTCGTACAACGGTGTTGAGCGGGTTAAAATCGGGCGTGAATTCCTGTTTGCCTCCGCCCGCAACAAAAAGACAGCTAGGAAAACCTCATGAGCGAAACCGAAGCCCCTCAGGAGCAGGGCTGGAAAGTCCGTATTCTGGACCTGTCCGGCGGCGCCGAAGACAATATTGTGGAAGAGGTTGGCGTTTTTCATGACCTTGCCCACGCCAACGCCTTTGCCCGCGCCTATGTGCGTGACAGTGTGGAGCGCTGCCGCACGCCCGGTGCCTCCGCCAAGGACGTGCTGGACACATGGACCAGCTTTGGCGAGGACGCCGTGGTTATAGACGCAGAAGACGATGGCTGGCGCTCCGCCAACGAACTGGATGACTTTACCGCAACCCCGGCAACCCCCATGGAGCGTGACTGGCGCATGCTGGACCCCCGCCGGCTGGTGGACGGGGAAGACATCCTGCTTGAAGATGAAGAAGATGCGGGAGTGGAAGAGGACGACACGGACACGTTCGACCCCGGCCTGCACAACCTGCACTAATTCCCGCCCACAGGCGGCAGCGGCAGGCAGCCCCACCCGGCATGCCACCCCTGCCCCTGTTTTATGTTTCCTTCGCGCTGGTCTTTCCAGCCCATTCACGGCATAAGCCCCTGTTATGAAACTCCGCTTTGCGCCCAGCCCTACGGGCCTTCTCCATGTGGGCAATGCCCGCCTTGCCCTTGCCAACGCCCTGTTTGCCCGCCGCAACAAGGGCAAATTCCAACTGCGTATTGATGATACGGATACCGGTCGCTCGCGCGAGGAACTGGTAGGCGCCATCCAGCAGGATCTGGAATGGATGGGCATTACGTGGGACGAGACCTTCCGCCAGACCGAGCGGCTGGACCGCTATGCTGCCGCCATTGAAAAGCTCAAGGCATCCGGCCACCTGTACCCCTGCTTTGAAAGCGAGCAGGAACTGGCCGCAAAGCGCGAAACCCAGATCCGCCAGCGCCGTGCTCCTGTGTATGACCGCGCCATGCTCAAAATGACCGAGCAGCAGCGCGCACAGGCCGAGGCCAATGGCAAGGTACCTTACTGGCGCTTCAAACTTTCTGGCCGCATTGTGCGCTGGCGCGACCTTGTTATGGGGGAATGTCAGGTCAAGCTGCCATCTGTATCCGACCCGGTTCTGGTCCGTACCGACGGCACGGTGCTGTACACGCTGGCCTCGGTTGTGGATGACCTGGAAACAGGGATCAGCCACATTATCCGTGGGGAAGACCACGTTACCAATACCGGTGTGCAGAT
The DNA here is from genome assembly GCF_058505085.1 of Acetobacter sp. ESL1128. Lineage (NCBI taxonomy): Bacteria > Pseudomonadati > Pseudomonadota > Alphaproteobacteria > Acetobacterales > Acetobacteraceae > Acetobacter > Acetobacter sp. ESL1128. The sequence continues at coordinate 781,046 of NZ_CP196369.1, read as the reverse complement.
TGACATAGCCGAGGCTCTGGGCGCGCGCCCCGACCACTTCCGCTTTGCCCACCTGCCCCTGCTGCTGGATGAAAACGGCGGCAAGCTTTCCAAACGGTTTGATGCCTGCTCCCTGCGCACCCTGCGTCAGGACGGGGTGGAGGCGGAAACCCTGATCTCCTACCTCGCACGCCTTGGCAGTTCGGACGACCCGGCACTCATGCCGTTTGATGCGCTGGCCCAGAGCTATGACCTGTCACATGTCTCGCGCTCGGCTGCACGGTTTGACACGCGCCAGCTTCTGGCCATGAACCACCGCTACCTTGCCCAGCTTCCCTTTACCACGGTGGCCGACAAGCTGCCCAAAGGGGCTACGGAAGCCTTCTGGCTGGCTATTCGCAGCAATATCGACCTGCTTTCGGAAGCCAAGCTGTGGCTGAACGTTGTGGAGGGGGACATTATCCCCCCCGTGCAGGAAGAGGACGAAGCATTCCTGCAGGATGCCGCAGCCCTGCTCCCACCCGAACCGTGGGATGTGGAAACATGGAAGGCGTGGACAGCCGCGATCAAGGACAAAACAGGCCGCAGCGGTAAAAGCCTGTTCCACCCCCTGCGTGTTGCCCTGACGGGGGAAGAACACGGGCCTGAACTGCGCGACCTGCTCCCCCTTATCGGCCGCAAACGCGCACTGGCCCGCCTGCTGCCTTCTCAGGTCTAAACCAACGGCAACGCCATATGGCCCCGGTATAGGCTGCCGGGGCCATGTGTGCTGCCCTGTAGCGGGTCTGGCTGAGCATCTTCTGGCCCGTGTCTTTTTGTCCATTGCGCATAACATGACTTGACCGTGCGTGTTCCCGCCTTTCAATAGGGGGCTGCACCGCTTTATCTGTCAGTCTGGAATCTGTATGCGCCCTGTTCTGCACCGCCGTACATTTGGTTTGGGCCTGACCACGCTTCTGGCCGCCCCCACAGCCGGACGGGCCACCAGCATACCCGACCTGATGGACCGCCCTCCGCCCGAACTGGAGGAGTTAAAGTGGCACCCCCCGCTCCGGGAGGCCATTCAGGCACTCATTAACGCGCATGGCCATTATTCCGACACCTATAATGGCAACGCCCCCCCTTATGTGGTGATGGACTGGAACAACACCGCCATAGTGGGTGATGTGCAGCAGACATTGTTCCTGTTCATGCTGGAACACTTCTGCTTTTTGCTGCCAGCCCAGAAGTTCCGCAGCCTGATCCATGTGCACGCATCCAGCCACCCCCTGCCAGCCCCCTTTGCAAACCTTGCCGGGCAGCCGGTTACTTTTCCCGACCTTGTGAGCGATATTGTAGAGGATTACAGCGCACTGGCCGCCCGCTACGGGCACATGCCCCACCCCATTGCGCGTGAGGAATTACAGGACAACCCCGCCATGCTGGCCTTCAGGGCACGTATGGCATTCTGCCATCAGGCAGTGGCCGCCCTGCATGGCCCCGATGCGGCACAGCAATGGCTGATCCGGCTGGTTGCAGGGCAAACCCAGACCGATGTGATTACCCTGAGCCGCGCCGCCAATGAATGGTGCCTTGGGGCGTCGATCAGCAACCAGAGGTGGGTCTGCCCTGCCTCCCGCCCCGGCAAAGCTGGCCCTGTGCAGGCGGACATAACGCAAATGCTGCGGCTAACGCCCGAAATGGGCAACCTGCTCCAGATTTTGCAGGAACACGGGATAGACCCCATTATCTGCTCTTCCGCACTGGAGGACCTGATTGCCCTGTTCGCCACCTCGGCCGAATACGGCTACAACCTGCGGCACGAGCACGTGTTTGGCGCGCGGCTGGTCGAGCGCAAGGGCGTTATGGAACCCACCGAGGTCTCCCACTACCCATTCCCCGCAGGGGTTGGAAAAACCGAGCTGATCCGCCTCCATTTTGAACAGAAACGCAAACAGCCCCCCCTGATGATCTTTGCGGGGGAAAGCAGCACGGCCAACCTGCTCAAATCCTTCCCCGATACACCGCTATGCTGCCTGATCAACCGCAAACAGTCCGAGGATATGGAGGTCTTCCTGCGCGAGGCCGCACAGCCCGCCCCGGCAGGCACGCCCCGCAGACTCTACCTACAGGGGCGGGACGAAAACACGGGCGAATGGCGGCCCCATACCAGCAGCCTGCTGCTGGGCAGCACAACTCCCACCCTGCCAGCCTGAACCACCGGGCACAGGGGAGCAGGCTGGACTACAGGCAGATTACGCGGACCAGACCTTGCGCGGCTTCCAGCGATTGAGCAGCAGGGAGTTGCTGACCACCGAGACGGAACTCATGGCCATGGCTGCCCCGGCAAAGACCGGGTCCAGCAGCCCAAAGGCTGCCAATGGCAGGCCAAGTATGTTGTAAATAAAGGCAAAAAACAGATTCTGCCGGATTTTGAAAACCGTTGCGCGGGACAGCGAGAGCGCATCCACCAGTGCCGTCAACTGGCTGCGCACAAGCACGACATCAGCTGTTTCGAGCGCAATATCGGCCCCGGCACCAATGGCAAAGCTGACATCGGCCAGCGCAAGGGCGGGCGCATCGTTAATGCCGTCCCCCACCATGCCTACGCAATGCTGGCCATCGGCCCGCAACCGCGCAATCTGGGCGGCCTTGCCATCTGGCAGCACATCGGCCACGACCTCATCAATACCCACCTGCCGGGCTACAGCCTGCGCTGCACGCGCGTTATCCCCGCTGAGCATGACAACCCGTAGGCCCTCGCTCCGCAAGGCGGCAATAGCAAGCTGGGCTTCTGGCCGCACCTGATCAGCCAGCCCAAAATAGGCGACCACCGCACCGGCACGGGCCAGTGCAACAATGCTCTGCCCCCGTGCCTGCCAACCATCGGTCAAGGTATGGTCAACCGCGTAGCCAAGCTGGAGCATGTAGGCCAGCGAGCCCATATGCACATCCTGCCCATCCACGCGGGCCTGCACCCCCTGCCCCGGTATGGCTTTAAAGTCGCTCAGGGCCGCAGGCTGGGCACCCCGCTCCGTGGCATAAGCCACAATGGCTCGGGCCAGCGGGTGCTCGGAACTCTGCTCCAGCGCACAGGCCAGCCCCAGCATGGCCTGTTCCGCCACACCCTGCGCACTTTGCACCTGCACCACACCGGGCCGTCCCATGGTGAGCGTGCCGGTTTTGTCCGTAACCAGAATGTCCATCTTGCGGGCCTGTTCCAGCGCATCCGCATTGCGGAACAGAATACCCGCCTGTGCGCCAAGGCCCGTGCCAACCATAATGGCCGTGGGCGTTGCCAGCCCCAAAGAGCACGGGCAAGCAATAACCAGCACGGACACGGCATTGACCAGACTGGCCCCGAAGTCATGCGTGATAACCCAGCCAAGACCAAGGGCCAGCACGGCCAGCACCAGTACGGCAGGCACAAATACAGCCGCTACGCGGTCGGCCAGACGCTGCACGCTGGCCTTGCTGCCCTGTGCCTGCTCCACCATGCGCACAATGCCCGAAAGTACGGTTTGCGTGCCCACCTTGGTGGCCTGCACGCGCAATGCCCCGGTCTGGTTGAGCGTACCTGCAAACACGCGGTCCCCTGCGGTTTTGGCAACGGGAGCACTTTCCCCCGTTAACATGGCCTCATCCAGATCGGACTGGCCATCAAGCACCTGCCCGTCCACGGCAACACTCTCACCGGGGCGAACCATAAATACGTCACCGGGCACAAGCTGTTCCACCGGCTGTTCCACCCACTGGCCATTGCGCTCCACCTGTGCCGTGCGGGGTTGCAGGTGCAGCAGGCTTTGCATACCTGCGCTGGCACGGGCCTTGGCGCGGGCCTCCAGAAGCCGCCCAAGCAGAACAAGGGTCATGACCAGTGCGCTGGTTTCAAAATACACAGGCTGGTCAAGGCCAAACAGCATGACAACGGTGCTGAACACAAAGGCAATACCGGTGCCCATAACCACCAGCACATCCATATTGGCAGCCCCACTGCGCAAGGCATGCATGGCCCCGCCATACAGGGAGCGCCCACACCAGACCTGCACAATGGCTGCCAGCACACATTGCGCCCACAAGGGCAGCATGGCTGCGTGCAGCCCTGCCAGCATGCCCAGCATCTGCCCCACAAAAGGCAGGCTCAGCACCGCGGCAAGCACAAAATTACGCCATTCATCCCGCAACGCGGCCTTGTGCTGCGCTGCCTGCGCATCCGGGTCCTGCTGGCTGTACAGGGCTGCACCGTAACCCGCTTTTTCCACCCGCGCGATCAGGGCTGCGGTATCCACCACACCGGGCACAAAACTGACATGCGCACGCTCGGTCGCCAGATTGACCGATGCCTGAACAGACGGCAGAGCATTAAGCACTTTTTCCACCCGGCTTACGCAGGAAGCACAGGTCAGCCCGGTCAAGGCCAGATCCACACTGGTCGTCTGGGGCGCAAAGCCCGCGCTGCGCACGGCAGCAAACACCTGTGGCAACTGGGTGGTGGGGTCCTCCAGCGTGACCTGCGACCTTCCCGTGGCAAAATTGACCGACGCCTGCAAACCCTGCTGGCGGTTAAGCACTTTTTCCAGCCGGGTGGCACAGCTGGCGCAGCTCATGCCCTCTATGGGAAAACTGACAATCTGGCTCATGCTCTTGTTGCTCCGCGCCCGTGGTCGCACAGACCGGGGCCAAACATGCTTACACACAGGGGGTGGTCGGGTTGGAACCGCATCCATTCTTCTTGCCATATATGCCCCCTAGGGGTATATTTAAAAGATGCTGTGTCGTTCTTTCCTGCATCAGATGGTGATGGGCTGCCTGCTTGTGCTGGCCGCAACACTGGGGCTTTGGGCTGCGCATACACCCGCGCGGGCGGCACAACCTGCCATGGCCCATACAGCCATGCACATGGCCGGGCACAGCATGGCGGGCACACCCCCCCTGCACAACCACACACCAACAGCCATAAGCTGCCCCACAACCACGGCCGCCACACACCACCTTATGCACCACCACGGCGCATGCTGCATGACGGGGAATGCCCTGTCTGTTGTTGATACAGCGGTTGGCATGCTGCCCAATGGCCTGTTGTGGCACACCCGGGCACGCCCGGTTTTTGCAACACCCCCTACCCTGCCCGACCGCAGGGCCGCCCCCCTGCTCCGCCCACCCAGACTGCACACGGCCTGACACATCCGCCGGAGCCACAGCTCCGCCCGATCAGCCAGACGCCCTGCCCCCGTGCAGAGCGCGCAGTATGGACCAGACCATGCTCAATTCCTCCCTCCGCCATGGCAGGGGCATTGCACGCCGCCAGTTTATAACTGGTGCCAGCGCGCTTGCCGCCATGGCCACCCTGCCTGCCACACCCCGTGCGCAGGCGGATACCCTGTTTGACCCCATTATTCCCCCCAACCCACAGCAGGTTTATGACCTGACCATAAGCCCGATGGCCTGCACCATTGCCGGCAAAACCCAGACCATACCGGCCATGAACGGCAGCATGCCCGGCCCCACCCTGCGCTGGCGCGAGGGGGAGACGGTAACCCTGAACGTGCATAACCATCTGGCCGAGGACACCTCCATCCACTGGCATGGCATACGCTGCCCGGCCGATATGGACGGCGTACCCGGCCTGAGCTTTGGCGGCATTGCGCCGGGGCGGAGCTTTACGTACCGTTTTCCCGTCAAACAGAGCGGAACCTACTGGTACCACAGTCATTCCAACATGCAGGAAGCGCGGGGGCTGTATGGGGCCATTATCATAGACCCCCGCACCCCACCGGCCACAACATGGGAGCGGGATTACGTTATTCTTCTCTCTGACTGGTCGGACGTGGCCCCGCACGACATTATGAATAACCTGAAATTTCAGGACGACTACTACAACTTCCGCCAGCGGACGGCTGTCTCCCTTGTGCATGACGCCAAGCGAGATGGTCTGGGGGCCGCCATAAAAAACCGCCTGCAATGGGCAGGCATGAACATGTCCGCCACCGATATTTCAGACGTAACCGGGATTATTTACACCTACCTGATGAACGGCTGCACGCCCGATACCAACTGGACCGGGCTGTTCCGCCCGAACGAGCGGGTCAGGCTGCGCTTTATCAACGCTTCTTCCATGACCTTTTACGACATCCGCATTCCCGGCCTGCAAATGGATGTGGTGCAGGCCGATGGCAATGACGTAGCACCCGTGCGGGTTGATGAGTTCCGCATTGGTGTGGCCGAAACCTACGACTGCATCGTGCAGCCTACGGACAGCAGAGCCTACACCATTTTTGCCCAGACGGAGGACCGCACGGGCTTTGCGCGCGGCACGCTGGCCCCCGAGCAAGGTATGCGGGCCACCATTCCCCCCATGGACCCACGCCCCGTGCGCACCATGCTGGACATGGGCATGCCCTCCACCATGCAGGGTATGGACATGAAAGGCATGGATATGTCCGCCCCCAAACCGCTTGCCGCCCACACGCCCCCGCTGAATGTTGAAAACCAGAACATTGCCCGCATGCCCACCGACCGGCTTGCTGACCCGGGGGATGGACTGCGCGATAATGGCCGCAGGGTGCTCACCTACGCCGACCTGCGCGCCCTGCACCCAGTGGCAGATACCCGCCCCCCCTCGCGGGAGATCACGCTCCACCTGACCGGCAACATGGAGCGCTACATATGGGGCTTTGACGGCAAAAAATTTTCCGAAGCAGAGCCAATTCCCCTGCGGCTGGGCGAGCGTGTCCGCTTTACCCTGATCAATGACACCATGATGGAACACCCCATTCACCTGCACGGGTTATGGAGCGAACTGGAAAACGGGCAAGGCGCTTACAACCCGGTCAAACATACCATTATTGTGCAGCCGGGCAGCAAGCTCAGCTACCTTGTCTCGGCCGATACGCCCGGATTGTGGGCCTATCATTGCCACCTGCTCTACCATATGGACCTTGGCATGTTCCGCACAGTGGTGGTGTCATGAGCAGATACACCCCCGCCGCCTGCGCGGCCCTGCTGCTGCTTGGCATAAACCTGCCAAACACCAGCCCCGCCCGTGCCGCCAGCCCACAACCCGCCATGGCGGGTATGGCAGGCATGGAGGATATGCCCGGTATGGACATGAGCGAGGGCATGGATATGCCAGCCCACCCGGCCTCGCAGCCCACCACGCATGGTGCGGCGCACCCTGCGGCTCCCTCCCACACGGCGGCCCCGTCTGCGCCTACCACCCATGCCAGCACGCCCCCCCCAGCCACTTCCGCCACCAGCGGGGTGAGCACACAGCCCCCGGCCCCCGCTACATTTCGCGTGAGTCTGCCCCCCCTGACACCCAGCAGCCAGTGGCCGGCGACCCCACCGGCAACGCCAGTCGTGCATTATGTGCACAACATGCCCCCGGTCATGGACCACAGCACTTATTTTCATGTTCTGATGGAGCAATTTGAAGGCCGCTATACTGCGGGGGACAGCCTGCTGCGCTATTCCGGGCAAAGCTGGTTTGGCACCGACCACGACAAGCTCTGGATCAAGTCCGAAGGCACGGTGGACGGGCACCGCCATATGAGTGATGGCGACCACGAATTTTTATATGACCATGCCATTTCCACCTATTTTGACCTACAGGCCGGTGTGCGGCTTGATCTGGATAGTGGCCCAACCCGTGCGTGGGGGGCTGTTGGGGTACAGGGGCTTGCCCTGTACTTTTTTGATGTATCAGCCACAGCCTATTTTAATGCCCAAGGTGTGGCGGGCAAGCTGGAAGGGTCCTATGACCTGCTGATTACCAACCGCCTGATCCTGCAACCTCAGGCAGAGTTCAACTTCTATTCCCATACCGATGCCCAGCGCGACGTCAGCCGGGGTTTTTCCGACATTGATGCGGGTTTGCGCCTGCGTTACGAATTCAAGCGCAAAATAGCCCCTTATATTGCCGTGACCTATGCCGGTCATTACGGCAACACCGCAAACCGCAGGCCCAACTGGCACGGCACAGCCGATAACGGGCCAGAGGACATCCGCTTTACCTTTGGCGTGCGCACATGGTTCTAACCCCTGCCAGCGCCTGACCCGCACACTCCCTTTTGCGTCCGGCGCGCAGACATTCTACACAGGGAGCAAGATCACACTCCGGAACGGCTGCGGGGCTTGAAAGGCTCTTACCCGTTCCGGCCCCTGCCTCTTTTGTTCAGAACAGCCTGTAGAAGCCCATGTCCACAGACAAACCCGGTTGCCATGCCTGCACCCCCCCCACCCCGGCCAGCACGGAACGGCACGTAACCCAGCCGGACAAGACTGCCCTGATCAACCGCCTTAAACGGATTGAGGGACAGGTCGGGGGGATACTGAACATGGTGCAGGATGACCGCTACTGCGTGGATATTCTGACCCAGCTTTCCGCCGTTAAATCCGCGCTGGATGGCGTGGGGGTGCAAATCCTGACATCCCACGCCAAAGGCTGCGTGCGCACCGCCATTGCTGAAAACGGCGGGGAGGAAGCACTGGAGGAACTCATGGGCGTTATCCGCAAAATGGTAAAATAGGACATTCTGCCAAAAGACCGCCCTCCCGCTATATTGACCCGGCCAGACATCCTCCGTAAAAAGCGTCAGTTTTCATCCCGCGATGCCCCATCAGGCGCAGCTTTACTGAGCGCCGGAGGCGCCGCTTTCCCATGTCCATGACTTTTGCCGACCTCTCCCTGATGGAGCCGCTGCTCCTTGCATTGGCCGAGGCAGGCTACGTAAGCCCCACCCCCATTCAGGCCCAGTCCATTCCCCTGCTGCTTGAAGGCCGTGATCTGCTGGGGCTGGCGCAAACAGGCACGGGCAAAACAGCCTCTTTTGCGCTGCCGCTCCTGCACCGCCTTGCCGCAAACCCGCGCCCGGCCCCCAAAGGGGGGGCGCGTATTCTGGTTCTGGCACCCACGCGTGAGCTTGTATCCCAGATTGCCGATGGTTTTGAAAACTTTGGCCGCCACCTGCCCTTTAGCGTCACAACGGTATTTGGCGGCGTAAGCCAGATGCATCAGGTCAACGCGCTCAAGGATGGTGTGGATATTCTTGTTGCCGCCCCCGGACGCCTGCTGGACCTGATCGAACAGGGGCTTTGTGACCTGTCTCAGCTTGAAGCCCTGGTGCTGGACGAAGCCGACCAGATGCTTGATATGGGCTTTGCCAAACCGATTGAGCGGATTGTGGCAACCCTGCCCAAAGACCGGCATACCGTGCTGTTTTCCGCCACCATGCCCAAATCCATTGCCGCACTGGTGGAAAACCTACTGCGCGACCCGGCCAAGGTGGAAATTGCCCCCCCCTCCACCACCGTGGACCGGATTGAACAGTCGGTCATGTTTGTGAATGCCGCCGACAAAAAAACAGCCCTGCTCGCACAGTTGCAGGAACCTGATATTGGTCAGGCGGTTGTTTTTACCTTGCAGAAAAACATTGCCAACGAAGTCTGCTCTTTTCTGACCGATGCCGGGATTACGGCGGAAGCCCTGCACGGCAACCGCTCACAGGGGCAGCGGGAGCGCGCACTCAATGCGTTCCGTGAGGGCACGGTGCAGGTTCTGGTTGCAACGGATATTGCAGCCCGCGGGATTGACGTAGATACAGTCACCCATGTTTTTAATCACGACCTGCCAAGCCTGCCCGAAAGTTACGTCCACCGCATAGGCCGCACCGGGCGTGCGGGGCGGCGGGGCATTGCCGTAACCCTGTGCGATGCCGAACAGCGCGCATGGCTCCATGATGTGGAACGGGAGATCGGGCAGACCCTGACCGTCCATACCGAGCATGAATGGCACTCAGAAGACGCCCGGAACTCCACCATGCGCGCGCCCGTGCTGGGTGGCGGGCCGGTCAAGCAGGTCAAACCGCAGGTCAAGCGTGAGCGCCGGGTCTGGACTGAGGAAGAAAAACAGGCTGCACGCGCTGCATCCCAAAAAACAGCCTGAATAATACGGCTATTTTTACAGGCAGGCATGGCATAACGCTGCCATGCCTGCCCCGGTTACCGCGCGCACGGGTTTGGTTGTTTAGTCCCGTGCAGCAGCCACGCCATCACGCACGCGCTGGCCTATGGTGGCATCAATATTAGTCCAGTATTCAAACACCCGAGACAGCACAGGTTCTTCAACACCCTGTAGAACATGGCCGACAATATTGCTCACCAGCCTGTCCCGCGCGGCACTGTCCATAACACGGTTGATCAGGGTATTGGCCTGCGCAAAATCATCATCATCGGCGCGTAAGGTGTAGGCTTCCCGCACAAAAGCCCCATCGGCCGCCCAGACTGCGTTATCGGGAAAACGCTGTGCATCCGCCACCGGCCCACCTTTGGAGTTGGGCACATAAGCCGGGTCGTGCGCGGGGTTCATGCGCATTGTGCCGCCCTTGGTGTAACCATGAACGGGGCATTTGGGTGCGTTAACCGGGATCTGCTTGTAATTCACGCCAAGGCGCGCACGGTGGGCGTCCGCATAAGCAAACGCACGGCCGAGCAACATCTTGTCAGGCGACAGGCCGGTGCCGGATACAAAATTGTTCGGTTCAAACGCAAGCTGTTCGATCTGGGAATGGAAATCCGTTGGGTTCCGGTCAAGCGTGAGCCTGCCGACATCGATCAGCGGATAGTCCTCATGCGGCCAGACCTTGGTCAGATCAAACGGATTGATGTGGTAGGTTTTGGCATCCTCATACGGCATGATCTGCATTTTGAGTGTCCAGCTTGGGTACTCCCCACGCCGGATTGCCGCGTACAGATCCCTGCGGTGATAATCCGCGTCCTGCCCAGCAATTTTATCAGCCTGCTCCTGCGTCAGGCATTGAATACCCTGATCGGTTTTGAAGTGGTATTTAACCCAGAACCGTTCCCCCCGCGCATTGACCCACATGTAGGTATGGCTGGAAAAACCATCCATATGCCGCCATGACGCCGGAATACCCCGGTCCCCCATAAGCCAGGTAACCTGATGTGCGGTTTCGGGGCTGAGGGTCCAGAAATCCCACTGCATGTCGTTATCACGCAGGCCGTTATCGACCCGGCGCTTCTGGGAGTGAATGAAATGCTGGAATTTGAGCGGATCACGCACAAAGAAGATCGGCGTATTGTTGCCGACCATATCAAAGTTGCCTTCATCCGTATAAAACTTCAGGGCAAAACCGCGTGGGTCCCGCCATGTATCGGGGCTGCCAGCCTCCCCTGCCACGGTTGAAAACCGGGCCACAACCTCGGTCTTCGCACCTGGCTGCAAAAACTTTGCACAGGTGTACGCGCTCATGTCGTGCGTGACTTCAAACGTACCAAATGCGCCGCTCCCTTTGGCATGGGGCTGGCGGTCGGGGATCATCTCGCGATTAAAGGCCGCCATCTGCTCGATCAGGTAATGATCATGCAGAACAATGGGACCATTCGCGCCAACAGTGAGCGAGTGCTCATCGCTCGAAACCGGGATACCGGATTCCGTTGTGTGTATTTTCACGGTTGAATCATTTGTCACCACGGTCTCCTTCGCGTGTTCGCCGTACACTTATGCAACGCATATCCTGTGCCGGGTGTTCACTTCCTGCTCATCACTTTTTCCGGCAAGGCAATGACCGGCATAGGCAAACGGGAGCGTGCCTGCTCCCCCCCCACACCCGCTTTAACAGCCAGTATGCCTCCACTGCGCCAGCCAGCAGGCCAACGCAGCAGCATGAGTGCTCAACCAGAAGCCTGCCTGTGCGCTTTACGTCCCCAGCATGCGCCGCACGGCAGCCACCAGATCATGGCGGCAACGTTCGGCCAGAGCAGAAGGCAGCAGGTCAAACCCATGGACCGCACGGGCATACACCACCAGTTCGGTTGGCACGCCTGCATGCCACAGGCGGTGTGCAAACGTCACATCCTCATCCCGGAACAGGTCCAGCGCGCCGGTTACGATAAATGTTGCAGGCAGCCCCGACAGGTCATGCATAAAGGTGGGGGACAGGTAAGCAAACCGCGGGTCATCCCCTGCCAGCGCCCCCCGCACTGCGGACCATGCGTGCCGGTTCTGTGCGCGAGTCCAGACAAACTCCCCGGTTGTGGGGTCATCCCCCGGAGCATCGGGGCTACCTGTGCGCAGGTCCAGCATAGGGTAGATCAGGGCCTGACCGCACAGCCTTACCTGTGCGCGGTCCCGTGCCAGAAGAGCGGTAGCCGCCGCAAGGCAACCGCCCCCGCTATCGCCCATGACCATAATGCGCGAGGGGTCTGCCCCAAGCGCGCGCGCGTGCTCATGCACCCATACCAGCGCGGCGTAAATATCCTCCAGACCACCGGGAAAAGGCGTTTCCGGCGCCAGGCGGTAATCAACCGACACGACCAGAGCCGCCGTATCTGCCGCAAGGCGCTCCAGTGCCCCGGCTTGCATGTCTGGCGTGCCCGCGATCATGCCGCCACCATGAATATTGAGAATAACAGGCACAACGCCCTGAACACCCACCGGGCGGAACAGGATAATCCGCACATCTGGCGCACCCTTGGGGCCGGGGATGATGCGCTCCTCAAATCTGGCTGCGGCGGATTGCAGGAGTTCTGTTGTGCCTTCAACCAGCGCACGGCGGAATTCTGCCAGATCATCCTGCTCAGGGTTGAAGGCTGGAAACGACGCCACCATCCCGCGCTGCTGTTCATCAACCAGACCAAGGGTTGTCATCGTCAACACTCTCCATTTCTCTTGCGGGTCAGCAAGATCATAAAGAGCCGTCACGCAGGATAACAATGACCCCTACAACAATTTGAAGACTACCGTTTTTCAGCCAGCCCCGGCACGCAATGCGCCCTCATTTGCAAGGCTGGGAGCGGTGCAGATACAAAAAAGGCTCCCCCACCTGCTGGTGGGGGAGCCTTTAAGCACAGCGTAAACGCCGTAAGGGTCGCGGTCTTAGTTCTTGGTTTTGTCAACCAGACGGGACTTGGCGATCCAGGGCATCATGCCACGCAGTTTTTCGCCAACGGCTTCAATCTGGTGGGCATCGTTACGAGCGCGGGTTGCTTTGAAGAACACGTTGCCGGACTTGTTTTCCAGCACGAAGTTACGCACGAAGGTGCCGTTCTGGATGTCCGTCAGGATGTCCTTCATGGCCTTCTTGCTTTCCGCCGTGATCACGCGCGGGCCGGACACGTACTCACCATACTCCGCAGTGTTGGAGATAGAGTAGTTCATGTTGGCAATGCCGCCTTCGTAGATCAGGTCCACGATCAGCTTCATTTCGTGCAGGCATTCAAAGTAAGCCATTTCCGGGGCGTAACCGCCTTCAACCAGCGTTTCAAAGCCAGCGCGGATCAGCTCGACCAGACCACCGCAGAGCACGGCCTGTTCACCAAACAGATCGGTTTCCACTTCTTCCTTGAAGGAAGTTTCGATCGTGCCTGCACGGCCACCACCAATGGCGGATGCGTAGGACAGGGCGATGTCCAGAGCCTTGCCGGACTTGTCCTGTGCAATGGCCACCAGGCAGGGCACGCCGCCGCCACGCTGGTATTCGGAACGCACGGTGTGGCCGGGGCCTTTGGGTGCGATCAGGAACACGTCCAGGTCAGGGCGGGCTTCGATCAGGCGGAAGTGGATGGACAGACCATGAGCAAAGGCAAGTGCTGCACCCTGCTTGAGGTTCTTTTCCAGGGATTCGGTGTACAGTGCGCCCTGGCCTTCATCGGGGGTCAGCACCATAACAACGTCTGCCCAGGCAGCGGCCTTGTCGGGCGTCATAACCGTAAAGCCAGCATTGCGGGCTTTTTCCGCTGCCGTGGAGCCTTCACGCAGGCCGATCACAACGTCGGAAACACCGCTGTCCTTCAGGTTGTTGGCATGGGCATGGCCCTGGCTGCCGTAACCGATAACGGCCACCTTTTTGGACTTGATCAGGTTAACGTCGGCGTCACGATCATAATACACGCGCATAGCCATTATACTTTTCTCCCTGTTGCCGGGGGTCAGTCCCCGGCGTTGCACCTGTCTATACTTCAGAAGTTCTGAATTGTCTGCGGCCCGCGGCAAATGGAGGCAACCCCGGTGCGGGACACCTCAACAAGCCCGAGCGGGCGCATCAGCTCAATAAAACTGTCCAGCTTGTCTGTGGAGCCGGTCAGTTCAAACACAAAGGAACTGGCGGTTGTATCAACCGCCCGTGCCCGAAAAGCCTGTGCAATGCGCAGGGCTTCGGTCCGTGGCTCGCCAGAGGACACCACTTTGACCAGAGCCATTTCCCGCGCAACATAAGGCCCTTCCGCCGTAAGGTTGACCACGCGCGAGACGGGCACAAGCCGCTCAAGCTGCGTTTTGACCTGCCGGATGGAAGACTGCGTGCCCGTGGTGACAATGTTCACACGGGAAGTGTGGCCATGCTCATCCACCGGAGCCACGGTCAGGCTCTGGATGTTGTAGCCACGGCCCGAGAACAGCTCCACAATACGGGCAAGAGCCCCGCTCTCGTTATCCACCAGAAGGGAAATAACAGCGGAACCGGAAACTTCGACCTGCATACTCATGTTTCTCGCAATCAAGGCAGAAGGGACAAGACGGAACCTAAAAGAACAGAACTGGCCAATCAGACCAGCATCTGCCCTTCCTTGCTGATCGTGGCACTGCTTGCTTCCTGCTCCGGGCCAAGGATCATCTGGTTATGGGCGGCACCAGATGGAATCATGGGGAAGCAGTTTTCCCCCTCCGCCACGCAAATATCCACCAGCACGGGGCCATTATGCTCCAGCGCCTTCTGGATGGTGGCATCCAGCTCGTCCAGCCGGGTCACGCGCAGGCCGGTGGCATGGAAACTTTCCGCCAGCTTTACAAAGTCCGGCAGGGCATCGGAATAGCTTTCCGAATAGCGCGAACCGTGCAGCAGTTCCTGCCACTGGCGGACCATACCCATGTAGTGGTTGTTGATGATGAAAATCTTAACCGGCAGGCGGTACTGCGCGATGGTCCCCAGTTCCTGAATATTCATCAGGGTTGAGGCTTCCCCCGCAATATCCATAACCAGCGCATCGGGGTGCGCAATCTGCGCGCCAACGGCAGCAGGCAGGCCGTAGCCCATGGTGCCAAGCCCGCCCGATGTCAGCCAGCGGTTGGGGGCATCAAAGCGGAAGAACTGCGCCGCCCACATCTGGTGCTGCCCGACTTCGGTGGAAACGTACGTATCCCGCCCGGTCTGGCGTGCCAGTTCGTAAATCCGCTGGATGGCCTGCTGCGGCTTGATCACGGCATCGGGGGCCTTGTCCTGCCCAAAGCGCAGGCAGTCCAGCGCGCGCCAGCTTTCAATCTGTGTCCACCAGGCATCCAGGTCAGACTTATGGGCGTAAGCGGGCTGTTTTTCCCACTCTTCGATCATCAGATCGATAATCTGCCCGACATCCCCCACAATGCCTTCGTTGACATGCACGATCTTGTTGATCTGGGAGGGATCAATATCAACATGGATTTTGAACGAGCTGGGGGAGAACGCATCCAGCCGCCCGGTTACCCGGTCATCAAACCGGCTGCCAAGGGCGATCAGCACATCGCAGCCGTGGGTTGCCAGATTGGCCTCATACGTCCCGTGCATGCCCAGCATGCCAAGGAATCGCTGGTCCGTACCGGGGAACGCCCCCAGCCCCATGAGCGTGGATGTTACGGGAAAACCCGTCAACTCCACCAACCGGCGCAAAGCGGCACTGGCCTGCGGGCCGGAGTTGATAACCCCGCCACCCGTGTAAAACAGCGGGCGTTTGCCTGCCTTCATGGCTGCCACGGCGCGGGTAATGGCCGCACGGTCTGGCTGGGAACCCATGCGGGTGGTGCGCGGGGTTACGGCGTGTGCCTCCACATAAGGGGCATCGCCCACCGTAATGTTCTTGGGCAGGTCAATCAGCACCGGGCCGGGGCGGCCGGAGCGGGCAATGGCAAAAGCCTCATGCACCGCAGGAGCCAGATCTTCAGGCTTGCGCACCAGATAGTTGTATTTGGTAACCGGGCGGGTAATGCCCGTTGTATCCGCTTCCTGAAAAGCGTCATTGCCAATCAGGGGGGTGGGCACCTGCCCGGACAGGCAGACCAGCGGAATGGAATCCATCATGGCGTCCAGAAGGCCGGTTACGGCGTTGGTCGCCCCCGGGCCACTGGTCACCAGCACCACCCCCACCTTGCCGGTAGAGCGGGCATAGGCCTCCGCCGCGTGCACGGCCGCCTGCTCGTGGCGCACCAGAACGTGGCGGATGTGATTCTGCTTGAACAGGGCATCATAAATAGGAAGAACGGCGCCACCGGGGTAGCCAAAAATAACCTCCACACCCTGTTCGACCAATGCGCGCAAAAGAACTTCCGCACCCGGCAGGGTGGTGGTTGTCTGAGCGTCCAGTGTGGTCGAACCCGTTGTGCGTGTCATAGCGTCCTCTCTTCCCGGAATTGGGAGCAGGTCGCCTGTTTAGGACCCGATATTGGGTGCGTCAATCCCCTTTAGAATAAAAGAAACAATTTCATCATACTTTCTTTCCGAAAATTGCTCAAAATCGGAAAAACAGGCATTAACCATACAGGTCAGCCCCTCCGCAGTAAGCGGATGGTGGGCAAACCATGTGGCCTGCCGCTTGGTGTAGCGCCCTGTGGCGGCAACGGCACGGGTTGCGGCTTCGGCCTGTGTAATCTCCCCCCGCAGCATGGCGGCCAGTTCGGGCACGCCATGGGCGCGCATGGCGGGCAGGTCCGGGTCCAGATTCTGTTGTAACAGAGCGCGCACCTCCTCCACGCCGCCCTGCTCCAGCATGGCGGTAAACCGGGCCTGTATGCGCGCACGCAGTTCCACCCGGGACGGGTCCAGACGCACAGCGACAAACCGGGCCGGGGCGGGCGGCAGGCCGGGCTGGGCCAGCCACCAGTCCAACCCATGGCCTGTGGCCTGCCATACCTCCCACGCACGGGCCACACGCTGCGAATCCACTGGCTTGAGGCGTGATGCCGTTTGCGGGTCCACCGCCATAAGCCGCTCATGCACGGCGGGGGCCCCTTCCTCCACCACCAGAGTGCGGGCAGCCTGCTGCACGGCGGGGGGGCTTTGTGGAATCTGGGCCAGTCCATCGGTCAGGGCGCGCATATACATGCCCGTGCCCCCGCATAGTATGGGCAACTGCCCCGCGTGCCATGCCTGCTGCATGGCTGCCAGCGCCTGCTCGCGCCACCATGCCACGCTCCCCTTATGGGCGGCGGGCAGCACACCATATAACCGGTGCGGCACGCGCTGTTCTTCCGCCTTGTCCGGGCGGGCCGTCAGCACACGCAGGTCTTTATAAACCTGCATGGAATCCGCGTTAATGACCACGCCCCCCAACTGCTGGGCCAGCCTGAGTGCTAGGGCGGATTTGCCCGAACAGGTCGGCCCTGCCAGCACAAGGGCCGGGGGCTGGCTTTGCGTGTAGCGGGTTGCCGGGCTGGGGCATGGGTGTTCTGCTTGCTTCATGTCCGTATTCCTGCCACACACCCAAGTGCCATGACGAGCCTTGTTCTGACCCTTGTTGCCCCCCGTGAGGCAACAACACTCGATACCGCCACAATCTCCCTCGCGCGTGATATTATCCGTGCCCAGGGTGAAACCGTTATCCTCTCCCCCGGGGAGGCAGTGGATATTCCCTGCCCGACCTGCGCGCCAGACGTGCTGGCCCAGTTACACACACATCTTGGCAGCAAGATGGACGTGGTACTGACCCCCGCAGAGGGCCGCCGCAAAAAACTGCTGGTCTCGGACATGGACAGCACCATTGTCGCCAACGAAACACTCGATGACCTGGCAGCCCTTGCCGGTATTGGGGACAAGGTTGCCGCCATTACCACCCGCTCCATGAACGGCGAGCTGGATTTTGCCACCTCCCTGCGCGAACGCGTAGCCCTGCTTAAAGGCCAGCCCCAAAGCCTGCTGGAAAAAGCATGGCAGGATGTACGCCTGAACCCCGGCGCGGTGGAAATGGTGCGCACCATGCGTGCGCATGGAGCCTACACGGCGCTGGTATCGGGCGGGTTTACCTTTTTTACCTCCCGCGTGGCCGCCCTTTGCGGGTTTGAGGAAAACCACGCCAATACCCTGCTGACCGATGCGACCGGCCACCTGAGCGGTGCCCCCGGCCTGCCCATTCTGGGCGCGCAAACCAAACTGGACCTGCTGGAACAACTCAGCACGCGCCACAAGCTGGCCCCCGAGGCTACTCTGGCCATTGGCGATGGCGCAAACGACCTGCCCATGCTGCGCGCCGCAGGGCTGGGCATTGCCTTTTTTGCCAAGCCGGTTGTGCGTCAGGCCGTAGCGGCCCAGATCAACCATACCTCGCTCCGCACGGCACTATTCATGCAGGGCTACCCCGCATCCGCCTTTGTAAGCGCATAACTCGTAACACCAGCCGCTGAGCGCCTGTAAAAAAGTAAGGCAGCACCATGCAGTTTGACCCAAGGGATATTTCAACCTACCCCATAGCCCGCGTCATCAGTATTGTACTGGGCGTGGGGCTGGTGCTGTACTGCTTCAACTTCTACCTGACTCTGCCACAGGACACACCCGAGCACGTCATGCGGCATGTGGCAGCGCTGATTGTCGGCACCATTCTGCTGCTGGGCAGCATCTGGATCTAAGGTCAGGACTTCATTAATTTACTGAACTGAGCATCGCATTGCGATCCCCAACGGTTTCCAGTGTAAAGCTACCTCGAAAGAGTTTAGACCTCCCTACAACTTTGTACCTATGAGGTACGCTCTCACGTATCCCTTCGAGCGCCAATCACTCACTGACGAACAGCTTTGATCCGCGGATAATCCCAGCAACTAATATCTATATGAGTCAAACCCTTGACCATTAAAGAACAGGCCGGAGCATGAGGTGCAAAATTTTCTGACGGAAATACTACAACATATAGACCTTCTGGATCAGCAAGTTTTTGCACAGCAGACGATATAGAAACTGTAAAAACCAAAAAATATGCAATACATTTCCTAAATAATAAATTTTAAAATCACAGAAAAGTAACAATAATGCTGAACCTTTATAAAGAATCAATACTTAGCATCAATGGTGGTGAAATATCTGATCCTTTCTGTATGTATCCAGTTTATGAGCCATGGACCTATTCAAAAAAGTGGTGCCAGGATGTTTTGGATTTTATATATAGAATGATCTACTCTCATCTAATGTGGATCGATTACCCTGATGAAGGGCCACCCCCCGAAGAGCTAAAAGATATTTTTGAACAAATGTCTCAAAACTCTCCTAATGAGTTTAGTGGTCTTGCGATATGGTCAACCCATCAGTTTTATTTGACTGATAAAGGACAGGAGTTTTTGGATGAATGGAATATATCTGGGAATGATCAGGCTTATTGGAAGAAATTGAACCATATTTTCGAAGAAAATAACGTTGGATTTGATAAATCCAGATTTATTCCGGTGAAATTTTAAAAAAGTTCAATCCTACTTCTATTCCAACGTGTGTTTGTGCGTTGCCTACCCCTCCCCCCTAGGGTAGGGTGATGTATGGTTCATCATTCTCACCCCCTTATCCGGCGGCAACTGCAACAGGCCCACGGGCACCTTGCCAAAGTTATTGCCATGCTCGACGAAGGCCGAAGCTGCTCCGACCTTGCGCAACAGCTTGAGGCCGTGGAAAGCACGATCCGCAAATCCAAGCGCATGCTGGTGCAGGACCACCTTGAGCACTGCATTATAGACGCCATTGCCGCAGGCGAGATGAGCCGCGAGGACGCCTTGCAGGCTTTTGCCGCCCTGACCAAATACCTGTAAACGCATGCTGCATGTTTTGCGCCACCGCACCTACCGCCACCTGTTTGGGGCACAGCTTGTTGCCCTGACCGGCACAGGCCTTGCCACCGTTGCACTGGGGTTGCTGGCCTTCCGCGTAGCGGGGGGGCATGCCGGGGCTGTGCTGGGCACCGCACTGGCCATAAAAATGCTGGCTTATGTGGGCCTAGCCCCCCTTGCCGCAGCTTTTGCAGGCCACCTGCCCCGCCGCACGGCACTGGTTCTGCTGGACCTTGTACGCTGTGGTGTGGCCGCCTGCCTGCCGTTTGTGAACACGGTCTGGCAGATTTACGTTCTGATCTTTGCCCTCCAGGCGGCTTCGGCTGCATTTACACCGACGTTTCAGGCGACCATCCCCGATATTCTGCCCGACGAGCAGGATTATACCGATGCGCTCTCCCTCTCCCGCATTGCGTATGACATGGAGAGCGTACTCAGCCCGTTACTGGCCGCAGCCCTGTTGAGTGTCGTGTCCTTCCACGCCCTGTTCGTGGGGACTGCGCTGGGCTTTTTGGGTTCTGCCGCTCTTGTCATGTCTGTTCGCCTGCCCGCCCCCAGACCTGCACCGCACCGGAGTGTGTACGAGCGCACAACCCGTGGCATACGCCTCTACCTTGCTACTCCGCGCCTGCGGGGCCTGCTGGGTATTAACATGGCCGTTGCCGCGGCAGCCTCCATCGTGCTGGTCAACACGGTTGTTTATGTGCAGGGCACATTCGGGCTGGGGCAGAGCGCAACAGCGCTCGCACTGGCCTGTTTTGGGGCGGGCTCCATGCTGGCAGCCCTTGGCTTACCCCGGGTGCTGGCACGCAGGGCAGACCGCACGGTTATGCTGGGTGGGGCCAGTGTGTTGTGTGTGGGGGCTGCTCTGGCCATAAGCGTGCCCAGCTATGGCTGGCTACTGCCACTCTGGGCCGTGCTGGGCGTTGGGTATTCCGTTGCACAAACACCGTCTGGCCGCCTGCTCCGCCGCTCCGGCACGGCGGAGGACAGGCCCGCACTGTTCGCGGCCCAGTTTTCGCTCTCTCATTTATGCTGGTTACTGGCTTACCCACTGGCCGGGCGTGTGGGGGCTGCGTTTGGGCTGCCTGTTGCCGCTATGGGGTTATGCGTGCTGGCCGTTATGGCCACGGCACTGGCGTCTCTGGTCTGGCCCGCAGACAACCCGGACACCCCCGAACCGGCTCCCCTGTAGCCTGATACATTCCAGCCAGCCCAATACTGGGCCGGAGGCAGCACACTGGGTACTGCCCCTGCCTTCCATGCACTATAGGCTGGCTAGAAGCCGAGCCTGCTATGCATTTCCCCCACCAGTTCGGCCGTATCATCCAGTGGGGTTACGTACCATGGCGTGGGCAGGCGGATAGCACTCTCACCCAGCACACGCACGCGCCCGGCCAGTTCGAGTTCCTCAACAAACTCATTGATCCGGCGGGATTTGCCAGGCAGCGGAAAAACCGTAACAGGCGCACGCCCTGCCACGGATTCGGACATCATGGAAACACTGTCTATGGTTACAAGCAGGCTGTCGGCACAGGCGATCAGTCCGATATAGGGGTTATCCCCTTCCCCATCCCATACAAAGCCGCCTGCGGGTTCTATAATTTCCTTGAGCGCGGCCAGTGCCTGCGGGTCTGTCCGGCGGGAGGCGGTCACAATCAGGCTGCCGCCTTCATCCTTGCGGGTCTGCACCAGCACATGGGCCAGCCTGCGGGCTTCTGCCTCACCCAGCTGGAAGCGTCCGTTGGAGCCACCAACAAGGGCGGCTACCAGCGGGCGGGGCAAATGGGCAAACCGTGGCTCCCACTCCTGCCGGGCACTTGCAAGCTCCTCGGGGGTAAGGCCATGCAACGCGGTGCGGCCGAGCAGAACATTGGGGCCAGAAATATCATCATGCCGGCAGGCCAGAATCAGGTCAAAACGGGCGAGCGACTGCCGGGGGTTCTGAATCTGCACCACCGGGCGGTGGTGCGCGCGCAGGGCTGCGCCAATGGCGCCACCCTTGCCGCCAATGCTGATCACCACATCCGCGCGCAGCAGGTCCTTGTGGGATTCCAGCATCTGCCCGCTGCTACCACGCAGGCATGTGCGACCAAGCCAGCGCGGGCCAGCCAGTGCCACACGCGCCACACGGCTGGGGCATACGGGCTGGAACGTACCGTCCCACCCGGCACGGTGGGCAAGCCCCAATGCCTGCGAACGCATACCGGCAAAATTTTCCCCCACCACAAAAGCGTGGGGTGCCGCACGCGGCAAATCCTCTACCGGGTTCGAGCCAGTTTGCGCACCTGCATACATTGCGCTCGCCATAACGCGCATTCCTCCGCTACACATCGGCCTTTGCAACCACGCGCCCTGCATGGTCCGCTTTGTCCTTGCTATCGGTTTGTCTTTAAAAGCAAGGCACCTTGTACGCATTCCAGACCACGAGAAAGGCAACAGTATGTCCGCTAGCTTCAAGGATACGGGTCTGTCCCCAGCCCTTTGCGCCCATGCACAGCAGGCGGGAATGACACATCCGACCCCCATCCAGCTAGCGGCCATTCCCGCAGCACTGGAAGGGCGGGACATTCTGGCCACCGCCCCGACCGGCACGGGCAAAACCGCAGCTTATGCGCTGCCCATGCTGCACAGGCTGCTCAAGGCCCGCAAACCCCGTACATTGCTGGTTATGGTGCCCACGCGTGAACTTGTGTTGCAGACCGCCAAGGTCTTTCACACCTGTCTGGGCGAAGGGGGCAAAAAGCAGGCAAACGCCAGAACGCATACCCCCCCCATTATCTGCCTGTATGGCGGCGCGGACCGGGACGAGCAGGCCGCAGAACTCATCCAGACCAGCGGCATGAGCCGTATTCTTATTGCCACACCGGGGCGTCTGCTGGATTTTATTGGCACAGGCACATGCGACCTTACGGACTGCTTCCAGCTTGTAATGGACGAGTGCGACCGCCTGTTCACCCACGAGTTTGAGGAGGAAACCCGCACGATCCTCAACTACCTGCCCACACCGCGCCAGACACTGGCTTTTTCCGCCACCATGCCGGCCGCGTGCAAGGCCATGCTGGCCAGCATTGTGTACAAGCCGGTGGAACTGAGTGTTGAAAAACCACCCGAGGAGCGCCCCGCCATCCGTCAGGGTGTGCTGTTTCTGGAAGACGAACAGAAGGCCGCCTTCCTCAAGACATTTTTTGGTCGCAGCCCCAAAACACGCAGCATTGTGTTTGTCCGCACCAAAGCGGAGGCGGATGTGCTGGCCGCCACACTCAAAAAAGCACGTCTGGCCGTGGCCCCCCTGCATGGGGACCTGACACAGGACAAACGCACCAGCACTGTGGCCAGCTTTGGCTCTGGCCGCCTGTTTATTCTGGTCGCAACCGATGTGGCCGCCCGTGGGCTGGATATTGCCTCAGTTACGCAAGTTATTAACTACGACGTACCCGAACAGCCCGAAACCTACCTGCACCGCATTGGCCGCACAGGCCGCGCGGGGCAGAAGGGCTCCGCACTCACCCTGTGTTCGGGGGCCGAACGCAAGCGCCTGCGGCAGGTGGAGGTTGGCGCGCATGTCAAACTCCGCGTGCTCAGCACGGAGCAGGCACTCCCGCCTGCAACGCCGTCTGGCCCGCGCGCTGTGGCAGGTAAGCCGCGCCCAAAAACCAAAGGCGCATAACCACACCCGCCACCACAACACGGGCATGCTCCCCATGCCCGCAACACCTCCACACCACCGTGCAGGGAGGGGATTGCAGCCACACGCAACCCGAACCATACTCAGGCTCATGTGGTGCAGTTTTTTTCTCCCTCACCCATTGTGCCAATCTTTGGGGACAACACTCCGTTGCAAAGCACCGGGGCAGCCATGAGCTGTGCCGCAAAGCGCAAACGGGGTGGCAAAAGCTCCTACCGCTTCCGCACCCTGCCAGAGGTTCTGCCTCCCCCTCCGCCACCGCTCCCCCACGCACCACCGCAAGACCCCTTGCCGGACATAACACCATGGGTGCAGGGGAACTGCGGCATAAGAGGGGTCCATCATTTTGAAAGCCACAGGCCCGGCCCCCACATTGCCATAACGGCCCTGATGCACGGCAACGAATATGCCGGGGCCGGAGCCCTTACCCACCTGCTGGCAACGCCCCCTACCCCCACACGGGGGCGGCTGAGCCTGATTTTTCTTAACCCGGATGCCTACGCGGCGTTCGACCCCCGCCACCCCTCCCGCTTCCGCTATATTGAGGAGGACATGAACAGGCTGTGGGCCCCCAAGCTTATCCACTCCACACACACATCCCTAGAAATGCAGCGCGTGCGCGAACTTGTACCCGTGATTGACACGGTGGACGTGCTGCTTGACCTGCACACCATGACATGGCCTTCCGCCCCCCTGCTGCTGACCAGCATGGCAGAACGCAACCTGCGCATGGCCAACACACTGGCCTGCCAGCAGGCAAACCCTCCACAGGTTGTGCTGGATCAGGGCCACCCCACCGGGCCCCGCCTGATTGATTACGAGCGTTTTTCCACGCCATCAGGCACGGCACGGGCCTGCCTGCTTGAAGCCGGGCAACACTGGACCCGCAGCGCCACCCAGCACAGCCTGAGCATGGCCCGCGCGTTTCTGGCCCAGCATGGCATGGGGCCGCCTTTACCCACCACCCCACACCAAGGCGGGATCAATGCCGTGGTGACCGATTGCGTGGAAGCCCATACCGCAGGCTTTGCCTTCCTGCGCCGCTATACGGGTGGAGATATTATTGAACGCGCCCAAACCCTGATTGCCGTGGATGGTATGGACGAAATCCGCACCCCCTACGACAACTGCATGCTGGTCATACCCAACCTGCGCCCCCGCCGGGGGCATACGGCTGTCCGGCTGGCGCGCCTTCTTTAAAATCAGGCCGGGTAGTACAGGCTCAAGGCAGGGTTTGCCTTAAGGCTCTGCTGTTGCAACCGGGGGAACATCGCCCTGCGCATCGGGCAGGCGGGGAGGAGGCGGCAGCGCGAGATAGGCCAGACGTTTGGTTTCCCGCCGCCCCAGCGCAACGCTGTCCAGAATAAGGCCACACCCCATGGAAAATACGGCCAGAATGACCAGCCCGGTCGCCAGAACAGCCGTGGGCAGGCGCTGCACCAGCCCGGTCCGGAAAAAGTCCAGAATAACCGGCAAGCCCAGACCAATGGCGCAAACCAGCACAACCACACCAATGGTGGTAAAGAACATCAATGGCCGTTCCTGTTTGACCAGATTGATGATCATGCCCAGAATACGGAAGCCATCGCTATAGGTATTCAGCTTGGAGGCCGATCCGGGGGGCCGCTCCACATAACGGGTTGGCTGCTCGCCAATAGGCATGGCCAGTTCCAGCGCATGAACGGTAAATTCCGTTTCCGTCTCAAACCCCGAAGACAGGGCGGGAAAGGATTTGACAAACCGCCGCGAAAAAACCCGGTAACCCGAAAGCATGTCCGACAACCGGCGCCCGAACACACTGGTGACAAGCCCGGTAAGCACCTTGTTGCCCAGAACATGGCCGCGCCGGTAGGCATCCACCCGGTCGGTAACACGCGCGCCATTCACCATATCCAGCCCGTTGGTGTAGGCGGTTTTCAGCATCTCTGGTGCAGCAGCGGCCTCGTATGTGGCATCCCCGTCCACCAGAATGTAAAAATCGGCTTCAATATCTGAAAACATGCGCCGGATCACGTAGCCTTTGCCCTGAAGGGATTCAGAGCGAACAATGGCACCAGCGGCCAGCGCGGTTTTGACCGTCTGATCCGTGGAATTATTGTCATAAACATAGATTGGCGCATTAGGCAGTGCTGCCCGAAAATCCCGAACAACTGACCCTATGGTTATTTCTTCATTATAGCAGGGTATTAAAACCACAACTTTAATATCAGCTAAAAATGACTTAGAAACATCCATTGAATCACTTACACTCTACTATATGGATGGCGAAAACTACTTTTCCACACCTCAATCCATCCATGTTGTCCAAGGCTTTTGCGTTGTATTTATTTCATTTTTTTTCTGTTGTATACGCCGCTGCATAAATTTCATTTTTTATAAAACAGGCTGCATATCTTTTCATATTCCAGTCATGGTCTACCTGCTTCCTCCCCACAGGAACGCGCAGAAACGCCGCACACGGGTCGGGCATGAACAGACCAGCAAAAAAGGCGCGGGAGAAAGCTCCCGCGCCTTTTAAGGCAGAACCGATTTAAACGCGGATTAGCGCGTATAAATGGGGAAGCGTGCACACAGGGCCTTAACCCGTTCATGCACAGCGTTTTCCACTGCGGTATCACCTTCCCCACCCGAAGCGGCAAGGGCGGTCAGCACTTCGTCGATCATTTCACCAACCTGGCGGAACTCTGCTTCGCGGAAGCCACGTGCCGTAGCGGCAGGGCTGCCCAGACGCACGCCAGAGGTAATGGCAGGTTTTTCCGGGTCAAACGGAATGGCGTTTTTGTTGGCTGTAATGCCCGCACGTTCCAGTGCCTGTTCCGCTGCCTTGCCGGTCACCTTTTTGGGCCGCAGGTCAACGAGCAGCAGGTGGGAATCCGTGCCACCAGTCACAATATCAAACCCACGCTCCACCAGCACTTCGGCCAGCACTGCGGCGTTCTTCTGCACGGCTTTCTGATATTCCTTGAACTCAGGGCGCAGGGCTTCGCCAAAAGCTACGGCTTTACCGGCAATAACATGCATGAGCGGGCCGCCCTGCAGACCGGGGAACACGGCGGAGTTGATCTTTTTGGCCAGTGCTTCGCTGTTGGTCAGGATCAGGCCGCCACGCGGGCCACGTAGGGTTTTATGCGTGGTGGAGGTTACAATGTCCGCATATTCCAGCGGGTTGGGGTACAGGCCCGCAGCAACCAGACCGGCAAAATGCGCCATATCCACCATAAGCAGCGCACCCACTTCGTCCGCAATGCGGCGGAAACGGGCAAAGTCGATAATCCGCGGGTAAGCGGACCCACCAGCCACGATAATGGAGGGCTTGTGCTCGCGCGCAAGGCTTTCCATCTGGTCGTAGTCCAGCATGCCGTCCTGCTGGCGCACGCCATACTGCACGGCATTGAACCATTTGCCCGAATAGTTGGGAGCTGCACCGTGTGTAAGGTGCCCACCCGCTGCAAGGCTCATGCCCAGAACGGTGTCACCCGGCTTGCCCATGGCCATGAACGCGGCCTGATTGGCATTGGCGCCCGAATGCGGCTGCACGTTGGCAAAAGCGGCACCAAACAGGGTTTTTGCCCGTTCAATGGCCAGGGTTTCCACCTTGTCCACTTCCACGCAGCCACCGTAGTAGCGGCGGCCGGGGTAGCCTTCGGCGTATTTGTTGGTCAGCACACTGCCCTGCGCCTGCAAAACAGCCTCGGAGGCCATGTTTTCGCTGGCGATCAGCTCAATCCCATCCTGCTGGCGGGTCAGCTCTGCGGCAATGGCGGACGCAACGTCCGGATCCGTCTGGGTCAGCGGCGCATGAAAAAAACGGTCCAGATCCGTGTGGCTCATTCGGGTGTTCCCTCAAAATCAAACTGTCGTTTGGCAACATGCCTGCCGGGCGGCAGATGGTGGTCACTCTATACGGTTCTGGCTCGCTCTTTGCCAGACCATGTTCCACACTGCTTTTTATAACAGACACAAGCGCTGGGTGCTCTCTTACTCCGTTCCTTGCGCCCCTGACAGGAGAAAAACGCAAAAGGGGCGGAACTCTCCCCCTTTTGCAGCCCTGCACTTTTACCCACCGCACAGGCTTGCATACACCACAAGCACCAGCCCCGGCATGGCACGGGGGCTGGCCCCCGCGGTAGCTGCGGATTCGCATACTGTGGGCATTGCAAAACCACGCGGAGCTGACCTTTACCCCAGCGGGGTTGCATAACAGGGGCAGGAGCGCATACTCCCCCCGTTTTGTTCACCCCTGTGCTGCCATGGACAACCAGCCAAGCCTGCCCCGTGGCAAACACCGTGCAAGGAGATCCCGCCCATGATGGCTGGTCGTTTCCCTTTGACCCGCCCGCGCCGCAACCGGTTTGACGATGCGACACGCCGCCTGGTTGCCGAAAACTCACTGGGCATCAGCAACCTGATCTGGCCGATTTTTTTCATGGAAGGAACAGGTGTTACAACCGAAGTTTCCTCCATGCCCGGTGCGCACCGCGTTACGCTGGACCGGCTTGCCAAGCATGTGGAACCAGCCGCCAAACTGGGTATTCCAGCCCTTGCCCTGTTCCCCATCACCCCGACAGAAGCCCGTGATGACGTCGGGACCGAAGCGCTCAACCCCGACAACCTGATGTGTCGGGCAGCCAGACTGCTGAAAAAAGAGTTCCCCGACATGGCCCTGATCGGGGACGTGGCGCTGGACCCCTACACCAACCACGGCCATGACGGCGTGATCGAAGATGGCTACGTGGTCAATGAGGCTTCGGTCCAGATCCTGTCCCAGCAGGCTGTTAATCAGGCCCGCGCAGGGGTGGATATTATTGCCCCTTCGGACATGATGGACGGGCGCATTGCCGTTATCCGGCAGGACCTTGACGCCAATGGCCTGATCAACACCCGCATCATGTCCTATGCCGCCAAATATGCATCCGCCTTTTATGGCCCGTTCCGTGATGCGCTTGGCTCTGGCGGGCTGCTGAAAGGCGACAAAAAAACCTATCAGATGGACCCCGCCAACAGCGACGAAGCCCTGCGCGAAGTGGAAATGGACATTGCCGAAGGCGCGGACATGGTCATGGTCAAGCCGGGCATGCCGTATCTGGACATTATCCGCCGCGTAAAAGACACCTTTAGCGTGCCGACTTTTGCGTATCAGGTCTCGGGAGAATATGCGATGCTCATGGCAGCCATCAACAATGGCTGGCTCGACCGCGACCGTGCCATCATGGAAAGCCTGATGGCTTTCCGCCGTGCTGGAGCCAATGGCATACTCACATATTTTGCCATTGAAGCTGCACAGCGCATCCGGGAAAGATCGGGCCTGTAACCACCGCCTGGCCCATGCCGGGCATAAGCGGGCCGGTTCTACTGGCCCGCCATGCATCCGGGATTGCCGATTATGACGCCTCCGCTGCGCAACCCGCAGTTTTTTTACACCACCACGGCACAACCCTGCCCGTACCTGCCTGCGCGCATGGAACGCAAAATTCTGGTTGATCTGGCAGTCCCCGATGCCGACACCCTGCACAGCCGCCTGTCTGCCACGGGCTTCCGGCGCAGCCACACACTCGCTTACGCGCCTTTGTGTGCAGGATGCTCTGCCTGTATTCCCATCCGCCTGCCTGTGGCGGCCTTTGCCCCCAGCCGCACACAAAAACGGGTCTGGAACCGCAATACGGACCTGAGCGCGACCTTGCTGCCCCCTGTAGCAACAGGCGAACAATACGAGCTGTTCCGCCAGTACCTGAACACCCGCCACGCAGATGGCGAAATGGCAAACATGACCGCGCGCGACTACCGGATTATGGTGGAGGAGACGACGGTTGATACACAGATCATAGAATTCCGCACGGCAGACAACAAACTGATCGCCGTCAGCCTGACCGATACGCTCGATGACGGGCTTTCGGCCGTGTACAGCTTTTACGACCCCCAGCAGACCACCCGCTCACTGGGGGTGTATGTTGTGCTTTTTCTTATTCACCAGACATTCCTGCTCGGTCGCCCGTATCTGTATCTGGGCTACTGGATTCCGGGCAGCCCCAAGATGGCGTACAAAAGCCGCTTCCGACCGGCAGAAATCCTGCGTGATGATACATGGCAGCCGCTGGACCCGGAGCAGCCCATCAACACCACGCGGGACGCCCTGTTCCCGGATGCGCCGTTATTCTGACCCACCTGCCAGACATGGGCCCACCTCCGCAGGCCATGTGCCCGAGGAGCAGGCCTGATAACAGGCTTAGGCTTTTTTGTTCGCCCAGGTGGGAGCCAGCTTGCCAACACTTGCACGCTTGCCCAGCCAGTCCTGCAAATCCGCCATAACGCGGTTCCGTACGGCTCCGGGCCAGACCAGCCCTTCGGATGCAGTAAACACCACAGCCTGACGCAGCTGCCCGCCATCAGCGTATTTCTGCAACGCCACCCCCAGACCACGCCCCATGACGGGGAGCTGATCGAGCGGAAAAATCAAAAACCGGCGGTTATCCCCAAGCACTGCCACGTGGTCCCCTTGTGCAGGAATGCACAACTGGGCGGACTCATCGCCCTTGAGGTTAAGCACCTGCCGACCTGAGCGCTTTTCGGAGACGAGGTTATCATCCTCCACCACCATGCCACGCCCGGCACTGGAAGCCACAAGGCGCTTACCGCCTTCCTCGAGCACAAAAACCGCTAGCAGTTCTTCATCATTGGAGAGGTCCATAAGCAGGCGTACCGGCTGGCCATCACCCCGCCCGCGTGGCAGGTCCACACCCTTGAGCGTAAAGGCACGGCCATCGGTCGCAAAAAAGCACAGCCTGTCCGTGCTCTGGCACGGAAGGGCCAGCTTGAGGCCATCCCCTTCCTTGAACTTCTGGCTTTCCAGATCAACATTGTGGCCCTTGATGGCCCGCACCCACCCTTTTTGGGACAGGATCATGGTCAGCGGTTCGCGCTCCACTGTTTCCACCACCGAAATATCAACCGGCTTGGGAGCGGACAGAATGGTGCTGCGCCGTGGTCCAACGCGGCCCTTGCCAAACGTCTTGACCATGCCCTCCAGTTCCTGCCCGATCTGCTTCCAGCGCTGTTTTTCATCCCCCAGCAGCGCGAGTAGTCCGGCTTTTTCGGCAGCAAGGGCGTCATGCTCCTTGCGGATTTCCATTTCCTCAAGGCGGCGCAGGCTGCGCAGGCGCATGTTCAGCACGGATTCGGCCTGCATGTCTGTCAGGCCAAAGGTGGCCATCAGGCTGGCTTTGGCATCATCCTCCTCGCGGATAATGCGAATGACCTCATCCAGATTGAGGTAAACGATGAGAAAGCCTGCCAGAATTTCCAGCCGTTTTTCCACGGCGGCAAGGCGGTGGCGGCTGCGCCGTTCCAGCACTTCGTGCCGGTGGTCCAGCCATGCCTGCAACACCTGCCTGAGCCCCAGCACACCGGGGGAGCGGTCCGCCCCCAGCACGTTCATGTTCAGGGGGAAGCGGCTTTCCAGCGGCGTGGCGCGGAACAGGGTTTCCATCAGCACTTCGGGTTCGATCCCGCGTGTTTTTGGCTCAAGGATCAGACGGATTTCATCCGTACTTTCGTCGCGAATATCGCCTAGCAGCGGGAGTTTTTTCTGCTCCAGCAGGTCTGCTACCTGTTCGATCAGGCGGGACTTCTGCACCTGGTACGGTATTTCCGACACAACAATATGCCATGTGCCAAACCGCCCCTGCTCCACGGCCCAGCGTGCACGCATGCGGAAGCCCCCACGCCCTGTCTCGTATGCCTGCAGAATAGCCGAGGCATCCTCCACAATCAGCCCGCCGGTGGGGAAGTCCGGCCCCGGCATAAGGGCCAGCAGGTCCTGCGTGGTGGCGGTGGGTTTGCGCACCAGCAGCGCTGCGGCCGCGCACACTTCTGCCGCGTTATGGGGGGGAATGCTGGTGGCCATGCCCACGGCAATACCCGCGGCACCATTGGCCAGAAGGTTGGGGAACGCCGCTGGCAGCACCACGGGTTCCTGCTCCTCACCATCATAGGTGGGGCGAAAATCGACTGCATCGCTCTCGATCCCGTCCAGCAGGGCTACGGCCACTTCGGTCAGGCGGGATTCCGTATACCGCATGGCGGCTGCGTTATCGCCATCAATCGAGCCAAAGTTCCCCTGCCCTTCAACCAGCGGGTAACGGGCGGCAAAATCCTGCGCCAGACGGACCAGTGCCTCATAAACCGAGGCATCACCATGGGGGTGGAACTTACCAATGACGTCCCCCACAACACGCGCGCATTTTTTAAACCCCGATGCCGGGTCCAGCTTGAGCTGGTGCATGGCGTAAACCAGCCGCCTGTGCACGGGTTTGAGCCCATCGCGCACATCTGGCAGCGAACGTGACATGATGGTGGACAAAGCATAGGCCAGATAACGCTCGCTTAGCGCATCTGCCAGTTTTGTCTCCTCAATATGGCCTTCGAATGTCTCGTTCATGTTCTGCCCCAGATAAAACGGTGCGATGTGTGATGGCCATGACATACCGCCACAGGCCAAGTTGTGCCAGCCTTGGTGCGCAGTTCAGGTGTTGCCCGCCCCTGCTACCAGTTTTTCCACACGCCCGAGCAGCCTCTGCCGGGCGGCAGGGAGTGGCAGATGCCGCTGGCCAAAAGCATCCCGCGCCAGAAAATGCCCACTCAGGCGCAGGCCATCCAGCCAGTCCGGCCAGGAACCGGCCTGTGTGGGGTCATGCAAAAAAGCAGGGAGGGGCAGAAGCCGGTCCTTCCACACTCCTGCTCCTTCGCGGCTGACGGCACGCCCTGTGCGGGGGGAGACAAAAGCGAGGTCGCCCGTCTGCCCGGTCACGGCGCAGCAGCTTAAATCCAGCCCAAAGCCCAGCACGTCCAGCAAGGCCAGCTCCCACTCAATGTAATTGGGCAGGCCAGTCTGCTCCGCAACGTCGGGGCTGTAGCCGATAAAGGAAAGAAGTTTGAGGGTCGCCCCAAAAAATGCCGGGCAAGGTTCACCCTCGGGCAGGGTCGCATCGGCCAGAACACAGGCCGACTGCATCATGGCCAGTGCCAGCGGCATGCTCAGGATACGCGCCGCACAGCCGTACAGCAGCTCCCCCGATACCTGAACAGGAGCCCCCTCGCCCCGTTGTGTCAGGCGGACCTTGACCACATTACCCGGCTGCCACAAGGCACGACCGGCACGGCCAGCACCCCCGTAAGCCAGGGCACGCACCAGCCCGTCCTGCTCGGTCAGCATATGAACCCGCGCGCCATTTTCGCCCTGCGGGGCCACAAAAACAACAAGAGCGGGAGCCTCCCTTTGCAGAGAAGTCCCGCTCTTGTTCAACATGCAAAAGACCCGGTCTTAGACGCCGGAAACCTTCGCCACTTCAGCGGCAAAGTCATCAACGGTCTTTTCAATGCCTTCACCCAGATGGAAGCGGTCAAAACCAGCCAGCTTGACGCCAGCTTTTTTAACAACGTCCTTCACGCGGGTTTCGCCGTCATGCACCCAAACCTGTTCCAGAAGCACCACTTCTTCATAGAACTTGCGGATACGGCCTTCGACCATTTTTTCAATAATGGCTTCAGGCTTGCCGGATGCGCGGGACTGTTCGATCAGAACAGCGCGTTCACGCTCGACTTCTTCCTGGTTCAGGCTGCTGACATCCAGCGCGGACGGGCGGGTAGCTGCAACATGCATGCCAACCTGGCGGCCAAGCTGTTCAATGGCTTCATCAGCCGTCGGAGCTTCAATAGCTGCCAGAACGCCAATTTTGCCCAGACCGGGGCGCAGGGCGCCATGCACGTAAGTTGCCACCACACCAGACGGTACGGTGAACACGCGTGCGCGGCGCAGGGTCATGTTTTCGCCGATGGTGGCGATCAGGTGGGTCAGTTCGTCAGCAACGGTGCGGCCCGTGTCCAGCGTAGCTGCCTTGATGGCTTCCAGATCATCACCAACCTTGAGTGCAACCTGAGCAACGGATTCCACAAAGTTCTGGAACGCTTCGTTACGGGCAACAAAGTCGGTTTCGGCGTTGACTTCCACCATGGCGGCGGTTTTGTCGCCAGAGGCAACGGCAACCAGACCTTCTGCTGCCACGCGGCCGGATTTTTTGGCGGCGGCGGCAAGGCCCTTGGTGCGCAGCCAGTCAATGGCGGCTTCAATATCACCCTGCGCTTCGTTCAGCGCCTTTTTGCAATCCATCATGCCTGCGCCGGTTTTTTCGCGCAGTTCCTTGACCAATGCTGCGGTAATTTCCGCCATATTCCTACTCCTTAGAAAACCGCAACGCGCCCCTGGCAGGGCGCGTGGCAGAACATTCCGTTGCCTGTAAAAACCACAGGCATCTCATGCAAAAAAACAGCCCGGTTTAAGCCGGGCTGTTTTTTAAAGGCTTCAGCCTGCTGCCGGAGCTTCTTCCGCCACCGGAGCCGCTTCCAGAGCGGGTTCAACCGGCAGTTCTTCAGATGCACCCACGTCATGGCCCGCTGCACCCAGTTCGGCGGAAATACCGTCGAGCACGGAAGCGGAAACAAGGTCGCAGTAAAGGCCAATGGCGCGAATGGCGTCATCGTTGCCGGGGACCGGGTAGGTCACGCCGCGCGGGTCGGAGTTGCTGTCCAGAATGGCCACAACCGGGATACCCAGCTTGTTGGCTTCTTCAATGGCCAGCTTTTCCTTGTTCGTGTCGATCACGAACAGGACGTCGGGCAGACCACCCATTTCCTTGATACCACCAAGGGAGCGTTCCAGCTTGTCACGCTGGCGGGTCAGTTCCAGCACTTCCTTCTTGGTCAGGCCGGAAGTCGCGCCTTCGAGCGTTTCTTCAATCTGGCGCAGACGCTTGATGGAGCCCTGAATGGTCTTCCAGTTGGTGAGCATGCCGCCCAGCCAGCGGTGGTTGACGTAGTACTGACCGCAGCGACGTGCTGCTTCTGCAATCGGGTCCTGTGCGGCGCGCTTGGTGCCAACGAACAGAACGCGGCCACCGCCAGCTACAACATCGCGAATCGCCTTAAGGGCGCGGTCGAGCAGGCCAACGGTCTGCTGGAGGTCGATGATGTGAACCTGGTTGCGCACACCGAACAGGAACGGCGCCATGCGCGGGTTCCAGCGGCGTGTGTGGTGACCAAAGTGAACACCAGCTTCAAGCAGCTGGCGCAGTGTGAAATCGGGCATCGCCATGGGGCGTATTCCTACCTAACTGGTTAAACCTCCGCGAGACACCACCCAGCCATCTGACTGGGCACCAGAGGTGTATGGCCCCGCGTGTGTTATACCCCGGCCTGCGCCGGGGCGGCTCTATATGGCGTTTTTTGGCCCTGCGGGCAAGGCCAAAAAGTGCGTTCAGCCCTGCTTGAGCGGTTTGGCGTAACGGTTGGGCACCCCGCTGCGGGCCAGCAGCTCGCGCAGGCTTTTGACAACAGGGAACACTTCCACGTTGTGGTCCCCGCCCAGTTCACGCCAAGCGTTCTGTTCCATTTCCACAATTTCGCGGTCTTCTTCAAAGATGCGATGCGTAAACAGACCCAGCACCGGCCATGCCATATCAAGCAGGAAAGTCCATTTGGGCTTTTTAACCGACAGCAGACCAAACGCCTGAGTAACCTGCTGGGTTTCCCCCAGCGGCAGGTAACATGCCCACAGGTCCATGATCAGGTCGCCGTCCTTATCGTGGATCTGGAGCGTCTGGTACGGATAGGTAGTGCGGATGGACACGACCTCTTCCACCGGCTGTTCGCGCCCGTCATCATGGTGTTTGCCAAAAATCAGGGCTTCGGCCAGCGGCTGGTTGCCCCCTTTGCGCGCAAAGCTGTAGCGGGCTTCCATAAAGTTGTCGCCCTTGTCCTGCCCCAGAAAACGGGCCGTGATGGAACCCATCTGGCGGCGGTGCAGGAACTGATGGTTCATGTCCATCAGGTTTTCGTGCATGAACGTGTAGTGGCACTTCAGGCGCGGACTGAACTGGCGGGTCTTGTATTCGGGATTCCCCACCTGCGCGATGTCGGGCACAGGCACCTTGTCCGCCAGATCGGGGTCGCCGGGGAAGATAAAGATCAGCCCGCTTTTTTCGCGGCAGGGGTAGGATTTAACCGGGCGGCCCACGCCTTCCTTGTTCAGGTAAGGCACGGTTACGCATTTGCCCTGCTGGTCAAACGCCCAGCCATGATAACAGCACTTGATGCAGCCCTTATCGTCCACAACGCCTTTGCTCAGCGGGACCTGGCGGTGGGCGCAACGGTCTTCCAGCGCATAGACCGGGCCGTATTCGGGGCGGATAAGCGCAATGGGGTGGCCTGCAAAGCGGGCGGCAAATGCCTTGCCCTGCCGTACCTTGCTGGACCATGCCACAGGGTACCAGAAATTGGGATCAACATCGATCTGCCTCAGATCATAACGGGGGGCATGACCCTGCTCCGCCTGTTGCTCCGTGGCTGTTGCTGCCTGTTGCATGGTGTCACCTCATCAGAATACCACAGACCGGCTGTTCCGATGCATATCATTCCGGCCTGAAAAGGACGGGCGAACGATTGAGCATTCAGGCAGGTCTGCACAAGCCCTTATCGTCGCATGCCTGCCCTCTAAACGAAAAGGGCATAAATCAAAACCGGCTTATACGCTCTGCCGCAGGCATTGCTCCAGCTGCGCGGTATGTGGTTCGTCCACCGGCAAGGGCGTTCCGTCCAGTGCGGTCACCACCCGGAGCGAAAGAGAGTTGACCAGCCACACGCCACGCGCGCGCAGCAGGTCCGCCGGGGCCAGACGAGCCTCGCGCACAAGATTCTGCTCCAGCAGGCGCCCACGAGCAATGCCCGCCAACGCACCTTCCGCCCCATGGGGCGTGAGCAGCCCCGCATCCGTTGCTACCAGCAGGTTGCTGATTGTACTTTCCGCCACCCGCCCCTGCGTATTGAGCAACAGCGCATCCTGCGCCCCCAAACGCTCGGCCTCCTGCCGGGCCAGAATACCGGGCAGATAGTTCAGGCTCTTGATATAAGACAGGGGAGAGGCCTCATCCCGCCGGATCAACCGGCTGGTCACGGCCTGAATACGGGCAAGGCTAAACTCCCCCGGGGCCGCCGTAAGCAACACGGTAGGGTGCGGATGAGCCGGAGGCAGCAGCCCCCTTGGCCCCTCCCCGCGCGCCACGCTCAGCCGCAGCACCGCGTTTTGCAACCCGCATGCCTGTAGCAGCGCCGTGGCCGCCTCCTCCACCACACCCACCTGCGGCACGGGCATGCCCAGCACACCTCCGCCCGATGCCAGACGCGCCATGTGCCGGGGCAGATGCAGAACCTGCCCGCCAACCGCGCGCATGGTCTCAAACAGGCCATCACCCAACGTAAAGCCACGGTCTGCCGGGCTTATGCGGGCCTCATCACGCGCGAGGAGCGCACCATTGAGCCAGACGACGGTCATGCTCCCTCCGCAAAGGCAGCAAAAGGGGCGAGCTTCAGGCGCATTTCCTCATATTCCTTTTGCGGGTCGGACAGAATGGTAATCCCGCCCCCCGTGCCCATACGCAACTGCCCCCCATGGGCAACAAAACTGCGGATGATCACGGAGCTATCCATCCGCCCATCCACACCAAGGCAAAAAACCGTCCCACAGTAAGCCCCGCGGGGTGTGGCTTCCAGTTCGTCAATAATTTCCATGGCGCGGTGTTTGGGCGCACCTGTTACGGAGCCGGGCGGCAGGGTCGCTGCCAGCAGGTCAAACACATCACACCCCTGCCGCAAATGCCCCTGCACTTCGGAAACAAGATGATGCACATGCGCAAACCGTTCCACCGCCCATAATTCTGGCACACGTACGCTGCCAATACGGGCAACACGCCCGATGTCATGGCGCATGAGGTCCACAATCATCAGGTTTTCAGCACGTTCCTTGTCGTCTGCTGCCAGAGCCTGAGCCAGAAGCTGGTCCTCCGCCCCGCTCTGGCCCCGTGGGGCTGTGCCTTTTATGGGGCGGGTTGTCATATGCCCGTGCCGGTCAACCTGCAAAAACCGCTCTGGCGAGCATGAAAGCAGCGAAAACCCTGCCCCACAGGATAAAAACGCTCCAAAGGGTGCCGGGGCCACCTGCCGCAACCGGCGATACAGGCCAGATGAACACACATCTGCCGGCAGGTCCGCAACATGCTGGCAGGTGATGTTAACCTGAAAAATATCCCCCTGAGCAATATAGCGTTGCGCCGCACTAACTGCCCGGCAGTATTCCGCCTGTGTCTGACTGGCCCGCAAATGCAACGGGGGCACCTGTGGCGCAGGCTCCGCGCGTTCAGGCAGGGCGGACCAGAGTGCCTGAGCCTGCTCACGAGCCAGGGCCGTTAACCCACCATGCGCCAGCCCTGCCAGCACCACCTGCCGGTTTTTGCGGTCCCATATATAAGCATGATCGTAAAAAGCTGCGGAAAATACAGGAGCATCCCCTTCCGCATGCCGGGACGGAACACCTTGCAGGGCCCGACCAAATGCGTAGCTGGCAAAGCCAACCCAGCCACCGCAGAACGGCACATCAGCCTGACAGGCACCACCCCTGAAACCTGCCTGTATTTGACGCAGAATATCCAATATCTGCTCAGGCGTTCCCCGAGCCTGAGACACCCCATCCACTTCCACCCTATCTGCAAAAACCTGTAGGGTGTGGCGTGGATTATGGCAGAAGATACGCCACCGGCTGCGCGCGTCCAGCACTCCGCCACTATCGAGAAAAGCGCACCACGGGGCACTGCCCCACAGGGCCAGAACCGTATCCGGCTCCCGCCATGGCAGGGTGCGCGTCCATGCCACGGGCTAGACCTGCTCCACGCGGGAAATACCATTCAGGGTACGCAGCTTCTGCCCGAGCAGAGGGGTCACCTTGTAGCCACCACGCAACCGGATTTCCACATCGCAGCTTTCAGCCACACCGGGCAGTAGCACAATGCGGCCTGCTCCGCCTTTCTGGTCGCTCAGCACGGTTTGCAGGGCGGGCAGAGCCTCTTCCTTTTCCAGCCATATCCGCAATTCGCTTTGGCCTTGGGCGGCTGCGTCCTCCAGTTCCACAATGTCGGACGCGGTTATGCGCATGGCCTCGCCCTCCAGCTTAAGCTCGGCCGTAACCAGCACAGCCCGGCCCGCCACCAGACTTTCCCGCACACGGCCCAGCACTTCGGAAAAGACCGTGACCTCACACCCACCTGTGGCATCGGACAGGCGCACCCATGCCATTTTATTGCCTGTGCGGGTCGGGCGTTCCTTGCGGTCCACCACGCAGCCCGCAATTTTAACCCGCCCCACCCCGGCTTCTGCTGCGGCAAGCAGTTGGGAGGATTTAACAACCCCCAACCTGCGCAACACCGGGCCGTAGGAATCCAGCGGGTGGGCTGTCATATGGAAGCCAATTGCTTCTGCTTCCATAGCCAGTTTTTCAAACTCCGGCCAGTCCGGCCCTTCGGCCAGACGCAGGGGTTCCTTCTGCCCGCCACCCCCAAACAGGCCAATCTGGCCAGATGCCGCCTCCTGCGCCTGACTATGGGCACGGCGCAAAAGGGCATCGGCAGAATGAAAAACACGCGCCCGGTTTTTATCCAGACATTCAAACGCGCCTGCCTTGGCCAGATTTTCCATTTGCATGCGGTTGATGTGTTTGGGGTCTATGCGCGTTGCAAAATCGGTCAGATCGGCAAAAGGCTTGTCCCCTCTTGTGGCAACCAGAACCTCCATGGCCCCAAAACCAACTTTTTTAACCGCGGCCAGTGCATAACGAATGCCATATTCACCATTGGGCATGACCTCCACGGCAAAGTCGGCCTCTGAACGGTTGATGTCTGGCGGCAGCACGGCAATGCCCATGCGCTCGGCTTCCTGCCGAAGAGCGGCCAGTTTTTCCGTCCGCTCCCGCGCGAGTGACATACAGGCCGCAAGGAAGGCCACAGGGTGGTTAGCCTTCATCCATGCAGTCTGGTAAGAGACAAGAGCATAGGCCGCAGCATGGGATTTGTTAAACCCGTAATCCGCAAACTTGGCCATGAGGTCGAACACCTCTACCGCCTTGTCGTGATCTATGCCGCGCCCGGTGGCCCCTTTGGTAAAGATCTCGCGCTGGTGGTCCATTTCCGCACGGATTTTTTTACCCATGGCGCGGCGGAGCAAATCTGCCCCACCCAGACTGTAGCCCGCCATCTTCTGGGCAATCTGCATGACCTGTTCCTGATAGACCATAATACCGTAGGTCTCTTCAAGAATATCGCGGATTTCCTCGTGCGGGGGTTCCCATGCCTCTCCATGTTTACGGCGGCAGTAATCGGGAATATTGGCCATTGGACCGGGGCGGTACAGGGCCACGGCGGCAATCAGGTCTTCCAGCCGGGTGGGGCGCATCTGCTTGAGAACATCGCGCATGCCAGCACCTTCGAACTGGAAAACGCCTGCCGTATCCCCCCTACTGAGCATGTCATAGGTTGGCGCATCATTGAGCGGGATGCTCGCCAGATCCACGTCCTTGCCCATGCGGTGGATAAAATCCACACCGCGTTTGAGAATGGTCAGTGTTGTCAGGCCCAGAAAGTCGAACTTGACCAGACCGGCCTGCTCAACAAACTTCATGTTATACTGGGTGACCAGCGTATCGCTCTTGGGGTCTCGGTACAGCGGCACCAGTTCCACCAGCGGGCGGTCCCCGATCACCACCCCGGCGGCATGGGTGCTGGCGTGACGGAACAGCCCTTCAAGCTGCTGGGCAATTTCGAGCAGTCTGCGCAAAGCCTCGTCGTTATCGCGCATTTCCTGCAATTTGGGTTCGCCTGCTATGGCTTCCTTGAGCGTAACAGGCTTGGCAGGGTTGTTGGGAATAAGCTCGGCCACACGGTTGACCATGCCATAGGGCAGCCCCAGCACACGCCCCACGTCACGCACGGCCGCACGGGCCTGCAACTTACCGAAGGTAATGATCTGGGCAACCCGGTCGCCCCCATATTCACGCCGGACATACGCGATCACCTCGTCTCGTCGGTCCTGACAGAAGTCGATATCAAAGTCAGGCATGGAGACACGTTCGGGGTTAAGAAACCGTTCGAACAGCAGGTTGAAGGGAATGGGGTCAATATCCGTAATGGTCAACGCCCATGCTGCCAGCGAGCCTGCACCCGAACCACGCCCCGGGCCTACCGGAATATCATGCGCCTTGGCCCACTGGATAAAGTCCGCCACGATCATGAAGTAACCGGGGAACCCCATTTTGGAGATAATATCCAGCTCGAATGTCAGCCGTTCGCGGTAGCGGTCCTGCGTTGCGTCATCCAGCGTCATGGAGGCCATGCGGCGCTCCAGCCCTTCCCACGCCATGGCGCGCAGGGTCTGGTCCTCGGTCGCACCTTCACGCACTTTGGGGCAGACGGGCAGCAGGGGTTTGCGGGTTTCCACCTTTATGGCGCAGCGGCGGGCAATTTCGAGCGTATTGTCACACGCATCGGGCAGGTCCGCGAACAGGGCGCGCATCATCTGCGGGGGTTTGAACCAGTGTTCGGGGGTCACGCGGAAGCGGTCTTTTTCCGCCATGGTGCGGCCCTGAGCAATACACACCAGCGCGTCATGCGCCTCGTACATTTCCGGCTTGGGGAAAAAGCACTCATTGGTGGCCACAAGTGGTAGACCAAACTGGCTTGCAAGGCCCAGCACACCCGGCTCCACCGCTTTTTCCACAGCCAGCCCGTGGCGGTGCAGTTCCACCACCAGCCTATCGCCAAACGCTTCCTGCATACGGGCCAGCCAGCGTGTGGCCTCGTCCTTCTGCCCTTCGGCCAGCATCTGGAACAGCGGGCCGCGTGTGCCGCCACTAAGCAGCATCAGCCCTTCAGCGCGTGCGCAGAGTGTGTCCAGCGTTACAAACGGGTCAGACGGGTCGGATGTCTTGAACCCTTCGGATGAGAGGAACTGGAGATTGGTCAGCCCCACCTCGTTCTGGGCCAGCAACACCACCGGTTCAGCCGGGGCCCCGGGTTTGTCATTGCGGGCAGGCAGGCCGATCTGGGCCCCGATAATGGGCTGAATGCCACTTTTTGTGCAGTACTGCGAAAATTCCAAAGCGCCGAACAGATTGCCCGAATCGGCAATAGCCACGGCAGGCATATGCATTTCCTGCGCGAGGGATGCAATTTCCGGCACCCGGATTGCCCCCTGGCTAAGCGAGTAGGCAGAGTGCACACGAAGATGAACAAAATCAGCGTAGGACATACGCCCCCTATAGCACAGGCCCGGCCCCTCTCCACCGGGTTGTCTGCACTTTAAATCCCGCATGCTGTAAAACCGCCCTCTCTGGAACCGCGCGCCAATCAGCACTACAATGCGGATATTCCTGCCCTGTCCGGGCAATCCCCTTATGGGGGTTCATCTGTTTTTCAGGATTTTTCATGCGGATTATCAGATCCAGAACCGAACTGGCCACACTGGTAGCCCAATGGCGCAACGCGGGCGAAACCATAGGTTTTGTGCCCACCATGGGCTCGCTCCACAATGGCCACCTTACCCTTGTTAACGCATTGGACGGGCAGGCCACGCGCCGGATTGTGAGT
Source organism: Acetobacter sp. ESL1128 (assembly GCF_058505085.1). Taxonomy (NCBI): domain Bacteria; kingdom Pseudomonadati; phylum Pseudomonadota; class Alphaproteobacteria; order Acetobacterales; family Acetobacteraceae; genus Acetobacter; species Acetobacter sp. ESL1128. The sequence goes on along the minus strand of NZ_CP196369.1, from coordinate 739,105 downwards.
ATTTTTGTCAATCCAATCCAGTTTGATAACGCAGCCGACTTCCAACTTTACCCCCGCGGGCTGGAAGCCGATGCCGCCCTGCTGGAAGGCACAGGCAAAGTAGATGTGCTTTACGCCCCGGACGGAGCGGAAATGTACCCTGAAGGTTTTGCAACCCGCATTACGGTTTCCGGGCTGGATGGCATGTTGTGTGGCGCGGACCGACCGGGCCATTTTGATGGCGTTGCAACGGTTGTTACCAAGCTGCTGCTCCAGACCGGGGCCGACATAGCCGCGTTTGGCGAAAAAGATTACCAGCAGCTCTGCCTGATCCGCCGCCTTGTGCAAGACCTGAACCTGCCCGTGCGCATAAAACCCGTCCCCACCGTGCGCGAGGCCGATGGACTTGCCCTGTCCTCACGCAACCGCAGGCTCACCCCCCAGCAGCGCGAACAGGCTCCTTCCCTGCCTGCGGCATTACGGGCCTGCATTGCGGAGATTCAGGCTGGCAAAGCGGTTGATACCTGCCTGCAATCCTGCCGTGAAAACCTGAAAAGCCATGGCTTTAACGTGCATTATCTGGACCTGCGTTCGGGCGATACACTCCTTGCGACCGAAACGCTCACACCCGATGCACGCCTGTTTGTTGCCGCAAGTCTGGGCGACATCCGCCTGATTGACAACATGGCAGCTGCGTAAACTCCGTTACCCACCAAGCTTTTTTGCACAGGAAAGACAACAGCATGAGCATAACCCGCCTTGAACCTGAAGAACGCCTGAGCGGCGCTGTTATTCACAACGGTCTGGTCTATCTGGCGGGGCAGGTCGCGGATGACGCCACACTGGATGCGCAGGGGCAGATGGAAGATATTCTGCGTCAGGTGGATGCCATTCTGGCCAAAGCCGGAACAGATAAAAGCCGCCTGATTTCAGTCCAGATTTTTCTGGCCGACATGGCCGATATGGCAGGCATGAACCGCGCATGGGATGCATGGCTGGACAAGGGCAACAAACCCGCCCGCGCCACGGTAGAAGCCAAGCTGGCTGATCCGTCCTGGAAGGTGGAACTCACTGGCGTTGCCGCTCAGGCCTGAGCCCACGCAACACACTCCACATTCCGCCGCCCGTGCTGGCACACCACTCGGGCGGCAAAGACATGCGCGAACGCACACAGAGCGTTTGAAGCTATGGCGTAAGGAATTGTATTTTAGGGGGGAATAAGTGTGGCTCCCGAAGTAGGACTCGAACCTACGACCCAGCGATTAACAGTCGCTTGCTCTACCAACTGAGCTATTCGGGAATAATTATTTTACAACCACTTAGCGGCATTTCAGGGCATAATCTTTTTCAAGATGCCGCCCGTTGTGCTGCTGAATGGGTGTATAACGGCAACCCTTTGAGGGTGCAAGACCCTTTTTATATTACAAAATGTTAATCAATCTTCCCCTGTAAACGCACCCCGTTTGCCCCGCTGTTTCCGCCCGCACCGTCTCTGCCAAAACCCCTATCTGCTGCCTGTTGGCCAATGCGCTGGCCTGTATGACCTACCCTCGCGCCGCACATTTTGCGCCGCATCCAAACTGGCAGAACACATACCTGCGCACACGTCGCCAGAATGCACAAAGAACTTTTGAAAAACCTTTCCAAAACAACAAACAATAAAAATAACGGCATAGTTCCCTCTTCACCACTGCGGCTATAAGGCTCTGGCATGCTCCTGTTTTTTTGATTTTCTGCCCCCTTAACCGGGACACCTCCGCCAACACGGTGTAAGATAACGCATATGAGCGCACCCGCACCTTCCCCCTTTTCACGCCGTGCCCTGCTCTGGGGGGCCGGAAGTTGCGTTGCCGTAGGTGGCGTTGTGCTTCTGGCCAGCCAGCAGCACCCCCGCAAGCCCCGCAAACAGCCCGATGGCGTTTACCGCAAGCTCCGGATTGCCTGGCCAGAGGCCGCCATGTCCCCCGTGCTGGCAGCAGCACTGGAAAAGAACTTTTTTGCCCAGTACAATCTGGACGTGGACCCCCTGCCCAATATTCATAACGGGCAGGAAGCGCTTGCAGCACTGGCGCAGCAAAAAACCTCTTACGCGCTGGCCCCTGCTCTCACATGGCTTCAACACCTGCATTCGGGGTTGCCGGCTCATCTGGTTATGGGGGTACAGTCGGGCAGCCGCCGCCTGCTGGTGCGGCGGAGCAGCGGCATTACACGGCTGGACCAGCTTATGGGCCGCAACGTGGCGGTGCCAGACCAGAACGCGGCAGACAAACTGTTCTTCTGTATCATGATGCGCCGCAAGGGCATGGATGCACTCAACCACATCAACTGGGTTGACCTGCCCATCCCGCAAATAGAACAGGCTCTGCATGACCAGACAATAGAAGCTGTGGTCACGCATGATCCCGATGCGTGGAGCCTGCTCCAGAACTACCCGGACCTTCTGTACGAACTTGTTGGCAGCGATACAGGCCATTACGCCGCACGCACCAGCCTTATTCTGGGCGTTGCAGACACCGCACAGGACAAAGACCCCACAGCCGCCACGGCACTGGTTATGGCCCTGCGCGACGCGGCCCTATGGGTCAACACCCACCGCGATGATGCCGCAACCCTGATAGCCGATAACGCCGCCGGTCTGCCCGTGGCCAGTGCCCGCAGCATGTTGCGCAACGAGCCGGTTATCCGCCCCCTTGTAGGCCACGGCCTGCGTGAGCAGATCGCGCAGTACTGCGATGAACTCCAGCTTGTGGGCATGATGGCCGATGGAGAGGATTCCACCGCCCTTTCCCGTGCTTACACCTTGAATGTTCTGCACGAATAAACGGTTTTTTCTAACTGGCTGCCTGTGCCACACGCTCAGGCAGAATGACCGGAGCCTCTTTACAGGGAACGCCCCTGCCTGCGTGGCAGGCGCACCTCGCTGGCCAACACGCCCAGAATAACCAGCGCGCCACCTGCCAGCGCTCTGGCTGGCAGCATATCCCCCGCCAGACGCCCCACCAGCCCGGCCCATACGGGCTCACCCGCATAAATAAGTGTTGCCCGTGTGGGAGAAACTGTTTTTTGCGCCCAGTTCATAACCAGTTGAATAACCGCGCTCATGGCACCAAGGCCCAGACCGGGCAGCACCCACCACCACGTCAGAGCCGGTACGTGTTCGTGCATAATGGGCATGGCAGCAAATGCCAGCAGCCCGGCAACCAGCAGCTGCACGATCGCTACCCGAAAACTGTTAATGGCGGGGGAGGCAAAACGGCTGATCAGCACAACTTCCATCGCAATGGCCACAGCGCTGACCAAGGTTACAACCTCCCCAAACTGGAGGTGCATATGGGCTATGGCCTGCGGGCCGGTTAATAGCACCAGACCGGAAAAAGCGAACAGCACCCCCAGCCACACCATAAGATGAGGGGGTTTACGCAGGAAAAACCACTGCAAAAACGGCACAATAGGCACATACATAGCCGTAATAAAGGCCGACTGGCTGCTGGAAATGCTCCCAAGCCCCAGAGTTTGCAGCGCATAGCCAAAAAAAATGGCCACCCCCACACAGGCCCCCGCCTGCACTTCCCGCAGGGTCAGGTCCAGCAGCAGGCGGCGGAACAGCAGCATGGAAAGCAGAGCCGCCGTGGTAAAGCGTAGCCCCACAAAAAACATGGGCCCCGTGTAACGCATGGCCGTATGCACGACCAAAAACGTTACCCCCCACAGAACGGTAATGCAGACCAGAGCCATCTCCTCACGCGAGAAGCTCCGGAATACACGTTTCTCCCCCGCAGGTAGCGGCGCGGGCTGGGGCTGGTCAGGCACGTTCAGGCACTCCTGGCCGGGCCTTGGAACCTGCCCGACCGTATGATTACGTTAATCCGCCTACAAAGCGCGCAATACGCTGGCAGGCTTCGGCCAGAACCTCGTCCGAGGTTGCGCAGGACAGACGCAGGTAGGGGGACTGCCCAAAGGCGCTACCGGGTACTGTTGCCACGAACTCTTCATCCAGCAAAGCTGCGGCAAAGTCGTGGTCAGTCTCTAGCAGGCGTCCGGCGGCTGTTGTGCGCCCAAGGCAGGCGGCCACACCGGGATAGGCATAAAAAGCCCCTTCGGGCATGGCGCAGGTCAGGCCCGGCACTGCACGCAGGGCCTGCACCACATTGGTACGGCGGCGGCTGTATGTGGCAACCATGGTCTGCACAAGGTCCGGCGGCCCATCCAGTGCGGCAGCGGCAGCCGCCTGCGCAATGGAACACACGCCCGATGTGGCGTTCCCCTGCACACCGCGCATTGCGGTTAGAAGGTCGGCTGGTCCACCGGCAAACCCCACGCGCCACCCGGTCATGGCATAAGCCTTGGAAACACCATTAAGCGTAATGGTGCGGTCCTTGAGGTCGGGCGCCACGGCGGCAATTGATGCGGAGCGTGCTCCGTCAAACACCAGATGTTCGTATATTTCGTCCGACAAAATCCATACATCGGGGTAATCGCGCAGGATTTTGGCAAGAGCGGCCAGATCCTCGGCCGGGCAGATGGCCCCGGTAGGGTTGTTGGGGAAGTTCAGCACAACCCAGCGTGTACGGGGCGTAAGAGCCTGCGCCAGCACATCTGCCCGGAGCCTGAACCCGTCCTCCTCCCGGCATGGAGCAAACACCGGCGTTGCCCCGAACATGCGCGCAATCAAGGGGTAGCTGACCCAGTAGGGTGTTGGCACCACCACCTCGTCCCCCGCGTTCAGGGTCGCCATGAAGGCGTTGAAGATGACCTGCTTGCCCCCGTTGGAAACCATGATCTGCTCGGGCGTGTAGTCCAGCCCGTTCTCCCGCGCGAACTTGCGGGCAATGGCCGCCTTGAGCGCGGGCGTACCATCCACAGGGGGGTATTTGGTCTGCCCGGCCAGCGCAGCCTGATGGGCGGCTTCCACCACCGCAGGCGGCGTTGCAAAATCGGGCTCGCCCAGAGCAAGCGAGATAACCGGCCTGCCCTCCGCCTTGAGAGCCCGGGCGCGCCGGGCCATCTCTATTGTTGCAGGGGCTGGCAGGCCATTCAGGCGGTGCGCGAAACTCCGGGACATGGTTTACAGCAGACCTTCACAAAAATTCTGGATCCGGGTGCAGGCGTCCCGCAGGCTCTGCGTATCGGTTGCGTAGGAAATACGCATATACCCCGGATACATGAAGGCCGACCCATGCACGGCTGCCACGCCTTCTTCTTCCAGAAGGGCCGTTACAAAATCCTCATCCGTTTTAAGCAGTTTTCCGCCAGCGGAGGTTTTGCCAAGGCATTTTTCAATGCAGGGAAAAACATAGAACGCCCCTTGGGGAACATCGCATTCCATGCCCTTGGCCTGATTGATCATGCTGACCACCATATCCCGCCGCCCCTGATAGGTATCGACCATGGTCTGGATAAAGTCCTGCGGGCCGGTCAGGGCTTCCACCGCTGCGGCCTGCGCAATGGAGCAGGTATTGGAGGTGGACTGCCCCTGCAACTTGTTCATGGCCTTGGTCAGTTCCACCGGCGCGCCGGAAAAACCAATACGCCAGCCGGTCATGGCATAAGCCTTGGATACGCCGTTCATGGTTACGGTGCGGCTGCGCAGGCGGGGTTCGACCTCCACGAATGTTGCGGGGCGAAAACCGTCGTACACAAGCTTGGCGTAAATATCGTCCGTAAAAATCCACACATGCGGGTGGCGCAGCAGCACATCACACAGCGGGCGCAGGTCTTCGGCCGAGTAGGCAACCCCGGTGGGGTTACAGGGCGAGTTCAGGAACACCCATTTGGTGCGCGGGGTAATGGCGGCTTCCAGCTCATCCGCCTGAAGGCGAAAACCGTTTTCGCGCTTGCAGGGCACCACCACGGGTACGCCTTCGGCCAGCGTGACAATATCGGGGTAGGACACCCAGCATGGCGCGGGAATAATGGCCTCATCACCCGGGTTCAGGGTCGCCATCATGGCATTGTAAATGATCTGCTTGCCGCCGGTGGAAACAATAACTTCCTCAGGCGTGTAATCCAGCCCGCTATCCAGCTTGAAGCGCTCTGCCACGGCCTTGCGCAGTTCTGGCGTGCCAGCCACATCCGTATAGCGGGTCTGGCCTGTGGCAATGGCCTTTACGGCAGCCTGAGCAATGTTGTCGGGTGTATTAAAGTCCGGCTCACCCGCAGAAAGGCTGATAATATTCCGCCCCTCTGCCTTCAGCGCCCGTGCACGCGTTGAAATGACGATTGTCTGGCTAGGACTGATCCTGTTCAGGCGGTCAGCAACAAGGCTCATGGTTTTCTTACTTTCCGACACAATATTTTAAGGCACTCGGCACCTACGCGGGCACAGACCCGGACAAAGGCGGCAAATGCGCTGCTCCGGCGCGCACAGTAATCCTCTTCCGGTCAGGGCGGAACCGGAGATTCCACCTGCTCTGTCTTTTTTGTTCTGCGCGGGCTTTTTCCCTGTCATGCAAAAAGGAGGGCAGTGGGCAGGAACACCTAACCCTGCAAGGGCGCGCTGCCATGGGGAGCCGCCGCAAACACGGCCTTGTCCCGCACCTGCTGGGCACTCAGCCCGTTCTGGCGCATGGCGCGCACGCTCAACGCACCATCACGCTTGGCCAGACGGCGGCCCGTGGCATCGCACAGCAGGGGGTGGAACGCGTAATACGGGGCGGGCCAGCCCATAAGGGTCTGCAACAACCGGTGCAGGCTGGTGGCGGGGCGCAGGTCCTCCCCCCGTGTGACCAGCGTGACACCCTGCGCGGCATCATCACACGTCACGCACAGGTGGTAGGATGCAGGCACGTCCCGCCGGGCCAGAACCACATCGCCAAACAGTTCGGGGTGGCAGGGGACCGGGCCACAGGCCAGATCATGGTAGGTGAGCGGACCACAGGCCCCTGCCCCGCCATGCTCCCCACCACTCCGGGTGCGGGCCAGCGTGCGGGCACACTCCATGGCGCGCGCCATGTGCAGGCGCAGCACGTATGGCTGGCCCTGCGCCATACGCTGCGCCCGTGTGTGGGCATCAAGCTGGCGGCAACGCCCGGGGTAGAGCAGGCTGCCATCGGGGGCGGTATGGGGGGCGGAGAACATGGCCGCACTCTCCCGCGCAATATCCGATCGGGTGCAAAAGCATGGATACAGCACACCCATATGTTCAAGCGTGTCCAGCACGGCCCCGTAAACCGCCATACGGGTGGACTGGTACAGAACAGACCCATCTGGCACCAGCCCGAGCCATGCGAGGTCTTCCAAAAGAGCGGTGGCATAGGCAGGTTTGCAGCGCTGGGGGTCTATATCCTCCATGCGGACCAGCCATTGCCCGCCGGGCTGCGCCAGTTCCCACCCGAACAGGGCAGACGCCACATGGCCCAGATGCAGCGCCCCTGTGGGGCTGGGGGCGAACCGCGTAACCCATTCTGTTTTGCAATGTTCATTGTACTGTAATCGAATAGTCATATTAATCTTACCAGATATATAAAGATGCCAAATATCGGTGACTATTGGCCCGCATTTTCTTGCCACACCTCTTTGTGTCTGCAATAGTCTTGGCGGTAATTATCTCGACGACGCACTTCTGCTGGCGGTCGGCTTGAGTTGTTCTGACCCCTTCGGGACTGTGTTCTCGTGCTAACGAGGAGACACATCTTGGCCGATGGCAGTACTCTAAACTACCCAGCCCTTGTTCTGAATGCAGACTTCCGACCACTTTCCTATTTCCCGCTTTCCCTCTGGGCATGGCAGGATGCCATAAAAGCGGTGTGCCTCGACCGGGTTTCGGTCCTGAGCGAATATGACATGGAAGTACGTTCACCCCGCCAGGCCTTCCGCCTGCCCAGCGTGGTTGCCCTCAAGGACTATGTGCCCGCCGCCCGCAAACCGGCCTTTACGCGCTTTAACGTATTTTTGCGCGACAACTTTTCCTGCCAGTATTGCGGGGAGCGCCACCCCACGCAGGAACTGACATTTGACCACGTTATTCCCCGCTGCAAGGGCGGGCGCACAAGCTGGGAAAATGTTGTTACCGCGTGTGGCTGCTGCAACCTGCGCAAGGGCCCGCACATGCCGCACCATATTGGCATGCTGCCCCGCCGCACCCCTGTACGCCCCACATCATGGGAACTGCAGGAAAACGGGCGGGCTTTTCCACCCAACTACCTGCACAAAAGCTGGCATGACTATTTATACTGGGATGCGGAACTGGAAGGTTAAACCCGCCCACACGCCCTAGCGGGTGTAGGTGTAGCCGTATTCATCCGCCAGTTTTTGCAGGTCCGGTGCGCCCTTCAGGTCAAGGGGAAGCGGCTTGGCCTTGGCTTCGCCCAGCACAAAACCATTATTGCTCATGCGCTGGCAGGTATTGGCCGCCAGTGGAAAACTCAAAAACATGGGGCCAGCCATCTGCTTGTGCAGGCAGCTTATATCCGTATCCAGCATGGGCACACGCCCGATTTCGGATGAACACCCAGCCAGCAGCAAACCGCCCGCCGCCATTACACCCAGAGCAAATTTGTTTGTTTTTTGCGTCACGGACCAGCTTACCTCTGTTTTTGCCTGTCGAGCGGCTTTTAAGCACCGGTTACTCCGGCACACCCCATGGTGCCATGCCTGCCCCCCAACAACCAGAGAGCGCAGCTCACGCCCCCTTTCCGCTGGTTGCATGACACGGCACAATGCCGCTCAGCTTACCTCGTAACCAGCACCACGAATGGCGTCCCGCAGGGAAGAAACACCAACACGTGCGGGGTCATACGTTACCTTGACCTCACCATTGGCCAGATTCACATCCGTACCATCCACACCGTCAATTGCGGCCAGCGCACGTTTTACGGACGAAACACAACCGTCGCATGTCATTCCTTCGACCATAAAGCTTGCTGTCGTCTGGCTCATTGCGTTTGCATCCTTTTTACAAAATTCCATACATGGCATTTTTACACGGCCATTCTGCTTCTTCCATAACGCAACTCCGCCTTGATGCGAAACAGTGATGTGCAGCCCATACCTGCCCCAAAGCATGATATAAGACCCACATGCCCAACTTTGCGCCCCCTCAACCCGCCACGGAGCCTGCACGCCCCCTCTGGCGGAACAGTTTTATGCACCGGCTTATGCTGGCAACCCTGATCAGCCAGATGGAAAACCGCCTGCTGGCCGAAAACAGCGCCACACAGACGCTGGAACACTGGCTGCGCGAGCACGCACTCCTTGGCGCGCATGAAACCCTGCGCGCCGAGCGTGAAGCCGGTGCCCACAGCCCCTGCCCACCCGACCTGCTGGCCGCACTGGACCTGCCCACCACACAAGGTGGCCAAAGCCTGCGCTACCGCAAAATACGGCTGGCAGGGCACAACCGCATTTATTCGGAAGCGGAAAACTGGTTTGTGCCAGAGCGCCTGACAAAAGCCATGACCGAGGCACTGGAGCAAACCGACACACCCTTTGGCCGTGTTGTATCCCCCCTGCGGTTTACCCGCCAGCTGATCCGGCGGGAAACCCTATGGTCCCCCTTGCCAGATTTGTGGGAAATGCAGCCCCAGCCGCCAAACAGCACAACGGGGGCAGACCCACTGGCTCTGCCCCCGCATCTTTTCCGGCATATTGCCCTGTTACGGACCCATGCCGGCACGCCGTTCAGTCTGGTGGTGGAAACCTACACCCCGCAGGCCTTTGCCTTTACTCCGCCCCCTGTGCGTTAAACACCGCACAGGCCAGCAGAGGCAGCACCAGCACTCAGGCAAACGCCTGAGTGCTGGTAAAACTGTTTGAAAGATGCGGGTTACGCATCTTCCCCCATACGGGTCTTGTCCACAAAGGTTTCGGTCGCATCATCCAGCGCGCGGGTTTTGCGGCCGCCGGGGCCATGCACGTACAGGTCGTTACGGTCCACCTTGTCCACCGCATCGGGCTGCACGGGCATAAGGTAGCGCGCAGGGCGCTGGTGGTCGGCAAGCTGGAGTTCGGGGTTAAAGACCGAGTTGAACTTCCACAACATCTTAACAAAGTTGGTCTGGCCGTTCTTGAGCAGGTTAACCGCAATCCCTGCCGTGTCTTTGAGTGCCTGCCAGCCCATATGTTTGGTGTTGAGCACCTGCTGGGTCTTGACCAGTTCTTCATAAAACTCGGGCAGAGGCAGTGTGGTGGGCAGCACGGCATGCTGGATGTCAAACAGGCGGTAGTCACGCGTGGTCAGGCGGCGTGCTTCCTTGTGCCAGATTTCCGTCCCCGGATAAGGCGTTGTGACGGAAATGTTCACAATGTCAGGAATTTCCAGGCACCACTGCCGCACAGCCTCAAACCGCGCACGATCCCACGATGGATCGGCAATAATATTGATGGCCACGATCAGCCCTAAAGAGCGGGCATATTCAAGGGCCTCAAAGTTCTTGTCGAGTGAAACACGCTTGCGGAACTGCTTGAGCCCTTCCTCATCCACCGCTTCCAGACCGATGAAGATGTAGGAGAGGCCGATCTCGCTCCAGACCTTGAACACTTCCTTGTTGCGCAGCAGCACGTCTGCGCGGGTTTCAAGGTAATATTCCTTTTTAATGCCACGCTTTTTAATTTCGTTGGCAATGGCCATGCCGTGTTCTTCATGCACAAAGGCCACGTCATCCACAATAAAGATGCCGGGTTCCTTGATCTCCTCCAGCTCATCCGCAATGACCTGCGGGCTGGCCGTGCGGTAGGAGCGACCATAGAAGGTCCAAGCCGAGCAGAACGTGCAGTCCCACGGGCAGCCACGGGCAAATTCAATGGAGGCTGCGGGGTCCAGCGTGCCAATAAAGTACTTGTTGCGGTGGCGCAGCAGGTCACGCGCGGGGCGGACCTCATCAAGCGATTTGACAAAAATGGGGGGCGGGCCTTCCCCGTCCAGCGTAATGGTGCCGGGAACTTCCAGAATATCCGTGCCGTTCTGCACCGCATCCAGCAGCAGGCCGACCGTAGCATCGCCCTCCCCTTTGAGAATGCAGTTGACTGTCCCTTCGGAAAGATCAAGCACATCCTTGGCGATAAACGAAACCGAATGCCCGCCAATAAACTGGAACACCTGCGGGAAGCGGTAGCGTGTTTCGCGGCACAGATCGAGAATTTCCGGCACATTGGCCAGATAGCTGCCCGAGTAGCACACGGCATCAGGCTGGAACTCGTCAACCAGCTTCCAGTAATCTTCGTGCGTTTCGGCCTGAAGGTCGATAATCCGCACGTCGTGTCCGGCATTCCGCGCAGCACCTGCCACCAGTTCCAGCCCCAGCGGCTCCAGCCGCAGGAAAACCTTGGTGTACATCAGGGCGCTGGGATGAACCGCCAGAACTTTCATGACATTCCTTTCTGCCTACTGCGGGCCGGGAATGCGAACGGCATCCCGCCTTGCCCATAACGCTCGAGCATAAGAAATGATTATATAAGAAATGCACCCCATTGCCCTATCCTGCAGCCGGGTATCTCCCATGCGCAAGACGTCTGGCTTGGCGTTTAACCGCCATTATGGCGGCCCCGACGTATGCGCAAGGCACAACGCCGGGGTGTGACCTGCCAGAATTAGGGCAGGATTTCCGTTTCTGCAAAGAAGAAGCGGATTTCGTTTGCAGCATTTTCCGCGCTGTCGGAACCATGCACGGAGTTTGCTTCAATGCTTTCAGCAAACTGGGCGCGAATGGTCTGGGGGTCGGCCTTTTTGGGGTCGGTTGCACCCATGACTTCACGGTTTTTGGCAACGGCGTTTTCGCCTTCAAGCACCTGCACCACAACCGGGCCGGAGATCATGAAGGACACCAGATCGTTGTAAAAAGGGCGTTCCTTGTGCACAGCGTAAAAAGCGCCAGCCACAGCGTGGGACAGCTGGACGCGCTTTTGCGCAACAATGCTCAGGCCTGCATCTTCAAACACGGCGTTGATCTTGCCGGTCAGGTTACGACGGGTTGCATCCGGCTTGATAATGGACAGAGTACGTTCTTTAGCCATAAGGCCCTCCTTGGGTATAAACGCAGATATCCGCCTTGGTCTGGCGAACGTTCAGCGTTTCCATCTAGAGCATATCGGCGCTGGCTGGTAGGTACCACACAGAATGTAATGAACAATTCCAGAAGAAACGAGACTTGAGTTGAGCCTGCTTGTCATCTCCAACCTTAGCCTGCGTATGGCTGGCCGCGTTCTGCTGGACCAGGCGAGCCTTTCCATCGACCCCGGCCGCAAGGTCGGGCTGGTCGGGCGCAATGGTGCTGGCAAGTCCACCCTGCTGGCCGCCATTGCGGGGGACATTGCCCCCGATGGGGGGGAAATCCGCCTATCCTCACGCGCGCGCATGGCCCGCGTTAAACAGGAAGCCCCAGCAGATGGCGCCAACCTGCTGGACACCGTTCTGGCAGGCGATACCGAGCGCACAGCCCTGCTGGCCGAGGCCGAACAGGCCACAGACCCCATGCGCCTTGGCGAAATACACGAACGCCTGCGCGCCATAGGGGCAGACAGCGCCCCCGCGCGTGCCGGGGCCGTGCTGGCGGGACTGGGCTTTAGTGCTCAGGCGCAGATGCGCCCGGTATCGGACTTTTCGGGCGGGTGGCGCATGCGTGTCTCGCTGGCCACGGCCCTTTTTCTGGAACCTGACCTGCTGCTGCTCGACGAACCCACAAACCATCTGGACCTTGAAGCCACACTCTGGCTGGAAGACTGGTTACGCCGATTCGCAGGGGCTGCCCTTATTGTCAGCCATGACCGTGGCCTGCTCGATTCCTGTGTGGACGCCATTGCCCATCTGGAACGCGGCAAGCTGAGCCTGACCCCCGGTGGCTACGAAAATTTTGTCCGAATCCGTACCGAACAGGCGTTGCAGCAGACCCGGCAGGCCGAAAAAATTGCCGCCCGCCGCGCTCATATGCAGTCTTTTGTGGATCGCTTCCGGGCCAAGGCCACCAAAGCCAAACAGGCACAGGCCCGGCTCAAGGCGCTGGAAAAACTGCCCGTGATCGACGCTGTGGTGGAAGATACCGCTGCACATTTTTCCTTCCCCGAGCCCGAGCAGCTCCCTCCCCCCATCCTGAGCGTCAACCGCGCAAGCGTGGGGTATGAGGGCAGGCCTGTGCTGAGCAACCTCTCCTTCCGGCTGGATATGGAAAGCCGGATTGCCCTGCTTGGCGCCAACGGCAATGGTAAATCCACCCTCGCCAAACTGATAGCTGGCCGCCTTGAGGCGCTTTCGGGCGATGTGGAGCGCAATGCCCGGCTCCGGGTTGGGTATTTTGCCCAGCACCAGACCGAAGAACTGCATCTGGACCAGACCCCGATCGAGCACATGGCGCGTGCCCTGCCCAAAGCCACCATGCCGGTTGTACGCGCGCAGCTAGCCCGCTTCGGGCTGGATGTGGACCGGGCGGAAACCGCGGTCAAAGACCTCTCGGGCGGGGAAAAAGCCCGCCTGCTGCTGGCCCTTGCCACGCGAGATGCCCCCCAGCTGCTTATTCTGGACGAACCCACCAACCATCTGGACCTCGACGCGCGTGATGCGCTGATCCGCGCTCTGGCGGATTTTGAAGGGGCCGTGGTGCTGATCAGCCATGACCCGCATCTGGTGGAACTGGTGGCGGACCGGCTGTGGCTGGTGGCAGATGGGCAGGTCACCCCGTTTGAAGGGGATATGACCGAATACCGCACATGGCTGCTTGAGCGTAGCCGCGCCAGCAACCGCCCCAAACAGGACGCCACAAGCCAGAACAGTCGCAAGGACGAACGCCGCGACCGGGCCGAAATCCGCAAGGCGCAGGCTCCCTTGCGTAAAATTGTTAAGGATGCGGAAGCCAAGCTGGCCAAGCTGGCCCTTGAGCGCACAAAGCTGGAAGCCGCACTGGCTGACCCGGCTTTGTACGAACCGGGCAAGGCGGCAGAAGTAACCCGCCTGAACACCCGACTGGCCGCCATTGCCAAAGAGGAATCCGAAGCCGAAGAACGCTGGCTAACCGCCGAAGCCCAGATGGAAGAGGACACGGCCAGCGCCCCATAGGCGCAACCCGGTGCCTTTCCACCTCCCCCTTTCCGGTTGGGCTAGGGGGGGGCTTTCAGGCCGTTATGGATGTTGTGGAGGAGGTGTAATTCACATCGTTCTCCTCAAGCACCTTGCGAAGAGACTTAAGCGATTCAATGTTTTGCTGGACGTTGAAGACGCCGTTTTTTTCCTGATAATCCAGTAGCGAATCAATCATGGCGTACATGTTGGTTGAGCCACTCACGAGCTTTCCACCATTCACGCCTTCCAGCGCATAGCCATCCATCAGAGCCATTGTCACACTTTGATGGAGCGAAATCTTGCCCTCCAGCGACAGCTCCCGCCGTGCGGATTCCATTTCCTGTGGTGTCATGTTGCTGAAATCCAGCCCGAGGGATTTCCTGTTCTGGCTTTGCTGGGCCGCGCTCGCCGGGCTGTTCAGGATCTGGTAGGGGCTGCTGATTTCCATGCTCACACACCTTCAGTATTGATCTGCTTTTTGCACCTGCCCGCTCAGGGTTATAAATAAACAGCAAGCAGGTCGAGTAAAAACCACGGCAATACCTGCGGTAACGGCCCTGTGCGCCCTCCGGGCCGCAAAGCAGCCCTTATGCGCGTACAGGGCCTGTTGTTCGGCTTACGCAGCACCACCTTCTGCCAGCGCAGCTTTTCTGGCGTCCAGCGTTTCCACCCGTAGCGAGAGCAGGAAAAGCACCAGCCCCACGAGCGAGAGCGCCATACCGGCCCAGCCTGTGGCTTCCAGCCCAAACCCCACAGCCAGCACCATCCCGCCCAGCCAGGCCCCAATGGCGTTGGCAAGGTTGAAGGCCGCGTGGTTCATGGAAGCGGCAAGGGTCTGTGCATCGGCTGCCACATCCATCAGGCGGACCTGCATGGCCGGGCCAATGGCAATGCCACCGCCAAGCATAAAAACGGCCAGCGCCGTCAGCCAGACCGAATGTGCAACCAGTGCAAACAGCCCCAGTGCGGCGGCATTCCACAAAAACGCAAAAATGGTTGCCCATTTCAGGTTCCTGTCCATCAGGTGGCCACCTGCCCATGCGCCCGCACACATGCCAACACCCCAGAGCGCCTGAAAAAGCGGCACACCCCAGAGCGGCACATGGGTCACATCCTGCAACGTCACGGAAAAATAGGTGTACACGCAGAACATGCCACCACACCCCACCGCCACGGTGCCCATGACGTACCAGACCTGCTTGCGTGAAAACGCACCAAGCTCCGACAAGGCCGAGCGCGCCCGGTTAGGCGCATCATACGGCACCCATGCCAGCACCATAAGGCAGCACGCAACGCCAATAAGGCCAATAAACAGGTAGGACAGCCGCCACCCGAAATACGACCCGGCATAAGTGGCAAAGGGAGCCCCCACCACATTGGCAATGGTCAGGCCTGAAAAAACACGCCCCACGGCCCGCCCACGGTAGCCACGGTCCACCAGCCCCGCAGCAACCAGTGCCGCAACCCCCATAAAGGAGCCATGTGGCAGCCCGGTTACAAACCGCGCCAGATCAAGCATACCCAGCGAGGCGGCCAGTGTGCCCAGTGCATTGGCTACGGCAAACCAGCCCATAAGCAGCACCAGCAACTGCCTGCGCGACATTTGCGCGGCCATGACCGACACAACAGGAGCCCCCACCACAACCCCCAGAGCATAGGCTGAAATAGCCTCCCCCGTGCGTGGAATACTGGCATGCATGCTGTCCGCCATCTGGGGCAGCAGCCCCATTGCCGCAAATTCTCCCGTGCCGATGGCAAAAGTGCCCACCGCCAGAGCGAGAATGGCTTTGGAGGCAGCCGCCAGCCCACCGTCGTTCCCGCCAGACATGTCCGTTTATGCTCCTGCAACTATATAAAGAATTTTCTTCTCACATCCGTGCATGAATGGATAAGAGTACACAAAAAAGTAAGACATCGTGTGCTTACAGATTAACGAACGGACAGCCGTTACACAGCCTCCCCCGATCCTGAAAGAGTTTTCTTGCATGCCATCCGATAGCGGTTCCCCTCCCCCACCCACGCCACGGCCGGACTCGCCAGTGTTTGGCCCCGAACATATTGCCCGCATCCTGCGCCTGTCCGTGGGGGCTGTGTGCATGGGCCTGCTCATATGGCTTTTGGGTGATGTGCTTATGGTGGTGTTTGCCTCCGTGCTGTGTGCGGTGGTACTTTACGGGCTGGCCCGCATCCTGCGCCGCCACCTTGGCGTGTCGCACGCATGGGCGCTCAGCATTGTCGTGCTGGCCCTGCTATCCAGTGCCGCCCTGCTGGTCTGGAACAGTGGCCCTGCCATTGTGAGCGAGGCCATCCGCCTGCAAGAAGCCCTGCGCCAGCAGGAAATGGCCTTGCGGGGCACCCTGCAGGGCACACCCACCGGGCAGATGATCCTCAACTACCTGCCTGCCTCCCTCGGGGGGCACCATACCGGGGGCGATAGTGGTCTGGCCTCGCTTGGCTCACGTATTGCCGGGTCCATGACCGGCATACTGGGCTCTGCCTTTGGTGCCATAGGCACGCTGGTTGTGGTGCTGATTGCCGGGCTGTATTTTGCCATGTCCCCCGCCACCTATGCCAATGGCCTGCTGCGTCTGGTGCCAGAAGAACGCCGCCCGGTCATCCGGCAGTTGCTGCTGCGCGCGGGGCAGACCCTGTGGGCATGGGTTGCTGGCCAGTCTCTGGACATGCTGGTGGTTGGCACGCTCTCGGGCATCGGGCTGTGGTTTATTGGCGTGCCTCTGGCACTGGCACTGGGTGTACTGGCGGGGATGTGTAATTTTATCCCCTATATTGGTGCCATTATGGGGGCTGTGCCTGCCCTGCTGCTTGCTCTCTCGCTCGGCACGCGTGAGACCATTATGGTGGCCGTGCTGTATAGCGTGATCCAGTTTTTTGAAGGCAACGTGCTTGCCCCCGTTATCCAGCGCCATGCGGTGCAGATGCCACCGGCCCTTACCGTGCTCTCCCAGACTTTGTTCGGGGCTATTCTGGGCTTTCCGGGGCTGATTTTTGCTTCTCCCCTTACGGCGGTTCTGCTGGCAATCCTTGATTCCCTCACAAAACCCCTAGCCGAAACAGACCGTATATGAAACATTTCCGCACTAACCCGTGACAAGAACATATATTCCTTGTAAGAATTTGGTAATCCGTTTGGGTAATTGAGGTCTGTCTATGCGTGTTCTTCTAATAGAAGATGATCAAACGGTCCGTAACTTTGTTGCCAAGGGTCTGTCCGAAGCAGGTCATCTGGTGGAACAGGCGGCAGACGGCAAGCAGGGGCTCTCCCTTGCCTGCCAGGATAAGTTCGATGTCATCATCCTCGACCGTATGCTCCCCGGTGGGGTGGAGGGGCTCCATATTCTGGAAACCCTGCGCCGTGAAGGGAACCTGACCCCCGTTCTCCTGCTGTCCGCTCTGGCGGATGTGGACGAGAAAGTCGCCGGGCTTAAAGCAGGTGGGGATGACTACGTAAGCAAGCCCTTCTCCTTTTCCGAGCTACAGGCCCGGCTGGAAGCCCTTGTGCGGCGCAACCGCAACGAGGCCCAGCCCCTGACCAAACTGAGCGTGGGCGATCTGGAAATAGACCTGCTCTCCCGCGCTGTGCGCCGGGGTGGGCAGAAAATAGACCTGCAACCGCGCGAGTTCCGGCTGCTGGAATTTTTAATGCGTCACACCGGGCAGGTCGTAACCCGCACCATGCTGCTTGAAGGCGTGTGGGACTACCACTTTGACCCGCAGACCAACGTGATTGACGTCCACATCTCCCGCCTGCGCCAGAAAATAGACAAACCTTTTGAGCACGCGCTGGTGCATACCGTGCGCAACGCCGGATACATGCTGCAAGAATGACCGGACCAGGCCGATTTATGCAGACCATTTTACGCAAGGTCCGCATACAATCCGTCAGCCTGCGTTTTGGTCTTGTTTACAGTGTTCTGTTTATCAGCTCCGCCATACTGTTCCTGTCGTTTGTATGGTGGGGCACCATTGGCCTGCTGGAACAGCGCGTACGCCACTCCATTGCGCTTGATGCCCATGCCCTGCTGACGGAATGGCGGCATGACGGTATTCTGGGGCTGGAAAACCTGATCAGCAACCGTCTGGCGCAGGATATAGACGACAACGCCCTGTACCTGCTGAGTGCGCCGGACGGCAAACTGCTGGCTGGCAATCTGGCCCACTGGCCCGTACGGCTCGACCCTACCCAGATCTGGCAGACCCTGCCCGTGCTCCGTGATGGGCAACTCAACCTTGCGCAGGTCCGCGTATGGACGCTGCAAGGCGATTACCTTCTGCTCATCGGGCGCGATATTAGCGAACGTACCCAGATCCAGCGCATGCTCACCGATGCCATGGTCTGGACCTGCCTTATGGTCGGGTTGCTGGCCATTGGCGGGGGCTGGGTTGTGCGCATCCTGTTCCGGCGGATCATCCACTCCATCAACCGTACAACCCTTGCCATTACGCAGGGTGATATGTCCCGCCGGATTCCCGTATCCGGCATGGGGGACGAACTGGACGATGTGGCCCTGACCATCAACCAGATGCTAGACCGCATTACCCGGCTGATGGATGGGGTCAAACAGGTTTCCAACTCCATTGCCCATGACCTGCGCACCCCCATTGCCCGTGCCCGTGCCGAGCTGGAAGATGCCTCCCGCTCCGCCACAAGCGAGCAGGCTCTCCGTGCTGCCATAGATCAGGCCGTGGTCAATCTGGATAACGTGACCGGCATTTGCGAAGCCCTGCTGCGCATTGCCCAGATTGAGGCAGGCACACGCCGCTCGGCCTTTGCCATATTCGATCTGGCCACCACCTTGCGCGACATTACGGAATTGTATGAAGCCGTAGCAGATGACCACGGCCTTAAATTACGGACAGATTTACCCCCCCACCTGCCATTCTGGGGGGATCAGGCCATGTTCCAGCAGGCTTTGGCCAATATTCTGGACAACGCCATCAAATTCTCCCCCCCACAAGGGGCCATAAGCCTGAGCGCGTGGCACATTCCCGCCCCGCCCGCTACGGAGCGTGAGCAGTCAGGCACCATCCGCATTATGGTGGTGGACAGGGGCATTGGCATGAACGAAGCAGACCTTGCCCGGGCATCGGAACGCTTCTTTCGGGCAGAGCGGGCGCGCCATACCCCCGGTTCGGGGCTGGGTTTATCCCTTGTGCAGGCCATTGTAGAACTGCATGGCGGCACATTGCGTTTGTCGCACAACAATCCCGGTCTTGCGGTGACTATAGATGTGCCCGCAATACATGATTATCCAGATAAAACCTAAACTATACGTAATATTACAATGATGACGTAAATCTATTAACGTTAATAGATCGTTTTTGGTGGATAGTTTTGTTGAAATAACATGCAATTGCGTCTCTTAGTGTCTCTATGAATTTCCGCTTACCCCTTGTTCTGTCATTAGCTTTGGCGTGCGTTATTACGGGCGGTTCCGTCACCCTTGCCAGTAACACGCACCTGCCAACATCGCTGCCGTTTGGCTGGCACTTTTTTCCCGCTCCCAGATTATCCACCCCAGTTGTTGTTACGTCTGACAGTCTCTCCTTCTGCCTTGAACTTGCCCATTTGATAGATTCATATTCAGCCACGAAGTCTTCTGCCTCCGTCTCCAGCCTGAAGGCGGAAGGCATAAACCTTTGCGAAAACGGGCATGTCCGCCCCGGACTGGTGCGCTTGCGCCGCGCCCTACTGAATGCAGAAGGAGCACCATCGTGACTCTCCTCCCATCTTTCAAATCCATGGGTCTTGTGGCTCTGGCTTCGGGCATGGCCGTGCTGGCCCACACGCCTGCCGCCCATGCCGAGGACAACAAAGAGCCTTATACCCGGCTGGAAATCCATGCCACGGGCACCACAGAGGCGGCTCCAGACAAGCTGAGTGCGCGCTTCAGGGCGGAAAGCCAGAACAAGAATGCGGCCTCCGCCCAAGGGGGCGTCAATGCTGTGGTCAAAAAAGCCACGGATGAAGCCGCCAAAAATGCCGACATCAAAGCCGCTGTTCTCCAGTATTCGGTGTACGAGACACGGCCCGAAAAAGCCTCCCCTTATTGGACTGCCAGCCAGACCCTGAGCTTTTCTGCCACAGATGGCAAAAACCTGCTGCCACTGGCCGGGCAGCTGCAAGCCAAGGGGCTTATTCTGGAAGGGCTGGACTGGTCACTTTCGGACGAAAAACGCCAGAGCCTGTTTCTGGAAGCCGAGAAAAAAGCCATTATCGAGCTTAAAAAACAGGCCGATACACTTGCGCAGTCCCTTGGCCTCCACGTAGCCCGGTTTACGCAGATCAGTGTTTCCGACCAGGGCTACCCCCACCCTATGCCCATTATGCTCCGGGCTGCTGTTGCCGGTGCGGCAAACGATTCGCTCGATGCCAGCCCCTCCAGCACGGCGGAAACCCAGACCGTGCGCGCAGACCTGCGGGCAACCGTTCTTCTCGAACCCTGAGCAGATCTCTGGGGTCGGGTATCATAGTGGTAAGCTGCGCCCCAAAACCGGGGCGCATAAACGCGGCATAGAAGAATGCACGCACAAAAAAACCGCCCGGGGGCCAACCCCGGGCGGTTTTTTATAACCAGTCCAGACAAAAAAATGCTTAACGCGGTGCCAGCACCATAATCATCTGGCGGTTTTCAAGGCGGGGCATCTGCTCAACCTTGGCCAGTTCATCAATCTCTGTCCGAATCCGTTCCAGGACCTTGATCCCCAGTTCCTGATGCGCCATTTCACGCCCACGGAAACGCAGTGTGACCTTGACCTTATCCCCGTCGCCAATAAAGCTTTTCACAGAGCGCATCTTAACCTGGTAGTCATTTTCGTCGATGTTCGGACGAACCTTGACTTCCTTGATTTCAATAACTTTCTGTTTTTTCTTGGCTTCGTTGCGCTTTTTCTGCTGCTCGTACTTGAACTTGCCGTAGTCAAGAATCTTTACTACCGGCGGCTCAGCATTGGGGCTTATTTCCAGCAGGTCCAGCCCAACGCCATAGGCACGGGCAAGCGCATCACGCACGGACATAACGCCCGCCATTTCGCCTGTTTCATCAATCAGGCGAACCTGCGGCACACGAATTTCTTCATTCACGCGCGGCCCTTCTTTGCTGGGTGCCGCGGGGTAAGGGGATCTGACTATGGTCGGCTCCTGTAATACATTTCAAAAACAAACAGAAGCACCGTTACCCGGTGCTCCGCCTGCGGTTAGTATGTGCGCAATTCTCCGCTGTTTATCAAGCGGTCCATGCAATAAATCAGGGGCATTGCAGCATTGCCACAAAAACCCGGCCTGCTTCACGCCTTTTTGCGCAGATCGGGTGGTGTCGCTTCGTGGCTGAGTGCAGCAATGGCCTGATCCAGCGTTAGCACCTCCTGCGCCTGCGAGCCAAGGCGGCGCATGGCCACAGTGCCTTCCTCCGCCTCACGCCGCCCGACGACCAGAATAACCGGTACGCGGCCTACGCTATGCTCACGGACCTTGGCGTTGATCTTGTCGTTACGGACATCCGCCTCAGCCACCAGCCCGGCATTACGCAGGGCCGCGGCAACATCCTGCGCATAGGGTGCGGCATCGCTGACAATGGAGGCCACAACCACCTGAACAGGTGCCAGCCACAGCGGGAAGCGCCCAGCGTGCTGCTCGATCAGAATCCCGAGGAACCGCTCGAACGAGCCCAGAATGGCGCGGTGCAGCATAACGGGGCGGTGCTTGGCCGAGTCCTCGCCCACATAGCTGGCATCCAGCCGTTCGGGCAGCACAAGGTCCACCTGCAAGGTGCCACACTGCCAGTCACGGCCAATGGCGTCACGCAGCACGAATTCGAGCTTGGGACCGTAGAATGCCCCCTCACCCGGGTTATATTCGTACTCAACCCCGGCAACGGTGCAGGCTTCCTTGAGTGCGGCTTCGGCCTTGTCCCACACCGCTTCGCTGCCTGCGCGCTGTTCTGGGCGGTCAGCAAACTTGACGCGTACGTGCTCAAACCCGAGGTCCTGGTACACTTCGTGCAGCATCTTCACAAACTGTACGGTCTCGGCCGCAATCTGGTCCTCGGTGCAGAAGATATGCGCATCATCCTGCGTAAAGCCACGCACACGCATCAGGCCATGCAGCGCGCCCGAGGGTTCGTACCGGTGGCAGGCCCCAAACTCGGCCATGCGGAGCGGCAGCTCGCGGTAGGAGCGCAGCCCATGGCGGAAAATCTGCACATGGCACGGGCAGTTCATGGGTTTGAGGGCGAGGGTTTTATCCTCATCCTCCACCGTGGCGACAAACATGTGGTGGCGGTATTTGTCCCAGTGGCCCGATGCCTCCCACAGACCACGGTCCACAAGCTGGGGGGTACGCACTTCCTGGTATCCGTGGCGGGTCTGTGCGCGACGCATGTAGTCCTGCAACACGGAATAAACGCGCCAGCCCTTGGCGTGCCAGAAGACCTGCCCCACGGCTTCTTCCTGGAAGTGGAACAGCCCCATCTCCCGCCCGATACGGCGGTGGTCACGCTTTTCGGCTTCCTCAAGCTGGAGCAGGTAGGCGTCGAGTTCCTTCTGGTCGCGCCATGCGGTGCCGTACACGCGGGTCAGCATGGGGTTGCGGTGGTCCCCGCGCCAGTAAGCGCCGGCGACCTTCATCAGTTTGAAGGCAGTTCCTACATCCTTGGTGGTGCGCAGGTGAGGGCCACGGCACAGGTCCAGCCACTGGCCCTGCCGGTAGATGGAAATATCTTCCGTTTCCGGCAGGTCACGGATCAGCTCGGCCTTGAACGATTCGCCGCGTTCTTCAAAAAACGCAATGGCGGCATCACGCGGCCAGACTTCGCGCTCGAACGGCTCGGCCCGTGCCACGATTTCCTTCATCTTGGCTTCGATGGCGGCAAAGTCTTCGGGGGTAAACGGCTCGGCACGGAAAAAGTCGTAATAGAACCCGTGTTCAATGGACGGGCCAATGGTCACCTGAGTACCGGGGAACAGTTCCTGCACGGCCTCGGCCAGCACATGGGCGGCATCGTGGCGGATCAGTTCGAGCGATTCCGGGTCTTTTTTGGTAATAAAGCGGACCTTGGCATCGGCTTTTATGGTCTGGCGAATATCGCTGAGCTGGCCGTCTACTTCCATGGCCAAAGCGGCCTTGGCCAGTCCTGCACCAATGGACTCTGCCACCGTAGTGCCCGTAACTGGCCCGTCAAAACTGCGAACAGAACCGTCGGGCAGGGTGATAGCGGGCATAGGTGCAAGCTCCAAAAGGATAGGAAGAATAAAAGCAAAGAGTGTTTAATGGCGCTACCAGAGCGCGGCTGCAACCCTCTGCACCGAAAGGAATGCAAGATCACGCGCCCATAACACGTCCACCTGCCCCGGCGCATACCCCAAAGGGGCTGTGCGCGCAGGCGTACTGTCACGCGAAAACAGGACAAGGCAGCGGCATCCAACCTCGGCAGCCAGGTGCATGGGGCCTGTATCGTTCCCTACCGCCCCCCATGCCCGTGCGGCAAGGCCCGCTAGGTCGGGCAGGCTGGTCTGGCCTGTCAGGTCCAGCGCCGGCGGGCAATGCCGCAGGATCTGTGCTGCCAGAGGCTGCTCCCCGGCACTGCCAACCACAACGGGGGTTATGCCGTGCGCTACCATCTGGGCCGCCAACTGGCCGTAATGCCCGGCGGGCCAGCGTTTGGCGGGACGATGGGGGGCCGCACCGGGTACCAGTAAGGCATAGGGCTGGGGCAGGTGCGGCCCACCACCCACCAGCCAGCCAAGGTCGGGCCGGTCCACCGGGGTAACGCCCGCCATACGCAACTGGTCACGCTGGCGGGGGCGTGTGTGCATGATGTCCCGCCACGGATTGGCGTGGGGCAAGGCAGCGCGCCCCACATGCCCGGACCACACCGGCCGCCCCGCCAGCCAGAAATACCGCGCAGTGCGCCCCGATGTCTGCAAATCATAAACCCGGTCATACCCGCGCAACTGCCGCCTTAGGGTGCGTAGCCCGGCAAGGTTGGTCCAGCGGGGGCGGTGGTCCACTTCCACATGGTCAAACCATGGGGCAAGGCGGGCCAGTTCCACAAAGGGGCGGGTTGTCAGCAGGGTTATGCTGGCGTTGGGGTGTGCGCGCCTTATGGCCTCGAACGGGCCAAAACTCTGCACAAAATCCCCCAGCGCACTCAGCCGGATAACCAGAATACGCTGCGGGTCCAGCCCCGGCACTCCACTCATGGAGAATCGGGGTCTGCCGCCATCACGGCCAGATCCTGACGGGCCATGTCTGCCTCGTGGCTATCGGGGGAGAGGTCCAGCACCTTCTGCCAGTCCTGCTGCGCACCGGTGGCATCGCCCTTGCGTTCGCGAATAATCCCGCGCTCCAGCAGGGCGGCTGCACTGTCTGGCGCCACAGCCAGAGCATGGGCAACATGCTGCATGGCAAGGTCAAGGCGCCCCATCTTGCGCTCGGCCTCGGCCAGCAGAACATAGGCTTCGGGCATGGCACCGGGTTGGTGGGCTATCAGGGCCGTGAGTTCCTGCTCCGCCAGATCGGCCCGGTTCTGGGCCAGCACGCTGCGCGCCCGCGCAATTTGCAAGGACTGGTCATGGGGTTGGGCCAGCAGCCCAAAATCCGCGCTGGCCTGCGCCTTGCCCGGCACTCCGGCGGCTAGCCATGCCTCGGCGGCCTCATCCTCCAGAGTTGCACGCAGGGCTGGCGGAGGCACATCCCCCTTGGGTGCGGTCTGGTGGGCCAGTTCATCCAGCTCACGTGCGGATTCGTCTTCATCCCCCGCTTCAAGCAGGGCCAGAGCGTGGCAGTGCCGGGCATCCCGCCCGCCGCCATGGTGCAGCCAGTCCAGCGCGTAATCCCGCGCGCCGTAGGGGTCATCACCGATCATGGCCATGCAGGTGGTCACGGACCAGACCTGTTTTTTATCCCCCGACGCCTGCTGCGTGCGGGCCTGTGCGACATCTTCAAACGAAGATGCTCCCGCCAGAACAACAGCGCCAGCCAGCATGCAGGGCAAGGACCGACGCGCAGAGAAAACTGCTTTCATAGACCATCCATAGCAAACTCTGGCCCATACTGGTCAAGCGCGGACCCCAGCATGTTCAGAATATGGCACTTTTGCCCCTGTGCGTGATAATAGGAGCACCATGGCCAGTTCTCTAAGCTCTCCTGTTATTTTGCAAATTCTTCCTGCCCTGCAGCAGGGGGGGGTTGAACGCGGCACGCTGGAAATGGCGCAGGCCATTACTCAGGCCGGGGGTAAGGCCCTTGTTGCCAGCAGCGGTGGCCGCCTTGTGCCCATGCTGCGGAGTCTGGGGGCAGAGCATATTACCCTCCCCGAATGTGGCAGCCGCAACCCCGCACATGTCTGGAAGAATGCCCGTGTACTGGCCCGCATACTGGGCCAGCACAATGTAGCTCTGGTGCATGCCCGCTCCCGCATTCCCGCCTGGACAGCCAGAATGGCGTGCAAGCGTACCCGCACCGCGTTTGTCACCACATGGCATGGCGTGCATGCCAACACCATGCCGGGCAAAAAGCTGTATAATTCCGTGCTGGCCAGCGGGGACCGGGTTATTGCCATAAGCGCGCATATCGGGCGGATGCTCCACAAAGACTACAATGTGCCTGCCACCCGCCTGCGGGTTATTCCGCGCGGGGCGGATATAGGGCAGTTCAGCCCCCATGCGGTCAGCGGGCAGCGCATGCACCAGCTTGCCGAGCAATGGGGCATTCCCGCAGGGTCAGCCATTATTCTCATGCCCGGCAGGCTTACCGGCTGGAAAGGGCAGACCCTTGTGCTGCAGGCATTGGCGCAGTTGGAAGCCGGGCTGCCCGACCAGCCATGGCACTGCGTGTTTGCCGGGTCCGACAAGGCAGACGGGCGCTACGTGCAGGAACTCACCCAACTGGCCAGCAGCCTTGGGCTGGACGACAGAATCCGCTTTGCCGGCCACTGCGAGGACATGCCCGCCGCCATGGCACTGGCCTCCATGGTGCTTGTGCCCTCCCTCCGCCCCGAACCCTTTGGCCGTGTTGTGGTGGAAGCACAGGCCATGTGCCGCCCGGTTATTGTCTCCCACCACGGGGCGGCGGTGGAAACGGTGGAGAATGGTGTAACCGGTCTATCTGTTCCTCCCAACAATGTGGAGGCGCTGGCCGATGCCATGTTGGCCGTACTCAATGCCCCGGCAGCCTCACTCGTCCATATGGGCACGGCCGCCCGGCAGGCAGTTATGGCGCACTACACAACCGAGGCCATGCAGCACGCAACACTGGGCGTCTATGACGAGTTACTGGGCACCCGGCTGGCCCCTGCCTTCCTCCACACCAAAAATGAGACCGCCCCCTTTCAGGACCACGGTCTTGCGGGGTAAGACACACTCTTCCTTCCTCCACCCACAGGGCAGAGCATGAGTGCCGCATCCCCCTCCACGCAGCCCCTTTTTGCCCAGACGCCGCGCAAGCTGGCCTTTATGGCCGCCCCCACGCATGAGGCACGGATGGAGTTTGACCGGCTGGTAGCCCATTACGGCAACTGCCACCCTGGCGATGCGGAAATTATTGTCTGTCTGGGGGGGGACGGCTTTATGCTCGAAACCCTGCGCGTGGTGCTGGAAACACAGCTCACCGCCCCGGTGTATGGCATGAACTGTGGCTCCGTTGGGTTTTTGATGAACCCGATGGACGAAGAAGACCTGCCCCACCGCCTTTTTCACGCACAGGCCGCCACCCTGCACCCGTTGCGCATGACCGCCACAACCAGCAGCAATGAAACGCACGAAGCGCTCGCCCTGAATGACGTGTACCTGTTCCGCCAGACACGCCAGGCCGCCAAGCTCCGCATAGATGTGGATGGGCTGGTCCGTGTGCCTGAGCTGATCTGCGATGGCGCATTACTGGCAACACCGGCAGGCTCCACCGCCTATAACCTTTCCGCTCACGGGCCTATTGTTCCGCTTTCGGGCAATCTGCTCCCGCTTACCCCCATATGCGCCTTTCGGCCCCGCCGCTGGCGTGGCGCGCTGCTGCCCTCCACCGCCCATGTAGGTTTTACGGTCATGGAGGCCGAAAAACGGCCCGTGGCTGCTGTGGCCGATTCGGTAGAAGTACGCGACGTGACCTCGGTTCAGGTGCGCGAAGACCGTAACCTGACCGTAACCTTGCTGTTTGATCCGGGGCAGACACTCTCCGAACGTATTGCAGAAGAGCAATTTTCCGCATGACTGCGCGCCGTTTTGCCCCATCTTGCCAGAATACCCCGTTTTATCCCTCCCACCTTCTGGGCTAGTCTGCACTGCAATGAAAAAAATGTTCTCCCTTTCGTGCCGTCTGTCCCTGCTCTGCGCCGCAGGGCTGGTCGGAGCGGGCACGGCCCATGCCCAGATCACGACCAACACACAGGCACTCGACAGTCTGGCAGACGCACAGCCCCCCGCGGCCTCCAGAACAGCCGCCACGCAGGCAAGGCAGAACACACCCCAGCACCCACGCACGCAGCGCCACGTAGCCCCCCGGCCTACGTCGCGGCCGCAGGCACAGACCTCCACACCCGGAACCACCCAGCCAGCCGCCACGGCAAATGCTGCCGCCACCCGAACAACGCCACCAGCACCAGCACCAGCACCAGCACCAGCACCAGCACCAGCACCAGCACCAGCACCAGCACCAGCACCAGCAGGGCAGAACACGCAGCCATTGCCAACGCCAGCAGGTAATCCCGGCACGGCCCAACCTGCTCCTGCTCCTGCTCCTGCTCCTGCTCCTGCTCCTGCTCCTGCTCCTGCGGGTGGGGCTGGCACCGCGCAGGCACAACCGGTTGCAGCCCCTGCCCCGGTACGCCCCGCGCCGGAAGCCACTATCCCCAATGCGCCACCGGGCGTGCCGCAGCTTACTCCGCCCCCCTCCGATGTGGAGGTGCACCCCTTCCCCATTCCGCCGCAGCCTGCCGTGCAGCTTCAGGCGACCGGCACTCTCACGCCCATTCCCGGTGGTGTGCGCCTGACATTTGCCCCCGGCTCGGCCGACCTTAACCCCGAAACGCATCAGGCTATTCTGGCATTCGGGCAGAACCTTGCGTACAAGCCGCATGTTCGCGCCCTTGTGGATGCCTATAGTTCAGGGTCGGCGGATGACCCCTCGCTCCCACGGCGCATGGCTCTTGCCCGCGGCCTGGCAGCGCGGAGCGTGCTGATGAACGGCGGAACGCCTTCGACCAGAATTTATGTGCGGGTTATTGGTCAGCCCCAGAACGCCAAGCCAGATGCGCCACAGGACTATATTGATATTTACCAGTCTGACATGGAGCCATAACGCGGCATAAGCCGCTACGGCGCACGGCTCGCCCCCAGCCTGCCGGGGGCGATGCACAAACCACTCAGATTGTAAGGTAAAGGTGGTCAGCAGGCGGCACTACGCGCCTGCTTTTTGCTCTTCCATGCGGATACGGGCCTGTGTGGCCAACTGGTCCACCAGTTCGTTCTCCGGCACGCCAGAGTGGCCCTTGACCCAGTGCCATGACACATCATGCGGTTTGGCCGCATCCAGCAGGCGCCGCCACAAATCCATATTGGCAACAGGGTCCCCCGCCGCATTGCGCCAGTTCCGGCGAACCCAGCCCGTATGCCAGCGCGTAATGCCGTTCCGCACATATTCGCTATCGGTATGCAGGTTAACGGTACAGGGCTTGGTCAGCGCTTCCAGTGCTTCAGCGGCGGCTGTCAGTTCCATGCGGTTATTGGTGGTTGCCAGTTCCCCGCCCGAGAGTTCGCGCTCAACGCCCTTGCAGCGCAGCAACACCCCCCAGCCGCCGGGGCCGGGGTTGGGCTTGCACCCGCCATCTGTCCAGATTTCAACCTGCATCCGGTTTTCCGGGGTTGGGGAAGAAGGTTCAGAGTCCATAACCACCCACAGTCTGCGTTGCCAGATGGAACCTGAGCCGTTTGAGGTAATCCAGCGGGTTTTTGGGCGTGACCAGCGCATCGGCCGGAGTGTTGATCCAGTCGTACAGCCGGGTCAGCAAAAAGCGCATGGCCGCACCTTGGGCCAGAACCGGCATGGCACAGCACTCGGCCTCATCAAGCTTCCGCACTTCCTCATACCCCAGCAGCATCTGGCGGGCAAAGGTCACGTTAAACGCGCCATCGGGCTGGAAGCACCACGCGTTCAGGCAGATGGCCACATCGTATGCAAGGTAGTCCGTGCAGGCAAAATAGAAATCAATCAGCCCCGATACACCGTGGTTGAGGAAAAATACGTTATCGGGGAACAGATCGGCATGAATTTGCCCGCGCGGCAGGGTTGGATTGCCACCGTGGCCCGGCCATGCGGGCACAATACGGGCCAGAGCCTGCTCCAGCTCCGCCTGCAAACCCGGCTGCACCGTGTTGGCCCCACCCGCGCAGCTTTGCAGCAGGGGTGCCCATGCGGTTGGCCCCAGCGCATTGGCGCGCTCTGGGGCATAGGACCGACCTGCCGCATGCAGTTGCGCCAGCGCACGGCCCAGAGGGCGGCAATGCTCGCCACGCACCGTACGCGGCCAGACACCGGGCAAAAACGTGGTAATGGCCGCAGGACGGCCCGCAAGGGTTTTTAGCGTTTCCCCCCGCCGGTCTGCCACCGGCTGCGGGCAGGTAACCCCTTCCCGCGCAAGGTGCTGCATCAGCCCCAGAAACCAGGGCAGTTCGCGCGCATTCACCCGCTTTTCGTACAGAGTGAGAATAAAATCCCCCTCGGTTGTACGCAGCTGGAAGTTGGTATTCTCCACCCCCTCGGCAATGCCACGGAACGACACCAGATCCCCAATGGCAAAATCTGCCAGAAAGTCCTGCAGCGCCTCGTCGCTAACGTCCGTGTAAACGGCCATAAACCACCTTTAGCCCAAGGGTGCGGGAAGACGGAACGTTACGTTTTCTTCCTTCACGATCCGTTCTTCAATGCACAGGGTGTAACGCTTGGCCATTTCTGCCAGCATTTCCTGCACCAGTGCTTCCGGTGCGGAGGCACCCGCCGTAATGCCCAGCGTACCCACGCCATCAAGCACGGACCAGTCCAGCGCATCCAGGCGGGGCACCAGCAGGGCACGGGCAGCGCCAGAGCGTTCAGCCACTTCCCGCAGACGCTGGGAGTTGGAGGAGTTGGGCGAGCCAATAACAATAACCAGATCGCACTCGGGGGCTATGGTCTTGACCGCTTCTTGCCGGTTGGTGGTGGCGTAGCAGATATCCTCGCGCTTTGGCCCTTCGATCAGGGGGAAGCGCTCACGCAGGATGTCCACGATTTCTGCCGTATCATCAACCGAGAGGGTGGTCTGGGTAATAAACGCCAGCATGCTCGGGTCCGCAGGCTGCACGCTGCGGGCTTCGTCTGCATCGTTGATCAGGGTTACAGCCCCGGCGGGGAGCTGGCCCATGGTACCCACAACCTCGGGGTGGCCGGCATGGCCGATCATGAGGATATGGCGGCTTTCCGGGCCACCTGCGGCATAATGGCGCTCGGCCTCGCGGTGGACCTTGGACACCAGCGGGCATGTGGCATCCAGATACAAAAGGTTGCGGCGCTCGGCTTCGGCCGGCACGGTCTTGGGCACGCCATGGGCGGAAAAAACAACGTGACCATCTGCGGGAACTTCGTCCAGTTCCTCCACAAAGATGGCACCCTGTGCCTCCAGCTCCTCTACAACGGTGCGGTTATGAACGATCTCGTGTCGAACATAGACCGGCGCGCCGTAACGGCGAATGGCTTCCTCCACCACACGGATGGCGCGGTCCACCCCGGCACAAAAGCCGCGCGGGCCAGCCAGAAGGACCTTGAGTGAGCGGCCATGCTGCGTATCCGCGGTCTGGGTGGTGGTAAGGGTGTCAGTTTGATCGGGCATGGTGTTCCCCAAAGTTGCAGCGGACTGTATAGAGAAGATAACTGGCTATGAAGACGCATACTGAAAACAGGCTACGCCCGAAACCCGGTAAAGGCCGTGGCAGTTGTGGCCTACGCAAAGGACGCATGTGATGCAACCCGTTTTGCAGCATTCAAGACGTGAAACACGCGCGCTGCCGGGCGTTGCGGGTTGGTGCGTCACCTATTTTTGTTCCTCCACCCCTTATAATGCCGGATCACTCCATGCCTTATGATCTTACCCGCCTGCGCCGCCTGCTCCCCCGCGTAACTGCTTGTGGCGCACTGGCCATGGGCCTGCTGACAACTCTGGCGGCATGCAGTGGCGGAGAAAGCGCCTCCATGGAGTTCGCACCTGCCTGCCCCATTACACATATCCCCTCCGAGGCAGCGGACTATTACCTGTATAACGGGAAAGGTACCGGTTTTGGTGATCTGGTGGCGCGGGCCAGTATTGTCAAGCTGGAGGGAGAATGCTCCGCCGGCGGCCCCAAGGACCTGAAGACCCGAGTCGTACTGCATATTACGGTTGAACGCGGCCCAGCCTCCTCTACCGAGATGCTGAACATACCGTGGTTTATTGCCGTGATGCATGGCGACCGGATTGTGAACAAGCACATCTTCCGCCACACCGTTACGTTCCCGGCCAACCTTGCAACGTTTGACACCACCAGCAAGGTGGTCACGATCGACCTGCCAATTCCCCCCCGCAATGTCGATTCCGACTACCGGTTCGAGGTGGGATTCCAGCTAAGCCCACGCCAGCTTGAATATAACCAGACGCACCTCAAACGGGCGAACTATCAGGCTTACTAAGCAAATTGGGGTGCGCAAGGGAGCATCCGCCCTTGTGCACCCCACCTTTACAAGCCTGTAACGCGCGCCCCGCCCATTAGGTGGCGGGCGGTGCGTCAGGGGGGAAGCGGGCCTCTTTTATGGCGGCGTTCTGCCGGTCGGTCAGGGCCCGCTCATCAAACCCTTCCACAATTTCGTGGAACAGTTCGCTCCAGTTCATTTTAACCTTGAGCCGCATAAACACCGACCCAAGCCCAATGGCCGAGCGGTCCACCAGCACAAATTCGCGCGGCAGGCGCACACCTCCTGTTTTTTGCAGCCCTTCATGCACACGGCTCAACACCTCGCGCCCGTATTCGGGGGTGTTCTCTTCCTGAATGTAACGCTCGCGGTTATCCATGAGCGGGGCATAAAGCAGGCTTGCCCATTCATTGAGCACACGCACCTTCTCGCGCGAGAGATCCTTGAAGCCCCATGCCTCGTACGCATGGGCTGCCAGGTCCTCATCCTTCGTGCGCAGGGCGTTGTACAGGTCGATATTGCCCTTGATGAACGAGGGCCGGAAAATGCGGATCGCCCCAAAATCCAGCAGGTTCAGCCCGCCATCCTCACGCACGGTAAAGTTGCCCATATGCGGGTCACCATGCACCACACCATACTGGTAGAGTGGCACGTACCACCCCCGGAACAGGGCACGGGCAATTTTCTTTTTCTGTTCATCTGAAAGCCCGGCCTTGATGGCGGCATTCAGGTTCTGGCCAGCAACCCATTCCATAGTCAGCAGGCGGCGGGTACTCAGCTCATCTACCGGCAGCGGTACGGTCACATCCGGGCAGTCACGCAAAATGGCGTGATAGAGGCGCATATTGGCAGCCTCACGCCGGTAATCCAGCTCTTCCCGCAGGCGTTCGGCCAGTTCTTCCACCACATCATCCTGACGGATGGCATTGTCGAGCTTGTGGTAAACACCAATGGCCATGCGGAACTGCTTGAGGTCCGCCTCCACTGCCGAGTTCATGTCCGGGTACTGGAGCTTGCAGGCCACGCGGCGGCCATCGGCCAGAATGGCTTGGTGCACCTGCCCAAGGCTTGCAGCGGCGGCGGCCTCCTTGCCAAAGGCGCGGAAGTTTTTCTCCCACCCTGCCCCAAGTTCCGCCGTCATGCGGCGGCGCACAAAGTTCCAGCCCATGGGTGGTGCGTTGGACTGGAGCTGGGCCAGTTCCTCCGCATATTCTTCCGGTAATGCGCCGGGGATGGTGGCCAGAAGCTGCGCGGCCTTCATGAGCGGGCCTTTAAGCCCCCCCAGCACGGATTTAAGGTCTTCCGCGTGGGTCAGGCCCGTGGTGCGGATCCCCATTTTGTGCCCGGCCATACGTGCGGCAATGCCCCCCACCGTGCCGGTGGTCTGCACCATACGCCGCAATTCCCCGAACATGCCGGAGTTATCAAGATCACGCGCCATGCTCTGCCTGCTCCAACTGGTCAATAAAGCCGGAAATCACATCCAGCCCCTTGCGCCAGAAACCGGGGTCCGAGGCATCCAGCCCGAAGGGGGCCAGCAGTTCCTTGTGGCGCAGCGTGCCACCGGCTTCCAGCATGGCAATGTATTTGTCCTGAAAACCCGGAGCCCCTTCGCTGAACACCTTGTACAGCGCGTTTACCAGACAATCCCCGAACGCATAGGCGTACACATAGAAGGGGGAATGGATAAAGTGCGGGATATACGCCCAGAACGCATCGTAATCAGGGGTAAAGTTAAAGGCCGGACCAAGGCTTTCGGTCTGCACAGCGCGCCAGATTTCACCAATCCGTTCGGGCAGCAGTTCGCCTTTTTTCCGCTCGTCATGCACGCGGGTTTCAAACTCGTAGAACGCAATCTGGCGCACCACGGTGTTGAGCATATCCTCCACCTTACCAGCCAGCAGCAGGCGGCGGCGGGCGGGGTCTTTTTCCGTATCCAGAAGGGACTGGAAAGTAAGCATCTCACCAAACACGCTGGCGGTTTCGGCCAGTGTGAGCGGGGTGTCGGACATCAGGTAACCCTGCTTTGCCGCCAGAACCTGATGCACGCCGTGCCCCAGTTCGTGCGCCAACGTCATCACATCCCGAATGCGGCCGTGGTAGTTGAGCAGGATATAGGGGTGGGCCGATGGCACGGTGGGGTGGGCAAACGCGCCGGGGGACTTGCCGGGAGCAGGCGGCACATCAATCCACGGGCTGGTCAGGAAGGTGTTGATCACCTTGCCCATGCGCGGGTCAAACCCGTCATACGCCTTCTGCACAATGGATTTGGCTTCAGTCCACGGAATTTGGCGGTCCTCGCAACCGGGCAGGGGGGCGTTGCGGTCCCAGTGCTCCAGCTTGTCCAGCCCCATCCATTTGGCCTTGAGCGCATAATAACGGTGGGACAGACGCGGATAATCCGTGCGCACGGCTGAAACCAGCGCATCCACCACGCCATCTTCCACCATGTTGGACAGATTGCGCGAGGATGTGGGGCGGGCAAAATGCCGCAACCCGTCGGATATGGATTTGTCCTTGGCCAGCGTGTTGGTAATGAGCGCAAACAGGCGCACATTCCCTTCAAACACGCTCCCCACAGCCTTGCCTGCGCGCTCGCGCACTCCACGGTCTGTATCGGACAGGCGGTTAAGCGCATCGCCCACCGTCATGGTCTGCCCGTCTACCGTAACCCGCAGAGCGGCTATGGTTTCATCAAACAGGCGGCACCATGCCTGCGCGCCGGTTACGGATTTTTCCAGCAGCACTTTTTCCACGTCATCGCCAAGCTGGTGGGGGCGGTACATGCGCACGTCACGCAGGTAAGGCTGCCAGCGGGCAAGAGCGGGATCGTCCATTTTGGCCTGAAGGTCGGCCTCTTCCAGCCGGTTGAGTTCCAGCCCGAAGAATAAAAGGTCGGTGGAAATATCGGTCAGCCGTTCGTTAATGGACTGGCTGAAGCGGCTGATGGACGGGTTGGACGAATCCGCAGCAAACAGCAGGGAGGCATAGGAGCCTGCCCGGCCCAGTTTTTCCTCTATCTCTTCAAACTCGCTCATGGCCTGCGCCAGCTGCCCGCCGTTCAGGCTGTTCAGGCGGCCCTGATACAGCTTGGCAAAGCTTTTGGCAGCCGCGGCAGCTCCAGCCAGATCGGCCTCCAGTTGCGGGTCGTCCATGCCCGCGTACAGGGCCGACAGGTCCCAGCGCGGCAGGGCAGCAACGCTCTGGTCGGAGGAAGGGGCAGGTCCGGCTTCCGCCGCCATGAGCGGAAGTGACAGCGAACGGGAAAAATGCGCGGTATGTTCCATGCCCCCACTCTACCGCGCAAATCCACCAGAGGCGAGAGCCCTTACATGCAAAGACAAGGCACCAGAACGGCAAAACGGGCGAGAGCCATAAGCCCCCGCCCGTTTTGTGCACGCATGCCCTGTTAAGGCTGGTTCAGGCCGATTTGGCCTGTTCTGCGCCTTCAACATCAAAGCCGATGATTCTGGCGTAGTCGCGGGGCACAATCTGCCAGAACTGGGGCAGAACCTCGTCCCACTTATGCAGCAGCATGGAGGCGTAGGCCGAGCCGGTTTCCTCCACATGGCGTTCCACCAGAGCACGCAGGCTTTCGGCCCATTTGGGGTCGGTTACACGCGACCACAGCAGAGCTTCGGGGTTGATGCGCTTGGTAAAGCCCCCATTGCTGTCCAGCACAAAGGCCATGCCGCCGGTAAAGCCTGCGCCAAAGTTGTCGCCCACTTCACCCAGCACCACAACGGTACCACCGGTCATGTATTCGCAGCAGTTGGAACCGCAGCCTTCAATAACCGCTGTCGCGCCAGAGTTACGCACGGCAAAGCGTTCACCCGCCTGCCCTGCGGCATACAGCTCACCCGCTGTAGCGCCGTAAAGCACCGTGTTGCCAATAATGGCGTTCTGGTTGGACACAAGCGTAGAGGACGGAGACGGGCGAACCGTAATGGTCGCGCCCGAAAGGCCCTTACCCACGTAATCGTTTGCATCGCCCAGCACTTCCAGCTTGAGGCCCTGCACCGCAAACGCCCCAAGGGACTGCCCGGCCGAGCCGCGCAGGCGCACGGTCAGGTGGCCCGGAGCCAGCGTTTTCATGCCGAACTGGCGCACGATGAGGGAGGAAATGCGCGTGCCAATGGCGCGCTGGGTGTTCTGCACATTGTAATGCAGCTGCATTTTCTCACCATGGTCAAACAGCGGACGGGCATCGTTGATCATCTGCGCGTCCAGCGTATCAGGCACCTCGTTACGGCCTTCAAGCGTGCAGTAACGGGCAAACGGCCCCGGGTCTGCCTGCGAAAGCAGGGAGTTCAGGTCCAGATCGTCCAGATAATCCGCCCCGCGGGAAACCTGACGCAGCAGGTCCGTGCGGCCGATAATCTCGTTCAGCGTACGGAAGCCAAGAGAGGCCAGAATGTTCCGCACATCCTCCGCAATGAACGAGAACAGATTGATCACCTTTTCCGGCGTGCCTTCAAACTTGGCGCGCATGGCCGGGTCCTGCGAGCACACGCCAACCGGGCAGGTGTTGGAGTGGCACTGGCGCACCATAATGCAGCCCATGGCCACAAGGCTGGCCGTGCCAATACCAAACTCTTCCGCACCCAGCATGGCGGCGATCACCACATCACGCCCGGTCTTGATGCCACCATCGGCACGCAGGCGCACGCGGTGGCGCAGACGGTTGAGCATGAGAACCTGATGCGTTTCCGCCAGCCCCAGCTCCCACGGCAGACCCGCGTATTTGATGGAGCTGACCGGGCTTGCCCCCGTACCACCGGAATGGCCGGAAATAAGAATGGCGTCGGCCTTGGCCTTGGCCACACCCGCGGCAATGGTACCAATACCCGAACGGGCCACCAGCTTAACGGTTACGCTGGCATCGGGGTTGATCTGCTTGAGGTCATAAATAAGCTGGGCCAGATCCTCGATGGAATAAATATCGTGGTGCGGCGGCGGGGAGATCAGCGTGACCCCCGGCGTTGCATGGCGCAGCTTGGCAATAAGCTCGGTGACCTTGAAGCCGGGCAACTGCCCGCCCTCACCCGGCTTGGCTCCCTGGGCCACCTTGATTTCCAGCTCGCGGCAGTCGTTCAGATACTGCGCGGTCACCCCAAAGCGGCCAGACGCGACCTGTTTGATGGCGGAGGATGCGTTATCCCCATTCGGGCGTGGTTTGGCGCGTGCCGGGTCTTCCCCGCCCTCACCGGAATCGGATTTTGCGCCAATCCGGTTCATGGCGATGGAGAGGGTCTCATGCGCTTCAGGGCTGAGTGCGCCGAGCGAAATGGCAGGCGAGATCAGGCGTTTACGCAGCTGCGTAATGCTTTCCACCTCTTCTACCGGAATAGGCGTGCGCCCTTCGCGGAAGTCGAGCAGGTCACGCAGGGCCACGGGCGGCTGGGCACGCACGGCATCGGCATAACGCTGGTAAATGGTAAAGCTGTCTGTTGCCACGGCGGTCTGGAGCATATGGATCAGCCCGCCATCAAATGCGTGCTGCTCCCCACTGCGGCGCAGTTTGTACAGCCCGCCAACCGGCAGGGTGAGCGCGGAAGCCGAACCCCATGCCTGCTCGTGGAAGCTGAGCGCGTTGCGGGCAATACCCGACAGGCCAATACCGGAAATGCGCGAAGGCATACCGGGGAAGAACTCCGCCGTAAGCGCGCGGGACAAGCCCACGGCCTCAAAGTTGCAGCCACCACGGTAGGACGCCACAATGGAAATACCCATTTTGGACATGATCTTGAGCAGACCCTTGTCCACCGCCTTGCGGTAACGCTCCATGCATTCACGCAGGCTGCGGCTGCCAAACAGGCCACGACGATGGCGGTCTGCAATGCTTTCCTGCGCCAGATACGGGTTAACCGTTGTGGCCCCCACACCAATGGTCACGGCAATGGCATGCACATCCAGCGCCGTGGAGGTGCGCACGTTAAGCGAGGTAAAGGTACGCAGGGACGTCCGCACCAGATGCGTATGCACGGCCCCGGTGGCCAGAATCATGGGGATGGAAGCCCGGTCGGGGGACTGGCCTTCATCCGTCAGGAAGACATGGGTGCAGCCACCCCGCACGCTTTCCTCCGCCTCGCGGCGGATGCGGGCAATGGCCTCACGCAGACCGGCCTCACCATCCTTTGCGGGGAAGGTGCAGTCAATCACACTGGCGGACGTACCGCAGAAGCCGCGCAGGGCCTCATACTCGCCCGAGGTCAGAACCGGGCTGGGCAGTTGCAGCATGTCGCACTGTTCGGCCGACTGGTCGAGAATGTTGCCAAGGTTGCCCAGACGCGTGGCAAGGCTCATCACCCCCGATTCACGCAGGCTGTCGATGGGCGGATTGGTCACCTGGCTGAACATCTGGCGGAAATAGTGCGACAGGCCACGGTAACGGGGCGACAGCACGGCCAGAGGTGTATCATCCCCCATGGAGCCAATGGCTTCGCTCGCGTCTTCCACCATCGGGTGGAGCAGGGTTTCCAGCTCTTCCAGCGTGGTGCCTACGGCCAGCTGGCGGCGGCGCAGTTCATCGCCCGTGTAGTAAACCGGCTCGGTCACTTCGGAGCGGACAAGATGGCCGATCTTCTGGGTGCGTTTGATCCAGTCAGAAAAATCCTGACGGGAGGACAGCACATCCAGCAGGGCGCTGTTGCCGTAGAGTTTGGCGTCGTCCAGATCCACGCCAATCATCTCGCCCGGGCCAAGGCGGCCACGGCTGACAATGGCGTTTTCAGGCACGCGCACCATACCGGTTTCCGAACCCACAATCAGCAGGTTATCGGTTGTAACCGTATAGCGCAGCGGGCGCAGGCCGGAGCGGTCCAGCCCGGCCACAACCCAACGGCCATCGGTCGCGCACAGGGCGGCGGGGCCGTCCCACGGTTCCATAACCGCGTTGCAGTAGGTAAACATGTCCCGGTGTTCGGGCTTCATGGCCGCATTGCCGCCCACGCTGGCGGGGATCATCAGCGCCTTGGCAGCGGGCGCATCCCGCCCGGCAAAGGTCAGCAGTTCAAACACGTTATCCAGCGTTGCCGTATCCGACCCACCGGCCTGCACCAGCGGCTTGATGTCCGCCATCCACGGGTCCAGATCTGGGTGAGACAGCCGTGTTTCGTGGCTTTTCATCCAGTTGATGTTGCCCGAAATGGTGTTGATTTCACCATTATGAGCAAGACGGCGGAACGGCTGAGCCAGCTTCCATGTGGGGAAGGTGTTGGTCGAATACCGCTGGTGGTAAATGGCAAAGCGGCTGACAAAACGTTCGTCCAGCAGATCCGGGTAGAACTCGGTCAGATGCTCGGCAAGGAACATGCCCTTATAGATAAGGGAGCGGCAGGAGAGCGAGCAGATATACAGGTCCACCTGCGCCGCAATGGCAGCCTTTTCTATCCGGCGGCGAATAACGTAGAGGTCGCGCTCAAACGCTTCCTCCGTTTTGCCCGGCAGGTTGCGGATAAGGATCTGCTCGATTTCGGGGCGGGTTGCATTGGCTTTTTCACCAATGCAGGAGGTGTCGATCGGCACCTGACGCCAGCCGTAAATGCCATAGCCAAAGGCCAGAATCTGGGTTTCGATAATCTGGCGGCACTGTTCCTGCGCCACAAAATCGGTCTTGGGTAAAAACACCTGCCCCACGGCAATGGGGCCATCGCTCGGGCGGTCGCCCGTGCTGGTGATGGCGTCAGCAAAAAACTCCTGCGGGATTTCTACATGAATGCCCGCGCCGTCGCCCGTTTTGCCATCGGCATCAACCGCGCCACGGTGCCAGATGGCTTTAAGCGCGGCAATGCCGGCTTCCACCACCTCACGCCGGCGCTTGCCGTCCAGTGCCGCCACAAGGCCCACACCGCAGGAATCGCGTTCGTCCGCCGGGTCATACAGCCCATCCAGCGCCTGTACGTTGGCGTCCCACGCCTTGAGAAACTCTTCACCGCTTTCAGCGGAAACAGTGTGCGAAAACTGTTCCATATCCATTATCCCTGCTCCGCCGTACGAGCCATTGCATCGGCCTTGATCCACTCATGGATGCTCTGGGCGGCTTCCCGCCCGTCCTTGATCGCCCACACGACCAGACTGGCCCCACGCACAATATCCCCTGCCGCAAACACACCGGGCAGCGAGGTCATGAAGCTTTTCTGGTCCACCTTGAGCGTACCCCAGCGCGATGCCGCCAGAGCGGGCTCATCCCACAACTGCGGCAGGGGTTCGGGGTCAAAGCCGAGGGCTGCGATCACCAGATCCGCTTCCAGTGTAAAGGAAGACCCTTCCAGCGGTTCCACCGACTGGCGGCCCGAGGCATCGGGCAGGCCCAACTTCATGCGGGATGCGCGCACGCCTGTTACGTGGGTGTCGCCCAGAAAAGCTTCGGGGGCGGCCAGCCATTCAAACTGCACACCTTCTTCTTCCGCGTTCTTCACCTCACGCGTGGAGCCGGGCATGTTCGCGCGGTCACGGCGATAGAGGCAGCGCACCGATTTGGCACCTTGGCGGATAGCCGTACGCACGCAGTCCATGGCCGTGTCACCACCACCCAGCACCACCACGTTTTTACCTGCGGCATCCAGCGCCTGCGCCTCATCAGGCAGGACATCCCCAAGGGAGCGACGGTTGGAGGCGGTCAGGTAATCCAGCGCCTTTTCAATCCCGGCAAGGCCCGCACCGGGGCCACCAATTGCGCGGGACTTGTACACGCCTGTTGCGATCAGCAGCGCATTATGCCGCCCACGCAGTTCAGCAAAGGACAACTCGCCCGGACCGTTGCCAATACCCTGCCCCAGATGGAAGACAACACCGCCCTCCACCAGCAGTTCATGCCTGCGGGCCACAATATGCTTTTCAAGCTTGAAGCCGGGAATACCATACACCAGCAGGCCGCCCACGCGGTCATACCGGTCATAGACATGGACCTGATAACCCTGCGCACGCAGCTGGTCTGCCGCGGCCAGCCCTGCGGGGCCAGCCCCGACGATCCCTACGGATTCGGTGCGCTCACGCAGGGGGCTAACCGGCTTGACCCAGCCGTTTTCAAACGCCGTGTCCGTTACAAACCGCTCAACCGCGCCAATGGTCACGCTCTCGAACCCCGGTTCGATCACGCAGCTTCCTTCACACAGGCGATCCTGCGGGCAGATGCGGCCACAGATTTCGGGGAAGGTGTTGGTAGCGGAGGAAACACCATAAGCCTCCTCCAGCCGGCCCTGCGCCGTGAGCATCAGCCAGTCGGGAATGTTGTTCCCCAGCGGGCAGTGAACAGAGCAGAACGGCACGCCGCACTGCGAGCAGCGGCTAGCCTGTTCGGTGGCCTGTTCTGGCTTAAAGTCGTCGTAAATTTCGTCAAAATCCGTCCGCCGCTCAGCCGCCGTGCGTTTTTGTGGCTGCTTTTGCGGAACGGAGACAAATTTCAGCATCTTGGTTGTCATACGCCATCCCCGGCTAACAAGGGCGCGGCAGACAGTCCTCGCCCCCCTAAAATCAAGCAGGAGGGAAAGTGCCTGTTATCCTTCCGGATAAAAAGACAGCATTGCTTACCTATTTTAATTTTAGGCCCGGAATGGCGTTAAATGGCGTATTTTTTATAAAATAATTGGTTCCATTCCGGACCTTTATGAACCCAACCTACCGTTGCGGAACAAAAACCCCGGACCGACCGCCGCCAGCCCTGTACCGTTCCAGATAGAAGGGCACACAGGCCGCCACACTGCGCGGCACAATACCCAGCACCTCGAACCCCGATTCCGTTGGTGGCACAACATTATCCTGCGAGAGCATGAGCAACTGGTCGCGCGTGAGCAGCTTGCCCGGCAAGCGCTCCAGCACCGCTGCCTGCAACCGCGCCAGCGCCAGAGGCACACGCATAACGGGCTTGTCACGCTGCGTCTGCTGCAATGCGAACTCGGCAATATCCTGCATGGTCATAATATCTGGCCCGCCAAGCAGCCATTCCCGCCCGGCCAGTTCGGGCGTGGTCGCCAACTGCGCCACGGCCTGCGCCACATCCCCCACATAAACAGGCTGCACGCGGGTAGTTGCCCCATAGACCGGCATAAACGGCAGGTAGCGCGCCAGCGTACCGAACAGATTAAAGAATTTGTCTTCCGGCCCAAAAATAACCGAAGGGCGAACAAGGGAGGCATCCGGACGGAACTGCCTGGCCAGCTCTTCCCCCGCAGCGCGGCTCCGCCCGTAGGCAGAGGGCGCATCGGCCGAAGCACCAAGGGCGGACATATGCACATAGCGCGCAACCCCGGCCTCCGCCGCAAGGCGGGCCACGCGCCCCGCCCCTTCCACATTGACCGCCTGAAGGCTCTGCGCGGAGGAGGAGGACAGAACCGCCGCAAGGTTGACCACCACATCCGCCCCGCGCACGACACAGGCTACCGTGCTGTCATCCAGCACCGAGGCATAAAAGGGCGCAACCTGCCCCACCCGTCCCATGGGGCGCAGCAGGGCACCCTGGTCCGGCCTTCGGCTGGCAACACGCACCGTGTACCCGGCCTGCGCCAGACACTGCACAACATACTGGCCAACAAATCCATTCCCGCCCAGCACGGCCGCAGTCTTGTTCCCACTCATGCCCGCATTCCCTTGCTTCAGTCTCTTGCGCTTCACGCAATACATGCACTGTGTTGCATTCGCTCCCAACAGGCCAGAGGAGGGGCCGACACAAATTCGTCAAAAAAAATCATTTTACCTGTTGACGGTAGCATGCGTGCGGGGTAAATGCCTCTTCACCAGCCCGGAACACTCCGGGTTGCCATTTGAGCCCAGATGGCGGAATTGGTAGACGCGCAGGTTTCAGGTACCTGTGACCGAAAGGTTGTGGAAGTTCGAGTCTTCTTCTGGGCACCAAATTCTCCCCCGGGAATTTGTCAAGCAAAGCAGCCCCCGCAAGGGGGCTTCTGCTTTTCTGGCCTCCCGCTTTACTCTCCCCTCTTCAAAAATGCTGATGCCCTGAGCGCAAGCCGCCAGCATTTTGGCCGCAGGCTATTCCTGCTACCCCGGCAACAGCACACACCCCAAAATAGTTTCAGCCTGCCAGCCCCGCACCAGCAGAGGCAAAATACAGGTTAACGGCATGGCACATGGCCCCTGCCACCATAGCCCTGTGCCCTGCCTGCCGCAGAGCCGCCTCATCCAGCCTGTTGGACATAAAGCCCATTTCCACCAGAACCGAGGGAATCTGTGCGGATTTAAGCACCGCAAATGCCGCATGGCGGTGCGGGTGCGTTAAAAGCTGCACGCGGGACTGAAAAGCAGACACCACCGCCTGCGCCATATGCGAGGACCCCTTGCGGGTTTCCTCCGTTACCAGACTGGCCAGAATACGCTGCACTTCGGGCGAAGCTCCGTGCACCATGGGGCCACCAAAGCGGTCTGCACTATTTTCTGTACGGGCCAGATCTGCCGTCTGGCTGTCCGATGCCCCGTGAGCATGGGTGTACACGCTCGCCCCACGCACACTGGCATTATGCAGCGCATCTGCATGCATGGACACAAAAAGAGACGCCCC
Organism: Acetobacter sp. ESL1128; assembly: GCF_058505085.1. Lineage (NCBI taxonomy): Bacteria > Pseudomonadati > Pseudomonadota > Alphaproteobacteria > Acetobacterales > Acetobacteraceae > Acetobacter > Acetobacter sp. ESL1128. Next base: position 695,926 of record NZ_CP196369.1, on the reverse strand, counting down.
GTGCTGCTGGGCCATATCCACCCGCCCGTCCAGCGGAATAAAGTGGTCACTCGAACGCGTAAGGGCTACGCGGTAGCGCTCCGTTGCCAGCAACTGCCGTGCTAATTCCTGCGCTGCGGCCTCGGCCACGTGCTTTTCATAGGTGCCGGAAAAACCAATGGCTCCGGGGTCTTTGCCCCCATGCCCCGGGTCCAGCATGACCAGCGGCTTGGGTGGCTGGGCACGCCCGACCACAGCAGGTGCATGCACCGCCGCAGTATGATGCGCCGTACGCGCACTGGCGGGAGCCAGAGAACTGGCCACAATACCAGCCCCCACCAGCCCGCCTGCCGCAGTGGTCAGGAAGGTTCTGCGCGGCACGGACAGGCTCTGCGGTGCAGGGAGCAGCAGGTGCGTATCCGACCAAACGTGGTCCGGCCTGTGCGGTGCCATCAAGCGCGCCTTTATCTTTGGGTTATCTGGCGGACACTGTGCCCGAAAAATGGCAAAAAAATAACCACCCATTTACACCCCAAAGCCTTTATTACGAATAGCTTGCAGTCTTGCTGTATTTGGGTCATGCTTAATGTGCATGGCATCTGGGCATTAGTGTACCTGCCGTGCGCCCTGCTTGTAGCCTTTTGGGCGTTGTGTTTGCGCGGCATGCCCCGCCACCACCCAGCACCCGGAAGCCGAGCAAAGTGATGATTGAAGGATACACGACCATAGCTCGCCCCATTGCCCTGAGTATCTCGGCCAGACCACAGGCACCAGCATGCCTGCCGGGCACTGGCGCGCGGCTGCCAGCGGGCGTTGGGTGCACCTTCGGTTTTCCATTTCACGCCTGTTTATACCCGCTGGAAGCGCCCCTGCTCCGTGCTGCGCCACGTTGGCAAAAGCACCGCTCAGGCTGGCCACCAGCGCACCGGAGTTTTTCTTTTTATGTCAAAGCGGATGCTGATCGACGCAACACACGCAGAAGAAACGCGTGTTGTTGTGATGGACGGAAATAGACTCGAAGATTATGATGTTGAATCTGCTGCAAAAAAACAGCTTAAAGGCAATATCTACCTCGCTCGCGTTATTCGTGTAGAACCCAGCCTGCAAGCTGCCTTTGTAGAATATGGCGGCAACCGGCACGGCTTTCTCGCCTTTAGCGAAATTCACCCGGATTATTACCAGATCCCGGTAGCTGACCGCGAAAAACTTCTCGCCCTTCAGGCCGAAGAAGAAACGCTGATGGACGACGCTGGCTCCGATTCCGATGAGGACGAAGCCACCGCCCACAATGCGGATGCCGAAGCGGATGAAACCTCCAGCACCGCCGAGAACGACGGCGCCGAAGGGGATGAAGACCGGCAGGAAACACCCGAATACGTAAGCGGTGAAACCGATACGGGCGAGGAAGCGCTTATTCAGAAGCGGATTGCACGCTTCCTGCGCAACTACCGTATTCAGGAAGTTATCCGCCGCCGTCAGGTTCTGCTGGTGCAGGTCGTCAAGGAAGAACGCGGCAACAAGGGTGCAGCGCTCACCACCTACGTCTCGCTCGCCGGCCGTTACTGCGTGCTCATGCCCAACGCGCTGCGTGGGGGCGGTGTTTCCCGCAAGATTACATCCGTGGCCGACCGCCGCCGCCTGCGCGATATTGTCAGCAGCCTGAACCTGCCGCGCGGCATGGCCATGATCGTGCGCACCGCCGGTGCCCAGCGCCCCGGCCCCGAAATTACGCGTGACTGCGAATACCTGCTCCATCTGTGGGACGACATTCGCGAGCACACGCTCCAGTCCATGGCCCCGGCCCTGATTTATGAGGAAGCCAGTCTGGTCAAACGCGCCATCCGCGATGTGTACACGCGTGATGTCAGCGAGATTGTGGTGGATGGTGAAAGCGGGTGGAAAGCCGCGCGCGACTTCATGCGCATGCTTATGCCCCAGCACGCCGAAAAAGTGCGCCTGTGGAGCAAGGAGCATCAGCCGCTCTTCACCCACTACCATGTGGAAGGGCATCTGGATGCCATGTTCTCCCCCGTGGTGGCGCTACGCTCGGGTGGGTATCTGGTCATCAACCAGACCGAAGCACTCGTCGCCATTGACGTAAACTCCGGCAAGGCCACCAGCCAGCGGAATATTGAAGAAACCGCCTTCCGTACCAATCAGGAAGCAGCGGACGAAGTGGCCCGCCAGCTTCGCCTGCGCGATCTGGCCGGGTTGATTGTCATTGACTTTATTGACATGGAATCCCGCCGCCATAACGCCACCATCGAGCGCCGCTTGAAGGACGCCCTGCGCCACGACCGCGCCCGTATCCAGATCGGCTCCATATCGCATTTTGGCCTGCTGGAAATGTCCCGCCAGAGGCTGCGCCCGTCTGTGGCAGAAGCGGCCTTTACGGTCTGTCCGCACTGCAACGGCACCGGCATGACCCGCAGCGTGGAAAGCTCCGCCCTGCACGTGCTGCGCTCCGTGGAAGAGGAAGGCGCACGCCGCCGCGCTGGCGCCATTACGGTGCATGTAGCGGCCGAGATTGCCTTCTACATCCTCAACAACAAGCGTGACTGGCTGGCCAATATTGAGCAGCGCCACCAGATGGAAGTGCTGTTCTCGCCCGATAACACACTCCCCGCGCCGGAAATCCGCATCGAACGCCGCTCCCCGGCCCGCCCCATGGCGGCCGCACAGCAGCACGCGCTGCCTCCGGTTGAAAATGTGGATGTGGATGTTCCCTCATCCGCCCCCGCGGCAACACCTTCCAGCCCCACCCCAGACACGGCAGAAGCCGCCACAGGGGATGAGGAACCACGCCGTCGTCGCCGTCGCCGTCGTCGCCGTGGCGGGAATGGCAACGGTAATGCGCAGGGCCAGAATGGCACGCCCGCTTCCGCCGAAACGGACGCGGAAGACACCGAGGAACCCGCAGCAAACGAGGCCGCTCCAAGTGCTCCCGCACAGCAGCAGGGTGCCGATGGGCAGCACCTTGTTCCCGGTCGCCGCCGCACACGCCACTCCCGTGTGCAGCGTCAGGCTCCCGAATCGGGGGCAGAACAGCGCGTAACCATAGAGGAAGGCCCCGCTCCCCGCCCGCAACGCGCGGTCTGGACCGGGCCAACCCCTGCCAACCCGTTTGGCGATGGGCCGGATATTTTTGAACTGCTGGAAAACAGTGCGCAGGCCAAGCCCGCCCCTGCCCCCGCAGCCAGAGAACCCGCCCGCAAGGATGTGGTGGCCGAAGCCGCACCAGCCCCGCAGGCAGACGCACAGGTTGAGGAGCAGGAGGCCCCCAAAAAGCCAACCCGCCGCCGCGCCGCGCGCAAACCTGCTTCAGCCAAGGCCGAGGCACCGGCGGATACGGCAGACGCACCGGCAGAACCCAAGGCAGCAGCCCCAGTGGCCGATGCGGGTGAAACTGCCGAGGCAGCTCCCAAAAAGCCGGCACGCCGCCGCGCAGCACGCAGCAGAACCGCTGCTGCAAGCACGGAAGCCGAAACGGTGCAGGATACCCCTGCTGCACAGGGCGCGGAGGAGGAGGCACCCAAAAAGCCAACCCGCCGCCGCACCACGCGCAAAACCAGCGCAGAGGCCGCACCGCAGGCAGACACCACGACCGCCCCTGTCACAGAGGAAAAAGCCGAACCTCTGGTACAGCCGATCGTGATTGAAGACAGCCCACCCGCTACCCGCCGCCGTACCGGGTGGTGGAAGCGCTAAAACCCGCACTGTCTTTTCCGGGTGGAGGAACGTCTTCCACCCGGAAAACAGGCTGCCGGTTTTTCTTCCCGGCCACCTTGTGCTAGGAGAGCAGGCCGCATTTCAATGCCTTGCCTGCCGGAGTTTGCATGAACCAGCCCTTTCCAGACCCCCAGACCGCCAACGCGCTCGGTGCGGGCCATGACGGGCAGATGGTTCTGGCCCTGCCCAAGGGCCGTATTCTCAAGGCCGTAACCCCCCTTATGGCGGGTACCGGCATGGCCCCTTCGGCCGATTGCCTTGGTGACAGCAGCCGTAAGCTGCGTTTTTCCACCGAAGACCCCGGCGTGGACATCGTGCGCGTTCGCTCGTTTGACGTAGCCACCTTTGTTGCCGCAGGCGGCGCGCAGGTTGGTATTTGCGGCTCTGACGTGCTGATGGAATTTGACTACCCCGAAATTTATGCACCACTGGACCTTGGCATAGGGGCGTGCCGCATTGCCGTGGCCCAGCCAGCCCACCTGCCGCATGACCCGCAGGAATGGGCGCGCTGGTCGGAAGTTCGGGTGGCGACCAAATACCCCGCCATTACCCGCCGCTTTTTTGCCGCACGCGGTATTAACGCCACCATTGTGCACCTGCACGGCGCGATGGAACTGGCCCCCATGCTTGGCCTGTCCCGCCTGATTGTGGATCTGGTGGACACCGGCTCCACACTGCGGGCCAACGGGCTGAAAGAGGTTGAAACCATTGCGCAGGTTTCCAGCCGCCTGATTATCAACCGCACGGCGCTCAAAACCCGCCCTGACCAGATTGACTGCATTCTCTCCCGCTTCCGCACGGCGCTTGCGGGCACCACAACCGCTGCAAAATAATGTGTAAGGCAGATCGGATTCCATGAAACGGCTTAATACGCGTGATGCCGGTTTTGAGAGCGCCTTCAACGCGCTGCTGACCAACCGGGAAGAACAGGGGCAGGAAGTTACAACCCCCGTGGCCAATATTCTGGCCTCCGTGCGCAAGGAGGGCGACGACGCCCTGTGCGCCCTGACCGAACGCTTTGACCGCCTGCCTGTAACCCCGGCCACGCTGGCCTTTACAGCGCAGGAAATTGCCGAAGCCACTGCACAGGTCAGCCCCGAACTGCTTGAAGCACTGGACGTAGCGGCCCGGCGGATTGAAAGCTTCCACCAAAAGCAGCTTCCATCCGACATGCGCTACACGGATGCCGAGGGCATGACTCTGGGCATGCGCTGGATTCCGCTGGATGCGGCGGGGCTGTATGTGCCCGGTGGCAAGGCGGCTTACCCCTCCTCCGTGCTGATGAACGCCATTCCCGCCAAGGTAGCCGGGGTCAGTCGGCTGGCCATGTGTGTGCCAACGCCTGACGGGGTGATCAACCCGCTGGTGCTTGCCGCAGCCGCACGCGCAGGCGTGACCGAAATCTACCGGGTAGGTGGCGCACAGGCCGTTGGGGCCATGGCTTATGGCACCCAGACCATCCGCCCCGTTGACCGCATTGTTGGCCCCGGCAACGCCTATGTGGCCGAAGCCAAGCGGCAGGTCTTTGGCCATGTGGGGATTGATAGCATTGCAGGACCGTCCGATGTGGTGGTCATTGCCGATTCGGGGTCCGACCCGCGTGTGATCGCACTCGACCTGCTGGCGCAGGCCGAGCATGACGAGCTTGCACAGGCCACCCTGATTACCCCCGATTCAGTTTTTGCCGACAAGGTCATTGCGGCTGTGGATGCAGAACTTAAGGTTCTCTCCCGCACGGCCATTGCCAGTGCAAGCTGGGCCCGTAACGGGGCTGTGCTGATCACCCGCGATCTGCTGGAAGCCGTGGAGCTGGCCAACCGTCTGGCACCCGAACATCTGGAGCTGATGGTGGATGACCCCGAGGCCCTTTTTGTCCATGTCCGGCACGCGGGAGCCGCATTCCTTGGCCGTTTCTGCCCGGAAGCGGTAGGCGATTACGTGGGGGGGCCAAACCATGTTCTGCCCACATCACGCACCGCGCGCTTTGCCTCTGGCCTGTCGATTTACGACTTCATGAAGCGCACCACTTTCCTTTCCGGCGGGCCGGATGCCCTGCGCCGGATTGGCCCTTCCGCCGTGGCTCTGGCCCATGCCGAAGGGCTGCAAGCCCACGCCCTTAGCGTTTCTGCCCGGCTGGATGCCCTGGCAGAGCAAACACCTAATGCTTGACCGCCAAGCGCCCCTCAACCATATCTGCTGACCAAACTCCCGTCAGTTTCAACATACACGAAGGATGCAATGTCTAAAGAAGACATGATCGAATTTAGCGGCACAGTGACCGAACTGCTGCCTAATGCCATGTTCCGCGTAAAGCTGGACAACGAACACGTTATTCTCGCCCACACCAGCGGCAAGATGCGCAAGAACCGTATTCGCGTTCTGGCGGGTGACCGGGTGAATGTGGAAATGACCCCTTATGACCTGTCCAAAGGTCGTATCACCTTCCGCTTCAAGTAAGCATGACTTCCTCCGGGCAGACACAGGCGGGGCAGGCTACAGCCCCTCTGCTGGTTCTTGCGTCCGCCTCCCCCCGCCGTATTGCTTTGCTGGAACAGATCGGGCTTGTGCCCGACCGCGTTCTGCCTGCCAATATTGACGAAACACCCGCAAAGGGTGAAACGCCAAGGGCCTATGCCCAGCGCGTGGCAACCGAAAAAGCCAGATGCGTTGCCGCAACGCTGGAAGACCCTGCTCTGGTACTGGCAGCCGATACGGTGGTGGCCCTTGGCCGGCGTATTCTGCCCAAGGCCGAAGACCGGGAGAGTGCACGCTTCTGCCTGGAGCGTCTCTCTGGCAGGCGGCACACCGTGCTGACCTGCGTTGTGGTTGCCCCCACAGCCAGCTGGCCCCTTGGGCGGCATGGCACACGGCTGGTGGAAACCGCCGTAACATTCTCACGCCTGACACCCTACCAGATTGATGCCCTGCTGGATGCGGGGGACTGGTCTGGCAAAGCGGGCGGGTATGCCCTGCAAGGCCATGCGGCTGGTTTTATCCGGGCTCTGTCCGGGAGTGCCTCGGGCGTTATTGGCCTCCCGTTGTTTGAAACAGGCCAACTCCTGCGCGGGCAACCCGGTGGCTGGCTAGCGTGAGCCTGTTCCTGCGCATTGCCACCTTCCCCGGCGAAATGCGCATTGCCGTTACCAAAAACGACACGTTGCTGGATTTTGCGCTCTGGCGCCCCGCTGCCCCGGACATGGTGGGCAGCGTATACCACGCCCGCATAGAAACCCTGACCCCAGCCATGGGGGGCGCTTTTGTTGCACTTGGTGGTAACCAGAGCGGTTTTTTACCCTTGCAGAACAACGCCCCTAAACTAACGGAGGGGCAGGCCGTCACGGTGGAGGTCAGCCGTGCCGCGCAGGGTGGCAAGGGCCTGCGCCTGCGCCTGCTGGCCGCTGACGTAACCTCGGAGCAAAAGGGGCTTGTAACCCCCGGCCCCACACCACTGGCCCGGCTGGCAGCTTTGTGGCCTACCGCCGCTGTGGTGGTGGACAGCCCGGCAGCAGCAGCCCTTATTCCACCCGCACTCCGTGACCGGCGTGAACCGGGTTTTGCCCCCTACCCCGACTCCATAGCCGCAGCCTGTGATGCGCTGGAGGAACCGCTTGTTGCCCTGCCCGGTGGTATGGAAGCGACCATAACCCCCACTCCTGCCCTGATCGCGATTGATATGGACGCGCCCCCCGCACAAACGGGCCGTACCAAACAGACCGCGCAATTTGCTGCCAACCGCGATGCCCTGCCCGCACTTATGCGCCAGATCCGGCTACGCAACCTGTCTGGTGCCATTCTGATAGACCCGGCAGGCCTTGCCACCCGTAAGCGCCAGGCCTTGCTGGAACCGGTTAATGCCGCGCTCAAGCCAGACCCGCTTAACCCGCGCTGCCTGGGCATTACTGCCCTTGGGCTGATAGAAATTGTGCGTGCCCGTATTTATCCCTCCCTGCCCGAGCTGCTGAACAGCCCGCACGGCCGCGCGCTGCGGGTGCTCCGGCATATTCTGGTGCATGCCCCCCAGACAACGCAGATAACGGGTGGAGCAGGCATTATTCGCGCACTGGAGCAGGACCCCGAAGCCGTGGCCGACTGCGCACGCCAGCTTGGCCACAAACTGAGCCTGCACACAAACCACGCCCTGCCCGATTTGACATGGACTGTTCAGGAATCCTGATGAGCAAAGCCACCAAATGCCCGATCTGCGGGCAACCCAGTACCCCTGACTACCGCCCCTTCTGCTCCCGCCGTTGTGCGGATGTGGACCTTGGCCGCTGGTTTGGCGGCAACTACCGCATCCCCGGCGAACCTGTTCAGGAACCAGATGGTGAAAAACCTGAAATAAATGATGAAACATGACTTGATCTCTACAGCGAGCTGAGATAAATCCTCTCTCACGCCGCAAGGCTGCGGTGCCCAAGTAGCTCAGTTGGTAGAGCATGCGACTGAAAATCGCAGTGTCACTGGTTCGATCCCGGTCTTGGGCACCATTATAACGCAGTAAACTGCATCTCCCGTGACAATTTGATGTAATTTGTGCTCATCGCTCTTTGTGCGTGTTCGCATTTTTACACTCGCCTACAAGGGCACTGCGACAGTTCGAACAACACTGGCCCCTGTTGGCTGCCATCTCCTTACTTACTTCCAGAGCGATGGAAACAACTTCAACAGCAAGAAGCCTAAGTGTTCGTTCAATAGTGAGCACCTTCCCACCCGGTTGAGAATGGTATCTGTCTGGCTTCTGCCAGGTGCTGCCCCCGATGCGGAAACTGCATCCGTAAGGCTTGTTCATCATTACACTGACCGGAATTGTCTGCGTGTTCGGGCTACTATATTGCAGGGCAGCCCATAGGAAACAGCCTGACCGAGACCGCTGACTTCCCACGCTATCGCTGCCCCCCAAGCCAGAAATGGCTATATTCCTATGCCTCGGAACCACAATGCCAGTGCTTCCGGCCACTCCAAGCAAAGTGCGCCCATAATTGGCCTTCCAGTTGGCTTCGTCAAAATTGCTACTAAACTCTGATACTTGCTTCTTTAATCAATATTTTTTCGAAGTTTCTATTGAATTATCATTCTTGGATTTTATTGATTTTATTGATTTTATCTTTAAAATTAACAAATGACTGTATGTCGGTTTCCCAAGTTGATATTTTTTGATCATCTTCATTGGTAAACCTTAAATCTCCCAAATCAGCCTCATTAGAAATTATTTTATCCAATGGATGTTGATCAGCAAGAATCATCCAATTTTGCAAATAAACAATATCACCTTGTAAATAACACGGCCAAGACATAAAGAAATTAGATGTGTTTGGATTATGAACATCAACAAGAAAATAAGATTTTCTCTTCTTTAAAAGTAACTCTGCGGCATGCCGCCACTGCTTCTGGTAAGAAGCCTTATCGAAAAAAGTTGTATTCGAAAAAAACCTCTCATTGAAATCATTGATGATTATTTTTCCCCAGTACCCGTCTTCATCATAGTAATTACCACTTTTTTCTAAAAACAGGCCAAACATGACTAGTCCTTTATCGGGTTGAGTGAAAAATCGAACACACCGGATTTCTTGTCTCGTCTGTCAGACATGGTCCATCCGCTCCCCACATTATGAGCGTCACGCCTTGTTGTAATACATTGTCTTCTATTTCAAAATTCTGTCTGTACTCAATAAATTGCATGGCAGGTTTTGTTCCACTTCCTGTGGAATATCTCCACTGATTGCGCCCCACCATACCAACCAGAGAATGCGCACAGAAGCGTGCCATCATTGCTTAAAACAACAATGGCACGTTCCATTTTTCTTCCAGAAAACTGTGTTCCGTTTGAGTAATCCAGCCCAGCCCCTGCATGTCATCCAGCATCCACGCCACGTTCCCTGCTTCTGTATGACCATGGATGTAATGTGTTTTTTCTGTAAAGCCTTCGCCACTCAAGGTTTTAAGGGTTGCGGCTTCGGGCAGGTTTAATCCTTTTTCTTCCAGCGGTGCGGCTAGGTCATGCGCAACAGTCTGCCTGTTTTCCGCATTGCGCAAAAAAATCCTGGCATCGTTCAGCGCGTTGATAATTGCTTTGCAGACATCCTGATTTTGAGACGTGCCTTGTGGCACAACAAACTGCTTTTCAATATGGCGCGGCATAACGGTTTGAGAACCACCAGCCAGAAAAGCAAGGTTTTGCAGGCATGCTTCTGTCCCCCATGGCGGGCCTACACACCCGCCATCTATGGAGCCATTCATCAGGGCGCTGATAATATCAGGTGGGGGCATGACCTGAATTTCAATATCCTGCTCCATGTTCACCCCTATGGATAACAGGAACCGCTTGAGGATAAGAAAATGAGTTGAATACATATGCACAACAGAAAGCCTTGGACGGCGGCCGATTGTAGCGCGCCATGTCTCAAAGGCCTCACGCCCTTTATCCCCCGTGGGCCACTGGCCCATCAGCGGGTTGGTGCCACGCAGTATAACGGTGTTGCCCCCATAGCTTAACGTCGCAAGGGGCTTGAGTGCTGGCATATGCCCACGCCTGCCCAAAGAGGTCATCATAGCCAGTGGCGCAAACATAATGGCTGCATCCAGTGTTTTCCAGACCAGACCATCTGCGATATTGGCCCATGAGGGAGAAACCACCAGTTCCGTCCTAAGCCCGTATTGTGCAAACAGGCCCGCATTATGGGCAAGCATAACGGGCGCACTATCAGACAGGCGCAACAACCCGATACGGAGAGGTCTGGTCATGGTGTGTCGCTTTTCTGCTGGGCGGCGAGGTACTGGGTGGCCACGGTGACAATACGCTGGGATGTTTGCATTGCCCGCCCTCGGAACCAGCGATATGCCTGTGTTTCATTTGTTTTTTCATTTTTCATGAACAGCTTTTTGGCCTGATCAATAATCCTGCGCTCTTCAATTTCCTGCTGTGCGGCACTGAGTTCCGCCCGTGTGCGCTGAAAACGCGCATAGAGCGCAATGGCTGCACGGAGCAGCGGCTTAACATCATCCGGGGGGGCATCCAGAACATTGTAGGAGCATACCCCTGTATCAAACGCGGTTTCCATAAGGTCCACATCGTCCTCATCCACAAACAGGGCAATGGGCCGTTCCAGTGCTGGAACAGACAGTGCGCGCACGCTATCCAGCGCATCACGGTCTGCGCGGGCCATGTCCACAAGCACAACATCGGGGTAGTACTGGTGCACGGCTTCTATCAGGCTCATGCCAACAGGAACGGACTGTACATCAAGCGACGGGTCCGCCCGCAGCGTATCGGACAAGGCCTTTGCCCGTCCGGGGTTTTCATCGGCAACCAGCACCTTGATGCGGGTGCGCATGGGGGATGGGGCAGGATATTTATCCATTAATAAATATCTCGCAGGTAGCGGCCCCCTCTGGTCAGCCCGGCAACATAATCATCTGCCTGGCTTGCTGGCATGGCCCCATGCCGTGCCACAATACGGCGCAATGCGGCATCCACATCACGCGCCATACGCGCCGCATCTCCACAGATATAAAGGAAAGCCCCGGCCTGCAACCAGTTCCATAGCTCTGCCCCGGCTTCCTCCATCCTGTCCTGCACATAGATCCGCTTGGGTTGATCGCGCGAAAATGCGGTATCAAGCCGTGTCAGGCACCCGGCATGCGCAAAGCGGGCCAGTTCCTCCTGATAGTAAAATCCTTCCTGAGCGTGCCGTTCGCCAAAAAACAACCAGTTGCGCCCTGTTGCGCCAAGGGCTTCACGCTCCTGCAAAAACCCGCGGAATGGCGCAATACCCGTGCCGGGGCCGATCATGATCACATCCGTCCCGCCATCTGCGGGAAGATGGAAATGCGTTGTGGGTTGAACAAAAACCGGCACATCGGCCCCGGCGGGCAACCCGGCAAGCCAGTTTGTGCACACACCGGGCCATGGGTCGTTATTCACGCCCACAGTCAGTTCCACCACCCGCCCCGACACGAGCGGGGAAGAGGCTGTGGAATAAAGCCGGGGCTGCATCCTGCGGAACAGGGCGGGCACATCCTGTGCCGCAACATCAAGGCGGGCCGCCTGCAACAGTGCGGGCAGGTAACCGCCTTCGGACCGGCCAAGTGCATGCAGCATTGCCGGGTTGGGGCGTGCCAGATCAAAATGGCGCAACAGGGCATCGTGCAGCCCAACGGTGCCTGCGCCCTTTAGGGTCACGGGAGTATCCGCTGGCAGGCCCAGTGCCGCCAGAGTGGTTTTGACAACCTCTACTGCGTTGCAGGGCCATATCCCCAGCGCATCTCCGGGCTTCCAGTCCAGGCTGCTCTTGCCCAGGTCCAGACCAATACGGCGTGTATCCTTGCTGGCAGCGCCCTGACACAAGCGTTCGTTCAGTGCAAGGCGGGCAATAACCGGCGCATCCCTTGTGCCAACTCTGGGCTCGGGCAGCGTGGTGGTGGGTGCGGCCTCCCCTCCGGCGGGTGGGTCCACTGGGGGTGTTGTGCTGTCCAGCACAGCCAGAAGCTGGCCACGCCAGACTTCTACCGTATCCTCAAAATCCGGTTCGCAATCCACGCGGTCCATGATCATACAGGCACCCAGCTCCCGCAGGCGGCCATCCAGCGCACAGCCAAACCCGCAGAAACTGGCATAGGAGGAATCCCCCAACGCCAGAACCGCGCAGGAGAGGCCAGTCAGTGCCTCCTTACGCGCACGCAGGGTGTCCCAGAATGGGGTTGCACAATCGGGGGGATCTCCATCCCCAAAAGTGGAGACAACAAAAATCGCCTTCCCCTGCCCGAGGTCCGCATCCTTGCAGTGATCCAGACAGGCGAGTTCCACCGTATATCCAGCCTCCCGCAGCCAGACAGCCACGGTAGCGGCCAGCGCCTCCGCCCGACCAGTCTGCGATGCCCACCAAACCCGGATGCTCTGCCGCACGGCAAGAACATCCGGGGGAAGAGGCTGGGCACACCCTTCCCCCACACGGCTGAACAGGCCCGCCAGCAGGCCATTTACATAACTCCGCGCCTCCACAGGCAGGGGGGCGGATGCGGGTACATCCGGCACCAGACCGGGTTGTGGGGGCACCATACGCAACCCTTCCAGAAAACCTTTCAGCCATATTCTGGCCTGTTCGGGCAAATCTGGCTGGAGGGCTGGATCATCAAGGGAGAAATGGCGCATCAGGGTATCAAGCGGCATAGGGGCACTTCCTTCTTCCTGACGGGGGGCTGGGAGCGGCAAGACATCTGGCGCAACCCGCTCCAGCTTAACGGCACAGAGCTTGAAGCCGGGCTGGAGAGAGAGCGGGTCCACATCATCCGACGTAACCGCATTAACGGCCATGTCCGGGCCAAAGCGGTCATTCCAGTGGAATGGGGCAAAGCACTGCCCCGCCCCCACGCGCTGGCTGATTTGAACAGGCAGAACAATGTGCCCACGGCGGGACGTTACCCTGACACAATCATCCACCTGCAACCCAAGCAACTGTGCATCCTGCACCGAAACCTCCACAAATGGGCCGGGGTTCAGGCGGTTCAGGCTGGCAACACGGCCTGTTTTGGTCAGGGTATGCCACTGGTGTTGCAGTCGGCCACTGTTGAGCACAAAGGGGAACTGCTCATCTGGCCATTCCTGCGGGCGCATCCACGGGCGCGCGTAAAAAATCGCACGCCCATCGGGGGTGGGAAAAACCGGTAGCACCTGCCCGGCCGGCACATAGCGCACCGGGTGGCGGGCCTGCGTGTCCCCCACAGGGGCAGGCCACTGCACCGGGCCCTGGCGCAGGCGCTCATAGCTCACTCCGGCACAGTCATAGCCGGTTTTGGGGTTTGTAAAACGGCTGAGTTCAGCAAACACTTCAGCGGCGGAAGTAAAGGAAAAACCCTGCTCAAACCCCATGGCGCACGCAACACGGGCAATAAGCTCCCAGTCGGCCAGTGCTTCCCCCGGTGGAGCAACCGCCTTTTGTGCCAAGGTCATGGTCCGGTCAGAATTAACCTGCACGCCATCCGCTTCTGCCCAAAGGGCAGCTGGGAGCAGACTATCGGCAAATCCTGTGGTTTCACTATCTGCAAAAGCGTCCTGCACAACCACGTAATCTGCTTTTTCCAATGCCCGTATGACATGGCCGCGGTTGGCAACAGTGGCCACAGGGTTGGTGCAGATAATCCAGCAGGCTTTTATGCGGCCTTCTTCCATGGCCTCAAACATGGCAATGGCGCCATTGCCCCCCACATCCCGCAGGGTGCCGGGGGGGAGCTTCCACTGCGCCTCCACAAACGCGCGGTCTTCCGCCACCAGCGCGCTGCGCTGCCCCGGTAGCCCCGGCCCCATGTAGCCCATTTCGCGCCCCCCCATGGCGTTGGGCTGGCCGGTCAGGGAAAACGGGCCGCAACCGGGTTTGCACAGCGCGCCTGTGGCAAGGTGCAGGTTGCATAGCGCATTGGTGTTCCATGTTCCCGCAACGCTCTGGTTCAGCCCCATGGTCCACAGACTCATCCAGTCCCCGGCCTGAGCAATCCAGCGGGCGGCGGTCATAATATCCGCAACAGGCAGGCCGGTTATTTCGGCAACAGTGCTGGGCGCATACTCTGCCAGAAATGCAGGCATGGCATCCCACCCACGGGTTGCCTGCGCGATAAACTGTTTGTCTATGTCTCCATTTTCAACAAGAATATGCAAAAGACCATTCAGCAAGGCCAGATCTGTTCCCGGGCGGATGGGCAGGTACAAGTCCGCCTTTTCCGCCGTGGCCGTTTTGCGTGGGTCCACCACAATCAGCTTGGCCCCGGCCCTTTTCCGCTCCATCAGACGCAGGAACAGGATCGGATGGCAATCGGCCATATTGGACCCGATGACAAAAAACAGGTTGGTGGTGTCTATATCCTCATAACTGCCCGGTGGTGCGTCTGCCCCGAGCGAGAGCTTGTAGCCTGTACCTGCCGCTGCCATGCACAGGCGGGAATTGGATTCTATATACTGGCTTCCAACATACCCTTTTGCCAGTTTGTTAATGAGGTACTGTGCCTCCACAGACATCTGACCGGAAACATAAAACGCGATTGCGTCCGGCCCATGTGTATCCAGAATGCTCCTTAACCTTGCTGCCGTTTTGCCAATAGCCTGTTCAAGCGGAACCGCCACGGCATCCGCCCCACGTTGCGGGCGCAACAAGGCTGTTTTTAAACGCTCCTGAGCATATAAGGGCTTATCGCACGAACTGCCTTTTGTGCATAAACGGCCGGCATTGGCAGGGTGCGCGGCATCACCCCGCACCTTTGCAATTTTTCCATCCTTTACATCCAGAATAATCCCGCACCCTACGCCACAATACGGGCAGACAGAACGGAATGAAGTATCAGGCATGGCCACGTCAGGCAGGCGTCAGTTCAGGTGTGCCCTGCCCAGCGCGCACCCTGATCTGCACCTTGCCGTCCACCAGCCGTGCATCCCATGTGCGCAGCCGGACAGATGCATCCTCCAGACACTGACCATCTTCCAGACGGAAGTGCTGCTTGTATAGTGGTGAGGCCACAACCCGCTGCCCCTTGATCTCCCCTATCAGCCCACGGCCAATAATATTGGCATGCGAAAACGGGTCATGGTTATCCAGCGCATACACACAGGCGGGCTCGGCCTGCGTGGCCGGAACATAGAACAGGGCAACCTGATTACCCTCGCACCATGCGACCACACCGGATTTTTCCACAAGGTCCGTTTGCGCGCACAGTTCCGTCCATGCCTGCGGGCCTGCAAGGCTCCCTGCCTCGGGCAGGTTGGCAGCGGGCCTGACCTGATCACGCTCGGCCACGGTGCGAATGTTGGGGTCTGGGCGGGCATCGTTTACAAATGTGCGGAAGCGCTTGAGTTTGTCCTTGTCGCTCAGTGCGTCCCGCCATTCGCAATGGTAGCGGTCCACCACCAGTTGCATCTGGCGTTCCAGCTCTTCGGCAATGCCAAGACTGTCGTTGATGATCACGTCCTTGAGGTAATCAAGCCCACCTTCCAGATTTTCACGCCAGACAGAAGTCCGCTGGAGTTTATCGGCCGTGCGGATATAGAACATGAGAAAACGGTCTATATATTTTATCAGAGTTTCTGAATCGATGTCGGTTGCAAACAGTTCCGCATGGCGCGGCCGCATGCCGCCATTACCGCAGACATAAAGGTTCCAGCCGTTTTCTGTGGCGATAACCCCCACATCCTTGCTCTGTGCTTCCGCACATTCACGCGTGCAGCCAGAAACCGCAAACTTGAGTTTGTGGGGCGAGCGCAACCCCTTGTAGCGGTTTTCCAGATCAAGGGCCTTGCCCACACTATCCTGCACACCGTAACGGCACCATGTGCTCCCCACACATGATTTTACGGTGCGGGTGGACTTGCCGTAAGCCTGCCCCGTTTCAAACCCTGCATCGAGCAGTTCGGTCCAGATTTCTGGCAACTGGTGCAGTTGCGCGCCAAACAGGTCGATCCTCTGCCCACCGGTAATTTTGGTGTAGAGATCATATTTTTTTGCAACCTGACCCAGCACGATCAGCTTGTCCGGTGTAATTTCCCCCCCGGCTATGCGTGGCACAACCGAGTAGGTGCCGTTCTTTTGCATATTGGCCATGAACGTGTCGTTCGTGTCCTGCAGGGGAATATACAGCGGGTCGGTTATGGGCTTGTTCCAGGCCGAAGCAAGAATGGACCCAACCGCAGGTTTGCAGATATCGCACCCCAGACCGCCATGGCCATGCTGCTGCATCAGCTCTTCAAATGTCTGGATACCGTGCACCCTGACCAGAGAATACAGCTCCTGCCGGGTATGGGAAAAATGCTCGCACAGGCTGCGATCAACCGTAATGCCACGGCTTTCCAGCTCTGTTTCAAAAACACTTTTCAAAAGGGCGGCACACCCGCCGCACCCTGTGCTGGCTTTTGTGGTCTGCTTGAGTTCCCCCAGATCAGTGCATCCGGCATCTATTGTTGCGCAGATCGCCCCTTTGGTCACGTTATGGCATGAGCAGACCATGGCCGTATCGGGCAGGGCATCGGCCCCCAGCAGTTCCGCCCCTTCCCCACGCGGGAGAATAAGTGCTGCCGGGTCGGCCGGGGGTTTGATCGCGTTTTGCACGTATTGGAGAATGGTGTCGTAATACGAATTATCCCCCACCAGCACGGCACCCAGAACACGGGTACCATCCCCAGACAGCACAAGCCGCCTGTAGGTGCCATCTGCCTCACCTATAAAGCGGTAGCTCCTGCTCCCCGGTGTTGCCCCGTAGGCATCGCCAATGGAGCCCACATCCACACCCTGCAACTTGAGCTTGGTGGACATGTCTGCCCCGGTAAAAGCCGCTTCCTCGCCTGCCAGAATGGACGCAACCGTGCGGGCCATGGCATAGCCGGGCGCAACCAGACCAAAAACCTGCCCCTGCCAGGAGGCACATTCCCCAACGGCAAAAATGGCTGGGTCTGACGTACGGCAGCTCTGGTCAATCACAATACCGCCACGTGCTTCCACCTCCAGCCCGCACTCACGTCCAAGCTGGTCCTGCGCACGAATACCAGCGGAAAACACCACCATATCGGTTTCAAGGAACGTATCGTCTGCAAAAATCAGGCGGTGCCGGCAGGTCTGCCCCGGCACAATCTGCTTTGTGGCGTGGGAGGTACGCACATCTATCCCCAATGCCTCGATCCGGCATTTGAGCGCATCCCCGCCTTCCTTATCCAACTGGGCAGACATAAGGTGCCCGCCAAGCTGGATAACGCTTGTGTGCAGGCCCAGTATTCTCAGGGCATTGGCGGCCTCCAGCCCAAGCAGACCACCCCCGATAACCGTGCCGTGCTGTGCACCCTGTGCTGCTGCGCGGATAAGGTCCAGATCTTCCAGATTCCGGTAAACAAGCCCTGCCGTACCGGTATTTCCGGGCACCGGAGGCACAAAGGGGGTGGAGCCGGTTGCCAGAATCAGGGTTGTGTACTGCAAAGCGCCTTCTGCACTGTGTACGGTCTGTGCCTGCCGGTCTATGCTGCTCACACGTACCCCACGGTGCAGGGTAATGCCGTGTGCTACATGAAAATCTTCCGCATGCAGGCGCAGGGCCAGCGCATCCTGCCCGGTCATGTATTCGGTCAGGTGCACGCGGTCATATGCATCGTGCAGTTCCTCGCCAAATACGTGGATTGCGCAATTTTCGTGCAGGCCGTGCATGACCAGCTGTTCTGCACAGTAGTGCCCCACCATGCCATTGCCGATGATAACGATAGTGCCGGTAGTGGCCATGGTCAGTAACTCCTCGCAATTTGGGAACAGGGGGTGGCAACGCAAATGCCCATATGCGCGCATGGCTGCCCGGAAGCGTGCAACCGCCCCTGCAGGAGGCATGCACACAAGGAAGAACGCATGTTACAGAAAACAGAATGGGAAAAACGCTGCACCATTATGGAACGGTTCCTGCGTTTGCACTGTGTGCAAACGCGCCTTGTTCAGGCCAAGGAGCCGCCGTTGACCCCTGAACAACTCGCCGTTAACCCGTTACCACCGCCGTTGACGGTAACTGTTATGGGATGCTTCCAATTAGTTCCTTACACGAAATAAAATAAATAGGGAACCACATATCACGCCAAAAGCTGCCCCGGCTCATGGCATACGGACCTAGAACTTGAACTCCATGGTCTGCATATAAAACATGCCGCTTTTGGCCCCGGCCTCCCGCATACCGTGGGATGAGGCAAAACCTGCAATATCGTGCGTCCATGTAAAATGTGGGGCAAAGCTCCAGGCAACCTGCACCTGGGGAGAAACACCAACAAAGCCACCATGCAGGTTATTGCGCCAGGCATAGGTCTTGCCTGTTCCGTAAACGGCGTCCTGTGTGCTCTCACGCCAAAAGGCCGGCACGTGCAGCCTCAGGCGCAGGTTGGGTTTAGGGGCGGCTGTAATCAGCGGGCCAACCCCCACAAGGTTCTGGGATGTCAGGGCGAGTGTAACATCGTTATAATATGGCAATGCGACATACGGTGTTGCAAAAGTGCCAACTGCACCATTCTTGCTGTTGTAATTCCCGCCGGAAAACACATCGGCCTGAATCCCGAAAGAAGGTTTACCCAGAAGGTTTTTTGCATTCCAGCTAATACTGCCGTTAACCGCAAATGCCCGGACCGGACGGGTTTGCGCATCCTTTTGCGCGGGACGAAACTGCCCACCCTGAAAAACCCCGGTCAGATTAACATCAAACGGGCCGGCATTCCCCCATAAACGCCCGCCTATATTATCCCGGCGGGTGGAGCCTGCTTCCGTCTTGCCTGCCTGAGCAAGAGGCAGGGCCGCATTGGCACCGTTAAACAGGTAGCCAAGAAAAAACACATCGGCAAAAAGCTGGCTCTTCTGCTTCATAAAAGAAAATGATGGCAGTGCCGTGGATGTGTAGGCCCCATACATGCGGGCATTGTAACTTGTGCCATCTGCAAACACATCAATCGGCTTTTTATTGGTCTGCATGAAGTCAAACAGATCAACACGAAAGGACTTCCACACCGCGTAGCCCCGCACGCCATCCCATGTCTGCTGCACGTTAGGCAGGTCACGGGCCGACTGCATGGAAACCGGCGCATCCAAAAATACCTGCCGCCCGCCAATAACCCCCACGCTCGCCCCCAGCAAATGCCCCTTTACCTCCAGAATCCCCTGCTGAAGGTCCAGCCGCTCGCGCTGTGTGCCTGCCTGATACCCGTAGTAATTGGAGCCACCGGCCACCCCCCACAAAAACTCGGCGTATGCGCGCACATGTTCACCAAGATGCAGGTCTGCACCATACATGTTGCGCAACAGCACGCGGTTGGCGTTGGTTTTGCCTGCGGTGCCCATCATGGGCTGGTTTTCAAACACATAGCGTAGCCGCTCCTCCCCACTCAGGGAGAGCCAGATACTGCCTGTGGTGTTCAGGCGTATGTATTTAAGGCGATTGAACCAGTCCTTGTTTCTTTTTGATTCCGGAACGTTTGCGAGATCGCTCCAGTCCTCGGCCCAGCGGACCTGCCCAAAGCCTGCCATTGTTCCAAAGCCGCTGGCAGCCTGCTTGCCTGCGTTGAACACCCCCCAATCCTGTGTATGGGGGATGTGCCCCGCCGCTTTTGCGGGTTTGGGCGTGTTGTTTTTCTCCACCGCCACAATGGTCTGGCGTGCAGTCGGGGCTGTATCCTGCGCGGGAGCACTGGCAGCCTGCGCCAAGGCGGGGTGTATCCCCACAGTGCCCAGCAGCACAGCCGCATGAACCGAGATTGGCCAGGTCTGAAAAAGGGCGCACCTGGGGCGCACGCGATTCTTGTTCAAGGTCACGTGTCATAATCCGTGGCTGTAAGGAAGATCAGGAAATTGCGGAAAGGCCGGTCGTGTCAGACCCATGTGCATCGGCTGGTTTGTTCCAGCTTCTGCGGCAGATGGAGACGCAGACAAGAGCCACCAGAGCGATACCGGCAAAAGCCAGAAATCCCAGACTATAAGACCCCGTTGCCTGCCGTGCGGCTCCCAGAGAGGAGGCCAGATAAAACCCGCCAACCCCACCACTCATGCCGACCAGCCCGGTCAATATGCCCACCTGCTGCGCAAAACGTGTGGGAACAAGCTGGAAAACGGCGCCATTCCCCAGACCCAGCACCAGCATGCCTGCAAAAAAAGCGGGGAACGCCAGCCAGATCGTAGGCAGACCAAAACCGATCAGGCCAAAAATAACGGTTGCGGCCCCATAGAGTATGCACAGCGCGCGCTCGCCCCCAATACGGTCTGCCAGTGCGCCACCCAGCGGGCGGATAAAGGAACCAGCAAACACCACCAGCGCGGTGCAGCTCCCAGCCACCGCGGGGGAAAGGCCATACTGGTCATTAAAATAGATGGTCAGGAAGGAGGCCAGCCCAACAAAGCCGCCAAATGTTACGCCGTAAAAGAACATCAGAGCCCAGCAATCGGCTTTTTTCAAAACCGGGAGCCACGCCACAAGGCCGGCACTCGGGCGGCGGGGTGGTTCTTTGGCAAGGTAGATAAAGGCACACAGCACAAGAACAAGCGGCAGCGTGGCCAGCCCGAACACGTTGGTCCAGCCATAAAGGGCCGCAAGCCCGGGCGCGAACAGGGAGGCAAGCGCCGTGCCGGAATTACCAGCCCCGGCAATACCCAGTGCCGTGCCCTGATACTGCGGAGGATACCAGCCAGATGCCAAAGGCAGAGCAACAGCAAAGGAAGCCCCAGCCACACCCAGAACAAAAGCTACGGGAAACAGACCGGCGTAACTATGTGGTGCCAGCACCCACGTCGCGGCAAGCCCTGCAATCACAAAGGACTGCATGCCTATGGCAACACGGCGCGGGCCATAATGGTCAACCAGTGCGCCAGCAACAACCCGCAGCAAAGCACCTGCAAGCACAGGCATGGCCACCAGAAGCCCCTTCTGGCCGGAGTTCAGGTGCAGGTCATGTGATATGGCTATGCCAAGCGGCCCAAGCAGCACCCAGACCATGAAAGACACATCAAAATAAAGAAAAGCAGCAAGCAGAGTGCGGGGATGACCAGCTTTGAGGAAACCTCTATCCATAACACTAATACCTAGTGCCGGACTAAACGTCAGGCACGCCCACCATGGGCAAGAAGGCCATCATTGGCCCCCAATGTAGATATCATCATGACCTTATGGATCGAATGCCAGCGTTGACATTTACCAGATCTGACCCAAGGATGACGGCATATCATTCCGATGTCAAAATGTTTCTGTGCGCAGGCGACATCCTGGCAGGATGCTGTTTGTTTTTTGCCACACAGGCCGCGCAAGGAGCCAAGCCATGCAGCAGCAAGACACTCTGCAAAGAGTGTAGTCCATTCAAAATGTTTTTAAAGAAGCCCGCCCTGCGCAATTCTGCGCAGCTTATTGGCATCACGCACAACCAGCATCTGGCGGGAGCGGGCCAAAAGCCCCACCTTCTCCCACGCGGCCAGCTGGCGGCTGGCGGTATAGAGCGTTGTGCCCGCCAGTTCCGCCACATCCCTGCGGCGCAGGGGAATACAAATCTCACAAGCCCCGGCCTGTATGGCCCCACTCTGCTCAACCAGCATAAGCAGGGCATGGGCAATGCGCTGCTCTGCGCTCTGGGTTGCCATTTCACGCAGGCGGTTTTGAACATTGGCCAACCGCTGCCCGACCATGCCGATAATGTTGATCGCAATTTGCGGGGAGTTCATGGTCAGCGCCATAAAATCCGCTTTTGACCAGCTTGCAATATGCGAGGGCATCGCTGTTTCAGCGTCCGCCGGGTAATACCCTTCGGTAAACAGCGCGACGGTGCCAAACATCTCCCCCGGTGCAATCATGCGCATGAGTGCCTGCGCGCCATCGCTCCCGATCTGGCGGATACGCACCGCCCCCACAAGCACCGCATAGGCCCGTTGCGCCACCGCTCCCTGCGTGAACACACCAGCCCCACCGGGCAGAACATCAACCCGCACCAAAGACGCAACATGCTCTGCCACTTCGGGCGGCAACCCCTTTACCAGACCCAGTGCGCATATGGCCCTGACCGTATTCTGCAAAGGCGCTTTTTGCTCAGACATGCCATGACCCATACACCCCTTATGCCGCGCAGGGTATTGTGCCACGCATACGATCAGACCGGCGACCAGCCATGGCTACCCGCCACC
This sequence comes from Acetobacter sp. ESL1128, assembly GCF_058505085.1. Classification (NCBI taxonomy): domain Bacteria; kingdom Pseudomonadati; phylum Pseudomonadota; class Alphaproteobacteria; order Acetobacterales; family Acetobacteraceae; genus Acetobacter; species Acetobacter sp. ESL1128. The sequence continues at coordinate 673,580 of NZ_CP196369.1, read as the reverse complement.
GCACCAAAAACGGTTACCAGACCCAGCACCAGCAGAACAATATGCGCGCGATGCAAGGCGGTAAAAGCGGCATCCGGGTCACGCTTTGCCCAGACATTAAAGCGCCGATGGAGAACAAGAGGCTCCGCAATAAACAGAACAATGGCAAACACCAACCACAACCCCACCATGGCGTGCATCCACCAGAAACCGGGTTCAGCAAAACGTGCCCAGAGGTCCATTTTCATGACCATAAAAAGCCCACTCAGCCCGACCAGAACCACAGCACCGCGCGCCTGCCACACAAAACGACGCTCAAAAGCCTGAAAAGCTGCAAGCCTGTCCGCCCCGAACACACCACAGCGCAGGGCAGGCAAAGCCGCTGTTGTCGCCATGGAGACCCCGCCAATCCAGATCACGACCCCGATCACGTGCAGTGCCCGGGCAATTGCCAGTTCGTTCATCCATCCCTCCTTGGGAAGATTGCCATATTTGCCTGTCTCACCATATTTCTACTGCGTTGGGGGCGTGCCGGGTTTGCGCTGGCGCAACCTTTCTGCCAGTCGCATCAGATAGACTGTGCGCAACATCAGGCTGTTAAGGAGGCTCATATTATGAGCAGGCTGCCACTAAACGAGGACGGGCTGGCAACACTTGTAAACGCCTTTTACACACGTGTGCGCGCGGACCCCGAGCTTGGCCCCATTTTTGAAGATGCCGTGACCAACTGGCCTGAGCACCTGCAAACGCTCACGGCTTTCTGGTCTTCCGTCATGCTGGGTACCGGGCGTTACAAAGGCCAGCCAGTGCCCGTGCATATGCAGCACCGTGACCGGATGACGCCAGAACTGTTTGATCGGTGGCTGGCACTGTGGGGTGAGACCACCTCCACGCACATGCCAGCAGATGTGGCCGCTGTTCTACAGGACAAGGCAGCCAACATTGCCAGAAGCTTGCAGCTTGCTCTCTCTTTTTACGCCAAACGGGCCATGCCCCGGCGCAACACAGCACCTTGAGGCGCTGTTCCCCGAAAAGTGATACCCATGACCGAAGTCCTGCCCTATCGCTCCACGCCCGTATTCGATCAGGACACGCTACCTGCTGCCTTGCGCACGCGCCATAATACCAAGGCGGGTGTGTGGGGCGTGATCCGTGTGCTTGAAGGGGAGTTGAAGCTCACTTATCTGGCCCCTCCATCTGAACTTCTGCTGACACCGGCCACCCCCGGCCTGATCGAACCGCTGCAGCCTCATTTTGTAACACCCATGGGCAAGGTGGCGATGAGGGTGGATTTTTACGATCAGCCCCCTCCCCCTTCCGCGTTCTCAGCCCCCAGTCCTAAACAGGTGTGAGCAGGTTTTTCCCATACCAACGCGGACAATCCTCCCGCGCGGCAACCCGGCCAAAATGGCGCTCCATGCAGCAGAGGACCGGCCTACCGCTTAGGAAAAGCGGCTCTCCCCGCTCTGAATAAACATAATTTTTGTAAATAAAAATCAAACAAATGTTGTTTTTTGTAGGATAAATAACGCTGTTAAGAAAATAATATCAAATATAGATAGAGAAAGATTAGAATATTATTAATTAATTATTATTAAGGTTTTCTCCGGACATTTCTATTAAGCCCGTCAGGAGACAGCCGCATGTTGGGAAAATGCCTTACAATTTTCCGCAAACCACACGTTAACGGGCTTAAGGTTTATCTTTTTACCACGTCCCTTTTTGTTTCTGTTCCCGCTTTCGCAGCCAGCAGTGCAACGGATTATACCGTTGATGCGGGCTCGAATTACTCGGTCAGCAATAGCCAGAATATAAACCTGACCAACAATGGCAGCACATTTATTAACTCATCGGGGAGAATTGCCGGCACAACAACCAATAATGGGATGTTAAATAATTCAGGAACGCTCAACAATACAACCAACAGCGGAACATTCTACCTGACCAGAGGAACAACCGGCAGTATTGTCAACCTTGCCTCCGGGTCCATCCGCGCCACATTTGGCACAATGGGGGACGTGAACAATTACGGCAGCATGACGCTCTCAGCCGCAGAAACCCTGAATGTTATCAACCAGCAGGATGCAACATTCTCAAACCTATCCGGCACCATAAACGGGAGTTTTGAGAATTCAGGCACAGCCAAACTCTCCGCCACCGCAGTGCAGGGGGGGCTGACAAACCACGCATCGGGCACCTTTACAACCAATAGCATAATAGGGAGTGACGTAAGCAATTCGGGCATACTCAACCTGAATGGCAGCGCCATGGTTCAGGGCAATGTTGTCAGCGATGGCGGCACGGTCACACTTTCGGGTATGGGCGTTTATGTGCTGGGCACGCTGGAAGCCAACGGGGGCACATTCAATGTTATCAATGGCGCGGTAAACGCCCTTTCCGGCACGGCAAATGGCACCCTGACCGGCACCCTGATCATCAACCGTGCGGGCAACGCGCTCTATTCCGGCGTTATGTCCGGGCCGGGTGGCATATCGCTCTCTGGCGGGGTTCAGTCCTTTTCAGGGCAGAATACATATACGGGGATGACCGCAGTCAGCGCCAATGCTGCCCTGAATCTATCCGGGTCAATCGCTGGCAGCCTGACCAACAATTCGAGTGCGGCCAACCCCACCATTATTACCAGCACCGGCAAGGTTTTTGGGAATGTGCTCAACATTGGGCAGCTTACCGTTAACGGGACCATTGGCGGGCTGGTGAACAACTCCAACACGGGGGTTATTCAGGCCGCCAGCAATGCGGTTTTTGAACAGTCCCTTATAAACTCCGGCACGGCCACACTCAGCAGTTCCTCCGTTATCAAAGGCAATGTAACAGACACCACCGGCTCCACCTTTAACCTGACCGGGTCCTCCCAGGTTCTGGGGGATGTCAACAATGCCGGGACGGCAAACATCAATACCAATGCAACAGTTGTTGGAAACTTTACAAACTCGACAGTCCTGAACATGGATGCCGCAACCATACAGGGTGCCCTTTCCAACATTGGGGTCATGACCATTCAGAACAACTCCCACGTTGGAAGCGTGGAAAACAAAAGTGGCACGGCAACTTTTTCCGACAGCACAATAGCGGGTGCCGCGGTCAATGATTCCGGCGGCACACTCACACTCAATGCTGGCACTGTGGACAGTGTTGCTAACGCAGGCACGCTGTTACTCGCCAAAAACAATACGGTCCTGCACAACACAACCAACACGTCCGGCACCCTGACGCTGGATGGGAACACCATAAACGGGCAGCTTCTGGCCAATGGCGGCACTTTTGATGTCACGGCAAACGGCGCAACCATTGGGTCTTTAAGTGGTTCGGCCAACGGCACTCTGGACGGGCTGCTTACACTGGCCACGGCAGACAACACCTACTCCGGCACGCTCTCCGGCACTGGTGGGGTGAGCGTAAGCGCATCCGGGACACAGGTTTTTAGTGGCAATAATGCCTATACCGGCACCACCCAGATCACATCGGGCATTCTTGCCATCAATGGTGACCAGAGCACAGCCACCGGGGATACACTGGTAAACGCCACAGCCACTTTATCTGGCACCGGCACACTGGGGGGGAATACCGTCATACAAAGTGGGGGCACCCTGACCCCGGGGGATGTAACCAGCCATGTTGGCATCCTGAGCATGGCACAGAACCTGACACTGGCGAGTGGATCATCCCAGAACTTTTATCTGGGGCAGACCAATGTTGCTGGCGGCGCCTATAACTCTCTGGTTGCCGTGCAGGGGGACCTCACCCTTGGCGGCACGCTCAGCATTACGCCCAATACCGCCGGGCCAAACGTAAACAATAACAGTCTGGACCCCGGCCTTTACCGTTTGTACACATACGGTGGCACATTAAGTGGTGCCGCAGACCAGACACTGGCCCCAACAAGCGTTGCCCCCGGTGCTACGGCATCCTTGCAGACATCCATTGATCATCAGGTCAATCTGGTTATCAATTACGGCAACCTGACGTTCTGGGATGGTGGAAGCACCACCAACCGGAGCAACAACACGGTAGATGGCGGCTCCGGCACATGGGACGCCCAGACCGGCACCAATGACCTGAACTGGACCGACAAAACAGGCCAGACCAACGGGCCGTGGGTTAATGGCCAGTTTGTTGTTTATGCCGGCAATGCCGGAACGGTAACTGTGCAGGACACATATAACGGCGTTACAAACAATGTTGTCGCCAGCGGCATGCAGTTTGCCAATAATGATGGCAAAATATACACGGTAACCGGGGATAATATTTACGCAAACAGCGCGTCCACTCTTATCCGTGTGGGGGATGGCACTACGGCTGGGGCCTCCATTACTGCCATACTGGATACGGTGCTGAATGACCAACTGGTTTCTGGCGGTACATCTCTGGTAAAAACGGATCTGGGAACCCTGATTATTACCAAGGACCAGACCTATCAGGGAGCAACATCCATTAACGGCGGTGTATTGCAACTGGGTAATGGGGGCACGTCCGGTGCCCTTGCCGCTGGCACTGCCATCCACAATAACGGCGTGCTGGCCATAAACCACAGTGGCACCTTTACACTGGCGCAAAGTATTGATGGCACTGGTGGTCTGGCACAAAATGGTGCCGGCACAACCGTGCTGAGCGCAAACAGCACCTACACGGGGGCCACCACCGTAACACAAGGCACGCTGGAGGTGGATGGGTCCATTACCTCTTCATCCGTTGATGTCAGCAATGGTGGCACCTTAAGCGGGTCTGGCTCCGTGGGGGATACCGTTATTGGTTCTGGTGGCACCCTTGCCACCCCCGATGTACAAAACAGTGTTCGGGTGGCAGGAAATTTGCAAACCGCGCAGAACTCCACACTCGCTCTTCAGGGCACGGACCAGCTTTCGGGCAAGGTCTTGAACCTTCAGGGCACGCAGTACCAGCAGTTGCAGTCCAATACACTCAGCGTTGCGGGCAGTGCTGCTCTTTCTGGCACTGTTGTTCTGAATGTTACGCCTGCCACCTCATTAAAACTAAATGAATATTATACCATTCTCACAACCGGCAGCGGATTTTTGCAAAAAACCTATTCCCTGCAAACCAACCTGACCAGCCCTTACACATTTATCTCACCATCGCTATATTATAACGGGAATGATCTGGACGTGCTTATGGCACGCAATAGCCTGAGCTTTGCCTCCGTCACCAATACCCGCAACGAGCGTGAAACCGCACAGATGCTGGACCGCATACCCCAGAGCAGCGCCATTGTGGGGGCTATGGAGCACCTGAATGCCGCACAGGCCCGCCGGAGCATGAACACGCTTTCGGGCGAGGTGCATGCCTCGGCCCGTACCGCACTTGTGCAGGACAGCTTTCTGGTACGTCAGGCAGCCATGGAGCGGCTGGATACAGCAGACTGCAACAAAGGCTATGTGGACGATACCCTGCACACGGCATCGCTCAGAACCGGCCGCAAGGATGAAGGCTGCCTGAGCGAACAGACCGTCTTGTGGGGGCAGGCTTACGGCAGCCTTGGCCATAATGGGGGCGATGGCAATGCCGCAGCCCTGCACCATTCCACCACCGGTTTTATCATGGGGGTAGATACACCCATACTCAACAACACATGGCGCATTGGCAGCATGCTCAGCTATGGCCGCACCATGTTTGATGTAGGGAGTGGGCGTGGCTCATCCGGCCATGGCAACACGGTAAGCCTTGGGGGGTATGCAGGCACACACTGGGGTGCGCTTACCCTTAAACTGGGGGCTGCCTATACGTGGAATATGCTGAGCCTACAACGCAATGTTGCTTTTCCCGGTTATACGGACCGCCTTTCAAGCAGTTATCTTGGCGGCACCGCACAGGGGTTTGGTGAGCTGGGTTACCGCCTTTACATGGGCCGGAGCATAGCCGAACCTTTTGCCAATGTGGCGTATGTCAACCTGCACACCAATGGCTACCATGAACATGGCGGGGCAGCGGCCCTGCGGGGGGCCGGAATGGATACGGGGGTTACGTTTTCCACCTTTGGGGTCAAGGCTTCTTCCAGCTTTCATGCGGGCAGGCTGCTGTTAATCCCACATGGCTCGGTGGCGTACCGGCACGCATTCGGGCTGACAACACCCACAACCCATATGCTGTTTGCCGCAGGAGGCAGCGGCAGCATGGATATTGCAGGCACACCCCTCTCAACCGATGCTGTGGTGCTGGATACGGGGCTGAGCGCCAGACTGAGCGACCGCATAAAAATCGGTCTGTCCTACACCGGTCAGTATGGTGCGCAATCGGTGGAAAGTGGTGTAAAGGCCAGCATGTTGCTGAAGTTCTAGGCTATGCCCCACCAGACTTATAAAACTGGCAGAACCTGCACTGTTTTTTTCAGGTTCTGTGCCTAAAGATGCAAGCGCATATGGGTGCGCAGGTCATTGCACCGCTTGGCATACTGGGATGCCTTGGATGCGGTGAAGTAATTGATCAAAAACGCACCCAGCAGGGAGCCGAACGAAATGACGGTCAGCAGTTCCCCTGTAAACAGGATGGGAGCATCATAGTGCAGGGCGGAATACCACAGCAGGCCTATGCTCAGCACCGCGCCACAAAACCCGAGCACGCCGGTTGATTTGAGCAAGGAATCCTCAATACTCTCAAACGCCGATGTCTCCCGCCACAGGTCAAACAGCTTGCGGTCCACATCATCCACAGCGGCGGTGTGTTCCTTTATTTCAACCTCCGTGCGTTTATGAGGGTTTTTGCGGTGAATATCGAGTTCCTGCCGGGCCTTGGCAAACACGCGCCGCCGCTCCTTGATGGCGGGCAGGCTGATGTCCACAAAGCTGAGAATAGCCACGTTAAGACCGGCCGATAACTGCACAACGGCCTGAAAATCGCCCCATGTCACGCTCATTTTTTGGCACCTCACCCCTGGCTCACCTGCTGATCGGGCTTCCTTTTATAAAGCAGGATGGGGGAAATAAAGGGGGCGCGCAGGCATGCCCGTCATGCCCGCCCCCATACCACACCATCCCCTATGGCAGCTGTGCGGTCTGGTACAACGAAACACGCAGCCCCCCATGCGGCACGGGGGCTTCGGGCGGCAAAAATGGCAGGCCGGTGCCATGGGCAAGCTTTGCCTCGGTCGTGACAATAGCCACACGCCAGCCCGAAAAATGCGCCAGCATGGTTTGCCCAAACGCACTGTAAAGGGGGAGCAGGCTCTGCTTGTCGCCTATGCGGGTGCCATAGGGTGGGTTGGCAATAACCAACCCCGCAGGCCCCGGTGGTGGCCGCAGGGCGCTGATGGTGGTCTGGGCAAAGGTTGCGTAGTCCTGCACGCCTGCGCGTTCAGCGTTGGCGCGGCTCATGGTTATGGCGCCTGCATCCCGGTCGCTCCCATAAAAATGGACCAAAGGTGTGCGTTCGCTTTTAACCGCGCGCATCTGCTGCCATGCCTGCGCATCAAAGGTCGCCAGTTGTTCAAACGCAAAATGGCGCGCCCGGCCGGGGTTAAGGCGGGCGGCAATTTCGGCGGCCTCAATCACAAACGTACCCGAGCCACACATGGGGTCCAGCACTGGCTCCTGCCCGTTATAGCCACACTGGCGCAGGAACAGGGCCGCCATTGTCTCCCGCAGGGGGGCGCGGTTAATGGCCTGTTTGTAGCCGCGCCTGTGCAGCAGATCGCCCGATGTATCCACGCTTATGGTGCAGAGATTCTGCTCAATACGCGCACGCACCAGCACTGGTGCGTCATCCGCCTGTGTGGCACCCAGCGTCTGGGCAATGGCTTTTCCTATGCGCTCGGCCGCAGCACCGGCATGGTACACGCGCGAGCCTGCACAGCTTGCCTCCACCCGGAAGGGTACATCGGGGCGCAGAACGTCCTGCCACGCCACCTGCCGCGCGCGCCGGTCGAGCTGGGACAGGTGCACAACGGGAAAAGACGCTATACGCGCCAGAACCCGGCTGGTCCCACGCACCCACAGGTTTGCGCGCCAGACCTCCGGCCACCCACCGCGGATAACAACCCCGCCGGGCACGGCCACGGGCTGTTTGAACCCTTTAAGCCGCACCTCCGCGCACAATACGGATTCCAGCCCCGGCACAGTGGCCAAAAAGATCTCAAAGTCCTTATCTTTCGTCATGATGCCTGAATGACAGGAAGCCAGCCCAACGGCAACTTTATCCTTGCGCGCCCCATATGCGGATCTGTGCGCAAGGGGGAGTTGAGATACGGCCAAAGCCGTGTATAATTGTTGCGAAATCGAACGATTAAGCAGGAGTTTTTCATGAAAAAAACCATTCTGGCTGTGCTTGCAGCAACTGCGGGCCTGTCCGGCCTTGCAGGGAACGCACACGCAGCAGCCGATGGTGCGCAACTGTTCGCAACACACTGCGCCATGTGCCACCAGAGCACCGGCAGCGGCGTGCCCGGGCAGTTCCCTCCGCTTAAAGGCCGTATCAACCAGATTGCAGCCACCCCCGAAGGCAAAACCTACGTTATTCACGTACTGCTCAACGGTCTGGCAGGCAGCCTGAAGGCTGGCGGCATGTCCTATATGGGTTACATGCCCTCCATGGCCGCCATGTCGGATGATGATATTGCAGCACTGCTGAGCTACGTTTCCGCCCTGTCGGGCGACGCTTCCGCCCCGGCCTTTACTGCAGACGAAATCAAGAGCGCGCGTGCAACCCCACTCCAGCCCGGCCAGATTCTGGAAGAGCGCAACACGCTTAACGCAGCCCACCCGCTGCCATAAGCCCCTGCCCCATTACGGGCAGACCATAAAAAAAGCCTCCCGCAGCACTGTGCGGGAGGCTTTTTTGTTACCCCAGCCCCGTGAAGGGCCGGGGTAACAAAATGACTTACTGGGCCGTGTAGCCGCCATCAATCACCAGTTCACTCCCGGTCATGAACTTGGATTCGTCAGACGCCAGATACAGAATGCCGTACGCAATATCGTCCGGTTCACCCAGATGGCCAAGCGGATGCAGGTCCACCAGCTTCTGGCGTGCTTCTGCGGCATCCTTGGTCAGCCCCTGCACCATGGGGGTCCAGATATAGCCCGGATGCACGGAATTGACCCGAATCTTGTAGCCCGACTTGGCACAGTGCAATGCGGCAGATTTGGTAAACAGGCGCACGCCACCCTTGCTGGCGTTATAGGCTGCAAGGGTAGGGTCCCCCACCAGCCCTTCAATGGAGGACAGGTTGATAATGGACCCGCCCCCTGCTTTTTTCATGGCTTCAACCGCATATTTGGTGCCCAGAAACACGCTGTTGAGGTTGATGGACTGCACACGCTGCCAGTCTTCCAGGCTCGTGCTTTCCACCGTGCCATTATAGGCAATACCGGCATTGTTGACCGCAACATCCAGCTTGCCAAATGTCTGCTCCGCCAGATTTACGGCGTTCTGCCAGTCTGCTTCCTGCGTAACGTTGAGTTTGACAAACAGGGCCTCGCCCCCTGCAGCCTTGATTTCGGCTACCGTGTTGTGTCCGGCTTCTTCCTGCAAATCAGCCACGACAACCTTGGCACCTTCCTTGGCCAGCAGAATTGCGGTGGCCTTGCCAATACCGTTGGCGGCCCCTGTAACAATGGCGACTTTTCCTGCTACGCGGGTCATGTATCTGCTCCGTGGTTTGTTCTGTCCTGTAATTACAAACGCAAACCGAAGCCTTTGGCCTTGATGCCCGTCAAAAAAATTGTTTTCTTCACCATATTTTCAAAAAAATCAGTTCTTTACCCCGCATTATCGAGTCATATCCGGCGTAAAGGCTGCACGGGCTTAACTCATGCCTCGTTTTTCTGCGCTTTCCATGCTGCCAGTGCCCGTGCGCGCGCTACGCCGTGGTCCACAATGGGGCTGGGGTAGCCAGTCGGCTGCAACAGGGTTGCCTGCCATGGGGTATGAATATCGGGGCCACGCAGCCCCGCCAGTTCGGGCACCCAGGTACGGATATACGCGCCATCGGGGTCGAATTTCTGCGATTGCAGGATGGGGTTCATAATCCGGAAAAAAGGGGCGGATTCCACCCCGGTTCCAGCATTCCATTGCCAGTTCATGGGGTTGCTTGCGGGGTCATAATCCACCAGCGTATGGGCAAACCAGCGTTCGCCCTCGCGCCAGTCAATCAGCAGGTGTTTGACCAGAAAAGACGCCACAACCATGCGCACCCGGTTGTGCATAAGACCCGTCTGCCAGAGCTGGCGCATGCCCGCATCAACCAGCGGGTAACCCGTGCGCCCCTTTTGCCAGCGTGCCAGCCCCTTGGGGTCCACCCGCCATGGCATTGTATCAAACTCGGGCCTGAGGTTGCGCGTACTCATATCCGGGTGTTCCCACAACAAGGACCACGCAAACTCCCGCCACCCGATTTCGGAGAGGAACTTACTCCCTCCATCCTGCGCGCCTGCCGCCGCCACGGCGTGCCAGATCTGTGCAGGTGTTATCTGGCCCGTGCGCAAGAAGGGAGAAAGCTCGGACGTTGCATCCCTGCTGGGAAAATCCCTGTCCTGCGCATAATTTTGCAGGGCATGGGCAATAAAGTCATGCAACTGGGCGTGTGCGTCCTGCTCGGCAAAAGCGTGGTAGGGCCGCATGGCCTCGGCCCAGCCCGGCAGGTTCTGCACTGCGGCATCGGGCAAGATCTGTGCATCTGGCAAGGCCAGGCATGGGGCAAACGCCATACTTGGGGGAACCGGCAAGGGGGCCGGGTAATGGGCCGTAGCACTGGCCGCACGCCAGAATGCACCAAAGACCTGAAAAGGCTGCCCGGCCTTGCTCCGCACGGTCCATGGCTCATGCAGCAGGCTGCCCGGCGTGCTGTGCACTGCCACACCCATCTGTTTAAGCTGGGCCTTGAGCCGGGTATCCGTAGCTTTACCCGCCGGGTCGTAGCGACGGTTCCAGAACACCTGCTTACACCCGCCTTCACGCACCAGTTCGGGCAGAATCTGCTCGGCCTGCCCCGTAAACAGGTGCAGGCGGCCACCATATGCGCGCAAGGCGTGGTCCAGCGCCTGCACACTCTGGGCCTGCCACCAGTCCAGCGCGGTTGTGCAGGCCTGACCTGCAGGGCGTATAAACACGCACCACAAGGGCTGGCCGCTCCGCACGGCGTTGGTCAGGGCAAGGTTGTCGGCCAGTCGCAGGTCATCGCGGAACCAGACCACAACGGGGGATGGGCTGGTTTTATCCATACCGGCACCTGTTACGCGCATGGTGGCCGCGTTAGTTCACCGGACCATCGGACAGACGCACAAGCACCTTGACCGGGTTGCCGTTGTCATCTGGCCCTACGTAAAAATCGCGCCATGTGTTGCGCGTAAAGATCCATGTTTTGGAGAGGTTAACCCCAAGGGAGCTGCTTTTGCATGGCGGGCTGCCATCCCCCGGCTGGCTGTTGGCACACTGGGCGGCACTCCCCCCCTTGGTGGGCAGGTACACGTTGGTTTCCAGCGTAGCTGTGCGGCCGTTCAGGCGGACTGTGCCCTCCACCCCGACTTTTTTACTGACCTCCAGCGGCGCTCCCCCCTGCGGCGGTGCGCCCTGCACCACTACATCGGAAAAATTGGCTGGGTTGACCGAACACACTTCAGACGCAGCGGTGCTGATGGTGTGTTCCACGTCATTGACGGTCACCACCACATGCACATCAATAATGTAAACCGGGCCGGATACACACAATGTGCTCTCGCCATCATTGGCGGCATAGGGCGAACGGGGCACAGACGCCGCCCGTGCTGTGGCAGCAGGCACAAACGCAGCGACTGACGCAATAAACAGGCAGGATGCCACAACAAAAAGTTTCTGCTTCATCACCACTGCCGCACCCTTTATCCACCGTTTGTAAAAAAGCTGTCCTGAATACCACGCGCAATCTGGCATGAATGGCCAAGAATAAACAGTCTGTCCGCGCGCGAGAAGCACTTACCCGCAGCATAAACAGGGGAGAACAGCCCGGACGTGTCTAACCCGAAACGGGAAAGTGTCTAACCCAGCCTATAAACCGCAGTTTTTGGCTATTTTTACAGGAGAATGGTGGACCCGACGCGATTCGAACGCGTGACCTTTGCCTTCGGAGGGCAACGCTCTATCCAGCTGAGCTACGGGTCCGTTGGCCCATCTCCTAACCTAAAGCGGGGGGCGTTGCCAAGCCTTTATCTTTCATATCCGCCCGAACAGGCCAGCACCGGCAGAATAACCCCTGCAAGGGGCCTCCACAGGGCTTAGGGAGGAACAACGCCATCCAGTCTGGCAGGCAGGAACCATGCCGGGCTACGCCCACCAAGCCCGCTGGCTCTCTGCTCCTGCGCCAGCCATACGGCAGCGGTTATATCCCCCCCCGATGGCAAAAACCGCTCTGGCTGGTTGATCCAGCTAGCAATATCCCCCAGAGCCAGCGCGCCGCGCCGGTCACGCAGCAGCAGGTGGTGCCCTCCGGTTATCAGGTCCAGCCGGGCTGGCGGTGGCAGTTCCCCCCATGCCTGCGCCATGGCCTGCGGGGGCACAAGCTGGTCCTGATCTCCGTACAAGCACAAGACGGGGCCATGCACCCTTGGCGCCGCACGCGCTGCACTGCGCATGAGGGCCACCAGCCCGCGCAGGGCTTCCAGCCGGGTCTGGCGCAGGGTGAGCGGGTCATAATACAGGCGGATAAGGGCTGCGGGGTTATCGCTGGCCACAACATGCACCGGCAGTTCGCGCCCCGTTACAAAACGCTTGGGAAACAGTGTGGCCAGCACATCCAGCGGAATATCCGCCCCTATTCCAAGGTCCCACACAGCAGGGGCCAGCAATATGGTCCCTGCAACCTTGGGGGCATCCGGGCCGGACATAAGCAGCATAAGCACAGCGCCCCCCATGCTCTCCCCCATAAGGTAAAGCGGCACGTCAGGGTGGGTCTGGCGGATCCGGCCTTCCTCCTCACGCGCATCGGCAACCAGCTGGGCACTGCCGGCCCAGCCCCCACGCAGGGGGGCGGCCCCAAAACCGCGTATGTCGGGGGCAACAAGTGTAATCCCCTGTGCTGCCAGAGCCGGGGCGGAATACTCCCATGCGTCCTTGCTGTCATTAAACCCGTGCAGGGCCAGCACAACCGCGCGTTCATGCCCATGGGCCTGCCACACCCGCACGGGTATGGCCGCACCATCCCGCAGGCTTATCACCCCATCAGGCGGAACAAGGCGGGCGGCGGCGGCGTACCAGGGGGGAGGAACAGGTGCAGGGGGCAGCACACTGGCGCAGCCTCCAAGCAGAGCCAGCCCACATGCAAACAGGGGCAAAGCCCTGCTCCAGCGCCGGAGTAAGCCTTTGCTCACGCGTATGGGAAAAGATGCCTGCTGCACAACCACGGCTACAATGCGTATCATCCCCCCAGACTTTGCGCCACACCCGTACCTGCCAACCTGATACGAGGCTTTTTGAACCCATGCTTATCCAACCGGCAAACCCCATCCCCCGCCCCCGTCTGGGGCATGTGGAAACCATTCTGGTCGATCAGCGCAAAATTGCCTGCGATGGCGGGCTGGGCCAGTTGGGGCACCCGCGCGTCTGGCTCAGGATCGGTGGGCACCAGACGGTCTGCCCATACTGCTCGCGCCTGTTTGTGCTCCAGCCCGGTGCAGCAGCCGACTCCGGGCATTAATCCGGCGGCGGGCACACGATCCATTTCCCACACAGCCAGGCTTTGCGTATGCTGGCCCTCTGGACCCATACCCGTGCTGAAAGCTGACGTTGATGCGCCGCCCTGCCCGCTCCGCCACCCAACTCCCTGCCCCCAAGGTTGCGTGCTCCGCACCAGCGGCTGCCAGCACGCGCACCCCCCGCGCCCTGTTTTTGCGTGGTTCTGAACAGGTGGCACGGCTGGCAACGGGGCTGGCAACGGGGCTGGCGGGACTACTGGGGCTAGCACTGGCCTGCACCGGCAGCCTGCCCCATGCCGCACAGGCTGCGCAAAGTGCTCCTGTGGTCAGTGCCCACAGCACCGCCACCCTGATTACGGACGCCAGCACGGCCAGCGCCACTGCCCCGCTCCATGTGGCCCTGCGCCTGCAGCTCAAGCCCGGATGGCACACATACTGGCTTAACCCCGGGGATGCAGGGGACCCTGCCAGCCTGAGTGTCACCGCATCGGGCGCATTACAGGGCACCGCCCAGACCATTACCTGGCCCACGCCCCAACGCATAAGGGATGCCTCCCTTATGTCCTACGCCTATACGGGGGATGTTGTGCTGCCGGTTACGCTGCACCTGCAACCCGGCACACCAGACGCACACGGCTGGACAACCCTGAACGCACAGGCAAGCTGGCTTGTATGCGAGCAATCCTGCATTCCCGAAGACGGTACGTTTACCCTGACCCTGCCCACAGGGGCTCCGCTGGCCTCTGCTCAGGCATCTCTTTTTGTGCAGGCGGCCCAGCATACGCCTGTGCCTTCCCCCTACCCGGTTACAGTCAGCCCTGCTGGTGTATTGCATGTGCTCGCACCGGGCCTGAACCGGCAATCCGTGGGGAATGCGTGGTTCATGCCCCAAGAACGCGGGCAGATTGCCGAAGCTGCACCACAGACCCTGACATTTGATGCCAATGGGCTGTCCCTCCGCCTTGAACCCACAACAGGTTTTGCCCGTAACAAACCTCTGGCGGGTATTCTGGTCCTGCAGGCACCAGACGGAACCGAGCGCGCCCTGAGCATACAGGCTACCCCACAGGCGGATACACCAGCCCCGGCACAGAGCGCGGCCCTGAGTGGAGTGCCACGCGCAATACCGGCGGCAACTCCACCATCAGGCACACCCCAACCCACCCCCACACTGCCCGAAGAGCAAGGTGCCGCCAGTCAGGCCAGCCCCGCCCCCGACACAGCCGCCCCTACAGGTAACGCACTGGCAGAGGGTGGCAACACAACGCGCGACCTGCTCCGCTTTATCGTACTGGGGTTACTTGGCGGGCTGGTGCTAAACCTGATGCCCTGCGTTTTTCCCATTCTGGCCATGAAGGCACTGGCCGTGGCCCGTATGGGCCAAAGCGAGCGCAAGCACCAAAAGCAGAGTGCCATAGCTTACGCCGCCGGGGTTATTGCGGGTTTTACAGCCCTTGGCGCACTGGTCATGGCGCTACGGGTTGGGGGGAGTGCTACGGGCTGGGGGTTCCAGTTCCAGTCCACCGTATTTGTGGGCATGATCACCTGGCTGCTCTTTGCCATGGCGCTCAACCTGCTGGATGTATTTGCCTTTCTTCCCCCCGCTCTGGGCAATGCCTCCTCCCGCAAACACGGGCTTGCGCATGATGTGCTGACCGGCCTGCTGGCTGTGGTTGTGGCCTCCCCCTGCACGGCCCCGTTCATGGGGGTTGCCATTGCTGGAGCCCTTGCTGGTCCGCCGCTTACCGGGCTGGTGGTGTTTGCAGCCCTTGGCGTTGGGCTGGCGGCCCCCTACGTGCTGCTGGCCTTTAGCCCCACACTGGCCAGCCACCTGCCGCGCCCCGGTGCATGGATGGACTATTTACGCCAGTTTCTGGCGTTCCCCCTGCTCGGGACATGCGTGTGGCTGCTCTGGGTTGCCACGGTGGAAGGGGGCGCCACAACAGTATTGCTGCTGTGTTCGGGCATGGTGTGTCTGGCGTTTGCTGCATGGGTGTATGGCATTGCCCAAAAGCGCCAGCGCCACATGGGCCACAGCCGGAGTTGCACGGCCCTGTATGGTGTGGCCCTGCTGGGGCTGCTGGGGGCCATGGCGCTGCTCCCTGCCCTGCAACAGCAGGCGGCACAGCAGCCCGGCACGGTGCAAGCTTTACCCAGCGGGACAGAGGCTTTTTCGCAAAAGCGGCTGGACGCCCTGCATGCCGCCGGTAAACCCGTGTTTGTGGATATGACAGCGGCATGGTGCATTAGCTGCCTTGTGAACGAGCGCGTGGCCCTGAACACCGATGCCACAAAAGCCGCCATGGCCCGCTACGGCGTAACGGTCCTGCGCGGGGACTGGACCCGGCGAGACCCGGCCATAACGGCTTTTCTGCACGCGCATGGGCGCGACGGTGTGCCGTTTTACCTGTTTGTACCCGCACAGGGTGATGCCGTGGTGCTCCCCCAGATTCTGACCCAGGGGCTGGTGCTCCGCACCATAACCCCCATACATTAAGAGCAACGGCACGGCTCCACCCCACACCAAGCCCCTGCCAGCAAAGCTGCGGAGGGCTTAATGTGTGGTGGTGGAAAACAGGTTGATGACCACCACACCAGCCAGAATAAGCGCGATGCCCGCAATGGCCGGGGCATCGAGCGTCTGTTTTAAAAACACCGCGCCAATAACCGAAATCAGCACAATGCCAACACCCGACCACAAGGCGTACACAACGCCTGCGGGCAGGGTTTTAAGCGGGATGGACAGAAAGTAAAACGCGCACCCATAAGCCAGCAGGCTGATGGTCGCAGGCAGCCAGCGCGCAAATCCCTGAGACGCGGCAAGGCAGGCCGTGCCAATCACTTCCGCCACAATGGCAATGCCCAAAAGCAGCAGGGGTTTGTGAGTCATCCCCACAAACCCGAAGCGGGAGTGGCGCGCCCGACGTTACGCAATGCGCTCAAGACCACCCATATAGGGGCGCAGAACCTCCGGCACGGTTATGGACCCATCCTCGTTCTGGTAGTTTTCCATCACGGCAATTAAGGTACGCCCTACAGCCAGCCCGGAACCATTGAGGGTATGCACAAACGCGGGGGCGCCACCGGCCTGCGCACGGTAGCGTGCATTCATGCGGCGGGCCTGAAAGTCGCGCGTGTTGGAGCATGACGAAATCTCACGCCAGGCGTCCTGCCCCGGCAGCCAGGCTTCAAGGTCAAACGTCTTGGCCGCGCCAAACCCCGTATCCCCCGCACACAGCAGCATGCGGCGGTAGGAAATGTTCAGTTTTTCCAGCACAACCTCGGCACAGCGGGTCATGCGCTCGTGTTCGGCGTCACTCTCCTCCGGCGTGGTCACGCTGACCATTTCCACTTTTTCAAACTGGTGCTGGCGCAGCATGCCGCGCACGTCCCGCCCGGAGGCCCCGGCCTCGCTACGGAAGCACTGGCTGAGTGCGGTCAGGCGCATGGGCAGGGCGGAGCCATCCACAATATCCCCCGCGACCGAAGCGCTCAGCGGCACTTCAGCTGTGGGAATAAGCCAGCGGCCATCCTCCGTTCTAAAGGACTGGTCGGCAAACTTGGGCAGCTTGTCGGTGCCGTACATGGCATCATCATTCACCAGCACGGGCACCTGTGTTTCCGTGTAGCCATGCTCCGTGGTGTGCAGGTCAAGCATGAACTGGCCCAGAGCGCGCTCCAGCCGTGCCAGTGCGCCACGCAGCACCACAAAGCGCGACCCCGAAAGCTTGGCCGCCGTGGCAAAATCCATCTGGCCCAAAGCCTCGCCCAGCTCAAAATGCTGTTTGGGGGCAAAGGCAAACTCGGGTCTGGTGCCCCATGTTTGCACCACCACATTTGCGGTTTCATCCGGGCCATCAGGCACGCTCGGGTCCAGCCGGTTGGGCAGGGTGGCCAGCAGGTTGGTGGTCTGGTTGCCCAGAGTGTCCACCTTCTCCTTCAGTCCTTCCATGTCCGTGCGCAGGCTAGCGCCTTCGGCTTCCAGCCCGGCTGTGTCTCCCCCTGTACGTTTGAGGGTGCCTATCTCCCGCGCAAGGGTTTTGCTGCGGGTCTGCTTGTCCTGCAAAAGGGTCTGGGCCTGCCGTTTTTCCTCATCCCATGCAAGAAGCTGCGCAGAGACGGGGGCCATGCCCCGGCGCGCCAGATCTGCATCAAACGCCGTGGGGTCGGCTCTTAGGGCGCGGATGTCATGCATGGATCAGGGAACCTCCTGCTCGGGGTTGGTCGTATCCGCCAGCGGCCGTTTAGGCTCGATCAGGCGGGCACACAGAATGGAAATTTCGTAAAGCAACACCAGCGGCACAGCCAGACCGAACTGGGTAATGGGGTCGGGCGGCATAAAAATGGCCCCAAGCACAAACGCGCCCACAATGGCGTAGCGGCGGAACTTGCGCAGCATGGCGGAGGTCACAATACCCACACGGGCAAGCAGGCTGAGCACCACCGGCAGCTCGAACGCAATGCCAAACGCCATGATCATCTTCATGACCAGAGACAGATATTCCGACACCTTGGCCTGAAGTTCGATCTGTACCTGATCGCCCCCCGCACCCGGCGTCTGGAACGACACGAAAAACCGCCATGCCACAGGGAAAATAAAGTAATACGCCAGCGCCGCCCCGGCCACGAACAGCACAGGCGTTGCAATAAGGAACGGTGCAAAAGCCCGTTTTTCCGAGCGGTAAAGCCCCGGCGCAATAAACATCCACGCCTGTATGGCGACTATGGGAAAGGACAAAAACGCCGCCCCGAACAGGGCCACCCGGATATAGGTAAAAAACGCCTCATACAGTGCGGTATAAATCAGGTGGGGCTGCTCCCCACGCTGGCGCATGATCTCGCCTAACGGGCGGGCCAGAAACAGGTAAATATCACCCGCGTAATGGTAGCACAGGGCAAAGCACACAATAAACGCAGCCCCCGACCACAGCAGGCGGCGGCGCAGCTCCAGCAAATGCTCCAGCAGAGGCATGGGCTGGTCGTGGATCGGGTCTTCCTGATGAGGGGCGTTATCGCTCATGCCTGCGGGTCCGTTGTCGTGCTGGCGGGTCCATGTGCTGCCGTAACGGCCTGCGTTCTATTCTCGGCCTCTTCCCCCGCTGGCTCTGCGCCCGCCGGGGTGGGTTGCTCTGGCGTAAAGGGAGGCGCAACGGCCTGCCCCGTAATGGGCTGGTCCTCCAGCCCGGCAATAACGCCGGGGGCCACGCTATGGCCTGCATGCATAAGCCGCACGGGGGGGAGGATGGCAGGCGGATGCAGCCGGTCCTGCTCACGCAGGATGCGGCGCACAATAATGGGGGGCAGTTCGGGGGGAGCACTGTCCACCTGCCGGTCCTGCACACTTTCCTGCCATGCCGGAGCGGAGCCGTAGTGCTCATGGCCCATAGGCGTGGTGGCGTAGTCCGCTGTTGCGGGGGCGGGGCTTGCCGAGCGGGGCATGGCATCCAGCGCTCTGGGGCCGGAGGGGACAAAACGCTCGGTTACGGGTGGGGCGGATACAGCCTTGTTCAGGCTCCCATCGCTATCCAGCGCCTTCATGATCCGGCCGCGCACGTTCAGGTTTTTCAGGTCCCGCACATGCTCGCTTACCTCGGACAGGTCAGCCTCACGCACCACCTCATCAAGGTGGGACTGGAACTCACTGGCCAGCGCACGGGCTTTTTTAATGCCTTTTGCAAGCCCGCGAATAGCAACCGGCAGGTCCTTGGGGCCAATAACAACCAGAGCCACCGCGCCGATCAGGGCGAATTCCGACCATGCAAAATCAAACATACCAAGCCCCGTTCACGCCCACCCCATGCGACCCACAACATAGTCCTGCAACACAGTCAGGGCGTGCATCTCTATCACGGACCATCGGGGGCGGGAACCGCAACCTGTGCAACCTGCTCATCTGCCGCGCCGGTTGCGAGGGGTACCTCTGGCTCTTCCCCCGCCTGCTCCGGGGTATCCCCCGGGGAGTGGGGGCCCTCATCAGGCCCTTGCCCTGCGGCCTGAAACGCCATAGCCGACTGGGGCAGCCCGCCCTCCCCCGGATTTTGGGGCACATCCACCATAAGCTCCTCACGCCGCGGCATGTCGGAGAGTGCGCGCAGGCCAAAATGACGCAAAAAGTCGGCCGTGGTGCCCCACAAGACCGGCCTGCCCGGCACCTCCTTGCGGCCACGCGGGGCAATCAGCTCCGCTTCGATCAGGGTATCGAGCACATTCTGCCCAAGGCTTACGCCACGAATTTCTTCTATTTCCACACGGGTACAGGGCTGGTGGTAGGCAATAATGGCCAGTGTTTCCATCACCGCGCGGGGCAGCCGCCTTGGCCGCTCCAGCACGCGGGTTAAGAGCGGTGCCAGATCGGGGGCGGTACGGAACTGCCAGCCACCGGCCACCTCTACGGGGAACACGCCCCTACCCTCATAACGGCGGCACAGTTCGGCCAGAACAGCCGCCACAAAAGCCCCCAGGTCTTCCTCCCCCGTGGGCATAATCTGCCTGCCTTCCAGCAGGTCCGCCAGACGGCGGGCGCTCACGGGTTCGGTCGAGGCAAAAATAAGGGCTTCGGCCAGCCTTACGGCTTCATCCGGCACAGTCAGGGGGGCGGGGATGGTCATGCGTCCTGCTTCTTTTCTCTGGTGTGCCCAAGCGTGGCGTCCTCTGCGGGGGTGGGGTCTTCCTCCGGTTCGGGCTGCTGGTCGGTGGCCTCTGCCTGCTCGTGCGGGCGGAGCATGATCTGGCCAAAGGTTTCATCCTGCCGCAGTTCAAGCCGCCCGGTCTTGGCCAGTTCCAACCCTGCGATCAGGGTGCCTGCCATGGCGGCGCGGCGCTGGCGCAGGGCATCCTCCCCCTCCGCCTGACCGGGCAGGCTGTCTGGCAGAAAAGCGTCCAGCGTGCTCCAGCCCGGTGGGGTTTCGCCCAGCAGGCGGGTCAGCCTGCTCAGCGCATCCTGCACGGTCCAGAACCGGATCGTGCGGGGGGCGTAAATCCGCCTGCGTGCGGTGCGTCTTACACAGGCAAGGTAAGCCCGCATAAGCTGGGCCATATCCAGCGCCAGACCGGAGCGGTCCACCTCCACCAGATTTTCGGGCAGGCCACGGGCAAACACATCACGCCCAAGGCGGGGCCGTACATCCAGCCAGCGGGCCAGCTCGCCCATGCAGGCCAGCTCTATCAGCCGTTCTTGCAACAGCTCGGCGGCTTCCTCCCCCTCCATGGCCAGTTCGTCATCGGCGGGGAGCAGCAGGCGGGATTTGAGCCATGCCAGCCATGCGGCCATAACCAGCCAGTCTGCTGCCAGTTCCAGCCGGACACGGCGGGCATTTTCCACCACAGCCAGATACTGTTCGACCAGTTGCAGGATGGAAATCCGGGCGAGGTCCACCTTTTGCGCCCGCGCCAGATCGAGCAGAAGGTCCATTGGCCCTTCAAACCCCTCCAGCCGCAAAAGCGGTACACGTGGCACGTGGTCCTGCGCTGCATCATGCGGCGCAGTGGTTTGCGGGTCTGCCGGTTTGTCGGCAGGAGGGGGCTGCGTGCCCTCCCCTGCCGGATGCACAGTTTGGGATTCCATCAAGCGTTCCACAGGTGGCGTCAGGGACGCACCACCATGCAGGCCATACCACGCTCACGCACCGAGGCGCAGAAATCCTTTGCATCCGCCACGGCACCAAAGCCCAGCACGCGCAGGCGGTAGAACGTGGCGTTATTCTGCTCGGTACGGACAAAAGCGGGGGTAACACCACCGAACAGGGTTGGGTAACGGGTTTTAAGCCGTGCCCATTCCTTCTGGGCTTCTGCCTCGGTTTGCAGGGCTGCCAGCTGGACCTGATACTTGCCCCCTGCCGTACCACGTGGAGCAGTTACGGCTTTTTTGGCCGCAGGTTTGGCAACCGGGGCGACTTCCTCTTCCCCATCGGAGGCATCATCCGTGGGAATGGGGGCTTCCTTGAGCGGTTCGGGCACTGCGGCCTCGGCTGCGGGAGCGTCCGCCCCCTGCGCGGGCAACGCGGCGGAGGGCACAGGCTTAAGGGCTGCGCCATCGGCCTGTGCGGCATCCTGCGCTGTGGGTTCAGCTGCGGTAGCCGCTGGTGCAGCCGCACCCGCTGGCGGAGTGGCGCCTGCATTATCCGCCGCTACGGGGGCTGGGGCACCCGCCGGGGCAGGCTGGCCACCATACTGGGCGGCAAGGGCTGCGGGGTTGGGTTTTTCAGGCGCGGGCACGGGGTGACCCTGCTGGTTTGCATCTGCATCGGGCAGGGCCAGCGTATCAAGCTGCATACCGCCCGGATCAACCGGCTTGGTGCGCATGGCAACCGGGGGTGGCCCCATAACGGGAATACCGCTCTGGTGGTGGCCCAGCACAGCCCAGCCGCCAATGCCCAGCACCAGCAGCCCGCCCAGCCCGGCCGCACCGTAAGCCAGACGCCGCGTGCCGGACTCACTGCCCAAAAAGCTGGTGAACATATCCATCAGCTTGCTGCCACTGGCCAATTTGTTGCCTGTGGCCGAGCGCGTGGCGGGTTTGTCGTCATAATCCATGCTCATGCGTTCACGCGCACGGCTGATCCGTTCTTCCACCGTAGAGCTGGGGCGGTCATCCTCACTCATCAGCGCATTTCCTCCACCGGGTCCACACCCATAACCGCAAGGCCGGAGCGGATAACCGCCGCCGTAGCCGCCACAAGGGCCAGACGCGCGCGCGTGGCTTCCACCGCACCAGCCTGCAGGAACCTCAGGGACGCATCATCACGCCCACGGTTCCACAGCGCATGAAAATCACCCGCCAGTTCGGCCAGATAGAACGCAATACGGTGCGGCTCCCGCGCAAAGGCGGCGGCTTCCACCATGCGCGGCCATTCAGCCAGACGGCGCACCAGAGCCATTTCCGCGTCCGAGGTCAGGCTGTCCAGCGTAGCGGAGGCAAGGGCTGCGTTGTCCACTGCGCCGTAGGCCCCTTCTTCTGCGGCACTGCGCAGCACGGAGCGGCAGCGGGCATGGGCATACTGCACATAAAACACGGGGTTATCACGCTGCTGGGCCACCACAAGGTCCAGATCAAACTCCATCTGGGCATCGCTCTTGCGGGTGAGCATGGTAAAGCGCACGGCATCACGCCCGACTTCGTCAATCAGGTCCCGCAGGGTAACAAACGTGCCTGCACGCTTGGACATTTTGACCGGCTGACCATCACGCAGAATATGCACGATCTGGCACAGCAGCACTTCCAGCGGTACGGTATCCCCCGTAAGGGCCTTTACGGCGGCCTTCATGCGTTTGACGTAACCGCCATGGTCAGCCCCCCACACGTCAATCATGACCTGTGCGCCACGGGCGACCTTGTCCATGTGGTAGCCAATATCGTTGGCAAAATAGGTGTTGGTGCCATCCGACTTGCGCAGCGGGCGGTCCACATCATCCCCAAAGCTGGTGGAGCGGAACAGGAGCTGTTCGCGCTCTTCCCAGTCTTCTGGCAGTTTGCCTTTGGGGGGTTCCAGCACGCCGTTGTACAGCAGGTCGGCCTTGGCCAGCTGGTCTATGGCGGTATCGGTTACGCCACGGGCCAGCACATCCGCCTCGGACGAAAACACATCATGGTGCACGCCAAGGGCTGCGAGGTCTTCCTTGATCGCACTTAACATATGGGTCACGGCAAAGCCGCGCACGGTTTCCAGCCATGTTGCGGCAGGGGCTGGCAGGGGTGCTCCGTCCACGTCCACTTCAGCCAGCTTGTTGCCAAACTCGGCTGCCAGTGCCTCACCCACGGGAATGAGGTATTCGCCCTGATATTGCAGGCCACCGGGGGCAAGGGCCGAAAAATCGTCCTGCGTCATTCTGGTACCCAGCACCTGCAGGTAGCGCCAGTATGCCGCCCATGCCAGCGCCTTGACCTGATTCCCCGCATCGTTGATGTAGAATTCCTTGATCACGTCAAACCCGGCCTTGGCCATAAGGTTGGCCAGTGCATCGCCCACCACGGCACCGCGGCAATGGCCGACATGCATGGGGCCGGTGGGGTTGGCGGATACGTATTCCACATTCACCCGCACGCCCTTGCCTGCTGTGGACTGGCCATAGGCCTCACCCACAGTCAGCACCACGGGCAGCACGGCCCGCAGCACGGCGGGCTGCAGGGTGATGTTGACAAAACCGGGCCCGGCGGCAGCCACGGCAGCAATGCCTTCCACCTTTTGCAGGGCGCTGACCAGATCAGCCGCAATATCGGCCGGTTTGCGGCGCGCAGCCTTGGCTAGCAGCAGGGCGGCGTTTGTTGCCATGTCCCCGTGCGCGGGGTCACGCGTGGGGGTCAATTCCACGCGGGCCAGCGTTTCCTCCGCCACGTCGGGCAACAGTTCGCGCACAACGGCCAGAACATGATGACGGTAACGCTGGAAAACACACTCGGACATAGACGACTCAACCCCGTAATTGGTGCAGCAAACGCGTTTATCAGCCTGCAACGGCCAGGTCCGTCAACCGCCTATGTTCTTCCATGGCGTATCGATCGGTCATGGAAGCCACGTAATCCGCCACGGTGCGGTGCACGGCTGCCTTATCTTTATCCCCCAGACGCTGCTGCCATTCGGCTGGCAACAGGTTTGGCGACTCCGTAAGGGTGGAAAACAGCTCCCCCGTTACGTGGCGGGCCTTGTGGGTCATGCGGTTGACCCGCCAATGCCTGTACAGCTTGGCAAACAGGAACTTGCGGATCCCCTTATTGGCCTCATCCATGGCGGGGCCAAAGGCCACAACGGGCGCATTGGCGGCCCGAATATCCTCAACACTGCGCGGGGCCAGATCCGCCAGCCGCGCGCGTGTGCACACCAGCACATCGGTCACCAGAGCATGAATGACACGGCGCACCATTTCGTGCCGGATACGCTGGTGGGTGCGGGTGTCGGTTTTTGGCAGGTCTGCCGCCAGTGCGCGGGCTTCGGCCAGAGCCTGCCCGACCAGTGGCACATCCACCAGATCATCCAGCGACAGCAGGCCGGACTTTACGCCATCATCCAGATCATGCCCGTGGTAAGCAATGTCATCTGCCAGAGCAGCCACCTGTGCCTCGGCCGAGGCATAACCGCCCAACTCCAGCGGGAACAGCGCATCCACCTCCGCCAGTCTGGCGGATGGCCTGCGCACGGGGCCATTATGTTTGGCCAGCCCTTCCAGCGTCTCCCATGTCAGGTTCAGGCCATCAAACGCCAGATAGCGCCGCTCCAGCAGCATGACCTGCCGCAGCGCCTGCGCGTTATGGTCAAACCCGCCGTACTCCTGCATGCGCGCGGCAAGTGCATCTTCCCCCGCATGACCAAAGGGCGTGTGGCCGAGGTCATGCGCCAAGGCCACGGCCTCGGTCAGGTCTTCATCCAGCCGCAGGTAGCGGGCCATGGAGCGGGCCACCTGCGCCACTTCCAGCGAATGGGTCAGCCGGGTGCGGAAAAAATCGCCCTCGTGGTTAATGAACACCTGCGTTTTATACTGCAAACGCCTGAAGCCGGAGGAATGCACCACCCTGTCCCGGTCACGCTGCCAGGGGGAGCGGGTCAGGGATTCGGGCTCTGCGTGCAGGCGCCTGCCCCGGCCCTCGCCGGGCTGCACGGCATAGGGCATCAGCTCATCGCGTTGTGTGGCTTGCAGCATTACGCACCTCCTGGCCTGTCCGGGCGGCACAATGCCCACGGACCATGCCGCCTGATCTTAGGCTATTGGAGGAAAGTTGACCATTGGAGGCGTCTTGCCCCTTCAAACCTGCACGCGGGCGGATTATCTATGGGGGTATGACACAGCCAGCCCCCACTTTTTCCGTCTCCGACTCCGCTGCCAATCGCATTGCCAGCGTTATCGCCAAAAAACAGGCCAGTGCCACCAGCGGGCAGGAAGCCCCGGTTGCCCTGCGCGTAGCGGTGGAAGCAGGGGGGTGCAACGGGTTCCAGTATCAGTTCATCCTCACCCCGCCCGGCGGGCTGGCCGCTGATGACGTGCGCATAGAAAAAAACGGCGCGCTGGTGGTGGTGGACCCCACAAGTCTGGACCTGCTGGCGGGGGCGGAACTGACCTTTGAGGACAAGCTGATGGGGGCACATTTTGCCGTGGCCAACCCCAATGCGGCGTCCTCCTGCGGGTGCGGCACGAGCTTTTCCCTCGCATGAAAATCGCGACATGGAACATCAACTCGGTGCGTCTGCGGCAGGATCTGGTGCTGGACTGGCTGGCGCGCGAACAGCCCGATGTGCTGATGTTGCAGGAAATCAAATGCGAGACGCATCTGTTTCCCTCCGAGGTTTTTGCGCAGGCAGGCTACCGCAGCGCCGTTGTGGGGCAGAAATCCTATAACGGCGTAGCCACACTGGTCCGTGGGGATTTTACGGTCACAACCGAGCATCTGCCCGGCTTTACCGACCCTGCCGCCCGGTATGTGGAGGTTTGCACCCAAGGGCTGGTGCTGGGCAACCTGTACCTGCCCAATGGCAATTCCGGCGCGGAGCAGGGTTACGCCACCAAGCTGGAGTTTCTGGCAGCACTCACCGCGCGCGCGCAGGATTTTTTGCAGCAGGATACGGACTTTGTGCTGGCGGGGGATTACAATATCTGCCCCACCCCAGAGGACTGCGCCCCCGGTGCGCTGGCCCCGGATGACGCTCTTGTACGCCCGCAAAGCCGGGCAGCATGGCGGCAACTGCGCTGGCTGGGCCTGACCGATGCCCTGCGCGCCCTGCACCCCCACGGTGCGGCCTATACGTTCTGGGATTATCAGGCCGGAGCATGGCCACGGGACAGCGGGTTACGGATCGACCATATGCTGCTCTCCCCCCGTGTGGCCGAACGCCTGCAAACAGCACAACCCGACCGGGGGGAACGCGGCAAGGAGCGCCCATCCGACCACGTGCCGCTTATTGTCACGCTGGAAAATGGCGTACCCACACCCAACTAGGCCCACAGGCACAGCGGGCAACCCTGCCACGGGTGCCTGCCTGCCCTGCACCATCCGCCCCGCCTGTCTGGCGGATGCCCCGCACCTGCCTGCACTGGAGCGCGATGCCGCACAGGCATTTGCCACCATACCGGAACTGGCCGGGCTGGCCGGGGGAGATGTGCTCCCCCTTGCCGAACATACTGCCAGCATAGCCGCGCAAGCCTGCTGGGTTGCGGCCAGTGCTGCGGGGCCGTTGCTGGGGTTTGTCACAGCGCACCCTTACGGGCAGGACCTGCATATTCAGGAAATGTCGGTCACGCGGGCGGCACAGGGCCAGGGGCTGGGCCGCCGCCTGCTGCACGCCGTATGCACAGCCGCACAGAAGCGGGGATTGCAGCGCGTAACACTCACCACGTTTGTCAACTTACCATGGAACGCGCCATTCTATGCCTCGGCCGGGTTTTGCCATGTGCCCGATGCCGCACTGGACGCACGGCTGGCCAGCATACTGGCGGATGAGCACGCCACCGGCCTTGCCGCAATACCCCGCTGCGCCATGCAGTATGCTGTCCCTGCGGCGGCTGAATGTGTTTCAAAATGAAACAGTTGCGCCGCTCAAAGCGGGCATGCGCCATCACACTGCCGTGATAAGGCCGCACCTTCCCCCCTTATGGCAGTACCAGCCCTTGCACGTTTGTTTTTTTTCATCACACTAACCACGCTCTGACGCACCGCACGTACCTGCGATGTGTGGCTGCGTTTTGTGCACACCACACCCAATGCCAAGGAGAAACATCATGGCCTGGAACGCACCGAAAGTGACGGAAATTCCGTTGGGCGCAGAAATCAACAGCTATGTCTGCGGTCAGAAAAAATAAGAGAGGGCATGCCCTCTCTCAGCCGTCAGGCGGGTTGGTGCCTCACCGACTTTCCCCCTGACGGCTTTTTTGTTTAGAAAGCGTCGTATGCTTGATATTGTCGTCCTTGGCGCAGCCGCTGGTGGCGGTTTTCCGCAATGGAACTCCAACGCCCCTGCCTGCCGCCGCGCCCGCGCGGGTGACCCCGCAGCCCCCGCCCGCACACAGGCCTCCATAGCCGTTAGCGGGAATGGCACGTCGTGGTACGTGCTGAATGCCTCCCCCGACCTGCGGACCCAGATCAACCAGACCCCCGACCTGCACCCGCGCACCGGCCTGCGCTCCACCCCCATTGCCGGGGTTGTGCTGACCAGTGGGGAAATTGACGCCATTACCGGCCTGCTCACCCTGCGCGAGCGGCAGGCGTTTGAGCTGTATGCAACGCAGCCGGTGCTGGACCAGCTGGACGCAAACCCCATTTTTACAGCGCTCGACCGTACACTGGTGCCCCGCCTGCCCATGGTGCTCGACCGCCCGATTGCCCTGGACCCACCGGGCTTTTGCATCACCCCGTTTTCCGTTCCCGGCAAAGTCCCCCTTTATGCCGAAAAAGCGGAAAACCCGGCCGAAATCATGACGAATGGTGAAACCATCGGGCTGGAAATAACCGATGGCACCGCCCGCGCCCTGTTTATTCCCGGCTGCGCGATGATGACGGATGAACTGCGCGCCCACATTCAGGGAGCCGACGCCGTCTTTTTTGACGGCACGCTCTGGACGGATGATGAAATGGTGCGCGCGGGCCTTGGCAGCAAAACCGGCCACCGCATGGGCCATATGTCCCTCGCCGACCAGCCCGATGGCACATTCTGCGCTTTTGCGGATTTGAATGTGACCCGCAAAATCCTCATCCACATCAACAATTCCAACCCTGTTCTGCTGGCCGACAGCACCGAGCGCCAGCAGGCCGAAGCCGCAGGCTGGGAAGTGGCCTTTGATGGCATGAAGGTAAGATTATGACAGACCGTATTCTCACCCCTGATGAACTGGAAGCCGCCCTGCGCGCCATTGGTGCCGAGCGCTACCACAACCTGCACCCCTTCCACCGTGCCTTGCACGACGGCAAGCTGAACAAAGGGCAGGTACAGGCCTGGGCACTGAACCGCTATTATTATCAGGCCAGTATTCCCGCCAAGGATGCCTCCCTGCTGGCCCGCCTGCCCACCACGGAGCTGCGGCGTGAATGGCGGCGCAGGCTGGAAGACCATGATGGCACACAGCCCGGCACGGGGGGTGTTGCCCGCTGGCTCAAACTGACCGATGGCCTCGGGCTGGACCGCGCTTATGTGGAATCGCTCGATGGGCTGCTGCCCGGCACGCGCTTTGCCGTGGAAGCCTATGTGCAGTTCGTGCGGGAACGCTCCATTCTGGAGGCCATTGCTTCCTCCCTGACCGAGCTGTTCTCCCCCACCATTATCAGCGAGCGGGTTGCGGGCATGCTCAGCAACTACGATTTTGTCACCGAGGAAACACTCGCCTACTTCAAGCCCCGGCTTACGCAGGCCCCGCAGGATTCCGCTTTTGCGCTGGCCTATGTGCGCGAGCACGCCCGCACGGCAGAGCAGCAGACAGCGGTGCTCAACGCGCTCAAGTTCAAATGCAACGTGTTGTGGTCCATGCTGGATGCACTGGATTACGCCTATGTGGTCCCCGGGCGTGTTCCCCCCGGTGCATTCCGCCCAGGCCCGCAGGCATGACCGAGGCCACAGGCCCAACTTTGTGCGAGACGACCGTGCCACGCTTTGCGCGTGGCACCCGCCTGCAATATGACCGCGTGCGGGAGGTCTGGTTTATTCAGGCCCCCGAGCGCGCTTTTCATGCCGATGCCATTGCCGCCGAAGTGCTGCAACTGGTGGATGGCACCCGCCCGCTCCACACCATTATAGACCTGCTGGCCGAAAAATTTACCGCCCCCCGTGCCGTTATTGCGCAGGACGTGCTGGCCATGGTGGCAGAACTGGCCACAAAGCAGGTGCTGCTGCCCGCATGAGCGCGCCCCCTCCCCCCATGAGCCTGCTGGCGGAGCTTACCCACCGCTGCCCCCTGCAATGCCCCTACTGTTCCAACCCGCTTATGCTCGACCCCAGAACGCAGGAGCTAGGCACCACGGAATGGCAGCGTGTGCTGGACGAGGCGGCGCTGATGGGCGTGTTGCAGGTTCATTTTTCTGGCGGGGAGCCAATGGCCCGCCCCGACCTGCCAGAACTTGTGCGCCACGCAGCACAGGCTGGCCTGTATTCCAACCTGATCACCTCTGGCGTGCTGATCCGCCCGGACACACTGCGCGCTCTGGCCGATGCAGGACTGGACCATATCCAGCTGTCTTTTCAGGACGTGGACCCCGCCAGCGCAGACCGCATTGCCAACATGGCAGGCGCACACGCCAAAAAGCTGGAAGCAGCGCGCCTGATTACCGCAGAGGGTCTGCCGCTCACGCTCAATTTTGTCATCCATCGCCAGAATGCCGAGCGTGTGCCCGCCATGCTGGAACTGGCTGAACAGCTTGGCGCCAGACGGGTGGAAATTGCCCACACCCAGTATTATGGCTGGGGCCTGCTTAACCGCGACGCCCTCCTGCCCGACCGTGTCCAGATAGAGGCCACGACCGAAGCTGTAGCCGCAGCCCGCACCCGGCTGGCAGGGCGCATGAGCATAGATTTTGTTACCCCCGATTATTACGAGGACCGGCCCAAACCCTGCATGGGCGGGTGGGGCCAGCGTTTTTTAAACATTACCCCCACAGGCAAGGTGCTCCCCTGCCACGCGGCGGAAACCATTCCCAACATCACCTTCCCCAATGTGCGCGAGGCAGGCCTTGCTGCCATATGGGAGGATTCCCCCATTTTTAACCTGTTCCGCGGCACGGAATGGATGCCCGAGCCCTGCCAGTCCTGCGCGTTCAAGGAGGAAGACTGGGGGGGCTGCCGTTGTCAGGCACTGGCACTGGCCGGCAAGGCGGATGCGGCAGACCCGGTCTGCCACAAGGCCCCCGATCACAAACAGGTCACGCAGGCTATTGCCCAGCGCCCCCAAACGCCGCCCCCCTTCCGCTACAGGCGCTTCGGGAACGCCTGAGGTAAAAAGGGTTTTTACAAAACCGGCCACCACCTGACCCAAACAACGCCACGGATGCCACGTGCAGGCGCAGGACATGCGAACAAATTGCATCGCAACCGCACTTATGGCTAAGAGGCACCACTAACCCGCTCGGACCCGAGCGCCCCACCATTTGCCCGGGCCGCATGGCCCCACACCCCCGGCCAAGGCGACCAACCCCATGCACCACCCAGCCACACAGCATAACCTTGGCAAAGGCATTGCCTGCGGTGTTGGGGCGGGCGCATTGTGGGGGCTGGTTTTTCTGGCCCCCGAGCTGATCCGCAACTTCAGCGCACTGGAAATGGCCTGTGGCCGCTACGTGCTGTACGGCCTGTTTGCCGCCGTTATGGTTGCACCACGCTGGCAGGTGCTCAGCCATACCGTAAGCCTGCGCACATGGTGGACGCTGAGCTGGCTCTCCTTTGCGGGGAATACGGCTTATTATGTGCTGCTCTCGAGCGCTGTCAAAAACGGGGGCATTACCAGCACCACTCTTGTAATCGGCTTTTTGCCTGTGTTGGTGACACTGGTTGGCAGCCGCGACAAGGACGCCCTGCCCCTGCGCCAGCTTTTACCTTCCATCCTGCTGTGCCTGACCGGTGCTGCGTGCATTGGCTGGCAGGCCATGCATACGCATGCACATTCTGTTGCCCGTGCGCCTTTTCTGGGGTTGCTCTGCGCTGTTGCGGCCCTTGGCTCCTGGACACTCTATGCCGTGGGGAATAGCCGCGCACTTGTGCGCCAACGGCATTTTTCCGCCCATGACTGGAACCTGCTGACCGGGCTTGCCACTGGCGCCCAGAATGTGGTCCTGCTCCCCCTTGCCCTTCTGCTGGACAGCACAGCCCACGGGCTGGAGCAATGGCGCAACTTTGCACTGGTGAGTGCGGGCGTTGCCCTGCTGGCTTCCATTGCAGGCAACGCACTGTGGAACAGAATGAACCAGCTCCTCCCGCTAACACTGGTGGGGCAGATGATTCTGTTCGAAACCCTGTTTTCCCTCTGCTACGGTTTCATATGGGAGCAGCGACTGCCCAGCGGGATGGAAACACTGGCCTTTGGCTGTGTGGTGCTGAGCGTATTGCTGTGCGTACGCGCCCACCGCAAACCGGCAGCCGCTGCGTAACCCCCAACTGCTTCCACTTTTTGCCTGCTGGGCTAACGGGAGCGCCAGCCTGCTTTTTCCCCTGCTATTTCTATTACCGGGCGCATGTATTAGGTTGCGCCGCATTGTAACCACGGGGGGATGACCATGAGCGACGAACACAAATGCCCGCAATGCGGCTGTGAACATATCTATCAGGATGGCGGGTTATGGGTCTGCCCCGAATGTGCACACGAATGGAACGAATTTTCCACCAGTGCAACGGATGCGGATGCAGGCGGTTCTGGCGTTATTCATGATGCCAACGGCAACGTTCTGGCTGATGGGGACACCATTACAGTCACCAAGGACCTTAAGGTAAAAGGGTCTTCTCTGGTGGTTAAAAGCGGCACCAAGGTCAAGAACATCAAACTGGTCGATGGCACGGACGGCCACAACATTGCGTGCAAAATAAGCGGCATCGGGGCCATGAACCTGAAGTCGGAATTTGTAAAAAAATCCTGAACTCCCGCACAAGACCTTACTGGCATGGGCCACATAAAGCCCCATGCCAGTACATATGGTTTGGAAAAAACAAACCTATTATGAGGTCTCTGACTTACCATGCGGCATAGAAGTATGCCGCGCCTACGCACTTGCTGAACCAATATCCGGCTGCGTTTTGTGCCTATGCCCCAAACAAAACAGCCTGCCCCATAAGGGCAGGCTGCATGCAAACCACGACAGGCAAAAAGCTCAGACGGCTTTTTTACCGTTGGCCTTGAAAATACCCGATGTAAATTCCCACACCCGACCCACATTGCGGATCACCTTGGCAATGGCGGGGGTTGTGGTCGGGCGCAGCAGGCGCGGGTCATACCCGGCAAAGCGCCGATCATCTTCTTCCAGACACAGGTCCATAAAGTCCGGCAGGCTGATCTGGATGTTGGTCACTTCCTTGGTGCCGGTTACGGTAAAGTTGTTGTCCTGCGTATGGACCTGCCCGCTATCATCCACCGTGCGGGCAAGGCTCATGCGTTCGTAGGCCAGAAAGCCCCAAACAGCCCACACCTTTGCCTCAAAGAACGGGCGACGCCACCACGGCATAACCGCGCGATACCAGGCCAGCCAGTTGGCAAAGAGCAGGATATGGCGGCATTCTTCCTGCATGATCGGCTCGAACGTGTCGGTCAGGGCTTCGGGGAAGTAGCCCGAACGCTTGGCCAGTTCGAACATGCCAAACGCAAAAAAGCTATCCACGCATTCCGAAAAACCAGTGACCAGATAGGCCCATTCCACGTCCTTCGGCTCCACATACGGGGGCTCGGGGGCCATGGGAATGTTGTAGGCTGCCACCATTTTGGACAGCACTTCCTTATGCCGGTTTTCTTCCCACGCATTGCGTGAGATGGCGTCCTTGACATCAGGATCCGTGACCAGGCTGGCGTAAGCGGCCATACGCAGGCGGGCCTTGCCCTCGGTCTGCACGGCAATATCCCAGATCGGCAGGGAGGTTACGCGGTGCAGGGTTTCGGGGTCCAGCTTGGGCCAGTCAATGACAGATGGCTTGTACGGGTTGAACGTATCGCGGAACATGGCCGCGAGTGCGCGCTTATGCTCTTCCGAACCCGGCTTAAGCGGCCCGCGAATGGGGCTCAGCCAATGCCGCGCGCGGAAATCCGCTTCGGCCACAGCCTCGGCATTAGGGGGTGCAGGAAGGTCATCCATACTTTCCGGCAGATGGGAGTAAATATCGCTCAGAGAACCCATGTGAGGAACCCGTTATCTGGGGACCTCCCCTTTTTGCAACCGGCCCTGACTGGCTGGAACGTCGGAAGGTCCAATAAACCTGAAACATGCCGCCATCCCCATTGCCGGGAATGGCGACGACGCCCCCGTGTTAGTGCAGATCAGCCAGCTTAGAAATGATCTTGGTCACTAAACCGTAATCTATCGCTTCTTTTGCGGACATCCAGTAGTTGCGGTCCGTGTCCTTGACGACTTTTTCGTAAGGCTGCCCGGTTTCACGCGCGAAAAGGTGGTTCAGGCGTTCGCGCATTTTAATGATCTCGCGCGCTTCGATATCAATATCG
Organism: Acetobacter sp. ESL1128; assembly: GCF_058505085.1. Classification (NCBI taxonomy): domain Bacteria; kingdom Pseudomonadati; phylum Pseudomonadota; class Alphaproteobacteria; order Acetobacterales; family Acetobacteraceae; genus Acetobacter; species Acetobacter sp. ESL1128. Next base: position 639,876 of record NZ_CP196369.1, on the reverse strand, counting down.
GTTGCCGGACCACGCACACCGCCCATGGGCTGGTGCAGCAGAAAGCGCGTGTTGGGCAGGCAGAATCGGCGGTCCTTGTGACCTGCGGCAAAAATAAGCGCGCCAGCAGAAGCCACCCAGCCCGTGCCGATCATGTTGACCGGAGCAATCGAATCGACAAAGCGGATCATGTCATGGATCGTGTCGCCACTTTCCACGTGCCCGCCGGGGGAGTTGACGTACACATCAATCGGCTTGTCGGATTCACCGGCCAGTGCCAGCAGGCGGCCGGTTACGTCGCGCGCGACCTTGTCGTTTATCCCACCAAAAATAAGCACCTTACGCTGCTTGAACAGCTTGTGCTCCAGTTCGCCCTGCGGGGCGCCAGAGGCCTTGCCTTCCTCTTTTTCGGGGGTTTCCGGGGTTTCCGGTTCATCGTCCAGCCTGATGGCGTTACGGGAGAAGATGCCTGTCATTGCTGTCTCCGCACATTGTTCCGTAGCAGTGTTCATTCCCTTATCCTGCGCTGCCCGAACGTGCCTGCCAAGGGGCAATCATGCGCTCTCTCGCCACGGGGGAGGGAAAAGGGTAAGGTGCGGGGCAATTTTATATCAGGTTTTTCGGAGCATTCCCCCCGCCATGCAGCAGCCCCCTCTGGAGCAGAAGCCGACCAGCCGGACCAACGCCCCCCGGCCAGACCGCTTTTTGCAGGCTGCCAGCATGGCTGCTCTTGTTGCACTGGGTGGCACATTAAGCGCCTGCCAGCACCGCGATGCTATTGATACAGCTCTGGACTGGTCACGCAGTATGCGCGGCGGCGCCATTGCCGAGCAGCGCCCCCCACCACCCGGGCGCTACGACCCCTACCCCAAAGTGGGCCTGACCCCAACGGATGTGCCCGAAGTGCCCTCCCCCGATGCGCGCGCCCTGTTAAGCGAACAGCTGACCCGCGACCGCAACCTGACCTACCGGACCGTGGCCGCCAACGGGACCATGATCCCCAACATTCCGCCCCCACCCAATGCAAGCGGCAGAACCAGTACGCAAAAGGCCCAGCCGACCCTGCCCGCAGGCGTAAGCGGCGCGGTAATGGACGCAGCCGACAGCGCCCCCCAGCCCGTGCGGGCACCCCTGCGTTCGGCCGTATCCAGCCTGCCAGCAGGCACCACGGCCTCCTCCCCCGCACCGGAAGAAGCCGAGGCGGAAGTGGCCATGCCCGAGGTGCACAAAAAAGCGGATATTCCCGAATTACGCCCCGACCAGATTCCGCAAATACCTCAAACCCCGCCCACGGCCCCCAGCTTTCCCGGTTTTGATGTGCCAACGGATGCAAACCTGCCCGATGCCGTGCGCCCCAACTATGACCTGACCGATATAAAAGGAACGGCCTTCCATTTTGTGCCCCAGTCCGACCAGCTTTCCAGCGGGCAGGACGCGGCACTAGCCAAGATTGTGCAAAAATGGCCAAACGGCCCCCTGACCATCCGCGGGTTTGGTGATGCCGCATCCATGAGCCCGCAGGATCAGGCCGATGCCGTACGCCTTGGGCTGCTGCGTGCCCAGCGCCTTGCCGTGGAACTGACCAAACGGGGCATTCCCGCCAGCGCCATAACCGTACGGGGCGATGCCTTTGGCACAGGGGCAAAGGTGGTTACCCCGCCCTGATCCCGCGCACACACCCCTTTTGCTCCGCCCCGCATGCGGTAAAAACGCACCCGCACGGCGGTTTTGCATCCAGAGGAGTTGCCTGTTCCATTTTGGCGATTACTATGCTCACTCCCTTCATCCTACAGGGGCCATGTTCCCTGTCCTTTCAGAGCACCCAAAGTCCATGACCGAAGAGTTCCATCGCATCCGCCGCCTGCCGCCTTATGTTTTCGCCTCTGTCAATCAGGCCAAGGCAGCAGCGCGCGCACGGGGCGAGGATATTATTGACCTTGGCATGGGCAACCCCGACACCCCCACCCCACCCCATATTGTGAACAAGCTGATTGAAACGGTGAACGACCCACGCTCGCACCGTTACTCGGTCAGCCGTGGCATTCCCGGCCTGCGCAAGGCCGTGGCGGGGTATTATGACCGGCGCTTCAACGTCAAACTCAACCCCGACAGCGAAGTGATTGTTACCCTTGGCTCCAAGGAAGGGCTGGCCAATCTGGCCTCCGCCATTACCAGCCCGGGGGACACCATTCTGGTGCCCAACCCGTCTTACCCCATTCACCAGTTCGGGTTTATTATTGCGGGTGCGTCCGTACGCTCCATCCCCGCCACCCCGAACGAGGACATGCTGCGCGCACTTGAGCGCGCCGTACGCCACTCCGTGCCCAAACCCACGGCGCTGATTGTCAACTTCCCGTCCAACCCCACATCGTATCTGGCTGATCTGGATTTTTATAAAGAACTGGTCGCCTTTGCCCGGCGTGAGGAAATCTGGATTCTGTCCGACCTTGCTTATGCCGAAATCTATTTTGGCGATCTGGTTCCCCCTTCCATTCTGGCCGTTCCGGGCGCGCGTGACATTGCGGTGGAATTTACCTCGCTCTCCAAGACCTACTCCATGGCTGGCTGGCGCGTGGGTTTTGCCGCAGGCAACGAACGGCTGATTTCCGCCCTTACCCGCATTAAATCCTATCTGGATTACGGGGCCTTCACCCCCATTCAGGTTGCCGCCGTAACCGCGCTGAACGGCCCGCAGGACTGCGTGGCCGACCTGCGCAACCTGTATAAGGAACGGCGCGACGTGCTGATCAAGGGCCTGCATTCCGCCGGGTGGGACGTGCCCTCCCCCGAAGGGTCCATGTTTGCATGGGCTCCCATTCCCGAACCTTTCCGCGAGATGGGGAGTGTTGCCTTCTCCAAACTCCTGCTTGAAGAAGCCGGCGTTGCCGTGGCACCGGGCCTTGGGTTTGGTGAATATGGTGATGACCACGTCCGTATCGGGCTGGTGGAAAACACCCACCGCCTGCGGCAGGCCCTGCGTTCCATCAAGGGCTTTATGGCCGCCCACGGCGTCAAGGCCCCTCCCTCCTCCAACCCAGCCCAAAAACCGGAGTCTGTTGCACCGTGACATCCTGTTCCTCTTCTTCTCCTCTTCGTCTTGGCATTGCCGGGCTCGGCACGGTTGGCGCGGGCGTTATCAAACTGCTGCGGGCCAATGCGGACCTGCTGAGCGCACGGGCAGGCCGCCCGCTGGAGGTTGTGGCCGTTAGCGCGCGCGAGCGCACGCGGGACCGTGGGGTGGATGTGTCCGCCCTGCGCTGGTACGACAACGCCGCCGATCTGGTAAACGACCCCGATGTGGACGTGGTGGTGGAGCTGATTGGCGGGGCAGAAGGCACCGCCCGTACGCTGGTGGAAGCAGCCCTTAAAGCTGGCAAACCTGTGGTTACCGCCAACAAGGCGCTGCTGGCCCTGCATGGCTCCACCCTTGCCCGCCTGAGTGCTGACAACAACGCCCCCCTGCTGTTTGAAGCAGCAGTTGCTGGCGGTATTCCCGCCATTAAAACCGTGCGCGAAGGGCTGGCAGCGGACCGCCTGCTGCGCGTGGGCGGTATTCTTAACGGCACCTGCAACTACATCCTCACCGTCATGCGCGAGACGGGCAAGGATTTTGCAACTGTACTCAAGGATGCGCAGGACCTCGGCTATGCCGAAGCCGACCCCTCCACCGATGTGGACGGGCTGGACGCAGCCCACAAACTGACCATTCTGGCAGGTCTGGCCTTTGGTCAGCCCGTAGCGTTTGACAGCGTGCATGTAGAGGGCATCCGCCGCATTGGTGCAGTGGACCAGAGTTTTGCCCGCGCCCTTGGCTACCGGATCAAGCTGCTGGGCCTTGCCAGCATGACCGATGCCGGGCTGCACGCCCGCGTAACCCCCTGCCTTGTGCCCCAGCAGGCTCCGCTGGCACAGGTGGATGGCGTCTTTAACGCTGTGGTGGCTGAAGGCGAGTTTGTTGGCCGGATCATGATCGAAGGACGCGGGGCTGGTGCGGGCCCCACGGCCAGTGCGGTCACGGCGGATCTGGTGGATATTGCCCGTGGCAACACCATTGCCGTGTGGGGCGTGCAGACCAGCGCCCAGCCCCCGCTGCGGGCCTGCCCCATTTCCAGCGGGGAAGGTGCCTTCTACCTACGCCTGATGGTGGAAGACCGCCCCGGCGTTATTGCCGACATTACCGCCATCCTGCGTGATTGTGGCGTATCGCTGCGCAGCATGCTCCAGCACCCGGCGGAAAATGACAGCACGCCTTATGTTCCCCTTGTTCTGGTCACACATCGGACATCCGAGGCGGCTATGCAGGACGCCGTCACCCGGATTGACGCTTTGACTGTTGTGACAGACTCCACAGTTGTGATCCGGATCGAGGCTGCCTGAAGCAACCCGCCAGCCCCGCCCGATCAATTGTGTAATTAAGGATCCCGCTTTCTCATGTCTGATTCCATTGGCCCCTCTCCCTTCGTTGTTTCCGACCGCAATCTGGCTCTTGAGCTGGTGCGCGTGACCGAAGCGGCGGCCCTTGCCTCTGCCCGCTGGACGGGCCGCGGCCGTAAGAACGATGCAGACGGTGCCGCGGTGGAAGCCATGCGCATTGCCTTTGACACCGTGGCCATTGATGGCACCGTGGTCATTGGTGAGGGCGAAATGGACGAAGCGCCCATGCTCTATATTGGCGAGAAAGTGGGCTCCGGCGGCCCGGCCATGGATATTGCCGTGGACCCGCTGGAAGGCACCAACCTGTGCGCAAAGGACATGCCAAACGCCATTACGGTGGTGGCACTGGCCGAACGCGGCAACTTCCTGCACGCACCCGATGTGTACATGGACAAGATTGTGGTTGGCCCCAACCTGCCCGCAGGTGTGGTGGACCTTGAAAACACGATTGAAACCAACCTGAAGAACCTTGCCAAAGCCAAAGGCAAAAGCGTGCAGGACCTGCTGCTGTGCACGCTCGACCGCGAACGGCACGAGGAAATGATTGCCCGCGCCCGGGCAGCCGGTGCCCGCGTGCGCCTGCTGAGCGATGGCGACGTGGCCGGTGGCATTGCTGCCTGCCTTGATAGCAGCCAGGTCGATATTTACGTCGGCTCCGGCGGTGCGCCCGAAGGGGTGCTGACCGCCGCCGCCGTGCGCTGCGTGGAAGGCCAGATGCAGGGCCGCCTGCTGTTTGAAGATAACGCCCAGCGCGAACGCGCCCAGAAGATGAACCCCGGCAAAAACCCCGACCGCAAACTGGACCTGCATGATATGGCAGCTGGCTCGGTGCTGTTCTCGGCCACTGGGGTCACCACCGGGGCGCTGCTGCGCGGCGTGCGGCAGTACCCGCATCAGGCTGTGACGCACTCGCTGGTCATGCGTTCCAAATCTGGCACGTCCCGCTTTATTGAAGGGCACCACAACTTCAAAACCAAAACATGGACGCCGCAATAACAGGCGTTTTTTAACCCCATGCTCTCGACCGCATCACCAGAGGGGGCGCACGCCCCCACCCCAGCCGCAACACCAGCCGTGCTCAATGTAGAGCACAGCGTGAACGCACGACGCTGGTCCTGGCGGGAGGGAGCAGACAACCCGACCACCAACCGGCTGGGGGCCGCACTGGCCCAGCAACTTGGCATACCCGAAATTGTAGGCCGCCTGCTGGCCATGCGCGGGGTCAGCCCCGAGCATGCACCGCATTTTCTGGCCCCCACCCTGCGCGCCCTTATGCCCGACCCGTCCTGCCTGACGGATATGGACAAAGCCGCCGCCCGCATGGCGCAGGCCGTACAGGCGGGGGAAACCATAGGTATTTTTGGCGATTATGACGTGGACGGCGCATGCGCCAGTGCCGTGCTGGCCGCTTTTTTTGAACAACTTGGCTGCTCCGTTCTCACCCATATTCCCGACCGCATGACCGAAGGGTATGGCCCCAACCTGCCAGCACTTGAGGCACTGGTGGCCCAGGGTGCCAAACTGCTGGTCTGTGTGGACTGTGGCACAGCCTCTGCCGATATTCTGAACCAGCTTGCAGGCAAGGCCGATGTGGTGGTGCTGGACCACCACAAGTCGGAAGATGCCCTGCCAGCCATTCTGGCCACGGTTAACCCCAACCGGGCGGACTGCTCATCGGGTCTTGGGCATATCTGCGCTGCGGCACTGAGTTTTCTGGCCACTGTTGCGACCAGACGCACCCTGCGCGAGAACGGTTTTTTTAACGCAAGCCATCCCCAGCCCGACCTGCGCCCTCTGCTGGACCTTGTTGCGCTGGCCACGGTGTGTGACGTCATGCCCCTGCAAGGGGTCAACCGCCTGTTTGTGGCCGAGGGGTTAAAGGTTATGGCGGCCCGGCAGCGTGTAGGGGTTGCTGCCCTGCTTGAAATTGCGGGTGTCAGCAAAGCGCCTGATGCGTTTTCGTGCGGGTTTGCGCTGGGGCCGCGCATTAATGCGGGCGGACGCATAGCCGAAGCCGCACTTGGCCTGCGCCTGCTCCGCTGCCCGGATGTGCATGAAGCAAAGCAGATGGCCGAGCGGCTGGATGCCGTCAACCGCCGCAGGCAGGATGTGGAAGCCGATATTCTGGACCGCGCCATGGAGCAGGCAGCAGAACAGAAAGACGCCGGCCACGGTGTTATTCTGCTCGCGGGCAAGGACTGGCACCCCGGTGTCGTGGGGATTGTGGCAGGGCGCATAAAAGAACGCTTCAACCGCCCCGCCCTTGTTGGCGCGCAGCAGGAGGACGGGAGCATAAAAGGCTCTGGCCGCTCGGTTGCCGGGCTGGACCTTGGTACGGTCATTATTGCCGCACGTCAGGCCGGGCTGCTTAAAACAGGTGGCGGGCACGCCATGGCTGCGGGTTTTTCGCTTCATGCAGACAAGCTGGCGGAGTTCCACTCTTTTCTCGATACCCGTCTGCCACAGGCGGCGGAACTGCCGCCCACCGTGGACCTGACCATAGATGCCGTTGTGGCCGTAACCGGAGCCACGGCAGAACTGGCGACCGACATGGCAGCTCTGGCCCCCTTTGGCGCAGGCAACCCCGAACCACTTATTGCCCTGCCCAATGTGCATATTGTCCGCACCGACCGCATAGGGCGGGACAGCAACACCCTGCGGGTGCTGATCCGCGCCAGCAATGGCAGCAGGCTCAAGGCACTTCTGTTCAAGGCGGATAACAACCCGCTCGCCGTTGCGTTGGAAGATGCAACCCGCCCCGCCCTGCATCTGGCAGGCTACCTGCGGGCAGAAAGCTGGAACGGGCGCACGGATGCCACTTTTTTTGTGCAGGACGTAGCCCGAGCCTGAACGGCCCTACCCTGTGCAGGCACAGGGGGCTTATTCCCCCTGTGCGGCGTTGCGGCGGGCTGCGACTTCCTTCTTCATGGCTTCCTGCACTTTTTCAAACGCGCGCACTTCAATCTGGCGCACCCGCTCGCGGGAAATGCCGTAGTCGTGGGCGAGTTCTTCCAGCGTTGCCGGGTCATCCTTGAGGCGACGTTCGGTGAAAATGCGGCGTTCACGCTCGTTCAGGGTCTCGAGTGCTGTGGCAAGCAGGGCCTTGCGACCCGACATTTCCTCGTTTTCGGCGTAAACCTCTTCCTGGTTCACCTGATCGTCCACAAGACGGTCCTGCCATTCGCTTTCCAGGTCCGTTTTAAGCGGGGCGTTCAGGCTGTGGTCCGGTGCAGCCATGCGGCGGTTCATGTCCACCACATCCTGCTCGGACACACCAAGAGTTGTGGCGATCTTGTTGACCTGTTCGGGCTGAAGGTCACCATCATCAATCGCCTGCATCTGCCCTTTAAGGCGGCGCAGGTTGAAGAACAGCTTTTTCTGGGCTGCCGTTGTGCCCATTTTGACCAAAGACCAGCTATGCAGGATGTATTCCTGAATGGCAGCGCGGATCCACCACATGGCGTAAGTGGCCAGCCGGAAGCCTTTTTCGGGGTCAAAGCGGCGCACGGCCTGCATCATCCCCACATTGCCTTCGCTGATCAGTTCATTGATCGGCAGACCATAACCCCGGTAGCCCATGGCAATTTTGGCAACCAGACGCAGGTGGGATGTCACCAGCCGGTGGGCTGCCTTGACATCTCCCTTATCGCGCCATTTGCGTGAAAGGGTGAGTTCTTCTTCTGGCGTGAGCAGGGGATACTTACGAATTTCCTGAAGGTACCTTGAAAGATTGCCTTCAGGCCCAACATCAATGACGGAAGCCATGATTTGAGTACTCCTTCCTGAGATGGAAACTCCCACGGATGCGTTTGGTTCCTGTTCCGTTAACAGGCGCATCCAGACTTGCAGCGGCGAGTCCCATTACCCGATGGAAAACTAGACGGCCCTTGCATCTACCCTCGGCATGAGCAGCAGAGACCAAAGGCCCCTTCCCGCTTTACGGAAAAGTGAGCGGTATGGACCAAGAGGGTGCGCCTGAAAAATGCACCCTGTCAAGAAAACAGGTGCGGATGGTAGCAAAACTGCCACAGTTAGTGGACCGTAGCGGTCCCCTTTAATGCGGACTCGGAGCAGGCCTGCGCCGTTACGAGTCGCTCAGGGCCTGTTCCAGTTCCTGCATGTCGGGCGGCATTGGGGTTTCAAACAGCAGGTTTTCACCCGTTCTGGGGTGGGTAAAGCCCAACCGCGCCGCATGGAGCGCCTGACGGGGGAAGTCCAGCCCAGCCCCTTTGCCCACCGGGGACAGACCACGGGCCGCAGCAGGCACGCGCCGCAGGTAGAGCGGGTCCCCCATAAGGGGGTGGCCATTGGCCGAAAAATGCACCCGGATCTGGTGCGTGCGGCCCGTTGCCAGTTTGCACGCAACAAGGGCGGCCGAAGCACTGAACACCTTGAGCGTGCGGTAATGGGTCAAGGCCCATTTGCCACCATGGGTAACCAGCGCCATGCGTTTGCGGTCCCGCTTGTCGCGGCCTATTGCGCCTTCATAATCCCCCTCCGCAGGGGTAGGCACACCCCAGCAGAACGCCAGATAGGCACGGTCTATGCGGCGGGCGGCAAAATCATCCGAGAGCGCCAGATGCGCTTTTTCCGTTTTGGCAACCACCATAACGCCCGACGTATCCTTATCCAGCCGGTGCACAATGCCGGGGCGGCGCTCCCCGCCAATGCCCTTAAGGCTATTGCCGCAATGGGCGATCAGGCCGTTGACCAGCGTACCCGTCTCGTTCCCCGGTGCGGGGTGGACCACCAGCCCCGCGGGCTTGTCCAGCACGATCAGGTCGTCATCTTCATACAGGATGTTAAAATCCATGGCTTCGCCCTGCGGGGTGGCAGGGGCTGCGGCGGGCAGGTCCAGCACCACCACCATTCCTGCCCGGACCGGCGTGGCGGGTTCACGCAGCACCACACCATTGCACAGGAGGTTCCCGCCCTCGATCAGCCCTTTGATGCGTGAGCGCGAAGGGGCTCCGGGGCAGTTGGACAAAAACCGGTCCACCCGCTCGCCCGCCTGTGCGGCATCCACCGTAAAGGCCAGTGTGGTGCCGTGGGTAGGGGCAAGGCCGGGCGCGGCTTCGCCTTGAGGGGGAACTGTATGTGCCAAACCCGTTTGTCTCATTCACGCTTATTGGGTGGAATTGCGCGTACAAAGCCTGCTTGCAGGCTGTGCGTCAAGCCGCAGGATGTAAACCACCAGCCCAGCCTGCCGCGTGGCCTGCACGCCTTTTGGTGTGCCCGTACACCATGCCCCCTTGCCCTGCGCCATATACGGCAGGATAGTGTGCGGGTATGACCCACCACCCCACCATTGCCCGCACCTACCAGACCGCCCTGCGCCACCGCAGCCTTGTGCTGGCCGGGCTTTTGGGTGCGCTGGCCCTGTCTGTCCTGCTGGATTGCGCGGTGGGGCCTGCCGAACTTTCCCCCACAACCATGCTGCGTGCTGTTTTTGCCCCTGCCGGGGTAGATGAGCAGACAAGCCTGATTGTCTGGCAGATCCGCCTGCCCTACGCACTTATGGCGGCCTGCGTGGGGGCTGCACTGGGGCTGGCAGGGGCGGAAATGCAGACAATTCTGGCCAACCCGCTGGCCAGCCCGTTTACGCTGGGCCTGTCCGCCGCCGGGGCGTTTGGCGCGTCCCTTGCCATTGTGCTGGGCTGGCACATAGCGCATGTGCCCGACATGTGGCTGACCGCAGGGAGCGCCTTTGTCTGTGCGGCGCTGTCTGTATGGATTCTGGACATGCTGGTGCGGCTGCGTCAGGGCGGGACGGGCACGGTTATCCTGTGCGGGGTGGCACTTGTGTTTTCGTTTCAGGCATTGGTTGCCCTCATGCAGTTTGTGGCAAACGAGGACGCCCTGCAAAATCTGGTGTTCTGGACCCTTGGTAGCCTGACCCGCGCAACATGGGGCACGCTGGGCCTGCTGGCCGGGGCTCTGGCCTGTATCCTGCCATTTTCGCTCCGGGCAGCATGGCCACTTACCACCCTGCGTATGGGGGAGGACCGGGCTGCAAGCCTTGGGGTGGATGTGCCACGCCTGCGCCGTGCGGCCCTGCTGCGCATAAGCCTTTTATGCGCGCTGGCCGTAGCCTTTGTGGGGGTTATTGGCTTTATCGGGCTGGTGGCCCCCCATATTGCCCGCCGCCTTGTGGGGGAGGACCACCGTTTTTACCTGCCTGCCAGCCTGTTGAGCGGGGCGTTTATTCTCTCCCTCGCAGCCCTTGTTGCGCGTATGCTGGTGCCCGGTGTTGTGGTGCCAACAGGTATTGTGACCGCTCTGGTGGGCATACCGTTTTTTCTGGTTATTGTGCTGCGTCGTGGGGAAGGGCTGCCATGATGCCCCCCGTGCCAGCCGGGCTGACGCTGCATAACCTGACTGTGCGGTACGGGCGCAAATCCGTACTGGCCGAACTGGATGCAGGACCGTTCCCCCACGGGGCGGTCTGTGCCGTTCTGGGCCCCAATGGCAGCGGCAAATCCACCCTGCTGCGCGCCACAGGGGGGCTGCTGCACGCCACAGGCACACTCATGCTGGATGGGGTGGACCTTACCCCCCTGCCACGGGCCCAACGGGCGCAACACTGCCTGTACCTGCCCCAGACCCTGCCAGAGCCCGTACGCCTGAGCGTGCTGGACGCCATGCTGGCCGCCCGCCACGCCACAGGCAGGCAGGGCAACACCAGCACGGCAGCGGACATAGACACCGCCATGGCCTGTCTGGCCGATGTGGGCATTGCCCACCTTGCCACGCAAAGCCTGCATGAACTCTCCGGCGGGCAGCGCCAGCTTGCAGGGCTGGCACAGGCCCTTGGCCGCAAACCCCGCGCCCTGCTGCTGGATGAACCCCTGAGCGCGCTTGACCCATACTACCAGCAGACCGTTATGGCCCTGATCCGGCGTGAGACCGCACAGCGCAATCTGGTCACCCTGATTGTGCTGCATGACCTGAACATCGCACTCAACCAATGCGATCTGGCGTGCCTTTTGCACAATGGCCATATTCTGGCCTACGGCCCTCCGGCGGAAGTTTTAACCCCCGAGCACCTGCGCACCGTGTACCGTATTAATGCACGGGTAGATACAGGGCGGGACGGGCAACGCTTCATCAGCACCGCAGGTGTGGTGTAACGCCCCTTAGGTGCCACAATAGGTATAGGGTACCACCTCGTCAGGTGTGGGGGGTGCTATGTAGCCTCCCATGCCCGGCTGCTCCACATAAGGGGTGGCCAGCACGCTCAGCATTTCCCGGAACGGTGTGTAATCGTGCTGTTTTACGGCGGCCTGAATCATGGCCTCCACCTTGTGGTTGCGTGGAATATAGCACGGGTTGACCTGCTGCATGGCGCTGGCACGGGCGGCATAGTCCGCACTCCCCTGCTGCGCCACACGGGCACGCCAGCGGGCCAGCCACGGGCTGGTACTGGCAGGCAACCCGGCCGGCAGGCCGGAGCCGCGCAAAGCCTCGCCATGACTGAGAGCGCGGAAGGTGTTGGTCATGTCCATCTTTTCCGCCTCCATGTGGTCCAGCAGGGTTTTGAACAGGGTTTCATCCCCCTCATCCTCCCCCACCAGCCCCAGCTTTGCGCACATGCCAGCAAAATAGGCTGCATGAAAATGCGGATGGAACGCCCCAAGTGCCTGCTGGGCCAGACTGATGGCCTGCCCGTCCTCCTCCGCCAGCAGGGGGAGCAGGGCCTCGGCAAAACGGGTCAGGTTCCACAAGGCTATGGTCGGCTGGTTGGTGTAGGCGTAACGGCCACGCTTATCTATGAAGCTGAACACGGTGGCCGGGTTGTAGGTGTCCATAAAGGCGCAGGGGCCGTAATCTATGGTTTCCCCCGATATAGCCATGTTATCGGTGTTCATGACCCCATGAATAAAGCCGACCAGCATCCACCGCGCCACAAGGGCCGCCTGCGCCGCCACCACGGCCTGTAGCAGCGCCACATAGGGCTGCGCGTCCTGTGCTGCCTGCGGGTAAAGCCGGGCAATGGCAAAATCGGCCAGCGCGCGCAAGGCGTGCCTGTCCTGCCGGGCGGCAAAGAACTGGAACGTACCAACGCGGATATGGCTGCGCGCCACACGGGCCACAATGGCACCGGGCAAGGGTGTTTCACGGTAAACGCGCTCCCCCGTTGCCACGGCGGCCAGCGCGCGGGTGGTGGGGATGCCAAGGGCGGCCATGCTCTCGCTCAGCAGGTATTCACGCAGGACAGGACCAAGGGCAGCCCGGCCATCCCCACTGCGTGAATAAGCCGTGGGGCCGGAGCCTTTGAGTGCAATTTCGCGCAGATGGCCGTTGCGGTCCTCAACCTCCCCCAAAAGCAGGGCGCGGCCATCCCCCAACTGAGGAGAAAAATGGCCAAACTGGTGCCCCGCATACACGGTTGCCAGCGGGTCCATGCCCTGTGGCATCTGGTTGCCTGCCAGCATGGCCAAGCCCTGTGGCCCGGTCAGCCATGCTGCATCCAGCCCCAGCTCCGCGGCCAGTGCCGTGTTCAGGGCAATCAGTTCAGGCCGGGCAACCGGGGTGGGCTGCGTGCGGGTATAAAAGCTGGAGGGCAGCGTTGCATAACCCTGCCGGATAGAAGAATGAGGCATTGTTACACCACCTTGCAAAAAAGCCTTGGCACTGTGCCGCGGGGCTTCCAGCCCTGCCGCAGCCGCACAACACACAGGAACGGACCACATACGCCATGGTTTGCACCTGTCTGGCACAGACACGGCGAACATGATAGGAAAGAGCCCAACCGGGCCACCGGCAGGCTGCCTTATGGCGTGCCTGAAGCAACAGAATAAACCCGTATATCGGAGCAACCAGGCCCCTGGTCCCCACACCAGCGCCGCGGAAAACGCGAGAACACCATGACCACCGTAGCCGACAACATTGCCTTCAAGATCACCCGCAAAACGGATGGCACCCCCGCCGCCGAGCGTGAAAGCCTGGTCGCCAACCCCGGTTTTGGCCGCGCTTTTACCGATCATATGGCTGTTGTTACCTATACGGAAGGCAGGGGCTGGCATTCGGCCGAAATTCTGCCCCGCCAGCCGCTCATGCTCGACCCCGCTGCCTCCGTGCTGCACTACGCGCAGGAAATCTTTGAAGGCATGAAGGCCTACCGCGCCCCCAATGGCGGTGTGCAGCTCTTCCGCCCCGAAGCCAATGCCCGCCGGTTCCAAAAATCGGCCGAGCGCATGGCCATGGCCGAACTGCCTGAAGACCTGTTTTTGGAAGCGGTGACCCAGCTGGTCAAAATCGACCAGGACTGGGTGCCCGCACCCGAGGTGGGCACGCTTTACATCCGCCCCTTCATGATTGCGACGGAAGCAGCCCTTGGGGTCAAGCCTGCCTCCGAGTTCAAGTTCATTGTCATTGCCTGCGCGGCGGGGGAATACTTCTCCAAGGATGCCGGTCCGGTTTCGGTCTGGGTGGAAACGGAAACCGTGCGCGCCTCCCGCGGGGGCACGGGTACGGCCAAATGCGGCGGCAACTACGCCGCCAGCCTGACCGCACAGATGGAAGGCAAGCACCACGGCTGCCAGCAGGTTCTGTTTCTGGACGCGGAAGAACGCCGCTGGCTGGAAGAAATGGGCGGCATGAACGTGATGATGGTGTTTGAAGACGGCACCCTGCTGACCCCCCCGCTGGAAGGCGGCACCATTCTGCACGGCATTACGCGTGACAGCCTGCTGACACTGGCGCGCGATGCGGGCCTGACCGTAAAGGAAGAGCGCTACGCGCTTGACCAGCTTTTTGCCGATGCCAAATCCGGCAGGCTCAAGGAAGTGTTTGCCTGTGGCACGGCGGCTGTTGTGTCCCCCATTGGAGCATTCAAGAGCAAGACGGATAGCTGCACCATCAACAACAATCAGGTGGGTGACGTCACGGCAAAGCTGCGCCAGAAGCTGTGCGACATCCAGTTTGGCCGCGCGGCTGACCCACATAACTGGATCAGCACCGTAGCGTAAGGCCACCTCAGGGCACCCTGCTCAAACACCCCGGTCTCTGCCGGGGTGTTTTTGTCTATACCTCCGGCAGAGATGCTGGACAGACCGGCCCAAGCGGCATATCCCCAGAACATGCTTGCTTTTTTACCCGCCCTCCCCTGCACACGGTTCCCCCAGCCATGACCAACACGCCGCATCTGGTTCTTGTGGATGGCAGCGGCTTTATTTTCCGCGCTTTTCATGCCCTCCCCCCCATGACCAGCCCCGAAGGGGTGCCGGTCAATGCGGTGTACGGCTTTACCAACATGCTGGCCCGCCTGCTGCGCGACCATGTGGGCACGCATCTGGCCGTGCTGTTTGATGCAAGCCGCCAGACCTTCCGCTCCGACATTTACCCCCAGTACAAGGCCCACCGCCCCGAACCACCGGAAGACCTGCGCCCCCAGTTCAGCCTGATCCGGGATGCCACGCAGGCTTTTAACGTCCCCGGCATAGAACTGCCGGGCTGGGAGGCAGACGACCTGATTGCCTCTTACGCCGTGGCCGTGCGCAAAATGGGGGGCACCTGCACCATTATTTCCTCCGACAAGGATCTGATGCAGCTTGTGGGGCAAGGCGTGTGCATGCTTGACCCCATCAAGCAGACCCCCATAGGCCCGGCGGAAGTGGAAACCAAGTTTGGTGTCCCGCCCGAAAAAGTGGTGGATGTGCAGGCCCTTATGGGCGACCCGACGGATAACGTGCCCGGCGTGCCCGGCATTGGCCCCAAAACGGCCTCGGCCCTGATTAACGAATTCGGTACGCTGGAAAACGTGCTGGCCAGCGCCCCGGATATGAAAAAATCCAAAAAGCGGGACATGCTGATCGAACATGCGCAGGCGGCCCGCCTCTCGCTCCAGCTGGTCACGCTGGCAACGGACGTGCCCCTGCCCGTACCGGTAGAGGAACTGGCCACGCGCGAGCCAGACAAGCTGGCACTGGCCGACTGGCTGGACAGCATGGGCTTCCGCTCCGTCATGTCCCGCATGGGTATGGGCAGCCCGGCTGGGGCACATGCCCACCGCGCAGCCCGTGCCTCCGCCCATGCCAGCGCAAACGGGCAGGACACCCCCAACCCGGCCCCGGCCGCCCCGGCCCAATCCAGCGGCCCCGCCGACCTGCTGAGCGCACCCTATGCGGAGTACGAAACCGTGCGTACCGCCGAGGCCCTGCAAAAATGGGTCAGCATGGCGCAGGATGCAGGTGTATGCGCCGTGGATACGGAAACCGACGGGCTGGACCCGCTGGCTGCCAACATGCTCGGCTTTTCCCTTGCCACCGCACCCGGCAAAGCCTGTTACGTGCCCGTGCGGCACGAGGGCACGCTGGAAGCCCTGACCGGCGAACAGCTTGACGCCACACAGGCACTGGAGCTGCTACGCCCGCTGCTGGAGGACAAAAGTGTTCTCAAGGTCTTCCAGAACGCTAAGTTCGACCTGCTGGTACTGGACCACGCAGGCATAGACCACACCAGCATTGCGCCGGTGGATGACACAATGCTGATCTCCTACAGCCAGTCTGCCGGGCTGCATGGGCAGGGCATGGATGAGTTGTCTGCCCTGCACCTCAACCACACGCCCATAACGTATGACAGCGTAACCGGCACGGGCCGCAACCGTATTCCCTTTGCCAAGGTACCGGTAGAAAAAGCCACCACCTACGCTGCCGAGGATGCAGACGTAACCCTGCGCCTGTGGCATGTGCTGCACCCCACCTTGCGCACCAACAAGGCACTGGCCCTGTACGAGCAGGTGGAACGCCCGCTGGTGCAGGTGCTTGCCACCATGGAAAAAAACGGCATTGCAGTGGACCGCGCGGAACTGACCCGCCTTTCCGCCGATTTTGAAAGCCGCATGAAAAACATGGAACAGGGCATTTATGCCGCGGCTGGCAGGGAGTTCAATATTGCCTCCCCCCGCCAGCTTGGTGAAATCCTGTTTGATGAAATGGGGCTCAAGGGCGGCAAGCGCGGCAAGGCGGGGGCGTGGAGTACGGATTCCTCCGTATTGCAGGACCTGGCCGATCAGGGCCACGACCTGCCGGTGCGCGTGCTGGAGTGGCGGCAGCTTGCCAAGCTCAAATCCACCTACACGGATGCCCTGCTCAAGCTGACCAGCAAGGAAAGCCGGGTCCATACCTCGTTCCAGATGGCCATTACCACCACGGGCCGCCTGTCCTCCTCCGACCCGAACCTCCAGAACATTCCTGTCCGCACGGAGGAAGGTACGCGCATCCGTCAGGCATTTGTGGCTCCGGCAGGGCGCAAGCTGATCTCGGCCGACTATTCCCAGATCGAGCTGCGGCTGCTGGCCGATGTGGCCAACATCCCCACCCTGCGTGAAGCCTTTGAGCTGGGGCAGGACATTCACGCCCGTACAGCCTCCGAAGTGTTCAACATCCCGCTCGAAGGCATGGATGCCCTGACCCGCCGCCGCGCCAAGGCCATTAACTTTGGGATTATTTACGGCATTTCCGCCTTTGGGCTGGGCAAGCAGCTTGGTATTCCTGCAGGGGAGGCCAAAAGCTACATAGATGCCTATTTTGCCCGTTACCCCGGCATCCGGGATTACATGGAGCAGGTCAAGGCCGAAGCCCGCGCCAACGGCTATGTCATGACCCCGTTTGGCAGGCGCTGCTATGTACCGGGCATTCATGAGAAAAGTGCCGTTCGCCGCCAGTATGCGGAGCGACAGGCCATTAACGCCCCCCTTCAGGGTGGTGCTGCGGACATTATCAAACGCGCCATGGTGCGCCTGCCCGAAGCCCTGAAAGCCACAGGGCTGGACAGCGCACGCATGTTGCTACAGGTCCATGACGAACTGCTGTTTGAAGTGGATGCAGAGCAGGCCAGTGCCGTGGCGCAAAAAGCCAAGGCCATTATGGAAGCAGCAGCACAGCTCAAAGTGCCGCTGGTGGTAGAAACAGGCATTGCCCAGAACTGGGCGGAGGCACACTAACCCATGACACCAGCAGGAAAACGCATTACCCTGATCAGTGTGGGTATTCTGGCCCTTGCCGGGGTGGGCAGCTTGCTGGCCACCGAGCTGGCACTCAAGCACAGCATTACCCTTAACTCCTACGGCAACCCCGTTGGGGGCTCCTTCCGCCTGATGGACGCCACAACCGGCACCATGACGGACAAGAGCTTTCAGGGCCGGTGGATGCTGGTGCTGTTCGGGGCAACCCATTGCGGGCAGGACGCATGCACCCCTGCCCTACAGGCCATGTCTGCCGCCATGGATGAGGTTGATCCGGGCAAACGCAAGATGGTTATTATTTTTGTCAGTCTGGACCCCGACCGGGATGACGCCCAGCGCCTGCGCCAGTACGGCGAGACCATAAGCCCCCGCGTGGTGGCTGGCACGGCAGCCCCCTTTGCTCTGGCTGATCTGGCCAAGGAATACCATGCACCCGTTGAAAAAATGACTGACCCGGAATGGGATTACGCCATGCGCATGTCCCCCCAGTTTGTGGTTATGGACCCGCAGACACGCTACCGGGGCACCATAGATGCACAGGCTGACAAAGCCAGTATGGCCGCAAGCCTGCGCCAGATCATGGCGGCGGATGCTCCCGCCCCCTGATCAGGCTCCCCCGCCTTAACTTCTGTTATGTGTTCCTGCAGGTCTGTTCCGTAGCCCCATGCCGCTATCCCCCTCCGCCATAAGTGCCTCGGCGCGCTTTTATACCTCCCTGCTGGTAACGGGAGGGGTTTTTGTGGTGCTGGATGCAGGGGCATTTGTGCTGCGCCATACCATGCCCGAGGGCGCACGCCGCAGGCGTGTGGCCCGGCGCTGGCTGTGCACCATGGCCAAGGTGGCCGTACGCTACCTACATGCCGCAGGTATTCTGGACTGTGACATGGCGGAACTGGCAGCCATTGCCCAGCGCCGGAACCTTGTGCTGGTTGCCAACCACCCCTCCCGGCTGGACTGCCTGCTGCTGGCCGCAGCCCTGCCGCATATGGTGTGCGTGACCAAAGCCTCCATATGGGAACGGGGCGTACTGGGCAGCACCCTGCGCACCGCAGGCTATGTGCGGCACGATACGTTGCTCAGGATTATTGGCCCGGCATCCCAGGCATTGCATGAGGACTGCCAGCTTCTGCTGTTCCCCGAAGGAACGCGCTCCCGCGCAGGGGCCGAACCCGGCCCGGTGCAGCCCGGCTTTGCCGCCATTGCCCAGCGCACACGCTCGGACGTGCAGGTGGTGCTGATAGAAACACCATCACCCTATCTGTCACAGGGCTGGCCGTTTTTAAAACGCCCTCCCCTGCCCATGCGCTACGGTATAAAGCTTGGACCGCATTTTGCCGCCCCCAAACGGGACGAGGCCAGCGGGCGGGCCCTGATTGAAGCCGTGGACAACTGCTTCAGGTCCTCCCCGCAGGGCGGGGAGGGTTTTTGAACACACCTAGTAAATTTCTGGAACAATCATGTTTTCAGGCGTAGGCAGGCGTTCATAGTCCGCATGATGCACACGCGGGGGCAGATCCACCTCGGGGTGAGACACAGGCTGGTAAGGCACCTGCGCCAGAAGATGGTTGATACAGTTCAGCCGTGCGCGCTTTTTATCCACCGCCTGCACAACCCACCACGGGGCCTCGGCAATGCTGGAGCGCTCGAGCATGGTTTCCTTGGCTTTGGTGTAGGATTCCCAGCGGCGGCGGCTCTCCAGATCCATCGGGCTGAGCTTCCACTGCTTAAGCGGGTCTTCTATTCTGGCACGGAAGCGGGCTTCCTGCTCATCATCCGTGATGGAGAACCAGTATTTGACAAGCTGGATGCCACTGCGCACCAGCATGCGCTCAAACTCTGGCACGGAGCGGAAGAACTCTTCGTATTCCTCATCCGAGCAGAACCCCATGACCCGTTCCACACCAGCGCGGTTGTACCAGCTGCGGTCAAACAGAACGATCTCACCCGCAGCGGGAAGCTGGGCTACGTAACGCTGGAAGTACCACTGTGTTTTTTCGCGGTCTGTGGGGGCGGGCAGCGCAGCCACGCGGCAGATACGCGGGTTGAGACGCTGGGTAATGCGCTTGATCGCCCCCCCCTTGCCTGCGGCATCGCGCCCTTCAAACAGCACCACCAGACGGTGGCCTGTTTCCTTCACCCAGTCCTGCAAACGCACCAGTTCGCCCTGCAGGCGGACCAGCTCGCTAAAATAGGTATGGCGGAAGCTGCGGTCAGACACGGAGGCCTCACCCCCCAGCCCCTCTTCCTGCAATTCGAGTTCGATCTCTTCATCCAGATCGTCAATGATCTCCTGCCGGATACGCTCGCGTTCACGCTCGGCAGCAGAAAGGCTGTTCACATTGGCATCAGACATGATCTTGCCTTTGCTGTTTGGCAGAAACAGTGTCTGGCGTGGTGCATGACCACGCCAGAGCGGAAGTTTTTTAGAAAATGTGGCGGAACACCACATACAGCACGCCACTGATCAGCATGGCGGCAGGCAGGGTGGTAATCCATGCCATGCCCATGGCGCGCAGGGTGCCCCACTGCAAGCCACCACCACCGGCAGCCATTGTGCCAGCCACACCGCTGGAGAGGATATGCGTGGTGGAAACCGGCAGGCCATACCCTTCGGCCAGACCAATGGTGCCCATGGCCACGAACTCGGCGGAAGCACCCTGAGCGTAGGTCAGGTGGCTTTTGCCAATTTTTTCACCCACGGTCACAACAATGCGCTTCCAGCCGACCATGGTGCCAAGGCCCAGAGCAAGAGCCACCGCAATTTTAACCCACACAGGAATAAAGCGTGTGCCTGCGTTAAGCTGCTTCATAAACTTGGCGAGTTCGCTGTCTTCTTCTGCGCTAAAGGTTGCTGCCTTGCCCATGTTGTGAATGGCTTCCGCCACCAGATACATGTCGGTACGCACGTTGGGCACGGTTGCTGCCGGAATTTCGTGCAAGGAGTGATACCCACTTACGGCCTGTGCAATATCAGCAGACAGGACGGAGAGTGCGGCATACACTTCGGGACGGGCTACGGATTTGATGCGCAGCGCGTCTGTTACCTGAGCGCGGGCTTCTTCCGCCGTGGGCTGCTTGAGCATGGGCTGGGCGTGCACGTCAAACACGTGGGAGGCCTGCTGTGCGGTTTCCACAAAGCCGGGCATCATGCTGTCAGGCATGGCGCGGTTCAGGGCGTAGGCGGTCGGGGCGGCACCAATCAGGATCAGCATGATCAGGCCCATGCCCTTCTGCCCGTCGTTGCTGCCGTGGAAGAAGGAAACACCCGTGCAGGTGCCAATCAATAGACCACGGATCCACAGAGGGGGCGGGGCATCGCCTTCAGGCGCACGGTAGAGGGCGGCATTGCGCACCACAACGCGCAGCACCATGAACAGGCCCGCAGCAAGAATAAAGCCACACAGGGGGCTAAACAGCAGGGCGGAGAACACCTTTTTAACCTGCATCCAGTCCACGCCATACAGCGCGCTGCCAGAAGGCGACATAAGCTGGTTTGCAAGGCCCACACCCAGAATGGAGCCAACCAGAGCGTGGGACGAGCTGTTGGGAATACCCAGCGCCCATGTTGCCAGGTTCCACACAATGGCGGACAGCAGCAGGGCAAAGATCATGGCATGGCCAGCACCACTGCCAACCTGCAGGATCAGTTCCACCGGCAGCAGCGTTACAACACTATATGCCACCGCCCCCGAGGAGGTCAGAACCCCAAGCAGGTTCCACATACCAGACCAGACCACCGCAACCAGTGGCGGCAGGCTGTTGGTGTAAATAACCGTTGCGACCGCATTGGCCGTATCGTGAAAACCGTTCACGAATTCAAAGCCCAGAGCAATAAGCAACGCCAGAGCCAGCAGGGCGAAGGCCCCGGTTGCTATGCCACTGGTACCAACAGCGTGCAGGTCAGCCAGCACGCTGTAACCAACAAACGCCAGAGCTGCTGCGATCACTCCCAAAAAGAACATGCGGAAAGCCTGATGCTCCCCTTTACGCATATTCGGACGTCCTCCAACCGGAGAACTCAGCATTGTATCTGACATAAAAGCACCCTGCGCAGAAAAAGATGAGCGCAAGATAAAACTCTTTTTATTCAGGTTGCGTTAAGAAATTGTGAAACAAAAATCCCTTTTACATCAACTCTATAATCTAAATATCACCCCCATTGGTGCAGTATTGAAACAAATTCAGCGTTCATCCTGCGCAATCCATTTTGTTTCCTGCGGGGGGTGCCATTGGGCCAGCCCGTCCAGCAGGTCTTGGGGTGTCTGGCCAACCTGCAAAATGGCTCTGTGGGCGGGTTTAAGAAAACCCTCCGCCACCACGTGGTCCAAAAACGTGCCAAGCGTGCTGTAAAACCCGTTTACATTCAACACACCGCAAGGTTTGGCGTGGTTGCCAAGC
The DNA here is from genome assembly GCF_058505085.1 of Acetobacter sp. ESL1128. NCBI lineage: Bacteria > Pseudomonadati > Pseudomonadota > Alphaproteobacteria > Acetobacterales > Acetobacteraceae > Acetobacter > Acetobacter sp. ESL1128. The sequence goes on along the minus strand of NZ_CP196369.1, from coordinate 618,098 downwards.
TGGGTCCACGTCCAGACCTCAAACAGTTCCTCCAGAGTACCAATGCCACCGGGCAGGGCAATAAAGGCGTCGGACATATCCGCCATAAGGGCTTTGCGCTCGTGCATGGAGCCTACAATCCGCAGGTCCTCCAGCCCGTTATGCGCCACCTCCCGCGCAACCAGTGCCTGCGGAATAACGCCCGTAACCTGCCCGCCACCGGCCAGTACGGCATTGGCCACAGCCCCCATAAGCCCGACCGAAGCCCCCCCATACACCAGCCCTATGCCGCGCCGGGCCATAAGCAGGCCAAGCTGTTCTGCCGCATGCAGGTAGGCAGGCCCACGCCCGGCACTGGAACCACAAAACACACAAATCCGTCGCACGACCGCTTATTCTCCCCGTAAACCCCGGTACATGATGCGCCCATTCCGCCCGCGCATGCACAGGTGCGGGGGCAAACACACAACAGTGTTGTTTTTTTCATGCCCCAGATAAGGGGACAACCCTTTCCAAACTGCAACAAGTGGGAGTAGCCTACCCCCTGCTTACACCGAGAGGCTTGATATAACAGAATAACTTTTCGCCAACGCCCATTGCGGACGCCAAAACAAAAACAATAAAAACAGAAAGATAACCAGCGTGCTTCCCTCTACTGCTCCCCTATCCAGCTCACACCAGCGGTTCCTTTATCTTCAGGTTCTCGCAGCCGTGGCGGCAGGTATTCTTGTCGGCGCTCTGTTCCCCTCCGTTGCAACGTTGCTCAAACCGTTGGGAGACGGGTTTGTCAAACTGATCAAAATGGTCATTGCGCCGGTTATCTTCCTGACTGTCAGCACCGGCATTGCAGGCATGGCGGACCTTAAACAGACCGGCCGCGTGGCGGGTAAGGCCATGCTGTATTTCCTGTGTTTTTCCACGCTGGCACTGGCTGTGGGCATGGTGGTGGCCAATATCGTGCGCCCCGGCGCTGGCATGCACATCCACCCGCAAAGCCTGGACAGCGCCTCCGTTGAGCAGTTTGTGCAGGCAGCACACGGCCATTCCTTTACCGACTTCCTGCTCCAGATCATTCCCTCCACCACGGCGGGGGCTTTTACCTCGGGCGAGATCCTGCAGGTGCTTCTGGTCGCTATTCTGTTTGGCATCAGCATGGCGCAGATGGGTCAGGCGGGGGAGACGGTTCTGAACCTGTTCCGCAGCCTGACGGAAATGGTGTTTGGTGTGGTCCGGCTGGTTATGTATCTGGCGCCAGTTGGTGCATTTGGGGCCATGGCATTTACCGTGGGCAAGTTTGGCCTTGGCTCCATTGTACATCTGCTGGGGCTGGTGCTGACCTTTTACTTTACCGCAGGCGTGTTTGTGCTGGTTATTCTGGGTATTGTTGCCCGGCTGGCGGGGTTCAGCATTCTGCGACTTCTGATGTTCCTCAAGGAAGAACTGCTGATTGTGCTGGGCACCAGCTCGTCCGAATCAGCCTTGCCCGGGCTTATCAGCAAGCTTGAGCAGGCCGGGTGCAAACCGGGCATTGTGGGGCTGGTGGTGCCTATGGGCTATTCCTTCAACCTTGATGGCACCAATATCTACATGACCCTTGCAGCCCTGTTTATTGCGCAGGCAACCGACGTGCATCTGGGTTTTGGTGAACAGCTTGCCCTGCTGCTTGTGGCTATGGTCAGCTCCAAGGGGGCTGCGGGGGTTACAGGGGCAGGCTTTATTACACTGGCGGCCACCCTGTCCGTTGTACCAAGTGTGCCGGTGGGGGGTATGGCGCTCATACTGGGGATTGACCGGTTTATGTCCGAGTGCCGCTCGCTCACCAACCTTGTGGGCAACGCCGTGGCGACCATTGTCGTGGCCCGGTGGGAAAACGCACTGGATACAGAGCAGCTCAATAAAACCCTGCATGCCTCCCGGAAGGAGATCCCTTCCGCCTGACCCTACGACCACAAGGCCTCCCTCCCAACGGGAGGCTTCTACAGACTGGGAAAAACAGGCAGGGAGAGAAATGCTGGCGACGCGGAACTGACACGCCGCCAGCACCGGTCAGGCCGATGCGCCGGGGGGAACGCCTGCTTTGCCGGATGGGGCTGACTGGTAAAACACCTGTATGGGCAGCCCTACGCCCCAGCGCACAACTGCGCGGCAAGCTGGTTGTGCCGCGCCACCAGCCCGTGCAGGTCCAGCCGGGCAAAGTATCCGTCCTGTATCAGAACATTCCCGTTAACCATGCTCATGGAAACCTGCGTGGGGGAGCAGAACACAAGGGCGGCTACCGGGTCGGTCTGGGCACCGGCATGGGCCAGACCGCGCACATCAAACGCGACAATATCCGCCGCCATGCCCACGGCAATCTGGCCAATATCATCCCGCCCCAGCACGGCCGCACCACCCCGCGTGGCAAGGGCCAGTGCATCCCGCGCGCTCATCATCCCCGGTGTTTGCGGGGTTTCGGGGAGCAGGCGGGAGAGCAGCATGGCCTGCCGTGCCTCACCCAGCAGGCTGGCCCCATCGTTGGAGGCGGAGCCATCCACCCCCAGCGCCACACGCACACCCGCTGCCTGCATCTGCCGCACCGGGGCTATCCCCGATGCCAGTCGCATGTTGGAGCACGGGCAATGCGCCACACCTGTTTGCGTGCGGCCAAAACGGGCCATGCCATCCGCATCCAGCTTTACACAGTGCGCGTGCCAGACATCGGCCCCGACCCAGCCCAGTGTTTCAGCATATTCTGCCGGGGTCTGGCCAAAGCGCTCGCGGCTGTAGCTGACATCATGATCATTTTCAGCCAGATGCGTGTGCAGCATGGTGCCTGTGGCACGGGCCAGTGTTGCCATGTCCCGCATAAGCTCCCGGCTGACCGAAAAAGGCGAGCACGGTGCGCCCGCAACCCGCAGCATGGCAAGGGGTTCGGGGTCATGGTAGGTTTCGATCAGGCGTTGTGTGTCGCGCAGAATATCGGCTTCACGCTCCACCAGCGCATCAGGCGGCAGGCCCCCCTTGCTCTCCCCCACGCTCATGGCACCACGGCAGGCATGGAAGCGCATGCCCATGGCAAAGGCGGCTTCTATCTGGTCATCCAGCCTGCATCCGTTGGGAAAGATGTAAAGATGGTCACTGGTTGTGGTGCAGCCTGAAAGCAGCAGTTCCGCCATGGCCGTGCGGGTGGAGACCTGCACCATTTCCGGCGTAAGGCCCGCCCAGATCGGGTAGAGCGTTTTAAGCCAGCCAAACAGGGAGGCATCCTGTGCCTGCGGAATAACCCGTGTGAGCGACTGGTACATATGGTGGTGGGTGTTCACCATACCCGGCAGCACCACATGGCCTTGCAGGTCTATAACGTGGTCAGCGCCGGACGGGGGTGCAACCTGCCCCCCACCCAGCGCCACAATCTGCCGCCCTTCTACCAGAACCCACCCGTTTTCCAGTTCGGTGCGGGCGTCATCCATACACACCAGTCTGGTTATGTTTGTGAGCAAAGTGCGGCGTGGCATGCAAACTCCTGTCGCACCCGGCAAAACCGGGTGCGCTGGTGAACTGATCAGAAGGACGTGGAGACGGAACCTACCATGGTAAAGCGTGGTTCCACCATGAACGAGTTGCCATAACCCAATCCACCCGTGTTGCTGCCGCTGCCGCTCCACACCGGGTGCGAGTTCAGGTCGCTCCCCCGGTAAACAGCGCCCATGGCACCCGTGCGCACGATAGACCCGGTCAGGTTGGTAAAGTTCAGCTTGAACGTAGGCGATTGGAGGAAACCAAACGGCTTGAAGTGATACCCGAGCGAGAGCGTGTTGGTCACATACCCCGGAATACGCTGGTCGTTGGCAATGGCAACAGACTGCGGGCCGGTGTAGTGCACGGAACCGTTCGCAAAAAACCCTTTATAGGTATAGGTCAGACCAAAGTTTGCCATAACCCGCGGGGCCATAATGGCCTGCGTGCCCTTGGAGTGGATCATCGTGTTGTCGTTGGGATCATACACGTTGCTATCCTGCGTAGCGTGCAGATACTCGACCGACGCATACGGGCTGAAGCCATGGTAAGACGTGCCCGCGACCATGAAGTCAAACCCACGCATGGTCTGGCTGCCAATGGACATGGGGCTAAAGCTGTTCATACCCACATACTGGTCAACAAGCCTGTTTTTGACGTTGTAGTTGAACAGAGACATGTCAACCATAACGTATTTATTGTGGTAGCGGTAACCCAGTTCTTCTTTGATGGAATACTGATTTTTGGGAATTGGCGTACCCGCGTATGTCCAGCCCAGATCGGTGGCACTTGGCTGACGGTAATCACCTTCCGCGTTCACGTAAATCTGGTTGTTCTCGTTAATCTGGTAGCTGATGGACAGCTGCGGCAGAGGCTCAGTTCTATTCGCCCCAGAGTTGGAGCCAGTCGGATGGTTTGTGTTCCCCATCCAGCCATTATTCCAGGTGTTGGACATAACGAACTTGAACCCGGCATTGATCAGCAGGCGGTTGTTCAGGTAGCGCGACTGGTTCTGGATGAATAGCGAGTGCAGTTCATACCCTGCGGTCTGGCCAAAAGTGGAACCAACCACATGTGCAGATGCAGTAGGGCCGGAGGCGGCCCCATTGGCCAGGGTTGTTGCAGTTGGGTAGGACTGAATGGTCTGGTTGTTTTCGTACCAGTAACCAAAGCTCAGGTGGTTGTGCTTATCAATATCATACCCAAGTTTGGCAACCACACCGACCTGTCGCGCCTCATTTTCCAAAAAGTAGTTGGTCATGTTGGTACCAGACGGCACGGCCTGACCCGTTGACGCATAGTTCCCACCTACGACGCTATTCGTCACAGGGTTGTTATAACCGGCTACCCCACCGGGGGAGGCATCCCACCCCTGCCCGAAGCTGAAATAAGGCTGGATGTCGAATGTCAGCTTCTTGGGCAGCACAATATGCACAGGAGCGGTCAGAAAAATCTGGTTCCAGTGGTCATTATTATTGCGCCAGTAGTTAACATCCTTGGAGCTGGCAGAGCGGCCATAGCCATCGCCCGTATGCTTGTATTTGTAGAACTGCTCGGCAGTCGGGTAGTTGTCGATGACGAAGTCTTCAGAGTTCCAGGACAGGAACAGGTGGGCGTTGGACCCGTTTTCCCAGTCCTTGCGCACGCCAAAGTCGATGTGCTTGCGCTGGTTGGTGCCAGCACCCATCCAGCTCCGGTCATGCGTGTTGGAGAACGAGAAAAAGCTCTTGATCCCGGTCCGGCCGATCTCGCCGGATTCCAGACGAATGAACTCGCGTGAGAGGTTGTTGGTGCCGTAGGAAAAATCGACCATGCCGCCCATTTTTTCGGACGGCAGATGCGTGCGCGAGTTCATGACCCCACCTGCCGCAGACATAACCGGCAGGTCACGCGCGGCACTGCCGGGGGTTACACTGACTTCATCCAGGTTTTCCGAATCAATATCTTCGGTCATGTATTTGGCCGCTGCCGCCGGTGCACCATCCACCATGAGCGCCATATCAAGGTCCGTCAGCCCGCGTGACTGGATGGACCCGCCCTGCATCCCCGATGCGTCGGGGGTCATAACATTCAGGCTGGGCAGGTTCTTGACCAGATCAAGCGGTGTGGAGGTGGGGCTGCGCATATTGATGTAGGCTTTGGTCACGGTCTGCACCGCGTGGGGGGCCACTTCCTGGCGCATCATGCCACCACCGCCGGAACGGGCCGTGCGGTTGGATGCAACCGAAATTTCCTCTGCCCCACCTGCCTGCACCGACCTGTTGGCTGGCTTGGCATGGGCATGCCGGGCCGCTGCCTTGGCCGGAGCATGCCCTGCCTTGCCCGCAACAGGGGCGCTCTGGTCGGTCGTGGCGGCAAAAGCCTGCCCCACCCCCTGCACACTGGCACAGAAGCCGGCAACACTGGCCAGACAGGTCAAGGTCGCAAGGCGCTGCCGATAGGTCAGGGATGAACCGACAGAACGGCGGGTGGGAAAAAATCGGGAAGGCATGGTGTAGTCTCCCAAAAGCAGAAGCTGGAGCAGGGGGAAGGGCGGCGGGTCAGGCATTATCGCGGTGTGTTCCCCTGCAGATTGCCTAAGGCGGGGTGTGTTCCGAAACTCTGCCCATAAACGATACGATTCCGATATATAATTGCGAGTTCCCTTTCTCACAAAATAAAAAAAAGCACTTTCTCATTGCTTTTTTCAGCACGGGGGCCGCGCTCAATTTTGCAACGCGAAATTGCCTTTTTTGCTTTTGGGAGAACGGACCAAATCCGTCTATGATTGCCAGACTACGCCAGCCAGCGCTGGCAAAACCCGATCAGGCATTTGCATACCAAGGACAAAACCAATCACCCCGACCCCGCCCTTCCCCCAAGGCCCGGCAGAGGCCAGCAAAAAGGACTCCCGTCCGGTCAACCGGTGTGACCATCTTGGCTCACACCCTTTTTCCGATACGCAGGACGGTCTTTTTCGGGCTTATCTGTCCCCTGCCCATGCGGCTACCTGCAAACAGGTTGCCCTGTGGATGCACGAAGCAGGCATGGCCACCCGCACGGATGCGGCGGGCAACCTGATCGGCCGTTACGAAGGGCAGACCCCCGGTGCCCCAGCGCTCCTTATCGGGTCACATCTGGATAGCGTGCGTAATGCGGGCCGTTATGACGGCACGCTGGGTGTCATGCTGGGCATAGAGGTCGTGGCCCATCTGGCCGCTCAGGGTGAGCGCCTGCCTTTTGCCATTGAGGTCATCGGGTTTGGGGATGAGGAAGGCTCGCGCTTCCCTGCCTCCATGCTTACGTCGCGCGCTGTGGCCGGCACGCTTGATGCCCTCCCCCTTGGCACGGTGGATGCCAGCGGCACCACCTTGCATGATGTTCTGCACCAGAACGGCTTGGACCCCGCCCGCTACCTTGAGGCAGCCTACAAACCCGAACAGGTTGTCGGTTATCTGGAAGCCCATATAGAGCAGGGCCCCGTGCTGGAAGCCGCCGGGCTGGGCGTTGGCGTGGTCACGGCCATTGCCGCGCAATATCGCTTCAAGGTGAGCATACAGGGTGTGGCGGGCCATGCCGGCACCATGCCCATGTCCTTGCGGAAGGATGCGCTGGCCGCAGCCGCTCAGGCCATGGTGGCCATCGAGCGCATTGGTGCAAATGGCCCGCCCGATCTGGTGGCAACCGTTGGCCAGTTGCATGTTGGCCCCGGTGCCAGCAACGTTGTGCCCGGCCAGACCACCTTCAGTCTGGACATCCGCGCAGGGACCGCACAGGTGCGCGACCAGGCCACCACCCAGATTTGTGACGCCTTGCAGAACATTGCAGACGAACGCGGCGTGGGCCTGAGCATTGAACTCCAGAACGATCTGCCCGCCACCCCCTGCAACCCCGCATTAACGGCCTGCCTTGCGGCATCCGTCACCCGCATAACCAGGCAGGCGGCGCACCATCTGGTCAGCGGTGCAGGGCATGATGCCATGGTCATGGCGGCCCTGACCCCGGTGTGCATGCTGTTCCTGCGCTGCCATCAGGGGATCAGCCACAACCCCGCAGAAGCCGTGCGGCATGATGATGCCCATACGGCTTTTCTGGTCATGCTGGATTTCATACGCGCATTTGCCACCACAACCGCACACAAACCAACGGAGTTTTCTGCATGAGTTCCACGTTTTTCCGGCAGATTGACCCACCCCAGCGGATGTTGATGGGCCCCGGCCCCATTAACGCGCATCCGCGTGTGCTGCGTGCCATGTCGGCTGACATGCTGGGCCAGTTTGACCCGGAAATGACAGAGTACATGAACGAAACCATGGCTCTGTACCGTCAGATTTTCATGACACGGAACCAGTGGACATTTCTGGTGGATGGCACGGCCCGCGCAGGGATTGAGGCGGCTCTGGTCTCCCTTGTGGAACCGGGCGATAAAATCCTGCTGGTGCGGGCCGGGCGTTTTGGCCTCCTGCTTTCCGAAATTGCAGAGCGTATCGGGGCGGAAATCTGCGCGCTCGACCTGCCATGGGGGCAGGTGGCCACGCTGGAACAGATTGAAGACGCACTAAAAACCCACAAACCAAAAGTATTCGCCTGCATTCATGGTGACACCTCCACCACCATGGCCCAGCCGTTGGAAGGGGTTGGAGAACTCTGCCGCAAATACAACGTGCTTTCCTACACGGATGTCACCGCAACGCTGGGCGGCATGGCCATTAACACGGATGTGTGGGGGATTGATGTGGTCTCCGGCGGGTTGCAGAAATGCATGGGCGGGCCACCCGGCTCCGCCCCCATAACCGTGTCGGACCGGGCAGCGGAACACATTATGGCCCGCCGCCATGTGGAAGCAGGGATCCGGGGCGAAGGTACGACCAATGGCAGCCGGGCACGCATTTTGTCCAACTACTTCGATCTGGCCATGGTCATGGATTACTGGTCGGAAAAACGCCTCAACCACCATACCGAGGCCACGACCATGCTCTACGGCGCGCGAGAAGCCGCCCGCATTGTGCTCGAAGAAGGGCTGGATGCCCGCTTTGCCCGCCACGCACAGGCCAGTGCATGCCTGATTGCGGGGCTGCGCGCCATGAACCTGCGCATTTTTGGGGATGATGCCCACCGCATGACCAACGTAACCGGTGTGTGGATCCCCGATGGTGTGGATGGTGAGGCCATACGCACCCGCATGCGCGATGATTTTGGCATAGAAATTGGCACGGCCTTTGGCCCGCTGGCAGGCCGTATCTGGCGCATTGGCACCATGGGGTACAATGCCGTCAAACATAAGGTGCTGTTGACCCTTGGCGCGCTGGAGGCCTGCCTTGCAGCACAGGGCCACACGCTGCCCCGTGGTGCAGCCGTGGACGCCGCACTGGCCGAATGGCCATAACCCCAAGGCCACCCGCAAAAGGACGGCACGCGCATGACATTGGATGACGCCCAGACCATCCTCGCACTCACGCACTGCTCGGACCAGTACGAACGCGCACTGGCCGAAAACGATGTGACCGTGCTGGACGCCCTGTTCTGGCAGGGGCCACAGACCGTGCGCTACGGCGTGGGGGAAAACCTTTACGGCGCGGAAGAGATTGCCGCCTTCCGCCGCAACCGCACAGGTGGCTCGCCCCCGCGCACCATGTTGCGCCGCACCATAACCCCCATTGGCACGCAGGCGGGGGTTGTCAGTCTGGAATTCCGCCGCATCGGCTCTACCCGCACGGGTCGGCAGATGCAGACATGGATCAACACGCCCGATGGCTGGAAAATTCTGGCGGCCCATGTGTCCATCATGGCCGAACAGCCAGAAACCGAACGCCCCACACTGTAAGGAAAGGAGCATGCCATGACCACGCCTCCCTTCTCTGATGAGGTTCTTGTCGCTGCCCGCGCGCAGGCCATGGAGCTTGACCTCCCCCCGGCCTGCATTGCTGGCGTGATTGCCAACACCCATGTGTTGCAAAACTATGCGGCCCTTGTAAGGGATTTTCCACTCCCCGACACATGCGAACCAGCGGGAGACTACACACCATGACCCGCTTTGCAAGCGCACTGGGTATTGCGCAGGACATCCGCAGTGGCAAACGCAGTGCGGCCTCCGTCATGCAGTCGGTGCTGGCCACCATCAACCAGCGTGATGCCGCCATTCACAGCGTGACCCACCTGTTTGCGCAGCAGGCCATGGAGCAGGCTCAGGCCGTGGATGCCCTGCTGGCCCGCAACAAACCCCTGCCCCCGCTGGCCGGTGTGCCTTTTGGAGTCAAGGACCTGTTTGACATTCAGGGCCATGTTACCACCGCAGGCTCCATTGTGCTGCGCAATACTCCCCCCGCCACGCAGGATGCCGCCATTGTGGCCCGCCTGCGCGCAGCCGGAGCCATTGCCGTTGCCACACTCAACATGGATGAATTTGCCTACGGTTTTGCAACCGACAACGCCCATTACGGCATAACCCGCAACCCGCACGATACAAGCCGCATGGCGGGTGGGTCCTCCGGCGGGTCGGCCGCGGCTGTTGCTGCTGGTTTTTTACCGCTCACACTGGGGACAGACACCAACGGATCCATCCGTGTGCCGGCATCACTCTGCGGGGTATGGGGGTTAAAGCCCACATTCGGCCGCCTCCCGCGGGAGGGTGCTTATCCTTTTTCCGCCAGTCTGGACGTAGTGGGGCATTTTGCCGGAACGCTAGATGACCTTATGGCCGCCTTTTACATTATGGCGGACACACCAGCCGAACCCGAACCCCAGACCGTACGCGCGGCATGCCTTGGCGGCTGGTTTGCGCAAAACCTCAGCCCCGCCCTTGCTGCGGCCATAGGCCGGGTCTGCCAGCATCTTGGTCTGTCGGGCAGTGTAGAACTGCCACAAACACCAACAGCCCGGGCTGCATCCTTCCTGATTACAGCGGCAGAAGGTGGCACGCTCCACCTGCCCCGCCTGCGCGCAGCGGCAGAGGAATACGACCCTGCAACCCGCGACCGGCTTCTGGCTGGTGCCATGCTGCCCTCCAGCACCTATGTGCAGGCACAACGCTTCCGCCGCTGGTTCCGCCAGCAGGTGCATGCCGTGTTTGAGCAGGTGGATGTGCTGATTGCCCCTGCTGTTATGTGCGAAGCCCCCCGACTGGATGACCCAACCGTTATGGTTGACGGTAAACCGGCTTCCGCCCGTGCCAATCTGGGCCTGTACACGCAGCCTATCACCCTGCCGGGCCTGCCCGTGCTCTGCCTGCCGCTCAGGAACACCGGCACCCTGCCGCTGGGCCTGCAACTGGTAGCAGCTCCCGGGCGCGAGGCTGCTCTGTTCAGTCTGGCCCGCAAGCTGGAACAGGCTGGTCTGGCCGGGCGCTGCCCGCTTGAGGCGCAACAGGCTGCTTAAAAAGCATGTGCCGGGCAACACTTCACCCGGCACATGCCCCCCAGAATAAAAAACATCTGGCAATCAAACAGCTTTTAATGAGTTCCAGAAGGAATCCATTATACAGCGCGCTCTGATAACGCATGAAGGTTTTTGCCCATGAAATGAATGGGGCATCACCTCACAAATGGTAGCTGATCTTTGCAAAGTAATACCCACCCATAAACCCATAGGCAGAATAATACGGGTATTTAAATGCCCCGCTCGAAGACGCCTGCCCGGCCTTGGAAACCTGATTGGGATATTTGTTAAACAGGTTTTGCGCCCCCACACTAAGCGACCAGCGGGGATTAATGTCGTAGCTGACTGTCAAATTGGTAATGAAGGCGGGTTTGACCACTGTCCAGTCCTTTGCCGCAAGGCTGGGGTTGGCAATATATGTCAACTGCCCGTAACGCTGCTCCTGAAAAGACACGAGCCATTTGTCTTTTGCCCATGTAATCCCAAGGGTTTCCCTGTTTTTGGGTGAAGAGTGTAACAATGTGTTCTGGGCATACGCATCAAAATACGGCTGGTTGAGAGCCAGAAGCTGAGAGGGCGTGCTGTTGTAATGGCTGATTTCCGTATCGGCAAAATTGACGCCAACAGAAAAAATCCATTGCCCGTACTTATGCAGGTTCAGGTTATATGCCGCATTAACATCCCCACCATTGGTCACGGTGTTAACCGGGTTGGTATAGTACTGAACGTAGCGGATACCATTTAACCCCAGATTATTGAGCATACTCTCCACCGCTGTTCCTCCAAACTGTGTGGAGTTTGCCATGCGGTCGTTAATGGCAATGCGGTAAAGGTTGGCGGTTAACGTAAAATTATCCACCGGGTGCGCATCAATGCCAATGCTGTAGCTGCGTGAGTATTCACCTTTCAATTGGCCGCCACCCAGCGCCTTGGCCGCAGCACTTGTGGTTGGGAGCTGTGCAAATGTGTAGGTCGGAAATGTTGAGGTATAGTAATAATTTTCCTGACCAAGAGTAGGCGGACGATAACCCGTGTTAAAATTCGCACGAATGGCCCAGCGTTTGTTAAAATCATACCGCGTGCCAACAGACCCTGTTTCCGTTGTGGCAAGGCTGGAATAGCTGACCACATGGCCACCTAGTGTCCACTCCCATTTTGGGAGAATATGGAAAGAAAGATTAACGTGCCCGTCAAACGTATCGCGCGCTGTGTTGCTAGCTGTATCGGGGGATGCCCCAATATGGCCCGATGCGCCGGGGGTGGCGGTGGCACCGGCGTTTGGCCCATCCAGCACCTTGACCCCACCATTAGCCCAGGACTGATACTCCCCCGCCGTTAACTGGAACGTATCGTGCCGGTATTCTCCCCCAAACTCCAGCGTTACCGGGCGAGACAGAAAAGAGGGCGTAAAGTTTCTGGATGCTTTAAAACCCGTGACCAACTGGGTGGAAATATCCGAACCATCATAAAAATTGCGTTTGCTGGCCAGCCCGAATGTCGGGTTATCGGAATTGAGAGTTGTATAGCTCTCATCATCCCGCCCGAAGGTTACATAGCCATCCCAGTCAAACCCAGCGGTTGTACCCTGCACGCCACCGTTAACCTGAAAGTCATTTTCGGTCATGCCCATGAGCGGAATAAAACCATCCGGGTAGAGTGCTCGAACCGTATTGTTATTGGCCGGATTACGGTAGGTCACCTGATTTTCTACCGTTCTGTGGCCATAGGTGGCCGTCAGATAACCACGAATACTATCTGTTATGGGCAGGGCACCATTAACGGAGAGTGTCTCCATTGTTGTATGGCCCAGCCCTTCCAGACGGTTAAAGTCACGGCCAGCCTTTGTCTGGCGCGGGTCCACACTGCCATCAGCCAGCGGGAAATACATGCTGCCCGTATAAAGGCCCGAGCGATTGGTCGGTAACTGGTTGGAAACCTGCGCCGCAACATCCAGATAACCACCACGGTTCCCCAGTTTTATCGCGTAGTCTCCATACCCGTTTACGCCCACGCCATCTCCGGCGTAATATCCGCTATCCACAAAATTGAGCGACCCCCCGCTTGTATTGTGCTTGAGCACAATATTAACCGCCCCCGCTATGGCATCCTGGCCATAAAGGGCGGACGCGCCTTCTGTAATGACTTCAATATGATCAATCGCGCTTAAGGGGATCAGGGACAGGTCAGCCGGTTCCGTGCCGGAATTGGGGCCTGCATTGGCATTGAAGTTTGCCGTCAGGTGCCGCCGTTTACCATTCACCAGCACCAGAGTCTGGTCGGCCGAGAGGTTACGCAACTGCATGGTACGGATAAAACGGTTGGACCCCACCCCGCTGAATGAGGGGGAACTGACTGAAGGCATTAACTGCTCCAGCGCAGCCATGGCGTTGCTCTGCCCGGTCCTTACAATTTCCTGCGCACTGATCACCTGCACATTAGCCGTGCTATGCCTGCGCGTAGTGCCGGACAACACCGGGTCTTCCTGCTTGCCCACAACCGAGATCAGCTCTGGCGATGCCTGCAAAACATCCTGCTTATGGGCAGTTTTTTTTACTGCGGACGCATTTTTTACAACAGCCTGATGGGCTGGCGCTGCATGTGCCCCCTGCCGGTCCCGACTTTTGCCTTCCTCCGCCGTGCCAGCATATGCCGTGGCCGGTAGCGCCGCCATAACAACAACTATTGGGAGTGCTTTCCTTCCACTCGCAACTTTAATAACCATAGCAAACGATCCCTTTTTCATACAACTAATTAAAATAGTTGTATTAAGATAAAAAAACGCCAGATGGCTGATTCAGTAAGTAAACGTGATGGGAGGCGGCTCCCCGTTAAGAAGAAAATTGCCAATTGCCTTGTATTTATAGGCAACACTATCATGCGTTGTGTGTGTGCGTGCGTTGCGCCAGTGCCGGTCAAAGTTGAACGGTTTTTGTGTGGTTGCAGCACCACCCACATCGTACAGCTTCTGCGCAACATGTATTGCGCTTTCCGTGGCCGCTATTTTGGCTTCCGCAATAGCAATGGATGACTGGACAAGCAGATTTTCGGTTTCCGCTGTTGTGCTCCGCCCCTGGCGGACATCCTCCAGCTGGGCACGGGCAGCCTGTTCCACATACTCGGCCGCACGCCGGACCAATGCTTCCGCCGCTCTGACACGGGCAGAAATTTCCCCCACCGTGTAAAGAATGTACGGATCATCACTGGCTCTGCTCACGCCACTTTCACGTAAAGGACGGGTGTGGTTTTTGGCCCAGTAAACAGCATCATCCAGCACTGCCAGCCCAATGCCCACATCAATGGAACAATGGATAAGCTGTGCGGAGGCCCCTACGTAGTTCCGCCGACCTGCCCAATGCCCTGTGGGAATAATCTGCTCTGGCGACAGAACAATATCATGGAACTCCGTTACACCACTGGCTGTGGTACGCTGGCCCATTCCGTCCCAGTCATCCAGCAGCACAAGACCCTGTGTGTCTTTGGGGAGCATGACATAAATCCCCTTGCCCGCCTCATCCACCGCCTGCACCTTGATCAGGTCGGCAAACAGGCAGCCGGTGCTGTAAAATTTGCGCCCACGCAAAACTGTTTTGCCATCGACATGCGCAATATGGGTATGGATTTCCCCCCGGAAGTTCCCGCTCCGCTCAGCCACGGCACCGGAGCTGATAATACCGCGACCAATCTGCCCCAGATAACGCGCCTGTGCATCCGGCTCGGCCATAAGCCTGAGTTGCTCGATATTGATAAAATGCGGGAACAGAGCCTGCGCCACATTGGGGTCTGCCTTGCCCAGAGCTATAAAAATCTCAGCCACGGCACTCTGGCTGACATCTCCCCCACCCAGTTCTTTCTGCACACGAGCGGCACCAAGGCCTGAACTGGCGATTTTTTCAAAAATGGCAAATGGCAGGATCCGCTCCGCATCCCGCTGGGAGGCATCTTCGGCAACAAGCGGGGCAAGCGTGCGGGCAATATGAACATAATCTGTCATGAGTGTGAATCCACAATCGAATGAGAAGGAGAGGCCGGGAGGCGTGCCGTGCGGGCCGTCATGGCCAGCAGCACAACCACTCCAAGCCCGACAAACAGGCTGACAATACTCAGGGCGACCTCAAACCCGCCCAACCGGGTTTTGAGAAAACCGATTAAAACCGGAACAAGCATGCTGCTGACCTGACCGCAGCAGTTGATCAGTGCAAAGCCAATGGCGCGGTCCTGTGCAGGCAGCAGGCTTGCAGGAATGCTCCAGAAAATTGCTGTGGCAATCAGATACCCTGCGACCATGATGGTTAGAAAAAACACTGTGCTCATGGTGCCATGCACCATCCATGGCAGTGCCAGCATACCGGCCATGGCCAGAGCACCACCCAGAGCAAAATGCCAGCGCCGCTCCTGTTGCTGGTCAGAATGCTGGCAAGCCAGAAGCATGGCCACAATACCCACGCCATGCGGCAGGGCGCTGAGCAGCCCAAGCTGCTGCAGGTTCTGCACCCCTGCGGCACGCAACAAAGAGGGCACCCAAAAATTGACCACATTGCCGGTGCACGTAATGGTCAGGCAGTAACTCAGGGATAACAGCCACAGCGTACGGTTGGAAAAAGCACTGGCAAGCGATGCCCGAACAGGCCGCACGACAGAAGATGGTTCGCGCACCATGGCCTGTAGAATGATGTTTTTTTCATCACGCCCGAGCCAGCGGGCATCGGCCGGCCTGTCCGCCAGCCAGCCAAAAGCCACAAACCCGGCAATAACTGGCGGCAGCCCACCAAGCAGAAACAGCCACTGCCACCCATGCCAGCCCCAGACCCCGGCCATATGGGTCATGATCCACGTTGCGCTTGGCCCGCCCACAATGCCGCAGACCGCTATAGCCATGATAAAGCGTGACGTAATCCGGGCCCGGTACGCACTGGGGAACCAGTAAGTCAGGTACAGGATAACCCCCGGGAAAAAGCCAGCTTCCGCCATACCCAGCAAAGTCCGCGCGACGTACAGGGAATACGCCCCCTGCACAAACGCCATACCAATAGTCACCAACCCCCAGAAGATCATGATCCGGGCAAGCGTTCTCCGCGCTCCCCAGCGTTCCATGACCAGATTGCTGGGAATCTCGCACAGCAGATAACCCGCTGAAAAAAGACCAACAGACAGACCAAAAACCGTATCGCTTATGTGCAGGTCCGCGCCAAACTGCAAATGGGCAAAACTAACGGCCACACGATCCAGCCAGTTAAAAACAAGGCAGATAAAAAGGAAGGGCATCAAACGCCATGCAACACGGCGAAAAACAGCGCCTTCAGTCTGCCCGGCACGCGTCAGGCCATCATTGTTCATATCGACCCACTTCCAGCCTGGCCTGATCAACCAGTGCATAATGCCTGTCCAGTCGGGTACGCCGCTCGGCCAGCAGCAAACGCTTGCTCCATGCCATGGCGGATGTCGGCAGTGCTGCCAGCCGGACCGCAAGGGCTGTAGCTTCGGCCAGCGGGTCCTGCGCAAGGGAGGAAACAAGCCCCATGCGTTGTGCTTCTTCCGCACCAAAGGTGCGACCGGTCAGCATAATATCCAGTGCGGCGGCCTCCCCGATCAGGGAAGGCAGTTCAACCGCGCTAAACCCGGAGAGCATGTCATGCTCGACTTCAGGAAAGCGAAAAGAGGTCTGTGGTGCCGCAATCCGAAAATCACAATACATGGCTATACTTATTCCCAACCCAATGACATGGCCGTGCAGTGCGGCAACAACTGGTTTTGTAAAATCCTCCGCCACACCGGGAATACAGGAGGCCAGAACATCTGTTGTGGCGACCTGCTGCGTTGTTGCGATTTCCTTCAGGTCCGACCCGGCACAGAAGGCCCGCTCACCCGCACCGTGCAACACCACGGCTCTGACTGTGGAATCACGCAGTGCTTCACGCCAGACGCGGCCCAAGGCGGCTTTGTCGTGGCTGTCCAGCGCATTCAACCGGTCAGGGCGGTTGAGGGTGATGGTGAGGACACCGGACTGTATAGCACTATCTATCATGGTGTATTCCGTTTTAAAACATGATTCAGAGTCGTTAATTTATACATAGCAACAATTTTCAATGTGGAATATAAAAAGTTTATATTTTGGTCTATGTGTTCGTAATTCGAACATTTATGGAGGGACTACGGCATGAAAGCGATCATACTCTCGGACTTTGGCGGTCCATCTCAACTCCGGGTGGAGGAGGTACCAACCCCCGTAGCAGGCCCGCATGATGTGCTTGTGCAGGTGGAAGCTGCCGGAGTCTGCCACCATGACCTGCTGCACAGGGCGGGCAAACTGGCAGGTGCCCCCAAGGGGGTCATTCTTGGCCATGAGGTCGCAGGGCGTGTTGTGGCAACCGGTGCCGCAGTCAGCACTCTTCAGGTCGGGGACCGCATAACAGGCTATCAACGCCGCTTTTGCGGCCAGTGCCGCGACTGCCTGAGAGGGCGGCAAGACCTGTGCCGCGCGGTCTCCCTCCCCGCCGTGGATACAGAAGGTGCTTATGCCCAGTATATCCGCCTGCCTGCGGTATCTGCCATTCGCATACCGGATAATGTGAGCTTCCAGCAGGCGGCCCTTGCCTCCTGCCCCATTGGCACCGCCATGCGGGCTCTTATCTCGCAGGCCGGGCTTACTGCGGGTGAGACCGTGCTGGTCAATGGTGCCAGTGGCGGGCTGGGCGTGCACCAGATCCAGATTGCCCGCGCACTTGGGGCACACGTCATTGCCGTAACCGGGGACAGCGCAAAAGCCAGCAGGCTGGAAGAACTGGGAGCCTCTTCCGTTGTGGTTGCACGGGATGGAAACTACAGCGCCGAGGTGTGGAACAAAACCGGCAAAAAGGGCGTGGATGTTGCCATGGAAAATCTGGGCAGCACTCTCCCCCAGACCCTGCGTGCAACGGGCATGGGGGGGCGCATTGTGGTGCTGGGCAACATTGCTCCGGGGGCTGTTGAAGTTTCACCCGGCCTGCTTATCGGGCGCAGGTTACGTGTACAGGGCTCAGGCAGCGCCACGCTGGACGAGGTCAGCCAGTCTCTGGCCATGATTGCCTCTGGCCTTGTTCGCCCCCAGATCGACCGTGTCATGCCCTTTACCCAGGCGGCTCAGGCCCATGCACTGCTGGAGGCACGGCAGGTCAATGGCCGCATTATTTTGAGCGGATGGTAAGAGCATGAGCATACAACAGCTTTTTTCCAACGCGGCTTCCCGCTGGCCAGAAACACTCGCCCTGCATGAACCCGCCACGGGCCAGAAGCTTACATTCTGGCAGATAAACGCGGCTTTACAGGGATTTGGAGCCTTTCTGGCAGAACGGGGCATTGCCTGCGGCGCGCGGGTTGGCATTCTGGCTGATGCCAGCATCCCTTATCTGATTGCGGATTACGGCAGCATGGCCTGCGGATATGTGCGCGTGCCGTTTGACCCTTCCCTTTCTGTTGAGGAACTGCGCAACCAAATTGCCGATGCCGAAATTGCCATTCTGCTCCACGACCCCATTCATGCAGAACTGGCACAGCAGGCGGGGGGTGCCACCAGTGTTCCGCTCCCCACCACATGGCAGACCATAACTGCACATACGGCAGCCCCGCAGGCCGGTGGCTCCCCCTCCACGCTGGCGTCCCTCAACTATACTGGGGGCACAACGGGCCAGCCAAAAGCTGTTATGCACACACAGGGTAGCCTGACTGCCATTGTCAGCAATATCGGGCAGGCCCGCCCGACATCTGCGGGGGATGTGCTGCTTAATGTCCGCCCCCTGTGGCCCATTGCATCGGTTTCCGTGTTGGCGCATCTGTGCCACGGGGGAACGGTCGTGCTGGGTGGGCGTTTTAATCCGTCCACGTTTCTGCCCCTCCTCCAGACAACGCATGCCGCCTACAGCTCGCTTGTACCCACACAGATTGCCCGTCTGGTGCAGCACGCTCAGGCACACGGCACCATTGCCAATAGCCAGAACCCCCTTCCCTTTTTCCGTTCGCTGGATGTTGGCGCGGCCTCCCTGCCGCCCGAAACGCTGGAAAAAGCCATGCATCTGTTTGGCCCCCGGCTGAGTATTCTGTACGGCATGACCGAAGCACCATGGAGCTTTTACCTGCCAGCACCAGAACTTGCCGCCCTGCACCAAGCCGGCACCTGCGCTGGAGCTGTCGGTTTTCCCCTACAGCACGTGCAGGCCCGCTTAAACGCGCACAGCACGCAGCTCCACGCTGGGGAAGTTGAAATTCACGGCCCTCACCTTATGGCGGGATACTGGAAACAGCCCCAAAAAACAGCCTCCGTGCTACACGATGGCTGGCTGGCCACAGGAGACCTTGGCATTATGGACAACACCCATATGCTTAAAATTGTGGGGCGCAGCAAAGAGATTATTCGCTCTGGTGGCATGTCCGTGCAGCCAGCCGAAGTTGTTGACTGCCTGCTCTCCTACCGCGGGGTTGCAGAGGCCCATGTTTTTGGTGCGGCCGACCCCGAATGGGGGGAGCGCGTCTGTGCCGCCATAGTCCTGCATGCCAATACCGAGCTGGAAGCGGATGAGCTGATCCTGCATTGCAAAAAACAGCTTTCCCGCCACAAGGTACCCAAACAGATATTATTTGTACCGCACCTGCCGCGCTCTCATTATGGCAAGGTACAACAGGCAAAACTGCTCAAACTTCTGGAAGAATAATGTCCCGTGCGGTCAACCAAACAGTTGTTCGGCAATACCCCCACAGGCCCGCTGCAAATGCCGCGCCAGAGGGGAAGAAACCTGCAACACTGCATCCATCTCCAACCCCGCTATGACCAGCGCACCCACAGCCGCATCCTGCCCCCGGCGGATTGGATACCCCATAGAGGATAAACCCTTGCGCTGCTCGCTATGGCCAAAAGAATATCCGCCAGCCTGAGCAACCTCCAGCAGTCTGGGGCGCACCCGCTCGTAACGCTCATCCCCCACTGTCTGGCGCGCCTGCGCCTCGGGGTAGGTTGCCAGAATGGCGCGTCCACTGGTGCAGCTGTCTATGGCAAATTTGTCATCCAGATCCGCAACAACATTAAAAGGGGTTGCGGCTGTCCACATCCGTTCGATCAGCACAATCTGATCCCCCACAGGCAGGGCGACAGAGACAATGGCAGGCCGATCCGCAATAACATTCTGCAAATCAATGGTGTATGGCAGCGCAATCCGCCGTAGGGGCAGGCGCGTCAGGTAGGCACTTGCTGCTAGCAGGCAGCCACCCCCAAGGCGGTATACTCCATGTTCCGCCTCCACCTGCCGCCAGTGCATCATCGCTTTTAACAGCCTGTGGACCGTACCACGGTCCATACCCGTCAACCGCGCAAGCTCCAGTGCTGTCAAACCCTTGGAGACACCTGCCAGATGCTTTTGCAGCGCCATATACTTATCAAGGACCCCAACGCCGCTACCCTGCATAACCCCCGACCTTCACAATTCTATCAGTTCAAATATTGACTTCATAAACCCTGAACCTAGGCACGCCTATCCTGAACCAGCCATTCAAGGAGCAGATGCTTGCTCTTAGGCTCCGCGGCATCTTCGCGGTAAACGATATAATACCCATATGCGGGGGTCGCGCGAATATGGGTGACGGGGATCAGTTTTGCTCCGGGGTCAAAGTGCTCAAGCAATGCAGCACGCACAAGGGCTACCCCCATACCCTCCCGTGCGGCTTGGTACATCATGGCAAAGTCACCAAAATGAGGCCCCTCTACAGGTTCTGACCAAGGCAGCCCGGCGGCCATAAACCACGGCTTCCATGGTTCCAGAGGGCTCCTTAGCATAGTGCAGTGTTCCAGGTCGGCAGGTGCAAAAAGACGATGCTGGTTTATAAAATCCGGTGTTGCGGCAGGAAAAATATCTGACTTCATAAACATCAGGCTTTTCATTCCGGGATAGTTGCCTGTTCCAAACCGAATATAAATATCCGCCCCTTCGGCTTTGACATCCAGCCCGGAAGAACTGAGTTCAATACTGATCTGCGCCTCGGGGTGTTCCTGCTTAAAACCCTGTATTGCGGGCCACAGAATCAGCCGTGCAAAAGACGGTGGTGTGCTGATTGTGATGCTGGCCTCAATATTATTGGCCAGACGGGGCAGTTTAACAGCCTCAAGCGCATCAAGCGCATGCCTTACAACCGTAATATACGCCTCCCCAGCGGAGCTGAGAACCAATGCACGGCCCTGCCTGTGGAAGAGGGCAAAGCCCGCCAGTTCCTCCAGAAGTTTGATCCGGTGGCTCACGGCACTTCTTGTCAGCAGCAACTCCTCAGCCGCTTTGCTGAATGATCCGTGCCGGACGGCACTTTCAAACGCGTAAAGCGTGTTCAGGGGGGGAATGCGGCGTTGCATCTGGGACTTCTGCTCTGAGATTGGTGAAAAAACTTTGACAGACAGGTGCGACGATTTCAACCCACCCAATTCCAAATCCTCCTTATAAATTAGATGGAGAATTCAAACCGGGGTTAGAAAAATGTCCACGATTGCCAACATCATAAAATTAAATCCGCTGGATGATGTCGCCATTGCCACGCTGGCCCTGCCTGCGGGCAGCCTGCTCGAAGGAACCGACGGGGTGCGCACTGCCACCGAAATACCGGGAGGGCACAAAGTTGCCTTAAGAACAATCCAGCGCGGTGATCCCGTACACAAATATGGTCAGATCATAGGGTTTGCGACGCAGGATATTACTCCCGGCCAGCATGTGCACATCCAAAACCTTTCTATGGGCCATGATTTTGCGCGGGATTATGCGTTTGGCAAAGGGGTAAAACCGTCGTCCGAACCAGCCGAGCACCTGACTTTTAATGGATACCTGCGCCCGGATGGCCGGGGAGCAACACGCAACCTTATAGGAATTGTCAGCACGGTTAACTGCTCTGCCACAACTGTCAAAAAAATTGCCGAACACTTTGTTCGGTCAGATGTTCTTGAGCACTACCCTAATGTTGATGGGGTTATTCCTGTCACACATGGCTTTGGGTGCTGTATCGACTCAAAGGGGGAAGGCCTTCAGCAACTTCGGCGGACAATTGGGGGCTATGTGGTGCACCCCAACTTTGCGGCAGTTCTTGTGATCGGGCTGGGGTGTGAGGCAAACCAGATGGACGCCATATTCATGGCCGAGAATGTAAACCCCGGTACACGCCTGATCCCCCTTGTCATGCAGGAGGAGGGCGGAACGCAGAAGACCGTTGATGCCGGTATTGCCGCGATTGAAAAAATCCTTCCCGAAATCAACACTATCACGCGTGAGGCCCTTCCGCTCTCGCATCTGGTCCTTGCCTTGCAGTGCGGTGGATCGGATGGGTATTCGGGCATTACGGCAAACCCCGCTCTGGGGCATGCGGTTGATCTTCTGGTCGCACAGGGTGGTTCAGCCATTCTGACCGAAACTCCGGAGATTTATGGAGCAGAACACCTGTTAACCCGCAGGGCAGCACGGCGTGATATTGGCGAAAAACTCGTCAATATCATCCACGGATGGGAACAATACGCAGAGCGCGAGCACGGCAGCATTGATAACAACCCCACCCCTGGCAACAAAAAGGGAGGGCTGACAACCATATTGGAAAAATCTCTGGGTGCGGTCGCAAAAAGTGGTTCCACCGCGCTACAGGGCGTTTACCACTACGCCGAACCTATTGATGCGCGTGGGTTACTGTTTATGGATGCTCCCGGATATGACCCGATGGGCGCTACGGGCCAGATTGCCTGCGGGGCAAACCTGCTGGCGTTTACAACTGGCCGAGGCTCCTGTTTTGGATCCCGCGTTGCCCCTACCATCAAAATCGCAACAAACACCACCATGTATAACCGCATGCAGGATGATATGGACATCAACTGCGGCAGTATTCTGGATGGCCATTCCAGCGTGACGGACATGGGGGAAGAGATTTTTCACTTCATTATCCGCATGGCGTCAGGGGAGCACAGCAAGAGCGAAGCGCTCAATGTTGGTAACGAGGAAATGGTCCCATGGATGATCGGGGCCCAGATGTAATCTCAGGGCCGTAAAAGAATGTTTTGACGGCCATAACAGCGCAGGAAGGGCAATGCCCCCCTGCGCTGCCTGTAATAAGGCGCTCCAGCCCAATGGCAACCATTATGACCGTGCCAGAAACGGGTGCATAAGGCCGTTCCAGAGCAGAAAACCCGCAAGCGTAAACATGATGCATCCTATAAACACATCCAGAATCTGCCATGAGCGGGGGCGAGCAAACAAAGGCTGTAAAAGGCGTGCCCCATAGCCCAGAGCCGCAAACCACAAAAAACTGGCAGACGCCGCCCCTGCTGCAAACATGGGCCTTGCTGATGGAGGCTGTGCCGTGGCCGCAGCCCCCATCAGCAGCACTGTATCAAGGTAAACATGAGGGTTAAGCCATGTAAAAGCTGCCACGGCCAGCAGCGCCTGCCTTAACGAAATCCCACGATCCACCTGAGCCAACATGCTGCTCTGATTTGCCGCCCGGTACAGTGATTTTGCGCCATACCATGCCAGAAACAAGGCACCAGCCAGCGTAAGACCCGCCGACAGGGCAGGCAGAGCAGACGCCAAAGCCCCGACCCCACTCACACCCGCAATAATCAGCACGGCATCCGAAAGGCCACAGAACAGGACAATCATCCCGACATGTTCCTGTTTAAGACCCTGCCGCAGCACAAACAGGTTTTGTGCACCAATGGCTACGATCAGAGATGCGGAAAGCGCAAACCCAGCGAAAAACGAAATGAGGAACAGCATCATGCTGTTTCACTATGTCCTTTTTCCCAATAAGAAAAACTTGTTTTTCTAAATGATATGAAGCATTCCTTACTTATGCTGGATTACGCTGCCTTGGGTATTGTCAGTGCCGTTGTGCGTGAGGGTTCTTTTGAAGGAGCGGCTCAGGCTCTTGGCATTACATCGTCCGCCATTTCACAACGCGTCAAAGGGTATGAGGAAAAACTGGGCGCACTGCTGGTTATCCGCGGGCAGCCCTGCCAGCCCACCACGCTGGGCAAGGCTCTTTGCGCCCATATTGACAAAGTCCGCCTGCTGGAAGCTGAAATTCCTCAGCTTTCTGGAGATGCAGCATTATCCGTCTCCCGCTCACCCACGCTCAAAATTGCCGTTAACGCGGATAGTCTCGCCACGTGGCTTCCATCCGCAATTTCTGGCTTCGTAAAAGAAAGCGGGGTTTTTCTGGACCTGCTTATAGAGGACGAAGCCCATACGGCGGACCGGCTGCGGTCGGGCGATGTCATGGCCGCAGTTACGGCAGATTCAAGCCCGGAGTCCGGCTGCCGCACGCTACACCTTGGCACGTTACGTTACGCAGCCTGTGCAAGCCCGGATTTTGTGCAACGCTATTTTTCTCATGGATGGACGCAAGACGCATTCTCCAACGCGCCCTGCATGTGCTTTGAAAAACGGGACAGGCTGCAAACACGGTGGTTGCAGGAAGTCCATCAGCTCCCTTTGCCCCAACACGTGCATTATATCCCAACCCCTCAGGGGTTTCTGGATTTTGCACTCGCCGGAATGGGGTGGGGGTTACAACCCCTTGCACTCGCCAAAGCGCACCTTGAATCCGGGCGGCTTGTCGAACTCGCACCAAAGCACCGAGTAAATGTTAATCTGAACTGGGTTACTCCGCGCCTGAAAAGCGAATTACTGGACAAACTCACCCGGAATCTTAAAATGCAATGCTTGCAAAGCCAATATCTTGAGCGGGAATAGCCCTAAACCTTCCAGCTTCTCTGCGCTGGCATGCCCTACTTCAAACCACTTTCCTGACGCACCCGTTCCTGAAGAACGACAAAATCGCGGTCTGCATCACCCGCGCTGACTGCACTCAACAAACGATCACGAACAATGGCGGCATAAGGGAGTGGTACGCCGTAATCTCCCCCGGCATCCATGAACATCCCGACATCCTTCAGGCCCAGAGTAACAGGTGCTCCGGGAGTGTCATAAGCATGGTCAACCATCAGCTTGCCATAGTTCTTATGGACCGGAGCAGTATAGAAGCTGCCTGTCATAATCTCAAAAATCTTGCGTGGGTCTGTTCCCGCTTTTTCATTAAGAGCAAAAACTTCTGCCATCTGTTCAATGGTTGAGTAAATCATGAAATTCAGGGACAGTTTTGCAAGGTTGGCCTGCAACGGGTCATCCCCCACCCTGAAGATATGAGGGCCAAAACATTGGAGTGCTGGTTCCAGATAATCCAGCACGGCCGATTTACCAGCGGCCATAACAAACAATGCTCCCGCTTCCGCCGCAGGAGGCCGCCCAAGAACATTGGCACTGACGTATGTTTGCCCACGTTCTGCATGACCATCGCGCAAACGGCGTGCCTGCTCGAGGGATATTGTGCTGCAACAGACATGCACAGCATTGGGCAATAACCCTTCGGCTATACCATTTTTGCCAAATGTCGCCTGCTCAGTCGTTGCATCATCCAGCAGCATAGAAAAGACAATATCGGCTTCATGGGCAACCATGGCAGGAGTTTCCCCCACAGTCGCGCCCAGAGCAGCAAAGTCGGCAGCTTTGGCGGCTGTTCGATTATAGACACAAAGCTGATGCCCAGCAGCAAGAAGGCGCCTCGCCATAGGGTGCCCCATAGCACCCAGACCAACAAACCCGATTTTCATGCTGCCTCCTGTTGCATTGATCCATTGCGGTCAATTTTCTGAATTTTTCATAAATTGAAAAGAGCGGAGTATTCCAATCAACCAGAACAAGGCGTGGGACAGGCCCGCTCTGCCATTTTCATTCTGTTTTTAAAATTGATGCGCCATGTACTCTAGAGAATGTGACGTCTTTTGCCCACAATCGGCTCTTCCCCGATCCTGCCAACGTAACTGCTGCAAACTTGCCGCACAGAGTTTAGGGGTCAGGCACTGGCGCCCATACTGGCCCCAGCAAACCCTTCCCCCTGCTGTGCGGGATGGAGCAGTTTTTCCACCACTTCAGCTGCCACAAGAGCGGCTATGACCTCGGGGCGTTTGTCCCGCACGCCCCTATCCCCTATGGGGCAGACCAGTGCTGCAAGCTGTTCTGGAGAAATCCCCACTTCTGAAAAGGATTTTTCAAACCGCAAGCGTTTTGTGCGCGAACCGATAAGCCCAATATAGGCCAGGCCGGGCTGCAGGAGCGCTGCCTCCACAATCAGCGCATCCAGTGTGTGCGATGGCGTTAACACCAGAACCCCCGCACCCGGCTCCGCCGTTGCCAGAACATCGTCCCACGCGGCGGTCACGCGTGCTTCCACGCCTTCGGGCACATGGCCAAACTCATGTGCGCGCGGGTCCACCCAGACCAGCCGCAACGGCAAAGGGGCCAGTGCGTGGGCCAGTGCACGCCCCACATGCCCCGCCCCGAACAAAAACAGGGTTGGGCGCTGGGCATTCTGCTGGGCCAGTTGCTGTTCAAGCTGTGCACATAACGGAGCACTCAGCACTTCCAGCCTTACGGCCACGCGGCCACCACAGCACTGGCTGACATTACTTCCCCCCAGCACTATCTGGCGCTCGCACAGTGCCTCGCCCGACTGGAGCATGGTGCGGGCATGCTGCTCACACGCCAGTTCCAGCGCGCCGCCACCAACCGTGCCTGCCACAACGTCCTGCCCGACCAGCATAAACGCTCCCTCCTCCCTTGGGGTGGAACCGCGGGTAAGCGTTACGCGCGCCACTACCAGAGGCTGAGGTGCCTGCTGCCAAAGGCCAAGTAACTGCTTAGGTGTGTACCTGCGCATGACCCACTCCACCTTGCTGGCGCAGGCGCTCGGCCACGCGCAAAATCTGTTCGGGCGTTGCCGGGGCATTCAGCCCCGGATAGGTACGGTAGTTGTCCACACTGGCCAGCGCATCGGAAATGGCATGCAGCACCGCCAGACCATGCACAAACGGTGGTTCCCCCACCGCTTTGGAGCGGAAAATGGTCTCCTCCCGGTTGGGCACGTTGTCCATGAGTTTGACATTAAAAATACGTGGCCGGTCAGAACAGGCAGGAATCTTGTAGGTGCTGGGCGCATGGGTGCGCAAACGCCCCGATGTATCCCAGAACAGCTCCTCCATGGTCAGCCAGCCCGCGCCCTGCACAAACCCGCCCTCGATCTGCCCTATATCAATATCCGGGTTAAGGGAGAGACCTGCATCGTGCAGGATGTCCACCCGCTCCATGCGGTTTTCCCCCGTAAGCAGGTCCACCACAACCTCCGCGCAGGCCGCACCGTAAGCAAAGTAATAAAACGGTCGGCCACGCCCTGTTGCACTATCCCACGAAATTTTGGGCGTTTTATAAAACCCTGTGGAGGAGAGGGAAATACGGGCCATATACGCCGCATTGACCAGCGTGGCGAACGGCACCGTAGCCTCCCCCACCACCACACCGTCGGCTGTAAAATGCACCTGTTCGGAGGGAACCTGCCATTTGGCAGCGGCAAAGTTTACAAGCCGGTCCTTGATGGTGCGCACAGCCGCCAGCACGGCCATGCCGTTCAGGTCCGCACCACTGGACGCAGCGGTAGCAGAGGTATTGGGGACCTTGCCTGTTGTGGTGGCGGTAATGCGCACCCGCTCATGGGGCAGCCCGAACTCGCGCATGGCAATCTGCACCATTTTGGTATGCAGGCCCTGCCCCATTTCTGTCCCGCCGTGGTTCACCTGCACCGAGCCATCGGTGTAAACATGCACCAATGCCCCGGCCTGGTTAAAATGCGTAGCGGTAAAGGAAATACCAAACTTGACCGGCGTTAATGCAATACCGCGCCGCAGGTACTGGCTTGTCTTGTTAAACTCCCTGATCTGTGCGCGGCGTTTGCGGTAGTCGCAGTCCTGCGCAAGTTGGGTCATAACCTCCCCGGCAATGGAATCCTCCACGGTCATGTGGTACGGAGTGACGTTGCGTTCGGTCGTACCATACACATTGCGCAGCCGCACATCCAACGGGTCCAGCCCGGTGGCAAAGGCAATCTGCTCCATAATCCGTTCAGCCGCCGCAGCCCCCTGCGGGCCACCAAAACCACGAAATGCCGTGTTGGACTGCGTGTTGGTGCGCAGCGGCACCGAGCGCAGGCGTACGTCCGGGTAGTAATAGGCGTTGTCGGCATGGAACAGGGCGCGGTCCGTTACCGGGCCGGACAGGTCGGCCGACCAGCCACAGCGGGCAGCCAGCTCCATATCCACCCCCAGAACATGGCCCTGCGCATCAAAACCCACGTCATAGTCAATCACAAAATCATGGCGCTTGCCCGTGATCATCATGTCATCATCACGGTCAAGGCGGAGTTTGGCTGGGCGGCCGGTTCGCGCAGCGGCAAGGGCTGCCAGACAGGCCACAATGTTGGCCTGAGTTTCCTTCCCGCCAAAACCACCGCCCATGCGCCGGACTTCCACGGTCACAAGGTTGTTGGGGCAACCCAGCACGTGGGCCACCATGTGCTGGGTTTCTGTCGGGTGCTGGGTGGAGGAGCAGATACGCATTTCCCCGTCCTCTCCGGGCCAGGCCAATGCGGCCTGCCCTTCGAGGTAAAAATGCTCCTGCCCGCCAATGGCCAGTTGGCCTGCAAGCCTGTGCGGGGCATTGGCCAGAGCCTGAGCGGCGTTACCCCGTGTCATTTCCAGCGAGCGGCAGACCAGTGCCCCCCCTTGCGCGCGGGCCTGCTCTATGTTCAGCACTGCGGGCAGGTCCTCGTATTCCACCCGTGCCAGCACTGCGGCCTGGCGGGCTGCATGGCGGGTTTGGGCCACCACGGCAAACAAGGGCTGACCACAGAAAAACACATGGTCTTCGGCCAGCAGGGGTTCGTCCCCCGCTCCTACGGAGCTGATCTGGTTGTGGTGCGCTATGTCGCGCGCGCTCAACACGCAAACCACGCCGGGGTAAGCCTGCACCGGCCCCAGATCCATGCTGATGATGCGCGCATGGGCGCGACTACTCAGGCCAAGGGCAACATGCACCGCATTGGGCGGTGTTGGCATATCATCCACATACCGCGCCTCCCCCGCTACGTGCAGGTGCGCGCTCTCATGCCTGAGCGAGGAAGACGCCGCACCGGCCACCTGTGCGGGATCTTGGGGTGCCGAGCCTCCGGTTTCAGCTGGTTGTGCTGCCATGGTGTGGGGGTCAACCATGCACCACCTCCTGCCAGTTCTGTAATGTTGGGGCGTGGTGCGGGCTGTTATCCCTATCAGGCTCAAACAGGCGGACCAGCAGGTTGGCGGCAACCGTTGCACGGTACCACGCACTGGCCCGCATGTCTGACAGAGGGGTAAAATCCTCTTTTATGGCCGCTTGCGCTGCAAGGAGTGTTTCGGGGGTACGCATCTGCCCCATAAGAGCAGCCTCCGCCCGGCTGGCCCGGCAGGGTATGCCCGCCATGCCGCCATAGGCCAGACGGGCCTGCTGGATGGTGCCATCCTCAGCCACAACCAGCACAAAGGCCCCCAGCACGGCAGAAATATCCTGATCAAACCGCTTGGAAACCTTGTACACTCCGCACACGCTCCCAGCAGGCAACGGCGGAATAAGCACGCCTTCTATAAACTCGCCGGGGCGGATGTCCTGCTTGCCGTATTCGAGAAAAAACGCTTCCAGCGGCACAACCCTGCGGTCAGGCCCGCAGCGCAGGTGGAGTTGCGCACCTGCGGCCATAAAAATGGGCGGGCCATCCCCAATCGGTGACGCATTGCCGATATTGCCGCACACGGTGGCAGCATTACGAACCTGCGTGGACCCGATACGCCGCAGCGTATCTGCCGCAACTGGCAGGTGCGCGACCAGATGGGGCATGGCCTCCGTGTAGGTAACGCCTGCTCCTATCCACAACGCGCCATCGGGGCCGGTATGGATTTTGTGCAGGTCGCGGGCGGTACGCACGGCAATAATATGGGGGAGCTGGCGCAATCTTTTGGTGACCCACAAGCCAACATCGGTCCCCCCTGCTACCAGCACGGCCGCCGGGTCCTGCGCATAGGCAGTGGCCAGTGCCTCCACCGTAGCAGGGAGCGTAACACGCCCCTGCGGGCTATGCAGTTCCACTGTTTTGCCATCCTGCAGGGCCTGTAGGCGCGCGCTCAGCTCCGCCGTGCGGGCACTTATGGGTTCACCATGCCGGGCGCAGTAGGCTGCGGCTTTTTTCATGGCGCGCACAATGGGGGCATACCCCGTGCAACGGCACAGATTGCCTGCCAGGGCCTCGTTTATAATCCGCTCACCATCCAACGTGCCCTCAAGTGCCGCCAGATCCGCGCGCGTGGACAGCGCGACCATGGACATGACAAACCCCGGTGTGCAGAACCCGCATTGCGATCCGTGCTCGTCTACCATGGCCTGCTGCACCGGGTGCAATGCACCATCGGGGCCGCGCAGGTCCTCCACAGTCAAGAGCTGCGCGCCATCGAGCATCCACACCATGTGGATACAGGCATTAACTGCGCGCCATACCAGATGCCCCTGCTCCAGCCGCCCGACCAGAACGGTGCAGGCACCGCAATCCCCTTCGTTACAGCCTTCCTTGGTGCCGGTGCGGGCCTGCTGGTCGCGCAGCCAGTCCAGCAGGGTCAACTCCGGCGGCAGGCTGGACAGATGGTGGAGGGTATCCCCCACATAAAAGCTGACGTGCTGGCGCATGCGTGCCCTCCCGGCTTATGTTTTTATGCGTATCAGGCACAGAGTATGCGAAACGCCGATGCTTACTCGGTCTGGGCGCGGCCAGCCTGCCCAAGGGCCGCCTGAGGTTTGTCCTGCGCGCCCACAACGTTCCAGACCGGGGTTTCGAGTATGACCGTATCCTGTTCCACCGTTTGCTCGGAGGAACACAGATTGC
Source organism: Acetobacter sp. ESL1128 (assembly GCF_058505085.1). Classification (NCBI taxonomy): domain Bacteria; kingdom Pseudomonadati; phylum Pseudomonadota; class Alphaproteobacteria; order Acetobacterales; family Acetobacteraceae; genus Acetobacter; species Acetobacter sp. ESL1128. The sequence continues at coordinate 587,441 of NZ_CP196369.1, read as the reverse complement.
CAAAGTTGAACACCAGATGCAGCACAATGGCAGACAGGGCACCCAACGTAATACCGCTGCCAAAAATAACCTGCATCCATGCGGGAAAATGGTCAGCAATATGGGGCTGTGCCGTTGCCAGCATGCTCAGCCCGATGCTGGTGCCCACAATAACCGTGTTGTTCAGATTATCAAAATCCACTTTGACAAGGGTCTGAATCCCCACCACAGCCACGGCGGCAAACATGGCCAGTGCGGCCCCACCCAGTACCGGCAGGGGCACGCTGGCAATAATGGCGGCAAGCTTGGGCAGGCAGCCCAGCCCCATCATGATAAACGCCGCCGCCACCACAACCCAGCGGCTGGTCACCCGTGTAAGCCGCACAAGGCCCACGTTCTCGGCTATGCAGGTGTAAGGGAAGGAGTTCAGCACCCCGCCAATCATGGTTGCCAGACCATCCGCACGGATCGCCCGCGTGATGTCGGCTGAGGAAATATCCTTTTTAACAATGGAACCCGTGGCAAACACATCCCCCGTGGTTTCCAGCATGGTAATGATCATGACCACCAGCATGGACAGCACCGGCACCACATGGAAGGTGGGCATGCCAAAGTAAAAAGGCTGCGCAACGGTCACCCATGGAGCAGACAGCACGCCATCAAAACTGGCATCGCCCAGAAACCACGCGGTTAACGTGCCAGCCACCAGCCCGAACAGCACGGCAATGCTGGCCACAAACCCCTTGAACATACGCTGGATAAACAGGATGGAAACCAGCGTGCCCAGACCATACGCCACATTGCGCATGTTAACCGGGTTTTGCATGACCCCCGTGCCCTGCCCGTTCACAATATCATTCGCGGCCACCGGCAGCAGAGCCAGCCCGATAACCAGAATGACAGACCCCGTAACCACAGGCGGGAAAAACCTGACCAGCCTGCCAAACCACGGTGCCGCCAGAAAGGTAAATATCCCCCCAGCAATGACCGCGCCAAAAATCTGGGGCAGCCCCTGCACGCCCCCACCCGCGGCCACGCCAATGGCGATCATGGGGGTAACAGCCACAAAGGTAACCCCCTGCAACAGCGGGAGCTTGACCCCGATATAACGCCCAAGCCCCGCGGACTGGATGAAGGAGGCAATGCCACAGGTAAACAGATCCGCCTCGATCAGATGCTCAAGTGCGGCACGGGGCAGACCCATGGCCCCCGCCAGCAGCACAGGCACAATAACGGCGGCTGCATAGAATGTGAGCACATGTTGCAGGCCATAGAAGCCAAGCTTCCAGACCGGGAGCATCTGGTCCACGGGGTGGACGGTCTGTGGCGTGTTGCTGGCAGGTTGCATGGCTTAACTCCCCCTGTAGGTCGAATAGGCGTATGGGGCGACCAGCAGGGGCACATGGGCATGCCCGCTGCCGCCAAGACCAAAGCAGATTGGCACAATATCCAGGAACGGCGGGTCCGCCAGCGGTGTGCCCTGCTGGCGGAAATAGGCCGCGACCTCAAACTCCAGGCAGTAGGCACCGGCTTCCAGCTCAAGCGCTTTTAGCTCCGGGCAGCGGCCATCGGCATCGGTCTGCCCTGCAAACAGAACGCCTGTGGCCCCACTCAGGCGCAACGCCACCCCCACCGCCGGACGGCCGGAAACCGTGTTGAGAACATGGGTTGAAAGAGAGCTCATGCCACCACCTTATCGTGCAGACGTAATGCGGCTATTGCGTCAATCTGGCTCAAGGCCTCGGCCAGTTCGGCTTGGGGCGTACTGGCAAGCCGCTGTTCCATGGCCTGTGCAATAACCTGTTTGGCATGCCCGCCCACCTTGCGCACACAAATAACAAACGGCATGCCGAACTTGTGTGTGTACGCATCATTCAGGGCACGAAAATGCGTGTATTCCTCTGGCGTTAGCCGGTCCAGCCCAGCTCCGCCCTGTTCCTGTGCAGAGTCTGCGGTCAACCCCGGGTCCACCCCCAAACGGTGCCCAAGCTCGGGGTGGGCGCGCACAAGCGCATACTGTGCCGCCTCGGGCGCGGCACGCATGGCGGCGGAAAACGCCGCACACATGCCACCAAGGTCTGCAAACGGGCGGCTTTTGGCTGCCTGCGCCGCAACCCATGGGGAATGTTCATACACACTGCCAAACGCCTCCACAAAAGCGGCATCGGGCATGGCGTTAACCTGCGCCAGAGTGAGCATGCCAGAGGTGGTCATGCCGGGTGCACCTTCTGCCAGTGGCGGGCAATATCGGCCCGGGTTGCCACCCATACATCGGCATAGGTTGCCACATGCTCCAAAAAGCGGGCAACAGCCAGTGCCCGTGCGGGCTTGCCTGCCAGACGGCAGTGCAGGCCAACGGACATCATACGCCCCCCTTCCTGATAGAGCATGTCAAACGTGTCGCGCAGGTAATGGAAGAACTGCTCGCCCTCGGTAAAGCCGTTCAGGGCGGCAAACTTCATGTCATTCACATCCAGCGTGTACGGCACAATCAGTTGGGGTTTGCCGTAGCGCCGGTCGTAATAGGGCAGGTCATCGGCGTAGGAATCCGCATCATACAAAAAGCAGCCTTCCTCCACGACCAGACGGGCGGTATTGGGGCTGGTTCGGCCCTGATACCAGCCCAGCGGCGGAGCCCCCGTAACCTGCGTGTGCAGGGCTATGGCCTCGCGCATATGGGCGCGCTCCACATCCTCTGGCACGTTCTGGTAATCTATCCAACGCAGGCCGTGGGTTGCAATTTCCCACCCGCTGGCCTGCATGGCGGCAACGGCTGCGGGGTTGCGGGCCAACGCCATGGCAACACCAAAAACCGTAACGGGCAGGCCCGCTTTTGCAAACAGGCGGTAAAGCCGCCAGAAGCCGGCACGACTGCCGTATTCATACAGGCTTTCCATCTGCATGCAGCGCGCACCGATAATGGAGGACGTGCCCACCATTTCGGACAAAAATGCCTCGGACCCGCGATCATTGTGGAGGACGCAGTTTTCCGCGCCCTCTTCGTAGTTGATCACAAACTGCACGGCTATACGCGCGCCACCGGGCCAGTGTGCATCGGGCGGGGTGGCGCCATAGCCGATCATGTCACGCGGGTATGTCTGGTTCATTTTTATCCCGTTTTACGCTTGGTTTTTTTCAGGCCTGCTCTGGCGGCGGGTCAAAGCTGGTCAGTTCATCCACGTTATAATCCAGCAGGCTTTGCAGGTGCAGGGCTCCGTCCTCCACAAACAGGCTGCGGCCTATGCAGTTGGTCAGTTTTTCCACCCCGAAGCGCATCCCGCTAATGGTTGCCCCGGCGAGCCCCATGCTGGGCATGGCGGAGAACGTAAAGTTGTAGATGCACTGCATCATGGGGGCGAGCGGGTCATTGGCTTCCAATGGCTGGAACTGGAAGGCGTTGCTCAGGTAAGGGTGGCTACCCAACAGGGCGCTCTGCTCATCTGCGGGGGCTTCAAACCGGTCTTTCCACAGGGCAACGCGGCTGGCAATGCGCCCCAGTTCGGGCCGCTTGGTCAGGTCGATAATAAAGCCTGTGCCAATGATCAGGAAGTCAAACTCCATCTCGCCTTTTGGAGTGGTTACGACCACGGCCCCGTTTTCCTCCCGCACGGCGGTCCAGGGGGTGCCGGGGTGGTAGGCAAAGTTGGGGTGCTTGCGGCAACGCCAGAACGTATCCTGCGGGGGCGGCTGGTTCAGGTCATAAATCTTGTACATAAAACGCCAGCGCAGCAGGTCTGGCAGATCGGCCAGATAGCTGAGGAAGCCTGCGTTTTCCATCCACCGGTAGGGGTTCACTGTGGGGATCTGCTTGCGGCGCAGGCACAGATCCACGCTGGCAGCGCCATGTTCCAGCACGGTTGCCGCGTTATCAAACGCCGAGGCACCAGCCCCCAGCACGCCAATGCGCTTGCCGCGCAGGGCTTCAAAGTCAATCTGTTCACAGGTATGGGCATAGCGGCTTTTGGGCAGCCCCTCGCGGATAAAGTCGGGAACATGCCACGCCCCACCGCCTTCTATGCCGGTCGCCAGAACCACACGGCGCGCCCAGACCACATGCTCGGCCCCACCTGCGCCGGTAAAGGTCAGCCTGAGCAGCCCGTCTTCCCATGCAATGTCGGCCAGACGGTGTTCGTTTTTAACTGGCAGGTCCAGCACATCACGCAGCCAGAGCAGATAATCCTGCCAGTCGTGACGGGAGATTTTATCCAGATCACGCCAGGCCTGCTCGCCGTATTTTGCCTCAAACCAGGATTGGGGGGTCAGGCTGGGAATACCAAGGTCCGGCCCGGTCACGTGCTTGGGCGTGCGCAGGGTGATCATGCGCGCAAAAGTAACCCACGGCCCTTCTTCCCCCTCGGGGGCCATATCAAAAATACAGGTGTTGGCCACGCCGCGCCGCCGCAGGCCAAAGCATGTGGCAAGCCCGCCCTGCCCGCCGCCAATAATGGCCACGTCCAGCACATCCCGTCCGTTGTGCTGATGGGGAACGCACCAGTTACCCGAGGCAAACTCGATTTTGGCAAGATCGTCCCGAACACGTTTGTTTAGCTGTTCCATACCCATTTATCAGTCCACATTATGCAGATCGGGAATCCTGCGTGGTTCCTGATCGCGCCAAATAAAATCAGACTTACTGTTTCACACACGTATCGTTCTTGTATATGACTTAATTCAGCATGGTGCGTTCGCAAAAAGAGAGCAAAAGCTGATGCCCGTTTTTTCCCGCTTCCTGCGGTATTTCATGGCCGTAGCCCAGCATGGCTCTATTAGAAAAGCTTCGGACGAGCTGCATATTGCCGCATCCGCCATAGACCGGCAGGTATTGCAGGGCGAAAAAATTCTGGGCACCCAGCTCTTTGAGCGCCTGCCATCGGGGCTGCGGCTAACCACGGCGGGGGAACTGCTCCTGACCTCCTGCCGCCGCTGGTCCCGCGACCTGAACGCCCTGCAAACCCAACTGGATAACCTTAAAGGCCTGCGGCAGGGGAGCACGGATATTCTTATCCCCGATGCACTGACCAAGGGTTTTCTGCCCACCCTTCTGGGCAAGCTGCGCCAGACACATCCGGGCATTATGGTGAGCGTGCATGTGCGCAAAAGCCACGATATGGGGGAACTGCTGGTTAAAGGGCATGCCGACTTCGCGCTCATGTTCAACCCCGGCCACATGCGCGAATTAACAGTACGCACCCACAAGGAAATACCACTGGGCTTTGTCTGCCTGCCCTCGCACGAGATCGCGGAAATGACCGAAGCCCGCTTCAGCCTTGCGGCGGAATACCCCATGATCATCCCGGCCCCTCCGCTGGCCCTGTGGCGCCCCATTGGGGTGCTGGAGGCGGAAACGGGGGTCAAGGTCGCAACCGTGGCCAAGGCCGACAATATCCAGATGATCAAATCCATGGTGCTGGAAGGCGCGGGGGTGGGGATTCTAAGCTATCTGGATGCGTATGATGAGGTGCAGAAAGGCCAACTGGCCTTTACCCCCATTACCAACCGCAAGCTCCCCCCGCTAACACTGGCCCTGTGCGTGGACCGCTCGCGCCAGCTTTCCACCGCCGCGCGGTTTATTATTACCGAAATTGAAAACTTTTTTGCCGAACAGTTCTAACGGCCCGAAAGCACGCCCCCAATGCCCCACACCCCGGACCGCCACGCCATAAGAGGCAGTTACGTTACCTTTTGCGCCAACCCCTTTACCACGCCCGATGCACTGGTGCTGGAAGAGGACGGGCTGATTATTATGGAACACGGGCGCATTACCCAATGCGGCCCCTACGCCACCCTGCACCCCCTGCTGGGAGACAACACCCCCCTGACCCACTACCCCGATTGCCTGATCAGCGCGGGTTTTATAGATGCCCATGTGCATTACCCCCAGATTTCGGCCATTGCCTCCTGGGGGGAGCAGCTTCTGCCGTGGCTGGAACAGTATATTTTCCCCACCGAGGCAGAGTTTACCGATGTGGATGTCGCCCGGCGGACGGCAAGGCTGTTTTTGTCCGAGCTGCTGCGTAACGGCACCACAACGGCCGCGGTGTACTGCACGGTACACCCCCAGTCGGTCGATGCGTTTTTTGAGGAATCCGCCCGCCTTGGCACCCGCATGATCGCGGGCAAGGTGCTGATGGACCGCAACTGCCCCCCCAACCTGCAGGACACTGCCCAAAGCGGGTACGACCAGTCCGCCGCCCTTATTGCGCGCTGGCATGGCAGGGACCGCCAGCTTTATGCCGTAACCCCACGCTTTGCCATAACCAGCACGCCAGAACAGCTTGAACTGGCAGGCACGTTATTCCAGCACACGCCGGGGCTGTACATGCAGACCCATCTGGCCGAAAATCTGGACGAAATAGCCGCCGTGCGCAGCCTGTTCCCCAACCGCTCCTCCTATCTGGATGTGTACGCAAAAGCAGGGCTGGATGGACCACGCGCCATATTTGGCCATGCCATTCACATGGCTGAGCATGACTTTGCCCACTGCCACCAATCAGGCTGTACGCTGGCCCATTGCCCAACCTCCAACCTGTTCCTCGGGAGTGGCGCATTTGCCCTGTTTGACGCGCTCAAACCCACCCGCCCGGTGCACGTGGCACTGGGGACAGACATTGGGGCAGGCACATCGCTCTCGCTACTGGCCACAATGGGGGAAGCTTACAAGGTGTCACTCATGGCGGGGGATACCCGGCTTTCCGCAGCACAGGCACTCTGGCTGGCCACGGCGGGGGCTGCACGCGCCCTGCACCTGCACGACCATATTGGCCTGATAGCCCCCGGCATGGAGGCCGACCTCTGTGTTATGGACCCCGCCGCCACCCCGCTTATGGCCCAGCGGAGTGCCCGCTGCACCAGTCTGGCCGAGCGCCTGTTTACCTTAATGGTTCTGGGCGATGACCGGGCCATACGCGCCACATGGGCCAATGGCCGGCTGGTGCATACACGGGCAGAAACGCAGGCGGATGCAGCGGTGCATACGGGCTAGTAAGCCCCCACGCACCCATCGCTCCGGGGGTCTGCCGCTCCTTCAAACAGGCCGCTGGCATGGCGCACCACGGCCCCGGCATGGCCCATCATGCTGGTAAAGGGGGCCACGCGCTCCACCTCGTGCCCGGCCTGCTCCAGCCGGGCGATAACGCCCGCATCAAACCGGCTCTCCATTTTAAGCGAATGGCTGTGGCTGCCCCATGTGCGCCCCAGCAGCCAGCGTGGCGCGGTAATGGCCTGCTGCAAAGGCACACCAAACATGGCGTAGCGCGTAAACAGGGCGGCCTGCGTTTGCGGCTGCCCTTCGCCCCCCATGGTGCCATAAACCATGACCCGTCCATCATCAAACCGGGCCAGCGCGGGGTTAAGGGTGTGGAACGGCTTGCGGCCGGGTACAAAGGCATTCCATGCCCCTTCCTCCAGCAGGAAGGACGCGCCACGGTTCTGCCAGAGCAGCCCAGTCTGGGGCAGGAACACACCGGAGCCAAATTCAAAATACAGGCTCTGGATCATGCTGACCGCCACCCCGCGGGAGTCCACAGCCCCCATCCAGGTTGTGTCTCCCATCTGGGCCGGTGCGGGCCAGGGCATGGCGCGGTATGGGTCTATGCTGGCTGCCATGGCGTTAAAGCGGGCGGTATCATCCAGAAAACCCTGTGCGTCCTCGCTCATCCAGCGTGGGTCGCCCACATGCGCGTTCCGAAACAGGAAGGCATGCTTGGTGGCCTCGACCAGTGCATGCACATAGGCAAAGCCATCCACCTCCTGCACGTTGAGTTTTTCAAACAGTTTGAGAATGGCGAGCGAGGCCACACCCTGAGTTGGCGGGGGAGCGTTATAAACCTGCGCGCCCGCCACACGGGCATGCAGGGGGGCTGGGGTTGCCACCGCGTGGTGGGCAAAGTCCTGCGCGCGCAGGGGGCTGCCGGCGTGGGTCAGGTCTGCCAGCAGCCTGCGGCCAACATCGCCAGTGTAAAAACTATCCAGCCCGTGGCGCACCAGACTTTGCAGGGTTTCGGCCAGTGCCGGGTTTTTGCGTATATCCCCCGCCTGCGGCAAGCGCCCCTGTGGGGCATAGGCTGCGGCAAAGGCGGCATTGCCCAGCAGTTCGGCCTGTTTTTCCGCCAGCAGGGAGGCTTCACTCGTGGTCAGGGCGTAACCGTTCCGGGCGTACCAGATGGCATCTTCCAGCACTGCGTCCAGCGGCAGGGCGGGCTGGAGTGCCGCACTACGCTCAAGTGCTGCCTGCCAGCCCGAAACCGTGCCCGCCATGGTATTGGCCGCCATGCCCCCCCGCCAGGGTACGCTGGTATGGCCTGCGGCCGTGTAGTCCTGCGCACTGGCATGCAGGGCGGCGGCACCGCAGGCTTCCAGCACCTCGGTCCGGCCATCGGGGTAGGAGATCAGCCAGAACGCATCCCCCCCCATGCCGGTCATGTGCGGGTAAACCGCGCACAGGGTTGCGGCCATGGCGGTAACCGCCTCCAGCGCCGTGCCGCCTTTTTTAAGAATAGCCAGACCGCTCTGGCTGGCCAGATGATGCGGGGATGTGACCATCCCCCGGGTGGACTGAAAACTATGCAGCATGGTCTGGGCGGCTCCCGCTCTGGTATGGCCTGTATTGCACGCAGGATACCGCGCTTTTGCGCCATGCCCCATAAACAAAAAAAGCACACCCCCATTGCCGGAGTGCGAGAGCCACCCTGACCTGCCCGCCCAAGCACCCCCTTGCCCACCTTTACGCCTGACAGCACACACAAAATCTGACAACCATGCCACTTTGCCCACCACCAGCAGGACCCAACGCCATGCCCCAGAACCATGCAGGCACCCGGCCAGAGCAGAGCACCACACCAGAACCAGCCGTGTACCTGGCCGGGCCGGGCGTTTTTGCGCTGGATGCCCGCGCACAAGGGGCACAACTGGTGGCGGCCTGCACGCGCGCGGGCCTGCGCGGCCTATACCCGCTGGATGCCGCACTCGACCCAAAGGCCCATGCTGGCCCCGCAGCCCTTGCCGCAGCCATAGCCCGCGCCAATATGGACCTGATCCGCCAGAGCCGGGCTGTTATTGCCGATCTTTCCCCCTTCCGTGGCCCCAATGTGGATGATGGCACCGCGTTTGAAATAGGCTATGCCCACGCGCTCGGCCTGCCAGTTTTTGGCTATGCCAGCACCACCACCCCTATGGCCGCCTACCCCGAACGCTTACTGGCCAGTGGGGAGAGCATGAGCACGGTCATGCTGGACAACCGCACAACACTGGTGGATGCCCACAACATGACGGTGGAGGATTTTGGCTTACCGGTGAACCTGATGATTGCAACGGTTCTGGCTGATTCCGGCACTGTTTTTTCCTCCGCCCAAGGGGCGATCATGGCTGCGGCGGCCCATCTGCTTACATGAATATGGAGGCAGGTCAGCCCGCGCCATCAGCGGGTAAGGCTGCTTCACACCGGACGTAGGAATCCTTGTCCCTGAAAAGGAACAGCACATAATAATCAAGTGCCCGCCCACGCCTGCGCGTGGTGTGAGTATAGAATGGATACACATCCTGCACCGCCCCATACCCCGCAGGCAGCGGGTCTGATGCCATAATCGTATTCACACGGAACAGCGGCACATAAACATGCACCGGGCCGGGGTTGCGGCGCACATGCCACAACTGCCGGCGGAACTTGCGCAGGCGGTCTGGCAGAATGAACACCATATTTTCTTCAATAAACCGTTCATCCGGCTGGGGGCTGCGCAGGTAGCGCGCATCGTCCGGCATGTCGCAAAAGTAATTGTAACCCTGAATAATCATACCCTGCTTTTAATCCCCCTATGCCCGGCAGAACAGGCCCGCCCTGCACCTTATCCCCCCAGCCCCCAACCTGCCCCACATGCCATGAACAAGAAAGCCGTTGTGCCCACGCGCCAAAGGGCCATACTGCTTACGGTCCGCAATAGAATGAGGAGCCATGCCATGGCCCTGCCGCGTATTCGTTCCCTTCTGGCGTCCTGCGCCTTAACCCTTGCGGCGGGCTGTGCAACGCAACCACAGCCGCTGAACACACCCGGCACAGACAACGGCGTGTATGAAGCCCGTGGGAACGAGCCATTCTGGAACTTCAGCATGGCAGCAGGCACACTGGCCCTGAGCACCCCCGATGGCCCCCGCCTGACCCGCATGATCACCCGGACCTATACCCGTGGCGACACCCGCCATTACGAGGCCCCCGATCTGGCCGTAACCATAAGCCCCACCCCCTGCCAGGACAGCATGAGCGGGCAGATGTTTACACAAAGCGTGCGCATTACCACCAAGGAGCAGACCCTTAACGGCTGCGGCGGCAACATTGTGCCCCCCACGCAACTGAACGCCACACGCTGGGTTGCCACACAGCTTGATGGCCATAAACTGCACAACGGCAATGTTCTGCCCGATGCGCATGACAGCGCCACGGACGAAAACCCCGACCCGGCGGCAGACATGTTTACCCCTACGCTGGATATTAACGACAGCGGCAAGGTATCCGGGTCAGATGGCTGCAACCGTTATGCTGGTGGCCTTGTTTTTGGCCATGATGGCAAGGTGAGCCAGTCGCCACAGGCGGGCATGAGCACGCTCATGGCCTGCCCGGGCGCGCATGGCCGTGTTTCTGCCCTGTTTTTGGACCTGTTGCACACTGTGCAGTCCTGGAGCATGGAAGATGGAACCCTTGTGCTCCACACGCAGGATGGAAAAACCATGCGCCTGCGCCAGACCTTTTAACGCTACCGTGGCATAAGACCGGTATGGGCCGGCTTTATGCCGCCCTTGGGGGGCATGCGTAAAATTCACACAAACAGTCCGCAAAACCACACAACGAAACGAGTCCGTCTTTTTTATTGTGCTCCCAAACACCGGTTTGAGACCGCCACTAAAACAATTTTTAACCAGAAATTTACCTTTTTTGTGCAAAAGAGCGTGAGTGTATTTTAAGCATAAGCCACTCCAGAGGATTCAGAAACACGCCATGCCAGCCCGCGTTTTTAAAACCCTATCTATTTCATCCCCCCGTCTTTAAAGCACGATCATGCCCAACAGCCAGCTTTCCGGGCCTTACATTCTTACCAAAGCCAAATTTTACGATAAATTTGTGGAATTAACCCACGACCATAGCCAGAAATTCCGCACAATCATCCATAGCATCAGTCAGGAAGAGCTGCTGGCCATTACCCTGCGCGCATTCAAAGGGGCGCAGTTGCGGGTTTCCAGTATTCTCAGTGTCGCAAAACGCTTTGCCGACCTGAACGGCACAATCCCGTTTGAAGTCAGTGCCAATCTTTATAAAAACTTTCTCAAGGCAACAGCGCGCGATACCGGCATTTATACAAAAATTACCTTTGCGGAATATCTGTATTACTCAATTCACTACGAACAGTGCAAAGAAACCTATAACGCTGAAACGCTTATTCCCACCATTTACAACCCCACCCAGCCACTTGGGCGGGTGCTGGGTGGGCATATTGCGTTAGAAATTGTGCTGCTGAACATCTGCCAGGCCAATGCCCGACGCCTGAGCGAGACGGAATGGCTGGACACAAACCCGGATATGGATTGCCATACCCAGATCATGCACATCCTGCTCCGCCACCAGTTGTTGACCTTTGAAGATGTGCAGGAAGAGTTTGAGCGCATTATGCTCTACGTGACCGCATTTGTGCTCGATACCGTGCGCACGCTCTCCTCCCGCCGGACCCCGCCTGCCCCCAAACCGGAAGCATGATGCAGGCAGGGGGCACCCCCCCCTTTAGCGCAGACCTTTCAGCGGCTTCAAACCAAAGGGGGCAGGCCGTCAGGCTCGGTTACAGGTGTTCTTCCCCCTGCGGGCTTGCTGGCTGCTGCGGCTGGGCAGAACCGGGCTGGGCATTGGAAGGAGCTGTTGTGCTACCCGGAGCGGTGGAGTGTTCCACATCATAGGCGGTGGCTTTCTGCTCGTATGTGCCTTTTGCGCCGGGATGTTCCTGATCGTACAGCTTGGCCTTGTTCCTGGCTTCCTTACGGTATTCATGCCTGCGGTACATGCCCGTTACACAACCGGCCGTGGCCCCCAGTACGGCATGGTTGGCCAGATGCCCACCAACCGCACCTGCGGCACCATATTTAAGGCACCCGCCCGGTTCGGCCTGTACAACGGTTGTGCCCACTGTTGCGGCCATAAGGCCGGCCAGTCCCAGTGTCATCACGCGGTGCAGTCTCATACGCTTGTCTCTTTTCCGTTCCCAAACCAGCCCTGCTTTTCAGGGCCTGCGTTATGCATGCCTGTATCTGGTGGCAGCATTATGGTTTTTAAAGACCTGATTTTTCCATCAGGTGCCCTGCGGCCATCCCCACAGCCCGGTATAAACCCGCTCTGTCGGGCATGGCTCCTCCTGCCCGGCAGTGTTTGCAGCCTTCTGCCCTGTGGGGCACAATACGCTCCCATCTTTTGCCTGAACGCACAGCAAGCCCCAACATGCCAGACGCCCCTGCCACCCCTGTAGCCGTATCCGCCCGCCGTATTCTGGTGCTTGGCATTCTGGCCGGGCACGTAGATGCGCTCAGCTTTGCTCATCTGGGCGGCCTGTTTGCCTCGGCCATGACCGGCAACACCACACATCTTTCCGCAGCACTGGCCCATGCCAACTGGCACTACGCCGTGTTGCTGGGCTGCGTGCTGGCCATTTTTTTTGGTGCGGGCTTTCTGGCAAGCCTTGCCCGCCTGCGGTGGGGGGCCACCAATGGCATTGCACTCATGGTGCTTTTACTGCTGGTGGTGCAGGCTGCCCAATTTGGGGCACATGCCCGGCTGGTCGAGCTTGTATTGCTCCCCGCCCTTATGGCGGTTCAGGGCGAGAGCATTGCCCGTTTTTCCGGCAACGCAATCCAGACCGTGGTTATTACCAGCAACATGCTCAAATGTGCCTCGGCACTGGCCAGTGCCGTAGCCCTGCGCTGCGGGGCCAGCACGGGGCCAGCATTGCCTGCGGGGGCTATTCTGCTCCCCGGTCTGTCATGGGTTGGTTTTGCCGGTGGGGCCATGCTTGGTGCGTTAGCCCTGCTGTGGCAGGCTCCCCTGCCCTTTTTATGGCCCCTGCCATGGCTTGCCATTCTGTATATTGACATCACCCCCGCAAGACCGGGAAACTAAGGCGCATGCCTGCCCGCCTTACTCCGCGCCGTTTTACCCGGCCCCTGCACCTTGTACCCCGTCTGACCCTGGCTACACTGCTTGCCCTGAGCGGGTGCGGTTATTACTCCTCCCGCATTGCACATAAAGGGCAACTGGCCGTACTGGGCATGACCAACGAGGACCTGCAAGCCTGCGTAGGCGTACCCGACAGAACACAGATCATTAACGAGCACGTGCGGATCTACCAGTACACCCGGGGCACCAACATACCGGCAACCAACGATTCGACGCTGATCCCCCTGCAAACACTGGTCAACCTGACCCAGACAACCCTTGGCGGGGCAGGCTCCACCTGTGTGGCCTCCATCCGGCTGGTAGATGGCAGGGTAACAGACATGCATTATAGCGGTGACAACGACCAGATGATTGGCAGCGACGGGGTGTGCGCCACCGTTATAAAAGGGTGCCTGAACACCCCCGTACCCTCCGCCCATAAAGTATCGGGCACCATTTTTGGCCCGGTTTCCGCCTTCCATGCGCCTGATATTAGCGGTTTTTCCCAGTCCCCGCACAATGCGGCTTCGGCCGCACCACAGGAGCAGGCAGCCCCTGCATCCGGGCCAACACCGCCTGCACCACCAGCCCGCCCCTAGCGCCCCCGCAGGCGGGACACCGCCCGAAAATGCCGCAACGCCATGCAGCAGATAGCAGTTGACCGCCAAAACCAAAGGAGTAGTGTGACGCTGTCAGATTTGTGAATGAATCCGGCAGGTTCTGCACAGTAGGCATTCCGCGCCAGAACACCAGCAGCTCCTGCCTTACAGGCTACAAAAGGGTTTTTGGAATGGGCATTTATCTGTGCGTAACACTTCTGGGTCTTGACCTGATCGCATACCTGCTTGGCGGCAACACCGCAGTGCTGGGCGTTGCGGTTGTGGCGTTCCTGGTGCCGGTTGTCATTATGAGCAGCTACACGCTGACCCACATTGAAAAAGACGGCACTCCCGACGCTCATCACTGAGCCTTAGCGGACAACCCGTTAAAAAAACCGCCAGCCTGCACGGCCTGGCGGTTTTTTTGTATCCAGCTGCCTAGTGCATGATCAATGCGCTAAACACATCGGCCAGCAGGGGCTGAATAACGTACTGAATACCCAGCAGCACGACCATGGGGCTAAAATCGACCCCACCGGGCGTTGGCAGCACCCGCCGGACAGGGGCCAGCACAGGCTCGGTCAACCGTTCCAGGAACATGCCAATCTTCCAGACAAGCTGGTTGCGGCTATCCAGTATGCCAAACGCATACAGATTGACAAAAATACAGGATATAAGGAGAATCCAGCAATAAATCTCCAGTATCCGCGTCAGCACCATGAAGAGCGAAAACACAAACACGATATAAAACCAGCTCCTTACGCTTCAAGCCCGGCAGGGCCACCTTGCAGTTATACGCCCTACAATACAACTTGACAGAAAAATCGTAAGCCCTGTAAACCACTGCCTGACAGATCAGGCGGGGCTGTAGCTCAGATGGGAGAGCGCCTCGTTCGCAATGAGGAGGTCAGGGGTTCGATTCCCCTCAGCTCCACCAACCGCCTGACTCTGCTGTTGTTTTCCTTAAAAAATATCGGCTTTTTGTAAACCACCAGCCCTTGTGTTTACACACGCTGGCGGTTCTGTGCCTCCATGCCTTGCAGGCACACGCCCCATTGCCGCATTCAGCCCGCTGTAATGGCTCCCGGCTCCATCAGATGGTCTACACCAAGTGTGCGTACACCTGTGGTTTTTGCCGTGCCCAGCAAAGCGCTTCTCAGGCTTTCCACCGCATCCCGCACAAGCTGCACAATTGCCTCGCGGTCCTGATAACCGCCAAGCTCCAGTGCGTTTTGATAAAGGCTCCAGACCGTGGACCAGATAATGCCCGGTGTCAGGTAGAGCGACCATTCATTATCCGCCGGCAGAGCGTTTTTGATCTCCTGCAAAATCTGCGTAATTTCCTTCAGATCGAACGAAATCGCTGTTTCCTCACAGGCCTTGTTCTCAACACCTGCGGCCAGACGTGCCAGCTTCCACAAAAGTGCATCCGGGGTGCCGGGGGTGGTGTTCATGGGGAATCGCCTCTCATGCTGTGTGCTTGCATATGATGAACGCAGGCGCGGGCTGTAGCAACGCCAGCGCCATCACGGCAGCGTTTACTCCACTTGCACGGCCATTCCTTACTGGCATCAAATCTGCGCAAAGGTAGAAATGTATCCATTTATATACAGATGATTTTTCAAAAAACCCGACACATTCTTCATCCTTCCCATTTCGGAAACAAACCAATTCCATTACATTGCAAGGCCCAGACCCACCCCAAGGAGCCACCATGCTGAGCCTGAACATAAACGGACAATCCCACCAGGTGGATGTCGATCCAGACACCCCCCTTCTGTGGGTTCTGCGCGATGTTCTGGGCATGAACGCCACCAAATTCGGCTGTGGCATAGCCCAGTGCGGTGCCTGTACCGTGCATATGGATGGCCGGGCCGTGCGGGCGTGCAACCTGCCGGTAGGGCTGATTGGTGAGCAGCGTATCAGCACGCTGGAAGGGCTGAACCCCACAGACCCCGTAACCAAAGCCGTGCAGGACGCATGGGTGGCACTGGATGTGGTGCAGTGCGGTTACTGCCAGCCGGGGCAGATCATGGCGGCTATTGCGCTCCTGCGTGCCGTCCCCCACCCCACGGATGAACAGATAGACAGCGCCATGTCGGCCAATCTGTGCCGTTGCGGCACGTATGTGCGTATTCGCGCAGCCCTCCACCACGCGGCGGGAGCACTGGCATGACCACACAAACACCACGCCCCGCACTGGCCAGCCGCAGGCAGATGCTGGGGGCCGGGGGCGCCCTTCTGCTGGCCACGTTCTGGCCCACGCCACGCCGGGGCCGGGCACAGGGCGCGTCCGTGCCCGCAGGCACAGCCCCCGAGCAGGGGCTGCTGGTGGAAAACGCACAGGGAGCCTTTGCCCCCAACGCCTATATCCGCATTGCAACGGACAACCGCATTACCCTTATTCTGCCCAATGTGGAAATGGGACAGGGCATTTACACATCCTCCGTCATGCTGATTGCCGAAGAACTGGGCATAGACATGGCGCAGGTGGAAATTGAAGCCGCTCCCCCCGGCGGCGGGGCCGAAATTACGGGCGGCTCCACTTCGGTCATGACCGAGTGGCTCCCGCTCCGGCAGGCCGGGGCCGCAGCGCGCAGCATGCTGGTACAGGCCGCCGCCACACGCTGGCAGGTGCCGGTGGCGGAGTGCACAACCCGCTCGGCCACAATTATCCACGTGCCTACCGGGCGCTCCCTGCCTTTTGGTGCGGTTGCCGCTCAGGCAGCCACGCTGCCCGTGCCACAAAAACCCACACTCAAGGACCCTGCCACTTACACCCTGCTGGGCAAGCCCCAGCACCGCATAGATAGTGCGGTCAAGGTGCAGGGCCGTGCCATTTTTGGCATGGACGTACAGGTGCCGGGGCAAAAAATCGGCACCGTAGCTGCCTGCCCGGTGGTCGGTGGCACGCTGGCAGGCATGAACAAGGCCGCAGCCCTTGCCATACGGGGCGTGCAGGCCGTGCTGGTCAACACGGCCAATAACACCGTGTGCGTTGTAGCCGACCATTACTGGGCCGCCCGCAAGGGCCTGCGCGCGCTCAAGCCCCAATGGCACGATGGCCCTAACGCCCATGTGACGACCCAGACCATCTATGACCAGTTGCATGATGGCCTGAATGGCCCCGCCATTGTGGCCAGCACAAAGGGCGATGCCCCAGCCGTTATTGCCCACGCGGCGGCCACACATACCGCCACCTACCAGCAGCCCCTGCTGGCCCATGCCACCATGGAGCCCATAAACTGCACCGCCCATGTACGCCCCGATGGGTGCGACATATGGACCGGCACACAAATTGCCGACCGCGCACGGGACACGGCGGTAGAACTGACCGGTCTGCCCAAAGACAAGGTTAATGTGCACTGCCAGTATATTGGCGGGGGTTTTGGCCGCAGGCTGGAGCATGAATACGTTACCCAGTGCGTGGAGTTCGCACGGCAGGTGCCCCACCCGCTCAAGATCATCTGGAGCCGCGAGGAGGACCTGACGCACGACCGCTACCGCCCTGCCTACGTGGACCAGATGACCGCCGCACTGGACAGCAAGGGCTTTATAACCGCGCTGACCCACCGCATTGTCGGCCCCGCCGTAGTTGCCCGCTGGGACCCGCCGGAACTGACCAAGGACGGGTATGACGAAGATCTTTCCGTCGCGACCGTTATTACGCCTTACACCTACCCCGCCTACCGGCTGGAATTTGCCCGGCGTGAAGCCCCCGGCGTTGTTACCGCATGGTGGCGCGGTGTAGGCGGCACACGCGGCCTGTTTGTGGTGGAAGGGTTTATTGACGAGCTGGCCCACCGCGCAGGCGCGGACCCCGTAGCCTACCGGCGCGCCATGCTGGCCCAGAACCCCCGCGCTCTGGCCGTGCTGGACAAGGCCGCACAGGCCGCAGGCTGGAACACCCCCCTGCCACCGGGCCGCGCACGCGGTGTGGCCGTGCAGTTTGCCTTTGGCTCCTACATGGCCAGCATTGCAGAGGTGGAAATGCCCGAACCCGATAACGTGATTATCCACCGCGTAACCGCAGTGGTGGATTGCGGGCGGGTGCTCAACCCCGATCAGGTCGTCTCACAGATCGAAGGGGGGCTGATCTTTGGCTTTAGTGCGGCCCTTTATAACGAAATCACGCTCGAAGGGGGCCGTGTGCAGCAAAGCAACTTCAACACATGGCGCGTCATGCGCATGAACGAAGCGCCTTGCAAAATTGATGTCCTGCTCATGCCCAGCACGGAAGACCCCGGCGGCATTGGCGAGGTTGGCACCGCAGCCGCAGCCCCCGTTCTGGCCAACGCCATGGCAGCGGCACAGGGGCGGCGCTACCGCACATTACCACTCCTTTCCCCCCGCAATGGGGCAGACCACAAGGAGCAGGGCTGATGCGTAACCCCATGTCCTTCCCCTTTATTTCCACCTGTGTGCAGGGCACACGGGTAAAGTTCTCCCGGGTGGGTGGTGCCCTGTCTGGCGTGGTCCTTGGTGGGGCAGCCCTGCTGGCCACCACAGCACATGCCCATGCAGCGACCTCTGCCCCCAGTGTGGAAAATGGGCGCTATCTGGCCCGCGCGGCCGACTGCGAGGTCTGCCACACAGCCGAAGGCGGAACACCCTATGCAGGCGGGCGGGCCTTCAGCCTGCCGGGGGTGGGGGTTATGTACGCCCCCAACATTACGCCGGACAAAACCGCAGGTATTGGCGCATGGACCGACCAGCAGTTTGTGGATGCCGTGCGCAAAGGCATATCCCCCCACTGGAAGCACCTTTACCCCGCCATGCCCTACCCCGCCTATGCCCGCATGAGCGATGCAGAAGTGCGGGACATACGCGCCTATCTGGAAACCCTGCCGCCATCTGCACAGAAAACACCTGAAAACTCGGTCAAATTCCCGTTCTCCATCCGTAGCCTGATGGTTTTTTGGAACATGCTCAACGGCCCGGCCGCAAGCTATGCCAATGACCCGGCCAAACCAGCAGACTGGAACCGTGGCCGCTACCTGGTGGAAGGGCCGGGCCATTGCGCAGACTGCCACTCCCCGCGCACACGAACCTTCGGGCTTGATTCCAGCCGCGCACTGGGCGGCAATGTGGTCAATGGTTGGCGTGCATATAACCTGACACCGGACAAACAGAGCGGGCTTGGCGCGTGGAGTGATGAAGCTCTTGCCCAGTACCTTTCCACCGGCCATGCTGATGGCCATGGCACCGCAGCAGGAGACATGGCCGATGTTATTGGCCATAGCCTGCGCTACCTGAGCGCATCCGACATCCATGCCATGGTTGTGTATTTGCGCAGCATTGCCCCCCTGCACACGGTGGAAGATACGGTGGAAGCCAGAACCCCCACAGCGGGTGATGCCAGCTTGCCCCAGAACACGCGCGGTGCACGCCTGTATGCGTCTGCCTGTGCAGGGTGCCACATGCCCGATGGCACGGGCCGCCAATCCAGCTTTGGCACCATTACGGGAGCGCGCTCACTTGGAGCGGATAACGGGCGCAACCTTGTGCAACTGCTGGTGCAGGGAAGCGGCATGCAAACCACAACGGGTGTGCAGATTATGCCGCATTTTGCCGGTGGCGGGCTGAGCGAGCGGGATCTGGCCGACATTGCCAGCTTTGTCATGACCCATTTTACCACAGCCACCCCGCACAACATGGAACAGGCAGTGCATGACGCCAGACAGGCTGAATCAACGGCACCTGACATAAAACAGCCCTAACAGAACAGGGCTTATACAAAACAGACAAAAAGGCTGCGGAGCGTTCTGGCTCCGCAGCCTTTTGTTTTACCCCCCAAGCCCCGTGCTTACGGGTGGCATTCAGGCATTCAGGCATTCAGGTAGATGGTTTTGGTCTGCACATAAGCTTCCAGCCCATGCTGCCCGTCTTCCCCACCAAGGCCACTGTTCTTGTAGCCGTGGTGGAAGCCCTGCGGTTCTTCCCCCGCGCCACGGTTGACGTATATTTCGCCAAACTCCAGTTCACGCGTCATGCGCAGCACCCGACCCAGATCCTTGGTAAACAGATAAGCCGACAGGCCGTACTGGCTATCATTTGCCAGTGCGAGGGCTTCATCAAAATCCCGCACCTTGAGCAGGGACAGTACTGGGCCAAACACCTCGTTTTGCACAATATCCATACCATGCCGCACATTGGTCAGCAGGGTGGGTGCATAATAAGTGCCGTGGTCATAGGCTGGCCCGCTCAGGCGGTGGCCACCCAGCTCCAGCGTGGCACCCTGTGCAATAGCTTTTTGCACCATGGCATCCACTTTTTCCAGCTCCGCCAGACTGACCTTTGGCCCCATATCGGTATCATCCTGCATGGGGTCGTCCACTTTGAGCTTTTCCACGCGTGCACGCAAGCTTTTTGCAAACTGGTCATACACGGCCTCGTGCACGTAGGTCCGCTCGTTGGCGGTGCAGACCTGCCCGCCGTTAAAGAAGCGCGCACTCACCGCAGCGTCCACCGCTGCGTCTATGTCCGCATCTTCCATAACAATAAACGGAGCTTTACCCCCCAGTTCCAGCCGGACTTCCTTCAGATGTTCGGCAGCGGCCGCCATGATCTTTTTGCCCGCAGGGGTGGAGCCGGTCATGGTAATCAGCGGCACGTCCTTGTGGGCCACCAGTGGCACACCCACATCCGGGCCATCCCCTGTTACAATGTTCAGCACACCGGCAGGCAGCCCGGCTTCCTGCGCCAGAGAGGCCAGCGCCAGAGCCGAGAGCGGGCTTAGCTCATGCGGTTTAACAACAATGGTATTCCCCGCAGCCAGTGCCGGGCCGATTTTGCGCGCACACAGGGCCAGCGGAAAGTTCCATGCGGCAATCCCCCCCACAACACCGTGGGGCACACGGTCGATCAGGATTTTTTCTCCCTCACGTTCACCGGGAATAATCTCGCCTTGCAGGCGGCGGGTATTTTCAGCCGCAAAACGCAAAAGCCCTGCGGCAAAATCCACCTCCACCCGTGCTTCTGCAATGGGTTTTCCCATTTCGGAGGTAATGGTGGTGGCGAGTTTTTCCTTGTCACGCACCAGCAAGTTCATCAGGGCGTACAGGTAATCGGCCCGGGCGGAGGCTGTTTTGGCACTCCACGGACCAAAAGCCTTGCGCGCGGCTGCCACGGCCTTGTCCACATCCGCAGTATTACCTTTGGCTGCGGCTGCCAGTGCCACGCCATTGGCCGGGTTTTTAATGGTTACGTAATCGCCGGAGCTAGGCTGAACCCACTGACCGTTGATGAACTGATCATGTTTTTTCAAAGACATTTCCAATAGTCTCCTTACCGTCTGGGTATGATTATTGGGCATGGCACACCACTTTAAAAGTGATGATATGTGAGCCAAAGGCTCACAAAAAATGAACACCTATTCCGCTGGAGTGCCCAGATAGTCCACAAACCGCATAAGCAGCGGGGTTACGCCATCACGCCGCCATACGCTGTACACCGGGGCTTCTGGCAGGTCTGGCGGGGTCATGGCATGCAGCCCCTGCGCGTGGGCTGCGGGCAACATCGCATCAGGGCAGCAGCACACCCCAAGCCCTGCGCGCACGCAGGCAAAAATAACGTGGTAGGATTCAATGGTCTGCACACGCCTTGGTACAACACCGTTCTTTTGCATCCACGCCTCGAACACACTGCGGTAAAAACAGTCCGAGTTGAACAGAAGAACATCCGTGTTTGCCCAGTCTATCTCACCGGGTGATGCAATCTGTGCAGGCGCCACAAGGCGCAGGCATTCCGTAAAAACCAGCCGGCTTTCCAGCAGAGGGTGCTGGATTGGGCCATCGGTCAGGGCCAGATCCACTGCGCGTTCCATCAGCATCTGTTCCAGCGTGTAGCTCGCGCGCTTGAGCACGGTCAGCTCCACATCCGGGAATGTCTGCATGAAAGATGGCAGGCACTGGGGCAGAAAATGCTGTAACGCTACATCCAGCGCCCCCAGCCGGAGCACACCGCGCGGCACATCGGGTTTAAAAAAATGTTCAAGGGCTGAGGCTTTTTGCACAACCTCACGCGCCTGCGCGTAAAATGCCCGGCTAGATGGTGTTTCAACCAGCCGCCCTTTTTCACGCAGGAACAGGGGCTGGCCAACACTCTGCTCCAGCTCCCGCAGCCGGGCCGTTACGTTGGAAGCAACACAGTTCAGGCGGCGGGAGGCAGCCACAACCGAGCCTGCCTCCATAACCGCGCAGAAAAACCTGAGCTGTGCGAGTTTGAGGCTATCCATGCCCCAGCCGCCCTTAAAACTCCTCGTACGTCGCGGGGTCCTGCCCAAAGGAGCGCCCATCGGGGCGGGCCAGAGTGGCAATGTCCTTCATGTCCTGTTCCGTCAGTTCAAAATCGAACACGGACATGTTCTCCACCTGCCGCTCACGGTGCGATGCCTTGGGGATCGGCACGGAACCAACCTGCACATGCCAGCGCAGCACAATCTGTGCCGGGGTTTTGCCCAGCCGTTTGGCAATGCCTGCTATCAGCTCATCAGACAGGATTTTGCCACCCCGGCCAATCGGGCTCCAGCCTTCGGTCACAATACCGTGCTTCTGGTGGTAGGCCCGCATATCGTCCTGCGGGAAGTAGGGCGAAAGCTCGATCTGGTTGATGGTGGGCAACACGCCTGTTTCGGCATGCAGCTTGTCCAGATGTTCGGCCAGAAAGTTACATACGGCAATAGAGCGCACATAACCGCGCTTTTGTGCCTCGATCAGCGCCTGCCATGCCTCCACATACAAACCCTGCTTGGGGTTGGGCCAGTGGATGAAATACAGGTCGTAATAATCCAGACCGGCACGGTAGAGGGATTCCTCAATGCAGGTCAGGGCTTCATCATATTTCTGGTGGCGGCCGGGCAGTTTGGACGCAATGCTCAGTTCCTCGCGCGCACGCCCGCTTTTACGCACGGCCTCGCCCACGGCCCCTTCGTTTTCGTAATTAAACGCGCTGTCCAGCGCACGGTAGCCAACATCAAGCGCACTGAGCATGCCCTGCACGCCTGCTGCACCGTTTAATTTGTATGTACCAAAAGCTATAAGTGGAAAGCTCCGGCCATCGTTCAGGGTTAGTTCAGGAATGCTCACGCCTGCGTTCTCCTTGAGTATGGATGGACCCCGCACAGTCCCCCGCACGGATTAATCTCAACGCTTCTGTGTGCATGAAGGTTCCGCCATTCACAAGGCAGGAACAGGCAGGCCGGGTACGCATGGTAAGCTGGCACACGACAAAAGGCCGTGTGCCAGCACTCCCCTACGCGCTGGTGCGGGCTGCTTTACGGTTATGGGCGATATAGGCCTGCACCGTGCCAAACCCGCTCTCCCACGCATTGAGCAGGCTTTCCAGATGTTCACGGTTGTTCACCAGCCCGCGTGCGATCAGCACCCCCTGCTGGTCAAGCAGGAAGGCTGCTGGCAGCTTGTCCACTTCCAGCGCACGGCCCAGAGCGGGGTCGTTTATAAACAGGGCCGGTGGTGTGGCCGTTTGCTGTGCAAAAAGGGTTTGTGCGGCTGGGTTATCATCCCCCGCCAGAACCAGTTCCAGCTGCTCCTTGGCGCAAAAGCTGCGTGCAATGGGTATAACCTTGCGCGAGATCGGGCAGGTAGCCGACACAAACAGCAGCAGGCGGGGCATGGCCCCACCGGCCAGCCCCATGGCCTGCCCATCCAGCGTTGCAAAGGAGCCTGCGGGGGCCATGTCCCCCGGCTGGGGGCCGCGTGCGTTTGTCAGGGCACCTACGGGCGCGATTTCCTGAAAAAGCCTGCGCAGCCTGAGCACCATGCGATACGCCACAAAAAATGCGGCACACAGCAGCAGGCTCAACATGGCGTTTGCAAGAACAAGAGCCTGCAGGCCTGCCTGTGTCATACCTGCTCCTTCCCGCCCTGTACCGGCGTATCAGTAAGACCAGATGGCATCGCAGCTGAACCAGAACATGTTGTTGGTGCCGTTATTGGCAAAATTGACGTTCGGATCATCCGTGGGAGAAACACGGTTGAACGGGCGTGTGCCATTGAGCGACTTGTCCAGCCGCACTTCGGGGCGGAGAGAGAAGCTGCCGCGCGGCAGTTTGAGGAACTCCGGCCGGTAGGTCACGCCCACGGTCAGTTCCCCATACGTGGTGCCCGGTGCCTGATCATAGGGGTAGCTCCGCCCGCGCAGTTCGTTCACGTAGGACATGGTGGAGGTGTTGGCACCTACAACCTGCCCGTTATTGTCCCGGAAGATTTCACCACGTGCGTTAAAGGTCAGCGAGGGGGAGAAATCATGCGCAAAATAGGTGGTCACGCCGTACACGTCATCCTGCAAATAGTCATCATGGTAATAGGTACCATTGAGCGTGATGGACGTGGTGTCGTTCAGTTTGTACGTAGCCAGAATATCGCCAACATATTCCATTTTCTGGTTGGCTACATTGCCAATGGCATACACGCTCTGCTGCGGACCAAGGTAGGCAATGGCCGCCACATCCAGATTGCCGTCAGCAAGGCCTGTAAGCTGCACGCCAAAATAGCCTTTGGGCCGCTTGTTGTTTTTGGCACCACCAAACGTGGTGGAGTTACCCGCATTAACACCCAGAACCCATGCAACCGTGTCGGTCATATGCCATGTGGCCAGCACGCCTACGGTTTCAAACGGTACAATGTAATCGGATGAATAGTTATAGGAGTAAAAGGGGCGTTCCAGTGCGTCCGTGCCCTCAAAACCCTGAATACCGTATTGCTGGCCAATCTGCAGGTCTATGCCGCCCTTGCTCAGCCAGGGGAGATGCGCATCAATATGGGCCTGTGTTGGCGCCCACTGGTACATGCCTGTCAGGTTGCCATCGCCCATACCAATGGTCGGGTTAAAGCGGGCGTCCGAACCGTACAGCACTTCGAACACAAACCCGATGCCATAGCCCCCGCCAATGTCGGTCGTGGGGTGGGAGAGTGTGCCCGTAATCTGGTTCAGTGTAGCCGTGTTGGCGCGGTCCACGTAGGACTGTGCCCAGTTCCGGCCTGTGTGGGTCCACGGGTTGCCGTTTACGCCGGCTTCGACCACAAGGTGGCCTTCCAGATCATCAAACCATGTATGGTTCTTGGAGGTTTTAAGATTAACCTCTTCCTTGTCCGCCTGTGCTTTTTCCGCAGGGGTTTCTTCCAGCACCAGAGGGCGGGCGGAATCACCGGGAATTATTTTTTCCTGCGCCATGGCGGGCAGCGCCGCCAGTTGCATGGTCAGCCACATCCCAACGGGCAAAGGGCGGCGAAGAAACATACTTTTTTTGCTCCACAGATCAGAACCAAATTATTCAGTAAAACCCGCCGGGCGGGTAAGTATGACAGTTTGCACCGGATACAGGCTGGATAAGGCGTGACCAAAAGTCACTTTAAGTTTTCATGTCACCCGCCAGACCTGCCCCAAGCTGGACCTGCTCCTTGTTGCCGCACCGCCACAAGGAGCACACCGCACTCACCCTTTGCCGGGTGTATGCGCGCAGGCCGCAAGCGAACGTTCGAGCACATGCGCACGCAGGCTCATGAAGTCCGGCCCCGAGAGCGGGTGCGCACGCCATGTGTGCACTTCCGCTGCCGTATAGGGCTTAAAGTTGGGCGGCGTGCTGGTCCCACCCAGTGTGATCAGCACAAAGTTCATGACATCCGCCAGAGTCTGGTCATCGCGGATCAGGGACATGGACACACCTGGCACACGCACCAGATAAGACCGCCCCTCCTCCGTGCAGGCAAAACTGCCTACCGTGTTACGCAGCATGGGCACAAAGGTCGGGCCGGATATGCCCTCAATCCCGTGGCACCCACCACAATGCGAAACATAAACAGACTGCGTATGGCTCAGGGTTGTCGCACCCGGCACGGCATCTGGCACCGCATGGGCACGCGCGGTACCGGCCATAATGGCCAGCACCGCAACGCAGGCAGGCAGAACACAACGCAACAACGCCATGCGCATGCTCAGGAAGCTTTCCCGATCACGGCGGCGGTGGAGCAGTTGTACATTTCCGACGTACCCGTGCCGAAGCACCAGATGATGTCGTTATTGGCCATGGGGCGGTAGGAGGGCTGGTCCCCGTCCGTGCCAAGGCAGGTTACTTCGTTACACGAATCCTGGCCACAGCAGTCACGGTAGGCAATCATGTAGGAATTACCATCCTGCGGGTTGTAGCAGCTCCCAATCCATGATGTGGGGGACGGAGCCGTACCGGGCGGGCAGCTATGAACCCCACCACCGCAGGACGTGCACAGGTTGCCGTCAATGGCGCAATAACGCCAGTAATCGCACGCATTGGCATCCTTGACCTGTGCCTTGGTGCCAAAAGGCGTTGGCGCCTTGGAAGCAGCCTTGCCCGCAGCAGGCGTTGCTGCCGAAGCACGGCTGACCGGCAGCAGCGGGAACAGCGGCACGGCAGCCGCAAGCCCGCCCAGACGGGCCACCACACCACGGCGGGACGTACGCCCTGCAAAGCGGCGCAGCACAGATTCGGTCATACGGTCGAACAGGGAGACATCCTGTTCCGTTTTTTGAGTGTGTTCAGAAGGCAACATGCGCATTCGCTCCTGTATCGGCTGGCGCTGCGGAGTGTGTGGGGGCCACGCCATCCAACACCCCTTCAATCTGCCGCCGCGTATTAACTAGGTCTTTGGCCAGTATGGTGCCGCGCTCATCAAGCAGTACCACCGCTGGCATACGGTTGATTTGAAGAACCAGAGCCAGTTCAACCCCGGTTATAAGTGGAACACCCTGCATTTCTGGCCGGGCCAGCTGCATGGCTTTAAGTTCGGGTTCGGGGCCGTCCCCTACAAACACAAGGTCCAGCCCACGCTCGGCAGCAATCTGGCGCGCAATGGGGGAGACGCGCTTGCACACAGGGCACTCCGCCGCCACAAACAGCAAAAGCTGCCTGCGACCTGCGGGAAGAACATCCCCTACGGTAAAGGGCTGGCCATCCAGCGTATGCAGGATCAGGCGCGGGACCACCTGCCCCACGTCCAGACCGGGCTTGACCTCCTGGTTACCCAGCGGTGCCAGCCGTTCGTGCAGCACACCAATCTGGCGGGCCAGTGCAACCAGCACAACGGCCAGCACAAGCACCAGAACAACCAGAACAGCCTGCCAGAGGCACAACAGCATAATCATGCGCCATGCTCCTGCATGCCGGACCCGGGCACATGCACCGGTGGCAATACCTGCATGGCCTGCCACAGCAGATACAGGCACACGCCCCCTACAACACCCTGCCCCCACAGTACGGGAGCAACCCCATACCCAAAGGCAAGGCCCATGCAGGGCACAAGAGCCAGCACGGCACAGGCCAGAGTGCGCAGCACAACTGCCCAGGAGAGCTTTTGACCAGCCACCCCCGGCGTGCACCCACACGACAGGTCCGTACGGCCGCGCAGCACATTCACGCCCATGGCGCAGGCAAACACGACCAGCAGCACCGCCGCAGCCATGCTACCAACACCTGCCCCAATACCGGAAAACAGCAAAGCAGCGACCCCGATTTCGGCTACAGCCAGTGCCCAGGCCGCACTTTCGTACGACCATGCGGGCAACAGGCGGTAAGCGGCAAGTGTGCCCAAAAACGTGTCATGCGCACGCAGTTTGGCAATACCGGCCACCATAAACAGGGCACCAATACCACCTGCACACAAAGCCGCTACCAGTTGCCCTGTCTCAACGCACCATACGGGTGCCAGAAAAGGCGAAGCCTGCAGGCTCATCCTTCACCCGGCGCAACCGTGAAAATCAAAGACGTACCAAGCCCTTTCATGGTCCGCAGCAGCTTGCCGGTGCGGGCGTCGGAGATAAAGAAGTTGCCATCTTCATCCGCAGTAAACATCAGCGGGCTTGCGTCCTGCGTCACGCCGACCATGGTGCTGGCCACCTTGAGCGGCATACGGCGGATACGCTTGTGCGTGTCCGTGTTGTACACCCAGACTTCGGTCCCGGAATCCTTGTGGGTCCAGAACGTGCCACGGTGCATGAGCACATACAGCTCGTGCGTGTCTTTGTGCAGGGCGGACATCTGCCACCCACCCGGACGCCAGGTGACTTCAAACGGTGCCGTAGCATCGGACCCGGGCTTGAGACCGGCCCCTTCCTGCAAGGACCATGCAGGCTGCACAACACTGTTGGCAGACAGGGTGGTTGGGTAAACCTTGCCGCTATAGCTGATGAAATACGTAGAACCGTCTTTGGCGACACTGGGGCTCTGTTCAAAAATGCCGTCTTTGTCGGGTTCAAAGAACGCAGCGCTGTGGGTTACACTGGCCTTGCCATCTGCCTCGACACTGACATTGCTCAGAGTACCATCACCACACAGGGAGGAAAAACCGGCATTGCCCCAGGCGTATGCAAGGGCGCAGCCGGGAATTTCCACCGTATGGGTAACTTTGTGTTCCTTTGTGTCCACCACCTGCACCGCGTTGGCGGGGCTCATCTGGTACACATAAACCCGTGCGCCATCGGCGCTGATGGCCATGTCGTTCCGCTTGGGGGTCACCAGTGCGCGGGACGGCAGTTTTTCATCCGCAGTCAGCTTGAGTGTCTGGGAATCGTATTCGGCCAGAAGGTCGTTCCGTGCGCCACGGTTGCCGCGTTCCCATGTGGTTTCACCCACATAAAAGTGGCTGGCATCGGGGCTGAGCACCATGTTGGGGTTGTAGGCAGCCTGCACCATACCCAGCAATACGCCACGGTCGGCGTCCACCACATCAACACGGCCATCCTTGTTATGGGTGTAAACCGCGTCTTCCACCAAAATGGTGTGGGGGCTGTAAGGTTTTAGGGTGACCACGTCGCTCTGCTCGGTTTGCAGGACGGGTTCGGCGGCCTGAACGGTGGCTGCTGAAAAAAAGGCCGCACTGCCAAGAAGCAGGCCAAGCCATGATTTGCGGGGGCTAAGAAGGGACATGCAGACCTGTTTTTCTCTCGTTTTCCTTCAGGATTTTCGTATCATAGTCGTTACTGTTGCCTTTTCAACACAAAAATTGCACACATATGTCAACAACCTGACACGACCGGGAACCGACCGCGGAAATCCGGTGGTCGATTTTAAAAATTCCCTTCTTTTTTAAAAAATCGTTGCAAAAGCCACCGCGCGGCAACCCCGTGGGAACCCTTGGCGTGCCAGACCACGGCAAGGGGCACCAGACGGTTGCCTGCATCAAATTGTTGCTCCAGCACCACAATGTCCGGTGCAGCGGGCGATGCCGCCAGAACATGGTCGGATACAAAGGCCCAGCCTATGCCGTGGCGCACCAGTTCCAGAATGACCCAGTGGCTTTCCACCCACCAGACTTCCCCTGCCAGCCGCAGGTAATGCCGCTCGCGCTCCTGCCCACGGGCCGCGACCAGAATCTGGCGGTAGCGTTTAAGCTCCTCCCACGCTACGGGGCCACCCTGTGCCAGCGGGTGGTTGCGCCCGCACACCAGCTTGAGCGGTACCCGCCCAATGGTGCGGAAGGCCAGTTCGGGCGGCATGCGGTGCTGCTGCCACATAACCCCAAGCTGGGCGGCACCATCACGCACCAGCTGGCCGACATCCTCCATGAGTGGAAACAGGATTTCCATTTCCACATGCGGAAAAACCTGTGCAAATTCTGCAAAAACCGGGCCAAGGGCATGCTCGGGGTATAGTTCGTCTATGGCGACAACCAGCTTGTTCTCCACCCCGCTTTCCAGCGAGCGGGCAACACCAATCAGGTGCTCACGCCGTTCCAGCACCACGCGGGCCTCACGCAGCAGGCGTTCGCCATCCACGCTCAGTACGGGGGTGCGCCCTGTGCGCACAAACAGGACAACCCCAAG
The DNA here is from genome assembly GCF_058505085.1 of Acetobacter sp. ESL1128. Classification (NCBI taxonomy): domain Bacteria; kingdom Pseudomonadati; phylum Pseudomonadota; class Alphaproteobacteria; order Acetobacterales; family Acetobacteraceae; genus Acetobacter; species Acetobacter sp. ESL1128. The sequence goes on along the minus strand of NZ_CP196369.1, from coordinate 557,873 downwards.
GTCCACCTCCAGGTTGGCCACATGCGTACTAATGGCCGACTGGGCACGCCCGAGCGCACGCGCTGCCGCGGAAAAAGACCCCGCATCCACCGTGGCCACAAAGGCTTCAAGCTGTTCGAGAGAAACGTTCATCCATCTGTTTTTCCGATAGGTTCCATCTTTTCTTTCCTATCAGGCTCGATAGATTACCGCCATGTCAACTTACTCTTCCAGCCAGCCCCCGGCCATGAGCGCGGCAGGGCTACCCGCACCTCCTGTGGTTCCCATGCGTTCGGGCATGGACCGCCTGCGCCATGTTCTGCTGTTCGAGCTTATTGCGCTCTCCATTACCATTCCGGCTGGTAGCGCCCTGTTTGGCCTGCACGAATCCGCCATGGGCGTTATTGGCCTTGGCAGCGCCATAACCGCCATGGTGTGGAACTACCTGTACAACCTGATTTTTGACCGGGTGATGACCCATCTTTACCGCACCACGCACAAAACCATGCGTGGGCGGCTGGTGCATACCCTACTGTTCGAGGCCGGGTTGCAGGTGGCCCTTGTGCCGGGGATTGCCCTGTACACCCATGCCCCGCTGATGGAGACGTTCTCGCTCTCCCTCTCCCTTGCCCTGTTTTATCTGGTGTACGCTTTTGTCTTCAACATGGCGTATGACCGGGCCTTCCCCCTCCCGCACTAGCCCGCCCTTTGTGGCAGCACGGCAGGGGCACGGCCCCCTGTAATCACTTTTTGGGGCAAATGAGAAGTGCAGCGCACAGAAAGTATTGCGACTAATTCTCATTTATGGTTGAGTGAGGTCAGACTCGTAACCATGAGGTGCAAAGTAATGGTTGTCTGCTCCTGCAACCTACTGACTCATAAAGATGTTGAAGCCGCCGTGGCCGATGGTGCAAACCACCCGCGTGAGATTTATGCCGCCCGCGGGTGCAAGGCCCAGTGCGGCAACTGCGTTAAAGGCGTTGTATGCCTGCTGCGCGAAGCCAAAATGAGGCACATGCAGCAGGCTGAACTGGCCGCCCACGCCGCCCGCCAGCAGAGCGTGGCCATGGCTGCTTCTGCCTGAGCACACGCCAGCCGGGCTTATTCCTGCCCTTTTACCCCGCTTGCACACTCCTCTGGCTTCTGGCACCGATGCAGGCATGAGCGATCCTGTTTTTGTACTTGGCGGCGGTGCCTGGGGCACTGCACTGGCCCTGCATGCTGCCCGCACCGGAGCACAGGTGCACCTGTGGGCACGCAACGCGCAAACCCTACCCAATGGGGCCATGCCGCGCCTGCCGGACTACCCGCTCCCCCCTACCGTTCACCCCTGCTCCGCATTGCCACCAGTTACGCCGCGCTGCGTGCTGGTTGCCGTGCCCACGCAGTATCTGGCCTCTGTTCTGCCCCTGCTGCCCACTGGTGTTGCCGCCATTTTGTGCTGCAAGGGCATAGAACGCCAGACACTGGCTTTTCCGCTGGATATTCTCGCGCGGGAGCGGGCAGATGTCCCCGGCGCTGTGCTGTGCGGCCCCAATTTTGCGCGCGAGATTGCAGCAGGCCTGCCCGCAGCCGCCGTGCTGGCGGCCCCGGACACCGCACGCGCGCAAAGCCTGAGCACCCTGCTTTCCACCCCCCTGTTCCGCCTTTACGCCAGCACGGACTGTGTGGGGGTGCAGCTTGGGGCGGCAGCCAAAAATGTAATTGCCGTAGCCTCGGGCGTGACCATAGGCGCAGGTCTGGGCGAAAACGCACGCGCAGCCCTGATTACCCGCGGACTGGCCGAAATAACCCGGCTGGCTACAGCCCTTGGCGGGCAGGCGGCAACGCTAGCGGGCCTTGCGGGGCTGGGGGATCTGCTCCTGACCTGCACGGGTGCATCCTCGCGCAATTATCAAATGGGGCTTGCCCTTGGACAGGGCATGAACACGCAAACCGCCCTGAACAGCCTGCCCGGCGTGGCCGAGGGGGTAACAACGGCAGCCGCCCTGCAAAGGCTTGCCCGCACCCATGGGGTGGAAACCCCCATAACCGACTGCATTGCCGCCTTTATGGAAGGGCAGATCACCCTGCAACAGGCCACCCACAACCTGCTCAGCCGCCCGCTTAAAAGCGAGGTTTAGCCGCCCGCCCTGCGCACACTCTGTAGCAGGCTACGCTCTGGCAATGCGCGCACCCCGTTTTGTCACGTTCGTGTGAGGGGTGGAGTCTTTGCCCGCATGGGGTTGTATCTGCCCATGCACTTTCCACGTTGGATGCAGCGGTGGGGGAACACCCCGCACCGCAGACTGACATTTATTGGAAAGGCTGGCATTCCCATGACCAAACCCAATGCTTCAGAACGTCACATCAAGGAATATCTTGGCACGCCCACAGACCTGAAGGCCGAAAAGGTCAAGGCTGTGGCCGCAGGTCTGGCCGAGGTTCTGGCGGATGTGTTCGCCCTTTACATCAAAACCAAGAACTTCCACTGGCATATGAGTGGCCGCCACTTCCGCGATTACCACCTGCTACTGGACGAGCAGAGCCAGCAGATTTTTGCCATGACCGACCCTCTGGCCGAGCGCGCACGCAAGATTGGCGGCACCACGCTGCACTCCGTTGGGGAAATCAGCCGCAAAACGGCCATTCTGGATAACGACGCCCTGTACGTCACCCCCGAGGACATGCTGGCCGAACTGCGCGAAGACAACCTGACCCTGACTAAACGCCTGCGCGCGGTGCATGAAATCTGTGATGATGCCCACGATGTTGCCACCGCCAGCCTGCTGGAAAACTGGATTGATGAAACAGAGCGCCGCACATGGTTCCTGTTTGAAACCACCCGCCCGGTTTTTGGCAAAAACGACTGACGGCTGCAGGGGCTAGCGCCCCCACGCAACCAGCCCCGCGCAGGCCATGCGGGGCAATACCGGGCAGGCTGGAGCAGGGCTTACCCCCTACCCCGGCCTTTGCCCGGCTTTAGTGTGCCGCAGGTGCGGGGGCTACGGCCTTCACCCCTTTTTCCGTGCAGTAGCGGGCATAATATTCATCCGCCATGCGCCGCAGGGCCGTACCTATGGCTGCATACTGGTACTCGTTCAGATTGGCGAGCGAGGCCCGGGCCGATGGGCGTTTAACGGCAAAGCCATCACCGGGCAGCAGCACCACGCCTGTTTCCTCCGCAATGCGGAACAGGATGGTCTGGTAGTCCACCTTGGTCATCAACCACCGGGCGAAGCGGCGGCCATAAAGCTGCGTGACCACATTGGCCAGATCAATCAGCGTATAATAGTGGGTGCTGCCGTCATCATCCGGCGCTTTTACGCCCAGATCGCGGTACAGGGCCAGTTCGCGCCGGTGTAGCAGGCGTTTGAGCGCGTTTTTATATGCATCCCGCCCATCCATAAGGGCAAACAGGGCAAACAGCACCATCTGCACCTGCTGGGGGGTGGACAGGCCCGCCGTGTGGTTAAGGGCCACGGTGCGGCTATCGGCCACCAGCCGGTCAATAAACTTCAGGCCGCGCACGTCGGGGGTGAGCGAGGCGTAACGCTTGTCCAGCTCCTGTTTTTCGGCTTCAGGCAGGGCTGCCAGCGCATGGTCCAGCACGTTGTTCTGGTGCATGGCCACAACACCAAGCCGCCAGCCCGTGGAACCGAAATACTTGGAGAAGGAATAAACCAGCACCGTGTTGTACGGGCAAATGGCGTAAATGGACCGGAAATCATCGGCAAAAGTGCCGTACACATCATCGGTGACAATAATCAGGTCCGGGCGTTTTTTGACAATTTCGGCAATGCGGGCAAGCCCTGCATCGCTCATACGGACCGATGGCGGGTTGCTGGGGTTCACCACCAGAAAAATCTTGACCGAGGGATCAAGCAGTTTGTCCAGTTCCTCTGGCGGGTACTGCCACCCGGCCTCGGGGTCGGCATTAATGGCCACTTCCTGCAACTGGTAGTCCCGCAGTTCCGGGATTTCCACGTACGGGGTAAAGACTGGCATGCCAATGGCGGCCTTGTCCCCCGGCCGGATCAGCCCGTTCTCCCGCAGGGAGGCAAAAATATAGCTGATGGCAGCCGTCCCCCCTTCCAGCGCAAACAGGTCTGTCGTGCTTTCGGGCATGGTGCCGCCTGCCATTTCGTGCAGCAGGTAGTGGCGCACCACCTGCTCGGCATAGCGGAGCATGCGGGGTGGGGTCGGGTAGTCACACCCCAGAATGCCCGCTGTGGCTTCTAGCAGGAACGCATCGGCTGGCAGGCCCATCTGGTCACGCACATAAGATAGGGCACGGCGCAGGAAGGCCACGCCGGGCACATCCTTGTTGGCTGCCAGAAATGCCTCAAACCGGGCTTCTATTCCTGCACGGCGGGGCATCCCCCCCACCCCTTCGGCCATATAGGAGAAGGTGAGCGCAGAATCGGCTGCGGCAAACATGCCAAGCTGAAAAAAGCCCTGCCGGGGCAAGGTCGCCAGAAAGTTGGGGTTGCCGCGCCCTGCATCCAGCATGGCCCGCTGTGCTCGCCCCGAGGCCAGCCGGATAAGCTGGTCCTTGAGTTCAAACGGGCTGAGGTGCCGGTATTTCTGAAAGTCGTCGGCTGGGCTGGACATCCCGTGCTTCCTTCAAGCGGATATTCTTGTTGTGGGGAATGTGCATGCACACAAGCGGGAAAACCACCCCCAAAAACGCAGATCGTGCCTGTTTTGTCCTGTTTTTTACCCTTTTATGCCAAAAATGCGCTCTGTCAGACCTGTTCTTCCTCCGGCAGAGGGGCGGTCAGGTGGTCGATCACCGCCAGCAGCACGGCCGTAATGGGGGAGGCAAAAGCAAAGCCCCACATCCCCAGAAAAGCGCCAAATATGGTCTGGGAAAGAATGGTCAGCGCAGGCGGCATGCTGACCGCCCTTTTCTGAATGAAGGGAGACATCACATACCCTTCAAACGCCTGAATAAAGGCATACAGCCCCGCCACCATAAGGGCTTCACGCGGGCTGATGGACAGGGCGATCAGCAAGGCAGGCACTGCCCCGATAAACGTACCCAGATAGGGAATGAAGTTGGCCGTACCCGCAACCAGCCCAAGCGGGAAAGCAAGCGGCATACCCAGCAGGGACAGGCCAACCCATGTCAGCACGCCCACAACGGTCATATCCAGCAGCTGCCCCGCAACCCAGGCAGAGAGCACATGGGCTGTTGTGCGGATCAGCTCACGCGCGGTGCCACGGTAGCGCGTGGGTACCAGCCGCAGCAGGCCATTGGCATACAGGTGGGGGGAGAGCGCAAAATACACCCCCGCAATCACAATAACCACCAGCGTACCTGCCGACCCGAAGGTGGAGGTCAGCACGTTGGTCATGGAGCCTGCAAAATCTATTCCGCCAGCCCCCTCCGACCCAAGGGGGCCGGATGTCTGGTTGCCACCAAAAAAGCGGGGAATGTGGTTGAGCACCGAATGCCCGATCGGGTTTTTGTCCAGTGCGGCATGCAGGGCATCGCGCTCATGGGTCAGGGCCGCATACAGGTGGGAAAGCTGGGTGACCAGCTCGGGGCCGGACACATGCACAACAAACGAAACACCCCCCACAAGCCCGGCAAGGAACAGCACAACCGCCACCCACTGCCGCATGGGCAGCACCCGGCAGATCAACCGCGCGGCACCATGCAGGACCACCGCCACAAGGGCTGCGGCAAACACCACCATAACCACGGCCCCACCCGCGTAAATGAACAGCCCCACACACAGGGCCGCCACCACGGCAATGGCAAGCTGGTAAAAGCGGCGCAGAATACGCCCCAGCTTTTGCACGTTCAGGGCCAGAACGGCTATCTGCTCCGCGCTGGCGGTCCCTGCCGCATCTGCCATGGGGGTGGGGAGCAACCCTTTATACGCACTGGTCTGGCCGGGCTGGTCTGGTGCGGGAGCCTGTTCGCCCTCAAGCATCTGCTGTTCCACTGGGGTTATTTCCTGACATGATCGTGCGCCACATGGTATGTGTGCTTTGTGTGTGGCGGAAAAGAGCTGCCGCAACACCCCCTTTTCTTGCAACACATTCTTGCGTCGCACGGAAAGACCTCGAAATAAAAACACGACACGGGTATAAAACCGCCACATTGCAGATGTGTTTCCCTACCCCTTCCCCTACACCAGCTAACACAAAGCGGATAATCGTTGTCTGAGCCCCCAGCCCCCCGTTCACCCAAAGGTTACCTGAGCAAGGCCCTTACCTTTGCCACCCGTCCTCTGGACATGGCAAACCCTTGCCTGCAGGGGCGTAAACGGCGCTGTGGGCGACCCACGACCGATGTTACGGAAGACCTTGACCAGTATCTGCTGGAAATCGCGGCGGGCCTGTTTGTGCAGCATGGCTACGCGGGCACCTCCATCGACCAGATCGCCCGCAAGGCGTGCGCCAGCAAACAGACAATCTACCGTCGCTATTCCTCCAAGGAAGCGCTGTTCATAGCAGTGGTCACCAACCTGACCGGCTCGGTACTGCGGGCCATGGAACAGACCCCCCTGACCAACCCGCTGGAGGAGCTGCGCCACATCAGCCGCCTGATGCTGGATTTGACCCTCCGCCCCGATGCGCTGGGCACGTACCGGATTCTCATAGCCGACGGGCACCGCCACCCATCCCTGCAACAACAGGCGGTGGCGGCCATTGGCCAGCCTTTCCATAATAATTTTGTGCGCCTGCTCAAAGCGGCGGAGCAGAAAGGCCAGATCAACCCTGGCCATGCCACGGATACCACGGCCCGCCTGCTGACCGGCATGGTTACCGGCTGGCCAATGGAAGACAGCCTTTTTGGCCTTGATCCGCTCAAGACCGAGGAAGAGCGCGATGCTTTTTTTAACGAGGCATGGTCTTTTTTCCTCAACGCCGTAGGGGGGAGGCAGACTGCCCCGGCCCCGCAGCAGGTTCCGGGCTGAGCACACACCTGTGCGCCCCGCCACACCGGGGCTGTATGTTTACCCGGCGCTGCCCGTAATACTGGGGCGGAAGTCCAGCGCAAGCCCGTTCATGCAGTAACGCAGCCCGGTCGGGGGTGGCCCGTCGTTAAAGACATGGCCCAGATGGCCCTCGCACTGCGCGCAGTGGGCTTCCTCCCTGACCATGCCGTGGCTTGTATCACGCCGGGTGGCAACGCCCTGCGGCTCTGCCGCCCAGAAGGATGGCCACCCGCTCCCGCTCTCATACTTGGTGGTGGAGGAAAACAGCAGCGTACCGCATGCCGCACAATGGTAGGTGCCGGGGCGTTTTTCCCCGTTCAGGGGGCTGGAACCGGGGTATTCCGTGCCATGACCGAGCAGAATCTGCTCCTGTTCGGGGGTCAGGGGGGCACGGGGGCCACACCCGCCAGAACTGCAACTGCTGGTCATAACGGTTCCTTTCTGCCTCCAACCGGTGCGGTGCACCAGCCACCCCGCACCGGGGCACTACCTGCTGCCCAGACTACCGCCCGCAAGCCTGCTGCGCCAAGCCCCCGGCCTGTCACACTCGGGCGAGCGCCTCCCCCGGGCAGGCCCGCCACGCGGGGCACGGGAATAGAGGCTTGCTGCCCGCGCGGGCTGTTCCTAAAGTTCGTGTGCGCCATACCAGCCTTACCCCGCACACGGGCTGGCCCGCCCGGTATGGCGTTCCCCCAGCCCTGCCCCACGGCATGAACAGGACCACACCATGAGCCTTACCGATCTGCTGGTCATGCTGGCCTATCTGGCAGCCATGCCGGTTGTGGCCCTTATGCTGGCGGGTCGCCAGTCCTCCCCCACCGCGTACCTGGAAGGGCACAGGGACCTGCCATGGTGGGCGCTGTGCCTGTCCCTTGTTGCAACGGAAACCTCTACCCTGACCGTCATCAGCGTGCCGGGCATTGCCTATGGGTCGGGCATGGTTTTTGTGGGGCTGGCCCTTGGCTACCTTGTGGGCCGGGCCATTGTTGCGTGGTGGTTCCTACCCCTTTACCAGCAGGGGCATATGCTCAGCGCCTATGACTGGCTGGGCCAGCGCTTTGGCTCCACCATGCAGCGGCTAGCCTCCGCCACATTCCTGACCACCCGCCTGCTGGCAGAGGCCGTGCGCCTGTTTGCGGGCATGCTCCCTTTGGCCACCATGCTGGCAGCCCTGCACATACACCTGCCCCAGCCCATGCTGCTGGGGGGCATTATGCTGCTGACCCTGTTCTACACTGTTTGTGGCGGCCTGCGCGCAGTGGTTTGGTCAGACAGTATCCAGTTCGGTCTGTACCTGTTCGGGGCGACAGCCTGCGCGCTGCTGCTCTGGCATGGCGCGCCCGCGGGCACATGGCACAGCCTGCAACAGGCAGGACGGCTGCACCTGTTTGCCCATGGCGCCCCGTTGCTGAACAGCCCGTTTACACCCCTTGCCGCCCTTGCCGGAGGGGCTTTGCTCTCGGTTGCATCCCACGGTACCGACCAGCTGATGGTCCAGCGTGTGCTGGCCGCACGTAGCCTGCGGGATGCGCGGCTGGCCCTTATGGGCAGCGCGCTGGGGGTGGGTGTGCTGTTTGCCCTGCTCAGCCTGACGGGCGTACTGCTCTGGGCACGCAATGGCGGGCTCACACTTGCGCAGGCGGGCTATGCCAGCCCGGATGCCATTTTTCCTGCATATATTGTGCACGACCTGCCACCGGGCCTGCGCGGGCTTATGCTGGCGGGTATTCTGGCTGCCACCATGGGCTCACTCTCGGCTACGCTGTCGGCCATGACCGCCGCCAGCGTGGGGGATTTTGCCCCCCTGTGCGCGCGCGCCGCACGCAGGCTGCGCTGCTCCGCGCTGGGCTTTGCCCGGCTGGTTAGCGTGGTGTGGGCCTGCGCGCTGGTGGCATGTGCGGGGCTGTTTGCCCATGCCAGCCAGTCCGCCATTCTGCTTGGCCTGTCCATTGCCGCGTGCGGGTATGGCCCCATGCTGGGCACGTTTGTTGCGGGCATGGCCATGCCCCGTGTGCAGGCACGCACACTGGCACCGGCCTTTGCACTAAGCGTGCCGTGCATGGTCTGGGCCATGCTGGCCCTGCGCCCCAACGGGCACCCCCTTGCCTTTGCGTGGCTGATCGTACTGGGCGTGATTCTCCTATTCGGGCTAGCCGGCCTGCTCCATATCATGCACCTTAGTCCGTACCCCCTGCCCGCCCGCAACCGGAGGCCAAAATCATGACGACTCAACACACACCAAACCAGCCCCCCCGCACGGAAATGCAGGACCCGCGTTATGACGGACTGGACACATGGCCCACCGCCACCGTGCTGGAAAGCCTGCTGGAAAGCCAGCTCGCGGCCACGGCGGCAGTGCGCTCCGCTCTGGCGGACATGGAGGCTGCCATTGCACAGGCGGTGCCACGGCTGGAACGGGGCGGGCGGCTGTTTTACGTAGGGGCAGGCACATCGGGGCGGATTGGCTTGCAGGATGGTGTGGAACTGATCCCGACCTATGGCTGGCCGTCGGAGCGGCTGGTGCTGCTGCTGGCAGGTGGGGAGGCCGCCCTGTTCAGCCCCGTGGAGGGCGCTGAAGATGATGAGGACGAAGCCCAGCGCGCCATAACCAGCCACACCCCCACGGCTGATGATGTGGTGATCGGCATTGCCGCAAGCGGGAACACCCCCTACACCTGCGCAGCCCTTGCCAGCGCCCGCTTTTGCGGCAGCCTGACCATTGGCCTGTCCTGCACCCCCGCAGCCCGCCTGCTGGCCGAAACCGACATAGGCATCCTGACCGAAACCGGGCCGGAAGTCGTGGCAGGCTCCACCCGCATGAAGGCAGGCACTGCGCAGAAAATCTGCCTCAACCTGCTTTCCACCACACTCATGATCCGCCTTGGCCATACGTGGCGGGGGCATATGGTGGACATGCGCATTGTAAACACCAAGCTGGTGCACCGCGCACTGCGGATGATTACCCAGTTAACCGATTGCTCGGACACACAGGCACAGGCCGCCCTGCTCAAGGCAGATGGGTCCATCAAACTGGCCATACTGCTGCGTCAGGGGCTGGAACCCGCACAGGGGCGTATGCTGCTCCGCCTGTGCGACGGGCACCTGCGCCGGGCACTGGACCTGCTGGCCGTGCAGGCTGCACGTGGCGTAGGTCCCGCCGTCCATAACACCACACCCGCGCCCGAACAGATGCTGTATTAATGCCCCCGGCCCAGACCCTTCTTGCACTCGATGGCGGAGGCACCCATACCCGCGTTGCCCTGATCACGCGGGATGGTGGCCTGCTGGCCCACACCACCGGCCCCGGCTGCAACCCCTATGACCGGCCAGACTGGGCCGAACACCTGCATACCCTGCTGCGCGCACTCCCCCATAACGGCCTGTGCGCGGCCGTACTGGGCATGGCCGGGTATGACGGAGCGCGCCCTTCCTCCCACCAGCAGATGGACGTTGCCCGCGCAGCCCTTGGGCCAGACATCCCGCTGGAACTGGAAAACGATGTGCAGACCGCCCACCGGGCTGCCTTTGCCGGAGGGGCGGGAGTTTTTGTGCTGGCAGGCACAGGCTCCGTAGCGCAGGCGTGCACGCAAGATGGGCACATCACCCGCGCAGGCGGCTGGGGCTGGCTGTTTGGGGATGAAGGGGGCGGCTACTGGATTGGCTGCCAGGCCCTTAACCACGCCGCCCGTTTTCTGGATGACCCCACAACACCCTTTGCGCCCTTTGCACGCGCCGTGCTGCATGCGCTGGAACTGCCCAGCCACGGCCCCAACGCCGCCGACGCCTTGCGCGAGTGGCTACGCACCCGCCCCCACCCACGCTCCGCCGTGGGAGATGTGGCCCCCATAGTCCATGCACTGGCCCAGACGCATGACCCCCACGCTCTGGCCATACTGCATGCGGCGGCCGCGCATCTGGCCGATCTGGCGCATACGGCCTGCCGCGGCCTTGTGCTGCCCCCCCCTGCTGCACCCACCAGCCCTCCGGCTGAACAGCCCCTGAAAGGCCTGCCGTGGAGCTATGGCGGGAGTGTGATGACCAGCGCGGTCGTCCGTGCGCGGGTGAGCACACTGCTGGGCCAACCCGCAACTCCTCCCGCCCTGCCCCCACTGGGTGGCGCCGCCCTGCGTGCAGCCCAGCTGGCAGGCTGGGAGGTAGATGCGGCATGGGTGCACAGGCTTGCAACCTCACTTTCGGTGCAAAACACACAGCCATGATTGCTCACTTTTTCAAATCCATCCCGGCCAGAACACTGCTCCTGTGTGGCCTTACTCTGGCAGGGAGCACACCCTGTGTGGCCATGGCGCAAAATGCGCTGGACGCATCCCCCGGCACGCCCCAACTGGCTTTTGTGCGCAATAGCGTGCGCCTGCCGCTGGTCATGCCAGCACCGGCTGTTCTACAGGCATCGGGGGCTGCCTTTGCCTTACCCCAAAGCCTGACCCTGCACTGGAACAGCCCACCAACCCCGCTGTTGCTCCGGGCTGTAGAGCGGTTGCGTACCCGGCTTTGCATACTGGCAGGCAGGCCCATTATGTTCACTCAGGCCCCACCTCCACCGGGTGGGCTTGTGCTGAACATCAACACCCCCAAGGACATCACATTCCCCAGCCCCACCATGCGTGAGGGCTATACGCTGGATGTTGCCCCCACCGGCATAACCCTGAATGCACAAGGGGTGGCCGGAGTGCTGCATGGCCTGACCAGCCTGAGCCAGCTTGTACGGCAGGAACGCGATGGCCCCGTGCTGGCACAGGCCTATATTGAGGATACCCCGCGCTTTGCCTGGCGTGGGCTTATGCTGGATACCAGCAGGCACTTCATGCCTCTGCCCGACCTGCTGCGCCAGCTGAACGCCATGGAAATGGTCAAGCTGAACGTGCTGCACATCCACCTGTCCGATGGTGCCGCCTTCAGGGTGGAGAGCAGGGTTTTCCCGCGCCTGCACACACTTGGCAGCCATGGGCAGTATTACACGCAGGAACAGGTTCGCCAGCTTGTGCGCGAGGCTGCGGACAGAGGTATCCGTGTGGTGCCCGAGTTTGATACACCCGGCCACAGCTACGCCATGCTGCTGGCATACCCGCGCTATGCCGCCAACGCCCCGCTCAACACCACCGACCGGGCCGAGATCAACCGCGCAGCCCTCGACCCCACCAACCCGGCTACACTCAGCTTTGTAAACGCCGTGTACGCAGAAATGGCGGGCCTGTTCCCCGACCCCGTTTTTCACATCGGGGGAGACGAGGTGGTGGCAAAGCAATGGGCGCAATCCCCCCACATTGCCGCGTATATGAAGCAGCACCACATAGCCTCGGTTGCGGCCTTGCAGGCGGATTACACCCGCCACGTAGCCCACGCCCTGCGCCTGCGTGGCAAAACTGTTATGGGCTGGGATGAGGTACAGGAAGCCGATATTCCCCCTGACACCATTATAGAAAGCTGGCGCGGCCCCGCCCATACCGCACAGGCCACAACCGCTGGCCATGACACGGTTATTTCCGGCCCCTATTATCTGGACCGCCTGCTCCCAGCGAGCGCTTACTACACCACAGACCCGCTGGACATGCGCAAGGATGCGGCAGAAGCACAGGCAGCAGCCCAGACCACCGGCCCCAACCCGCCCGACACCCCGCCAACACCCACCGCCCCCCCGGCAAAGGCGGAGGACGCCCCTCCCCCCCCCCTGAATGACGCACAAAAAGCCCATGTGCTGGGTGCGGAAGCCGCCTTGTGGACCGAGGTTGTCTCCCCCGACATGCTGGATGCACGCATATGGCCACGAGCAGCAGCATTGGCCGAGCGGTTCTGGTCCGCGCCGGAACAGTGCGATGCCACAACCCTGTACCCCAGACTGGCCATTATGGCAGACCGGCTGGACCTGCTGGGGCTGGAGGCCCACGCCAACACCCGGCGCATGCTTGAGCGCCTTGCTCCGGGGGAGACTGAGGCCGCTGCCGTGCTGCTTCAGGCGGTCTCACCCGTGCGTAATTACGCCCATAATCATGAGTTTTTACAAATCCGGCATAAACAGACCGCCACCTTGCAACAGCTCGGCACCCCGGCGGATATTGCCAGCCCAGACAGTTTTGAGGCTGAAACCTTTAATACCGAAGCCAAAGCCTTTATTGCGGGCCATACCGAACTGCGCCATGAGCTGGAAAATACACTCACCCGCTGGGCCAGTAACGACAGCGCCTTTGCCCGCGCAGCAGCCCATAACACGGGGTTGACCCCGGCATTGGCAGCCTCGGCCCAACTGGCCGATCTGGCCCGTGCGGGGCTAGCCGCACTCGGCACCAGCCGCACACTAAACTGGCGCGAAAACGCCCGCACCGCACTGCTTGCTGCCAAAAAGGACATAGCGGCCTCGGCCAGTATTCATGTCGTGACCAATACCCCCCAGCCCGAAGGGGACCTGATCCAGCGGATCGTCCCCGGGGTGGAAGTCTTGCTTGATCAAACTATTCCCTAGGCTCAGGGTCCATTGATATAAGCAGCAGGATGTGATTCAGGCTCCTTGAGGAGACTGAAGGTGAGTGATCTGTATTGACTGCGGACGAGCAGATGGATCGTCCATAGCTTTTTTCCCGAAGAGCCATGACAAACCTCGCGTTGATGACGGTCGTGTGTTGAGCGGGATCATTTTCGCGAATAGAAATGGTCTGCGCTCGCATGATCCGCCCCGGGAATACGGTCCACACAAGACGCTCTACAGCCGCTGGAAACGCTGGGTGCCATGGGGATATTCATCCGCATGATGGAGGAACTGGCTACCGGCAAAACAGAGCCTCAGACGATCATGATTGATGCGACCTATCTCAAAGCCCATCGTGCAGTTTCGAGCCTGCGGTTGAAAAAGAGGGCCCCGGCCGTCTGACCGGATGGACCAAAGACGGAATGAATACGAAATTGCATGCCGTCACCGAGCGGAACGGACATCCGCTCGACTTCTTCATAACAGTAGGCCAGATCAGTAATTACACTGGTGCTACAGCCCTGCTGGATGGTCTCCCACCAGCCGAATGGATGCTAGGAGACCGGAGCTATGACGCTGACTGGTTCAGACATGCCTTGGAGGAGAAAGTAATCAAACCCTGTATTCTTGGCCGAAAATCTCGTGGAGATCGGTCAAATACGACAAGAGGAAATACAAGCACAGCAACCTTATCGAGATTATGTTAGGCAGGCTTAAGGACTGAAGGCGGATCGCAACATGCTATGACAGATGCCTGATCGTCTTCTTCTCGGCACTCTGCCTCGCCGCAACCATCTTGTTCTGGCTATGAGTCCTAAGCCTAGATTTAAAGACTAGAAAGGTAATAATATGACTGTCTCTGTTTATGGTGGATCGTTATTGACAGAACTTGGCTCATCTGAAGAGGTCGAGTATTTCTTTAGATGTGTTAATCACTTTGTTGAATATCAGAAAAAAATACAGCTACCTTTGGTGACAGACAGGCTGTATCGGAGATATGTTAGTGTAGAAAATTTTGATGAACTCAGGAATAACTTATCAATAATTAGAAATATATTTAATGAAATTACCATATCTGAAGTGGATTTATACGGATTTAATTTGAAAGAATTTGATATTACTTTAAATAAAAGTGGAAATAAATTGATTTATATATTTGATTCTTATTTTTCATCTTTTGAAATATGTATGGATACAGCAGAAAGGGTTCATAAAAAATATACTTCATATACCCCGTTGTTGATTGGACGAGACATTATCGCCCCCTTGTTTGCGATGGGTATTCATGACGCACGAGATAAAAAAATACGTGAACGGTATGATACCCTTGAAGGTAATCCTCTGTGGTGGGGTGCATAATCCAGAATGAACGCTTTAAATAGGCACAAGCAATGCACGATAGCCCTGATCAAAATGCTGAACTACCCCGGAGTTTGTGGAGACGTTGTTTCATCTGAACCAAAAAGTTAATAATAGCATTAAAAATTCTTAATGGAAAAAGGCCGTAATTTTATTGAAGCATAGCTGACTTCTGGTGATGACACACTTTTTGGCCAGAAACTGATTGAGAAACCATACGGAGGTTAATTATGATCTTTAATAAGATCGATAAAAATAATCTCAGAGATTATTCGGAGTTAAATTTATTTCAAGATATATATTTGGAAGATAGTTATGTTTTGAAAATAATATACACTGGAAGTGAAATTTTATTTGTGATGAATTTTGTTTTAAAAGAAAATCATCCACAGTATCAAACCCCAAAAAATGGGGAGAAATATTATTATAAAAATGGCGTATTGATATTCAACGATATTAAAATATTTGAATTTTGTTTAAGAAATGTCGTTTCGATTGATTTAGATGGTGCAGTAGATATTGGCAATATAGATTTTTTAATATGGTCCGGTGAGAGATATATTTTAACGGGCGACTGGGGGGATTTGGACCTAGTATGCAAAAAACTGTTAATTAATTGGATTTAAGATCAATTAGGCTTAGTCAGAAGATATTCGATCCCGTGGGCTTCGCAGATCATGTCGAAACGCATGGGGCGCGACCACGTCGTATTTTGATTACGAGGCTGTTCAGCGCACTGCTGCCGTTATCGGTCCGAATGGTATGAACCCGATAAGGGATAATGCTCAGGAGACGCTCGAGAAATTCTCAGGCTGTCTTCCAGTCTGCTTTCTCGACCAGTTGTGTGACAGCGAATTTTCTTGTCCGATCGATAGCAACGAAGAGGTGTAGCTTACCTTCAGCAGTCTGGGCTTCGGCAATATCAATGTGAAAAAAGCCTATGGGATAGCGTTTGAAGCGCTGTCGTTTTGGCTTGCCTCTGCATGCCCCAAAACCGTGAGATCTCGTGACGCTTAAAGCAGCGATGCAGGGCCGAGCATGTCAGATGAGGAATGTCGGCCTGCAGGGCATAAAGGCATCATACTAGCAAAACTAATAGTGTCCGGAAGAAGCTTATATTTAAGGAGATTTCTGCCGATCTCCATTTTCTACCTATCCGGTTTTATAAATTTATTTATTCTAAAACGTTTCTTGAGATGCTTCGTGCTCTAAAACGCAAGTCGCACTCTCCGCGGGTGTCGCTTTAACACGCGCATTTTGTAATTCTTTACGAATTGAATCCATTTTTTCTGCAAACCATGGCTGCTCCTGTATGGCTGCAAACATGGCGCTGCCATTCATGTAGCCTGCCTGTACATCGCTTTTCCAATGCACACCGCAGACAATACGGCTTTCGCCAAAAATTCGTCCACGCTGCATGATTTGACTTGAGCGTTCCGGCATAGCGCTACTTAGGATAGAGGCTACCAGCCAGCCCCATGTAGTATGCCCAGATGGATAGGAAAAACTCGATGCCAGTTTGTCGGCATCTGGCGTGCAAACAGGCTGACTTGTGCCCACGAAAGGCCGTTGCCGCCGCCAATTCTCTTTTTCTTCCGTTATGCGCTGTTCAAGGGGCTTTTCCAATGCGTTCAAAACAGCAACAAGAGTGGGGAGTTCGCTCGGCAAAAGCTTGAATCCTGCAGCACATGAAAAGTCACCAATCATATGTTCTGGATTAAGATCCGCGTCATTGCGCGCCAGTTTCCAGCGATTACTGTTTTTTAGAGCCCGTGTACTTTCAAAAGCCTGTATATCAGCTTCCTGCGCATGAGATTTGATGACTGGCGGTGGCGGCAAAAATCCTCGGCCATCTGGCAACATTATCGTTGCTGCGTGCCCGACTTGAAGTGGAATCAGCGTGTCACCACAAATCAGCATCGTTAGAAGGATCAGAGCACCACGATCCATAAGAATAACCTCAATACGTTTTAAGAAAGCGGATGTCATACTGCATCACGAGCATGCTTGACCGTGACAATTTAATGAAAATGCCAAGCCTGGAATTCATTCTTTGAGATAGAAGATGAAGGTTGCGGCTATATGAATTACGAACGTGAAAGTATGAGTGCAACAGCCGTATCTGTTGTCTACACGCCTTCAGTTTTGCAGCTTTGCGTCTATGTTTTCGAAAGGCAAACGTCCTCCGTTTCATCCGGCACTGGTCTTCATGATCCTGGTCACCCAGAACTTGAACACTCTGTACGATGAACGGACGGAATACCTGATTAATGATAGCTTGTCCTTATAGACGTTTCCCTGATCTGAAGCCTTCAGATCGTGTGGCTGGCTTCAAAACGGCCTGCCTGCTTTCGCGTGACCTGGAAATAGAAAGCAACCATGTCGGGACAATGAAGACTTTCTGTTGCTCTTGCGCAACTTACTTGCCTGAAAACTAAGGATATCCTCACAGCCCCGAGGAAATTAGCCATCACGGTTTTCAGCAGATGTTTTATTTTCTGCACAGTCCGGCGCTGCCTGCGTCTTAAAATCGTCACAAAAAAAGACGGCGGAAAAACGCGCATGCAGGACTCTTTGGAGTAGATGGTCTGTCTCAATCAAGGTTGCAAGAATGTCTTTCCTAAGCCGATCTCGCGTGCTCGCCCTGTCGTCCTCCGTCGCATGCTTCGCTCCAGTTAGTGCCGTTGCTCAGGATCCACAGAGTGTTTTCGCAATTCCAGCACAAAAGCTGACATCTGCTTTAATGGCATTCAGCCGTCAGACCGGGCTACATATCGCATTTGATGGTAAGGTTGCCGATAACCTGCGCTCGGTTTCACTATATGGAAAAATGGATAACTTGAAGGCGCTCCATAAACTTATTGGCAACCCTGCTTTTAAAATTGACGCATCAAATCCGGGCGTCATTACGCTCCGTACAAAAACGTCTAAACAAAAGCATAGTTTAGAAACAAGTGGCGAGGATAACCTGACTGTACAGGGACACAGGCGCGAGCTTCGGACTAAACGTAATTTTGCAGGTGTTGTAGACACTGTCACCTATAACGACCTTTCCAACCTTGGTGGCGCAACCTCCTTGGCACAGCTACTGACACAGTTACCTGGTGTGACCGGAATTCGTAACGGTGATGAACCCCGATACATCAGTGTGCGTGGTGTGTCCTCAGACCTGAACCAGACAACGCTTGATGGCATAACGCTTGCAAGTATCAGCGATGGAGGCAGCATCAGGCGCCGCGTTAATCTGCAGAATATACCGGCTGAAATGACGGGAGAAGACAGTATTTATAAAACCTTTACTGCCGAGCAGGATGGTGGCGCTATCGGCGCGGTTATTGATATGAATCCGCGTAGCGCTTTCGACCACAAAGGGTTGTATAAGTATATTGATATTTATGGTATTTACGGAACAGAAAAAGGGTCTGCTGGCGCGAACAGAATACCCGGCATGTCTCCCCATTTGGGTCGTGGGGCTAAAGTCGTTCTTTCCGACAGATTTGGTAAAGACAAGGAATTTGGTTTTATGACCTCATTCCGTTACCAGATGCGTACGCGCAATACGAGCAAGACTTGGCAGGAAGACAGTTACAATTTTTATAATACGTCGGGGAAGATTCTTAAGCCGAATGCGTCCAGCACTCCTGGCTGGAATGGTATGACAGCGCCACGCTATGTGGATAGCGGAACATATTCCAATGATCTGAACACATTAGGAGGTGCTGCCCGTCTGGAATGGCACCCCAAAGATAGCGGTTTCGAAGCTTCCGTTATGGGTTACGCATATCAGAGATGGGAAAACTCCTTTATGGAGCATAATGAATACCTTCTCGATGATACAGGGATATGGAACCAGACTCCTACGACTGGTCGTGAGTATATTTACCGGGCACGGACCATTGCCCGTAAAGACAACTGGAAAATGAACACAAACGGGGTGCTGGGTAATTTAGGATGGCATGACGATGTTTCTACTCTTAAATTGCGGGCCGGATACACATGGGAAGATTACTATGACCATGAGCCGTATATCACAGCCAGATCTTATCCAAGTGAAAAAGGAAGTAACGCGATTTTTGCTGATTACTATATAGATAAGGACAATGTCGCAACGCTTACAGATATTAGTGACATGAACAAATTACTGAATAGCGGATATAAATATCAGTATATACAACAGGAATTTGACCGAGATCATGAAGGCATGACGAACGTCCGCCTGGATTATACGCGTAATCTCAAGCCTAATTCCCTTGGGTTTGGTTTTGCGAGCGGGTTTGAATGGCGCAGCCTTAATGCGACCAATTCGTCAGACCAACTCTGGTATAAACCTGGCGGCAATGCCGCTTCAAGCATGTTTATTCCAGACATGAAAAATCCTAATGGGCCGTTTGTAGACGTGCAACATTTTCCATGGAATCAGCAAACGCTGGACGTAACAAAATCCAGAAATTACACCCAACTGGCTTACTTCCGGTATCAGGAACAGCTTTTTGATGGATATGTCTCGCTTCATTATAAATGGCGTCATTCACAACTTATTGCTGGGGTGCGCGCGGATTCTGTCAACTTCAATGCATTTATTCCTGAAACGGACGGGACTAACCCAACAGGTAATATTAATAAAAAGAATAGCGGGTATATCAATCCTCTGCCGTCTTTGACGTTTGTGCATGAATTCCCAGAAAATCTGATACTTCATGCTGTTTACAGCCAGTCTGTCGGTCGTCCACAACCGACTGATCTTGCGCAGGCTGCACAATTTAGCTGTGGTAATTCGGATGATACGCAAGGGCAGGTGAATTGTTCGCTAACGCAAGGTAACCCTAATCTGAAGCCCCGTCAGGCTCAGAATTTTGACGTGTCAATTGATAAATTTTTCAATCATGGAAATGGCGTTGTAAGTGTCGCGTATTTTAACAAAATGATCAAACATGATATTTACACGACAAGGGCAACAGAACTTATCAACGATCAGCTCACTTACGTTAAGCAGCCACGTAACGCCAACAATTCGACACTCATGGGGGTTGAGGTTTCTTTTGTTAACCGAAACATTAAAGGTCCATGGAGACAGTCTTTCGATATTAATGCTAGCGGAACATGGATGCAGGGCCGCATGACATATGAAGGGTCTGGTGTATCCTACAAGCTTCACCAACTGGTCGAGCAGCCGAAATACGTCTTTAATGGAAGTGTGACCTGGCATATTCCACAAGTCCGTGGCGCAGTGAAAGCATCATTTTCTTACTCTGCCAAATATCTTGAGGGGCTGAATGATGATCCGACACAAATCTATGGTTACGGTTCTCAGCCGAGTTTGGACATTGGTGCCTGGCATGACATTACAGACAGCTTGCGTATAAAATACGAGGTTTACAATCTAGCTGGCTCACATACACGCATGTATTATGGGGAGAACCTCAACCGCCTTGAAGCAAAAGAAAGTTATGGCCGCAGCATTTATTTTGAGCTGGTTTATAATTAACTCTATGGTTGTATTTTGTTTCATGAGTCAGCACGTAGAGCACCGGTCTGATGTGTTCGTCCAAGGACGGACCATCTGAAGGGTTCTCTCCGTTCAGCAAGCTTTACGATGAGAAAACTGATTTCCTGAACGCACAAGCGGACGGCGATTATCGTGTTTTGCGTTGAGTTTCTCTGATACTGGACACTTGCCATGGTAATCCCTCCATAAAAAGAGCTGCTTTTAGACGGGAATTTTCTCAGCATAAGAATGAGGAGATTCTGATGAAGAGTGATCGCTTTACTGACGCACAGATCATAGGTGCGATCCGTCAGCCCAGCACTGGGTAATGGTCGGACAGGCTGCCCCGCACCACAAAGTCACAGTATCCAAGCCTGTCGAATTTTGGGAATCTCGGATCCTGCTGTCGTTACCATCCACGACGGGCAAAGGAGAACGATTGGATTACCGATTTTCTGGAAAGACTGACATAGACTCACAGCGTTTTGTATCTACGCAATGTGCGGATCTAGGCCCGGTATCATAAGCGGGGTTATTGGGAACAGTCACTCAATCTGTGTAATAAACCCCGTAAGCGTCTGATACGCAAAAAATCTAAAAAGCCGTCAGTCCCTGCCCTTCTCAAAAGGATCCGGTCCATGGACTTCATGCCTGACAGGCTTTTGGATGTTTGTACCTTTCGGCTTCTGAACATCCAGGCTGACTTCAACCGTGGAGGACTGACGATTGAGGTTGATTTTTCCTTACCAGCTTGTCGGGTTGTCCGTTACCTGACACTGGTTATGAAGAGGCAGACCAGAGCCTATACGAATAGATAATGACTCTGAATATATCAGCATGTATTGTTTTAACGGCCCGAAAAGCAGGGGATTACCTAGTGCTATACGCAACCAAGTAATCCACAGCAGAACGCCTATATCGAACGCTATAACAGAAATGTACGGCAGGAATTGCTCGAGCAGTATCTATTTGAAAGCATTCAAAACGAGCAAGAGGCCGCAACACAATGGCTCTGGACATATGACTATGACAGAATCAGTTGGAGGATTACCGTGACATGCCCAGTTTCTCGTTGTGTCTCTCAGGAACCGGATAAACATTACCCATTGCTGGATCTGTTTCTCCCGGCTTCCTGGTTTCAACCCGACCGGCAAAATGCCACAGAAAATCAGAATCATCCGGGCTAGTTAAAACAACATCATACCACATTGAAGATTTCGTCAGGTCAAATACAAGCTCAGTGCTCTGCCCGGGCTGCAGGGTGGTCATTTTTTGCCCTTCCTGACTTTTCAGCACACTGATAATGTTCGCCGGTTTCGTTCCTCGATTGGTCAACCGCAGGACAAAATCTTTCTTTTTAGCGAGGAGGTAAGCAGATTGAATATGAAGCTGTGGGCCTTGCAACTGCCCTTTATACCCCCGATAAAAACCATTCGGTGCATGGACTGAGACATCATACACTTGGTGCTTAAAAGATGACGTGTCGAAGGGAATATTTAACGTATCCCCCGCTGCGACAGCATAGGTGGCTGCTTGCATGCTCGAAGCAGTTTGAACATCGTGATAATACACATTGAAAGGTAAACCAGCCGCGTGGTTTCCGTGAATCTTGGTGCCTGCCTGTAGATGCAGACTAATTGTGCCTCCATTTTTTTCGATACTACCGTCACAATAAGGTTCATACGGCAAAGCACAGGATGGGCGGGTGCCAGACTCCTGCTGGATCGTGTTGCGAACGTCTGTGGGAAAATTACGCAGTGCCGAGACTTCGGTCGCTGTAAGGGGACGAAAGCCACCCGGCATGGGTTGATCGCGCGCGCCTTCAATCATGTGTAAATGAGCGTCGCGGTTCAGGTACGGTAAAGTCGGAATTGAGCCATCATAAGGACGGAAACACGACGTGAGGTTACCACTAATCGCCCGTCGCCATGGCGAAATATTGGTCTCTCTAACAGTTTTGCCAAACTTTTCCTGAATGAATGACTCCAGAAAACGCAAGGTTGACGTGTGCTCGAAAAGCTGTGAATTCACCCAGCCACCTCGGCTCCATGGTGAAGCAACAATCATTGGCACGCGAAAGCCAAGCCCAATCGGCCCAGTACGGGCCAGACGACTTGGTACTCCCATATCCATTTCATCCTGAGCTGTCGTATATTCGAGCCCGTCCGGACCAATACTGGCTGATGACCGTCCTGTTTCAGGGCGCTTGGGGTCAGGTGCGGTATATGAAGGGCAATGGTCAAAATATCCGTCATTTTCATCATAAGTTATGATGAAAATGGTCTTTTTCCATACTTCCGGGTTTTCCGTCAGAATGTCCATCACTTCTGACACATACCATGCGCCGTACCACGGAGAACTTGGATGATCGGAAAAGTGTTCCGGCGCTGAAAGCCAGGACACCGTTGGCAATTTGCCTGCTTTTACATCCTGACGAAACTGGTACAGAACGTCGCCTTTAGGGGCCTGCATATGCAAGTTATTTACCCCATCATTAAAAAACAAATCTTCAAGTTTCCGATAATTATTGTCTCCTCTATTAATAACAAATGCTTTTTCAAAAAGATTACGCTCTGATTCCGACAGTTTTTCTTTCGTTAAGTCCGAAACAGAACGTCTACGCAAAAGGACCGCAAGCAGGGCGCGTGCTTCGGTTAACTGTTCGTTATGAGACTCAGACGTAAGCATCTCTCGCTTATGCAACTGTTCAATATCATTCTGACATTCGCTAATTCGTGCCTCCAGCCAGTCCCCAAAACCCGGATTGGCCGAAACGCAATATTGATCAAAACATTCTAGAATATTTGTGCTAAAATTACTGAGCCATGCATCTTCTGCCTCACTCATGCCGCCGGTTTGTGTCAGTTCATTTTGATAATATTTCCAGGAAATACCCGCTTTTTCTAACCGCTCGGGGAAGGTCGTCCATGTCATCCCCCCTTCAAGAATTTCGTCATTGCGCATATACACTTTTGACGAGACATCCTGTTGATTTCTTACCGTTCCGGTCATGAACAACAGACGATTAGGGGACGTGCCTGTCATTGCGCCACAATAATTCTGGTCACACACAGTAAACGCATCAGCCAGAGCGTAGTAAAAGGGTAGATCTTCGCGGGTATAATATCCCATCGTCAAAGGATATTTGCCATATCCCTTGTGATGCGATTTTTTGGCATCAATCCACTGATCATGTCCGCCATTATTCCATGCGTCAACCTGACTGTCACGGGAATGAGGAATTGAGCCCATCCATGTTACACGTGTATCCTTGATGTTCAAACGCCATGGTAGGTAAGTTTTGCCCGATTTGCCGGTTTGGGCAAAAACTGAAACTCCGTCTGGTTGGCGCATTGCACGGGGGTCGTTAAATCCCCGAACACCCTGCAGAGTACCGAAGACATGATCGAAAGAGCGGTTTTCCTGCATAAGAATAACGATGTGCTCGGCATCTTTCCATGTTGAACCAATATCCGGCGCAATGGCAAAAGCCCGCTGAATGGAAGAAGGCAACACTGAAGCAGATCCGGCAGCTGCTCCAGACAAGAGGGCGTATTTTAAAAAATCTCTACGTGTTGTCACCGTCATACCCTCGCGTTCGTCTTATGAAAAAGATCAGGCTGCTGGCAATGATGCATATAGCCGAGCACTTTGTGTCAAAAAATATCCTGTATCAAAAATGCCGCACTTATGAGGGTGCGAGACAGCTCATCTCGGCGCCCAAAAAAGACATGACAACATCCTTGTGTAACAGAAGCATCTGCCTTCAATGAGTCGTCGGCATTCCCATTTCCGTCGTTTTTTTTTGTGACAGTAATAAGACACGCATCCCGATGCTAAGCTCAGGACTTATAGCCAGAGCATGACAATTGCAGCGAGGCAGATGGCCGAGAAGAAGGCGGTCGGGTATCTGTCATAGCGTGTTGCGACCTGTCTCCAGCCCTTGAGCCTACCGAACATGATCGCGATACGGTTGCGGCGTTTGTATTCCCACTTGTTGTATTTTACCGGTTTCCCGCCTGCCTCCCATATCAATGGGCCCTGAGCCCAGGAAGCTATTCCAGATAAAAGTGGTGTGCGTCCTCTCTTACCCGTGCACCCGCAATGCTTCGGGCTGCCTGGACAAATATATCAGGTCGATTAAGATCGAATAAGCCGGAGAGCCTCTGATCGCCCAATCGAAAAGAAGAAATGATCTGTTTCTGATTGTAGCGATTGAAAATATCTGCCGCTTCGGAAATAGTTTCTGTTTCGAGTGCTATTTGACCTGTTGTCCATGCGAGCAGACGGACAAGTTCATCCTTATCCAAATGACTGAACCGTAATGTTCCGCGTGATGTCACCGTAATACGAGTGCCTGTGGTAAGACATTTAGGATCGGATATGCTGCGCCCCCACACATGAGCACTGCCGTTAATCACAACACCGCTTTCGTGGTTCTGACCTTGAGAAACCAGCAGACTGCCGTTCACTATAAATCTCAGATTGGCTGTTTTCACCAGCTCGTCGCACGCGGTAACGTAACAGAGACCAGAAATTACACGGGTGTCACAAGAACTGTCTTCCACTTTGGTATGACAGTCTAGTATCAGTTTTCTACGCCATTTTTCTGGAGTATGCAGAATATTCCTATGGGTTTCATAGAAAATTTTTGCTTCTGTTGTTCCTGACGGCACAAAAATGGCACAAAAAAATGCAGCTGCCGCTGTTGAAACAACCATCCGTCTGGATGGAAGTTGCCGTCTCTGGCTCCAGCTGGCGGTAGGAGACCGTAATGCCTGCGCTCTATTTGTTGCGTGCCATATAGCCTGACATCGCAGAAACGCACCTTTATGCCGTACATCCTCACGAATCCAGTTCTGCAACAGACGGTCTTCTTCTGCTGTCAACTGTCGCCTATCAAGACGTGCGATCCATTCTGCTGCAATCTGATCAGGAGTGGCTTTTTTTGTCATTACCCACACCTCCTTTTATGGGTATTGCCTGGCTTTTGTCACGCTGGGCATAGAATTTTGAAATGGAAAGCAATGCGCGCGCCAGTTGTTTTTCAACACTGTTTTCTGAAATTCCACGATTTTTTGCACAATCTTTTTGTGTGAACCCGTTAATCTTGCGATCAATAAACACGTTACGACAGCGCTCAGGCAGACGCTGGATTACTGAATTCAGAAACCTCAGTTCTGCTCTAGCATCTGCCACTTCTTCAAGTGACGGCATATGATCTGCCAACAGATCGTTCTGTACATCAGCCAGAGCTACTATTTCTACAATGCGGGCCTTTTTATAATGTTTCAAAATAAGGTTCCGGCAAACCGTATAAAAATAGGCAATAGGATTAGAAATATTATCAAGCTCAGCTTCCGCCATGATGACGTAAGCTTCCTGAATGATGTCATCTACCTCGATCTGAGGAAAGCGACCAAGCCATGTTCTCACCACGTGCTCATTCGGCAGAATATGTTTCGCGAACCAGTAGCTGTAATGTTGATCGCCAAGCATAAAGACGCCCCACCCTGAATGCGTAGGACGTGTAGCATTTTATCATTCTTTGTTTGTGAACGTTTTATGACAGAATATGAAGTCACTTTTGACTCAATCTCTCTGGCGCGCCGTGAATTCTTGAAATACCGCCAAAACACAATGAGAAACAGACTTCACTCTTTACTGAGGGCTGAAATCAACCTTTCACTCAGCCGTGCAATTCGTTTCAATCATCATCCTGCTTAACTAACGACATGCCGAAAGGGCGGGCGTGCTGTTGCGTCTACATAAAGTTCAGCTTCTGTCCGCCACACCTTTTATGACACTTATGTTGCATGCCTGCTGACTGGTTGCAAAGTCTCAACAGAGAGCGCAATGGGTACCCTGAATACATGACTTCAGTCGCATAGTTTTAGATTTTTCTCTTTAAAAATCTGGTTGTTTTTCGTTTCATTCTTGTTGCCGGTCATAAGCTACAGCATCTTTAAGCGTTATTGAACGGCGTATATGTATAGATAAAAGCAGGAAGCGCTAATCTATGTTTCGCTCACGCCCGTCAACGCGCCGCCGCCTTATAACAGGTGCCGCCCGTCTAGCAGCGCTTAGCTCTGCAGCAACTCTTATGCCGCCTCATGTGCGCAAACTTATGGCCCAAACGCCTAAGCGGGCAGGGTCGCTCAAAGACATTAAACATGTTGTCCTGCTCATGCAGGAAAACCGTTCTTTTGACCATTATTTTGGCACTTTGGCTGGTGTGCGCGGGTTTAACGATCCAAACGCTCTAACCCTTAAAAACGGCAAAAGTGTTTTTTACCAACCAGACCCGGAAAATTACCATTCAGGCTACCTGCTGCCTTTCCACCTTGATACTAAAACAACTAACGCGCAAAAACTGCCTTCAACCAGCCACGCATGGAACGTGCAGCATATTGCATGGAATGGTGGCAGAATGGATCAGTGGCTCTTAGCCCACCGTTTGGTCGATAAAGAAAACGCCCCTTACGTTATGGGCTATTTCAAGCGTGAGGATATTCCCTTCCATTACGCCCTGGCCGATGCTTTTACAATTTGTGATGGCTACCATTGCTCGGTTCTCGGCCCAACGGGACCAAACCGCTTGTACTACATGACCGGCATGATAGATCCAGACGGGACCAGTGGCGGCCCCATTACCAGCAACATTCGACCACAAGAAGGCTTTGCCTGGAAAACCTACCCAGAACGGTTGGAAGAAGCAGGGGTAAGCTGGCGCGTCTACCAGTGCGGCAAACATGGCCGCCCCTTTAATCAGTTACAACATTTCCGGCAGTTTATGGATGCTCCCCATAACTCTGCCCTGTACCGTAAAGGTGTGCCAGAACCATCTGAAGGTGAGTTCGAACATGATGCTTTGCATGATCGCCTGCCAACGGTTTCTTGGCTATGCCCCCCCGACTGGGCATGCGAACACCCTGACTACATGCCCGCTGCCGGGGCTGAATTTATCGCGCAAAAACTCAACGCACTCGCTGCCAACCCAGACGTATGGGCAAAAACGGCTTTTATTCTCAATTATGATGAAAATGACGGCCTGTTTGATCACGTACCCCCGCCGTTTGCCCCCGACGGTACATCCGGAGAATATGTTGATAAATGGCCTATTGGGGCAGGCTTTCGCGTACCTTGCATCATTATTTCTCCATGGACAGTAGGCGGCTGGGTATGCAGCGAAACCTTTGATCACACCTCAACACTCCAATTTCTTGAGCGTATAACAGGCGTGCGCGAACCTAATATTACCCAGTGGCGGCGTGATACGTTTGGAGATCTCATCTCAGCCTTCCGTTTTGGAGCAACGCCAGAAGCCGCGCCAACTCTGCCGCCCACAGCAGACTTGCTCAAGCAGGCAGAATATGACGCTGAGCATTTCAGTGACCCGGTTTTTCCAGACAAGCACCAAGTTACCCCCAAGCAGGAAGCCGGCACCCGCAAGCGGGTCGACTAGTAAAAGAGTGCCCAACATGCGACAAAGCATATTGCGTGCTACGCGAATGACCGTGTGTAGCCTCTTGGTGGCAATTCCCGTGCAAGGGCGTGCTGTGCCGCAGGCGGCGGGCATTACTGCCACCTCACAACAGGTGACGTATGGAGTTGCGCTCTACAAGCAGCGTTGTGGTGCATGCCACAACACCCCCTCTCGTAGCTTGGACGAGGCTCCACTCCTTGCGGGCTCAGCGTTTGCGCAAAAATGGTTGTCACGGCCTGCCGTGCTGTTCCAAAAAATCCGCTATTCTATGCCTCAAGATAATCCCGGCACCTTAAGCAATGAAGAAGCTCAAGCCTTAGTCGCGGCGTTAGCTAGTGGGGGTATTAGCGGCAAAGCCCCTACAAAATAAGAGGTGAGTGCAGGACGCTACAACTGTTCGTCCGTTATCCGATTTCTATCCATGGCGTCGACAGTCATCATCTCCGTTGATTCTTCCGGCTTGTGTTTTTTGCTCAACGAATCATATGATGGCTGGGCTGCTCAATGAGCTAATCATCAAGAAACTTCGTAAAACACATAGTGTCAGCTGGTACAAACTATTGTCCACATCACGCGCTAACTGACAGCACGACCTAAAATCTTATTTTTAAAAATTTTCAGCGTGCCATTCGCAGATCTTTCCCATTGCCGAAGTATGGACGCGCCTAAAACTTGTGGGCGGACAATGGGAGGCAGTCCAAAACTGGCAATCATTTTTGCAGATTTTGCTGAGGCAAAACTGTCAAAATCAAATGTGAGACCTTTGTTATGGGCGTATTCTATACTTTGCCAGATCAGGAGCATGTTAGAGCCGGCAATAGTGGCTCCACGATCTCTGGCTGATTGCCAGAAGTACAGGTTGTTCTGGTCCCAGATTAACACGACAGCCGCAATCAACTGATTATGCTCATCCCACGCGCTCATGACACAGGCTTGTTCTCTCTGACAGCATGCGTCAAAAATTTTTTTCATACGTGCAAAATCGTGACTATTTTGGGCGCGAGGCTGGTCAATGAGAGAGATACGAATAAAATCGTCCAAATTAGTATTACAGACGACAGAGAGTTTTTTATCTGCTGTTCTAATCAGATTGCGTGTTTTTTGATCGCAATTATCCCATACGTCTTTAAGAGGGATATCCAATGGAACACGAAATGTGAAAGCCTGACCAATTGTGAACTTGCATAAAGAAAAAGCAAATGCAGTTTCATCTTCCGGATCAAGACTTATATGCAAGCTATCGTAAGATGGTATTTTTTTTACTAACTCGGCAATGGTATTGCGAATATTCTGCGCGCGGCGAAATGGCTTGGATGGAGGCAAAAATAAGCGTGGCCCAAGGGTTCGTGTATAAGGAGGACGTGTTATTATTTTCATACCCAAATGCGTTTGCATAAAAATGGCTAGATCACCAATAACAAGACCATCTTTTTTAACTTCAATCAGATCATAATGCCCATCTGTAGCAGCATTAAGCCACCACTCTTGATGAAAAATTGAAAACGGACTTTTCTCTGTTACCTGTTTATTATTAATCATGATATTTCCCATAACCCCTCCGAAACTGAGCGGTTTCCGTCTTAATTTTATGAACATACTTCATTTTCTCGGGAATAGTGATCTATCCCCATCGACTGGGCCGTTTCGTTTATTAGCGGATTAAGCTCATCACCGCCAGATCCGGGTGGAGGTGGAGTGCCCTAAAACCCCTCTGGTTTTAATGTGCACCCTGTGATTCCATCTTTCCAACGTGGATTTTAAAGTCTTTCGTCCTGACCTGAATAAAGCGCTGGCCTACGCGGATGGAACCCCCATCTAATAGATGAAGAAAGAGCAAAAAATAATGCAAAATATTAGTGTCAAAAGAATATTTTTTACCTTCTTTCCCATGTTACTGCTGAGTGGCTGCGTGCACCCCGCACCTCCCAAAATACCATTCAATAGCGCTGAAGTCGCATGGGCCCAAAAACCCGGGAATGCGACCATTAAAGGGTGCGTTAGTGGTGCCGAATTTACAAAATATTATTCTTATCAAGTACCTGACGGAAACTATGACTCTTATCCAATAGAAAGTTCTTTTAGAGAAACGCCGCAAAAAAATTTTACAATAGATCTTCTTCCAGAGAGTGAGTATATGCACATTCTAGCGAAGAAAATGGAAGTATATAATCTTCGTGTTAATGATTATAAAAACGTAAATGACCCTCGTTGGGTTGTTCCATCAGTGTTGCCTTTCATCCCTCATTTTACCTGTCCTATGGCTGGTCCCAGCCTTTGTCCATCAGTTGCTCACTTTGTCTTTTCTAATCTTCCAGCAGGGAACTGGTACATTGTAGCTGCATATAATTCCACGCCAGAGGCGAGAGGCAATGCTATAAATGTTCAAAAAATCACGACAGTAGAAGGTAAGACAGTTTCTTATGTGTCATGGGAGGGAGCGCGTAGTATCAAGAAATGTTCGCCATAGTCTCAAGCATAGGGCAATCGTTGAAAGTGCCTTTCAAAACTCCTTGTACTTTGAGGGGGATAAGTGGTGGGAGGACATGCCAACTCTCTTGTTTCCGATACTCTGGAATGGTGATCAGAGCACTCCTTCACGTGATTCCTGTGCGGGCGAAAGGCGAACGCCCGCGTGTGCCCGACCGCGCGGTGCTCACGGAGATACTGTTCGTTCTTCTGACAGGTCTTCCTATGGAACTGCTATAACATTTAGACCTGCTGGGGCGGCTAGTTTTCGGACTCCAGATGTTGCGGCCACAGTTGAAATAAATATAGATATCCTTAAAAGTCTTAATAGTACAAACGTTTTAAAATTGAAATTCCCAAAGGAGTAGGCTGTGGAATTAATCCTTCAATACAAAAAATTTTTTGAAATCTGTCGTCATGATGTTAATAGCCTGTTTTATTACTGGCCTTCCGAAAGTTTCCGAATATACAAGCTTTCGGGAGTTGAATATGCAAGCACATGGTGTCAGGAAGCACTCGATTTTGCGTATAGAGTAATCAAAATAAATTTCATGGTTCTCGACTATCCCGATGTGGATCCTGCAGGTCAGGAAATGGATGATATTTTCAAGAAGATGTCCGATAATTCTCCTAATAATGCAGATGGAGGAGCAATATGGTCAACCTATCAGTTTTATTTAATGGAAAAAGGCCGTAATTTTATTGATGCATGGCTGGCTTCTGGTGATGATAGGCTTTTTGGACAGAAACTGATTGATATATTCAATGCCCATAACGTTGGTTTCGATAAACAGGCTTTCTATCCTGTAAAATATTAATGATGAAAAGACGGTTCTGCGGGACAGACATATCCTACAGGCCTGACAGGACAAGCCCTCAAAGCTGTCCCATAAGGACCGTTAAAGTTCACAAAAGCAAAACTGCAGGATGACGGGAGTATGCCGGCAACAGATCTGGTCATCCCGTTCTTTGGCTATAAATCGTATATCTCCATCAATCAAACGCTTCGGCTGATCTGTAAATGGAAGGCGACGGATACAGCGAAGCAGTGACCCGAACACACAGAAAATTCTGGTCAGTGCAGTGATGAACTGTCTTGCGGAGGCAGTTTCCGCAGTAGGCGGTGCAGTATTCAGTGGAGGTCATTCAGCATGGAGTTAATCGTAGTAAAGAACCTATTATTATAGGCAGGCAACGGGAAAGCTTGCTATACATCTGATCACTATCAGACATTCAAAGGAATGGGTTAAGATAAAATGTTTGATATTTCCACATTAAAAAACACCAACGGTCCGTGGGTTTTCCAAACTGAAGATAGAGAAGAAAAATTCAACTTTACTAATCCAATCATTTTATTGGGTGATGTGATGCAAACGATTAATGACGTTTATAATGAGATATATAAAAAACTTCATGCCCCAGACTATGCGGGGAAAAATTATAATGCTCTCTTAGAGATTCTTACTGATCTAGAATGGATAGACCAAAAAGAATATGTATTATTTTTTCAAAATTCAGAAAATATATTAATAAAAGAAAAAAGAACAGTTCTTGACGGTCTTATAGAAACTCTGTCTTTTGCTGGTGAAGACTGGAGTAAACCCGTAAACTTAGGAGTAGCGTGGGATCGCCCAGCAATCCCGTTTCATGTTATTTTTCAATTTAAAACAATAAATATGAAAAGTGAATTCGGTAATATTCCTAATATCACTTCTAAATAATATAATTATTTATTTTGAATATTTTATATTTATATTCACCTTGCACGGAACGATATTTTTATACTGGGGTGTTCATCCTCTCCATAAACAGGGGGCAGATCGCACCGTTGTTTACGCAGAAGCATGTTGCTGCTTCTACTTGTGCCTTCCTTGACGTTCTAATTGGCAATGAACCATGCAAGGCGGGATGGATGCATGCGGAAGCCGCAGGATATCCCGCTCCATGGCGACAACAGGCGCTTCTGGGGTTGCAGGCAGTGGGGTGCCGATCCCTGCGTGATGTCGTCAGGGAGCATGTGGTCGAGCATCTGGGCACTGCAGGTAGCGCCCCTATCATCGGTGAGACCGGTTTTCTGAAGAAAGGTCAGGCGTTCTGCAGTGTAGGGCAGCAGTATACGGGCTCTTCTGCATCATGCAGATGAATATCCCCGTAACATTCCAGCGGTTGTAGAGCGTCTTGTGTGGACCGTATTCCCGGAAAGAGGACATCACGCCCGCGCAGACCATTTCGGTTCACGAAAATGATCCCGCTCAACACACGATGGTCATCAACGTGAGGTTTGCCATGGCTCTTCGGAAAAAGAGCCGCAGACGATCCATCTGCTCGTCCGTCAGCCCATACAGGTCACTCGTCTTCAATCTCCTCAAGAGGTCTGAGCCCAGACACCCTGCCATACGGATACCTGCCGGGTCAGACCTCCCTTGGAAGGCGCTGGGCGAGGGCGTGAATCACTTCTTCTTCGTAATCCAGCTCTTGCTGTAGTTTCCACTCTGTCTGGTCATTAATATCCTGCTGGGCCACCAGTTCACGCATGGTCTGCCGTTCGGCCCGCAGGATTTGCAGGCGCAGGGCCAGTTCCATACGGGCATGCCGTATGGCGTTACGCCTGTCGGCCTGGGCAATGCGGGGGGTGGCGTCCTCCTGCTCCAGTCGGGTCTGGTAGAGCTTGGTCAGGCGGGCAATAACCTCCACACGGGCGGCCTCCAGAGCGGCTTTCTCCTCCTCTGTTTCGGGCGGGGTTTCTATGGCGGGCATGGTTTCGGCCTTGCGCAGCAGGTCCAGTGCGGCACGCAGCAACCGCTGGCGGGCCATGTTTTCCTCCTGCGCATTTTTATCCACCAGTTCGGCCGGGATAAACTTCAGGCATAAGGGAATAATCACGCTGGCAACCAGCAGGGAAAGAACAATAACCCCCGCGGCAATAACCACCACGGCTTCACGCGTGGGAAAGGACATTGTGCCATCCTCCCCTGTAGGCAGGGACAGCACCGCCGCCAGCGTAACCGCACCACGCACCCCGGCAAAACTCAGCAGCAGACTGGCCGCAAACCCTGTGGCCTCGAACGGAATGTGGTTGATCCGTGCGGAAGCCCAGCGGCAGGCAATGGACAGCCAGACCCCCATAAACCGCATGACCAGCATAATGCAGTAAATCTGCACCACCAGCAGCCCCAGCCGCCACATGCCCACATGCTGGGCCAGCACCAGCGTATGCGCACTTTGCAACAGGTTGGGGAGCTGCAAGCCAAGGAACAGAAAGATCAGCGCGTTAAACACGTAGCTGACCATGGTCCATACCGTGGTGGATTGCAGGCGGGTGCTGGTGGAAGCATCTTCCACAATCCCTGAAAGCTTGACCACCATACAGCCCGCAACCGCGGCCAGAATGCCCGAGCACCCCATGGCTTCCGCCAGAGCGTACATTAAAAACGGCAGAAGCAGCACCAGCACAATCTGGGACTGGGTTTCATCATACCCGGAGCGGGTGAGCATCTTGTTCAGGCGGGCGGCAACCCAGGCGACAATCCCCCCAATGGCCAGCCCCCCGAACGCGACCAGCAAAAACGTGCCAAACGCCTGCTGGTAGGAGAACTCACCCGTAAGCGCATCGGCCATGGCAAAACGGAAGCAGACAAGGCCCGAGGCATCGTTAAACAGCGCCTCGCCCGACAAAAGCTGCAACAGCCGGGTAGGCACCCGCCTGCCCTTGATCAGGCTGGACACGGCAACCGTATCTGTGGGGGACAGGGCGGCCGAGAGCGTAAAGCAGACCGGCAGGCTCATGACCGGCAAAATCCAGTGAATGGCATAGCCACACAGCAGGGTGCTGAGCACCACCAGCCCAAAGGCCAGAAACAGGATTGGCCCACGCAGTTCCCCAAACTCGCGCAGGGGCATACGAAATGCATCCGCGAACAGAAGAGGCGGCAGAAACACGAACATGAACAGTTCGGGGTGCAACTGCACATGCATGCCCGCAAGCCCGGCGCAAACGCCCAGAGCGATCAGAATAACGGGCTGCGGCACCTTTTGTTTAAACCGCAAGGTTATCAGGCTGCTCACAGCGGTCAGCAGTAAAAGCAGCAGAATGAATTCGATTGTCAGCATGGTGCATGCCCTTTGCGGGGCTTCATGTTTTTGTGCAAGCCATTATCAACTCACAGCCTCATAAAAGACTGCATGCACCTTTCCCGTGCAGGCAGGCCCCTAGCGCATGACGGCCTGATAATCCGCCAGCCGGGTCTGCACATCCCGCGCGATTGCGACCAGATCGGGGTTTTTGGAGGTGGCAATCTGGCTGGCAAGCACAGGCTTAATTTTGGCATGTGTAGCCGTAAAGGAGCGGATGTAATGCCTGTCAAACGCAGCACCCTGCCAGCGTTGCAGGCGTTCGATCTGTTTTTGTTCGGGGCCAGATGGCTGGGCAGGCAGGGTCAGGGCATGGGCCGCAGCCACCTTGGCCAGCCGGGCTTGCAGCGCGCCTATGTCCTTGGAGATCGTCTCCCCCACAAGGGCAATATCGTTCCGGGCGGCATGGGTTCTGGCTATGTTGGCCATGCCAATCTGGGCAAGGTCCATGGTGTTGAGCTTTTGCACAAAAACCGCATCCGCTGCACTGAACGGAGCAGGCTTTGCCAGAGCAGGCAAGGGCGGAGCCGCAGGCTGGGAGGGCGTAACATAGGCGCACGCCCCCAGCAGCAACAGCATGAAAGGGGAGAGCGCAGCCGCCTTATGGCGGAACAAAAACAACATAACCGGCAGTTCTCCCTTACAGGGGCCAGAGGTGAGGCGGCAAGCACACCCAATATTGAAAACAATGTTTGCAATAAGCAAACGGGCAGACGTCACTTGTGATTTTTATATCCACAACAGATGCCACACCCAGTGACCACACCCCTTATGATGAAAGCATATAACACGGATGGCAAGACTGCGGCGGACGCATTTATAGCGACCGCCCCCATAGGGCAGGACTGCCCGGTGCCCGATCTATAATAGCGGACACAGCATATTTTACTGGCACGGTTTTATTTTACACTTTGTTTGCGCCTTGCATCGCGCGCACAGAACACAGTAGGCTGGGCGCGGAATGTGTGCCATGCGGGGGCATGCGCCAAGTCTGGCTATTGGGATATGCCTTTATATGAACTGTCGTCTTTTAAACACCCTTGCCCTGTCCTCCCTCTGTCTGGGGTTGAGCGGGTGCGGTTACTTTGACTCGCGTGCCGCGCATAAGGCGCAAGTTACCATGATCGGCATGACATCATACGACCTGCAAGCCTGCGCGGGCCTACCCTCCGCCACAAAGCAGTTAAACGATACAACACAGATTTTTATCTATAACGGCACACAGCCCCAGCCCAGCTATGGGGGCTCCACGCTTATTCCGGTGGGGGACATTGTCACCACCATCAACCAGCTTGGGGGTGGGGGTGGCACCACCTGCTCCGCCGTGATCCGGCTAGACCATGACCGGGTGGCGGATGTGCATTACACCGGCAATAATGATGAGCTGATTGGCTCGGACGGGATCTGCTCCATTATTACCCGCGGCTGCTCCCGCCAGCCGGAAGGCACAATGAACAAAAACACAGGCAGCCTGCTGTTTGGCCCTGTTTCTGCCTTCCATGAGCCCAAGGGCCCCAACCAGTCCGCCGGGTCCACCTACTCCTCCCAGTCGGGTACGGTTGAACTTAACCCGGACCCCAACTCCAAAAATCCGGTTATTATCCCCCGCCTGCCCTGAACCCTGCGTAATGGCCCGCCGCTATGGCGGGTCAGACCAGATGCTGGGCCAAAAGCCCTTCCATCCACCCGGCAAAAGCCTGCACGCGGGAGGAAAGGTGCCGCCTGTGGGGGTAAAGCAGGTTTACCGGCATGGCGGGCGCGCACCAGTGCGGCAACACCGCACATAATTCCCCGCTCTGCACCAGAGGCTTTACATCATATTGCGGCACCTGAATAAGCCCCAGCCCGGCCAGGCAGCAGGCAATCTGGGTTTCCGCACTGTTCACGGTTACGGGGCCGGGCAGGTCCAGCGTGTGGAGGGCTCCGTTTTCCTCCCACTCCCATGCCTCCACCCGCCCATTGGCGGGGGACATGTAACGCACGGCAACATGCCCATCGCGCGCCAGATCAGCCGGGGCCTGGGGTATGCCGTGGCGGGCAAGGTAGGCGGGGCTGGCAACATTGAGCAGGCTCATACGCCCCATGCGCCGCGCGATCAGTCCTGAATCATGCAATGTGCCTACCCTTAGCACACAGTCCAGCCCTTCCTCCGTCAGGTTTACCGGCCTGTCCGTTACCCCCA
Source organism: Acetobacter sp. ESL1128 (assembly GCF_058505085.1). NCBI lineage: Bacteria > Pseudomonadati > Pseudomonadota > Alphaproteobacteria > Acetobacterales > Acetobacteraceae > Acetobacter > Acetobacter sp. ESL1128. The sequence goes on along the minus strand of NZ_CP196369.1, from coordinate 521,372 downwards.
GTTCAAGCTGAATATCTGGATGGGCCGCGACAAACTCCGGCAGTGCTGGGGCAACAATCAGGCGGCCAATACGCGCAGGCAGGTTAACCCGCAGCACCCCACGCACGTGCCCGCGCTCGCGGCGGAACAGGTCCTCCGCCTCGTCCATATCCGCCACAAGCCTTACGCAGTGTTCGTAAAACGCGCGTCCGTCTGGGGTGGGGGTTACGGAGCGGGTGGTACGCGCCAGCAACCGCGCCCCCACGCGTGCTTCCAGTGCCTGCACGGCGGTCGATACGGTGGAGCGTGGCTGGCCCAATGTTTCTGCCGCACGGGTAAAACTGCCCGTTTCCACCACGCGCGCAAATATGCGGCACTGATCTATACGGTCCATTGGCCTGCCCCCTGCCCCACCCTGATTATTCGTAAAAGCTGACAGGTCTTATCATATTCCGCCGCTTTATTGGTAATTTACAAATGATACTGTGCCCGGACAGAAAAAACGGGCCAGCGCCTGTTTGCACCAGCTAAGGCAGCACAGACATGACCACACACAGCATAACCGGCAAAACCGTTCTGATCACAGGTGGGGCCAAAAACCTTGGCGGAATGGTGGCCCGTGATCTGGCAAGGCATGGCGCCCAAACGGTTGTCATTCACTACAACAGCTCCGCAACCGAGGCAGATGCCAAGGCCACAGCGCAAGCCGTGCGCAATGTTGGCGCAAAAGCCTTTGTTATTCAGGCGGACCTGACCCAGCCCGGAGCCATGGCGGATCTGTTTGAAAAAACCCAGCAGATGACGGGTGGTCTGGATATAGCGATCAACACCGTGGGCAAAGTGCTCAAAAAGCCCATAGCCGACACAACGGATGAAGAATACGATGCCATGTTCGCCATTAACACAAAGGTGGCGTTCCAGTTTATCCGCGAAGCCGGCAAACACCTGAACGACAACGGCAAACTGCTCAGTATTGTGACCTCCCTGCTTGGTGCTTACACCCCGTTCTACAGCACCTATGCAGGTGCGAAGGCAGCCGTGGAGCACTTTACCCGCGCAGCCTCCAAGGAGCTGGGAGCACGCGGTATTTCGGTCAACGCCATTGGGCCTGGCCCCATGGATACCCCATTTTTTTACGGGCAGGAGGAACCAGAGGCCGTTGCCTACCACAAGAGTGCCGCAGCACTTTCCCCCTTCAGTCAGACAGGGCTGACAGAGGTGGAAGATATTGTGCCCCATGTACGCTTTATGGTGTCCGATGGCTGGTGGATGACAGGGCAGACCATTCTGGTCAACGGTGGTTACACAACCAAATAACCTTTTTATAATAAGCGAGTTTTTTCAAACGCCTCTCCCCCGCCACCTTGTGGGGGAGAGGCGTTTTTGTATGGCATGGTGCTGTATAGGGCACTGTTTGAGGTGGGTCTGCCATGCGTTGCACAAATGCAACAGAGGTTGGTCCTGTTTGCGGTGCGGCGCATAATTTGATTGTTATGTTATATTATAACTAATAGCTATGCGGCCCTTGGCTCACTCCAATTCAGGCGGCATGTAATTATGACCTACCGACCATCTGGTCTTCTCCTCTGCTCTTCTTTTTTGAGCAGCCTGCTGGCAACAGGCCATGCAGCAGCAGCCCAGACGGCCACGACCACCACGCAGGTCACAGCCACGACAACCACAGGCACACTTGCAGGCACTGGCACACCAGCCACGGCCAAAAAGCCCGTGCGCAAAGGGGCGGAAACCGTGCAGGTTATCCCCCACTCCACCACGCATGAGGCGGAGCAGGTTATTGTAACCGCACATCTGGACCGTGCCCGCTCCGAGCTGTCGCCCACCACGGGGGCCAGCGTGTACCATTTCAGCCGTCAGGCGCTGGAGAATATTCCCGGTGGGGATAATGCCCCGCTTAATCAGGTTCTTTTGCAAGCTCCGGGGGTTGCGCAGGACAGTTACGGCCAGATCCATGTGCGCGGGGACCATAACGAAGTGCAGTTCCGCCTTGATGGCGTGCAGCTACCCGAAGGGCTGAGCGTATTCGGGCAGGCACTGATGACCCGCTTTGCCGATAACATGTCCCTGACCACAGGCGCGCTGCCCAGCCAGTTTGGCTTCCTGCAGGCGGCCGTGGTGGATATTACCACCAAAAATGGCACGACCAATGCAGGGGGGAACCTGTCCATTTACGGTGGGGCGCGGGATTACTTCTTCCCTTCCCTGCAATATGGTTTTCACAAAGGAAAGTGGGATTTTTTTGCCACGGCGGACTTTGTGCATGACCGCGTGGGCATAGAAAACACCACAAGCTCATTTAATGCCCCGCATGACCTGAGCAACCAGTACCACTTTTTGGGCCATGCCCGTTATACTGTGGATGAAGATACGCGGATCAGCCTGATTGCAGGCATTTCCAACGCGGAATACCAGCTCCCTAACAACCCCGGCCTAACCCCCGATAGCTGGAGCCAAAACTACACGCCTCCCGCAGGGGCCACTACCAACAGCGATAGCCTGAACGAACACCAAAAGCAGATTACCGACTTTGCCGTGCTGGCCCTGCAAAAGGAAATCGGGGCTTTTAGCCTACAGGATTCCGTTTTTACCCGCTACAGCTCCCTGCGCTACTCCCCCGACCCCACGGGGGACCTGCTCTACCTTGGCAATGCCCAGCGGGCCGCGCGCTCGGTCTTTTCCACCGGCACCCAGCACGACGTAACCTGGCGCGCAGCGCGCGACCATACTGTGCGCTTCGGGTTTCAGGTTTTTGTGGAACGCAATGTTTCGAGCACCACATCAACCGTTTTCCCACAGACCAATGTTGGCAGCACCCCGCCCACATACGGCCCCAACCCCTTTAATGTGTATGACAGCAGCGGCAAAACCGGCATGGTTTATGGCGTGTACGCGCAGGACGAATGGCGCCCCTTGCGTAACCTGACCATCAATTACGGCCTGCGTTTTGATGGCGTGAGCGAATACACAGCCGAACACCAGTTTAGCCCGCGTGTAAACCTTGTGTGGAAACCATGGAAAAACGGCACCCTGCACGCAGGCTACTCGCGCTATTTTACCCCCCCACCGTTTGAAATTGTAAGCGGGGCATCGCTTACCCATCTGTACGGCACCAGTGGCGCGCCCAATTCGCTTACAAACAGCAAAGTGCGTGCCGAGCGCGACCATTATTTTGATGCAGGGTTTGACCAGACCATTCTGCCCGGCTGGCATATTGCCTTTGACGCCTATTACAAACTGGCCAAGAACCTGATTGATGAGGGCCAGTTTGGCGCCCCCATTATTCTGAGCGGCTTTAACTACCGCCATGGGCAGGTAAACGGGTACGAAGTCAGCACCTCCTACGACCGCGGCCCACTCTCCCTTTACGGTAATTTTGCATGGTCACGCGCCATTGGTAAAAAAATTACCAGTGCGCAGTTCAATTTTGACCAGGGCGAACTGGACTACATCAGCAGCCGCTGGGTCCATCTGGACCATGACCAGCGCTGGACCGCATCTGCTGGAGCAGCATACACATTCTTCCACAAAACCCGTGCTCCGCTGCGCCTGTCTGCCACGCTGGTCTATGGCAGTGGCCTGCGCGCGGATGATGATGCAAACGGCATCCCCAACGGGCTTGCATTAACACCTTATGCTACCGTTAATTTTTCTGCCGTGCAGACCATTCACAACACCTTTGGTTCGGCATGGCAGGGGGATACGCAGCTAAGGCTGGATGTGATCAATCTGGGAGACCACACCTACATGCTGCGTGATGGTTCGGGCATTGGTGTTACCGCACCCCAATACGGCCTGCGCAGGACCATACTGTGCGGTATATCCCAAGGGTTTTAACAACCGGGGCTGAATGGGCACACCCCGTTCAGCCCTGTTTTCTGCCACTCACCACAAACCGTCCGGCCCACAGCACCAGCAGGGCAAGCAGAGCAATACCCGCACTCCATGCCAGCACCGCGTAAGGGCCGGCGGCACCCAGCACCACCCCGCCGCACAAAGCACCCCCGCCAATACCGGCATTAAAGCCGGTCACGCTAAAGGAGCATGCGGCCTCGCGCTCATCCGGGGCCAGTTCCATGGCGTAACTCTGGGGGGCCATGTTCATAACCGCGCCAACAATCCCCCACACGACCATATCCACCCAGACCAGACCGGGCCACCAGCCTGCCGCCACCATAATGCCGTGGCTGGCTACAAGGGCCGCCGTTGCCACACCAATCAGCCGTCCGGCAGAACAGGGTAGCCGCCCCCCCACCCAGTTGCCGCCAACCCCCGCAACGCCATACACCAGCAGCAGAACGGGAATAAGCCGTTCAGGACTATGCGGAATGGTTTGCAGGAGCGGGATGATATACGTGTAAGCCGTAAAATGCGCGATAATCACCAGCATTGTCAGCACCGCAATATAAACGAACACAGGCTGGCGGAGCAGGCGCAGCAGGTCCAGCCGCCGCCGCTGGGCCGGCATGGCGGGCAACAGCACCAGAGCTGCAGCAAACACCGCCAGAGCCCCTGCACCACAGGTTAAAAAAGCCGCGCGCCAGCCCAGCCATTGCCCAATGGCGGACACAAGGGGAATACCCCCGGCAAACCCCACCGCGACCCCTGTAAAAGCCCAGCCCGTGGCCCGTGCCACAGGTATGTCCGGCGCCAGACGGACCGCAACCCCCGCAATAACTGACCAGAAAATACCATGCCCCAATGCCAGCATAATGCGTAGCACGGCCATGAGCGCATAATTGGTGACAAAGGCGCAGGCTATATCCACCCCGCCAGCCAGCAGCAGCAGGCTGGCCACAAGTACCCGCCGGTCCACGCCTGAAGTCAGCAATGTTAGCGGAATGGCCGTTAACGCCACCAGCCAAGCATAGCCTGTAACCAGCAGCCCAACCTGAGCGGGGGATACATGCAGCCCCTGTGCAATATCGGTCAGCAACCCAATGGGCATGACCTCGGTCACAAGCCATATGAACGCCCCGACCGAGAGCATGACAAGACGTACCATGGCAGCATAACCCGACAGAATGGAAAAGAAGGCAGACGTGCCCCTACTATGCCAGCCCCGCCTGCACAACCACGCAGAAAACCGTAAGGGCAGGCACGCTCTACTCAGACACGGCACGCCCGATACACCTACCCATAAAAACAGGGGGTGGCGGGCATATGCCCGCCACCCCCTGCATGCACCGCATTAAAACGCTGGAGTTCAGGCCACAGGCTGAGCGGGGGCTGAGGCATCGCCCAGAGCCGCCTTGAGCCGTGCTTCTGCTTCGGGGGAGAGGGACGTCTGCAAAATACGGGCATGGCCCTTGAACTGTTGCAGATCGGCCAGAACCTTATCCGGCTGGGATTTGCGCACCAGCACAAACAGGGCAGAGGTGTTGGGGGGAATGGTGTCGCTCAGTTTGGTAATAAACCCGTCATCAATCCCGTAATCGGACATCTTGCCTGCCAGAGCGCCTGCACCGGCCCCAACGGCACTGCCAATAACAAAGCCTGCCAGCGGGTTAAGGCACAAAAGCCCGACCACCGCACCCCAGAACCCGCCAGAGAACAGTCCCCAGGATGCACCCGCTTTTTCCAGATTAACGCTCTGGTGCAAACGCGGCTTGCCGGTGGCATCCCGCGTGACCACAACGGCATCTTCCAGGTCCAGCAGGTATTCCTTCTGCAAGGTGTGGCATTCGCTCAGCACCTTGGCGGCGTCATCAATATGGTCAAAGCCCAGCACGATCAGATCAGACATGGTATTTCCTTGCTTTTGCGGCTTTCCCCCAAAAAGGGGCAACCACGTGAACCCTACGTAATGTAGGGGGCAGGCAAGGTCTTTGCCAGAGTGCTGCGCACAGGGCTGCCAGATGTTTTTTATTTAATATTCCGCCCTGCAACTCCACCGCCCTGCGGTCCGTTGCACCTGTATCTCCTTTTTTAACAACAGGGGGCTACCATGACATTCCTTAACACCGTCTCCAATGCCATCACGCATGTAGGGGATTTTATTACCGGCGCCACGGGCGACAAATCGGGCCTGATGACCGCACTGAACGAAGTGCTCGGCCCCGTCCCCCGGCCCGACCTGCCCAGTAAGCTGGAAAAACGCGCACAGGCCATGGGCATGATCAGCACCATACGCCGCTGGCAGAGCGCGCCACACAGCCCACCCGCAACCGAGGCAGAAGTGCGGGGATTCTTTTTGCAAGAAGAACTGGACTGGTTTTCTGAACAGACAGGCCTTTCCGACCTGGCAACCATGAAGATGATCCGCAAGATGCTGCCGCAATGCGTCAGGCTGCGGGCCATCCATGACCCGTCCCTTTTCCCGCAGCCGCCCACGGTTCGGGAATGAGCCGCCAACCCGCCTGACCTGATGTGGCAGGCATACGATGCCCCCACATCAGGCACGGCTCTACTGTACCGCACCGGGCGGGCACGCTGGCCCAGCGCAGTTAGCAGGTGCAAAAAACCTTCTGGTCAGAGGCGTAATATCAGGGGAGTTCGCTCAGATTCCAGCCGGTCTGTGCATCATGCACTGCACTGAGCGGAATGGCGTTGGGCAGGCGTACATTGGCTGGCAGGGCCATAACCGCGCGCAAGGCCCGGAACAGCGCCCCGTGGGCCACCACCAGAGGTAACCCATCTGCTGCCGTGGCGCGGTTAAGCGCACGGGCAGCCCTGCTTTTAAGCTCGGCAAACGGTTCAGCCCCCGGTGGGGTGTACTGCTCGGCGATCCAGTCATCGTACCAGTCGGCAATCGGCTGGCCTTCCTGCTCGCCAAAGCAGACCTCGGCCAGATCCTCATCCACGCTCAGGGGAAGTTGCGGCAGGCCGTAGGCGACCAGTTCATCCCGCACAATCTGGGCCGTGCGGTGGGCACGTTCGAGGGGGGAACACACAATACGTGTAATGGCTCCCGCCCCTTGTGCGCGTATGGCCTGCTCGATCAGCCTGCCAGCCTCCACCGCCTGATCAATCCCGGTCTCGTTCAGCGGCACATCCGTACGCCCCTGAGAAAGACCGGCCCTGTTCCAGTCCGTCTGACCGTGCCGCAGATACCAGTATGGACGGGGGAGAAGCACGGTCATGGCACCTTCAGTCAAACAGGGACGATACGGAGCTTTCGTCCGATACGGCACGCATGGCGCGCGCCAGCAGGCCGGAAATGGTGATCTGGCGGATATTGCTGGCCGCCATGACCGGCGCTGTTGCCTGAATACTGTCTGTCAGGGTCAGCATTTCAATCGGGGACTCGGCAATACGGGGCACGGCCTGCCCGGTGAGCACACCGTGGGTAACATATGCACCAACCGATGCCGCACCCTGCTGGGCAATGGCGCGGGCTGCGTTGCACAGTGACCCACCGCTATCCACAATATCATCCACCAGCAGGCAGTGACGTCCTTTGACGTCGCCAATCACGTTCATGACCTCAGACACGCCTGCGCGCTCACGCCGCTTGTCAATAATGGCCAGATCGGTGTTCAGGCGCTGGGCAAGCTGGCGCGCGCGCACCACCCCACCCACATCGGGGGAGACAATCATAAGGTCGCGGTCACCGTACTGGGCGCGGATGTCGCGCACAAACAGGGGGGCTGCGTACAGATTGTCCACCGGAATATCAAAAAAGCCCTGAATCTGCATAGCGTGCAGGTCCAGTGTCAGCACACGGCTGGCCCCTGCTTCCACCAGCAGGTTGGCAACCAGCTTGGCGCTGATAGGCGTACGGGGGCCGGATTTGCGGTCCTGACGGGCATACCCGAAATACGGAATAACTGCCGTAATACGTTTGGCCGACCCGCGACGCAGGGCGTCCAGCATGATCAGCAGTTCCATCAGGTTGTCATTCGTGGGCGTGCAGGTGCTCTGGATGACAAAAACATCCTCACCGCGCACGTTTTCATGAATTTCAACAAACACTTCCATGTCCGCAAAGCGGCGCACGGTTACGTTACACAGGGGCAGGTTCAGCTCTGCTGCAACGGCCTGGGCCAGTGGCAGGTTGCTATTACAGGCGACGATTTTCATGACAAGGACGGTTCCCGGCCTCAGCTGTTACACGAATTAGGAAGGAAGACTGCAGCGAGGGGGGGTTTAGCAACCGCGCGCCCCATTGTCATCCACCCTTCGGCCTGCCTGATGCGTCCGGGGTGCAGGCGTGGCCTAAAAGCCGCGCATCTCCGCCCTGTCCATGATCCTTAACTTGCGCAAATCCGCCCTTTTCTCTAAGTGGGAGCGTTGCGGTCGGGCCGGGTACGGGCCTGTGTTCCGGGCAAACTGCCCGCACGGGCAGCACCGCCTGGCAGGTTCAGCCCTTGCCAGTCTGGTGCACAACACCCCGCCAATGGCTGTTTACCGCCACATACGCCGCATTCCCCCCTCTTCCGCGCGGATAGTCACGCCCCAGAATACCCCCGGCAGGCAGCCACAGGCCCCTTGCCAGCATGGCATACCCCCTTAGCGGCAATTGCATGCCTACCATGCGCATTACGCATAAGAATCCTGCACAACTCACGGGCCTATCACTGCCGGGCCGGGCACGCATGGGCACATCCCCCGCCCGGCATGGCCGCACGGGATTCACGCCCCTACGCCATAAATCAGCCGAGCCATGCGGTTTAATCCACCAACAGGTTATTCGCAGCGCCGCCCGGACGTGACATACTGCCCGGCTGTAATGTCCGCCCGAGCGTGCCCATACGCAACGAGCAAGCCCCAACGGAGCCAGCATGACCCGGCCACCCCCGCCCGGCAGCCGCCATAAAGCCTGTTTTACAACAGGCAGCATCATGCGGCACGTGCTGGTCATGGCCGGAACGGGGGCCATCGGGCTTATGGCCGTGTTTGCGGTTGATATGCTCAACATGGTGTATATCAGTCACCTCAACAACACCGCCATGACCGCGGCCATTGGCTTTGCCAGTGCTGTTATTGGCCTACAGATTGCCATTTCCATTGGCCTGACCATTGGCATAAGTGCCGCCACAGCGCGTGAGATCGGTGCCGGACGGCATGAGGAAGCCCGCTGCCTTGCCGCCTCTTCCATGATTGTCATGACCGTGGTCACGGGGATTCTGGGCCTTGCCACGGCCATGGAGGCCGCCCCCATCCTCCACCTGTTTGGCGCACAAGGGCAAACCCTGACCGAAGCCACAGCCTACCTGCGTATTCTCAGCGTTGCCCTGCCCCTGATCTGCGTTGGCATGGGCTGCTCGGCCCTTATGCGCGTGGTGGGGGATGCCAAAGGCTCCATGCATATTACCCTTATGGGGGCCGTGGTGGCGGCCGTGCTGGACCCGCTGTTTATTTTCGGGCTGCATGAAGGGCTTGTGGGGGCTGCCATCAGCACCACCTTCTCCCGCATTGTGGTGGCCGGGGCCGGGCTGCGTGGCGCCCTGCGGCACAGCATGCTGGCCCGCCCCTGCCTGCGCCGCATTGTGCCCGACACCCGCCGGGTGGCTGGCATATCGCTCCCCGCTATCCTGACCAATCTGGCAACACCCGCAGGGGGGGTGTACGTCACGCGCGCCATGTCCGGCTTTGGGCTGGAAGCCGTGGCCGGGCAGGCCTCTATTGAGCGCATGGTACCGGTGCTGTTCTCGCTCGTGTTTGCGCTAACTGGCTCGGTCGGCCCGATCATGGGCCAGAATGTGGGCGCGGGCCGCTCCGACCGTGTGCGCCAGACCCTGACAGCCGCACTCAAGCTGGTTGTGCTCAGCGTAGGGCTGACCTGGGTTGCACTCTACTTTGCGCAGGACCTAATTATTGCCATGTACAATGCACAGGGGAATGCTGCGGCACTTCTGCACCTGTTCTGCACATGGACCATTGGCAGTTACCTGTTTGTTGGCATGCTGTTTGTTGCCAATGCTGCATTCAACAACCTTGGCTTCCCCCTGTATTCCACCGCGTTCAACTGGGGGCGGGCAACGCTGGGCACCATTCCGTTTGTTCTGCTATGCGCGCATTATGGCCCGCAGGGGGTACAGGTGGGGCAGGCCATGGGTGCAGTGCTGTTTGGGTCATTTGCGGTCTTGACTGCATTCCGTGTCACGCAAACACTCACATCGGCTCCCGCGTCGCACCCTCCGGCGCAGGATATGCGGAGCACGCCAGTTTCTGACGTGCCAACCACCAGTGCAGAAGCCGCCATGGCGGAACTGGACGAAGTGGAAAGTGCCTCCGACCTTTAACCGAGGGAACAGGAATACGCACATGTCCAAGTTGACCACGCAAGAACGCAATGCCCTGCCCGATAGCGCCTTTGCCCTACCCGGCCGCCGCTACCCCATACCAGACGCCACCCATGCAAGGGATGCCCTTGCCCGCGCGAGCGAAATGCTGCATCGGGGCAACCTGACACAGGCGGAATACGACCTGATCCACAGCAAGGCGGAAGCCGTGCTGCGCCAAGAACGACTGTAACGGACCTGAATGCTCGATAAACTCTACGCCCGCGTTCTGCGGCATGCCGCCAGCCCCCACGCGCCTTTATGGCTGGCGGCACTGGCTTTTGCAGAAGCCAGCTTTTTCCCCCTCCCGCCGGAAACGCTGCTTGTCCCCATGGTGCTGTCACAAAAGGACAAGGCATGGCGGTACGCCGCCATCTGCACCGTGGCCAGTGTGGCCGGTGGCCTGCTGGGCTGGCTGATTGGCGCGCTGCTGCTGGATACGCTGGCAAAACCCATTGTGCATTTTTACCATGCCGAACACACACTGCTCTCCTTGCAGGAAAAATTCCGCCAGTGGGGGGTATGGATCATTCTGTTCAAGGGGCTGACCCCCATCCCCTACAAGTTTGTAACCATTGCCAGCGGCATGGCGCATTTTGCCATTCTGCCCTTTATGTGCGCGAGCCTTGTAACCCGTGGCGCGCGTTTTGCGCTGGTGGCGGGCCTGCTGCGCCGCTTTGGCCCAACCATTCAGGATTTTCTGGAAACCCGCCTGCCGCTGGTTACGGGCGTATTCGCCCTTGCCCTGCTTGGCGGCTTTTTGGCGCTGCGCTACCTGTAGCCCCTTAACGGGGCCATATGGCCCCTGTGGCGCACAAGGCAGGCGCGCTCTGGCACGCCTTGCGCTCCACCCCCTGCTCGCGCAGGGAGAAAGACCCAGTTTTTAACACCCCATCCACACCACCAGAACCAACGCGGGAGGCACATCAGGCATGGCAACTCAGATTGCGGTCATTACAGGAGCAGGTTCGGGCATTGGCCGTGCAGCAGCCCGCGCACTGGGGCGCGCGGGGTTTGATGTCGCCCTGCTGGGGCGGGACAAGGAACGCCTGGAAGCCACGGCACAGAATCTGGCCCAGCATTCCGTCCGCTCCCTTGTCATCAGCGTGGACGTGGCCGACGCACAGGCCGTGCAGGACGCCGCCAACCGGGTTGAAAGCGAACTTGGCCCCATTTCTGTCTGGGCCAACTGCGCGGGGGCCACGGTTGTTGGCCAGGTTGCAGCCCTGAATGCACAGGACATCGCACGGGCCACGCAAGTTACCTACCTTGGTAGCGTTAACGGCACACTGGCAGCCCTGAACGTTATGCGGCGCAGGGGACAGGGGGCAATTATCAACCTTGATCTGGCCCCCACACTGCGTGACCTGCCCCTACAGGCAGCAGAAAACGGCTCCCGCGCGGCCCTGCGCGGCTTTTGCAACAGCCTGCGCACGGAACTGCGGCATGATGCAGACCATATCCGCATTGTTATGGTGGACCTGCCTGCCATTAACACCCCGCATTATGGCTGGACCCGCAACCTGACCGGCAAACGGCTCAAACCCTTTGGCCCGGTTTACGAACCGGAAGTTGCGGCAGAGGCCATCTGCCGCGCGGCCTTTACCACCAGCCGCTCCATTTCCATCGGTTGGGCCAACAGCTTTGCCGCCCTTTGGCGTCTGGCTGGCCGCAGCTGCCGCGAGGCCCGGCTGGCCAGCCACGGCTACAAAGCCCAGATGAGCCATGACTGGGCTGAGGGCATTCAGCCAGATGACCTGTACAACCCGGTACCCGGCGCTTACGGCGCCGAAGGCCCGTTTGAAGCCAAGGCCCGCAGGCTGAACAGCCCGTTTACGATTTTTGTCTCATCCGGTCTGCGGGCCAGCCTGTTTGGTGCGCTCGCAGCCATGGGGCTGAGTGCGGCATTCAACCACATCCGCCAGTGCCGTAAAGACTGATCCCGCACGATCAGGGCCGTTAAAGCCCGCCCTCTGCGCCCCCACCTCTGCCGTGGAAGCGCAGGGGGAGCGGAGTTATAAAAAAACCACTCCGCCCTGCAAAGCTCATTTGTTCAGGCCCGCAACCTGCCATCCCCCACCCCGGCCAGAGGCGGCACAACAAATGGCCCCGCCGCATGGACCTGAATGGTCAGCAGCCCGATCAGCCCTTCCTTTACCCCCTTGAGCGGTAATTCGGCATAACCTGTTGTCCAGCGGCTTATTGCGTTGGCCTCCATAACATGCCAGCCGGGCCATGCGGCGCCCTCCGCCCGCAAATGGCATATCTGGGGCACATGCCGGCCACCACTAAACAGGGTTATGCCCCCTATTTTGACCCCAAAAGTACGCCTGCCATCCCCATAAGCGCCATGAACAGCCGAAGGCTGGGTGGTGCGCGAGGTGAGGAAAACCTTTTTCACCCCGACTGGCAGCATGTAAAAGCACCTGTCTCCCTCACGCCGCAGCAACCTGATACGCTGCCCCCGATCCGTGACCAAAAACAGGTCCGGGTCCATGCTCAGTTCCGGTGCGGCCGCAAACGGCCTGCACCCCGGCACGCTGGGGCCGCGTGCGCGTAACTGGGCAAACATGGCTGCCAATGCCGCCCGCTCCACCTGCGGGGACGGCAGAACCTCCTTCTCCCACACATGGGGGGCCGCACGGCCCACACGCACAACCCCACCGGCCCATGCCTCTGCCTGCCCAGCCTCCTGCGCCAGATAAAACTCTGTGGGTACGCCATTGGCTACAAGAACAGCATGCGTTTCTGTTTGCATAAGGGTGTAATTATAGCTGGTAATACTGTGATCATAAAAAATACTGCCACCATTCACCAGCAGGCGTACGGGCACAAAGCGCCCATTATGCAAAACGGTATGCTGGGGGGTGAGCAGCAGGTCCCGGTCGGGCAGGTTCTGCCCCAGTGCATGGCGTAAAACGCGAATGGGGTAGCCTGCCTCCTTCTCCGCGCAGTCGGGGCGGACCTGCACATGCCCGCGGGCAACCCACAACAAGCGCTGGGTTGTCATGCCGCCCTTGCTCCACACATCTACAAGGCTGCCGGCCTGCAATGCCTCTACCTCTGCGGGAGCATTTGCGGTGTGGATGTCCGTGCCCTCAATAAAGCAGGCTCGGGTACGGGTCTGGCCTTTTTCCGCCGTAATGCGCAGCGGGCAGCGTGTATCGGCCACATGGTATTCCCCGGCATCCAGCACGGCACCCTGGGCCAGTTCCACAGTAAAACGCCCGACTTCCTCCTGCCCCTGACCGTACAGGACAATGCTCCGGCAATGGCGGTCCGCGCTCACGCGGCAGGTCACGACTGGCTGAGCACTATGGCGGACCTCGATCATGGCCTGTTCGGGGTTGTAATCCATGATTGCGGTGCCAGACAGGTCAAACGGTGCGTAATCCGCGTGGATCACCACCGTACCGCCTCCGGCCCCAAAGCGCACCGTGGCCCCGCACAGCACGTCGGCCAGCCCAGCCCCGCAGGAGAACACACCCCCATAGGCAATGTTCAGTTCCACACCATCGAGTGTGGCATTGGGCTCCGTGGGGGCAAACATGGCGTACCCCCCCACCACATACACCCGCAAACCAGCGGGCGCACCAAGGGCCACACCCAGCAGGGCATTACCACCTATGTAGAATGCACTCCCCAACGGAGCGTGCCCGGTAGCGGGGCCTATGCCAAACGTGGCGTGCACGCCCGGCGGCACAACATAGGTGCCCCCCGCAGGTGCTGGCACGGCACGGGACGACCCGTGCGTGCCTAAAAGGACATTCCCGTTGGTCTGTCCGCCAAAAATGGCAGGGTGAATAACACCGGCATAAATGCGCGTACCATCGGGGGCGGTCATGGCCACATGGTAGCCGTCGCGCACCCCCAGAAAACCCTGATGGTCCGTAATTGCGCAGCTTACGCCATTGGTATTGACATAATGCACCATCGCCACCCCCCTCCCCTGTAAAATACCCTGAGGGAAAAGGCTTAGTGGCCGAATTATAAAAAATGGTTAATGAATCTTTATACGCTATACGCGTTGACGATAAATTAACTCTGCAAGCGCATTATACCAGACCGCCCCCCCACACCCACCATGCGGAGTGTGCATCTTCCAGCCGGTCTGCGGCCTGCCGTGCCGCCTGCGGTGTGGCAAACAGCCCAAAACATGTTGCGCCAGACCCGCTCATACGGGCCATAAGGCAGCCATCCTGCCCGCCAATATCCGCCAGAACATGGGCAACAGGGGGGCAGACAGCACAGGCGGCCTCTTCCAGACTATTCCCCTGCTGTTTGAGAAAAGCCACCACATCGGCAATATCGGCCCAGTTATCGGGCAAGGGAGCGCGCGGCAGAAAAGCCCCATCCCGGCGGCGGAACACCTCGGGAGTGGAAACAGCCTGCCCGCAATTTACCAGAACCATCCCGCATTCGGGCAGGTGGGCGGCGGGGGTCAGGTTTTCCCCTATTCCTTCCATCCGCATTGTCTGGCTGAGCAGGCAGACGGGCACATCCGCCCCCAGTGTCTGGGCCAGTGCCAGCAGGTCTGCGCGGCTGGCCTGCACGTTCCATGCCCGGTCCAGCAGGCGCAGGGCCGCAGCGGCATCGGCCGAACCTCCGCCAATGCCAGAGGCCACAGGTAGCTTTTTTTCCAGCACCAGTGTACCGCCCGGCAACCGGGTCTGGCTCCCGCGCAGCCCCTGCAGGGCATGGGCCGCACGAAGCACAAGGTTGTCCGCCCCTGTGGAGGCAGCATCCAGCACACGGCCAAAACGGCCGGTAACATGCAGGCTCAGTGGTTCGGGGCCGGGCTGGTAGTGCAGCACATCGCCCGCCCCGGCAAACACCACCAGACTGTCCAGCAGGTGGTAGCCATCCGCCCGGCGGCCGGTAACGTGCAGGTACAGGTTCACCTTGGCGGGGGCTGCCTCTGTAAATGCAAAGGTGGAGACATCCAGTGCTGCAACGGTCACGGCGTGTGCTTTCCTTGTTCCTGAACAGGTTGTGCGGGGGCGGGTTGCGCGGCCGGAGCCGGCTGTGCCGCAGGGCTACCCACCCCGGCAGGAGGTGTGGGGGGAACACCCGCTTTTTGCAAGGCCGCCCGTATAAGGCTTTCATCCGCCGGGCTGGGGTGTAAGCCCAGCGCCACATTCCACTGGTCCACGGCTTCGGTCTTGCGGCCAATACGCCAGTAGGCCTCGCCCAGATGGTAGTTTACCTCCGGGTCTTCCGGTGTCTGCTCGGCGGCTTTTTCCAGCAGGGGAATCCCCCCCGCCAGATCACCCTGCTCCACGCGCACCCAGCCCAGACTGTCTGTTATGGCGGCGTCCTGGTCATCCAGCGCATGGGCCTTGCGCAAAAGCTGTTCGGCTTCGGCTAGGTCTTCATGCTGTTCGACCATGCCGTAACCCAGAAAATTGAGTAAAAGCGGCTCATCCGGGGCATAGGCCAGCGCAGCGCGGGTATCATTTTTGGCAGCGGCCCAGTCCCCGGCTTCATGGTAGGCCATGCCGCGCAGGAACAGGAGCGTCCAGTCTGGGCTTTTCTGCACGTTGGCCAGATCAATTGCACGGGTATAGGCGGCTATGGCGGCCTTCCAGTCCTTGGTCTGGCTGAAGGCGTTACCCAGCGAGCGCTCTATAATAATCTGGCCCGGCACCTGCTGGGCAAGATGCTGGAGGAGCGGTATGGCCTCGGCCGGGTGGTCGTTGGTGGTTTCCAGCACCGCAAGGCGCAGGGTCGCGACCATGGCCAGCGGGTCCTGCGGGGGAACGCGCACCAGTGTTTCGCGCGCGGCGGCAAAATGGTGCTCGTCGTCCTGAATTTCTGCCAGCATCAGGCGAGCATCAGCCAGCGTTGGGTCCATGGCCAGCGCAAAGCCCAGCATCAGGCGGGCGGCCTCATTAAACTGGAACAGGTTGAGCGCACTGCCCTCCCCTTCCATTCCCTGCTGGGCCTGCTCCCGCGCCTGCTGGCGGAGCAGGAAGGCCGTTAGCACATAGGCACGGGCGATTCCCTCCCGCGCGGATGTCACGGGGTAATGGGCGATTTCCGCCTGCAGGGCGGGGCCTGCCAGCCCCAGAATGGAGTCTGTTGCCACCAGTTTACGAATAACGGCCCGTGCCTTGTCCTGCTGGCCATGGTTCCATAGCCACGCCGCGTGGGAGCGGGTCAGGAGCATGTCGTAGCCAGGCATGGCCTTCTGGGCCTGCACAAACAGCGCCCCCGCCCGGTCGGACTGGCCTGCCACCTGCGCAATAAGTGCGGCATGCAGGGTATAAAACGGCATAAGACCGGAGCCGGGCACATGGAGCAGGTTTTCTATTGCCTCATCCGCGTGGCCCTGCGCCTGCTGGCACCACGCCAGCAGCAGCGGCACAATCAGGCGGGCCATGGGGTCGGCCCCGGCACGGTGATAATACTGCACGGCCTCGGGCCATGCGCCGCGCATAGCTGCGTCATCCCCCAGAACAAGGGCGGAAATCACACTCCTGTCCTGCGGTGTTTTATCCACAACCCGGGCCAGTTCCACCGCCTGAGGGGCACCGACCATGACACTGCGTACAAAAGCCTGCCGCAACAGGTCTGCATCCGCCGGGTCCGCCTGCAATGCCTTGCGGAAGGCCTGTGCTGCCTCAAGGTCATCCCCCAGGCGCACAGCCACGATCCCGCGCAGGTAAGCCTCCGAATCGACATACCCGTGCCCGGCTTGGGCGGCGGGGCCGGTTTTATGGTGTAAAACACGTGCAGGCTCAGGCACCGC
The DNA here is from genome assembly GCF_058505085.1 of Acetobacter sp. ESL1128. Lineage (NCBI taxonomy): Bacteria > Pseudomonadati > Pseudomonadota > Alphaproteobacteria > Acetobacterales > Acetobacteraceae > Acetobacter > Acetobacter sp. ESL1128. Next base: position 504,401 of record NZ_CP196369.1, on the reverse strand, counting down.
CGCCAGCGCAGGCGACACCAGCATGGTGGCAGACAGCAGGAAAACCGTAGGCATAAGACGACAAAACAGCATAAGAACCCTATTCAGGCTGAGACGGCAGCACCGGGTTGCCGCGGCTGGCGGCCCACATCTGCCAGCATAGCAAATGAGGAACGACATGAACGGCTGGCTTTGTCTCTACCGCGCTCATGCCAAACCGCCAAACCATCCGCTCCATATTCTGGTCCACCCCGTGATTGTGATAGGGGTGGGATAATGCACGATGCCCTCTCCCTCCTCCGCCTCTATACCGAATGGGGGGTGGATACCGCCGTAACCGACACCGCCACAGACCACCGCCTGAGCGGGGCCGGCGCGCACCATCTGCCACGCCTGCCCAACCCCGGCAAACCCCGCCAGAGCGCGCCAGCCGTGCAGGCTCCACCCATGGTAGCGCCCCATACCCTGCGGCAGAACCCCACCCCTGCGGCGGGGAGTGAAGGCGGCATTACCAGTCTGGGCGAGTCCATAGCCCTTGCCCAGCAGGCCGCCGCACAGGCAAGCACACCGGATGCCCTGCGCACTGCCATGGAGCAGTTTGATGCATGCTCCCTGCGCGGCACGGCCATGCACACACTCCTGCCCTCCGGCCCGACCAACGCCCCGCTCATGCTGATCGGGGAAGCCCCTGATGCGGATGAGGACCGGAGCGGCCATGTTTTTGCCGGCCTGTGTGGCACCTTGCTGGATACATTGCTGGCCCCGCTGCCACTGGAGCGCAGCCAGCTAACCCTTGCCACCGCCCTGCCGTGGCGCCCCCCCGGCGGCCGCCCCCCATCGGATGCGGAGCAGCGCATCTGCCTGCCCTTCCTGCACCGTGCGATCACCCTGTTTGCCCCCCGCCGCCTTGTGCTGTGCGGCCGCCTGCCCGCAACCATGCTGCTCGGCAAAGACACCCCCGCCGCACGGCGCGAATGGGGCACGCTGGCCCTGCCCGGTCTGGGGGATGTGCCGGTTCTGGCCATGCGCCACCCGCTCCAGCTCCGTGCCTCCCCCACGGCCCGGCGGGAGATATGGCAAACGCTTATGCTGGTGATGAAAACACTGCGTGACACGCCATGAAGCAACCAAAGGGATAGTGGCAATATCCCCACACCCGTCACAAAGAATTACAGCATGAAATAACGCCAAATACCTTTGAAAAACAAAGAACTCCAAAAGCAACAACCGTTGCGTTACGCCAAAGCGCGCAATGGTTTCTCCAACATGCCAACCAATGTTTACACAGAGTAAACTTGCTTTTTGCGCGCAAAAAGCCTAGACCCCGCCAGCCATGCGAGCGATAGGTCAAATTCCTCATCAGATCGCGGCAAAAGCCTTTTTGGCTGGAGCCGCTCTTTTGGCCAGCGCTTCCGTCACCACGACGAGAGCCCATGCCAGTTCCCCGGACCACGGGGCGGAACCGCACAGCGAAGAGCTGGCGATGGTTCTGCCGCGCCGGGCTTTTCCGGAAGGCGATGATCTTGTACTACCCAGACCACTGCCACAGGATGTAGCAACCAACATCCGTGCCGTTTTCCGTCTCCAGCGCATGGGTGCGTTTGCCGAGGCGATCAACAGCACCACCCACCTGACCGACTCACTGCTGCTGGGTGAGGTGGAGGCAAACCGCTACCTCAACCCCAGCTACCACCCCAGTGCGACCGAGCTGCGCAACTGGCTCAAGCAATACACCTCCTACGCGGATGCTCCGGCAGTATGGGCGCGGCTTGCCGCCCTGCCCGAACGGGGTGGGCCCATGCCCGCAGCCCCTTCCACCGAGCATCTGGCCCCCGAACACGCCGCCCTTGCGGCAGGGCCGCTGCAGGAGTTCACCCGCAACCCCATGCTGGACCGCACCTTGCGTGAACGCACGACATGGGGCCTTAAAGGTGTGCATAGCGCTCTGCACCTGATCAGCATCACGCCGGGCATGACCCCTGCGTATGCCGCCCAGTTGCAGGCCGAAACCGCACAGGCCATGCTGGCCGCGGGTGAAACCGATCTGGCGCTGGACATCAGCCGCACAGCCAACACCGTATCCCACGGGCGCAATGCGCTGGCGGGTTATGTGGCCGGGCTGGCCCTGTGGCAGAAGCAGGACTACGCGCAGGCCAGACAGTTTTTTGAACGTGCCTCCCACGCACCGCGCGCCACGCCGGAAATGCGGGCCGCAAACGCCTTCTGGGCCGCGCGGACGCACGAAAAAACCAATAATCCGCACAGCCAGCACCTGTGGCTCCAGCATGCCGCCACCTTCCCCCGCACATTCTACGGGCTTCTGGCGAACACCATGCTGCGTGCGGCAAGCACCCCACACAAGCTGAGCGAACGCCACGGCCTTGCCAGCTTTGCTCCGCTGGAAAGCTCGGGCGCCAACAGCCAGAGCACGGCCTCCGCCCCGGTTCTGACCGAAATTGACATAGAAGCCGTGGGGAATACCGAGGTTGGCCGGCGCGTATTTGCCCTGCTTCAGGTCGGGGAGCCGGAAATAGCGGAAAACGCCATGCGCCGCGCATGGCCCAACCTGCATGACGTCACCCTCGCCCGGTCCTTCCAGCTGGTAGCCGGGGCGGCGGGGCTGCATGACCTTGCGCGCGAAATGGAGGATTCCCTGCAAAGCCAGGCAACCTCCGCGCAAAGCACGGACGATGCGCCCCTGCCACAACTGCGCCCACGCAACGGCTTTACCATGGACCCGGCACTTGTTTACGCGCTGGCCCGTGTGGAATCCAACTTTGATGCCCGCGCCGTATCCGGCGCAGGAGCCCACGGGCTGATGCAGATCCGCCCCATAACGGCCGATTTTGTTACCAGTGCCTCTGCCTCCAACCCCAACCACAGGTTTGAGCGCTCGGCCTCTGCCCTGCATGACCCCAGCCTTAATCTGGAAATCGGGCAGCGCTACGTGCAGTATCTGGCCAAGCTGACCCAGCAGGCCAACCATACCGAAGCACGGGGCGGGGACATCATCCGCCTGCTGGCCAGTTACAATGCAGGCCCCAATGCACTGGCCCACTGGGAGAATCTAGCGGCATCCTCGGATGATCCGCTCATGTTTATGGAACTGCTCCCCAACCAGGAAACCCGGAACTACGTCCACCGGACCCTGACCTATCTGTGGCGCTATGCTGCAAAAATGAAGCTGCCCACCCCTTCCCTGAGTGCTCTGGCACACGGCACATGGCCTGACTTTGCGGATGAAACCGCTCTGGCCAGCACCTTGCATTAAATCAATGCAGGCTCAGGGGGCCTTCCCTTCGGGAAGTGTGGGGTAGGCACCTTACAATCCGGCCTGAGCATTCGCTTGCACAACAAAGGGGCGCTGGCATAAGCCAAGCGCCCCTTTGTTGTATCTCCCCTGCCAGAACAGGCCGGGCACCATACAGGCACACCCCACACCGGCCCGGCACACAGGCCGGGAACGGGAGGAGGTGTGCCCGGTCGGGCCTCTCCTCAGTTCTCCGCCAGTGCCTGACGGCTGGCCCGCACACGGGCCACACGGCGGCCTTCCACTTCCAGCACCTCAAACAGCCAGCCATCATAGGCCACCTTATCCCCCGCCGCAGGCACACGCCGCAGCAGGGCCAGCAGTAGGCCACCCAGAGTGTGGTAGCTGCCTTCCTCCGGCAAAGAGCGCAGGCCCAGCATATCCTTGATCTCGTCCACCGAGGCGGTTCCTTCAAGGCTGATCACAGCATCGGGCGCAGGCACGTTGGCCGCGTGGTGGCTGGACTGGGGCTGCTCGTGCGAGGTTTCCCCCACAATGGCGTCAAACAGGTCTGCCGGGGTCACGACCCCTTCAAACGCCCCGTATTCGTCCAGCACGAAGGCCATACCCAGACTGATGCTACGCATACGCTCCAGCATATCCAGCGCGGAAATGCTGTCCGGCACCACCACCATCGGCCGCATGCCCGCTTCAATGGAAACAGGCATGCCCTCAAGCACCCGGTCCAGCATGTCCTTGGCCAGAATAACGCCCACGGGGTTATCCACCCCCCCTTCGCACACCACAATGCGGGCGTAGCTGGTCTGCTTGAGCACCTGCACCAGTGCCTCACGCCCGGCGTGGCGGTCTATCCAGCACAGTTCGTTTCTGGGCGTCATAATTGCCCGTACAGGCCGGTCTGCCAGCCGCAGGAGCCGCTCGATCATGCTGCGCTCCTCGTGCTCCAGCACGCCCAGACGCGCTCCTTCGGCTATGTAGGCCTTGAGTTCCTCTTCCGTCAGGCTCTGGTTGACCGCATCACTCGCCCCCATCAGCCGCAGAACCATGTTGGAGGAGGCCCGCAGCAGCATGACTACCGGGCCCGTGACCCTGGCCAGCAGTTCCAGCGGCATGGCCAGACGGGCAGCCATTTTTTCCGGCTCACGCAGGGCAAGCTGCTTGGGCACCAGTTCCCCCAGCACCAGCATGATGGCGGTAATGAAAACCACCACAACAACCATGGAAAGCTGCGGGGCAAAGGGTTTGAGAAGGGCAAAGCGTTCCAGAATGGGGGTCAGGTGCGCCTCGATCTGCACACCGCCAAACGTGCCTTCCAGAATGGAGACAAGCGTCATACCCACCTGCACCGTAGGCAAGAAGATCTGCGGGTCCTCGGCCAGCCGCATGGCCCGGTCTGCACCGCGCATACCGCTCTCCTGCAACTGTGCCAGACGCGGCTTACGCACGGAAATAAGGGCGAGTTCACCCATGGCGAACACGGCGTTGAGGAAAACCAGAAAGAAAATAACAAGAATGGAAAGTGCCATGGGTAAAACCAACACGCCTTTATGCTGTAGCGGGCTTTGCGCAACAAAAGCCCCACGCGCACGATAAGGGATGATCCCGCGGGAGACCAGCGCCGAACATGCGACCCTCCCTACCGGCTAGGTCCATGCAGCGTGTGTATGCCTGCCCATCGGATAAAGCGGACCAAATCGGTATTCTTTTTACGGCAGGCACAAAAAAACGGCTCCCGAAGGAGCCGTTTTCTGTCTCGCCTAACCGATTCGCACAGGGCCGAATCAGTCTGCGGCACTGCTTTCGGCAGGTTCAGCAGCCTTGGGGGCCTCGTCATTCGCACCTTCGGTACGCACGACCTTAACCCGGGGAGCCTTGGCGGGCTTGCGCGCCGCAATGGCTTCCATCTGCTCTTCCACCTGCTTGGAAAACACGTACTGGGCCGGACGCTGGTTAGCCAGAGAGATTTCCGGCACCATCGGCTTTTCGGTTTCGGGGCCAAACAGCGCGACTTTGGCAATGTGCCAGGGGCGGCGGACGGCATCCATAACAGCGGTGGATTCATAACCGGAATGCACCATGCAGTCGGCGCATTTTTCGTAGTTACCGGTGCCGTAATCGTCCCACTTGGTGTCGTCCATCAGCTCACGGAAGGACTTGGCGTAGCCTTCACCCAGCAGGTAGCACGGGCGCTGCCAGCCAAACACGTTACGCAGGGGCTTACCCCACGGCGTGCAGTGGTACTGCTCGTTACCGGCAAGGAAGTTGAGGAAGAGCGGAGACTGCGTAAACCGCCACTTCTTGCCCTTGCCCAGACGGAACACATCGCGGAAGAGCTGCTTGGTTTTCTGCCGGTTGAGGAAGTGCGCCTGATCGGGTGCACGCTCGTAGGCATAGCCCGGTGCGGTCATGATCCCGTCCACGCCCATGGCCATCACTTCATCAAAGAAGTTGGCCATACGCTGGGGGTCTGCCCCATCGAACACGGTGCAGTTGATGGACACGCGGAAACCGCGCGCCTTGGCCTTTTTAATGGCGGCAACCGCGCGTTCGTACACCCCGTCCTGACAGACGGAGGCATCGTGCATGGTCTTGTCGCCATCCAGATGCACATCCCACGAGAAGAAGGGGGATGGTTCGTAATCGTCCATCTTCTTTTCAAGAAGCAGGGCGTTCGTGCACAGGTAGACGTACTTCTTGCGCGCGATCAGCCCACGGATGATTTCGGGCATTTCCTTGTGCAGCAGCGGTTCCCCGCCGGCTACGGCAATAACTGGTGCGCCTGCTTCCGCATCCGCATCCAGACATTCCTGCACGGTCATGCGCTGGTTGAGAATAGCCGCTGGGTAATCGATTTTTCCGCAGCCTGCACAGGCCAGGTTGCAGCGAAAAAGCGGCTCAAGCATGAGCACCAGCGGATAGCGCTTGCGCCCCGTAATATGCTGTTTGACAACGTAACTGCCGACCCTGACGGCCTGCATTATCGGTACGGCCATAAACCCCCGCTTTGGCGCATCCACTTAACGCCTGTATCGTGACTGGTAGTAAGACAAGTCAGTATTGAGTATGTCCATAAAGCGCGCGACCGGACCTGCTGCCTGCCTGGCCTGCTACTCCACCCGTGGACTGTTAGAAGGAGCAACAGGCGCGGAACATGTATAGCCACGCGTGTATGAGGTATTCGCCTGCATATAGGTGGCCTCGTTTGTCAAGCTCAAGTCTTTTTCGCTACCTGTTGCAAAAAAGACACAACCAGCAGCGAGTTTTGTTTCCGTGCTTGCGTTCTTTCACAAAACATTAAACCAAACCCCATTGGTTCGCGATGTCTGTCGGCATGTTAACGCGATGTAAGGCACGCCGGGGAGCAGCATACCCTGCCTGAAAAAGGCAGTTATGTGCCGTTTTCCGCTAAAAAGAAGATGGAAACAATCGCATGGACAGTTCTAAAAACCAGAACGCCGCGTCACCGATTCCCACTTTTGGCCGTTTTCCTGCGCTGGATCGTGTTCGGGTTCCTGCGGACCTGCGCAACCTGTCTGTTGAGCAGCTCAAGCAGCTTGCGGACGAACTGCGGGCCGAAACTGTGGACGCGGTCTCCACCACCGGGGGGCACCTTGGGGCCTCGCTTGGTGTTGTGGAGCTGACCGTAGCCCTGCACGCGGTGTTCGACACGCCCGATGACCGGGTGATCTGGGATGTGGGCCATCAGGCCTACCCGCACAAGATTCTGACCGGACGGCGCGAGCGCATCCGCACCCTGCGCCAGCCGGGTGGGCTGTCGGGCTTTACCCGCCGCTCCGAGAGCGAATACGACCCGTTTGGCGCGGCCCATTCCTCCACGTCCATTTCCGCAGGGCTTGGCATGGCGGTGGCGCACCACCTGCGTGCCGAGGATGACCCCTCCTACCGTGAACGCAATGTGATTGCGGTAATCGGCGATGGCTCCATCTCTGCCGGCATGGCGTATGAGGCCATGAACAACGCCGCAGTGGCCGGACCGGGCGCTGAACGCCTGATCGTGATCCTCAACGATAACGAGATGTCCATTGCTCCGCCGGTCGGGGCCATGTCCAACTACCTCTCGCGTCTCATGTCGTCGCGCAAGTTCATGGAACTGCGCGAACTGGCGGGGAAATTCGTTAAAAAGCTGCCTGCTCCGGTGGAACGTACCGCCCGCAAGGCGGACGAATACGCACGCGGCATGATTACCGGCGGCACACTGTTCGAGGAGCTGGGCTTTTACTACGTTGGCCCGGTAGACGGGCACGACCTGCCGCAGCTGGTCAATATCCTGCGCAACCTGCGCGATACGGATAAAGGCCCCATCCTGCTGCATGTGATTACGGAAAAAGGCCACGGCTACCGCCCGGCAGAAAACGCAGGCGACAAATACCACGCCGTAGCCAAGTTCAACGTCATTACCGGTGAGCAGAAGAAAGGCCCCGCAGGCCCGCCCAGCTACACCTCGGTTTTCGCACGTGAACTTGTCCGCCGTGCCCAGACCGACAAGCGCCTGACCGCGGTTACCGCGGCCATGCCGTCCGGCACCGGGCTGGATGCGTTTGCCAAGAACTACCCCGACCGCTTTTTTGACGTAGGCATTGCCGAGCAGCACGCGGTTACCTTTGCCGCAGGCATGGCCACCGAGGGGCTGCGCCCATTCTGTGCCATCTACTCCACCTTCCTCCAGCGTGCGTATGACCAGGTCATGCACGATGTGGTGCTCCAGAATCTGCCGGTCCGCTTTGCCATTGACCGCGCGGGTCTGGTCGGGGCCGATGGGGCAACACATGCCGGGTCGTTTGACATCGCCTATCTGGGCTGCCTGCCGGGCATGACCATCATGGCCCCTTCGGACGAGCTGGAACTGCTGCACATGACAGCCACAGCCGCTGAGTTTGATGAAGGCCCGATTGCCCTGCGTTACCCACGTGGCAACGGGCTTGGGCTGGACCTGCCTGCCGAAGGGCAGGTGCTGGAAATTGGCAAGGGCCGCATTATCCGCGAGATGGGGCGCCAGTCCGGTGCGCAGACGGGTGGCATTGCCATTCTCTCGCTCGGGCCAAGGCTTGGGGCCTGCCTGCAGGCAGCCGACATGCTGGCAGCGCAGGGTCTGCCCCCGACCGTGGCCGATGCCCGCTTTGCCAAGCCGATTGATACGGCTTTAGTGGAAAACCTTGCCCGCAACCATGCGGTGCTGATCACCATTGAGGAAGGGTCCGAAGGTGGGTTTGGCACACAGGTCTGCCACCATCTGGCCCGCACCGGGCTGCTTGACCGGGTGCGCTTCCGCCCCATGACCCTGCCCGACCGCTTTATCGACCACAACACGCAGGACGCGCAGTATGACGAGGCCGGGCTCTCCGCACCCCACATCGTCGCTACCGCCCTTAACGCACTGGGTGTGAGCGCTACGGGCATCGGAGACATGCTCGAAGCAACCTTGTCAAACCGTGCAACCGGGACAAAATCGTAAGCATGAAACGTATTTCCTTCCGCGCAGGGCTCGTGCTTGGCATGAGCATGGCGCTTCTTCCCGTAGCTGGGGCTGGCGTATCCGCCCCGGCTGCGTTTGCCCAGTCCGCCCCGTCCAGTGCAGTGATTGCCCCCGTGCAAACGCTGTACACAGCGCTGGACCAGATCGTGCAGTCCCACGGCAGCTTTGCCGAGCGCAGCCAGATCGTGGCCACAGCAGTGGACAAATCCTATGATCTGGAAGCCGTGCTCAAAGCCTCCATCGGCCTGCGCTATAACGGGCTGAATGCAGACGAAAAGCAGAAGCTTCTGGCCGCATTCAAGGCCTATACCGTCTCGCGCTACGTGAGCAACTTCAAGCCGGGTGCGGACATCAAGTTCACCATCCAGCCCACCGTGACCGACACGGCCGTTGGCGGCAACAAGCTGGTGGTTACCGACCTTGGCGCGAGCGATGGCTCCACCCCGACCGAGATCAGCTACATCATGAACAATGCCAGCGGGTCATGGAAAATTGTGGACGTGCTGCTCAGCGATGCCCGCATCAGCCAGGCTGCGGCCCAGCGTTCGGACTTCAGCTCCACGCTGACCTCGGGTGGCGTTTCTGGCCTTATCAGCGTTCTTGAGCGCAAGGCTCAGGCCTACGCCAAAGACTAAGGGAACAGGAACAGGCGCGTGCGGCAACGCAAACAGACACACTCCCCCATTACGGGGCGCATGATGGTCGGGGCATGGTAGCGGTTTTTCCTCTTCTGGCTGCTGCCAGCGCGCTTCTTTCTGTTACTGGCTGTATCCAGTCCTCTCTGGGGGCTGGATTGCTGGCACGTTTCCGCCGCAATGAGCGGCAACCTGTTGTGCTGGGCAGCCCCCCGCCGGTAACCGTGCTCAAACCCCTGTACGGCTCCGAACCCCTGCTGGAAGAAGCTCTGGAGAGCTTTTGTACACAGGATTACCCCCATATGCAGATCCTGTTTGGCGTGCGCGATGCGGATGACCCCGCCATTGCCGTTGTACGCCGCCTGCAGGAACGCCACCCTTCGCTGGACATGGAACTTGTGGTGGACCCCACCCTGCATGGGCTGAACCGCAAGATCAGTAACCTGATGAATATTCTGCCCAAGGCGCGGCACGATATTCTGGTTATTTCCGATTCCGACATCCATGTACGGCCCGATTACCTGCAACACATTGTATCGGCCCTGCACCAGCCCAATACAGGACTGGTCACCACCCTGTACGCGGGTCTGCCGGCAAGTGGTTCCCTTGTGCAGATGCTGGCAGCCTGCCAGATCAACCATAATTTTCTGCCCGGTGTCATGCTCTCGCGCTATCTGGGGCGGCAGGACTGCCTGGGCGCCACCATGGCACTGCGCCGCCAGACACTGGATGACATTGGCGGGCTGGAAGCCCTTTTACCCCATGTGGCCGATGATGCCCTGCTTGGCAGGCTGGTACGGCAGGCTGGCATGAACATTGCCATTGCCGAATGCATGACGTGGACCACCATTGCCGAATCCAGCTTTGGTGAACTGCTGCGGCACGAACTGCGCTGGGGCCGCACAGTGTGCACGCTGGCGCCAGCAGGGTATGCGGCCTCCTCCATCCAGCTCCCCCTGTTCTGGGCGACGCTGGTTGTGCTTTTTCAGCCACACGCGGCATGGAGTTTGCCATTCTTCTGGGGCATATGGGCCATGCGCGGAGTTACTTCGCTGCTGATTGACCGCGCCGTGGGTGCCCGCGCGCTGTGGCCTCTTTTGCTGCTTCCCCTGCGGGACTGGCTGTCTGCCGCCATTATGGTGGGGAGTGCCAGTGGGACAGAAGTCCACTGGCGGGGCCAGACCATGCACATTGCCCCCCACCCCAATACCGCACCAACACCCGTGAGGACTCTCTCCCCCGGACCCTAGTGAACGCATGCAAAGACTTGCCTTCTTCCTATACGCCAGAGTATTTGCCTAAACCAAATGCAGATACGGAAGTCCTTGAGCCAGCATTTATGCCGGAGCTTACTGTTGGACCCCACCGTTCTACGCCCTTGTCAGGATAGAAACCGATGACGATGAGAACCCTTTTTCTCCAGCCGCCAACTTTTGATGGTTTTGATGGCGGCGCAGGCTCGCGCTATCAGGCCCGCCGTGAAATTAAATCTTTCTGGTATCCGACATGGCTGGCCCAGCCTGCTGCTCTGGTTCCCGGCAGCCGCCTGATTGACGCCCCCCCCGCCAACATGGGCATGGAGCCCATTCTGGAAGACGTGAAAAACCGTGATCTGGTGGTGCTGCACACCTCCACCCCGTCCTTTGCCAAGGACGTGCAGGTGGCCCAGATGCTCAAGGACGTTAACCCGAACCTGAAGATTGGCATGGTTGGCGCCAAGGTGGCCGTTCAGCCGGAAGAAAGCCTGCTCAAGGGTGCGCCCATCGACTTTGTTGCCCGCAATGAATTTGATTACACGATCAAGGACATTGCCGATGGCATGGACTTCAAGGACGTGGACGGCATTACGTGGCGCAACAAGGATGGCGAAATTATTGCCAACCGCGACCGCGCCATGATCGAAGACATGGACGCCCTGCCCTTCGTGACCGAAGTGTACAAGCGTGACCTGCGGATTGAAGATTACTTCATCGGCTACCTCATGCACCCGTACCTTTCCATCTACACGGGCCGTGGCTGCAAATCGCGCTGCACCTTCTGCCTGTGGCCGCAGACCGTGGGGGGCCACCGCTACCGCACCCGCAGCCCGCAGCATGTGGCAGCCGAAATCCGTCTGGCCATGCAGTACTTCCCGCAGGTTAAGGAGTTCTTCTTTGATGATGACACCTTCACCGACGACCTGCCCCGTGCCGAAGCCATTGCGCGCGAACTGGGCAAGCTGGGTGTAACCTGGTCGTGCAACGCCAAGGCCAACGTGCCCTACGACACGCTCAAGGTCCTGCGTGACAACGGCCTGCGCCTGCTTCTGGTCGGTTACGAAAGCGGCAACCAGCAGATCCTGCACAACATCAAAAAAGGCATGCGCGTTGAAGTGGCGCGTGAGTTCACCAAGAACTGCCACGAACTGGGGATCAAGATCCACGGCACCTTCATTCTGGGTCTGCCGGGCGAAACGAAGGAAACCATTCAGGAAACCATTCGCTTCGCGCAGGAAATCAACCCGCACACGCTGCAGGTTTCCCTTGCCGCACCGTACCCCGGCACGGCCCTGTTCAAGGAAGCCACGGAAAACGGCTGGCTGGACGAAAGCAACGCCGAACTGCTCGACGACAACGGCGTGCAGATTGCACCGCTGCACTACCCCCACCTGTCGCACACCGAAATCTTCAACAGCGTGGAAGAGTTCTACAAGAAGTTCTACTTCCGCGCTCCCAAGATTGCCTCCATCGTGGGTGAAATGGTGCGTTCGCCCCAGATGATGAAGCGTCGCCTGCGCGAAGGTGTGGAGTTCTTCCAGTTCCTTAAAGGCCGCAAGGCTGCCTGATCTGGCATAACTCATGGCACTGGGTGGGGAATGGCGCATAAGTCCCCCACCCAGAACAGCCATGACAGCCCCTACCTGCCAGTGTTAGACACAGGCAAAGGTTACAAAGGGCTGCCAGAACCATGAAACGCGCCATTATTTCCGCCGATGATTTCGGCATGTCGGTTGAAGTGAACGAGGCCATTGAACAGGCCCACATCAACGGCGTTCTCTCAACTGCCAGTCTTATGGTGTCCGGCCCTGCTGCACAGGATGCCGTGGAACGGGCCAAACGCCTGCCCTCCCTTAATGTTGGCCTGCATCTGGTGGTTATTGAAGGACCATCGGTTCTGCCCCACAGCCGCCTGCCGCTGATTACGCGCGATAATGGCTGGTTCTCCTCCTCCCAGCTCGGGCTTGGAGTGGACTACTTCTTCCGCCCCGAAGGACGGCGGGAACTGGAGGCGGAAATTACCGCCCAGTTTGAAGCCTTCAGCCGCACGGGCCTGCCGCTGGACCACGCCAACGCTCACAAGCACATGCACCTGCACCCCACCGTAGGCAAAATGATGATTGGCATAGGCAAAGGCTACGGGCTGAATGCCGTGCGGGTACCTCTGGAGCCACCCCGCCCCCTGTATGCCGCAGGCACCTATACCGACACGCTGGGCGATGCCGCCCTGCGCCGCTGGACCGCCCTGCTGCGCCATCAGGCCCATGCTGCGGGCATGGCCACGAATGACTGGTGCTTTGGCCTGGCCTGGAGCGGGCACATGACCACCGAGCGCATGGCCGCTCTGGCAGCCCACCTGCCTGATGGTGTGTCCGAGATCTATTTCCACCCTGCCACCCACAAGAACACCATGCTCGCAGAACTGATGCCCACATACGAGCATGAGGCCGAGTTCAAGGCACTCTGCTCTCCGGGCTTTCGCAAGGGGCTGGAGCAGGCGGGAGCGCAGCTTTGCGGCTGGCAGGACATCGCCCGTGGAGCATAGCTGCTGCGCGTATGTTGCAAATTTATCGTTATAACAAAAATTTGCACTCCGTTTTTACTAAAAAACCTATTTTGTTTGGTTTTGGGTAATAATGTTTCAAAACCGCCCTTGACCGGACATTTCCGTTCATGCTCCTGATGGCAGACCGACAACAACAAAAACAATAACGGTCTGTCACATGGTCGCACATTCTGCCCGGCGGAATATCCGCCTCCGCTCTTATGCCGCCCAGCCTCGCGCGCTGTGGCATTACGCCCATGCCTTGCCGGTTCATGGGGTTGTACGCACGGCCTGAACAGCAGGCCCAGCAGCACGCTCCCTTAAACAAACCCCTGCACGCATAAGACAACTCCCTCCAGCAAGAGCGAGAGGAAGCGGAATAACAATGCCAAAAATACACCGCACCCAGCGCCCCGGCACCCCCGAACACGGGCCAAAACACACCCGCACAACCGCCGCCTGCGCCATTGCGCTGGCCTCCGTGTGGCATGCGCCTTTTGGTTCTGGCGTGGCACAGGCCCAGACCACCCATGCCTCCGCCCTTACGGCCCAGCCAAGTGTGGCGCCTATTTCCGACACCATCATCAACCCCGGCAGCAAGGTCCATGCCCTGCCTGCGCAGTCCCTACGCCCGCTGGATGCGGAAACCATTGGCCCGGACCTGAGCGCCATCCGCCGTCCACCCAACACGCCCATTCCGCCAAGCGGGGTGCCCATTCTGCCGTCCCCCGGTCTGGCACCTTTGAGCGTGATGCCGATCATGCCATCGGAAACACCCCACTCGCTGCACCAGATCGAACTGGACTCCCTGATCAATGGGGAAGGCCCCTCCGCCCTGCTGCCCGCAAGCTGGGACGCCCAGCGTGATTACGACCTGCCAGACCCGTACTACGTGCCCACAGCCGGTACGGGGCACCTTATTCCGCAGCTGATGCCCTTCCGCGACCGGCTGAGGGACAAGGGGTTTTCGTTCTCCTTCTCCTACAAGGGAGAAGCCATGGGGCTGGCATCTGGCGGGTTACCGGGCCAGAAAGGCATCAGCTACGTGCATGAGCTGACCTTGCAGACCACGTTTGATCTGGGCCGCATGAACTCGGCACTTAACGGCTGGTCCGTGCACGGGCTGGTTATGGAACGTGCAGGCCGTGCCGCGCAGAACGTACGCGCAGGCGAATACTATGTGGCCTTGCAGGAAGTGTACACGCTCTCGGGCAACGTCGCGGCGCATCTAGTGGACATGTACGCCGAGAAAAAGATGCTCAACAACAAGCTGGACATCATTTTCGGCCGTATGTCGCTCACCCATGTGTTCGCGACATCTCCGCTGCTGTGCTCCTTCATGGTCACCTGCTCGGCCCCTGTGGCCATCAAGCAGCTACCGGGCATGAGCGTGTACCCAAAAGCCACATGGGGTGCGCGCGCGCGCTTCCGCCCCACGCGGGATACGGCCATACAGGTTGGCGCTTACTCCGTAAGCACCCTGAGCGAGAACCCCTCGGGCTGGGCATGGGGGTCCGAGAACGCAACGGGCCTGTCCCTGCCGATCGAGTTCACCTGGGCACCGTTCCTGACCCGCAACCGCCTGCCCGGCCACTACGTGCTGGGGTATGAGCACGACACCACCCGGTATGCGGACAAGATAGGCTCGGTCCTGCCCAAGCGCATTGCCGACACCCTGCCCGGCACACGCTCCGCCCCCTCCGATGCCATGTGGCTGGAGGCAGACCAGATGATCTACCGCCTTGGCGGGCGTAACCAGATGGCCGGTGGCTACCTGATGGCAGGTTACGTGCATGCCACCCCGCACGTGGTCAACATATCGGACCAGGCTTATGGCGGCCTGTCGTTTGTGGGGCTGATCCCCACCCGCCTGACCGACCGTTTTGGTGTGCTGTATTCGTGGTACAAGGTCAGCCGCCGCCGCCGGGAGAGCGAAATTCTGGCCGTGGATGGCGGGTACTCACTGGGATCGACCATTCGCGGAATCCAGAATGATTCCGAACTGGTCGAAGCGTATTACGGGATTGACGCCACACATGGCGTGCTGGTCCAGCCTGAGTTCCAGTATCTGATCCACCCGGGCGAAACACACCACATCCCCAATGCGGCCCTGATTGGGCTCAAGGTTATTGCCAACCTGTAAAAACCACCCCCTGCCGGTGCGCCCACTGCACCGGCAGGCACGCATAAAACAGCACAAAGGCCGCCCGCCCCTGTGGCAGGCTCTAGGCATGGCGCGGTACGTCTGCTAGTCAGCAAGGCGAACGTTTAACCCGTACGCGACTGGCCTTGCTGCATCTGGCATGACTGACACGCCCGACAAAACCCAATCTTCCGGACAGACCCTTTCCGCCAGAGCGGAGGCGGCCCGCGCCGAGCGGCTTGCCCGCCAGGCTGCGGCACTGCGCGCCAACCTGCGCCGCCGCAAGGATCAGGCCCGGACCAGACAGGACCATAACACGGTGGAGGAGCCATCCCCCGCCACTACACAGCCCCCCGGTAATGGAGAGAGCAAGACATGCCCGTGATGCCCGATACATGGATCCGCCAGATGGCGCACGATCACGGCATGATCGAACCGTTTGTGGAAAGCCAGAAGCGCGAAGGCGTTATTTCCTACGGTCTGTCCTCCTACGGGTATGATGCCCGCGTGGCCGATGATTTCCGTATTTTTACGGATGTGAACAACGCCATTGTGGACCCCAAGAACTTCAGCCCCGAAGGTTTTGTGTCCCGCAAGGCGGATGAATGCATTATTCCGCCCAACAGCTTTGTGCTGGCCCATACCATTGAATACTTCCGTATTCCGCGGGATGTGCTGGTGGTCTGCCTTGGCAAGTCCACCTACGCGCGGTGCGGCATTATTGTAAACGTGACCCCGCTTGAACCGGAATGGGAAGGGCAGGTCACGATCGAGATCAGCAACACCACCCCCCTGCCCGCGCGCATTTACGCCAATGAGGGGATCTGCCAGTTCCTGTTCTTCAAGGGCGATTCCCCGTGCGAGACCAGCTACGCGGACCGTGCAGGCAAATATATGGGCCAGCGTGGCGTTGCCACGCCCCGGATGTAAAAACCATGGATCATTTTGTTATCCGCGGCGGCCGCCCCCTGCACGGCGAAATTACCATTGGCGGGGCCAAGAATGCGGGCCTCAAGCTGCTGGTGGCGGGGCTGCTGACCTCCGAACGGCTGGTGCTGTCCAACGTCCCCCATATTGCCGACATTGCCACCATGCGCGCCCTGCTGGAGCAGCACGGGCTGGAAGTGCATGATGTTACGGGCGATGGCTCCACCCTGTCGGTCGGGGGGGATATTACCAATACCGAAGCCCCGTATGACATTGTTTCCAAAATGCGGGCCTCCATTCTGGTGCTTGGCCCGCTACTGGCCCGCTGCCGGGAGGCGCGCGTGTCCCTCCCCGGTGGGTGCGCCATTGGCACCCGCCCGGTGGACCTCCACCTTAAAGGGCTGGAAACACTGGGCGCGGAAATTACGCTGGAAAACGGCTATATTAACGCCCGCGCTCCCAAGGGGCTTGTTGGCGACCGCATTATTCTGCCTTTTGCCTCGGTCGGGGCGACTGAAAACCTGATGATGGCGGCAACGCTTGCACAGGGCAAAACCGAAATCATTAACGCCGCGCGTGAGCCGGAAATGGTGGATCTGGCCAACTGCCTGAACGCCATGGGCGCCCGCATTACGGGTGCGGGCAGTTCCGCCATTTTAATTGATGGCGTGGAAGCCCTGCACGGTGCCGAACACCGCATTATGCCCGACCGTATTGAATGCGGCACCTATGCCTGTGCCGCCGCCATTACAGGCGGGGACCTGCGGCTGGTAGGCGGGCAGATGGACCATCTGGGCGCTGTTGTGCGTGCACTGGAAGAATGCGGAACCGAAGTCACGCAGGATGGGGACACCATGCGCGTGCGCCGCACCGGAGCGCTGCGCGGGATCGACATCATGACCGAGCCTTACCCCGGATTCCCGACCGATATGCAGGCCCAGTTCATGGCCCTGCTCTCGGTTGCCGAGGGTGCCTCCATGATTACCGAGACCATTTTTGAAAACCGGTTCATGCATGTGCCCGAGCTCAACCGCATGGGCGCGCGCATTAACGTCCACGGCTCTTCCGCCATTATCCGTGGGGTACACAGCCTGTCTGGCGCACCGGTTATGGCGACCGACCTGCGGGCCTCGTTCTCGCTCATTCTCGCAGGGCTTGCCGCCCATGGAGAGACCATTCTGAGCCGCGTGTACCACCTTGACCGGGGGTATGAGGCGGTGGAGCGCAAACTGGCCAAATGTGGCGCACTGATCGAGCGCGTGCGGGACTGAACGCCCGTTAACCCTCGACCCGAGCGCAAAAAAGCCGGAGCAGCATAAACTGCTCCGGCTTTTTTTATGCGTATCCCGCCTTCAGGCGAAATGGGGGGACAAGGCTCAGTCTTCCCACCACACGCTCAGAGTACGCACGCCCTGCGCACCGCGGATCAGCACACCCTGAATATCCGCCGTGGCGGATGGCCCGCTCATGAGCACACCATAATTGGCGGTGTGGAACTCGGGGCGGTCCATATAGGCCGTATGCATGTTGGCGGTCAGGTTTTTGGCCGACAGGATCACCACAATATGCTGGGTCAGATGGGCGGCAGAGTTCAGGTCCTGCAACTGGGCTTCGCTCAGGTAGATCGAACCCATTTCCGCAATGCCGAAGGGGGAGCGCACAACCAGCACATCCACCGAGGCGGCCTGCTGGGGTGTGCCCAGCTCTTCTATGCGGATCGTACCTTCAAAATCCGGCACGGCAGAGCAGATAACCTTGGAATCGGGGAAGCGGCGGGCAATGGCGATGGCCAGTGTGTCCCCCTCCTGCCGTTCCAGCACCTGCCCGCCCAGAATCTGGAGGCTGTTTTCAAACCGGGCCTGCCCGTTATCCATATCCCCCAGACGTGCAACGGGGGGGAGCGGGTGGGCCTTGGGGTCTGGCCTGTTATCGCGCAGGCGGGTCAGAATGGCATCGCGCGAGGTGCTCATGCGCTTTCCCCTTCCTTCTTTTTGGTTTTCAGGCGGTTCTGCTTGTACCAGCTATGGAAGGTCTGCTTGACCGGATGCGGCAGTTCGCGGTGCTTACCCCACGGGTTAAGCCAGTTATACAGCACAAAGCGCGGCATGGTGCTGAGCGCGACCTCGGTCCCGTTAATGGCGGCACGGTACAGGGTAGGCTGGCCCATAAGCTTGCCCGCCATGTGCATGACCTCACGCTTTACAAACGGCAATTCGTGGTGTTCGGCCAGAACACGCCGCCATTTGTAGAGCTGTTCGTGAATGTTGATCTTGACCGGGCACACATTGGTGCAGCTCCCGTTCATGGTCGAGGCAAAAGGCAGCGTGCTGTATTTGCGCTCGTTAAAGGTAGGGTCAATAATCGCGCCAATGGGGCCGGAATACACCGCACCATAGGACAGACCACCCGAACGGCGATAAACCGGGCAGGTATTCATACATGCGCCACAACGGATACATTTGAGCGAGGTCCAGAAGTCCTCCATGCCCAAACGGTGCGAACGCCCGTTATCCACCAGCACCACATGCATCTCGCTCCCTTTTTGCGGGCCACGGAAATGCGTTGTGTACTGCGTAATGGGCGAACCAAGGGCCGAGCGTGAAAGCAGGCGGATAAACACACCCATATCCGCCATACGCGGCACCAGCCGTTCGATCCCGATCGTGGCAATGTGCAGGCCGGGTACAGTCGCGCTCAGGTCGGCATTACCTTCATTGGTGCAGACAACAAAGGAGCCTGTTTCGGCCACCACAAAGTTGCCGCCGGTCATACCCGCATCGGCGGACAGAATAACCGGGCGGGCAGCCAGCCGCTGCTGCCATGCAAGGGACTGCGCGCTGTTGTCGTTGGGGTCCGTGTGATAGTGCTCGGCAAAAATCTTGGCGACATCGGGGATCAGCTTATGCACGGCTGGCACCACAATGTGGCTGGGCATCTGGTTATCCAGCTGCTGGATGCGCTCCCCAAGGTCGGTTTCCGTCACCACAACGCCGCGTGGTTCCAGATACTCGCGCATGCAGCATTCTTCGGTCACCATGGATTTGCTCTTGATGAGCGATTTGGCGCCGTGCTTTTCCAGAATTTCGCCAACGATGCGGTTATGTTCCGCGCCATCGGCTGCCCAGTGCACATGAATACCGTTCTTTTTGGCGTTGGCCTCAAACTGTTCAAGGTATTCTGGCAGGTTGGCCAGCGTGTGCTCCTTGATGGCGGATGCACGTGCGCGCAGTTCCTGCCATTCGGGCAGAATGTGCATCTGCCCATCACGCTTTTGCCGCAGGTCCCACAGCCGTTCGTCATGGAAATCCATGTGGGCGGTATCTTCGATAAACGCTTCAGCCGCCTTGGCGTGGTTGACAGGTTTGACTTTCATTCCCGCGCTCCATTCAGAATTTCAGCAATATGAATGAAGCGGATAGGAACACCGGCCCGCTCCGCACACCCTTGCTGGTGCATCATGCAGGACGTATCGGCCGAGACAATATACTCAGCCCCTGCCTGATGGTGGTCCCGCACCTTGTCCGTGCCCATTTTGGCCGAAACAGCCTCCTCCGTAACCGAGAAGGTGCCACCAAAACCGCAGCATTCATCCGGCCGTTTGGGTGTGGCAAAGGAAATACCCTTGACCTTGCCCAGCAGGTCCATGGGTTTGGAAAAGAACGGCTCACCCAGTTCGGACATGCTGGCCGTGCGCAGGGCGCGCAGGGTGCCGCAGCTGTTGTGCAGCCCCACCTTGTGCGGGAACTCCGCCCAGGGGAAGTCCTGCACCTTGAGCACATCGTGCAAAAACTCGACCAGCTCAAACGTGTTTTCACGCACATGGCGCACGTCATCGGTCTGCTCGATGGCGTCAAAATTATCGCGCACATGGTGCGTGCAACTGCCGGACGGCATGACAATAGCATCATACCTGGCAAAGTTTTTAACAAACAGTGCCTCTGCCGCAGCCGCATCCTTGTTGCAGCCCGAATTGGCCATGGGCTGGCCGCAGCAGGTCTGGTTCATTGGATATTCCACATCCTGCCCCAGCTTTTCCAGCAGTTCCAGTGTGGCAATCCCCGCGTTTGGATAAAACGCGTCTATATAACAGGGAATAAACAACCCGATTTTCATACGCACCCCCGGTAAAGAAGCGAGCCTCCTCAGCTCGCTGCAATCACAATTTCCACTAACGATGGGCCATCAGTCGCCAAGGCGGCCTCCAGTGCGGGGGCAATATCTGCCGCCCGTGTCACTTTGGTGGAGGGCACCCCCATGGAACGGGCGAGCGCCTGATAGTCTATGCTCGGGTTAACAATATCCATGGCCGGATATGTGCCCTCCCGCGCGGAAATATAATCTTTCTGCTGCCGCATGAAGTTCTTGAGCACGTTGTACTCCTGATTATTCATGACCACAAAAGTAACGGGCAGCTTTTCATGTGCCGCAGTCCACAATGCCTGTGGCGAATACAGGGCCGCCCCATCCCCCACAAGGGAGACCACACGCTCGCGCCCAAGGCCGAGTGAGGCCCCAACCGCTGCGGGCATGCCCCAGCCCAGCGCACCGCCACGCAGGAACGAATACTGCGCAGACCACGCACTTTCCAAAAACAGACGCACATCAGAGGATGTGGCTATGGCCTCATCCACAATGGCAATATCCGGCCCCACGGCGCGCACCACTTCCCACGCGGCAACGCTGGGGTGGATGACCGCATCGCTACGGTGGGCCTGCATGGCCTGCCTGGCCTGCGCCTTATGCTGCATGCGCTGGGCGGCCACACGCTCGCCCGCCGCGTGGTAGGCCGCGGCTCTGCCCTGTGTGAGCACCTGCAACTCGGGCAGCAGGGCCTGAAGCGACGCCCGCACATCCCCCACGACCGAGAGCGGGGTCCAGAACGTGCGCCCAAGGTCCCTTACATCGGACGACATCTGATACACCGCACAGCTTGGCGGCAGGGCCGGGCCTTCGGTGTAGAGAATGGTAATGAGCGATTTACCACCAAGGGCAAAAATGGCGTCATACGCGCCCAGTGTCTGCGCAATGGCGGTTGCCTGTGTGGGCAGGTTGCCG
Source organism: Acetobacter sp. ESL1128 (assembly GCF_058505085.1). Lineage (NCBI taxonomy): Bacteria > Pseudomonadati > Pseudomonadota > Alphaproteobacteria > Acetobacterales > Acetobacteraceae > Acetobacter > Acetobacter sp. ESL1128. The sequence goes on along the minus strand of NZ_CP196369.1, from coordinate 483,096 downwards.
CACCACAACGGGTGTGCTGTGGCAAAGGGAATGCGCGACGGCCAGGAAGACCCATAAACCGGCGCACCCAGGCACTGGGCCACGGCGGCGACCTCGGCTGCCGCATCGGAGCCGTACACCTCGTCCCCCGCAATAATGGCCAGCCGCCCCGGTGCTATGCCCGCAAGCGCACGGGCCAGCTCGGGCAGGCCACCGGCCACAGCCTGCCGGTTGATCTGCGACGGCGCACCAATATCCACCGCACTCAGCTCCTCCATGACGTCCATGGGGAGCGAGAGGAACACAGGCCCGGCGGGGGCTGCCGTGGAATCATGGAAGGCGCGGCGCAGCAGCACGGGCAACTGGTCCGCATGGGCGACTTCCTGCGCCCATTTAACGGCGGGGCGGGCAATCTGCACCAGATCCCCGAACAGTAGCGGGTCGGAAATGGTATGGCGCGAATCCTGCTGCCCCGCGGTCACCACCAGCGGCGTTTGCGAGACACTGGCGTTTAGCAGGTTCCCCAGCCCATGCCCCAGCCCGCCCGCCGTATGCAGGTTTAAAAAACCCGGCTTGCGGGCGGCCTGCGCATAGCCATCGGCCATGGCCACAACGCTGGCCTCCTGCAACCCCAGTACGTAATGCACGTCGGGTATTTCCAGCAGCGCGTCTATCAGCGGGAGTTCGGTGGTGCCGGGGTTGCCAAAAATGTAATCAACCCCCTCGCTCCGCAACACCTCCAGCAATACGGCAGCCCCACGGCGCAGTTGCCCTCCGGCTGTATCCACCCCTGTTATGCCTGACATGCCTTATGCTCCCCTGCGCTGTTGCGCGCCTTGCACCTGTGTCCGCCGTTATCTAACCCGCTACGGGCCACACCGTGTGCAGCGCGGCCCTGTGCTGGCTACTCCGCCGCCAGCTTCTGCCCTTTAAGGGCTGCGGGTTCCGGCCCGCCAGTAGCCCAGTCCAGCAGTTCCACCGTGTGCACAAACGGCAGCCCGGCCTCCCCTGCAAGCTGGGTCATGCACCCGATGTTGCCGCTGGCGGCAATCTGGGCATGTACGGAGCGGATGTTGCGCAGCTTGCGCTCCTTCAGCTCATTGGCAATGTCTGGCTGGAGCAGGTTGTAGGTGCCAGCAGACCCACAGCACAGGTAGCCCTCGGGCACGTCCAGCACGGTAAACCCTGCCTCACGCAGCAGGTCCTTGGGCTGGTTCACAATCCGCTGGCCGTGCTGCATGGAACACGCGGAATGGTACACCACCCGCAGCCCCGTGGGGGTGGCAGGTTTTTCCAGCCCGATCTCGACCATAAACTCGGTAATGTCCCGCGCCATGGCGGACACGCGCGCGGCCTTGTCCGCCCATTCCGGGTCCAGCCTGAGTGCGTGGCCATAGGCCTTGATAGATGTGCCACAGCCGGATGTGTTGATGACAATGGCATCCAGCCCGTCCGGGCCATCGGCCTCACGCAGCCAGGCGTCAATATTGGCCTTGACCAGTGGCAGGGCCTGCGCCTCGTCCCCCATATGTTCGGCAGGGGCACCACAGCAGCCTGAACCTGCTGCGACCACCACCTCTACCCCATGGCGCTGGAGCAGGCGGATTGTGGCTTCGTTAATGGCTGTGTCCAGCACGGTCTGCACGCAGCCGTTAAGCAGCGCCACACGCTTGCGCGGTTTGACCGCCTTGCCTGCCTGCGGCGCGGGCAAAAATGTTTGCGGCCGGTCCACCGGGCTGGGAGCGGGCAACGGGTTGGTTGGCACCATATCCAGCATGGCACGCAGGGTGCCCGAGAACAGCCCCCGGAAGGGCCTGCCCAGACGCCCGCCAAAAATGGCAAGGCGGAACAGGCGGGCATTGGGAATAAGCCGGACCAGCAGTTCGCGCACGGCGCGCTGGAAGAGCGGGCGTTTGTAATGCTCCTCCACATATTCACGGCCATGAGCGATCAGTTTGGAGTATTCCACGCCTGACGGGCAAATGGCCTCACACGCAAGGCAGGTCAGGCAGCGGTCCAGATGTTCGACCGTTTTGGCATCAGGCACGCCACCTTTTTCGTACATGTCCTTCATAAGGAAAATACGGCCGCGCGGGCTGTCGTTTTCCTCATGCTTGACGGCGTATGTGGGGCAACGCGAGAGGCACACGCCACAATGGACGCAGTTGCCAATAATGTCCTTGGCCAACTGCACGTTCGGGTCCGCATCCAGCGCGGCCTGGGGAATATGGCTGAGCATTGGGGCGTCTCCTATGCCTGAACGGTCATGCGGCCGGGGTTGAGAATACCTGCCGGGTCAAAGGCTGTGCGGGTGCGCGCGGCCAGTGCTGCAACACCTGCACTGACGGGCGGGAACGCACCAAACTGGGCACGCACCGCATCGGGCGCACGCAGCAGGGTTGCACGCGCGCCTGCTTTTTCCGCCATTTTACGGTAACGCAGGGTATCCACCTCGGGCTGCACGCCGCGCATGGTGGAGAACACCACACCGCCGGCCCAGTCCACAAAAAAGCGGTTGATGCAGCCTGCACTGCGCGCCTGCTCCACAAAGGCGGGCATGGTTGTGGCGGGCAGGTTAACACGCCACACCAGCTCGTCCGGTTTGGCATTCAGGCAGTCCAGTTCACGCACACCGGCCCACAGGGCGCGGCTCTGCTCCTGCTCCAGCACCACCATGCCACCACGGGTGGCCAGCATGCCATTGAGCACCTGCTGGTTGCCCGCAACGCCGGGCACCGTGCCTTCCACGCGCACCAGCAGCTCGCACACCCCTGCGGCATTGACCCTGCGGGCCAGCCCGCCAAGCCCCAGCGGAAGGGCGCGCATTCTGGCAAACAGGGCTACGTCCTCCTCCAGTGGGGCGGCGGGCAGCACCAGAGTTACCTCCGCCCGTGGAGCGGGCAGCACCTTGAGTGTAACGGTTGTGAGTGCTGCCAGCGTACCGTTGGCCCCTGTTACCAGTTTGCTGATGTCGTAGCCGGTCACGTTCTTCATGGTCCGGCCGCCAGCCTTGAACACATCGCCCTGACCGTTCACGCCTTCCACGCCCAGAACAAAGTCCCTTGCTGCCCCGGTCAGAATCCGGCGCGAGCCAGACAGGGCGGTGGAAACCGCCCCACCCAGTGTGCTGCGCGCGCCATTGGTGCCATACAACCCGGCATAGCGTGGGGGTTCAAACGGCAGGTATTGCCCTTTTTGCGCCAGAACCTGCTCGACCTCATCCAGCGTGGCGCCAACACCTGCGCGAATCACCAGATCATCGGGGTCATAAAAATCTATCTGATCCAGCCCGCCCAGTTCCAGCACGCGGGTAGCGGCAACCGGGTTACCCAGCCCGGCACGGGTGCCATTGCCCCGCACCACCAGAGGCTCGCCCCGGCTGGCCGCGTCCATAAGAATATCTGCAACGTCCTGTGTTGTGGCAGGACGCATGGATGCAGTGGTTTGTGTGTCTGTCATGCTTGCAATGCCCTACCAGAATCAGAAACGCGGAATATCCGCAAAACGCAGGTTGCCGTTATGCACATGCATCCGCCCGAACTCCGCACAGCGGCACAGGGTGGGGAACATCTTGCCCGGGTTCAGCAGGTCCTTGGGGTCAAACGCACATTTGACCATCTGCTGCTGCTGTAAATCCACTTCGGTAAACTGGTGGGTCATCAGGTCACGTTTTTCAACGCCAATACCGTGTTCGCCGCTGAGCACCCCGCCCGCATCCACGCAGGCGATCAGCACATCGGCCCCGAACTCCTCGGCTTTTTCCAGATCGCCCGGTTTGGCGGCATCATACATGATGATGGGGTGCAGGTTGCCATCCCCCGCATGGAAGCAGTTGGCGTAATCCAGCCCATATTTTTTGGACATGTCCGCCATCTTGTTCAGCACCTCGGGCAGCTTGTTGCGCGGGATGGTGCCGTCCGTGCAGTAATAATCCGGGCAGAGCTTGCCAATGGCGGAAAATGCCAGCTTGCGGCTGCTCCATATGCGCTGGCGCTCTTCCTCCGTGGTGCTGACCTTGAGCTCAATAGCCCCCTGCCCACGCGCCACATCGCTGACCACACCAACCAGTGCGTCCACCTCAACCGCCGTGCCATCAAGCTCGCACAGCAGGAGTGCGGCCGTGCGGTCATCAAACTTTTCCTTGATCAGGACGGAAACCGCATCAAGCACCTTGCGGTCCATGAACTCCAGACCCGCAGGAATAATACCCACGCCAATAATGGCACCCACACATTCGCACGCTTCCTCCACGGACGCGAAGCTCATGGAAATAACGCGCGCAACTTCGGGCACGGGTTCCAGCCGCACGGCAATTTCGGTCACGACCGCCAACAGCCCTTCAGAGCCGGTCAGCACCCCCATAAGGTCCAGCTCACCTTCGGCCGCGCCAAGGTAGGCCCCGCCCAGTTCCACCATTTCGCCGGTCATCAGCACGGCCTGAATGCCCAGAATATGGTTGGCGGTCACACCGTATTTAAGGCAGTGCACGCCCCCGGCATTTTCCGCCACATTGCCACCAATGGTGGAGATCAACTGGCTGGACGGGTCAGGCATGTAGCACAGGCCAAGATGGCTGACGGCCTCGGTAATTTTAATATTGGGCACACCCGGCTGCACGCGGGCTACGCGGTTGTGTTCATCCACCGCCAGCACGTTGCACAGGCGGGACGTAACCAGCAGCACGCCATCTTCCAGCGGCAGGGCACCACCCGAGAGCGATGTGCCAGAACCACGGGGAACAATCTTGACGCCTTTTTCGTTGCAGAAACGCAGAACAGCCTGCACTTCCTGCGCAGACCCCGGCAGCACGACCAGCAGCGGCATGGCCATATAGGCGGTAATGCCATCGCACTGGTAAGGCCTGCGCTGTGCATCGTCGGAAATAACCCAGTCTTTTCCCACAATCTGGCGCAGACCCTGCGCCAGTGCATCACGCTGGCTTATAATGGTCTGGTTGGGTTCGGGCATCTGCATTCTTGTTCTCTTTCATACTGCGTTGCCGCGTCATGGAAGAAAAAAGGCAGTCTGCCTGCCTCCTTTGCTCCGTCCGTCAGTGGCGCCGTGCTGTGGTGTTATAACAACATTATCGCGCTAATGAAACGGATGGAGCGGATGACAGCAATAGAACCTGTTCTGCGTCAAGCGCAGCGCTATGTTCAGGCTGCTGCCGTGGTTTCCCCCAACTGTGCCAGAGGCTGCATGAGCAGGTGGTTGTGCGAGTAGTCAACCGGCACGGCAATAACCACCGGACCTTCCACATCCATGGCCTCGCGCAGGGCCTGCCGCACGCCATCTTCCGTTGTGGCCGTAATGCCTTTTGCCCCGCAGGCTTCTGCATATTTTGCAAAATCGATCGGGCCAAAATGCACGCCGGAGCCACGGCCGTACTTCTTCTGCTCCTGAATTTCGACCATGTTGTAGGCCTGATCAATCCAGACCATATGGATCAGATTGCACTTCAGGCGCACGGCTGTTTCCAGCTCCATGCTCGACATCATGAATCCGCCATCGCCAGAAATTGAAACAACTTTTTGCGATGGGTTAACAAGGCTGGCCGCAATCCCCCACGGCAGGCCCACACCCATGGTCTGCTGGCCGTTGCTGATAAGCACCTGACGCGCCCGGAAGGAGAGCAGATAACGCGCCAGCCAGATATGGAATGTTCCCATATCCAGGCACAGGGTCATGTCCGGGGTTACAAACTGTTCCAGCTCACGCACGATCTGGAGCGGGTGCACGGCGGAGTTGCTGCTGCTGCGTGCCGTAAGCAGCGCAGTGCTGCGGGCTTTTTTATACCCTTCCAGCACCGCTTCCAGCTCCGGCGCGCGGGCAAGGCCACCAGCTTTGCCGCCCAGCCCTTCAAGGGTCAGGGCAATGTCACCGATCAGTTCAATGGCGGGCACAAAGGCATTGTCGAGTTCAGCCGCCACAATATCAATATTGATAATCTGGCGGGCGTCATTCACGTTCCACAGCCACGGGTCATATTCCACCGGGTTGTAGCCCACGGCCACCACCACATCGGCCTCGTGCAGAAGCTGGTCCCCATGCTGGTTGCGGAACAGGCCGATACGCCCGCCAAAGCGGTCCACCAGCTCTTCCGATACGGCACCAGCTGCCTGATACGTCCCCACAACCGGCACGCCTGTCTGTTTGACAAAAGCGCGCACGGCATCTGCCACATCCGGGCGGCTGGCCAGCATGCCCAAAAGCATGACGGGACGCTTGGCTTTTTTAAGCAGCGTTGCGGCCTCTGCCACCACATCCGCCGGTGCCCCACCCATGCGCGGGGCCAGACGGTCCGCCAGAACCGGGGCATTGGCAGGCATGGACAGCACATCCATGGGCGTGCTGACAAATGCTGCACCCGGCCGCCCGCTTTCTGCAAAGCGGAAGGCATTGGCCATAACTTCCGAAATGGCGGTGGGGGTGGTCAGTTCCACGCTGTATTTGGTTACGGGGCGGAACAGGCTGACCGTATCCATGGTCTGGTGTGTCAGCTTAAGCCGGTCTGCCAGCTTGACCGCACCACCAATGGCCAGAACGGGGTCCCCTTCCGAATTGGCGGTGGCCAGCCCGGTAATAAAGTTGGAAGCACCGGGGCCAGATGTTGCAATGCACACCCCGGCCTTGCCGGTAATGCGCCCAAGGCCCCCGGCAATAAAGGCGGCATTCTGCTCATGCCGGGTCACAACGGTTTCGATCGAGGAATCAACCAGCGCGTCAAACAGCCGGTCCACCTTGGCACCGGGAATACCAAACACATGGGTAATGCCATGCGCTTCCAGATTTTTGACAATAAGCTCCGCACCGCATTGTGCAGTGGTATCTGCCATTTTGGTCATTGTTGTAAAAACCCTCAGGTCAGGCGGGGTTGCGGGAGGAAAAGTCGCGCAACAACCCCGTGCAGTTCAAAAAAAACAAACAGGTCAGGCCGGTAAGGTGTCAGCCACCTTCGGCAATGCGAATGGCTTCACTCAGGCTTTCGGGGTTCAGGTTGGCCTGCGCAAACTGCTTTGTGCGCGGCAACTGCACCTGAAGGTCGGAAATTGTGGCAACCTCAAGCATACCCTTAACAATTCTGTATTCGGTCACATGCCCACCGCGCTTATGGTCCTCGGACAGAAAGTGCAGGTGATAGCCAGCAACATTCACGCCCTGCATGTAAACCGGGCTGCGGAAGCCGATCATGGTTCCGGTAACCGATTCCAAGGTAAAGGTTGGCTGCTTTTTAACCACTTCGAGCATATGCGGGTACGGCTTGCACTGGCAGAACACCGTGCGCGTATCCACCCGCTCGAACAGGCCGGTAAAGCGCACCGCACCAAACAGGTTGGGGTTGCCAAGCAGGTGGTCCACCAGCTCTTCAAAACTTTCCTTGTCCTTGGGCGTGTCGATCATCACGTTTTTTTCGGGTTCGAAATACGTCACGCAGGCAAAGGGAGTTTTGAGCGAGCCGGGCACTTCTGCTGCCAGCCCTTCCGCACGGAACTGGCGCACAACGCCGTCCGTTACAATCATTTCCCCATCAAGGGAGTTAAAGGTGCCAAGGCCGAAATTGCCGTGCTGGAGCAGTTCATCCAGCGTGGTTTCCCCGTCGTACACCGCGTCCAGCAGGGCAGCCATGGTGGAGGTCTGGTAAAGGCGGTTCACTGGTGGCTTGCCCACAACCCCGTTCCCCAACGCCGCGGACCGCAGATCTATATCCGCTACCGGCTGCTTTACCATGCTCAACACTCCTTCAAACGCTTAACGGCCCATACTCATCTGACGCAGATGTTATAACGGCTTGAAGCAGTCTTCCAATATATCTTGGCGGTGTTATCCATATCGGATATATATGGGTTATGGACATCCGACACCTGCGCTATTTTGTAACCGTGGCCGAACATGGCTCCATTACCCGCGCGGCCGAAGCGCTGGGCATGGAACAGCCCCCCCTGAGCCAGCAGATCCGCCAGCTTGAAAAAAACCTTGGCGTGGTCCTGTTCGAGCGCCTGACGCGCGGCGTCAAACTGACCGACATCGGGGCCGTGCTCCTCCCGCGCGCCAGAACCATTCTGGACCTGCAGGCCCAGTTTCTTTCCACCGCGCAAGGTCTGGCTCGGGGGGAAATGGGGCATATCCGTCTGGGCCTTGCGGGGGCTGTCTCGCTTTTGCCGGTTATCCCGTTCACTATCCGCCGGTTCCGGGAAATGGCGCCCGATGTCACCATTTTTCTGGAGGAGAGCAATACGCCCTCCCTATGCACCGCGTTGCACGAACCCAGCGTGGACATAGCCATTGTGCGCCCCCCTGTGCCCGACCCCGTGCGACTTTCGGTTTTTCATCTGCTGGATGAACCCACGGTTATTGCCCTGCCGCGTGGGCACAAGCTGGCCGATACCCCCGTGATCAGTCTGGACATGGTGGCACAGGACCCGCTGATTATCTTCCCGCGGGAACTGGGGCCGGGCTTTCATGATGCCATTCTCTCAGCCTATCAGGTGGCCGGGGTAACACCCGTTATGGGGCAACAGGCCCCGCAGATTGCGGGCACCATTCCGCTGGTGGCCGCAGGGCTTGGGGTTTCGGTTGTGCCGCGCTCACTCAGCCAGATTCATGCCGGGGGGGTCACCTTCCATACCATTAGCGAGCCCGCCCCACGGGCCACATTGGCCGTGGCCATACGTGCGGGCCAGAACATGCCGCTGGTCACCCGCTTTGCCAGCGTGCTGCGCACGGCCTGCCGCAAATGGACAAACCGGCAGCCAGAACAGGACTTTTTTGATCTGGAATAGCAGGCGGGGCCAAAATGGCTGCGCCACCGGGGCTAAAAGGCGTATCCCCTTGCATCGACCACGGCCCTGAGCACAAAAAACGTGCGGGTCTGGCGCACATGGGGCAGAACGCTCAGCACCTCGGCATGGAAGCGGTCAAAACCTTCCATATCCCCAACACGGATTTTTAAAAAATAGTCAAAATCCCCTGCCACTAGGTAGCAGTCCAGCACTGCTGGCTGGGCAGCCATGGCGGCCTCGAACATGGGAAAACTGTCTGCCGCACGCTCCAGCACAACCCCGACCAGCACCACCATGCCCAGCCCGACCCGGCTGGCATTGACCTTGGCCTGTACGGCGGAAATATACCCTTCATCAAACAGCCGCTGCACCCGGCGGTGGCAGGTGGCGGGGCTGAACTGCACCTTGTCCGCCAGATCGTTGTTGTGGATGCGCCCGTTATTTTGCAACAGGCGCAAAATCTGCCGGTCCGTCTTGTCCAGACAGTTTTCCATGGAACCCTGCTCTCCAATTACCCAAATATATGAAATTTTGTTATTTGTTTTTCATTAAAAGAGAAATATTCCATCATCAGAGTTCTTCTTTTTGAACAAAAACTGTCTGCCCCCTGCCTCTCACCTTTTCATAATCACTTCTGAGTGCACAAGGGCAAAAATGAGCTGCCGCGCCCTGCGCAGCCTTGGAGAAAACAATAAAATTATTTGCCGCGCAGGACGGATTTTGTTTAATTTTATATAAGTTGCAAAAGGACTTACGCACCATCCCAATTTGTTGCACAAAAGCAACGTACACAGACCCGCCAGCCCAAACCGGTTCTGCACCGGAACACCCTGCCGGCCCCGTTCCCGCCACCAGTACGGAGACAGACCACTTTGAGCATGCATGCACCGCCGCCATCCGATGCCACGCCAGGCCAGACAACGGAAGGTTACCGGCAAGGTCTGGGCAAACGACAGATCCAGATGATTTCCGTTGGGGGGGCCATCGGCACTGGTCTTTTTCTGGGTGCAGGCAGCCGGTTGCAGGCTGTGGGGCCATCCCTTGCCATTGTCTATCTGGTTTGCGGCGTGTTCTCCTTCCTCATGCTCCGCGCTCTGGGGGAGTTGGTCATGTACCGCCCCACCAGTGGTAGCTTTGTCTCCTACGCGCAGGAGTTTCTGGGGAGCCGGGCGTCTTATGTTGCGGGCGCGCTCTCGTTCTTCAGCTGGGCCATGACCGGCATTGTCGATATTACGGCCGTTGCACTTTACATGCATTTCTGGGGTGTTTTTGCCGTTGTGCCCCAATGGGTCATGGCGCTTATGGCCCTTGTGGTCATTACCTGCATGAACCTGATTGGCGTCAAATGGTTTGGGGAGATGGAGTTCTGGTTCTCCATCATCAAGATTGCCGCCCTGCTGGCATTTCTGGTTGTGGGCACGGCCATTCTGGGCCTGCGTGTACCCGTGGACGGGCATAGCACCGGCATACAGCTTATTACCGAACATGGCGGGCTGTTCCCGCACGGCATGCTCCCCGCCCTTGTGCTTATTCAGGGCGTTGTGTTCGCCTATTACGGCATAGAGATGATTGGCACCGCCGCAGGGGAATGCAAAAACGCGCGCGAAGTGCTGCCCTCGGCCATTAACAACGTGATCTGGCGGATCATGATCTTTTATGTCGGCACGGTTACCTTGCTGGTTCTGCTGCTGCCCTGGTCGGCCTATCAGGCCGGAGTTAGCCCGTTTGTGACCTTCTTTTCCCGCCTTGGAGTGCCGGGGGTGGATTCGCTCATGAACATAGTGGTGCTGACCGCCGCCCTGTCCAGCCTGAACTCGGGCCTGTATTCCACCGGGCGGGTCCTGCGCGCGCTGGCCCTCAATGGCACGGCTCCACGCTACCTTGCCCATATGAACAAACAGGCCGTACCAGCAGCCGCCATTTTAACAACTGTAGCCATTTATCTGGTGGGGGTGGGGCTGAACTACCTCTTGCCTTCCCAGATTTTTGAGATTGTTCTCAATATGGCTTCTATCGGCATTGTCAGCACATGGTGCTTTATTGTGCTCTGCCAGATCAAACTGCGGCAGGCCATTCGGGCAGGCCGTATTGCCCCCACGGGTTTTGCCATGCCCGGCGCACCCGTTACCGCGTGGCTGACCATTGCCTTTTTTATCAGCATTCTGGGGCTGATGCTGTTTGACTACCCAACAGGCACCTATTCCATTATGGCCATTCCGGCCCTTGCCGCCCTGCTGTTTGTGGGCTGGAAGGCCGCAAGTCACACGCCCCTTAACGTTGTGCCCCAGACCATACCTTCGGCTGAATTAACCGATGATGCCGATTTTACCCCACCCCGTACGGAGTAAACACCGGCACACTCTTCCCTGCGGCATATGGCCCGCAGGGAGCACGGAATACAAAAAAGGGGAGCCGGTCTGGCTCCCCTTTTTTACTGGACCACGCAGCCCACCTAGTAACCCGGCGGGGGTGGGTAAGGTACGGGGGCCGGCACCACCGGGTATGCCGGGTAAGGTGTTGCCACAGGGTAGGGCGTTGCCGGGTAAACACTGCCCGCAATGACATTGGAAATAATGCCCGTTGCCACTGCCGCCAGCAAAAAGCTGCCGCCGTAGCTGATCCAGCGATAACCCGGTGGGGGGGCATACAGGCCACGGTAACCGCGCCAGTTATCTACAAAAATACCGCCGCCATCATACCGGTCTCCCCGCCGCCATGAGCCGCCATGCGGGCCACCGCGTGGGCCTGCACCCCAGCCTGGACCGCCACCCGGCCCACCCCTAAAACCACCACCATGGCCACCGCCCGGCCCTCTGCCCGGGCCACCCGGTCCACCAGGTCCGCCAAGTCCGCCGTGGCCACCGCCACCCGGCCCACCTGGGCCGCGCTGGGCATAAGCCGCAAGCGGTGCTGCGGCAACAAGCAGCCCCATAAGAAGCGCCATTGAACGTTTTGCTTTGAAGATCATGCTGAATCTCCTTCCTTCCACCCCATTGAGCCTACCATGATGTGGCGGAAGTTTGTCGAGATCATAGCCGTTTGGCGTTGGGTTTAATCCGGTCTGCCCGCCCGGTGGTACGGGTGGCCCGCAGCAATGGCCTGCGCGCGGTAAACCTGCTCGACCAACATAATCCGTACCAGCATATGCGGCCATGTGAGCGTGCCAAAAGACAGGGTGGCATCTGCGCGTTGCAGAACGGAGCTATCCAGCCCTTCTGCCCCGCCAATAACAAAGCAGGGCGTGCGCCCCGCGTCCTGCAATGCGGCAAGGCTGGTGGCAAAGGCAACACTGCTATACGTGCGCCCACCTTCATCCAGCGCCACAACATGGCTGTGTGCGGGGCAGGCGGCCAGAATGGCCTGTGCCTCACGCCGTTTGATCTCATCGGGGCTGCCGCGCCCGTCCGGCAGTTCCACAATATCCAGCGCCGGACGCAGGCGCTTGAGATACCGCTCCACCAGCGCACGCTCGGACTTGTCCTTCATGCGCCCTACCGCCACAAGCCTCATACCCGGCACCTGTGGCGGCAGAATCGTATGTCCTGTAAACCAGACATCAGCACTTACAGACGGGTCACGCCGTCTTCGTTGCTTTCATCCAGTTCCGCACCCCACATTTTTTCCAGCCCATAGAGCGCACGCGCTTCGGGCTTGAACAGGTGGACCACAATATCGCCCGTATCCAGCAGAACCCAGTCGGAACCATTAGCCCCTTCAACCAGCACGCGCTTGATACCAATATCGCGCAGTTTGCGTTCGATATGCTGGGCCATGGCGGCAATCTGGCGGTCGGCCAGACCGGTTGCGATCACCATTTTATCGGCAAAGGAAGCACGGCCGGCAAGGTTGATCACAACCAGATCTTCCGCCTTGTCATCCTCCAGACTGGCGGTAATCAGCGCAAGGGACTGTTCGAGCAGATCGGGGGCAATGGCCTCACGCTTGGTGCGGGTTTTTGGCCCTGCTGCGGCTGCTTTTTTGCGCACAGAGCCGGGGGCTGCCGCCGCTTTGGGGACTGCGGCTGCACGGGTGGAGGCCGCACGGCCCCCGCGAGCGGTGGCCGTGGACGTGCGGGTGCGTGCGGGCGTCTCGGCGGGTGGCTTGGTGGTTATGACCGTTCTCCTGAAAACTGACTACTCTTTGGGGTGATGGGCTGATCCGTAGTGGCGTCAAACCCGCCCCGCTGACGAATGGCTGTTGCAGATATACTGTTTTGTGCCCCCGGAAGGAAAGCCCAAGCTGGGGGAGAAAGTGTGGCAAGCCGTGCTGCCTGCCGTGCAGGCACACGCCAGCGCGCCAGATACTGCGCCGCCAACCCGCCCAAAGCCCGCACATTCTGCCCCGGACGGGGGAAAACCGCCACAGGTACCTGCCGCACCAGTTGGTGCCAGTGCTTCCAGCGCGGCAATGTTACCAGACCATCCGCCCCCATCAGCCATACAAACCGAACATGGGGGAAGCGGGCCTTGAGCCGGGCAAGCGTGTCCACCGTATAACGGGTGCCGAGTCGGGCCTCCAGATCGGTGGCCACAATCCTGCGCCCATCCGCCAGTTGGCGCGCAGTGGCCAGACGGGTGGCAAAAGAGGCCATTTCCCGCCCGGCCTTGAGCGGATTACCCGGAGACACCATAAGCCAGACCTGATCCAGCCGTAGCTCCAGCATAGCCCGCCGGGCTATGGCCTGATGCCATCTGTGCGCAGGGTTGAATGACCCACCCAGAAGCCCCACGCGGCTGTGGCGGTTATCCCCCCATGTGGGAATCCGGCACCCTGCGGGCTGCACTCCCCTGCCCGTTATGGCCGCCGTATCTGCTTTTGTAACTGGCATATACCGTTGTGGCCCATGCAGGCCGCGCGCACTGCCCGCCCCAAGTATGCGGGGGCCGGTGTGCGCCACTGGCCTGTTATGGGCCTGCGCGCTCAGGTACGGACCTGACCGCTACCAAGCACCTCGTAGCGGAAGGTTGTCAGCTGTTCCACGCCAACTGGCCCACGGGCATGGAAGCGCCCTGTGGCAATGCCAATTTCCGCTCCGAACCCAAACTCCCCACCATCACAGAACTGGGTGGAGGCATTCCACATGACAACCGCACTGCTCACACCGTTCATGAACCGCGCAGCAACGGCTTCGTCCGCCGTAACAATGGCTTCGGTGTGGGAGGAGCCAAAGCGGGCAATATGGTCGAGTGCCTCGTCCACACCATCCACTACGGCTACGTTCAGCACGGCATCCAGCCATTCGGTGGCAAAGTCTTTTTCGGTGCCCGCGGGCAGGTCGGGCATGATCTGCCTTGCGGCGGCATCCGCCTTGAACGTGCAGCCCTGTTCAGCCAGGTCAGACACAATCTGGGGCAGCAGGACCGAAGCAATGGCTGCGTCTATCAGCAGGGTTTCGGTTGCGCCGCAAATGCCCACACGGCGCATTTTGGCGTTCAGCACAATCCGGCGGGCCATGGCATGGTCGGCTGCGGAATGGACATAGGTGTGGCACAGCCCTTCCGCATGCGCCAGCACAGGCACGCGGGCCTCACGCTGCACACGCTCAACCAGCGAACGGCCACCCCGTGGAATAATCAGGTCCACGAGGCCAGCAGCGGTCAGCATGTCCGCCACGTGTTTGCGATCAGCATCCGGGGCGATCAGCACGGCATCTTCCGGCAGGCCCGCATTGCGCAGGCCGGTCTGCATGGCGGCATGAATGGCGCGCGCGCTATGCAGGCTTTCCGACCCGCCACGCAGCAGCACGGCATTGCCGGACTTGATGCACAGCCCGGCCGCATCGGCCCCTACATTGGGGCGGCTTTCGTAAATAACGCCAATAACGCCAACAGCCGTTGCCACCTTGCGAATACGCAGGCCGTTGGGGCGGGACCATTCCTCCAGCACCTGCCCTACGGGGTCGGGCAGGTCGGCAATGTCTTCCAGCCCACGGGCCATGGCTTCGACCCGCTCGGGGGTCAGGGTCAGCCGGTCACGGAATGCGTCCTTGGCGGTAGATGCGGCAAGGTCAAGCGCATTGGCCGCCAGAATGGCCGGAGCAGACGCCCGCAATGCGCTGGCCGCAGCCCATAGGGCCTTGTCCCGCTCGGAGGAGGAACTCTGCGCCAGCGTGCGCGCGGCCAGTCTGGCCCTGTGTGCCAGATCGTGCATGGAGCATGGCGATGGCACACCCTGTGCTGGTGCGCGCATATCTGCCGTGGCCACATGCTGCCGACTGTCTTCCTCCGTATTCATGCTGGCGTCCCTTATCTCCATTGTCCGGTTTTCTTTTTATCGTGTGTGGTCCGCCCACCGGGGCGGACCTGATCATGCGCTTTAGAGTGCCGTATCAGACATTAAAGCGGAAGAGCAGAATGTCGCCGTCCTTCACAACGTAGTCACGGCCTTCAATCCGCAGGCGTCCTGCTTCCTTGGCACCTGCTTCCCCATTATATCGAACATAATCGTCAAATGCGATGGTTTCGCAGGCAATAAAGCCACGTTCAAAATCATTGTGAATAACGGCAGCAGCCTGCGGGGCCTTGGTGCCGACCGTAATGGTCCATGCACGTGCCTCCTTGGGGCCTACGGTAAAGTAGGTGCTCAGGCCCAGCAGTTTGTACCCTGCGGCAATCACACGGTCCAGACCGCTATCGCTCAGGCCCAGCCCTTCCAGGAATTCACGGCGTTCCTCGTTTTCGAGCTGGCTCACCTCAGCTTCGATCGCGGCGGAAACAATAACCACCGCTGCCCCTTCGGCTTCGGCCTTGGCCTTCACCTTTTCGGAGAACGCATTGCCGGTGGAGGCCGAGTCTTCATCCACGTTGCACACATACAGCACGGGCTTGCTGGTCATGAGCTGCAGGCGGCGGACAGTCTCCTCCTCCCCGGCGGGAATGGCGGTGCGCGCAGGGCGGCCATCACGCAGGGCGGCAAGAATGGGCTGCATGATCTCGATCTGGGCCACGGCTTCGCTGTCGCGGTTGCGGGCGCGTTTTTCCAGCGCGGGCAGGCGTTTTTCCAGCGAATCCAGATCAGCCAGCATCAGCTCGGTTTCAATGATCTCCGCATCCCGGACGGGGTCCACGCCCCCTTCCACATGGGTAATATCATCATCCTCAAAGCAGCGCAGGACGTGGATAATGGCGTCCACCTCACGGATATTGGCCAGGAACTGGTTGCCCAGCCCTTCCCCCTTGGAGGCACCGCGCACAAGGCCCGCAATATCCACAAACTCAAGGCTTGTGGGCACTTCACGCTGGGATTTGCCAATAGCCACCAGCTTGTCCAGCCGTGGGTCCGGCACCGCAACGCGGCCCACATTGGGCTCGATCGTGCAGAACGGGTAGTTGGCGGCCTGCGCCGTGGCCGTGGCCGTAAGCGCGTTGAACAGGGTGGACTTGCCCACATTGGGCAGACCAACAATACCGCAGTTAAAACCCATCAGCCCTTGCTCCCTTGTGGCAGTGCAACCTTGGTCATAAACCGGTCGGCATGCCCATCCGCCAGCAGGGGGGCGGCATCGGCCATGCTGGCGAGCATGGGGTCGAGCCAGTCCTGCTGGTCTGTTTGTGTAAAATTACCCAGCACCCAGCCATGCACCCGTTCCTTGGCGCCGGGGTGGCCTATGCCAATACGAACACGCCAGTAATCGGGCGTGCCCAGCATCTTGTCTGTCGAGCGCAGGCCATTATGGCCCGCTGCACCGCCGCCACGCTTGATGCGCAGCCTGCCCGGTTCCAGATCCAGCTCATCATGGAAAAGCGTTATCTGCTCGGGGGCTATTTTGTAAAAGGCCGCAGCTTCCTGCACACTCTCGCCCGAGCGGTTCATGTAGGTCATGGGCAGCAGTGCAAGCACCTTGTGGCCGCCTATGCGCCCTTCGGCTACCTCACCCTTGAAGCGGTTGCGCCATGGCGTAAAGCCGTATCTGGCGGCAATGGCCTCGACCGCCATAAAGCCAACATTGTGCCGGTGCCGGCGCATGGAGGACTCGGGGTTACCCAGTCCGACCCAGAGCAGCATTGCGGATTCTGCCTTGTGTTTATGAACAGAAAGGGGGGCACATGCGCCTGCACGTGCCCCCGCGTTCCATAAGCTTCAGATTGCCTGAACTCCCGATTAGGAAGCGTCAGCACCTTCTGCCGGAGTGGTGTCAACCAGCGGTGCGGCAATGGAGGCAACCACAAAGTTGGCTTCGTGGGAAACAGGCGTTGCACCTGCCGTGCCCTGCACATCGTCCCAACGCACGTTGTCGTTGATGTCGAGCTTGGTCAGGTCAACAGTAAAGAACTCGGGGATGTTCTCTGCTGCCACTTCCACGTCAACCGTGTGACGCACGATGTTGAGCATGCCACCACGCTTGATACCGGGGCACTTGTCTTCACCCACAAAGTGCACGGCCACTTCAACATGCACGCGCGAGCCAGCGGCCAGACGCAGGAAGTCGATGTGAACGGGCGAATCCTTAACCGGGTGGAGCTGCACGTCACGCACCAGAGCGCGTTCGGTCTTGCCACCTTCGATCTGGATGTCATACACGCGTGAGCGCCAGCCAGAGGTCTGGATTGCCTTGACAACCAGACGCGGGTCGAGCGCGATCAGCGTGGATTCCTGCTTGCCACCGTACACAACGCCGGGCACCAGGCCTTCACGCCTCGTCGCACGCGCTGCCCCCTTACCAGCCTTCGCGCGCGCAGAAGCTTGGATTGTTGTAATTTTGGACACCTTGACTTCTCCTGAAAAACTTGAGCACGCAGGCCTCCAGGGGTGCCTGCGCGGTGGCTGCGGCCTTACAGCAAAACCCCGCCACAGGCAAGGTCCGGCTTGGCTTGTGGCACCTTTATCCCGCCCTGTGCCCCATCTGGCACACCCCAACCCCGGCCGGAGCCTCCGCCATGAACCTGCCTTTTCAGCCCGTCCCCCACCAGCCTGCTGCCCCCACACCCACGCAGCAATTTGGCAGTGACCATGATACGGGCCTGTGCCCCCAGGCGCTGGAAGCCATAAACCGCGCAGCCTCCGCCAGTGCCCCACCTTATGGGGATGACGCATGGACCCGCCTTGGGGCCAAGGCCGTGGCGGACCTGTTTGCCGCCCCGCAGGCCCGCGTGTTTTTTGTGTTCAGCGGTGCGGCGGCCAATGCGCTGGTGCTGGCAACGCTCTGCCCGCCCTATTGCAGCATTATTGCCTCCGAAATTGCCCACGCGGACACATCCGAGCGGGGGGCGACGGAGTTTTTCTCCGGTGGGGCAAAGCTGGTCACCCCTCCCACGCAGGATGGCAAGCTGACCCCCGCCGCCATTACGCAGGCCATGCGCCGCGCACGTGGCCCCGGAGCCTCCACCCCGGCGGTCGTGAGCATAAGCCAGCCGACCGAGAACGGCCTGCTCTACTCGCTGGACGAAATACGCGCCATTGCCAATGCCTGCCACGACAACGGGTTACGCCTGCACATGGATGGCGCACGCTTTGCCAACGCGGTGGCCGCGCTGGAATGCACCCCCGCCGCCATGACATGGCAATCCGGCGTGGATGCGCTCAGCTTTGGTGGTGCCCGCAACGGCATGGCCATGGGGGATGCGGTGGTGTTTTTTACCCCCCAACTGGCTCAGGGCTTTGCCGAGCGCGCCATGCAGGCCGGGCAGATGGCTGCCAGAATGCGGCTCCTGTCCGCCCCGTGGCGGGGCATGCTCCAGTCCGGCGCATGGCTGGCCAATGCCCGCCATGCCAATGCCAGCGCGCAGGCTCTGGCACAGGCCATAACGGCGCTGGATGGGGTGGAACTGGCATGGCCCGTGCAGAGCAATGCCGTGTTTGCGCTCATGCCCGAGCATGTGGCCAACACCCTGCGCGCGCAGGGGTGGCGATTCCATACCCTGTTCGGGGGTGTTTACCGCTTTGTCTGTGCATGGGACACGCGAGCAGACTCCATTACCGCCCTTGCCGCGGACCTGCGCCGCAGCACACAGGGCTGAATAACGCGTAAAATGCCCCACAAGCGCTAAAACAGGCAGGCTAAGCCTGCACCAGCCTTGACATAACGCCCCTGCCCCTGCTTCCTCCACCCCAATTCTCTATGGCAAAACACGTGCCCGCCCGCAGGCCGGGCCACAATTTGTGGGACAAGACCATGCACCCTTACCGTACCCATAGCTGCTCGGCCCTTCGCGCAAGCGATGCTGGCACCACCGCGCGCCTGTCCGGCTGGGTGCATAGCAAGCGCGACCATGGCGGCCTGCTGTTTATTGACCTGCGGGACGAAACGGGCATGACCCAGATTGTCATCCCCGCCGGGTCGGATGTCATGGCAACAGCCGAACACATCCGGGTGGAAAGCGTGATTACCGTAACCGGTGAAGTGGTCCTGCGCGAGGAAGGCACGCGCAACCCCGACCTTGCCACGGGTGATATTGAAGTGCGCGCAAAAGACTTTGTCGTGCAGTCCCATGCCGCCGTGCTTCCCCTGCAGGTAGCCGGGCAGGAACATTATTCGGACGAACTGCGCCTACGCTACCGCTACATCGACCTGCGGCGTGAAAAAGTGCACGCCAACATCCGCCTGCGCTGCGCCGTTATTGCCAGCATGCGCAAGCGCATGACGGACCTGAACTTTGTAGAACTGCAAACCCCTATCCTGACCGCCTCCTCCCCCGAAGGGGCACGCGACTTTCTGGTGCCCTCACGCAACCACCCCGGCAAGTTCTACGCGCTGCCGCAGGCACCGCAGCAGTTCAAGCAGCTGGCCATGGTGGCGGGGTTTGACCGCTACTTCCAGATTGCTCCGTGCTTCCGTGATGAAGCCTCCCGCGCGGACCGCTCCCCCGGTGAGTTCTACCAGCTTGACTTTGAAATGGCCTTTGCCACGCAGGACGAAATTTTTGCGGTGATGGAAGAGGTCATGAGCGGGCTGTTTACCGAATTCGGTAATGGCCGCACGGTCAGCACCGCGCCGTTCGAGCGTATTCCCTACGCCCGCGCCATGAAGGTTTATGGTTCCGACAAACCCGACCTGCGCAACCCGCTGCTGATTACAGACGTAACAGAAGACTTTGCAGGCTCCGGCTTTGGCCTGTTTGCCCGCATTGCCGCCGATGGTGGTGAAATCCGCGCCATTCCCGCCCCCGGCGCGGGGGACAAACCCCGCTCGTTCTTTGACAAGCTCAATGCCTGGGCGCGTGAGAACGGGGCTGGTGGCCTGGGCTACATCACCTTCAACGCCGAAGGTGGGCAGGGCCCGATTGCCAAGAACCTTGAGGCCGACCGGGCAGAAGCCATTCGCGCCAAACTGGGGCTTAAGGCGGGCGATGCCGTGTTCTTTGCCGCAGGCAAGGGGCATGAGGTAGCCAAGTTCTCCGGCCTTGTGCGCACCCGCATTGCCGAAGAACTGGACCTGATCGAGAAGAACGCCTTCCGCTTCTGCTGGATCACGGACTTCCCCATGTACGAGCTGAATGAGGAAACGGGGCTGGTAGACTTCTCCCACAACCCGTTCTCCATGCCGCAGGGCGGGCTGGAAGCCCTGAACACCAAAGACCCGCTGGATATTCTGGCCTACCAGTACGACATTGTATGCAACGGGATCGAACTCTCCTCCGGTGCCGTGCGTAACCACCTGCCCGACGTGATGGTGCGGGCGTTTGAAATTGCAGGCTACCCCGAAAGCGAGGTGGAAGCCCGCTTTGGCGGCATGCTCAACGCCTTCCGCTACGGAGCGCCCCCGCATGGTGGTTCCGCCCCCGGCGTGGACCGCATTGTGATGCTGCTGGCCGATGAACCGAACATCCGCGAGGTTATTCTGTTCCCGCTCAACCAGCAGGGCGAAGACCTGATGATGGGGGCCCCCGCCCCCGTAGCCCCTGAGCGCATGAAGGAACTCTCCCTCGCGCTCAACCTGCCCAAGCCCAAACCAACGGTTAAAAAAGACTGATAACCGTTTTTTGAGACCACA
Source organism: Acetobacter sp. ESL1128 (assembly GCF_058505085.1). Classification (NCBI taxonomy): domain Bacteria; kingdom Pseudomonadati; phylum Pseudomonadota; class Alphaproteobacteria; order Acetobacterales; family Acetobacteraceae; genus Acetobacter; species Acetobacter sp. ESL1128. The sequence continues at coordinate 462,408 of NZ_CP196369.1, read as the reverse complement.
AACATTCATCCGGCTGGTTGCATGACCACGCCGGATGTTTTTTTGTAGGGGGTATGACCATACGCCCCCCGCGCCACCAGACCACCCTGCTGGCAGCTCTTGCCCCAGCCTGCCTTACCCTTGCCCTGCTGTGCCCGGCTGCACGCGCGGCGGCCCCCACATCCCCCCTTGTGTCACAACAGGCGGTGTATGATCTGGGGCTGGTGGAATCTGCGGGCGGGCAAACGCTCTCTGCTACCGGGCGCATGAGCTACTCCGTGCTCAAGACCTGCCTTGGCTGGTCCTCCCACCAGAGGCTGGACATACAGAGTGTCACCCGCAAGCAGGGCGAGGAGCACCTGCTCTCCGACTATGCGGCGCAGGAAAGTCTGGATGGCCGCCACCTGACCTTTAAAAGCCAGGAAACACGCAACGGCAAACTGCTGCGCGTTGTCAGCGGGGAGGCAAGCCTTGCCCCCGATGGGTCCGGGGTTGTGCAGTATCGCCAGCCGCTGGCCAAAACGCTGCGCCTGCCCGTGGGCACCCTGTTCCCCGTAACCCATACGGCCCGCATTTTAAGTGCCGCCCGGCAAGGTGAAAAAGACCTGACCACCCCCCTGTTCGACGGCACCCTGCCTGATGGGCCGGAAGACACCTATGTGACCCTGCTCACATGGTCGCCCCCTCCGGCTGGCAACACGCCGTACCAACCTTTGCAGAAACTGGCCTCCGGGCACGTGCATATCGCCTTTTACGACCGCAACGCCCACACCATGATGCCTGAATACGAAATGGGCATGCGCTATTTTGCCAATGGCGTGTCTGACCAGCTGCATCTGGATTTTGGCGATTTTAAAATGCAGGGCACGCTCAGCACGCTCGACCTGCCCGCCACACCCACCTGCACGCAGGATACCGCACCTTAAGCGCCCGCACAGCAGGGGCGCACGCGGCGGGGTGGGCCTATGCCTCCACCGCGTCGCCCATGAACAGCAGGTTCTGGAAATCCATTTTCTGGTTGGGGCTTTTTCTGCGCCACTTCTTTTTATCTGCCCGCCGCCACACACGCGGTACAAACGGGTAGGCCCGAGGCAGGCAGCCGGACAGAAGTGCCGCCCAGCTCATGATCAGGATCGGGGTCAGGCTGGTGCTGGCCAAAGCCCCCATATAGGGGGAATCTGCCATAAGGTTCTGGGACAAAGCCATGAGGGAGGACACATCCAGTGCCTCATCCATCAACTGCTCACGGCTGCGGCCTGCAAAACCCCACCCTGCCAGTGCGGCGGCCACGGCTTCGGCCTCCCGCTTGCGGGTTAACTGGAGCGCGTGGTCCAGCAAAGGGGTCTGCACCGCTGCCAGATACGCAGCATTTTTGCGCAAAGCCGCCCGCAACCCCGCCACACCCGGCTGGGCGGTCTGTTCGGTATCTGCCAGTTGCCCCATATCCTCCACCTCCTCCGCCAGAGCGGCACGGACCAGCCGCCCGCGCTGGGAGGGGCTGAGTGCGGGCATAAGGGCGGCTGCAACCAGCGGGTTAAGCAGGGCCTGAGGAATATCGAGCGTGTTGTCTGCCGTCTCCAGCATCTGGAGCAGGGCGGTGGCGGCGGCTTTTTGCTCATCCGTTGCATTGGTGTTTGTCAGCACGGCAGAAAGTGCTCTGAACAGGTCTGGGAGCAGGGCGCTGCTAAGGGCGTTGGTCAAACTCCCCCCCACTCCTGCGGAGGATGCAGGCATGAGTGCAGCCACAGTCCCGGCCTCCACATCCTGCGGGAGCTGCACAATACCGCCGGGCAGCACGATTTCCTCCTCCTGAGCGCCTGCCATACCTTGCAGGGCGCTGGCCAGCCTGCCGTCCTGCACTGTGTTGCCAACCAGCCCGTACAGCCCTGCCGTAGTCACAACCGCCCCACCCAGCGCGCCCGGTGCTTCCGGCTGCGCTCCAAGGGACTGGAGCAGGGGCAAGGCCGCGGCAATTCCACCCGCAAGCGCATTGCCTCCCCCACCAGCGGACTGGCCCGCCATGGCTGTGGCCAACTGCACAAGTCTGCTGGCCATGGCTTTCTGGTCTGCTGTGGCGGCAGGGTCATTCAGCACCGTATTTGCGGCCTGCATAAGATCCGCAACAAGGCTTGTGGTCCCGGCCCCTGTGGGCACACGCCCTGCCATACTGGCGGCGGTATTCTGGCTGGTTGCTGCCGCAGTGGCCGTATTATCCGCACTGGCCGTGGGCTGCCTGGCAGAGGAGGTCCCGCCAAGCAGGGTTTTTGCCCCTTCGGATAATGTGAGCATAACCTCGGCCTGCTGGGCCTGTGCGGCAACCAGTGCCGTGCGCGCACTCTGCACCAATGCTGTGGAAGAGGGCAAAGCCCCGGCAAGGCGGGACTGCGCGGTAGCCTGCCCGGCCCCGCCATCGGCCATGCTGGTGCCTTGCCCGGCACTTTGTACAGCCTGCCCCAGCCAGTTACCCACGCCGGGCAGGCCGCCTGATCCTGTGGTTGCTGTCATGGCCTGCTCCGTAGCCTTTATGGCATGGTGGACAAAACCCGCCATGCCCCCTGCGCGGTGCGTTACCCTGCCACACCGCGCAGGCTCAGGCCAACAGGATTAAGCGGCTTAGTGGACCTGCGTGCTGCTGCTGGCGGGCGCACCCTCGCGCAGAACACCGACCAGTTCCTGCAAAGCCTGCGGGTTGTTCTTGAGAATAGCCACATTGGCCGCATCGGGCACAGGCATTTGCGCGCCCCCCTGGCCGGGTGGAATATTGAGCAGGCTGCCGGTCAGCCCCACACAGGTCAGGCTCATGACAAAGCTGCGCGCATCCAGCCCGTGCGCCTTGAGAATGGCATCCAGCCCCGGCACCTGCCCCACAAGGGCAATCTGCTGGTCAAGCGACATGCCCACATGCCCCGGCGGCTGTATTTTGGCAGCCTGAATAGCCCGGAGTGCGGCACTCAGCCGAGGCAGCACATCGGGGGCCAGTTTGTAGTGCAGGGCTGTATCCATATCATGCTGCATGGTGGCAACCTGCTCAGGCGTGAGGGAGGGGGCCTGCGGCCTGCTCCCGCCAACGGGGGCAACGCTCTGGGCCTGTGCGGCCCCGGCCAGCAGCAGGCCCATAGCCCCCAGCACAGTGGACGCCTTGCGAATAAAAACCATGTTTTTCAACCTCTTCATGCTTCAATCACCCATTCGCCCTTCCGCATGAGCGGCACGCGGCCACCCTGTGCGTCCAGCCCATCCACATCAATCTCACCCGAACCGATCATCCAGTCTATGTGGATCATGCTGGTATTGGCCCCACGTGCGGCCAGTGCGGCCTCGTCCTGCCCCTGCGTGTCGCGCATGCATTTGGTGTAGGACTGGCCAAGGGCTATGTGGCTGGCGGCGTTTTCATCAAACAACGTGTTCTGGAACAGCAAGCCGCTGCGCGAGATGGGGGAGGAATGGGGCACAAGCGCGACCTCGCCCAGCCTTCTGGCTCCTTCATCCGTATCCAGCACGCGCTCCAGCACATCCTGCCCGCGGGTTGCGTGCATTTCCACAATACGCCCGGCCTCAAACCGGACCCTGATCCCATCAATCAGCGTACCCTGATGCGAGAGGGGCTTGGTGCTGGCCACGCTCCCTTCCACCCGCAGGCGGTGGGGAGTGGTGAACACCTCCTCGGTCGGGATGTTGGGGTTGCACACAATGCCGTTGCCTGCTTTTTCCGCACCGCCAGCCCAGTCATGCCCATCGGCCAGCCCGACAAGCAGGTCCGTGCCGGGGCCGGAAAAATGCAGGGCGTCGTAGCGCACATCGTTCAGGTAGGCTGCGCGGCGGTGCAGAATGGCGTTGTGGGCCTCCCACTGGGCTACGGGGTCATCCCCCGTAAGGCGGGAGACGGCAAAAATGGCCTGCCAGAGTTTTTCCACCGCCTGCTGCTCGGGCAGGTCCGGGAACACCTGCATGGCCCATGCCGGGGTTGCGGCCGCCACAATGCACCAGTTCACATCAAAATTGGTAATGATCTCCATGGCCGGGCGGTTAACCCGTGCCGCCGCCTTGCTGGCGCGGGAGACGTGGTCCGGGTTCTGCCCCGCCAGCAGGGCCGGGTTGGAGCCGGTAATGGCCATGCGCGCAGCCCCCGCGCGAAAGCCCTCCGCCATGCCGGCGGACAGCCAGCCCGATGCCGTATCAAACGTATTTTCCGCACCATATTTGTAGCGGGCCAGCGTGGTTTCCTCATCCGAATAGAATGTGGTGACCAGCGATGCCCCAGCCTTGTACGCATGTTCCGTAATACGGCGCACCAGCGGCACGGCATGCAGGGGAGCGGTCATGATAACCTGCTGGCCCGGAGCCACATTCAGCCCCGTGCGGGCCGCAACCTCGCCCAGCCGGTCAAGCTGGGCTGCAAATTCGGCCGAAGCCAGATAGCCACCATGGGCCTGCGTGTTGCGTTCTGTCACGTTTATGCCTGTCCTTTTTTGTGGCGTAACCCTTTGGTGCTTATGGGATACGTATGGAGCGCGTCCGTCAACTCCGGGTTTTTACGCCCTGCCCTGCTGGCAGGCTCCATTATGGGCCAACGCATGCCGCAAACTCGCCAGACCCGCCTTTTTTGCTGGCCAGCCGGGTAAAGCCTGCCGGGTGCCCCGGCTTACGCCACGGGCAGTTCAAACGGTTTTAATTCCGCTGGCAGGTAAAGCGGGTGGCACGGCCGCCCGGCATTGCTCAGCCGTAGCGCACACACCGCAATGCCGTGGTCCTGAAGCATCTGCACAACCTGCGGCCCACGGGCGAGCAGCGCCTTGTGGTGGGGCGAGCCATAAGCCGCCACGACCAGATCGGCCTTGCGCGCCATGTCCAGCAAGGCGGCATCGTTGCCGGGGCCTATGGGGTCCGGGGTTTCCAGCAGGCGGAGCTGGTCCGTGCAGCGGTAGGCAAAGGTATTGCCAACATACAGGCCACCATAGCCCCATGCGCGCGCGTAACGCTGGCACTTGGCCACGGTCCGGTCATCCCCGTGTTCGGTTGCGACCGATGGGTTCATCATCAGCCACATGACCAGCGGCTTATCCGCATCCCACACCCGGCGCAGGGTGTAGCGGTAGCAGTCGTCCGGCCCGCCATAGGTGGCGGTACTGACAACATCCCCCGACAGTTTGAGCGGGCGGGACTGGCCTACATGGTGGCCTGCAAACAGATCGTTCATGATACTCCGGCTGGCAGAGGGTTAGGCACGGCTTTCTCCCCCTCGTTTACGGTGCATTGGCGTGTGGCACAAACCCGCATGCGCGGAGCTAGGGGGCAAACCCGGTACGGTCAGCCGGGGTGAGTGCGCGCAGCACCCGGCACGGCACACCAGCCGCCACCACACCTGCGGGCACATCACGCGTAACCACGCTGCCCGCGCCAATAACGCTGCCCTCGCCAATGCTCACACCGGGGGTAACATGCACCCCTGCCCCCAGCCAGACACCGCTACCAATGCTAATGGGCTGCGCGTAACAGCCCCCTGCCGCGCGCTCGTGCATATCCAGCGCATGGTTGGCTGTGTACAGGCCCACACGCGGGCCAAACAGAACATTATCCCCAATTGTAATGGGGGCCGCATCGAGCAGGATGCAGTCAAAATTGGCGTAAAAATTATTACCAATGCTAATATTACGCCCGAATTCGCACCGTAATGCCGGTTCAAAATGCACCTGCTGGCCAACACGACCCAGCAGGGTGCGTAAAAGCGCCTCCCGCTCGACGGCCGGGCGGCCAAAACTTGCATTGTAACGGTTGCTCAGCACAACGGCATCCGCACGGGCCTGCACCAGTTCTGGTGCAAGGTCATTGTACATTGCGCCAGTGCGCATGACCGCCATGTGGTTTTCCAACGTCATACCGTGCCATTCTCCCTACCTCCGGCCTCTGGCCCAACAACGCGGCGCAAAAGGGTGCGCGCAGGCCTAGCCGGGGTGTATTGCGCGCCAGTGTGCCGTGGCTGCCGCCCGGATTGCATCCTGTTCATGCTGTATTTTTTCCGGGTCATACCCAAGAGCCACACACTGGGCGTGCGTAATATACCCTGTTTGCAGCAAAAACAGGGCCAGTTGCTGCGGGTATGGCACCGTACGCACATACGGTGCCGGGCAGGCCGTACGCCCTTTACCCCACGCGGATTTATCCAGCGTGCACCATTTTAGCAGATAAGGTGATTGCGGGTTATAACGTGCCAGCATATAGCGCCACCCGGCCTGCAATTGCCCGGCGTTAGCACTGGTTGCCACATAACCTGCCAGATACCCGTTAACCTCGCGGCTTCTGGGAGCAGGCACATCCTCCTCAGTTGGCAAGATCCTGACGGTCAGCTTTATGTACGGCCTGAAGCGGGGCTGCCGGGTGATGACATTCAGCTTCCCCTGCGCGTATTCATAAATAACGTCCGGCCCTACAGACAGATCATGCGAGGGAAAAACGGCATCAAACCGTTTATCCGGAAAAATGAACTGCCGCCCGCCATCATGAGCAACATCCACCACCGAGGGCGGTCCCGACCCATTCTGTTTGGGTAGCTGAACCGCATACCACTGACCCGCATCCCCTGCCCCCACAATGGCACTGACCAGACAGCAATACGTTCCCCCCGTAAAACCGGACAGGAGAACCTGTGGCAGCACTGCCCCTTGCTCCAGATAGTAAAAAGACAGGTTGAGATCACTAAGTGTCCCTTTTCCTCCGCCTCCGAGCGCTGCAATAACCTGCCTGAAATCAGGGTGCCCCGGAGCACTGGCCACCAGTGTGGCAACCTTGCAAAGCCCCCCTGAGCGTGAAAGCGTAGCCTGCTCCTCCCACTCCAGCAGGCCATGGGAGGGGCAGGGCTGGTGCTCGGCAAACTCCACCCGCATGCTCAACTCCCCGACAGTGACACTCAGAGGTTGAGAAAATGACCGATCCGCAGCGTTAAAAACAATTGCACTGGCAAACGGCCCAACATCCCGAGCGACAGCGGAAAAAGCATCCTGCGCGGGAGCCGCCAGAGCCTGCGTGCCGCAGACAGCCGCCAGAAACAGGCACAGATGAAGGGGAAGCTTTAAATAACGCATGAACACATATCTCTTTTTGTATCTTCTCTGCCCGGCCCGCTTTGCAGGCGCATGCAGAAGGTTTTGAATAGATTGTTATAAATTAAAGACACTTCTTTTACGGGTGCGCTGCTTTCCACCGGGCCGTTGTGCGCGCAATAACCTGCTCCTGCGCCTGCTGTATTTTTTCCGGGTCATACCCAAGAGCCACGCATTGGGCGTGCGTAATATACCCTGTTTGCAGCAAAAACAGGGCCAGTTGCTGTGGGTATGGCACCGTACGCACATACGGTGCCGGGCAATCCTCCTGCCCCGCTCGGCTCCATACGGACTTGTCCAGCGCGCACCAGACGACACCGGTATTGTCCGTCTTGCGGTTATAATGGCGTAACATGAACTGCCACCCGGCCTGCAACTGGCCAAGGTTGGCACTATTGGCCACATATGCGGCCAGAAAGCCATTCACGGCCCCATGGTCAAACCCGCTCATGTTATTAGGAGCAAAGTCATGCCTGAAATACGCGCGCAGGAAAGGCCGGTAAGCCGCCTGCGTGGTGACATTTCGTAACTGCCCCTGTGTGTATTCATAAATCACAATTGGCTTGACCGACCAGACATAGCTTTCAAACCTGTAATTGAAGCGCTCGTCCAGAAAGATAAGCTGCCGCCCGTTATCGTGTTTTATGTCTACGACACCGGACACGCCATCCCCGTCCTGAGGTGGCAGTGCGCTCACATGCCATGTTCCAGTGCGGTCTGCGCCAACAAGAGCACTGACCGTGCAGCAATGCGCGCCGCCTGTGTAACCAGAGAGCAGGAGCTGAGGTGGCCCACCCCCCGCCTCCATCTGGTAAAGGGCAAGATGCAGCGTATCCAGCGCCCCGTTATCCCCGGTCAGCAGGGAGGCAATAACCTGCCGGAACGCCGGATGGTTCGGAGCCTGTGCAACCAGTGTGGCAACCGTGCAGAACTGCCCCTGCCCGGGGGAGGGTCCTTCTCCCTCATCATCCATCAGAATACCGCGGGTCGGACAGGGCTGGTGCTCTGCCACATCCACCTGCACGGAGACATCCGTAAACTTCAGCTCCATGGAGCGGGGTTTTATGTGCTCGAACCTGTCAAACACCAGTGCGCTGGCCAACGGCTGGACCGGGGCCGGGTCACGCTGGTCATCCACCCCCACCTTGGTTGCGGCAGGGGCCGCAGTGCTGGCAACAGTAGCCAGCAGCACACCACACAGACCAAGCGACAGAAGGCCACGCAGCCGGGCGAACCAGATGTTTGGGCGGTACATGCATGCCTCTCCGTGTCTGTGGTTTTCAGCCCAGCCTGCTTTGCGGGTGCAGGCGGGCGTTCAGCAGGGTCAGCACCAGCACTCCCAGTGCTGCTCCCCCTACAGTGAGCATAAGGGCGGGAGCAAGCCCTGCCCCGATCCACCCTGCAAGCCGGGTTTGCACAAGTGCGTTGCTGGCCGCAATAAGATTACCACACTGATACGCCAGCCCCGGAAACGTAGCACGGACAGAAGCAGGGGAAAGCTCGCTCAGATAAGCCGGTACCACCCCCCACGCACCCTGAATACAGAACTGGATGCACACAGCCCCCACCCCAAGCCAGAAAATGGAGTGCGGCAGGGTCCATAACGGCAGCAGCGGAATGGTCAGCGCTGCGGCCACGGCAATGGCATACTGCCGCCCGATGCGCTGGGAGAGCACGCCAAACACCACCCCGCCCGCAATGGCCGCCAGATTGTACAGCACGGCCAGCAGGGTAATGGAGGGAGGAGGCACATGCCGCTCAAGTGCCAGAAACACCTTGGGATACAAATCCTGCGAGCCGTGGCTCATGAAGTTGAAGGCCGCCATAAGCGCCACCGCAAACACGCACAGAGCCATGTTCTGGCGTGCAACCGCCAGCATGCCCGGCGGGCGCTCGGCCCCTGCCCCCTGTGCCTGACGGGCCAGCCAGTCCGGGCTTTCGGGCACACGCAGCCAGATGTAAATGGCCGACACAATAGCCCCGCCCCCCAGCACAAACAGCCCCCGCCAGCCCAGCACGGGCAGGAGCAAGAACATAAGTGAAGCCAGCAGATACCCAGCCGGATACCCGGCCTGCAAAATGCCCGATGCCGTGCCCCGCCATGACGGTGGAACACTTTCCATGATCAGGGAGGTGCCAACCCCCCATTCCCCTCCAAGGGCCACACCAAACAGGGCACGCAGAACCAGAAAAACCGTAAGCGTGGGCGCAAAGGCCGATAAGACCTCGATCAGCGAGTAAATGGTAATTGTGCCGATCAGCACCGGTTTGCGCCCGTACGCATCTGCGGCGCGCCCGCATACAAAAGCCCCTATGGGCCGGGTGATAAGGGTTAGTGTGGGGGCCAGCAGCACTACCTCCAGCGAGGTGGAAAAACTGCGGGCCACATTATCAAGCGTGAACAGGACAATAAAAAAATCGCAGGCATCAAGCATCCACCCCAAAAAGGAGGCGGCCACAACATGCCGGGCTGTTGTACGGTCAATGGGGGAGAGAGCAGTGGCGGCCATGGGGGTACTCCTGCTTGCCGGTTACCCACCTTGTGGCATGCCCGCCATTGGCTTTGCCACGCAGGAATAATCACGAATACGCCAGACCCACGCGCAGGCTATGGCCTGAATAAGCAGAAGGGCCGGGGCGTTACCGCCTCGACCCCCCCGGTCTTGCCGCGCTTAGCAAGATTCCGCTGCGTGCTGGCCACCAAGCCTCAGGCTCGGGCCTGCACTGCTTCTGGCTGCCCAAAGGCCATTTGTCCCCACACGCGCTCGCGCAGCATGGGCACAATGGACTGATCGCTCAGGGCAGACAGATCACCCAGTTCATTGGTATCCCCACTTGCGATCTTGCGCAACAGGCGGCGCACGATTTTGCCAGAGCGTGTGCGGGGCAGATCGGGCACCAGATACACCGCCTCCGGTGCTGCGTACCGCCCGATCAACTGCACCACAAGGCGGCTTATGCCCTCCTCATCCAGCCCGGAGGTTACATCCTTGCGGGGGATGGCAAACACAACCAGCGCCTGCCCCTTGACCGGGTGCTCCACCCCCACGGCCGCGCATTCCACAATCCTGTGGTCCGCGCCCAGAGCGTCCTCCACCTCTGCCGTGCCAAGGCGGTGCCCGGCAATGTTGATCACATCATCCATGCGGCCGGTTATCCAGTAATACCCGTCCTCATCCCGCCTTGCGCCATCGCCTGTAAAATACAGGCCCGGTGCAAGGGCAAAATACGTCTGGCAGAAACGGGCATGGTCACCCCATATGGTGCGCGCCTGACCGGGCCATGAGCGCGCAATGCACAAAGCACCTTCCGCAGCACCCTGCTCCACTTTACCCTGCGGGTCGAGTATGGCCATTTCCACCCCCGGCAGGGGCATGGTGGCCGAACCGGGCTTGAGCGAATGCACACCGGGTATGGGGCCAAGCACAATGCCTGCGGTTTCCGTCTGCCACCACGTATCGGCCACGGGGCAGCGTTTTTTACCCACGACATCGTTGTACCACAGCCACGCATCGGGGCTTATGGGTTCACCCGCAACACCCAGCAGGCGCAGGGAGCCAAGGTTATACCGGTTCACCACCGCATCGCCTTCGGCCATCATGGCACGTACGGCTGTGGGCGCGGTAAAGAGCATGCTCACCTTGTATTCATCAATCAGCTCAAACCACCGCCCCGGCTGGGGGTGAGTAGGCAGACTGTCCGAGATCATGGTGGTGCCACCATTGGCCAGCGGGCCATACACAACCGAGGTGTGCCCCGTAATCCAGGCCACATCCGCCGTGCACCACAGCACATCGCCCGGCTGGTGGGTATAGACCATGCCCATGGTGTAGGCCGCCCAGACCATATACCCACCCGTTGCATGCACAACCGCCTTGGGCTTGCCCGTGCTACCCGAGGTATAGAGCATGAACAGCGGGTCCTCTGCCCGCATGACGGCGGGCACAAAATCTGCCTCGAAATTATCTACAAAATCATGAAAATCGTAGTCCCGGCCTGGCAGCATGGGCACGGCTTCTTCCGATGTGCGCACGACCAGCATGGAGTGCACGCCACTATTGCCCCCGGCCTTACGCAGGGCTTCGTCCATGCTCTGCTTGTACGCCACGGGCTTGTTGCCACGCCATGCCATATTGGCGGCAATAACAGCCACAGCCCCGCTATCCACCAGACGCTCGGCAATACCTTCGGCCGAGAACCCGCCAAACAGCACCACATGCACCGCACCAATGCGCGCGCAGGCCAGCATGGACACAACCGCCTCTGCCACCATAGGCAGGCAGATGGCCACGCGGTGCCCTTTTTCCACCCCCAGATGGGTCAGGGCATTGGCCAGACGGCAGACCCGTTCGTGCAGGTCCTTGTAGGTCAGGCTTTCCGAGCGGCCTGCGGCCTCGCGCTGGCTGATCAGGGCAACCTGATCACCCCGCTCGGTCAGGTGGCGGTCTATGCAGCAGACCGACGCATTCAGCGTGCCATCTGCAAACCAGCTTATGGACACGTCTTTTTCAAAACTGCCGGCAAAGCCCTGTGTGGGCCGCGAGCACCAGTGGATGCGCCGCGCCTGTTGCAGCCAGAACCCGTCCGGGTCGCGCCGGGCATGTTCACGCATGGCCTGCAACTGCTCCGGAGACATAATGGCCGGGTAATGGGGGTAGGCACGCGCCGGGATGAGTGTTTGGTCCGTCATGGTCTTGTATCCCCTGTTCTTGTTGTTTGTGTGGGACAGAAGTCTGCGGTTTTCAGGCTGCGTTGCGGTCGGGCTGTCCAATGTGCGGGAGAACCGTGGCCACAATGCCTGCATCGAGTGTTTCATAATCATAATACCGAAGCGTTTTGTACAGCTCCTCGCGGGTTTGCATCCGCTCAAGCATGGCCTGTGTGCCCCCCGTGCGGGCAATGGTGGCATACAGGTCCGCCTGTGCCCGGTTGGCCGCCCGCAGGGAACTGACCGGCCATATGACCATGCTGTACCCCATGGCCTCGAACTCGGAGGCAGTAAAATAGGGGGACCGGCCAAATTCGGTCATATTGGCCAGCAGGGGCACATCAGGCAGGCGGCGCGCAAACTCCCTGAACATATCTTCCGATATCAAAGCCTCGGGGAAGATGGCGTCTGCCCCGGCCTCATAATACAGCCGTGCACGGGCTACCGCGCCATCCAGCCCTTCCGAGCCAGCGGCATCCGTGCGCGCAATCACCACCATGTCACGCCGGGCACGGGCGGCGGCGGCCACTTTTTGCGCCATCTCCTGAGGGGAGACGAGTTTTTTGTCATTCAGGTGTCCGCATTTTTTGGGCAGAACCTGATCTTCAATATGCACGGCGGCGGCCCCGGCTTCCTCAAACGCGCGGACCATGTTCATCACGTTCAGGGTTTCACCATACCCGGTATCCCCATCCACCAGCACGGGTAGGCCCGTGGCACGCACAACCTGACGGATGAAAAAACACACCTCGTCTATGGTAATAATACCAAGGTCCGGCAGCCCCATGCTGGCGGTCATGGCCGCGCCCGAAAGATAGAGCGCGCCAAACCCACAGTCCTTTGCCTGCAGGGCCGCCTGCCCATTATGTGCACCGGGAATTTGCATAATGCCCTTGCGGTGCATCATGTCCTTAAAACGCTGTCCCGCAGGCGTTGCGGGCAGGTCCTTGCCTACCAGATAGGTCATGCGGCGAACTCCAGTCCATCGCGTTCACGCAAAGGGATGAGCGGGCGGGCATCTGGCCCGGTATAATTGGCGGAGGGACGGATGATTTTTCCATCCATGCGCTGCTCCATAATATGCGCGCACCAGCCGGTCACACGGGCCATGACAAAAACAGGCGTGAACATGGCCGTGGGAATGTTCATGGCGTTGTAGGAAACAGCACTGAACCAGTCGAGGTTAGGGAACATCTTTTTCTGTTCAGCCATAACCCGCTCTATGCGCTCGGCTACGGTATAGAGCCGCATGGTGCCGTTGCGGCGGGAGAGGTCCCTTGCCGTTTCCTTGATAATTTCGTTCCGCGGGTCGGCCAGAGTGTACACCGGGTGGCCAAAGCCGATAATCACCTCCCTGGCCTCCAGCCTGCGGCGGATGTCCGCTTCGGCTTCGTCCGCCGTGTGGTAGCGTTGCTGGATGTCCAGCGCCACCTCGTTCGCGCCCCCATGTTTGGGGCCACGCAGCGCACCAATGGCGGCCGTTACGGCGGAATACATGTCCGACCCGGTGCCCGACACAACACGCGCGGCAAAGGTAGAGGCGTTAAACTCATGCTCGGCATACAGGATGAGCGATGTGTGCATGGCCTGCACCCAGCTATCGGGGGGAGTGGTCCCATGCAGAAGGTGCAAAAAATGCCCGCCTGCACTGGTATCATCCGTATGGGTGTCTATCCGCCGCCCGTGGTTGGAATAATGGTACCAATACAGCAGCATGGATGCGGTGGAGGCTACCAGCCTGTCCGCAATTTCCCGCGCACCTGCGGCGGGGCAGTCGCTCCGCTCGGGCAGGGCGCACCCCAGAACGGACACCGCCGTACGCAGGACATCCATAGGATGGGTGGAAGCCGGCAGGCGTTCCAGAGCCGCCCTTACAATATCGGGAATATCGCGCAGGCTCCTCAGGTGGCGTTTATACCCTTCCAGCTCTGCCGTGTTGGGCAAAAAGCCGTAAATCAACAGGTAGGCGACCTCCTCAAATGTGCAGGCACGGGCAAGGTCTTTTATGTCATACCCACGGTAATGCAGGTCATTCCCGCTATGGCCGACGGTGCTCAGGGCCGTGTTGCCCGCCACGGTGCCGGACAGGGCCACGGATTTTTTGGGTTTTGTGCGGTGCAGTTCGGTGTGCATTGCTGTTGCTCCCCTGCCTTGGTCTTTATGTGTCTGTCAGGACGTGAGGGCCGCGGTCTGCCTGGTATTTTTGGCACCCAGAGCAGACTGGCCGAAGTTGAAAATGCCTTCCACCTTGTTGATCTGCATGTCCTGTAGCGGAATATGCAGTTCAAGCTGGTGGAGTTCCCCCGCCCCGAGTTCTGGCAGGCGCTGCACGGCGGCCAGAAAACGCTCAACTTCCGCCGGAGCCACAATACCTTCTGACAGGGTGCGGAACTTTTGAATGTAATCCGCACGCTGCCACGGCGTTGCCCCCAGCGTATGGGCATTGGCCACGGCCAGCTCGTCTGCCAGCACGGTGCCGTTTTTCAGGCGGATGACAATACGCCCGCCAAAGGCTTTTTTGTCGGGGTCGCTCTCATGGTAGCGTTGTGTCCATTCGGGTTTTTCAATCGTGTGGATTTTTTTCCACAGCCGCACCGTATCGGGCCTGCGCGCCCGTTCGGGTTCGTAGGAGCGCACGTGGTGCCAGCATCCATCCTGCAATGCCACAGCCACAATATACATGATGGAATGGTCCAGTGTTTCCCGCGTGGCCTGTGGGTCAAACTTCTGCGGGTCGTTGGAGCCGGTGCCGATCACGTAGTGGGTGTGGTGGCTGGTTTCGATCAGCACATCTTCCACATCCTCCCAGTTGCTGATTTTTTTGCCCATGCGGAAGGCAAGGTCGATCAGCGCCTGACTTTGGTATTCGGCTGAATGTTCCTTGGTAAAAGAAGACAGGATGGCCCGCTTGGGTTCGCCCATACCCGGCAGGGGCACGGTGTAATGCGCATCTTTACCATCAAGCATCCATGCAATAACCCCATCCTCCCCTTCATAGATCGGGGTGGGGGATGTTTCGCCCAGCATGGCGCGATCGACTGATTCCACAGCCATTTTGCCTGCATGGGCCGGGGCGTATGCCTTCCAGGACGAAATCTCGCCCTTGCGGCTCTGGCGCGTGGCGGTGGTGACATGCAGCGCCTGCCCGATAGCCTGATAAATGACTGAAGGCGGCAGGCGCAGCAACGTGCCAATACCCGCCGCGACTGATGGGCCAAGATGAGCCACATGGTCAATCTTGTGCTTGTGCAGGCATATGGCGCGGGCCAGATCAATCTGAATTTCATACCCAGTGGCAATGCCGCGGATCAAGTCCGCACCACTGCGGTTACACTGCTGCGCCACGGCCAGAATACCGGGAATATTATCCCCCGGATGGGAGTATTCAGCCGCCAGAAAGGTGTCGTGGTAGTCCAGTTCGCGCACAGCGGTGCCATTGGCCCATGTCGCCCACTCCGCATGGACCCGTATATCCGGCCCCATGCCAAACACCGTGGCCCCGCCGGGCCTGCGGTGGGCGAGTGCTTCTGTCCGGGCACTCATGACCGAATGGCGGTTGACCGAGGCCATGGCTACGGCGGCATTGTCAATCATGCGGTTGATGATCATATCTGCCACAGCAGGTTCCACCGCAACCGGGTCGGCCGCGACCTGTGCAATTTTCCAGGCCAGCTGGTCTGCGCGGTTCAGGCGTTCACTCTCTGGGTGTACGCGCACTTCATGATTTTGCATTGTTCCGGCCCTTGCCATCTTGTGATCTGGGGAAACAGTTGCAGACTGTTGCGTAAAGCAGCAGAGGAATAAGAGTAAAAAGAAGCGAAGGAATTCGCGCTCGTTGCAAAGTCTGTGAAGGTTGGTGAGCATGCCCAGAACCAAAACCAAGCTGTTTGCTGGCAACCGGCTGCGCCAGCTCCGCCAGCGCGAGGGCATGACACAGGCCGTGCTGGCGGAGTGTGTTGGCGTATCGCTCAGCTACCTTAACCAGCTTGAGCGCAACCACCGCCCCCTGCCCGACCACCTTTTGCAAAACCTGTGCGAACGCTTTGCCCTGAGCCCCGCATGGTTTGCCGACACGCGCGAAGCCCATGCCGTGCAGGCACTGCGCGAGACCATGGCCGACCCGATTTTTAAAAACTCACCACTACCACTTACCAAAATGGCGGAAGCCGCCCGCCAGACCCCCGAACTGTGCGAGGCATTTTTAACTCTCTACCGTGCATACACGTTTGAGCAGGAGCGGCACGCACACGCCCCCTTGGCCAGCACACCCCCGCTTGAACCTTACGAGGCCGTTGGTAACTGGGTGCAGGACCACAACAACTATTTTCATGAACTTGATTGTGCAGCCGAGGCATTTTACGAACGTCTTATCAGCACGGATGCATCGCTGGACGTAGCCCTTGCCCAACACCTGCGTAACCAGCACGGGCTGGGTATAACCCATAATACGGATATGCAGGAACGCGGGCTGGTCTGGCGGATTGACCGGCATAAACGCCAGGTGCAGCTCCCCCACAACCAGCCGCCAGAAAGCACACTGTTTTTTCTGGCCCAGATTATAGGCCAGCTGGAACACACCCGCCTGATGACAGACATTTTGCGCCGCGAAGGCCCAAAGGAGCGCAATGCGCAGGAACTCGCACGGGTGTATCTGGGCAATTATTTTGCCGGAGCACTCATCCTGCCCTATACGCGCTTCCTGCATAAGGCCCAGAGCATGCGGTATGATGTGGACGACCTGCGCCGCCACTTTGGCGTCAGTTTTGAGCAGGTCTGCCACCGCCTGAGCACCATGCAGCGCTTTGGTGCGGAAGGGATTCCGTTCTATTTTCTCAAACTGGATATTGCTGGCAATATTCTTAAAAGTTTTTCGGCCAACCGTTTTTCTCAGGCCCGTTTTGGCGGGCCCTGCCCGTTGTGGAACGTGTTCCGTGCCTTTGCAACACCGGGGCAGATTCAGGTCCAGCTTTCGCAGACAACTGATGATTCCATTTATCTGAATGTTGCACGCACTGTTGGGCGGGAAGGACTGAGCTACGCCGACCGCCCCCGCCAGATTGCCATTGTGCTGGGCTGCGCCATAGCAGATGCGGCAAAAACCGTTTACGCCGCCGGGCTTGATCTGGCGGACCACACATTGGTTGTACCTATTGGCCCCGGATGCCGGGCCTGTGGGCGGGAACTATGCAGCCACCGCTCGCTCCCTGTTTCTGGCAGGGTGCTGGATACAGGCAGCAATGCGCGCGGGGTTGTGCCCTACAGGGCTGTGCCCGAACACTAAAAAACCCGCTCAGGGAGCGGGTTTGGTGCTGGTAGGGCAAGGGGTAGGAGGAGAAGAAAGAACCTTCCGGACTGACCGGGGATGCAAAACAGCCCGGAAGTTTAGGGGGGATAGTTTTTTACGGTAGTCACGACAACCACAGATTGTCGCGGTGATGCCCCTTGCCCCACCAGCAGAAACGCCTTCATCACCGCGACAAGATGATAATAAGAACGATTCTCATTAAAGAGCAAGCGAAAAAACAAGGGGTGCCGAAATTTTTTTCGCCACCCCTTGCGTTATTCTTACAAGCCTTTGGTTTATCAGTGCTTTTAGTGGGCACTTCCCGTAGCGGAATCGGCCTTGGAGGCATCCGGGGTTGCGGCAGCCGGGGCCGCAACACTGGGAGCAGCCGCCGGCGCGGGGGCCGTAGCCGGGGCTGGCGTTACAGCAGCACTCCCCTGAGTTGCCGCCTTGGCCGGAGCCTGCGCTGGGGCTTGTGCCGGGGACTGGGAATTTGCGGACTGGTCCACAAAATCGTCCGAGACAAACACAATGCTATCCAGCAACTGGTCCAGTGCCTCCTTTGCCTGTGCGGCCTGTCGGCCCTCGGTCAGCACCCGGGCGCGGTACAGGGTGCTTTTGGTCTGTTCCAGCGGGGCAAGCGCGATAATAAAGTCGGCATCTTCGCCCACTACCTGCAGGTTCTGCTGGGCCTGTGCGTTCTGCCCGGCCTTGAGGGCTTTGTTGGCTTGCTGGGCGGCGGCTTTTTTATCGGGGGCCAGAGTTTCGGTCAGAATGAACTCACCACCAACGGGAATCCACGTCACAGCGCCGGTTGTGGGCTTATGGGTGGCAGAAACAGGGTGCTGGGGGGCAGGCTGCAACTGGTCTTCCGCCGCATAAAACCGCCGGTTATCCTTTTGTGCCGCAACAAAGCGCTTTTGCGCATCGTAAATCGGGGGGATGGCGGCATCCGTTTTGCCCTGCGCCAGCAGGTCACGCGCGACCAGCACATCCTGCAAGGCTTTCTGCCCATCCACAGACAGGTGGTGCAGGGCACGCCCGGCCTTGAACTTTTCCCAATCTGTGTGAATGGCCCCGGCATGCGCTGCCGAAGCACTGACCATAAGAGCGGCCACTGCCGCAAGAGATGCCTTAAAACGCATAAAAACAATCCTGACCGAAAATGTTGAACACCAAAGTATTAAGGATTCAAACTCAATATCTGGTTAGCAAAATACGTTTCTCAAGGTGTTGAATGCAAAAGAAAGAGCATTAAAAAATTTATTATTTTTGAAAACTTTGCTTTACTGGCCGTGCAAGTCCTGAACTGACCAACCATTACGCAATACTGCCATGTTGTAAAAACAGGCACAGCACCCCAGACAGGCATGGCTGCGGCCCTGCTCTCCCCAGCCCCCCTGCGCCCTATTGACGCGCAAAAAAAGCCCTTTGCGTTAGATTCGCCCACAGATTCTGCGGATGCTCCGGTGCATAAGCCTGTGGATAATGTGTACAGTTGGTGTGAATGCCGCGCATCCACCGTGCAGGCACACCCCCCCCATCGGGCGCCCCTTGTCATGCAAGTGTCACACTGCACAGGGTATGCGCTTGCTACATGCCTGCCAATCAACCACACCGGCGGGGCAGAGGGTTCGATTGTTACACACGACAGACGAGTGCAGCATCTGGCTGGCCACCCATATTCTCCCGCATGAAGGCCATATCCGCGCCGGGTTACGCCGCTACGCCAATATTGAAGCTGACGACATTATTCATGAAGCCTACGTTGTTATGGCGCAGGCACAGTGGTCATCCATTACCAACCCGCGCGCCTATTTTGTTTCGGTCTGCCGTAACCTTGTTATGCAGCATTACAGGCGCGCACGGGTTGTGCCAGTTACCAGCCTTGCTCTTATACAGGCAGACACGCTGGCAGATACGGCCCCCTCCGCCGAGCAGGTGGCATCTGCCCGGCAGGAAATGCGCTTCCTTGAAAAAGCCATTGCAAAACTTCCCGCCCGGTGCCGGGATATTTTTGTTCTGCGCCGCGCACGTGGCCTGACACAAAAGGAATGTGCCGCGCAATTGAATGTTTCTGAAAATATTGTAGAAAAACAGCTTGCCCGCGCACTTGTTTTTCTTTCCAGAGAATATGCGCAATCAGAGAGGGAAATGACCGTTGAGGTGGAGCAGCGCCCGCGTCTTGTCCACTCTCGCAAGCACCAGCCCTGACGAGACTGCGGCGCAATGGTACAGCCAGACTGGACAAAGCCCCCCTTTGCGCAAGCGAGCAGCAGGCATTCCAGTAATGGCTTGAGCAGGATATACGCCACAAAAGTACCTTCCTGCGTGCCAGAGCCATATGGCATGCCAGCGCAACAAAAGAAAAGAATACAGACGAACACATGACCCTTCTGGGCCATGCCATACGCCTGCCCCCCGCGGTTGTGCCGGCGAATATTACGGAACCCACATCGCGCATTCAAAGCAACGTCATCAACAATAACATTATTCCGCTAGTTAGCATGGACGACATCATCACGTTCCAGCCCCAATATACTGACTTCTTTTGGCCTGCTCTATGAGAGCGAAAAAGGGACCTATTTTTCCATTATTGGCAAATACTGGGGCTTGGACAGCATGACCAACGCCGCAGGCAATACACAGTTTGCCAACCAGCACAAAATTGGCAGCAACATAACAGCCGACCTTGCGCCGGGCTGGCGCATCCGCAATGCTGGCAGCGTGTTCCGCGAAATTACGCCCAACCTTAAAATTGGCACTCTGTTCAACAACCGCGCCATCACCAACTTTGCGGGGAACCAGAGCTATGGTGATGCCCCTCTTTACTGGCGCAACCCCGGGCGCAGTGTATTCTTTAACCTTGCGATGACCGTACCATGAGACACCTTGCCCTGTTCTGCGCACTGTTTGTGGCAACGCCCGCCTTTGCAGCGCCCTCAGCCCCCCTTCCCTCCACACAGCACGGAGCCGTGCTGGAACGGGTGGTGCTGCTTGCCCGCCACGGCATACGCAGCCCCACCAAACCACCCCAGACCCTGCAGGCCCAGACCGGCCACGCATGGGCACAATGGCCCGTAGCCCCCGGTGAGTTAACCGCGCACGGCAAGCAGGCACTGGCCCAGATGGTGGAACTGGTGCGCCAGCACTACACGCTGGCGGGCCTGCTCCAGCAGGGCAACTGCCCCGCACCTGCCAGCATTGCCATATGGGCCGATGCCAAGGACCACCGCACGCGCGAGAGCGGGAGCATCTGGGCCGACCAGCTTGCACCGGCCTGCGGCTTGCGCGCCAGCAACCTGCCCGATGGGCAGGAAGACCCCATTTTTGCAGGCTCACCAGCACCACTCAGCACGCAGGAACAAAGCGCCATCACGCGGGAGTTTGACCAGCGCGCGCGCACCCTGCCCCCCACGGTGGAAGCCAGCATGAGCACGTTGCAGGCCGTTCTGGCCCCCACCGCCTGCACAACCGATACCCCCCACTGCCTGAGCGCCAACAAAGCCACGCTAGCTTGGAAAAAGGGCAAACCCCACCTGGAAGGCGGCATTGCCACCGGTGGCACAGCGGCCGAAAACCTGCTGCTGGAATACACACAGGGCATGCCCGCACAGGCCGAACCGTTTGGGGGGCATGACCCCGCAACCCTGATCGGGCAGGTGTTCCCCCTCCATACGGAGGAAAGCTGGCTTGTCCGCCGCCTGCCCACACTGGCCGCCCACAAAGGTGCCCCCATGGCCGCGGCCGTGCAAAGTGCGCTGGACGGCAAACCAGTGGAGGGTGTGCCCGCAGTAACCGGGCAGACAAAACTGTTCGTGCTGGCCGGGCACGACACCAATCTGGATGCACTGGCCACACTGTACGGACTGGACTGGTCCTTTGCCGACCAGCCAGACCCCACAGCCCCCAACACAACACTGGCCTTTGAGCTGTGGCGCACGGCACATGGCCCCTACATTGTTGTCCGGCTGTTCCATCAGGGGCTGGAAGCCCTACGCACTCTGGCCCCACCCACTCCGGCACTGGCCATGCAGGTCATTGCTGCAGGCTCGTCCCTCCAGACCTTGCAGCCTGCCCGGTAGGCACCACACCACCGCGCATATGGGGGGCGGGATGCCTTTGCAAACACCCTGCTCACACCCCATATCATGTACCATGACCGATGCACGGACCCCAACCGGGGCGGCCCACCCCACCGAACTCCTGCGCCAGCGCCGCATGGCGCTGCTGCTTGTCCGGCTACCGGACAAAACACGGGGCTGGCTGTTCTGGCTACGCGAACCGAGGCAGAAGTGGCTGCGCCTGCCTGCTGGCTCATTGCTGGTTGTAGGGGGGCTGTTTTCCTTCCTGCCCGTGCTGGGGTTGTGGATGCTCCCCTTGGGCATTACCCTGCTGGCAGAGGACTTTGCCCTGTGCCGCAAGGTTTGCGCCCATATGCTGGACTGGGTTATTAAGCGCAAACCCCACTGGCTGGGCATAGAACCGGACGAAACGGAGGAGGATGCCTACCTCCGCATCCGCCCGCAAATCCCTCCCCACCACCGCACAGGCATGGACGAACAGGCAGACCTGTAGGCTGCTCAGGCCCGCACTCAGCGGGGTGTGGCAGGCGGGCAGGCCGGGCTTGGGCCAAGGTTTATAAGCGTTTGCGTGCGCACCATGGGGTCCACTGTATGCAGGAGCGTACTAACCCCCCACTGGCGTTGGTCAAACGTGGCATCACTCTGGATCTGGGTGAGGGTATTGCCTGTAAAATGCATGGCCACATCAAAGGTGAGCGGGTGGGTCTGCCCCCGCATGCTCAGCTGGCCCACAAGCTGGGTGTGCGGTTTGCCCTGGCGGATTGTGGGTTTGCAATCCCCGACAAACGTCATGCTCGGGTGGTCGTCCCCATCCAGCATGATGCCAGAAAGCATGATCCCCCGCAGCACGGACGACCCGACCTTGAGAGACTGCACAGCCATGCTCAGTTCCACATGGCAGCTCTGGTCCTCGGGGTTGTAGGTCAGGTTGCCTTTGAGCTGTTCAAAGCTCCCTTCAATACTGGTCACGGCTGTTTTGGCGTACAGGTGGGCCTGTGTATTGGCCGGCCCCAGCACCACATGCTGGGGCTGAGCCAGCGCGCGCGCATATGGCAGGGCCATGCCTGCACAAGCGACCCCCATAAGCAATACTGCCTGAGCTGTACGTCTTGCCATAAAACCTCCCTCATGGCGGCATCCAGCCATTGGGCCGCTCCATACCCCCTGTTAACGCCCCATGGGCCAAAAGGCTGCCCGGCTCATGGTGCGCCATCTGTGGCGGTGCCTGATGCGTTACAGCTCCGCCCACTGGCGCATGAGGTTGTGGTAGGTTGCGGTCAGCCCCAGTACGGCGGGGTGGTTATCGGGCAGGGCCTTGCGTGTTTCCATAATCGAGCAGTCAAACTGGTACAGTAACGCACGTTGTGTGTCGTCCCGCACCATGGACTGGGTCCAGAAGAATGATGCCCAGCGGCTCCCCCGCGTAATGGGGCTGACCGCATGCAGGCTGGTGGACGGGTACACCACCATATCCCCCGCTGGCAGCTTGACACTCTGCTGGCCGTACGTGTCCTGAATAACCAGTTCCCCTCCGTCATACTCATCCGGTCCACTTAAAAACAGGGTAGAGGAAACATCCGTGCGCAGGCGGAACCCCGTGCCGGGCACGGGCCGGACGGCGTTATCCACATGCATGTCAAACTGCATGCCCTGATCGTAACGATTGAACAGGGGAGGATAAACACGCAGTGGCAGGGCCGCACTGTGGAACAGCGGGTTGCGGCCCAGTGCCTGCAAAATCAGGTCCCCCAGATATTTACTGGCCTCACTGTCCTGCGCAATCTGGAGGTTGTATTTGGCTTTGGCGGACTGGTCCCCCGCGGTTACCTTGCCATCCACCCAGTTCTGCTGCTCCAGAATCTGGCGGAAACGCGCGACCTCCTCCTCCGTCAGAACTTTGGGAATATGGACCAGCATGCGCCTGTGCTCCTTGGGTTGGCTATATGGGCCGCTTATAGGTGATTATGCGAATGATTATCAATAAAAATAAGCAGTCACTCACCTGCTCCCGCCACGCACGCACCCCTTGCATCCATGCCGTTAGGGTATAAAGTCCGCCCCCTTGCACGGCATGCCGCATGCCCCCGACCACACAGCACAAAAAGCATAGAGCCATGTTATAAACACCAAACCACAACAGCCACACAGGCACATTGGTTGTGATATGCATAAATACCACAGGCTGTGCTTTGTATTATAAACGCGGTTGGTATTATACTGTGCCGTTCGTCAACTGATTTGGTTCTTGTCCTGCGTTATTAACACTCCGTGCCGAATCATATTTTATATAGTGCTTTCAAAGGGTTCCGTTCACATATGTCTCCCGCATTCATTACCTTGTCCCCCCTCGATCAAATGAAGGAGACAATGAACGAGACACCGGCGCATGTTCGCGAGCTGTTGCGCGCTGTGGTCA
The DNA here is from genome assembly GCF_058505085.1 of Acetobacter sp. ESL1128. Classification (NCBI taxonomy): domain Bacteria; kingdom Pseudomonadati; phylum Pseudomonadota; class Alphaproteobacteria; order Acetobacterales; family Acetobacteraceae; genus Acetobacter; species Acetobacter sp. ESL1128. Next base: position 438,839 of record NZ_CP196369.1, on the reverse strand, counting down.
CACAATCCGGGCCGACCTGCGTAAACCTTTTTTACTCCGCACTGTTCCAGCACAAACGCGCCGCCATTTTTCTGGAAAAGGAAACGGTTGAGGTCAAAATGCGGCCCCAGCTTCTGGCCTGGATCCAGAGCCTGTTCTTTACCGATGCCGACCATGTTGAGGACCTGAGCGAACTCCAGTGCCGTGTGGGGGCAGTTCATGCCCAGCTTGAAATTCCGACCGATATTGTGGTGTACGGGATCTACATTATCAAACAGGCACTGATTGAGGGCATAAAAGCCGCCACATCAGATAAAGACGACGTTATTGCCGCCATTATCTACCTGAACAACATGATGGACTTTGCCTTCAAGTTCATGATCAAGGCCTATGACGTCAGCTTCCGCAAGAAGGTGGAAAGTGACGAGGCCTTCCGCCTTGTCTCGCTCGGGCACAATATTTCCTACGAAAAAGAAACACAGATCAGCACCTTTTCGGGCTGGAGCACGCAGGCATTCTACTGCCTGTGCAAAGGCCACCCCGAAGACCTGCCCACCATTGCGGAATCCGAATTCGGCCTGTGGCTGACCCATAAAGGCATGAGCCTGTTCAAGGGTACGCACGAGGCCAATGAAATCCAGCGCAAGGTGCGTGAGCTGGATGCCAAGATTACGGCCATCCGCCAATCCGGTGTTATTCCGTCGGACTTCCCCACCGAACTCCACAAGGCCATTACCAAACTCACGTTCCTGATCGGGCGCGTGTTCCGGCATCTGGAGGAAGTGGAAAACGGGCGGGACCCGCTGACCAAGGTGTTCAACCGCCGGTTCCTTGATGTGGTGATCCAGAACGAAATTACCTTTGCCCTGACGCACGAAAAACCATTCAGTCTGGTTATTCTGGACATCGACCACTTCAAAAAAATCAATGACCGCTTTGGCCATCTGGTGGGCGATGAAGTGCTGTGCTTTGTGGCCGAGATTATTGCTGCCAACGTCCGCGCCAACGACTTTATCTTCCGCTACGGGGGCGAGGAGTTCCTGATTGTCCTGACCGAGGCCCCGCTGGCGGATGGTCTGGCCTGTGCGGAGCGTATCCGTCATGCGTTGGCTGAACAGGCGCTTACGCTCTCCTCCAATGATCAGGTGCATGTCACTCTCTCTGGCGGGGTCACCACGTTCGAGGGCGAAACCAATGCCCGCCTGCTGATCCATCAGGCGGATGAGGCGCTTTACAAAGCCAAGAACAATGGCCGCAACCGCATTGTAACAACGCACCACGCCTCTTAAAAACGCCTGATTATATTACGAATATATCAGCATTGCTGCTCGCGTTCCTTGTTACACACAAAAGGAACGGAGGCGGGAGGCTGCATCCCGCGCATGGCGAATTTATGCACAGTGCATTGAATAAAAACAATTTTATATGCCTTTTCCCGCGTTTTTCCTGTACGCTGGGCTGTGTTTCCCTTCTGGCATTGCAACAATTGCAGTGCAGAAGCGCCATGTTTTCTTGGTAATAATTTTTTTTCTGAGTTTACTGCGTATTTTATTGCTTATAAAATCACCCAACGAAAACTGAATAAATCGCATTCAATCTCCACGAGTAAACTATGTATGCCTGACTGTACCATTGCCCCTATGTGGGATGCCGGAACGCTTCCCCCTCCATCACTCCCCCACAAGGAGTTTATTAAGGGTGTGAGCAATATCCAGAACGGGCATGGTCGTCGCGTTGGGTTGCTGGCTACGCGGATCAACGAACTGGCGGGACTGGGGCTGGACCAGGATATTATCCAGCTTGCCGGGGAACTGCACGACACAGGCAAGGTACTGACCGGGCGGGACATCCTGCACGCACCGCGCCCACTGACCCCGGAAGAAAAAGGCGTTATTCGCAAGCACCCTCTGCTGGGGCTTGGCGTGCTGCAATGGTACGAGCACGAATTCCCGCGTGAAGTCATGGATGCCGCCCTGCTCCACCATGAACGGTGGGATGGCACAGGCTACCCGCTTGGGCTTAAAGGGGCACATATTCCGCTATGGGTGCAGGTTATATCCGTGGCGGATACCATTGATGCCTGCCTGTCCAAGCGCAATTACAAGCATTCCTGGACACCCGAAGCGGTCAGAAAAATTCTGCAACAAGAAGCCGGGCGCGCGTTTGAACCCAAGCTGGCCCTTTTGTGCGCCACCCATCTGGATGACCTGCTGGAAGTCTGGAATGCCGATTACGCGTGGGAAAAAATGGGGAACAAGCTCCCCGACAACCTGCATTCAAACTAACCCCCGCACACGCAGGAACAGGGGTTGGTTCCCGCTCAGGCCGGTACGTTCTGTAACACCGTAAAGCCTTCAAACACTGGCGGGCCTGCGGTCAGGGCACGCCCCTGCCCTGCCCCCGCATGGGCCTGACGGAACTGCTCGGACTGGGTCCAGCCCACAAACGCATCGTATGACGCCCATACGGTATGGGAGGCATAAAGCCTGCCGCCTTCCTTTTCCGGGCCTTGCAGAAACTGGAAGCTGATAAAACCGGGCACACTCTGCAACAGCACCTCGCGCTCCAGCCAGCGCTGGCGGAAGGCCTCCTCGTTTTCAGGCGGGACCACAAAACGGTTCATGGCAATGTAGTGGGGCATGGTCTGTCTGTTCCTTTCCATACAGGTGGCGGGGTGGCCTGATCCTTAAAACTCCGCGACATCCCGGACCGAGGCATCTCCCTGCCCCATAATCCAGTATCCCGCTGCCTTTATCCACTGGGCGGGTACGCAACGCTCTTCCAGCAGGTACTGCCGCACGGCCCGGGCAACATGCGCTTCTGCCCCAACCCAGACAAAGGTGCCCGGTTCAATACAGACCTTGTCCAGTGCCGCTACAAGGGCCTGTGCCTGATCCGCCTGCGCCATGGGCCGGTGTACCCAGTACGCGCCATGGCTGGCAGAGGTTGCAAAACTCTGCTCATCTTGCGGCCCGGGCACGGCAACAACGGTTGTTACGGCTGCATGGGCGGGCAGTTCCTCCACCCTGCGGCCAATGGCTGGCAAAGCTGTTTCATCCCCCACAAGGAGCCATTGCGCGACCGGGCCTGCAATAACGCGCGAACCTTTTGGCCCACCAATATCCAGCTGTGCACCCACGCTGGCCGTGCGCGCCCATGCCGCGGCCGGGCCTGCGTGATGGTCCACAAAGTCCAGCACCAGCGTTGCACTCCGCTGGTTATAGCGGCGTGGTGTGTAATCCCTGCGCACTTCCACACCATCGGCTCCGGGCAGGAAGATTTTAATATGGTCATCGGGGGAATTACTGACAAAATCCGCCATATCCGGCCCACTCAGGGTTATACGGATCATATGGGGGGTCAGGCGCTCCACAGCCACCACGCTCAGGCTACGCCTGCGCAGCGGGTGGCGCACGGACTCACTTGCTGGTGCAGGTGGCCATGCCTGTTCTTTAGCTGTGTTATGCATCTCTGTCTGGTCCCTGAATGAGCGTGGAGGATGCTCCAATGGCGCTTATGTCTGGCTGATTGCGCGGGCGGCCTCGTCCAGCAGGGCGGCAATCTGTTCCGCTTCCTGCGCACTTAGCCCGCCGTTGCGCAGCTTCAGGCGAAGAGCGGTTTTCAGGTTTTCCATGGCGCGCAGCACGGGTACCGGTGCATTCCGCCGCCCGCCATGTTCTGGCGCATCGGTGCTGGCAGCACGGGTAAGAATGGCGTGCAGGTCCGCACTATTGGCCGCCAGATACGCCTCCCCTTCGGGCGTGATGTGGTACGTCTTGCGCCCACTCTGCTCTGCGGGGCGGATGTGCCCGGCTTCTTCCAGCCATGTGAGTGTGGGGTAAATCACACCGGGGCTGGGCGTGTAGCTGCCTGCAAACTTGTCTTCTATGGTTTTGATCAGTTCGTACCCATAGGTCGGGTTTTCCCCGATCAGGCTCAGCACGAGCAGACGCATCTCCCCGTAATCGAACAGCCTGTGGCGGCCACCCCGCCGTCCACCGCCGCCCCGCCCGTGATGGTGGCGGCCATGCCCTGCCAGATCGGACCGACCTTCGGGGGCAAAAAACTGGTGGCGGTGGCGACCGCCTGCGTGTCTGTTTTTGTGTTTCATGACTCCGATATACATTCCGATATATCGTAAGTAAAGATATATCGGGATATGTTTTTAAAATCCTGCCCCAACCCCCGCAAATCCGCCAGAGACTCCCCCGCGCACGCCACGCCAACACAGGCAGGATTGACTTGGTAGGCGTGTTTTATTCATACTCAGGCACGGCAATGGACTCTGCCGGATTTTGGCCCGCTAAAATCGAACCGCCTTACTGGCTGATGATTCCTACCCCGCAAAACCATGCGTGAGGGAGGAGTGCGTCCAAAACCATGCCCCGCATACACAACCAGACCGGGCTTTGCCCCACCCCCACCAACCGCACAGGCAGGAACCCCTTGCAATGCGCCTGATCGCTGTTCTGGACGATGCCCAGACCGCAGCCCTGACCCTGCACACCGCAGGCCAACTGGCTGCCCGGCTGGGAGGGGCAGATATTTGCGCCTTCCACCCCATGCCCGCCACGGACCCTGATTTTCAAAGCCCGGATGAAGGGCTGCCAGACCCCGCACAACAGGCCCGCTTTGCGCAAACGGTTGCCACCCGTGCCCATGCCATCCGCCAGATTTTTGAACACTGGCGCAGTACAGCGCAGGGCAGCCCCCATGCCCAATGGGTGGAACAGGCAGGCCCGCCGCGCACAACCCTGAGCCTTGCCGCCAGCAAAGCCGATTTTGTTGTTCTTGGCCCGGCCAGCGCGGCCACTACACCAACAACCCGGCAGAGCTTTGCCGCTGCCCTGTACGATGCACAGGCAACGGTGCTTATTGCCCCACCCACACCACAGCCGGGTTTTGGCCAACACCCCGTTATAGCCTGGCAGGACACCCCCAACCTGCACCGCGCCACCGCCGCCGCCATGCCCCTGCTCCGCACGGCTGAGCGCGTGAGCATTCTGTTAGGGGAACACCACCCCAACGCGGTTGCAGACCCCACATTGCTGGCCACACTGCGCACGCTTGGCGTGGCGGTCACGCTGGAGCGCTTTGTTCTGACAGAACAAAGCGTGGGCGAGCAGCTCCGCGCACGCGCCACGCAGGCGGGGGCAGACCTGCTGGTTATGGGAGCATACGGCCGACCGCATTTTATTGAATGGCTATTTGGCGGCCCCACCGTGGACCTGCTGGCCCATGCCACATGGCCAATACTGACCCACCATTGATAAACACAGAACCACAGGCACAGAGTTTTCCATGTTGACCAACATTTTACCCTCTCTTCTTATCGGTCTGGCCGGGGCTGCTGGCACATTGCTGCGCTACTGGGTGGGGCTGGCAACCTTACGGTGGAGCCAGCTTCTGCCATGGGGGACAATTGCCATTAATGTATCCGGCTCGTTTGCCATTGCCTTTTTTGGCACCCTGACCGCAGCAGGCGGCCGCCTGCCCGTGTCCGAAACCGGAAGGCTGGTGTTTATGGTCGGGCTATGCGGGGGGTACACCACGTTTTCCTCCTTCAGCCTGCAAACGCTTGACCTGCTTAAAAACGGAGCACCCGGGCGGGCACTTCTCAATATCGGTCTGTCTGTCGGGCTGTGCATGCTCAGTGTGAGCGCAGGCTACGTTGCCGCGCAGGCCATAAATACCGCAAGCGGCACCGAAAACTGATGTACAAGGCCATATTTTTACCAGTACCTACACTACGCCCCATGGCTGCGGGCGCGGGTTAAGGCCCAGAACACGCCGCGCCTTGTGGTTGCTCGCGCCATCAAGCTGGTTCTGATAATATACACTTTCCGGCCCCAGTTGCTGCATGGCGGTTTGCTCATCCATATGCCCCGGCGGGGGAGCACCAACCCACCGGGCATAGGCTGGTAGCCATGCCTGCACCCGTACTGGCTGGTCATCCACCACATTGTAAATACCCTTTGACGCAGTCAGGGCAGATACGGTTGCTGCTGCGGCATCCTCTACATGAATAAAGGAGAACACGCTCCGCCCCGCCCCAATTATGGCCACCTCGCCCCGGCGCATATGGGTGGTAAAGGCCCCTTCGGGGTCGTACCATGTATGGGGGCCATAAAAAAAGCCGTATCTCAGGGCTATTCCCTGCATATCTGTTGTGTTGATAACACGGTTTTCCAACGCAGCATACATGCGTGCACTCTCCCCCACATGGCCGGGGGCTGTGGTTTTGAGTGCAGCCGTATCGTCCGCCAGCGCACCGGCTCCATCAAGATAAAAGCCGCAGGACTGCTGGATATATCGCTTTACGCCACAGGCCTGTGCCGCATCAAACAGGTTGCCGCCCCCTTGCAGGCGTAAAACCCGGTCAGCAGGCAGCCTTTGGGGCAGGTCAAACGGACTGGCCGGGAGCGATGTTAGCTGGTCCACCACACAGTCGGGGCGCACCTGCTCCATAATGGCAAAAACTGCTGAGCGGTCCAGCGCATTCCCCTGCACTACCCCCGCACCAAGCGCGCCAACCACCTCCACCCCACGCGGGCTTTGTGCCATGCCCCATACTGTATGTCCTGCATGGCGCAACTGCGTGATCAGGGGACGGCCAAGCGCACCACTGGCTCCGGCTACAAGAATCTTCATGCCTGTTTATCCGTCTGTTCAAGGGGCGGGAGCAACAAAGGGAGCAGCCTTGTTCTTGACGAAAAAGGCAATAAACCGCGCAGGTTCGGTAGTACTGGCATTACGCCCCACAAGATGCACATCTGCCGGGCCTTCAAAAAAGCTTTGTCCCTTATGCAGTGTTACAGCAGCCTGCCCTTTGACCTGCATAATCACACTGCCCTGAAGCACATACACAAAAACAGAGGCATTATGCCGGTGCACAGGGTCTGCCCCACCGGGTGGGTAATCCACCAGCACCATGGCCCCCTCCTTGCCTGCAAGGCCGGGTAGGTCGTGGGTCAGCAAAGGGGTCACACCGGTAGCAGGAGCGGCGTGTGCTCCTCCGGCCACGACACAAAGCACCATGCCGCAAAGGGCCATGAATTGACGCATAATCGAACCTTTTTTACAAAATCTGTCTGGGCTATCAGGCGGATGCCGCACGTTTTTTCTGCCGCACCCTGCTGGTTCTGCGGGTGCGGGCCCGCTCCCCAAACCAGTGTTCTGCCTCCCCCATAAAAGCCGTGGGGGCTTTATTGCGCACGGTCTGCGCCAGATCGGCCAGTGTGGTCTGGGCCAGTTGGGCACGCATGGCCTGCTCGGCCTGCAACATGGCGGCATGAATACTGCATACGCCCCGCTCGGCCCATTCTGGCGGGCAGTTACCAAACAGGGCACAACGCCCACGGATTTCCTGACAGGTAAAAAGCGCTTTGCGCCCTTCTGCCGCATCCACCACATCCAGCACGCTAATCTGTGCGGCGGGGCGTGCAAGCTGGTAGCCCCCACGCAGCCCTTCCGCGGCAATGAGCAGCCCGGCTTTTTCCAGCCGGGGCATGAGCTTGGCCATAAAAGCTGCGGGAATCCCCTGCATGTCCGCCAGGTCCAGACTGCTCACTGGCTCGGTGTGCTCCACCAGCCAGAGCAGGCTGTGCAGAACGTATTCAGTGCTTGCGCCATAAAGTGCCATACGCGGACCATATTGGTCCGCGTTTTGATTCGCAAGAAAAAACCGCCCCAAAAAGGGCGGTCATCCTGAACCATACGGTATGGTCGCCTACCCCGCCCTTTACTGGCAGGCGGGGCAGGCCATAGCCGCCATTACTGGCCCACGGGCATAATCCGTGCCGCACGGCTAAGCGCCATAAGCGGGAAGAACTGGCGATACAGGTCATACCGCAGCATGAACGCGCGGGAGAGTTCAGCCCCCTGCTGCAGGCGTTTGGCCACTGCCGGGTCATCAAGCTTGATGGTCTGCCCCACCCCGTAACCGGGGAAGCCAGTGCCGGTAAACTCTTCTTCCGTCCAGCTACCATCGGTTTCCTGCCGGTCGATCAGGTAGCGGCAGCCGCGCGCAATGGCAGGGTGGTCCTGCTCACGGTTGGCGGCAATCAGCCCCATAAGCGCCCACGCGGTTTGCGACGGCGTGGTTGTGCCCCATCCGATGGAGGAAACATCCATATAGGATGCACAACTTTCACCCCAGCCGCCATCTTCCTGCTGGTGGGCAATCAGCCAGTCACACGCACGGGTAATGTAGGGCTGTGTCATGTCCTCACCAATGGCGGCAAGGGCGGGCAGTACGGCGCCGGTGCCGTACAGGTAGTTCACACCCCAACGCCCGAACCATGCGCCCGATGCTTCCTGCTCGGCACGAATATACGCAAGCCCGCGCTGGAGGGCGGGGGTCTGGCGGGGCACACCCAGCAGGCCAAAGGCTTCCAGCACATGGGCGGTCACATCGACCGAAGGTGGATCAAGGGCTTCTCCAAAGTCACAGAACGGGATTTTGGAAAGCAGGCTGCGGTTATTGTCCTTGTCAAACGCACCCCAGCCGCCGCAACTGCTCTGCATGGCAATCAGCCAGTTCACACCGCGGGTTATGGCGTCTTCAACACCTTTTTCCTTCCATTCCTCCCGATTACGGCAGGAGGAAAGGGCAATCAGGGCTACAGCTGTATCGTCCGTATCGGGGTAACGGTCATTGGCGTATTCAAACGCCCAGCCGCCCGGTTCCACATCCGGCAGCTTGATCGACCAGTCCCCTTTAACACGCACCTGCCGCGCGAGCAGCCAGTCCAGTGCCTTGTCCATCTGTGGGGTGTAGCGTTCCTCGGCATTGGCATCATGCAAGGCCATAAGGGCCAGCATTGTGTCCCATACCGGGCTGTTGGTGGCCTGCACCCATGAGGCATCGCCCTGATCACGCCGCCAGCCCGGGTCATCCAGTGCGGCCAGAGCCTTGGCCATGACCGGGTGATGGAACTGGTAGTCCTCCCCATGCAGGGCCATCAGGCCGTAAACCCACGGGGGTTGAATCCCACCCCATCCACCATCGGCATCCTGATGGCGGATAATCCATTCCAGCATATGGCGGATAGCCGCCTCACGCACCGTATTCCGTTTGAGGAACCGGCTCTGGAGCCAGTGCAGCCCTTTGTCTGTGGTGCGGAAAAAGCTTGACCACAGATCCACCCCTTCCTTTTTGGGCAGAACGTAATCAAAGTTCTCACGCCCCTGGGGGAAGAGCGCATCCAGCCGGTCCTGCGGGCGCAGGGGGCGGCTTGGCCTGCGGGCGGAAAGAATGGCCAGCGGCACCAACGTTGCCCGTGCCCATTGTGCAAAGTTATAGATGGAAAAAACAAATTTGTTCGGGAACCAGATAACCTCGGGCGGGAGGTTGGGTGTCTGCTCCCACGGCCATTCACCAATCAGCGCCAGCCAGTAGCGGGTAAACACACGTACGTTGCGCAAGCCCCCCATGCGCATGATCCATGCACATGCCTTGCTCAGCTCTGGGGTATCGGCTGCGTAACCGAGCGAGCGCAGGGCGGCGTAGGCTTCCACCGTTGCGTTAATGTCGCCATTACCAGCACCCCAGTATGTGCCCCAAGACCCATCCTCGCGCTGCATGTGCAGCAGGGCTTTGCCAAGGCGGGGGCGCAGGGGGTGGTCTTCCAGCCCAAGGTACCACAGGGCCAGGCACCACTCCGCCTCCATGGAGGCATTGGACGCCACAGGCCCCACCCAGTGCCCATCGGCTTTCTGCTCCCCTATCAGCCAGTCGCAGGCGGCTGCCACGGTGTGGGCCAGACTGTTGCCCATGCCCGTAAACGGTGTGGGAGTTACACAGGAGGGAGTGGGAGGAACTGTAGCAGACACGGCCGCCTTCACTTTCGAGGGGTGAGAAATCGTATTCATTGGTGGTGACCCGAACACACTATACAAAGTTCAGTCATGCAAGGCCCTGCGCTTATGCGAGACTGGCTTCCATGGGTAAAGCCAGTTTTTGAATATCCGCAAAAACGCTGGTCCATTCTGCATCCTGCATATCGACAAACCCGAGACTTCTTAGAAAAAAAGCCCCTTCAGCGGCAAAAATCATTGTGCGTATCTGCCGTGCTTCCACGGTATGGCCTTCCCCCTGCCCCAGCCCCAGCCAGCGCGCATACCACGCCTTGATCGGGGCCAGATGCCGGGGGGACTGGAGCAGCGTTACCAACATACCCACCATGCGCGCACGTGCGGCATCATCTATGCGGGCACAGGCCTGCACATAGGCGCGGGCAAGGCTGGCCGGGCCTGCGGCAGCACTACGGCAACGCGCTACATGGGTATCAAACACCAGAATCCAGCGTTCGATCAGGGCTGCTATCAGGTCATCCTTGCTGCCAAAGCAGTATTGCAGGCCGCCTTTGGTAATCCCTGCCTCGCGCGCCACGGCATCCAGCGTAAGGGCGGTTGCGCCATTGCGCTGCACAAGGTGCTCGGCACAGGCCAGCACTTTTTCGCGGTCTATGGTTCTGGGGCGGGCCATACCTTTGCAATACCCTTAGCTAGTTTAATTCCGTCCAGATGGAATTAAACCAGAGCGCAAGCGCTTTCAACCCCCCGCCACACATGACCTATGCGCACCCCGCCCAATAAACTAATTTATTGCGTACATTATTTCCTTCAAAATAACTCACAAGATTGCGTATTTATATTGACTCCCTATTCCATAGCGCTAAATTGCCTATACAGTTTTGGAGCACAACAACCACAGGCAAGGCGTAAGCGGGTTTTTTCATGCTTGTTCATCAGCACATTCCCCTGACCGCCCGATGTCGGGCCACCCAACGCAGCCCTGACTAACAGGGGCTTGCCCCGCCCCATGCCCAGGCTGGCTCCCGCCACGGATCCGTAGGAACCGGGATGTCTGGCCCAATACAGTTTCCGACCCTGTTGTCGGAAAAAGGCAGGCATCATGGTTGATACGATGCTCTTTGCACAGCACGCCAGAACCGACGGACAAACCGACACGTTTGCCCACACGGTATGGCGCAAACTGTGCCATGAACTGCAAGCCGCTCCGGCTCCTTTATGGGCGGAGCACAGCACGCCCCAGTCCCTTCTGGCGCGGCTTTTGGCCGAAAAACTTGCCGAACCCATTATACCTTTTGCAAGCCTGCACCCCCTGTTCTGCCAGATTTTGCAGCAATCACCCGCCATTATGGTAGCCGCAGCACAGGACCTGCACGCCTACGCCACCATGGACCCAGCGCGTGAGGGATATGTTGCGCCGTTTTTGCACCTCAAGGGTTTTCAGGCCGTGCAGGCGTACCGGATAGCCCATGTTTTGTGGCGGAACGGGCAACGCCTTTCCGCGTTACACCTGCAAAGCCGTGTTTCTGAGGTCATGGGCATAGATATTCACCCCGCCGCTGTTCTGGGGCACCGGCTTGTGCTGGCCCCCGGATACGGCCTTGTCATTGGTGAAACTGCATTGGTGGAAAACGATGTTGTTCTTATGTCGGACATAACACTGGGCGGGACGGGCAAACAGGCTGGCAGGCGGCACCCTACGCTCCGCCGTGGCGTGCTGGTTGGGCCGGGCACGCAAATTCTGGGGGCAATAGAAATTGGGGAAGGGGCAAAAATTGGAGCGGGGGCTGTTGTTGTCAAACCGGTCAGCCCGTTTACCGCTGTCGCAGGTAACCCGGCACGGTATGTAAACAGCCATACCCATTGGCCTGTTTTGACAATGGACCTATCCTTCCCGGCCATTGACTATCTATTATAACCCATATTTTAGTGAATAAGAATAATTAACATTTTTCTTCCGTTTAATGTTGACCTTCTTTTTGTGGGTGCTAGGCTGAACAGACAAACCGAATCAGGCCATCTGGTCGGTTATTAAAAAGGAGCATGACCATGTATCCTACTTTACTTTTTATAAATCGATGTTGACCGGGCCATAACGCTCGGAAACCCATTTCCAGCACAGCACATCTTTAAATAATACCTCTTTATGAAAGACTATTTGCCGTGACTGAAGCACAGTCCACCCGTGCTGTCAGTGCCTCTGCACTGGACCGCAACCTGTCTGCCCGCCAGCTTTCCACCGCCCATGTCACCCGTGTGCAAAATCTGGAGCGCAGCCCGCGCTGGCTGCACCTTCTGCTCCCCTGGGTGAATGTTGGCGGGGGCGTATTCCGCGTTAACCGCCGGCGCCTTGTTTCCTCCCGTTTTGGGGGTGTGCTCTTTACGGATGAAGGGGATGCCACACGCCCCGTGCCTGAAAGCCTGCGGGCACTTCCCGAGTTTTCGCAGGCAACGGATGCACAGATCCATGAACTTGTAAGCAAGTTCCAGCACCACACCCACCCCGATGGGGCCGATTTTACCTTGCCCGAAGGCACTCTGGCCCTTGTTGCCAGCGGTGCTGTGCAGCACCATACCAACAACGGAGCAGCACGCACCGTGCGGCACCTGTTTGCGGCACCGGGGCAGCATTTTGTTGCGCCCTCCGGCCTGGGTAGCAAAGACCTGCATGCCGTTGGCAAAACAACCCTGCTCACCCTCCCCCCCGAGCAGATCGCCAGCACTCCGTGGCTGAAAACCGCCCTGACCGCGCAGGACGTGGCCAGCCGCGCCGACGTAAACCAGTATGGGGAGGCCGCCATTCAGGTCCTTTCCAGCGTGGACGGAGAGCCAAAACTCCCCACCACTTTTGTCGATTATCAGGACCACCCGCGCGAATACTATATCCATTCCATTCAAACAGTTCTGCGCACGCATACCCGTATTACCGACCTGTACAGCAACGAATTTGACCAGTTGCGTGAACAGGTGCGTGTGGTGATTGACGTTATCCGCGAGCGCGAGGAATGGGAGCTGCTCAACAACCCCGAATTCGGGCTGCTGAACGAAACAGCTATTGCCCAGCGCGTGCCCACACGCGGCGGCCCACCCACGCCGGATGATCTGGATGAACTGCTGACAAAGGTCTGGAAAAAACCGGGCTTTTTCCTTGCCCACCCCAAAGCCATAGCGGCCTTTGGGCGCGAGGCCACGCGCCGTGGCGTGCCACCGCCGACCATTAACCTGTTTGGTTCGCCCTTTATTACCTGGCGCGGTATTCCCCTTGTGCCCTCAGACAAAATTCCCGTCACGCCCGATGGCCGGACCAGCATCCTGCTCCTGCGTGTGGGTGAGGAGGAACAGGGCGTTGTGGGCCTACACAATACAGGCGTTACGGGGGAAGTCGAGCCCGGCCTTTCCGTGCGGTATAGCGGCACGGACCAGCATTCCGTGGCATCGCACCTGATCACACGCTACTTCTCCGCCGCTGTTCTGGTGGAAGACGCCATTGCCCGGCTCGATAACGTGCAGATCGGGAGCTATTATGACTACACCTGACACATTTGCAGACCCGCAGGCGCTGGCACAGCAGCATGCGGTGGAGCAGGCATTCCGTGATGTGCTGGGGCATGGGGCGGCACCTGCCGCTCCACGCACGCCCCTGCCCCCCACACAGGGGGACAACACCCCCCACCCGTTTGCCTCGGGGGCGGATGCCTCTATTTACGAACCTGTCTGGTCCAGGCACCCGGTTTCACAAAACAAGGCGGAAGAACGCCCCCCTTTGTGGGAGGAACCCGCAACATCGCCCTTTTTTAGCAGCACATTCGCACTCCCCCGCACCACAACACCCCCAGCCCCCGCGCCGGCCATAGCGGAGGCACCACACCATTCCGTGCCGTATTTTTTACGCCACGCAAAAGGTGCCGCCAACGCCGCCCCCCAGCATGCACCCCACCCCGCACTGGGTGGGTACGATGTGGCGCGTATTCAGGCGGATTTTCCCATCCTGCACCAAAGGGTTAATGGCCATAAACTGATCTGGCTGGACAACGCCGCCACAACCCAGAAACCCCGCGCGGTCATTGACGCCACCTCCGCATTTTATGAGCAGGACAACTCCAATATCCACCGCGCAGCCCATACGCTGGCCGCCCGTGCGACCGATGCGTTTGAGGGGGCACGCACAAAGCTCCAGCATTTTATTGGCGCGCGTGAGGCGGCGGAAATTGTATTTGTGCGCGGCACAACCGAGGCCATCAATCTTGTGGCCCAGAGCTATGGCCGGGCCAACATTGGCCCGGGTGATGAAATACTGATCACCACCATAGAGCACCATGCCAATATTGTGCCCTGGCAGCTCCTTGCCCGCCAGACGGGGGCCGTGCTCAAGGTTGCTCCGGTCAATGACCGGGGGGAACTGCTGCTGGAACATTTTGCAGCACTCCTTTCTGGCCGCACAAAGCTGGTTTCGGTCACGCATGTTGCCAATGCGTTGGGCACCATTAACCCGGTTGAGCAGATCATAGCCCTTTCGCACGCAGCCGGGGTGCCTGTGCTGGTTGATGCGGCGCAGTCCTCCCCGCATCTGCCGCTCAATGTGGCGGCGCTGGATGCGGATTTTCTGGTTCTTTCGGGCCATAAAATATACGGGCCAACAGGCATTGGCATTCTGTATGGCAAACGCCACCTGCTGGAAGCCATGCCCCCCTGGCAGGGAGGTGGGCATATGATCCGCGATGTAACCTTTGCCCATACCGAGTTCCAGGGTCTGCCAGAAAAGTTTGAGGCCGGAACCCCCGATATAGCCGGTGCGGTCGGGCTTGGAGCGGCGGTGGACTACCTGCAGGGCATTGGCCTGCCCGCCATTGCTGCGCACGAGCACGCTCTGCTCGAATACGCCACGCAACAGTTTGAACACCTGCCGGGTGTGCACATTATTGGAACAGCGCAGGCCAAGGCCAGTGTGCTTTCCTTTATTGTAGATGGGCACAGTGTGGAGGATGTTGCCAAACATCTTGACCGGCACGGCATTGCCGCGCGCTCTGGCCATCATTGCGCGCAACCAGCCTTGCGCAGGTTTGGTGTAGAGGCCACAGTGCGGGCTTCCTTTGGCCTGTATAACAGCTTTGAAGATGTGGACGCCTTGATAACATCCCTTAGACAACTGGTGCGGTAGGCATGAGCGCAGCGTGGCTGGCAGCACTGGGCGGCGGCGTGCTTATTGGCACAGCCGCCGTATTGCTTATGGCCTTTGAAGGCCACATTCTGGGGGTGAGTGGCATACTGGGCAATGCCTTGCGCCACCCCACCCGCAACTGGCGCTGGGCCGTGCTGGCCGGGCTGGTTGCAACCGGCGTGCTGGCCCGTATGGCAGGTGCGGCCGTGCCAACACAATTTGCCCAGACTGGCTGGCTCCGCCTTGCTGTTTCGGGCGTGCTGATTGGCCTTGGCACCGCGCTGGCCAATGGCTGCACCAGCGGGCACGGTGTTTGCGGGCTGGGTAACAGGTCTGGCCGATCGCTGGTAGCGGTTGCCATTTTTATGGCGGTAGCCGTAGCCACGGTGTTTATATCCCGGCTGGAAGGGTGGGCGTTATGAATGTGGCTATCGCGTTTTTTTGTGGCCTGCTGTTTGGGGGCGGCCTGTGGCTTTCCGGCATGGCGGACCCAGCCAATGTTCTGGGTTTTCTGGATGTGGCGGGGCACTGGAACCCCATTCTGGCAGGCGTTCTGGGGGGCGCGGTTGGCGTAACCCTGCCCGGCTTCTGGCTGTTACGCCGTAAAGGGCGGGATGCCAGCGGGCAGACACTCAACTGGCCGCGGCGCTGGCCACCCGATAAGGGACTGGTCGCAGGGTCCGTGCTGTTTGGTGTGGGTTGGGGGCTGAGTGGGGTTTGCCCCGGCCCGGCTCTGGTCCTGCTCGGGCTGGACGGCGCAAAGGCCGTACTGCTGATAACCTGCATTGCACTCGGCTGGCTGGTGGGAAAGCTGGGGTGGGAACGCCTTTACAGCCCAGCAGCGCCCGCAGGCCCACACGGGCAAAGCACACCCCCTTAACCCCACAGCCCATTTGGCCGCACTTATGCCGGGGCAAACGGGCTGGTTTGCGCCTGCTCCAGCAGCCAGAGCTTAAAGGCGGCGGCACGGTTCTGCTTATCGGGATTAATGGTTAAAAAATACCCTCTCTCGCTACAGATCGGCACAGGCCATGCCAGCACAATCTGCCCGCTTTGCAGATAGTCATCTATTAACGGCCGCCAGCCAAGCCCAATACCCTGACCTTGCAAAATAGCCTGTAACAGCAAGGGGTAATTCCCAAACAGCATGGAATTTTTGGTGCGGGCCGCAGGCCGGGCAGACTGCCCCACAAGCCTGAACCAGTCCTCCCACGTAAACCAGTGCTGGGCCGGGCTATCCAGGTCCAGCAGGCGGCCACGCGCCAGATCGGCGGTGGTGGACAGCGCACCCATTTGCGCCAGATAGCGGGGGCTGCATATGGGGTAGGCTTCCTCGGCGAACAAGCGGAGGCTCTCCCCCCCTGCGGCCTCGGGTTTTTTACCAAACAGGATGGAAATATCCGCCTGATCAGCCACGCCCCCCATCTGGCGGGCCTGTGTGGTTAGCAGGCACAGGTCCAGTTCGGGGTGTCGGCTCTCAAAATCCGCCAGACGGGGGAGCAGCCAGTTGGCGGCAAACCCGTAATCGGTCAGCACGGTCAGGCTTTTGGGCGTGTTGCGGGCATCTATGGTCTGCATGGCCGCCTGCAACCGGCTGAGCACATCTGCCGCCACAGCGTGCAGAACCTGCCCCGCATCACTGGGGGTAACCCCCCTATGAATCCGGCGGAACAGGGTCAGGCCCAGAACCCCCTCCAACTGGGCAATCTGCTGGCTTATGGCGGGCTGGGTCATGCCCAGCTCCGTTGCCGCGGCACTAAAGCTGCCGCGCCTGCCTATGGTTTCCAGAATCCGCAGGGAGCGGAGCAGATACTCGGTCTGGTTGGGGGTCATAACGCCAGCTTATACCACGGATAAGTATGAACATACATCACAAATAACATATTTTATGTGCTTATATAAAAACTAACGATCATCATAGTGTTGTTTTGTGGTTCGGGATAATTCACGTTATGAGCAAGCAGTCCGCAACGCCTCTGAACTTTCTTGTGGTTGTGGCCGACCAGCTTACGGCCTGCGTTTTGCCTGCGCTGCTGGGCGGGCAGGACCCCAGCGTTGTTAAGGTGCCCACGCTCAGCAGGCTGGCAAAAAACGGCACGGTTTTTGCCAATGCCTATACGGCCAGCCCCCTGTGCGGGCCTTCCCGCAGCGCGTTCATGACCGGGCTGCTGCCCTCCGCCAATGGTGTGTATGACAATGGCTGCGAATGGCATTCCGACATTCCAACCTTTGGCCACCGCCTGCGCCTTGGCGGTTACCAGACCATTCTGGCGGGCAAGATGCACTTTGTCGGGGCGGACCAGCTCCACGGGTTTGAAGAGCGCCTGACAACGGACATTTATCCCGCCGACTTTACATGGGTGCCCGACTGGAGCGACCGCAATACCCGCCCGGACTGGTACCATTCCATGGATTCCGTGCTCAATGCCGGGCCTGTCCTGCGCAGCAACCAGCTCGATTTTGATGAAGAAGTTGCCTTTGCCACCCGGCGCAAACTGTACGATCTGGCCCGCACAAAAAACCAGCAGCGCCCCTTTTGCCTTGTGGCCTCCTTTACCCACCCGCACGACCCGTTCAACATTACCCCCAGATGGTGGGATCTTTACGAGAACACCCCCATCCCCCTCCCACGTGTGGCTGCGCCCGATCCTACGCACCCGGCCGAGCTGCGCATCCGCGAAGCCTGCGGCATTAACGCAGCCCCGCCAACGGAGGCAGACATCCTGCGCGCCCGCCGCGCCTATTTTGGGGCGATTTCCTACATAGATCACCAGCTCAAACAGTTGCTGGACACATTGGCCGAAACCGGGCTGGACAAGACAACCGCCATTGTTTTCACCAGTGATCATGGTGAAATGCTGGGCGAACATGGCCAGTGGTACAAAATGTCCTTCCGCGAGGGGGCAGGCCGCGTGCCGCTTATTATTGCCCTGCCAGAGCAGGCACAGGCCCACCGCATTACGCAGGCTGTCAGCCTGGCCGATGTGGGGGAAACCCTGTGCGCGCTGGCCAATGCCCCGGCGGCCCCCTCCACGCATGGTCGCGACCTGAGCCCCTGCCTTGAAGGCAAACCTCTGGAAAAAGACGAGATTTTTGGGGAATATCTGGGCGAAGGCACCTTTGCGCCAACCGTCATGATCCGCCGTGGCCCGTGGAAGTTTGTCCACACCCCCGAAGACCCGGACCAGCTGTACAACATCCACCATGATGCGGACGAAACCCGTAATCTGGCCGCCCACCCCGAGCACGCCCAGACCGCCGCCGCATTTTTGCACGAAGCCTACCAACGCTGGGACTTTGCCGCCCTGCACCGCAACGTGCTGGCCAGCCAGCAGCGGCGCGCCCTGATCAAACAGGCACTGGCCACGGGGCACTGTACGCCATGGGACTACCAGCCCCCCGCAAACGCACACCGCCAATACATCAGAAATCACAAACCTCTGGAACAGCTCGAAGCCGAATCACGGCTGCCTTACCAGAGGAACGGATAGAACAGCCATGGTTCACACCCCTTTTACGCACCGGATCACCTTTGCTCTGGTGCTCTCCACCGGTACGGTTTACGCGGCCAGTGCGGCCCAGCAGAGCCTGCCCAGCGCACAGCAGCAGGCCAAGGCCAACGCACCCAAAACCGCCCCACGCCCTACAGCTGCCAAACCCGCTGTGGCACAGGCTACCGCGCCGCAGAATACTGGCAAGCTGGAGGAAATAACGGTCCGCTCCAACAAGCGCGCGCAGCAGGCCAATACAACGCCCGCATCCATTGTGGCACTCAGTGGCAAAACCCTGCAAACAACCGGGGTGCGTGACGCACTCAGCCTTGCCCGGGATGTGCCCGGCCTTATGGCGGAAACCACATCCGGTTCAGCCAACCCGCGCTACCGCCTGCGCGGTATTGGCACCAACGATTTTTCGGCCAACATGACAACCGCCGTAGGTGTTTCCGAGGATGATGTGTTCCTCGATAGCGGGGCATCGCAGGGTGTGCCGATTTATGACCTGGACCACGTAGAGGTTTTCAGGGGCCCACAGGGCACCTTGCAGGGCAAGAACACCACGGCGGGCATGGTTTCCTACTATACCAAAAAACCTACCAATACACTGGATGGTTACGTACGTGGCACAGCAGGCAATTACGGCCTGTGGGGGGAAGAAGGTGCCTTGGGCGGGCCTATTATAAAAGACAAGCTGATGGCCCGCTTTGCCATAGTCAACCGGGATTACGACGGACAGTACTATAATGGCAGCCACAAGAACCCCACGGGAGGCTACCAGTATTACGATATGCGCGGGCAGATTCTGGCCAAGCCTGTCGATAATTTGTCCATTCTGGTTAAAATGCACCTTGGCCGCAACAAGACCAAGGTGCCCATAGACCATGTGGGCCTGCTGCCCGGTGGGGAGGATGCACAGGGTTATACCCAGACCTCCACCCGTAATATCCAGAACAACGGGCGCACGGATGCCACCACCCGGCGGGCGGGCCTGTCGGTCAATGCCAAATATGATTTTGAAAACGGCTGGAGCCTTGCCAACATTTTTGCGCTGGAGTGGAACCACTTCAACGTTTTTTCGGATGATGATGCAAGCCCCGCCCCCGTGGATTATCAGGAAAACATCGGCGGCGTTGCGCGGGTGCTGAGCAACGAGGTCCGGGTTGTTTCTCCCCAGAACAAAAAAATACGTTATGTGGGCGGCGTCTATTACATGCGCAACCTCACCCAGTCCTATAGCCAGCAGCCCCTGTACAGCCCCATAGACAGCAGCTTTGGCACAGGGGGCAATGCCTCCAGCTTTAACATCAGCACGCAGGATGCTGCCGTGTTCTCGGCCCTGTCCTTTGACCTGACCTCCCGCCTGACACTGGATATTGGCGGGCGCTTTACCTCGGAAACACGCAGCGCCAATGGGGAGGCATGGGCTTATAACACAGACCCTTCCAACCCCTACAACACCAGCAACCGTGCGCTCACCTACATCAACACAAGCACCAACACCTACCTCAACCCCAATACGGGGCAGGCCATGGTTGGCCCACCCCTGAGCAAGACGTTTAACAAGGACAGCGAGGACGCCAGCCTTAAATACCGTATAGCACCGGGCATTATTGCCTACCTGCGCTATGCCCGTGGCTTCAGGACCGGCAACTACAACACCTATGTGGCCACCACATCCGACTTCAGCCTGTACAACCCTGAAGAGCTGACGGATTACGAAGGCGGGGTAAAGGCACGGATCTGGGGCGGCAAGGC
This sequence comes from Acetobacter sp. ESL1128, assembly GCF_058505085.1. Lineage (NCBI taxonomy): Bacteria > Pseudomonadati > Pseudomonadota > Alphaproteobacteria > Acetobacterales > Acetobacteraceae > Acetobacter > Acetobacter sp. ESL1128. Next base: position 418,634 of record NZ_CP196369.1, on the reverse strand, counting down.
GCAGCTCAACCTTTCGGGCTTTCATTACGACTACAACAACATGCAGGTCACCATCCTGCAAAATACGGGAACCCACACGACCAATGCCGCACAGGCGGTATCGAACGGTTTTGAATTTGAAGGGCAGGTACGCCCCTTGCAAAACCTGTTTGGCTCCTTTGGCGTAACCTACCAGGACGCACATTACACCAACTTCAAAAACGCCAGTGCACCAACCCCGTTTAATGGTGGTAACCCGGTGGACCTGTCCGGCCAGCCGCTTGAACGCGCACCACACGTAACTGCCAACTTTTTGCTTAGCTATAAAATCCCTGTCTCCTTTGGGGATTTTACGGTGCAGACAGACTGGCGCTACACAAGCCGCTACCGTTTTCAGGCATGGTCGGACAGCCACGCCACAACCCCTGCCGCCTTTTTGGCATCCCCCCAGATGCAGGCTCTGGTGCGGCATGCTTTTTCGCAAAACCCGGTTATTACGGGCAATGTGCGCGTGGCATGGCACTCGGTGGATGAAAAAACGGAAGTGGCCTTCTGGCTCCATAACGTCACCAACCAGATGACCTACACCAACGCGTTTGGCGAATTTTTCAATCGCAATATCAGCCGCTATCCGGGCGACCTGCGCGCCTTCGGGTTTGAAGTCATGCGGGCGCTGTAATGGTCGGGGGGCTACGCAACCGGGCCGGGCTGCTGGTGCTGGCCGCAATCAGTGCGGCAGACTGCGCAGCCCATAGCATGAACTCGCTTGGCCCGTTTGCTGTGGGCGAGCTGGTCCGTGGCGGGCGGTTCAGCATCATGCAGGCCGGGTTATGGAGCTGTGTGGAAATGCTGGCCTATGCCGTGGCCATGACCGCCATAGCCCCCCTGTCTGCCCGGTTAAGGCTGCGTCTGGTGGCCCTGCTGGCTGGCATTGGGCTGGTTGTCGCACAGGCAGGCTCTGCCTTTGCCGTGGGGGTGTGGCCCCTGCTGGCCCTGCGCGTGCTCTCCGGCGGCTGCCTTGGCGGGTTGAATGCGGTAGTCAATATCGGGGCCAGCCGGTTGGGCAAACCTGTGTTTGTGCTGGCCTTTGTTATGGTGGTGCAGACTGTTGTTTTTAGTCTGGCAAGCCTGCTGCTCCCCCATGCCAGTGCACTGGCGGGGCAGAAAGGTATTTTTCTGGCACTGGCAGGGCTTGTTGTTGTGCTGCTGCCACTCCTGTTTTTTCTGCCCGATACGGTTCTGCCCACCCCCGGCGCCAACCCGCAGGCCGGTTATGCCGCCCCGGCTCATGCGGCCCCTATGTGGGCTTTGCTGGCCGTGCTGTTTTACACCGGGGGCAGTCTGGCGGTATGGCCTTTTACCCAGCGGATTGGCCTTTCTGTTGGGCTGGCACCCTCCTCTTTTGGGGTTTTGTCGGCTGTTGCCAATATTGCGGGGCTTGTGGTCTGCCTTGCTACGGTGCTGCAAAGCCGCAGGCACATAACCAGCCCCCTGCTTGTGCCCGCCCTTGTACTGGCAGGCGGCGTTTGCGTGGTGCAGGCCTGCCCGCCCACGCCATGGCTGTTCTGCACCGCCTTTGTCCTGAATTATGCTGCGTGGTTCTTTGTTTACCCCAGCCTTGTCGGCCTGACCTGCCTTGTGGACCCCACGGGCAAGCTGGCCTCCCGCGCTGGGGGGGCGTGGATGTTCTCTCAGGCGGCAACAACGCTCTTTGCCAGTGCCACCCAAACACATGGGCTTTACCTGTGGACCGGCCTGTTCAGCCTTGCGCTGTGCCTTTGCGCGGCTCTGGCCACCCTGCGCGTAACCCGCCCCCATGCGGGCAGGCCCGGGCCCAACATGCAGCAGGCCTCCCAGCCCGCCTATTCCGCCTGTGGGCCAAACACGGGCACAGGCCCGGACTAAAGCCACAACCAGCCCCAGACAGCACACCGCGTAAGGCATGCCGCATGCAGGCGGCACAAAAGGCAGCATAGCCTGCCCGCCTGCGCATATAAGGCATGGACAAGCAGGGGGAGCGGGTTCTATTTTCCGCCGGTTATGACCTCCTTACCCGCCCCCACCCGCATCGGCATTGATTTTGGCACAACCAACAGTGTTATTGTCATTGCGCGCCCCGACCGCACGATCCAGACCATCCGCTTTGCCACGCCTGATGGTGAGCCTTCGGAAACCTGCCGCACACTGCTGGCCTTATGGCAGGACATGGAGGGCGGGCGGCGCGTGCAGCACCGCGCAGTTGGCGCGCATGCCATTGAAGCACATCTGGATGACCCGGCCGAAACGCGGCTGATCATGTCCATGAAATCCTATCTCGCACAGGCCAGCTTTCGCGAGACACAGGTTTTTGGCCAGCGCCTGTCGCTTGAAAGCCTGATTGCCACCTTTTTGCAGGAACTCATGGCCCTTGGTGGGCTTTCCCCCGCCCAGTGCCATGTTACGGTGGGCCGCCCCGTGCATTTTGTGGGGGATAATGCCGATGATGCTCTGGGGGAAACCCGGCTCCGCGCCGCCTTTGCCCAGGCAGGCTTTGCCGATGTTACGGTTATGATGGAGCCAGAGGCCGCGGGCTGGCGCTTCATGCAGCGGCTGGACCGGCCCGCAACGGTTCTGGTCGGGGATTTTGGTGGTGGCACAAGCGATTTTTCCGTCGTGCGTTTTGACCCCAAGGGCCAGACCGCAACGCAGCCACTGGGCCATGCAGGGGTTGGGCTTGCAGGGGACCAGTTTGATTTTCGGATCATAGACAACGTGGTGGCTCCCTACCTTGGGCGGGACTGCACCTTCCGCATCATGGGGGGGGAACCATTACCCGTACCGGTTGAATGGTACCATGCACTGGCGCGCTGGCACCGGCTCTCGCTCATGCGTACACCGCGTATCCTGAACGAAATCGAGGATGTGGCGCGCACTGCCACCGAGCCAAAGAAGCTGAAGAACCTGATCGAACTCGTGCGTGAACAGCGCGGGCAGGAACTCTACAACGCCGTATCGGCCACCAAGCGCGCGCTCTCCACCCACACATCGGCAGACCTGCACTTTACGCAGCCGGGGCTGGATATTCACACCACCATCCAGCGTGAGGATTTTGACCGCTGGATCGCGCCCGACATTGCAAGGCTGGGCGCAGGCATAGATGCCGCCTTGCAGGAAGCAGCCCTCCCCCCCGAGCAGATCGACCGCGTGTTCCTGACCGGTGGCACATCGTTTGTGCCTGCGGTGCGCGCCCTGTTTACCTCCCGCTTTGGGGCCGAAAAGGTGGAACTGGGCGGGGAGTTTGTCTCGGTCGCTGAAGGGCTGGCTCTGGCGGCAGCGTAAAAGCTGCCTGCCCTCCTGCCCTTTGGGGGTTAGGCCGCACTGGCGCAGGCTTTTATGTCTGCTGCCAGCCGGTCCACCTCTGCCATGTCCGCATCCCATGCGAACATAAAGCGCGCCCCTCCGCCGATAAAAGTATAAAAGCGCCAGCCGCAGGCCCGGAGCCGCTCCAGCACAGCAGGCTGTGCATGAATGAAAACACCATTGGCCTGCACCGGAAACATGAGCGAAACACCGGGCAGGCCCACCACCTGCTCGGCCAGCCTGCGTGCGCAGGTATTGGCATGCCGGGCGTTACGCAGCCATGCCCCGCTCTCGAGCATACCCACCCATGGGGCGGATAAAAACCGCATTTTGGAGGCCAGTTGCCCGGCCTGCTTGCAGCGGTAATCAAAACCATCAGCCAAGGCGCGGTCAAAGAACAGAACGGCCTCACTGACGGCCATACCATTTTTGGTGCCACCAAAACACAGCACATCCACCCCGGCCCGCCATGTCATGTCGGCCGGTGTGCAGCCAAGGGCAGCGCACGCATTGGCAAAGCGTGAGCCATCCATATGCAGATACAGCCCGAGTTCACGGCATGTTTGCGCCAGTGTGCGAATTTCGGACAGGGAATACAGCTCCCCCGTCTCGGTCGGTTGCGTAATGGTTACGGCCCGTGGCTTGGGGTAATGAATATCGCTCCGGCAGGTGGATAACAGCCTGACATCCTGCTCGGTCAGCTTTGCACTTTCCGTCCGGGCGACAAGCAGCTTGGAACCGTTGGAAAAAAACTCGGGCGCTCCGCACTCATCCGTTTCCACATGCGCGTAGGAGGAACAGATCACGCTGTTATAAGACTGGCAGAGAGCCGCCAGCGCCAGTGAATTGGCCGCCGTGCCGTTAAAGACAAAAAAGACCTCGCACTCCTTTTCAAACAGGGCGCGAAAAGCGTCTGCCGCCCGGCTGGTCCATTCATCCTCCCCATAGGGGATCAACGAGCCAACATTGGCCTGCATCATGGCCTGCCATGCCTCGGGGCACATCCCGGCGTAGTTATCGCTTGTAAATTGCTGGCGCGTGTTCATCGCTCATCATCTTTACCGCATTGTGGCAGGCACGCAGCCTTAACCACTGTGGACAACAGGGGGCCACGCGCAGGCTGCGCACATGGCCTTTTACATCAATACGTCTGGCACAGGGGCGCGTTAGTTGACCGTGTAGGTCACCAGCACAAGGTAGATCACCAGCAGGACATTGGTCAGCAGGAAAACCGGTGTCAGCCGCGCCCAGCTCCGGGTAGCAACCGCCATGACCGTGTAGGCAAAGCACCCCGCACAAATCCCGATCATAAGGTTGGCGGTTGTGACCGTCAGCAGCACGATCATGCCAGCAGAAACACTCTGGAGCGGGTCGGATATATCCAGCTCCGTCAGGCCTTCCATCATCAGAATCCCCACCATCACCAGTGCTGCGGTGGTGGCCTGTGGGGGAATACAGGCAATAAGGGGCCAGAAAAACGCACTCAGGCCAAACAGTATGGCTACGGTCAGGGTTGTCAGGCCCGTGCGCCCGCCTGCCTCCACCCCGGTTGCGGATTCAACATACGCCCCCACGGTCGGGCTCCCCAGACACGCCCCCACAATGGAGGCCAGCCCATCGGCCAGAAACGCACGCCGGGAGTTCATAAAATTGCCTTGCGCATCCATCATGCCCGCCCGCCGCGTAACCGCGATCATGGTCGCTGTGGCGGAGAAAAAGTCGGACAGGAAAAAATAAAGAGTCAGAGGCAGGACCAGAAAAAAGTTGTGGAAGAACTCGGTCGTATCAAACGCAAACAGGTACGCGCTGGGCGCATGGGGCAGAGCCACCGCCTGCGCAGGCAGAACGGTCATGACATGGCCCGGAGAGGTCTGGATAAACAGCCCCGCCACCGTAACCGCCAGAATGGACAGCAGCATGGCCCCCCGCACACGGGCCGCCACCAGTGCCGCGATAAGCAAAAGCGAGAGAAAAACCACCATGACCGAGGGGGAGCGCAAATCCGCAAAGGCAACGCCCCCGCCTGGGTCCGTTACAATCAGCCCCCCGCTGCGCAGGCCCAGATAGGCAATAAACAGGCCAATACCGGCCTGTAACCCAATACGGATAGAGGCGGGAAAGCCCCGCACAATATGCTGGCGCACATTACTGAGCGACAGGCAGGTAAACAGAATACCCCCCACCAGCACCATGGTAAGCGCTGTGCCATAGGACAGGCCCATTTTAACCACGACAACCTGAGCAAAAACCGCGTTGGACCCCATGCCCGGCGCCAGCGCAATGGGCAGGCGTGACAAAAACGCCATAAGCAGGGAGCCACACATGGCGGCCAGCACGGTTACGGTAATCATATCCGCCCGGTTGGCACCCGTTGCTGCCAGAATGGCCGGATTGACCGCAATAATATACCCCATGGCGCCAAAGGTTGTGAGCCCGGCCAGCACCTCCGTGCCCACGCTGGACTGGTGGCCCGCCACATTAAACCGGAAGAGCTTTTGCAGGGATAAAACGGCTCTCATAATCAACAGCACTCCAGTTTTATGCGACCAGTGGGCTGCTCCGCCACACCGGCGCGCTGCCCGTTGCCCTTACCAGACAATGGGGTGTGTCTGCCCGGTCTGAACATTAACAAACCCTTCGGGCACACTGGGGTTGGGGGCCACCAGCACCCACCGCCACGGCGAGCAGGTAAGCGTTGCAAAGCACAGCCGCTCGGGAAAACCCTCCGGCCAGTTTTTGGAATAGGTGGGCTCATGCATCCACTCTATTGTCCGGGCCTGTGCGTAAAGTTCCTGCATGTCCGCGTCCAGTGCTTCGGCCGGGCGGGCGGTCATTAACCCGCCAACCTCGTAGCGGACCGTGGCCAGCACGGTATTGTCCCGCACCAGTGCCCAACCACCCTGCTGCCTGCGGATCTGGTTGACCACCTGCGCCATGGCGGCATCGGACGACCCGACGACCCATATATTATGCTGGTCATGCGCAACCGAGCAGCCCACAGCCGTATCGGGCGTGCTGGGGCCACAGCCGCGCCAGAACATACGCCCGACCCTGCCCTGCCCGGAATAGCGGTCCACAACCGCAAACTTGGTAATGCACTGGCTGGTATCACGCTGCACCTGCCCATCCTGCACAGGCAGGGTTTCCACCAGAAAATCATCCGCCCAGTGGAACGGGCGCAGCACGGCGGCCTGCATGGTCTGCCGCCCCGGATCAGCCGGAATGGCAAAATCCTCCGCAACAAGCTCCCGCGTGATGTTGATGGTCTGGCTGGCCCATGCGGGCCATGCAATAGCGGGCACGGGCGCAATATAACGCCCGTTCTGCGCCACGCACTGGCCATCTGCCCAGACCTCCGCAATGTCCAGTGCTGCCACATCGGACAGCAGCACAACATCAGCAAAGCGGCCGGGGGCCAGACTGCCCACCCACGGGGTCAGGCGCATATGCCGCGCGGGGTTGATGGTCACACACTGAATGGCAATTTCTGGCGGCAGGCCAGCCTCCATGGCTCTGCGCACATTATAGTCTGTGGCTCCCATGCGCAATGTGTCGCTTGCGGAACGATCATCGGTGGTCAGCGCAATCTGGGAAAAATCCTCAAAGCCTGCATCCAGCATGCCCCGCACCAGTTCGGGAATGGCCCCATGCCGCAACGCCACAAAAATACCGGCCTGCAACTTGGCCTGTAGTTCGGCCATGTTCAGCACTTCGTGGTCAGAGGCCAGACCAGCCGCGGCAAAGGCGTTAATGGAACGTGTGTCATGCAGGCCCGCCCCGTGCCCTTCCACCACGCCACGGTGTTCATATGTTGCCTGAATCATACCCCACAACCGCGCGTAGGAAGGGGATTCAGGGTTCCACACACTGGGCCAGTCCATAACCTCGTCCAGCCCGGGCACCATCAGGTTCCCGCCCATAAAGGCGCTCTGTTCATCATACCCATAATACCCGCCCCCGCCCTCATACGCAGTGGGGGGCACGGCCGAACCGGGGAGCGGGAATATTTTAAGCGGTACACCATGGCTGCGCGCCGTCATCCAGAACGACAGGTTATGTGCGCCATCCACGTTGGAAAACTCGTGGCTGGCCTCGCACGTCCATGTATTGCCGCGTGGCAGCACCAGAGCGGCCTCGTATTCGGGGGTCAGGTGCGAGCTTTCGATATGCTTGTGCACCTCGCCAAAACCGGGCACGGCGGAAAGTTCCAGCCGCTCGACATGCGCTCGGGCTGTGCCGGTGTAGGTGCCCGCAGGGCCGGTCCAGGCAATGCGGCGGCGATACATAACAATATCCTGCTGCTCTACCCAGCGGCGCGTATGCACGTCCAGCAGGCGGCCCACGCGCAGCACCAGATCGGCCGGGATCAGCCCCATGGCCACACGGGTCAGTTCCTGGCGGATGCGCACTTCCTGGGCAGCACTGATAAACAGGTCATTCCCGGACATCATCTCCGATGCAGACTTCATCACCATGATCCATTATACCAAAGAAAAATCTGGAACTTTGCGAAAGATACGGAAGAAGTTTTCCGTTGTCTGCCGGGCTAGCTCCTCGGGGGTGACCTTGCGCAACCCGGCCAGAACCCTGAGCGTATGCACAAGGTAGGCGGGCTCGTTCCGCTGGTCCGCGTAGGGTTCGGGGGCCAGAGATGGCGCGTCTGTCTCGATCAGAATACGGTCTGCGGGCAGGCTGGCGGCAATAGCGCGCATGCCATCATTCCCCTCATGGGTGAGCAGGCCGGAGAACGAGAGGTAATGCCCCATCTCCACATTGGCCCGCGCCAGAGCCGGGCCGCCTGAAAAACAGTGCATGACCACCGGAAAACGCCCTTTGGCATCCTCCTCACGCAAGACCTGCTCCATGGCCGCATCCTGCTTGACGGAATGGATGATCAGGGGCAGCTGCGTCTGCCGGGCGGCCTCTATATGGACCAGAAAATTGCGCATCTGCGCATCCCACGAGGCCGTGGTAAAAAACGTGTCCAGCCCCACCTCGCCTATGCCCACCACCTTGGGGTGGGCGGCGTGGGCAACAAGGTCCTGCACCTGCACGTCGGTTTCCCCATCCGCCCAGTGGGGGTGGGTGCCTACGGAGCAGAAGACATCGTCCATCTCCTCCGCTTTTTTCAGCACCTTTGCAAAATCATGCACACTGGTACCAATGCTGACAAACCGGCGGATACCCACCGCGCGCGCCCGCTGCATGACCGCGTCCAGATCCCCCGCAAGCTCGGAAAACTCAAGGTGGCAATGACTGTCAACCAGATGCATGCTGCGTCCTCCCGTTATGGGGTTTGTTGCAAGGCCGGATCATACTACCGTGCCCTGTCTAGCCGAAATATCAAGCACTTCCGGCAGGCGCGTAATAAAATTAACCATAACGGCAAAGGCTGCCTGCACATCCGCCACGATCACGCTCTCATCGGGGTGGTGGCTTATGCCGCCGGGGCTGCGCAGGAACAGCATGGCCGTGGGCACCCAGTCCGTCATCATCATGGCATCATGGCCAGCACCGCTGACCAGAACATGCTCGGGCATACCCTCCGCCTTTATGCCCGAACGCAGCAGGTCAACCAGCCGGCCATCGCAGGGGGCGGGGGCAAAGGTCTGGTGGTCCTGCACCTCCCACCCCACATGGCGGCGCTCGGCAATGCCGCCCACCAGTTCCTTTACCTGCAAAAACGCACGCTCAAGGCATTGCGCATCCGCCGAGCGGATTTCCACCGAAAGGCTGGCACTGCCGGGAATAACATTCACCGCCCCCGGATGCGCCTCGATCTTGCCCACGGTAGCCACAAAATCATCCACATGCGCGCGGGCCAGTGCCTCTATGCCCAGAACCATCTCGCACGCAGCAGCCAGCGCATCGCGGCGCATGGAGAGCGGCACGGTGCCTGCATGCCCTGCCTGCCCCTGCACGCGAACATAAAACCGCTGGATACCGGCAATGGCAGACACGGCCGCCAATGGGGCATCCGCATGTTCCAGCACGGGGCCCTGCTCAATATGTGCTTCCAGATAGGCCAGTATGTCCTGCCGATTGCGCCGGGCCTCGCCCATTCTGCCAACATCCAGCCCTGCACCGCGCATGGCCTCGTGCAATGTTGCACCGGTGCGGTCACGCATCTGGCTGACATCCCCCACGGCCTTGCCCGCCATGGCCCGGGAACCCAGCATGGACAGCGGGAAGCGTGACCCCTCCTCATCCCCAAAAGCCACAACCTCCAGGGCAAAAGGCAGGCGTATGCCACGGCTTGCAAAGGCGGCCACACATTCCACCCCCAGCATGACCCCCAGCGCGCCATCGTAAAAACCGCCGTTCCACACGCTGTCTATGTGCGAGCCGATCAGCAGTGCGGGAGCGTTGGCCTCTGCCCCCTCGTACCGGCCAATAACCGTGCCTGCGGGGTCCGTGCGCACGCTCATGCCTGCATCGTGCATCCACCCCCGCAATGTGGCCATGGCGGCTTTGTGTGCAGCCCCAAGGTAAGGGCGAAACAGGCCGCCACGCATATCGCTATAAGGTTCGCACCCGAGTTCTTCACACCGTCTGACCGCACGCGCCCCTGCATCGTGCTCGACAATCCGCTCCAGCTTGTTCATCTCAACCACCAACGTAAACCGGCACTCAATCCCGGCGGCATTCTGCACGCCATGCCACAAAGGCCGCCCCTGCCCTGTTCCACCTACCGGTGTGTGGGAAAGGTCTGTGCGGAGCGGCCTTTTTATTATTGCTTCAGAAATCCGTGGAAATTGTTCCCGTCATGCTAAAGCGTGGCAGAACGTAAAACTGTGCCCCACTCCCCGCAGCCAGGGTTGTGCCATCCAGCAGCTGCCCCTGTGTGGCGTTTGTTGCAATACCCACCGGCCCCGTGCGCACCACGGCCCCGGTCAGGTTCTGAAAGTTCATTTTAAACGTAGGTGATTTGAGGAAAGAGAACGGCTTGAAGCGATACCCAACACTCAGGCTGTCCGTTACGTAGCCGGGCATACGCTGGTCCCCCGTCAGGGTTACAGACTGGGAACTGGCATAATGCAGGGCAAAGTTTCCAAAAAAGTGCGTGTCATCATACGACAGGCCAAAATTGGCCATGACCTTGGGAGCCATTGGGGCTTCATGCCCTTTGGTCCGCAGGTAGCTCCCCCCATATGGCACGTTGGAATCCAGCGTTGCGTGCAGGTATTCAAACGACGCATAGGGGCTAAAATGGTGGATCGGCCGGGCCGCCACCATAAGGTCAAAGCCACGCACGGTCTGGTTGCCTGCATTGGCCGTGCCAAACACGCCACCACCCAGATAGGTGCTCATCAACCTGTTGGTAATGTTGTAGTTGAACAGGGACAGATCGAGCATCACATACTTGTCGTGGTAGCGGTACCCCAGCTCCTCCTTGATCGAATACTGGTTTTTGGGCATGCCGGTCACGGCCTGAATGGCCGAGGGGTCTGGCTGGCGGAAGTCCCCTTCCCCATGCACATAAACCTGACTGTGGTCGTCAATATCATACGAAATGGAAAGCTGCGGCAAAGGCACCGTGGAGTTTGCCCCCAGATGCGCGTTTGACGTGGAGGACGATGCCAGCAGGTTCTTCATCCAGTAATTTGTCATCATGAACTTGAAGCCTGCGTTAATCCGCAGCTTGTTATGCAGGTAACGTGCTTCGTCCTGCACAAAAATCGAGTGGATTTCGTAGCCCGTGTTGGTCAGCCCGGCCAGCGCACGCTTGCCATCTGCCGTATAGAGCGCAGTATGGGGGTTACCCGGCGTTGTAGCCCCGCTATAGGACACATTGATCGGGAATCCGATTTTGGAAAAATTGTTGGCATACCAGTACCCGACCGAAAAATGGTTATGGCTGTCAATGTCATAACCCAGTTTGGCGGTTACACCCACATCGGGCTGGCTATAGGCATTCCATGCCTGCACAAGCTGCTGCCCGCCGGGCAGAGCGCTCCCGTTGCCCAAGCTATACTGCCCGGCAGAGGACTGCCCGATACCCCAGCTATCCCACCCAAGAGCATCGTAAAAATAGGGCGTCACATCCAGCGTGAGCTTTCTGCTCAGCACCACATGCACCGGCATGACCAGAAAAACCGTGTTGAAGTGCGAGATATTGTTTTTCCAGTAGTTATCGTTCCCGCCTGTTGTGCTGTAACCGCTGTGGTTATAGCCCGCTCCAGTGTGCTTGTAGGCCTTGAACTGTTCTTCCGTTGCGTAATTATCAACCATGATCTGGTTGTTGTTCCACGAAAAATACATTTTAACACTTGATGCGTTCTGAAAATCTTTTTGCAGACCAAAGTCAATGTGCTGGCGGTCATTTGTGCCAGCACCCATCCACTGCCGGGCATGCGTGTGCGAACCCGATACGTAAAAACGCACACCCGTGTTGCCAATATCCCCCGACTGCAAGCGCAGGAACTCGCGAGAGAGGTTGTTTGTGCCGTAGGAGAAATCCATCGTCCCGCCCATTCTGTGGGAGGGAGTCAGGGTTTCCTCACGCATGACACCCCCTGCACTTGTGGTTACCGGGGCTTCCAGCGCGGAGGCACCGGGGCTGACGGAAATACGCTCCAGATTTTCGGAATCCACATTCTGGTCAATGTAGCCCGCACTGCTTGCGGGCACGCCATCAAGCAGAATAGCCATGTCGGCATCTGTCAGGCCGCGGCTTTCTATGCCCCCACCATGCATACCAGATGTATCCGCCGAGGAGACGTTAAGACTTGGCATGGTCTTGACCAGGTCCAGCACACTACTTGTGGGGCTTTTCTGGTCAATAAACTGCTTTGTAACCGTTTGTACAGAATAGGCGGCTGTTTCACGCCGCATCATCCCGCCCCCGCCATCCACGGACAGGCTGACAGACTGCCGGTTGGATGTAACGTCAATATTTTCCTTATTCTGCGCCTGCAGGGCAGACTTTGCATGGGGTTTATGCCCGCTTGCCACCACCCGGTCTGGTGTTTGCACACGCCCCGCTGTTGCCGCACCAGCACTGCGTGCCGTGTCATGGAGTGCTGCCAAAACCAGAATGCCCGACGCCGATACGAACAGCCTGTGCTTTAACGAAAAAATTTGCATTGCTTGTGCCCGCCCCCTACAGCCTTCCGCCTAAAAAACTGTTTTCAAGTTCTTTTTTGTCTAGCCCGTCCGCAGTTTGTTCAAACTTATTGTTCTGCTTATGCAACGTATCGTTTCTGCCCGTCTTTTTGGAAGCGCTAAATTCTGCACGTTGTGTAGCCTTTTTCTGCACGTGCGGACTCTTTTTTGGTGCGGTATAGAAATGATTATGTTTATTCTTGATTTGCCGTTAACTGTTCTCACCAACAGGTTCCAAAAGACGCACACCCAGCAAAAGGACTATGGCCATGGTGCTCCTGACCAAGTTTTCCCGTTATTTTCAGGAAGTCATCCACCATGGCTCCATCCGCAAGGCAGCCGAGCACCTGCATATTGCCGCCTCAGCCGTGGACCGGCAGATCCTGAATGTGGAAGAAACACTGGGTGTGCGGCTGTTTGACCGGGTTTCCGGCGGTGTGCGGCTAACCGCTGCGGGCGAGGCGGTTTTTCACCAGCTCACCCGCTGGGGCAAGGAGGAGGCCGCCCTGCACCGCCATCTGGCCGAACTTAAAAACGCACGCGGGGGAGAAGTCCGCATTGCTGTGGCCGATGGTCTGGCTGTCAGCTTCATTCCCTCCGTGATCATGCTTTTGCATGATGACAGCCCGGGTTTGCGCTTTAAGGTAACTGTTGCCACCGCCGCAACTGCTGCCATCCTGCTCCGGGCGGGAGACTGCGATCTGGGGGTTACATTTGACCCCCCATCCTTTGCCGGACTGAGTGTGGAGGCCGAGGCCCTGTCCCGCCTTGGTGTGCTGGTACCGCGTGACCACCCGCTTACCCGCATGGAGGATGTGCGGGTCACGGACTGCACCGGCTACCCCATTGTGGCACCGGATTCATCCACCACATTGTGGCGTCTGGTCAAGGAACTGCTGGAAGAAACAGACATGCCTTACGATATTGTCTTTAATTCCAACAATATTGCGCTTGTCTGCGATATGGTGAAAAAAAATCTGGGCATTGCGATCATGCGTGATCTGGATGCCTTTGGCCATTATAATGAAGATGAAGCCCGGTTTATTGAGCTGAACGAAACCAAGCTGGCAACGCAGAAACTCTCGCTCATTATCCCCAAAACACGCGTTCTATCCCCCAGCGCGCACTTCATTATTGAGAAATTCAAAAAAATATTCCAAGGATTTGACAATAACCCCCAGCAGTTTCTGGGAAAGCCCAAACTCGTGGGGGATGGAGGCAAGGCGGAATAACCCCCATACCCCCGGACCATACCCCCCAATGCGCACTTTCCCCCGCACCGGCCTGCGCCAATGCAGCATGTTCAGCGTGACAGTTCCATAGCCCCAAGCAGAGCTTCTGCATGGATTTCGAGCGTATCCAGGCACGGGATTGCTGGATGGAGTCCATTAAACAGCAGCGGCAGTTCCGTACACCCCAGCACCACGGCATCTATGCCGGATTCTGCTACCAGTTTTTGAATAATATTCAAAAACCCTTCCTGTGTTTCTGGTTTAACAAGACCGTGTTCCAACTCCTCGGATATTTTTGACACAACAAAATCAAAGTCGCACCCGGCAGGAGTTACAATTTCCATACCCGCATCCCTGAAGGGTTTTTTAAAAAAATCCTCTTCCATGGTAAAGCGCGTGCCCAGCAAACCCAGCTTTTTAAAGCCGCGTTTTTTTGCTGCATCTCGGGCCGTTTCAATAATACTCACCAGCGGCACAGAGGATTGCGCGCGCAATGCGTCAAAAACAATATGGGGTGTATTCCCGGTAAGGGACACAACCTCACACCCTGCGGCCACAAGATTATCAATGCCCTGCATCAGATACTGCGTGAGCGCAGGATAATCCCGCGCGGCACAGTATTTGAGAACATCAAAAACATTCAGGCTTTCTATACTCAGGTTAGGGAAAAAGTCTTTCCCCACCAACTGGTTCGCACCGTAAACCAGTTTTTTGTAATAAATAAGGGTGGACTCTGGCCCTGTTCCACCGATCAAACCCAGTTTCTTCATGATCATTGGCCCTTAATATGCAGGTTATACATTATTCTTGGTAAGGCTGGCCCTACAGGTATCCACCGTGCAAGGCCTGCGTTCTGTAAAAAGTATTTATTTTTATTTTGGCACGCTCTCACCCTGCGGATAGGTAATACGGTGGTTATCATCAACGACAGCGGCTTCTGTCAAACCTGCCGGCACCACATTTGACATGGACAGAATATGAAAAACCTTTACGCTATTGGCCAAAAGGTAATCTGTAATAATCCGCCTGTGGCAACGCCACCAGAGCACCTCCGCGCACATGATCGCAACAGTGGCATGCTGCCCGGCCTGTATCAGCTGGGTGAGCCCAAGGTGAAAATCTTCTCCCAGAGCGTAGTCCGCGTAATTATGGAAGCTTTGCACACGCCAGAATGCATTGGTGTTGACCGGCACCGTTTTGGACCGTGGCCTCCGGCCACCCAATGCCGGAAAGTGGCTATACCCTATTCCATAAGCTGCCAGCTCTGGCAGAAGGTTTGTTCCGTCATAATCACGGTCACGGCGGGAATATGGAAAAGCCCTCACATCCGCCACCAGCGTCACGCCATAATGCCGCAGGAGCGCAATAAAGTCCTTCAGCAAGAGCGTTGAATGTCCAATAGTGTAAAAGGGGTTGGTAACAGCTATGCTCAACTCTCTTTTATGGTCCATGCTGGATTTGGAGTTTTTCATGCCATTACAGTCTTTCAAAATCGGAGACATCGTATCCTGGAACTCAGAGGCCGGACACGTGAGCGGGCGGATCAGAGCGATCCATTTTACCCCTTTTCTGGTCAACGGCTATCAACATCACGCAACGCTGACAGAACCACAATACGAGATTGAGAGCCTTAAAACCACGCATATAGCATTCCATAAAGGTTCAGCCCTGACCATTGGGGAGTAAATATTCCGCAATACCTCCCCTACCTGCACCATCAGCCCGAACGCAAAAAGCCACCCTTAGGGGTGGCTTTTCCTTTGGTTTTTCAGGCATGTTGCTATGGGCGCGGGGTGGGCATTAACCGCGCCAGCCAGGCCAACAGTAAGGGCCGCCAGCTCAGAACCAATGCGACAAGGCAGGTGGTAAACGATACCAAACCGGCCCAGAGCAGAACCCCGAACCCTCCCCCTTCATGCCTGACCGCCAGAACAAGTGCCAGCACCACGAGCACTCCAGCTGCCAGCCGCACCCAGACGGCATTGTAAAGGGGCAGCTCTGCCAGCCCCACAGCACGGCGATGCGGGAACTGCGTCAACGCCAGTAGCGCAAACGCAAGGAACAGCAACAACCCAAGGGCCGGGTAGAACAGGGCATAACGTATCATGCAGCCTGCTCCCCTGCCGGGCGGATGGATACCACTGTGTTACGCACCCGGTGGGACAGGTGCCGTGCCGCCAGCAAGGCCAACACCGCGCCCACAAGCAACACCATATCCACCCCCGCCACCGGCCAGAGATAACGGTGAGACAGCGTGCGCACCAGATGGTCACCTGTGGTGAGCCAGTTCAGAACCGCCACCGCAAGAGCGAGAACGGCAATTGCAGCACTTTGTTCAGTCCACACCCGAGTGCTTCGCACCCAGCCATGCACAAATGCCCCCAACCAGACCAAATAGAACGCGCAGACCTCCAGCGATGCCCGCTCCAGCCCGAACATTTGCGCCCCGTGCGGTAACAAGCGATTGGCGGCGAGGAACGCCAGAGTTGCAAGGATAATCCCGGTTACGGAACCTGCTGCTATAGCCTCCACCAGACGGAAACCAATCTGCTTTTCCTGCTTTTTCCGGCGAGATTCCATCCAGAACAGAAAACCGGTCGCGATCAGCACGCAGCTCCCTAACCCGAGCACAAAATAAATCCACCGCAATACCCAGTGATGAAACTCGATAAGATGCAGGCCGCTCAGAAAACGCTGCGAGCGCATGATGGGTGTCAGGTGCGGTGCACGGGAGAGGAGCTTGCCCGTAGAACCGTCAAACGCGATAACATCCCGGTCACTGACAACCTGATTTTCGTTCCCCCGGAAAAAGGCAATCCGGCTTGTTGTCATGCCCGGATTGGCTACCAGCACCAGATGTGGCTCATCCCCCCCCCATAAAGCGCGTGCCTTCATGGCTGTCTCATCAAGTGACACACCAGATGCGCCGGGTTTTCCGTGTTTTACGGAAAGGAACGACAGACCGTTTGACTCAAAAAAATACGCACGTGTGTTGGGATAAACTGCGGTTACACCAGCAGGAAAATAGGTTGCCCCCAGAATAACCAGCCCGGAAAACGTTAGAATAATGTGAAAAGGCAAGCCAAGCACACCAGAGATATTGTGCAGGTCCAGCAACATCCGCCGCGACTTTGCCCGAGAGCGGAATGTAAAGAAATCCGCAAATATCTTGCGATGAATGATAACACCGGTAATGCACAGGATAAGCATGGCCATGGACGCCAGCCCCACAATCCATTCCCCAAGGTTCATCAGTTCAAGATTAAGCGTGTAATGAAATGGAAAAATAAATTCCGTAGCCCCCAGTGTTCCGGAATCAGGCAATACGTGCCCTGTTACAGGATCAATATCTCGACTGATCATTTTTTGTCTGGTGCCGTAATGTGTATGGAACACTGCATCCCGATCATTGGGGAGGATCACATTCCAAAAGGATGCTTTTGCCGCAGCTGCTTCATCAAGCGATGACCGAAAACTCTCCAGCGGCAGCATATTATCGGCATGGGCCATGCGCGTGGCCGGTTTCATCCACAGATCAATCTCACTGTCAAAAACCGAAAGCGTGCCCATCCAGAAGATGGCAAAAAGAACGCTGCCCAGCACAACACCCGCCCAGGTATGCAGCCACCCCATGGAACGGCGAAAATCCGGCTCCATCGCTTACCCCCCATGCCCGGAAAAGGACATCAGCACGTAACTGGCAGCCGCGAGCAGAGAAAACACCATAACCGGCAGCCACAACACCCGCGCGGCAAAAACCCAAAGAACCAGACAGACATACAACACAAAAACAAGCAGGATGCTGAGTGTCACCACATCTGCACGTGCAACGCCTGCACTGCCGAGAAGAAGGCAGAAAATGACCATGGCGGAGGATGACGCCAGATACCCTCCACCAATGGCAAGCACAGTTCTGGCAGCCACCTGAAACGGGGACGCGCTCATCAGAAATCCGCCATTACCGCAAAACGCACCGTACGTGGCGCACTGAGCGAAAGGTAATTATACCCACCCGAATTCCAGTAACGCTCATTGGTTATATTATCGACATTCAGAAGGAAGGAGAGCTTCCCGTCCCTTGATGCCGGGTTCTGCATGACGTAACGCGCACCCATATCCAGCCTTACCCAACCGGGTATGCTGCGGCGGTTCTTGCCGTTTTCGATATATTCCGAATGGGTGTACATGACATCCGCAGTCACAGACAGCCCTTTGACAAAAGGCAGGTCGTAGTCCAGCCCCATATTAAAGTTGACGGGGGATGTGTTGGCCGCCCGCTGGCCATTATTGGCACCACCTTGTGTATGCGTCAGAACGGGGTCGAGGAGCATCAGACCGCCTGTTGCGCGCAACCCGTGCGTGATTTCACCAGCAATATTCAGTTCAAGCCCACGATTGCGCTGCTTGCCATCCACCGACATGGTGTTGGTGTTGACGTTGGTGACCGTACTCGGTTGGGTTATCTGGAAGACATCAAAGGTCAGAATAAACTTTTTCAGATCCGCCTTTATGCCAACTTCATACTGGGTGGATTTATAGGGCGCAAAAATCTCGCCCGAGTTGGCATAATTTGTGGAAACGGTGGTTCCCTGCTGCAGGCCCTGAATCCAGTTGCCGTAAATTGCAACATTTTTCAGGGGTTTGAAAACCGCCAGAACAGAAGGACTAATCGCCGTTTTGTCATAAACACCGGTTTTTGTGCCAACATGATCCGAACCGGTATTGGCACTCTGGACCCGCTGCACACGCAAACCACCCGTGACCTGAATACGCTTATCCAGCGCGGAAAGCGTATCAACAAATGCAAGGCTGGATAATGTTGAATAACTTGTCCGACCCGCGCTGCCGGGAATGGATATTTTATTCCCATATAAAAACTTATCTGCACCACTATAAACATTAAGATTATAGGCAGGCAGGCCCGTATTGGTTCCAAACGCACGCCCAAAATCAAGGTGCATACGATTGGCGGAAAATGCCAGCTCCTGCGTAATGGGGCCACTTTCTACCTTGCCCCGCACGCCAACCTCGGCGGTCAGGTAGCGCCCATGCTGCGCAACCCCGACTGGGGTGGCACCGCGTGAGTTCCCTGCGGCATCGTTTACAACGACCTGCTGAAAGTAAGCGCTCCTTAAAGTGTAATCATGCGCCCCCACGCTGCCGTAAGCGGTAAAGTTGCGGAAAAGGTCAACCTCCCCACGAAAGACGCCAAAAAAATCCTCACCATGTACGTAGGTGCCGGGCAGATTGAAGTTTCGTTTTGCACGCCCGGCGTCTGGAACCGGAACGCCTGAAGCAAGCTGGAAAAACGGCACGACACCTTCAATATCCCGGTACTGATACCCAAAATCGGTTGAAAGCCGGACACGATGAAGGCGAAGATCAACACCAGCACCAACCAGTGCGGTCTTCATATCATTATGGGCAATGGCTGTGGGGCCGGAGCGGATCATCCCGTTAAGGCGCACACCAAGCTGTTTTTCCTTGCCAAAACGCCTGCCCAGGTCCGCACGCCCACCAAACTGGGCATTGGAGGAGTAATCGGCTTCAATTTTTGAAAGCGGTTTATCATGTGCTCTCTTGGGCACAATGTTGACAACACCCCCGACCGCCCCACCGGGCGACATGCCATTGAGCAATGCAGCCGGGCCACGGAGCACTTCCACCCGCTCCGCCAGTTCGGATGTAATGCCGCCAAAAGGCATCATTCCGTAAAGGCCACCGTAGGATATATCCACGTTATCAATATTGAAGCCGCGGATCTGCAACCTTTCCACCCCCGAACTTCCGGTTGCAAATCCGGCTCGCACGGACGGGTCATCTTTTAAGGCGTCACGTATGCTTCTGATCTGGCGTTTTTCGATAAACTCTTCAGTGTAGCTTGTCTGGTTAAACGGTGTGTCCATGACATCCCGGTTGCCCAGCATGCCAAGCTGCCCGCCTCGCGCGATTTCTCCCCCCGGCAAGGCCGGTGGCAGGTTGCCTATCATAGCCGTGGAGGGAACTGCATCGCGCACGGTGCCGCCAACACGCACCGGGCCAAGCATGATTGCGGAAGATACCGGAACAATCTTGTAAACATGCGGGCCGGTTTGCAAAAACGTAAGTCCGCTCCCCTGCAAAAGCCGCGAAAGTGCTTCAGACGCTGTAAAACTGCCCTGAAGCCCCGTGCTCACCTTGCCGGAAAGCATGGGGGCCTGTGATGTCAGCGGGGCATGGGCCTGCTCACTAAAAGACACCAGCGCATCGGACAGGGAGCCATGCGGAATATTAAAGGATATAGCAGGCGCATTGGACTGGACCGCCGACCCGGCACCCTGGGGCGCATTGGAAACCACGGTCTGTGCAAGAACTTTGCCTGATACCAGCGACGTAAGCGCCGTACTCGTAGCAAGCGCGAGAATAGCCACGGCCCTGCCCTGAGAGGCTTTTTTCCCCGAACCTGATGGTGTGTTCTTCCCGTTATAAAATGACCTGGCCCGCGCGCCAGATGGTTCTGCTGCCGTAGTATGTGCCATTCTTGCCCAGTCGCCTTTTCCGTAACTTGCAATTCATTCGCATTTGTATCTTTCGACTAGACAGATGCCGCAGCGGCGCTGTTTTTCCCTTTTTTGGTAAATTTTTTTCTGCCATCACGGCTTCAATGCCGTAAGCCTCTGATTCAGCTAGAATTAAAAGATATATTTTCCGGCACGCCACACAGCTGGCGCTTCAGCGCGCCGTGACAAGATCAACCCACGTCATCCAGGACGACACATGCCCCCCATAGGCATCCACAATCTGGCGTAAGGAGGCTTCGGGCTGGTGCAGGTCATAGGTGCCGGTCACCCGCTTTTCCGCCAGCTTACTGTCAGTCAGGATAATTCTGGTAGAGGTCCATGGGCGAAGGGCCTCAATCAGCTTGCCGATTGTCTCGTTCCGGGCAACCAATGTGCCATCACACCAGGCACCAATAGCTGCAACCGGCACTTCCCCGGAGGAGGAAGCCGCACCAGCAACACGTTCCCACTCCCCGGCATGCAGTTCCCTGCCAGCAGATGCCGAGCGGCGTGCGGTAACACGCACACGTCCTTCCCGCACGGCAACAACCGTGGCGGCACCATCCGCGCTAACATCAAAAACCGTCCCGATATCGGTTATGACCGCATTGCCGGTGGTAACACGAAAGAGCCGTGCGGGGTCATGGTGGACGGTAAACAGCGCCTCGCCCTGCAGCAGATGAATACTCCGTTCCGATGCGTTCATCGTGATTGAAATAGCGGCCTGCGGGGCGAGTATGATCTCGCTGCCATCTGCCAGCCGTATATCGCGCGTTTCGGCAACGGGTGCGTAATGGTCCGCCCGAAGCCGCACCAGCATGTCCGGTGTCAGGAAGATCATGGCTGCACAGGCCACCACAAGTGCCAGACCACACGCAAACACGGGCTTACGCGCAAACACGCGTCTGCGCATCCGCAGGACGGGCGCTGGCGTTATAGCGGGCGACACATGCAGGGCGTGGGGGATTTCCGCCATAACGGAGGCGGTAACATGCATCTCCCCCCATGCCTGCACATGGGCAGGATCACGCGCGAGCCATTCCTCAAACCGGCTTTGCAGCTCTTCATCATCCGGGTCCTCCCGAAGATAAAGGTACCAGCCAGCGGCGGCCTGCGCTGGCGTTTTTGGTTCAGTCATGGCAAGCAAAGCCCCCCAAGGCGCACGATAGCGGCCAGTCCTGCCTCCTGCGTGGAGCAGAAGCTGAAAAGCCATCTATTGTTACAGATGCGCGGTGGAAGCGTTTTTTCCGTCGAATGTGAAAAGACACGTGACGCTACTGCCCCTCCTTACGGACACGGTCACAAATCACCATACCGTCTTCAATAAGGCCATGGACACGTGTAAGAGACAGGCCGAGATGCGCGGCAATTTCCCGAAGTTTCATGCCCTCAAAATGGTACATGCGGATCGCCTGACGCTGGCGTGGGTCGGGCATGGCGGCTATTGCATCCATAATACGCTGCATTGCCTCGCGCGATGCCACGTTTTCTTCCGGTGAGACCTGCCCGTCCGCTATTCCCGCAGTTGCTACATCAAAATCCGTGCCTGCGGTGCCTTCAACCCTCTGCCTGCGCGCGCGGGTAATCACGAGGTTGCGGACCATCGTGCGGAGATAGTTCAACGGTGCGGCGATCGTCTCGATCTGCTGCCGGCTGAACAGCAGCCAGACATCCTGAACAATATCCTCCGCGAGTGTTTTGTCCCCCGAAAGACGGGCAGCGTACGATAACAGGCTGGCCCGGTGGGTTTGATAAAGCTCCAGAGATGTGCGCTTCCGGTTCAACGCGAGGCCCCTCCAGAGGCTCCAATCACTTTACGTCAGGTGCGGAGTTGATACTGCTTCTCAACTCGATGCCATAAACTGTCCTGCACCGCAACCGGGTCCGGAGCAAAAGCACAGGCAGCTTTTGGAAGACACAAAAACACCATCAGCCACAGCAGCATGGCGGCAGCAGCAGCCGGAGTGTTCCCGGCAAGCGCGGGGCAAACCAAAAATATTCAGTTTTTCTCAGCAGGCATCCAGTTCCTGCCCGGCTGATGGCGCAACCGTAATGGCAGCAGTCTGCACCGCCAGACCATGTTCGGCAGCTACCCGGCGCAGCAGGGTTACAATTTCTGGCGCGTTACATGCAATTTTCTGCCCTGTGCCCGCATCTACAAAAGTCATGGCCAAAGTGGCCCTGCGTTCCGGCGCTATACTGTAATGCCACTGCCGGTCGGCCGTAACATCCCTGCGCAGGATGCCCCGATCGACAAACAGGTTCAGGTTACGTTGGATAGACCCCTGTGACGGGGCATGGCCATACGCCATCATCCGGTCCAGCGTTTTCCATATTTCCACAGCCGTCGTCTGCGGCCCGGCTTCCAAAATCCCGTGCAGCAGAATACGCCGCAGGTCTGTCATCTTGATCCCGAGTTCCTCACAGCGTTCCTCCAGCCTGCGCACGGCACTGCAACTGGCCCCCATGCCGGGGCGGATCTGGTTCAGAACTGGCGGAGAACGACGATGTTCAAAAAAGGCGAGCATGGTTTTGATCCTGTCACGATCAGGGATAAACATATGAAAACGTCAGTTTTCACCCGCATGGATGTAAAACTCGACGGGAACGGTCAGGGTTATGGGGTCCCCAGCAACACTATCGGGCGGGATGGGCAGAGGCTGGGCGCGTTTGGGAAGGGACACCGCCTCCTGATCCAGTAGCGGATGGCCCGAACTGCTGGCCAGTGTCACCGAGAGCACATGGCCTTTTCGGTCCATGGAGAAGGTGACCGTCGGCACGCCTTCCTGACGGTCCGCCATGGCATCGGACGGGTAGCGCTTGAATTTTTCCAACTGTGCCAGCAACGCACCCTGCCATGTAACCGGGTCGTGCGTTGCCTTGGCGGACGAAGCACCGGGGGCAGGTGCGGCCTGTGTTGGAGCCGGCGGCACATCCGAGGATGGGGGTGCGGTTGTGGTCTCGGCTGGCGGTGTCTTGTCCGGTATGGGCTTTTCGAGCATTGGCACCGGTTTGTGTTTCTTCACAATTTTTTTCGGCTTTTCCGGTTTTGGCACCGGCACTGGTGGATTGGGCGCGGGGGATGGCGGGGCCGTGACCTTTGGCGGCTCCACTGGTGCGGGATCGGGGATGGACTGGGTCTGCTGTGGCCCCGGTGGCAGGTCGGTCGGCGGCGTTGGTGTCGAGACCGGCTCTGGTGCCATATCAATAGCAATCGCTGCTGGTGGCGGCTCTGGCACAGCCACAACTGGTGGCGGCAAACGCGTAATCCACCAGACCACCCCACCACTGACGGCGAGCACGGCCAGAAAGGACAAGCCCCAACGCAATGCGTCCTCTCGCCGGACCAGACGCATCTGCGCACGCTGCCAGTCGGCAAAAGACGCAAAGACTGTTGTCTCAGCACCTTTAGCAGTCCCCTTGCCTTCCCTCTCGACCGTGCTCCTCACGGTGCGGCCCCAGATGTGGGGGACGCATTACCGGGCGGCAGCACAGGCGTTATGCCTGTCACGCTCCCTTCCTCCTGCCCCTGAAGGGTCACGAGGGCAACCTTGAGGTAACCGGCAGCGCGCAGCTTATCCATCACGCCCATCAATGTGCCGTAATCAACCGTTTTGTCGGCCCGCAGAAAAATGCGCTCGTCCTTGTTGCCCTTGGTCGCACCGTCCAATGCACCCGCCAGACCGTCCGTGGTGATGTCATCTTCCCCCAGCGCCAGACCATGGTCGGCCTTGACGGTCAGGAACACTGGATCATCCGGTCGCGGTGTCGGCTTCTCGGCCGAGGAGGGCAGGTCCACTGGCACGTTCACCGTGGTCAGCGGAGCCGTGACCATAAAAATCACCAGCAGAACCAGCATGACATCAATAAACGGCGTAACATTGATCTCGCTGGCTTCATGCGGGTTTTCATCGGTATGGCGGATACGGACCATGCCGCTTACTCCCCGGCAACCGTGTGGGCATTCTGCGCAGCACCAAGCCGCACCACCTGCCCGCTAGCACTCAGCGCCTGCATGCGCCCCAGATCGCGCGAGACAAGGCGCATCACCAGCGCTGTAATATCCGCGACCTGTGCACGGCACGTAGCCGTTTGGCGGGCAAGATGGTTGTAAATCACTACAGCAGGAATAGCCGCGACCAACCCAAGGGCTGTTGCCAGCAGTGCCTCGGCAATACCGGGAGCAACAACGGCAAGGCTGGTGGCCTTGCTGGCAGCAATACCGGTAAAGGAGGTCATAATACCCCAGACCGTGCCAAACAAACCGATAAAGGGCGACGTTGCACCAATTGTGGCCAGCACACCTGTGCCGCGCATAAGCCTGCGGCCTTCAGCTGCTTCCAGCCGTTCAAGATGCAGAACAATCCTCTCCTTCAGGCCCTCGCGGTCATCGGGAATATCAGCAGAGCGCTTGCGTTCGGTTTCAGCAGCCATAACCAGTGTATGGGCTATGCGGCTCTGGCGCGTGTCTGCCGCACCAAGCTCCAGCGTACTGGCCTGCTCCAGCGCCTGTTCTGCCTTGGTCAACCTCACCCGCACCCGTTGCAGCTCTACCGATTTGGCAATGAGAATAGTCCAGGTCAGCACGCTGGCCACAACCAGCAGGATCATCACACAACGGACCACCAGCCCCGCGTTGAGGAACATCTCCCACGGGGAAAAAGCAATAGGGGCAAGATCGGTCATGACAGACCTCCTTTGGAAGACGGTCTGCACCAATCCGGGGTCAGGCAGATAACCGTAACGATAGAGGGAATGAACAGGGCAACCCAGAAAAAGGCCAGCCAACTGCCGTAATGGCCCAACGGGGCGGATAGCAGGCCGAATGCAATAAACAGACCGACTACCCACACGATCAGCCGGAACGGCATGCTGGTCAGGCTCGTCCATTTATGGGCCGCAAGACAGGGGCATAATGGGCGGATAGTCATGAACACGGCACGCACACAAATGCGCGTAAGAGTAAGTCGCAACTCCATTGTGCGTAAAATTGTGCCCGGTCCATGTCTCTGCGCGCCTTCGAACAGGTCGGAAATCAAGGAGGTTCATGGCTCACCGCTTGCTTACAAACGGCACACAACGACTCCCTTACCTACAAAGACGATCAGAACCCCGTTTTTTTCCCCTGAACTTTATTTTTTTCCAGATCACATGCTCAAACACCAATATGCCCCAGCTCTGGATCAGCGCATGTATTATGCTCGGCTGAAAGCACTATGCCGAAAAAGCAAGGGACGTCATGGCGGCCAAAAATTTGACCGCGGAAGTAGACAATACAGTTGTTTACAAAACCGGATTCTTCAGCCGCTGTGTCCTGACCACAAAAAACCCGCCTTGAGTGGGCGGGGTGATGTATCCTACCAAGGACTTATGCACAATTTCAGATGATTGCCGGGAAAGGCAACCAACGATGCTTGCGATTGGTTGTCTTCCCCGGCTTGCTGCATGACATGGCAACAATACCAGGCAAACGGCAGCGTCCAGACAGAACCGGCCTGCTCCGCCTTCTGTTCTCTTTACTGGACCCTCGATCGATACAGAACAGGCCTGTCACCCGACATGCTGCCACCACAGCCAAGCTGAAAGGTCATCCTTGTCAGAACGAAATGCTGGCCATCCCACCGCCATTCATGAGAAGCACCGCAATAAGCCAGCCCCATGCCTTTGTAAAAGTCCGTAAAAGTTCCAGTCGCCACGTCAAAATCAGGGCTTGTCACAATACTTCCTTCGTCGCCTGTATCCCCTTTGATCAGAACGGGACTTGGCAAGTCGGCGGGCTCAGGTTGGCCATTACCGGTGCGCGGGACGACAAAAACCAAGGACGTCCCCTGATATACCGCCATCGAACACCCGAACAAGATAAGTGCATTGTTCTTGTCCAACCCGTAAACCCCTGTTTCCAGCAGGTTATCAGATCCTTTATTCAGGCTATCACAACTCTGCTTTTTTATGAGCTTAGCCTGCGTTCTTTCTGTCCATGCCAGCAAGTGGGCCCGCTCTTTGCGGGTAAGAACGATGGAGCGATGAGCGGATGGAGCAGGCGGCAGTAATGGCGCGGGAGGGACGGCGCTGGCTGGTTTTGTCCCCGTGCGAATCAGTGCCGTTACACCGCCCAATCTTCCCTGTCGATCATCCATATGCAACAGTGCAGCACTTAACCCGTTCAATGGCACAATCCCATCACGTACCTGCAGCATTGTTCCGTTCCGCAACTGCGTCACAAATGCCGCAACGACTTCAGGTCGTTTTCCAGACAAGGTCGTGATTCCGTCCTGCGTGTTGAGTGACCATGCCGAACGATCCAGCAGCAACGACCTGCCGTCCACACGCAAATCTGCCAGATCAAAGGGAAACCCGGCAATCAGCCGCGCTTCAATCACACCATCCGGTCCGGCATCACGGAAAAAGCGTAAATCAACCGATCCATTAATTGGCCTGTTATCCGGCGTGGTCGAAGTAACATCGTCATCACCCTGCACAAAGCCCTTGGCTTCGCAGGTTAAAATATTATCGCATGCAACCAACCAGGATCCGTATTCATCATAAGATGGCGTGGCGGCGTGACCTGCCCCGGTCATAATCAGAAAAAGCAAGAATAGAGGCATACATTGGCCTACTCGCCTCATTTCTTTTTTCAGACACCTAATGTTGTTTGCCATACAAGACCTGTCATGTTGCTCGGTGACCACAATAGCCGAGACAATCTTGGCTGCGGCAGATACATATTCCAGTCATTTTGTCCCTACTCCAGCAAGCAATCGACGATGGTGTCTACCAAACCCCCTGCGTCTAGATTTTTACTGGTGCCTAGCTGAGGAGACTGGGATGATTTTCCGTTTTCCTGCACGGGGAATTGACCACAAAAAAACCCGCCGTGGTTGGGCGGGTTTGTCGTGTCTTTTCAGACGTTTATGCGTGGTTGCGGGGGCAGGATTTGAACCTGCGGCCTTCAGGTTATGAGCCTGACGAGCTACCGGGCTGCTCCACCCCGCGGTTGAGAGAGTGCTGATTTTGTTTTGGCTTAGTTTTGTGAGGGTAGACTGGAAGACCTGGCGGCGACCGACTTTCCCGCGGCTTAAGCCGCAGTATCATAGGCGCTGGGGGTTTTCACGGCCGAGTTCGGGATGGGATCGGGTGGAACTCTCCCCGCCATGGCCACCAGGTCATCCAGACTACCCTATAAGGGTGTGTGGATGCGGTTGGTGCGTTTTGGTGTTTTGCGTGTGACGTGGTTATGGATGATTTCTGTGCACGGGCTATCCGTAAGGATAGTGTGAGAGTGAGCCTATTGGGTGATTAGGACCAGTTAGCTGCACGTGTTACCACGCTTTCACATCTGGCCTATTAACGTGGTGGTCTACCACGACCCTCAGGGAGATCTAGTTTTGAGGTGGGTTTCCCGCTTAGATGCTTTCAGCGGTTATCCCGTCCATACTTAGCTACCCGGCTGTGCCGCTGGCGCGACAACCGGTGCACCAGAGGTATGTTCATCCCGGTCCTCTCGTACTAGGGACAAATCCTCTCAAATCTCCAACATCCACGGCAGATAGGGACCGAACTGTCTCACGACGTTCTAAACCCAGCTCACGTACCACTTTAATCGGCGAACAGCCGAACCCTTGGGACCTGCTCCAGCCCCAGGATGTGATGAGCCGACATCGAGGTGCCAAACCTCCCCGTCGATGTGGACTCTTGGGGGAGATCAGCCTGTTATCCCTAGAGTACCTTTTATCCGTTGAGCGATGGCCCTTCCACGCGGGACCACCGGATCACTATGGCCGACTTTCGTCTCTGCTCGAGCTGTCACTCTCGCAGTCAGGCGGGCTTATGCCATTGCACTCAACAGCCGGTTTCCGACCGGCCTGAGCCCACCATCGCGCGCCTCCGTTACACTTTGGGAGGCGACCGCCCCAGTCAAACTGCCCACCATACAGGGTCCCGGACCAGGCTTACTGGCCGCGGTTAGACATCAGAAAAATTCAGGGTGGTATTTCAAGGATGGCTCCACAGGAACTGGCGCCCCTGCTTCAAAGCCTCCCACCTATCCTACACAGAATGTCTCTGATGCCACTGTAAAGCTACAGTAAAGGTTCATAGGGTCTTTCCGTCTGACCGCGGATACCCCGCATCTTCACGGGGAATTCAATTTCGCTGAGCCGATGCTGGAGACAGCGGGGAAGTCGTTACGCCATTCGTGCAGGTCGGAACTTACCCGACAAGGAATTTCGCTACCTTAGGACCGTTATAGTTACGGCCGCCGTTTACCGGGGCTTCAATTCAGTGCTCTCACACCTCCTCTTAACCTTCCGGCACCGGGCAGGCGTCAGACCCTATACGTCGTCTTTCGACTTCGCAGAGTCCTGTGTTTTTACTAAACAGTCGCTACCCCCTGGTCTGTGCCACCCACAAATGGTTGCCCAAATGTGGGTCTCGCTTATCC
>NZ_CP196369.1:105000-385000 GCF_058505085.1 Acetobacter sp. ESL1128 | reverse complement strand
AGCCCATGCAGGGTAAAGCCGGGATACTGCTCCAGCAGGAGCAGGCGGCTTTTTTTCAGGTTCGGGTCGGGGCAGGGTGTCAGGTTATCAACCCCGATCACCCGATCGCCGCGTTCGAGCAGTGCCCGTGCAACATGAAAACCAATAAACCCGGCTGCACCGGTTACCAGAAAGGTCAAAGTCCCGCCTCGTGAGCTAAGCGCACCCAAGCTCCGCCAGCCCGGTGCCATGTCAGGCGCTTCTAGCGGAGCAGGGGCGGCGCGTCAGGGCGTTTTTGTGGTTGGCTGGGCTGCCTGTGGCACGGAGGCAACCGGGGCTGCCGGCGCCAGAGAGGCCGCCTCCACCTTGTCCCCCACCATAATGCCCAGTCTGGCGGTTACGCCACCGGCCAGTTCCAGCGTGGCCAGTGCGGGGCCGTGGCTGCTGATATGGGCCAGACTTTGCGGCACTGCGTTTTCCACAATCGCCTGCACGCGCTGGTCGGGGCCAATAAAAACAATATCCAGCGGGACAAGGGTGTTTTCCATCCACATATCACTCTGCTGGGGCGCACCCCACGGGAACAGCATGCCCCCATCGGCTGGCACCTGCGTGCGGAACATCTCGCCCACCTGCTGCTGGCGCGGGGTTTTTGCCAGCTCCACGGAGAAAACATGCCTGCCCGAAGCAGAGACAATGCTCAGCGGCTCCTTGGGCAGAACCGGCTGGGCCTGCGTAGGCTCTCCATCATCCGCCAGAGCGGGCAGGCCCCATGTTGCACCCGCACTCCCCACCAGCGCGGCCATAAGCAGCCCGAACAGTTGTTTGTTCTTCACGTCCTGTTTTCTCCTGCACTCAATGCGCGTCTTGCAAAAACGGGTTACCCGTCCGCTCCGCGCCCAGTGTGGACAATCCACCATGACCGGGGACTATCACAATATCATCCCCAAGCGGCAGCAGCTTTTGGCGTATGCCCTCTATAAGCTGTGCGCCGTTACCATAGGCAAAATCCGTCCGGCCGACGGAACCACGGAACAGCACATCCCCCACAAAGGCAAAGCGGGCGCGCTCGTCCACCAGCACAACATGCCCCGGCGTATGGCCCGGCACATGCACCACGCGCAACTGGCAGCCCAGATAGTCCAGCACCTCGCCATCACGCGCAAAGCGATCGACCGAGGCATTCTCCAGCCCGGTAAGGCCAAAATGGCGGGCCTGATCGGTTATGGAGGAGAGCAGAAACGCATCCCGCTCATCCGGCCCGATCACGGCCGGGCGGGGCTTGCCCTGTGCTTCCAGCCCACGACACAGGGCCATAACACCCCCGGCGTGGTCCAGATGGCCGTGGGTCAGCACAATGGCCTCCACGTTCAGGGACTTGCGGTTTGCAAAGTCGAGCAGCACATCCGCATCCCCCCCCACATCGACCATGATGCACCCGCCCGTGCCCTCGTGCCACAGGATGGAGCAGTTCTGCCGGAACGGGGTAACCGGAACGATGCGTAGCTGCATGCCGGGGTAGGAAACCTGCATATGCGACCTCTCTTTTGCGCCGTGTTCTGGCCAGTATGCCAAAAAAAAGCTGCCAGACGGAACCATCTGGCAGCTTTCTGTCTGCGGCTTAAGGCTTTTTTTAGCCCGGCAGCACCCAGCCTGTGGCCGGGATGTCAAAATGCTTGTGCAGGTCATGGGCCGGAATGTTGGTCAGGTCCTTGATCAGCGTCTTGATCACCTTGGCTTCGGCAGGTTTGCTCAGATGGGCGCGGATGTCGTGCATAATGGGTGCAGGAGCCGCAATAACAAAGCCCGCCACGTTGGCACCGTGGGCAACCATGGCGTTAATGCGGTCGGCCACGTTACGGGCAAACCCTTCCTTGGCCGCTGTGCGGGGGTCGGTTTCGGGCGGGAGCTTGCCGGGGGTGTCTTCATGGCCATCGGCCTTAAGGTCCGTTACGTCGCGCATTTCGCCCTGCGCATCGTGCAAAAAGCGCACTTTGCCGCCATCAGCAGCAACGTAAACAATCAGGCCGTCTCTTTCTTCAGTCATGGAAAATATGTCCTTGTTCCAAAATCGTACAGCCCGTTCCCATTGTTGCTGTGCAGCCACGCCGCTTCTGGCCTGTTCTGCTGCCAATGGGCAGTCTGTGTGCACAGTGATATAGGCAACGATCATGACAGTTCCAGCCCCCCCTCCCCAACTCCTGACCCCACTGGACCATGCACTGGCCTGGGCGCGGGCGGGTGAGCCTGTGGCCCTTGCCACCGTAACCGGCACGTGGGGCAGCTCCCCCCGCCCGGCGGGGAGCTGCATGGCCATTAATGCGCGCGGTGCGGTGGAAGGTTCGGTCAGCGGTGGGTGCGTGGAAACCGATGTGATGACCCACGCGCAGGACATTATGGCCGGAAGCCCCGCACAAACGCTGGAATATGGCGTAAGCAGCGCCCGTGCGTGGGAGGTCGGGCTGGCCTGTGGCGGGCGGCTGGACGTGCAGGTGGAAGCCATAAATTCCCCCGCCTGCCCCACCGGAACCTTCCCCCTTGCACTGCTCGAACAGGTCTGTGCGTGCATGGCAAACCGGCAGGCGGCGGCCTTGGTGCGCCTGCACAATGGCGCACAGCACGCACTTGTTGTGCAAACAGAGCAAGGCAGCACTGTGCAATTTGGCACCTGCCCGCCCGAAATCTGCAACGCAGCCCATGCCCGCCTGCAACACGGCCGGAGCGGGGCGGAGGCAGATGCCACCGGGCAGGAATGGTTTGTGCAGCCTCTGGTACCCGCCCCGCGCCTGCTTATTGTGGGGGCGGTACATATTGCCCAGTCTCTGGCGCGCATGGCCAGCATGGTCGGGCTGGCCCCCATTGTCATTGACCCGCGCTCCGCACTGGCCACGGTCCAGCGTTTTCCCGGCCTTGTTCCGGGGCAGACCCTGCTGACCGAATGGCCGGACGAAGCCATGCAGGCACTGAGCATAGACCCCATGACCGCCATTGCCACCCTGACGCACGACGCCAAGCTGGATGACCCCACGCTGGAGGAGGCCCTGCGCAGCTCCGCATTCTATATTGGGGCACTGGGCTCGCGCAAAACGCAGGCCAGCCGCATGGAGCGCCTGCGCACGCTGGGCTTTGCCGAGGCAGAACTCGCCCGCATCCGTGGCCCCATAGGGCTGGCCATAGGCGCTGTAGGCGCGGAGGAAATAGCCCTGTCCATTCTGGCCGATATTGTAGCCGTGCGCAGGCAGGCCCCACTGGCACAGGCGCGCGGGTGGCAATACCCCTGATGCCCCCCGCGCAGGACGGCACGCGGGCAGGAACACTCGCCGGAACTCTGGCCATTGTGCTGGCTGCGGGCCAGTCCTCCCGCACAGGGGCACAGCACAAGCTGCTGGCCCCCGACGCCACGGGCTGCCCCATGCTGGTACGCACCCTGCGCAACACCCTGCGCAGTGCCGCCGCCCATGTGCTGGTACTGCTCCCCCCCAACCGGGCCGAACTGGCCGAACTGACCCACGCCCTGCCCGAATACGGCACACGCCTGAGCACACATTGCGTGATGGATGCGGCTGATGGACTTTCTGCCTCGCTCCGGGCGGGTGTGCGCGCGGCACAGGCCATGCCAGCCACCAGCCTGCTGGTCTGCCTGGGCGATATGCCCCTTGTACCCACCCACCTGCTGAACGCCCTGCTCTATGAGCAGCACACCACGCAGGCCCCGGTTGTGGCCGCGCAAAGGCACAACAAGCCCGGCAACCCGGTTGTGTGGTCCAGCACCGAATTTGCCGCACTGCTCGGGGTTACGGGGGATCAGGGCGGGCGGGCCATCCTGCGCGCACTTGGGCCTGCCGTGCGCCTGCTGCCCGCCCCGGCAACCCTGCTGGAAGACTTTGATACCCCCGACAGACTGGACCAGTTTGCCCGTATGGTGCCGCCCCCCGGTTGACCGCAGCCCCGATCGCTCCGAAAACTGTGGAACCGCATGTGCGTTAGAGGCGCATGCGCCTGTTATTCCGATAATCCACTAAGGAAGCGTTTTTTCATGAGCAAAATCCTGCGCACCAACCCCAACCCGATTCTGTCCGCAGCAGTGGAATACCACGGCTTTGTGTACACTCAGGGTGTTGTAGCCCGCGATCTGGACCAGGACGTGGAAGGCCAGACCCGCGACGTACTGGCACAGCTGGACGCCCTGCTTGAACAGCACGGGACCGACAACACCCGCCTGCTGCAGGCCCAGATCTGGCTGAAGGACATTAACGACCGCGACAAGCTGAACGCCCTGTGGAGCGCCTGGCTGCCTGAAGGTATGGCCCCGGCCCGCGCCTGCGTGCAGGGTATTCTGGCCGACCCGCGCATGCTGGTTGAAATCATGCTGGTCACCACCAAATAAGCCTGCCTGACCTGCCGGGCTGGCCTTTTGCGGGGCGTGGTTTTTTAGCCACAGATGCACCGAATCAGAATCAGCCCGGTTTTTATCCCCTGTTCGCCAAATCCGCCCTGCCATGCCGAATTAAGGCAATCTCGTGACAGATGATAGGAATTAATTCCTATTTTTCATTTCCAACCCGGCTCTTTTTGGCAAACAGTCACTTTCGCGTTTTTGCCGCGCAAACAACGCTTGCCTGATCTGCATTGATGTTTATACCTGACCACAGAACATGCAGCTGACCTAAACTAAAGCAAGCCAGGGAAAGGCAGACACGATGCAGGATGGACGGTCTAAAAAGCTAAAACTTACGCTGGCCGTTGTGTCCTTTGTTACTGCTTCCTTCCTCACCTGTTCTGCTCAGGCGCGCACGGCTCACCGCAATGTGCACACGGCTTCCAGCCACCACCACCGCAGCTCCGGCCATGTGATCCAGTGCGTGGCTTACGCCAAGTCCGCATCCGATGTGGTCCTGCACGGCAATGCGCGTGACTGGTGGCACAATGCCGCCGGTGTGTATGACCGGGGGCTGGAGCCCAAGGCAGGCAGTGTTCTCAACTTCCGCGCCACACGCCGCATGCCGCTTGGCCACGTTGCCGTTGTGCGCAACATTGTGGACAGCCGCACCATTGTTATTGACCAGTCCCACTGGGCGCAGGCCGGTATCAGCCGCAACGTGTCTGTTATAGACGTGTCCCCCAACAATGACTGGTCTGCCGTGCGCGTTGCCCTGAACAACCGCAACAGCTACGGCTCCATCTACCCCACTTACGGGTTTATCTACCCCCATTCGGCCAGCAAAAATGCAACGCCTGACAGCCTGAAGCAGGAAGTTATGACCGCATGGGCCAACAAGATGCCAGCAACCCAGCTGGCGCAGGCACCCGCAGGCGCACAGCCTGTAGCAACGCTCCCGTAAGCGGTTCCTCCACCGCTTATGCGCTCATACCCCGCTCAGCCAGCCTGAACGGGGTATTTTTTTGCCCGGCTTTGAACGCCAGCGCCCTATTTTGGCGGACCAGAGGCAATGCGGACACGCACCGCACTTTCCAGCACATTCCAGCTTGCCTCAAAAAAGTGGCGTTTGGCGGCATCGGTTGCAAACGGCTTGCGCCCGCTTAGCATCTGGTGCAGCGGCCAGCCTGTTACCAGACCGCGCAGGCTCATTTCCAGCACCGCAACTTCGGCCCGGTTTTCCGGCGTATCTGGCCAGCCCAGCACCTTGGCCAGCAACATTTTCATCCGCTCGTGCAATGGTTCTATGGCCCGGTCCAGATCTTCGGTAATGCTGGCAAACTGCTGGCAGTCCATAATAAGGATCCGGTAGGTTTCCACCGTTTCGGGCACCAGCAGAAAATCCAGAAAACGGCGCAGCATATCCTTTATGGCATCCATCGGGTTGGCCATGCTCCCCGGCTCAACCTGCAAAATGCCAACAAGCTCCCGGCAGCGTTCGTGCACCACGGCCCTGAACAGCTCTTTTTTGGAAGGGTAGCGCCGGTAAATGGTCGCCTTGGAGCAGCCAATAACCTTGGCAATATGCTCAACAGAGGTTCCGGCGTACCCTGCGCGCATGAACGCTGTGGTGGCTGTGGCAATAACCGTACGGTCCAGCTCTTCCGCCGCCTCGTGCGATGGGCGGCCGCCCGTATGTGTTACTCCGTCTGCCATAAACCCGGTTAACCCATCTGCTGTTTACCAAAAAACGTCTGCCCCACATTACTCCCTCTGCCCATGGCAGGAAAGCCAGCGTCAGCCCCATAAGGTGGAACACTTAGCAGATTATGGCCCTGCGGGCTGGATCAGTCGGGAATAAGCTCCATATCCAGCCGGGCAATCTGCCAGGACATAAGAACACCCCGCGCCTGCTCGGCCAGATGCACATCCACGCCGTGGGCATTTTCCATAAACAGGACCCCACGCCCCTGCCCTACAACCGCACTGCCCCCGGTTGTCCAGTACGTGCCGCTAAAATCCTCGGGGCGGGTAATGTTGCTTACACAGCCTGCGGCGGCAAAAAAGGCATGCCCTACAGCCAGCACCCCGCCACCACGCGCCACAATCTGGTAGGTATGCCCGCCGAGTTCGAGCGTGCCACGCCCCCACTGGTAGCCAACCACAGCACCAAGCTCTTCCACCCGCACACTCAGCCGACCATCATTAGGCGCACAGACCAGCGGCTGCGCTACAGGCTGTGGCTGTGGCTGTGGCTGTGGCTGTGGCTGTGGCTGTGATTGCTGGGCCAGAGCAGGGTGCGCCACAAGCCAGAATGTAGCTGCCAGCCCTCCGGCAATAGTCCTGCCACCCTTATGTGAGCGCACTGCCAGCGGGGTATGTGCCAGCACGTGCACCCGCCCCGCCAGACCAGACCTGCCGCGCAGAAAATTGCAAAACGAGGCAAAGCCCCGGCGCCACAAAGGCATCCCACGCACTGGCACTGGCACTGGCACTGGCACTGGCACTGGCACTGGCACTGACGTGGAACAACTGGATAACTCAGCCAAGACTGGCACGGATTCTTGCATCCTCTGGCATGGGGGCAACCGCCTGCCGCAGGTAAAGACAGGCTAAACCGACATTTTAAGAAACGGGACAGTTTCGTTTCTATTCTGCGCTCCAACCTGTGTCAAACACAAACCCCGGGCCTGAAAAACCACGCCTCTGACTGGCCAGAACCTCCGCCACATGCCCACACAAGGGGAGCAAGGCCCAACTACCTAACCTGCGGTGCAGGCCCGTAAGGTAAGGCGAGCGCAACGCCAGGAACACACTGCCGCACACACCACTACGCCATTGGCATTGCGGCCCGCCCGTCCCTGAAATCGCAAATGGCCAGAACACCCCGCGCCCTACAAACACAAAGGGCGGCCCGGAGTAAACCCCCCGAACCGCCCTGTTGTGAGCCGATGGTGCTAGCCGATGGTGCTAGCCGATGGTGCTAGCCGATGGTGCTAGCCGATGGTGCTAGCCGATGGTGCTAGCCGATGGTGCTAGCCGATGGTGCGGGCTGTGATTATTCCATCCATTCCGCAATATCGGGGCAGGAGCACACAAGATTGCGGTCCCCGTATACGTTGTCGATCCGGGCAACGTTGGGCCAGTATTTGGTAGCCGGGTTTACACCGGGGGGGAAGCACGCCTGCTGGCGGCTGTAAGGGTGTTCCCATACCTCTGCCGTAACCGCAGCACCCGTATGTGGTGCGTGGCGCAGCACGGACTGCTCGGCTGTCACCGTACCCTGCTCCACCGCGCGCACTTCTTCACGAATAGCCAGCATGGCGTCGCAAAAGCGGTCCAGCTCGGCCTTGCCTTCGGATTCAGTCGGTTCGATCATGAACGTGCCCGCAACGGGAAAACTGACCGTAGGGGCATGGAACCCGTAGTCCACCAGCCGCTTGGCCATGTCATCCACCGTCACGCCCACGTTGTCCTTGATCGGGCGCAGGTCCAGAATGCACTCATGCGCAACCCGCCCCTTGGCGCCACGGTACAGCACCGGATACGCATCGGACAGGCGGCTGACAATGTAGTTGGCATTCAGGATAGCCACCTGCGTTGCGCGCTTCAGCCCTTCATCCCCCATCAGACGGATATACGCCCATGAGATGGGCAGGATGGAGGCCGAGCCAAACTGGGCAGCGCTCACGGCTACATCCACCGCCGCATCCGCCGGATTACCCGGCAGGAACGGAGCCAGATGGGCACGCACACCAATGGGCCCCATGCCCGGACCACCCCCGCCATGGGGGATGCAGAAGGTCTTGTGCAGGTTGAAGTGGCTGACATCCCCACCATAATCCGCCGGGCGGGCAAGGCCGACCTGCGCGTTCATGTTTGCGCCATCCACATAAACCTGCCCACCGGCTGCGTGCACCATATCGCAGATGGCGCGCATGTTTTCTTCAAACACGCCGTGGGTGGAGGGGTAGGTGATCATCACAGCAGACAGGTCCGCCGCGTGGGCTGCAACCTTGGCCTGCATGTCTTCCAGGTCAATGTTGCCTTCACCATCGCATTTGACCACCACCACGCTCATGCCCGCCATCTGGGCGGAAGCGGGGTTGGTGCCATGGGCAGAGGCCGGGATAAGGCACACATTGCGTTCCCCCTGCCCGCGCGCACGGTGGTAGGCCCGAATGGCCAGCAGGCCCGCGTACTCACCCTGCGCGCCCGAATTGGGCTGGAAGGACACCGCATCATACCCGCTGATCGCGCACAGCCAGCGCTCAAGGTCGGCCAGAAGGCTCTGGTAACCCTGCGCCTGATCAGCCGGGGCGTAGGGGTGCAGGTCACAAAAACCGGGCCACGTAATGGGCAGCATTTCCACCGTGGCATTCAGCTTCATGGTGCACGAGCCAAGGGGGATCATGGTCCGGTCCAGCGCCAGATCCTTGTCGGACAGGCGGCGCAGGTAGCGCAGCATATCCGTCTCGGACCGGCAGGAACCAAACACCGCCTGCCGCATGAAGGCAGACTGGCGGACCAGCGCTTCCGGCACGGTCGAGGCGGCCTGCTCCAGCTTGAGCGCCATATGCCCCATACGGTCGCGGTCGGTGCAGAACACGGACCAGACATCCAGCACGGTTTTGATTGTGCTGGTTTCGTCCAGACTGATGC
Source organism: Acetobacter sp. ESL1128 (assembly GCF_058505085.1). Lineage (NCBI taxonomy): Bacteria > Pseudomonadati > Pseudomonadota > Alphaproteobacteria > Acetobacterales > Acetobacteraceae > Acetobacter > Acetobacter sp. ESL1128. Next base: position 375,981 of record NZ_CP196369.1, on the reverse strand, counting down.
CAATGCGCCCAGCCCCTGCATTGCGCAGGTTCATGCCCATTTCGCACGCACGGGCCAGCAGGGCGGCGGCATTGTCGCCCGCATCTATGGTAATCGTGTCAAAGAACGCGGTGGTCTGCACGGTTACGCCAAGTGCGCGCAGGCCCGCAGCCAGTGTGCACGTAAGCCCGTGCACACGCCGGGCAATGGCCTTAAGCCCTTCCGGCCCATGATAGACCGCATACATGCCCGCAATAACGGCCAGCAGCACCTGTGCGGTGCAGATGTTGGATGTCGCTTTTTCGCGCCGGATGTGCTGCTCGCGCGTTTGCAGCGCAAGGCGGTAGGCCGGGCGGCCCTCGCTATCGACCGAAACCCCGACAAGGCGGCCGGGCATGCTCCGCTTATACGCATCGCGCACGGCCATATAGGCGGCGTGCGGGCCACCAAAACCCATGGGCACGCCAAAGCGCTGGGTGGAACCAATGGCAATATCCGCCCCCAGCTCTCCGGGGGAGGCCAGCATGGTCAGGGCCAGCGGGTCGGCGGCCATAATGGCAATGCCACCAGCCGCATGCAGCGCCTGCACACAGGCGCGCGGGTCGGTCAGCTGCCCCGAGGAGCCGGGGTACTGGAACACCGCGCCAAACACGTCTGCCGCGTTCAGGTCCGTTGCCGGGTTGCCCACCTGTATGCAAAAGCCCATGGGCTCGGCACGGGTTTTGAGCACGGCAATGGTCTGGGGGTGGCAGTCCGCATCCACAAAGAACGTGTTGGAGGCGGATTTAGCAACCCGCTTGGCCAGCGCCATGGCTTCCGCCGCTGCCGTGGCCTCATCCAGCAGGGAGGCATTGGCAATGTCCAGCCCGGTCAGTTCGGTGACCATGGTCTGGAAGTTCAGCAGTGCTTCCAGCCGCCCCTGGCTGATTTCTGGCTGGTAAGGCGTATAGGCCGTGTACCATGCCGGGTTTTCCAGAATATTGCGCCCGATCACGGCAGGCAGCACCGTGCCGTAATAGCCCTGCCCGATCAGGCTGGTGAGCACACGGTTCTGCCCGGCCAGCGTGCGCAGGTGTGCCAGCACGTCTGTTTCGGTCCAGCCTTCCCCCAGCCCCAGCGGCTGCCCGACCCGAATGGCGGCGGGCAGGGTCTGGGCTGTCAGCTCATCAAGGGAGCTGGCACCCACCGTGCGCAGCATGGCGGCCTGCTCATCTGGCGTGGGGCCAATATGGCGGGCGGCAAAGGCTGCGCCATCGGCCCGAAGCCCTGCAAAAGCGGGCAGGTTTTCAACTTGGGAGAACATGCGAGGAACGATCCTGATACACGCGGGTAAACGCAAAACAACAAGGAAAACCCCACCCCGTATGCGCGCACCGGTCTGGCAGGCATACGGGCGCGCCGCTCAGGCGGGCGGGGTGGAGCGGGGCTGCTCAGCCAATAAAGGCGGCGTAGGCCTCGGCATTCATCAGGCCGTCAAGCTGTGCGGGGTTGCTCAGGCGGAACTTGACAATCCAGCCCGCACCCTGCGGGTCGGAGCTGACGGTGGAGGGGTCATCGGCCAGAGCGGCGTTGCCTTCCACAATCTCACCATCCACGGGGGCGTAAATGTCGGATGCAGCCTTGACCGATTCCACAACGGCTACGGCTTCACCCGCCTTGACCTGCGTGCCAGCGGGCCGTGTTTCCACAAACACCAGTTCACCCAGCTCATCGGCTGCATGCTGGGTAATACCCACCACGGCCGTATCACCATCCACGCGCAGCCATTCGTGTTCGCTCGTAAAATACAGGGTCATTGCCTTAATACTCCGTAAGGCCCCAAACCGGGGCCTGCCTGAAAACATGTTGAAAAGGAAAAAAGCGCTTTACCGCTTGAAGCGCGCAGGCACCAAAGGCAGAGCCGCCACGCGGGATGGCACGCCACGCCCGCGCAGTTCCGCCACAAGCTCCGTACCTACAGCGGCATGGGGGGTGGCCACATAACCCATGGCAACCGGGGCCTCCAGCGTGGGGCCAAATGCGCCGGATGTCACCTCGCCCACCTTGTCGGCCAAGGCTTCATCTGCATACAGGGGGGCACCGTGGCGCACGGGGGCGCGGCCGGTTGGCAGCAGGCCCACGCGGCGGCGGGTTACGCCTTTTTCAAGCTGCTCCAGAATAATATCCGCGCCCGGAAAGCCGCCAGCACGTGCGCCACCGGTGCGGCGGGACTTCTGGATAGACCATTCCAGTGCCGCTTCCACCGGGGTTGTGGTTTCATCAATATCGGAACCATACAGGCACAGCCCGGCTTCCAGCCGCAGGCTGTCCCGCGCGCCAAGGCCGATCAGCCTGACCTGCTGATGCTGGAGCAACTGGCGGGCCACGCGGTCTGCATCCTTGGCGGAGAGCGAGATTTCGTACCCGTCTTCCCCCGTATAGCCCGAGCGCGAGACGATGCAGCGTGCGCCATCAATTTCGAGCATGCACACATCCATAAAGCGCATGGTTGCGGCATCTGCATCAAAGCTGCTCAGCACGTCCTGCGCCAGTGGGCCTTGCAGGGCCAGCAGAGCGCGGTCTTCCATCTGCTCAACCAGACAGTCGGCCAGATTATCCTGCATATGGGCAAAGTCGGCCTGTTTGCATGCGGCGTTCACTACCAGCAGCAGGCATTCTTCCTGCGCGATCACCATCAGGTCGTCCAGAATACCGCCCGATGTGTTGGTGAACTGCGTATAACGCTGCCGGTTGGTTTTAAGGCCCACAATATCGGCAGGGACCAGACGTTCCAGCGCGCGGGCTGCGTCCTCCACATTGCCAGAGCGTGCACGAATACGCACCTGCCCCATGTGGGAGACATCAAACAGGCCCACCTGTTCGCGCACATGGCGGTGCTCGGCCATAATGCCATCCGTGTATTGCAACGGCATGGAATAGCCTGCAAACGGCACCATTTTGCCGCCAAAATCCTGATGCAGGGTATGGAGAGGAGTATGGAGGAGAGAAGAATCGGTGCCCATGCACGCCGCCTTACAAAAAAGGCCCAAACTCCGCGCGCACCCCATGCCGGACACAGGACAAAAACACGGAGCTTCGGACCGGACCGTCCGCTGCCCCTTCTGTGCTTTTGCCTGAGATCGCTATCCCGTCGGCGGGTGCGAACGCACCTCTCTCCAGAAGTTTAGAGCGCAGGGTCCTTTTGCCTGAGAGTTTCCGGGGCGGTTGCTCCTTCGGCGCCAGCTTTTTACGGCTGGTCTCTCCCTCTGCGCGGGTGCGACCGTGACATTATTTCCCTTACGAGTCAATCACGGTCGCGGGGTAGATTACGCCTTTGCGCCGGGCAGGTGCCGGGCAATATAGGGCGGCAGGTTAAAGGAGCCGGTATGGATTTCTGGTGTCCAGTACTGGGTTTTACCCAAAATTCCAGCCTGTTCGGCACGGGCGCGCACAACGGCTGTATCCTGCCCGGCGGGGTTTGGCCCCTTGGAGGCGATGCCCAGAGTCATAAACCCGCCAACATAGGTCGGCACAGCCGCCACATAGGCAGACACATGAGGGAAGTATTTGGCCCGGCGTTCGCTGGTTTCAAACAGTTCATCGGCCTGCATGAAGGGCACGCCGCACTGGTTGACAATAAGCCCCTCCGCGCTGAGCACGCGGGCACAGTGTTCGTAAAAACTGTCAGTAAACAGGACTTCACCCACGCCAATGGGGTCTGTGCTATCCACAATAATCACGTCAAAGGAGCCATCGGCTGCTTTGGCAACGTAATCAATCCCGTCACCCACAATCACTTCAGCGCGCGGGTTGGTCCAGGCATCGCCCGCAATAGAGGGCAGGTGCTGTTTGGAAAGTTCGATGACTGCGCCATCAATTTCTACCATCACGGCTTTTTCTACGCCGGGGTGTTCCAGCACGCGGCGCAGCACGCCACCGTCACCCGCGCCAATAATCAGCACCCGGCGCGGAGCCTTGTGCGTAAACAGCGGCACGTGGGTCAGCATTTCCTGATAAACGAATTCATCCCGTTCGGTAATCTGCACCACGCCATCAAGCAGCAGGACGCGACCGTGAGAATCGCTTTCAAATACAACAATATCCTGAAACGGGCTTTTAACGCGCGCCAGTTCCCGAACAACACGGAAGCGCTGGCCCCAGTTGTCGTACAGGGTTTCTTCAATCCAGTTTTCAGCCATCTCAGCCATCCTTGCCATGCACGGCACGGCGGCCCTGCCCAATGCCTGGGCAAAGCCGCCGTTCAATACCGATAAAGAGGAAGTTTGCGCTTGATCCGCGCGGGCTTTTTTAAGCCTGCACGCGGCCGCGACGCTCTTCGCTTACGTCCAGCTGCTCGGCCTGAAACAGGCTCTGCATAACCGGAATAGCCAGATGCGGGTCGCATGCGCCACACATGAAAATGTCGACCGCAGCAAAGTTGCGTTCGGGCCATGTGTGGATGGAAATATGGCTTTCAGCCAGCACAACAACGCCAGATACACCGCCATTGGGTGTAAAATGGTGGAAATGGCTGTGCAGAATGGTTGCCCCTGCCGCCAGAGCCGCTTCACACAGGGTGCTGTCGATTTTCGCGGGGTTGTCCAGATTAGTGGCCCCCCACATATCAACCAGCAGGTGTGTCCCTGCAAATTTTTCGCCGTCTTTTTCGACGAAATAATCTTTACGGTCATCATCTTCAAATGTGACCGGAACAGAAATTGCCTGGTTATTGCTCGGGAGTTCCGAGACCATCCCCAGTTGAGCAAGTGCGTTCATTGACGTACCCCCAAACCAGTAGACAGCCTGTTGGGCGAAATTAATCGCCCCCTTGGGCCAAGAGCGCGCTAACTAGGGCTTTTTACCCCTTGGGTGCAAGAACTATTTTGGGTCTTTAACAGATTTGTCAAATGTCGATGGCAGGCCATACCCACCAAGGGAGACAACCGGCCCTTTTTGCGCCTGCCTGAGAAGGGCCGCAAACCGGGCCTGCCGTTCCGCCCCAAGGGCACGCCCAGCCACCCATGCGCGCAGGCTGTGCAGGGTTTCCATATCCCCTGCCGCAGCGGCATCCGTTGCCAGACGAATCACCAGATCGCGCTGCGGGGGGCTTAGCTCGCCCTGCTCTGGCAGGGTGCGGCTGGCAAGGCGGCCCACAACCAGCACGGCCTGTGCCCATTGCTGGTCCTGCTCATACAGGGCCCCACGCACGGACAGGCCCGCATCCGATTCATCCTCGGCCAGAAGGGCCTGTGCGCCCTCGCGGTTGCCGCTGGCGGCGGCCAGTCTGGCCTCATCATACCTGCGGCGGGCGGCAAGGTCTTCCGGCAGGTCAGCCAGTGCGCTGCGCTCAAGCGCGCGCAGGGCAAGCGGGCGCTGGTTGCCCTGCAATGCAGCCTGCGCAAGCTGCTCCTCAATATCAGCCCGCATCAGCGGTTCTATGGCCAGCACATCGGCCTGCTGCAAAACCGGTATGGCCTGCCCGAACTGCCCCATGGCCATAAGCTGCCGCCCAAGCCCGGCCAGCAGTTTGGCCTTGAGCGGGTCATCTGGCACCAGCCCCATGCTGGCCCTTGCCAGTGCAAGCTGCTGGGCGCGGTCTGTAGCGGGGGGAACATTGGGCACAGCCCCGCGCCCGCCCCGCTTCCGCCCCACGGCACCGTGGCTGCCATGGGGGGGCGTGCCCTGCGCTGCATCGGCGTGGGGTGGGCCAAACACCAGCGCAAACAGCACCGTGCGCCATGCTGCATCCAGCTTGTCCTGCGGTGCCAGCTCGGACGGACCCAGCCCGCTCAGCACACCCGCAGCGCGCACGGCCTGCCCGCTACGGGCCAGAGCCTGCGCGTAAACCAGCCGCAAGGCGGGCACAATATTCACCTCACCCTGTTGGGCATTGGGGGCCACCCTGCTCCCTTCGGCCACCTGCGCGGCCAGAATCTGGGCATAGGCCTGTGCGGCCATATCCGGCCCGATCTGGTCATGCGCCAGCAAAAAGCCGACCAGCTCGGCCCGGGCCATGTCGGCCATGCGGTCATTACCTGAAGCGGTCAGGTTTTCCAGTGCAACACGCGCGCTTTCGGGTTCCGTGCCGCGGGCCTGCACCATAATGCGCGCAAGGCTGTATGCCGGGTCATCTGGCAGGGAGCCCAACACGGCGCGCTCGTCCGGCCCGCCAAACTGGGCCAGATACTGCGTAACCCGCAACATAAGCCCCGCGCGGACTGGTGCGGGGTACTGTTCCAGCCGTGCGTAACCACGCGCCAGCAAAACGGATGTGGGCACGCTCCCTGCACCGCTGAGCATAAAATACGCGCCACGCCATAGCACCATGTCTGGCCCAAAGGCCCAGTCCGCACTGGCCAATGGGGCGGCTCCGGCCATGTCCCCACTAAGCAGGGCCGCACAGGCGCGCAGGGCCTGCACACCCGGCCCCGGCCAGCCGCCACGCACCACACCGCCCACATCGGCCGCACTGCTGCCATCATGCCCGCTGTGCTCGGGCAGGGCACGCAGCAGCTCCCATGCCTGCTGGGGGTACCCTGCGGCAAAGGCCGCCTGTGCCGCCGCCACCCGCATGGCCCACATGGTAATGACCACAGCCTCCGGCTGGCCCGCCAGAACGGTTGCGGGGTCCCCCGCTGCCTGGCCCAGACTGTCGCGCGCTTTGCGCCACTTCTGCAACAGCAGGGGAGTGGGTTCATCCCGCAGGCCGAGCCAGAACCAGTCCTGCCCCTGCCGCACGCTGGCACTGGGGGGCGGAGCAGGCAGGCCAACCGGCACGGGCTGGCCGGCTATGGCCTCCAGCACCGGCCCGCTGGGCGTAGGCTGCATGAAAAGCTGCGCCGAATCCGCTGCAACCACCACCCCCAGCACCGCCGGGCGCACGGCATACCCCACGGCCGAGCGCGGCTGCAAAGGGGTTTCCACCTGCCGGGTAGTCGCCACAAACAGCCTGCCCCCGGTTGCGGGGTCGGGCAGGGTAACAACCCGGCCGGGCTGGCTTTGTGCAAACAGGATGCGGGCAGGGCGGGGCACCATCTGCACCGCTGGCGTAGCGGGGTGCGCGCCAGCCGAAGCCCCATGCCCCCCGCCATTCCCCGCAGGGCTGCCCACACGTGCACCACACCCATCCGGGTGGCCGGGCTGAACGGCGCAGAGCAGCCAGCCGGCCTTCTGGCGCAGCACGGCAATATGCGGGTGATCTGGCAGGTAAATCCGGAGCAGGGTTGCACCGTTCAGGGCCACGCTCTCACGCCGGTCGAACATACCGCCCTCGCCAGGCAGGTGGAACAGGGCTGGCAGGGCGCGGTCCACCACCACCATCAGTTCCGGCCCGGACCAGAATGCCGCAAGCCCGGTTGTGCTCTCCGCTGGCAGGAACAGGCCCGGTGCCACATCAGCCACGCGGGGCAGGGCATCGGCCTGTACGCTGGTAACCGGCAGGGCGTGCAGGCCGTCCGAGCGGGGCACATCCTGCACGGCGGGGGGTGTGGCACGCAGGGGGGCAGCCTGCACGCAGGGGGCAAGCCCTGCCAGCATGGTGCCAAGCAGCATGGCCCGCCCCAGCCCCGTGCGGACCTGCCGGGCCGGGGCCACCGTAGCCCCGGCACCACGGGCAACCGGGCCGGACATGCGCGCACCCTGCCCACCACAGGCCCCTGCCTGCTGGTTTACCCGGTTGTCTGCCTGCCTTGTGTCTGCCACGTTCCCTGCCTGTGTCTTGTGGTACCGGCCAGCCCGGCCCACACCTGTTAGCATGCGCGGGCAGTGCACCCCGTGCGCCAGCCCCATGCCCGGTATTTACCCCAGCATGACAAAAACCAACATGGGCTGCTAGAACAACAGGGGCGTTTTGGCCAGCACCCCCAGCCCCGCCACCACAGGAGCGGCCCATGCTTGACCGTTTTACCAGTATGCAGGTTTTCGTTAAGGTGGTGCAGCTTGGCAGCTTTAGCGCGGCAGCGCGGGCACTTGCCCTTTCCCCCACCATGGTGACCAAGCATGTCACCACGCTGGAAGACCGGCTGGGCGTAACCCTGTTCCGCCGCAGCACGCGCCACCTCTCGCTCACCGAGGCAGGGCGCCTGTTTCTGGAAGGTAGCCAGCGTATTCTGGCGGACATGGAGGACATGGAGCTTACCGTAAGCGAGCAGCGGCACGAAGCCCGCGGCCACCTGCGGCTGAATGCGCCTGTCTCCTTTGCCATACGCTACGTGGCCCCCTACCTGCCCGAGTTCAACCGCCTGCACCCGCATGTAAGTGTTGAACTGGGGCTGAACGACCGCACAGTGGACCTGATAGACGAAGGCTGGGACCTGACCCTGCGCATACGCAAAATGCCCTCCAGCACCCTGCGCAGCCGCAGGCTGGCCACCATTCGCATGGTGGTGTGCGCAGCCCCTGCATACCTGGAGCGTGCGGGCACCCCCACCCGGGTGGAGGAGCTAAGCCAGCACCAGTGCCTTGGCTACACGCTAAGCGGCACCAACAGCGCCAGCCGCTGGAGCTTTGGAGAAAAGGGAGAAAAAACGGTGCCTGTTTCCGGCCCGCTCAGCGCCAATAATGGTGATGTCCTGCGTGAAGCGGCACTGGCGGGTGAAGGCATTGTGTACCAGCCGGTTTTTGTTGTGAGCGAGGAGTTGCGCACAGGCCGCCTGCGTGCGCTCACACTGGATCTGCCCCCCGTACCGGGGCCGGACCTGCACGCGGTTTATGCACCGGGGATTAGCGTATCCCTTAAAATCCGCGCCATGATTGATTATCTGAGCCAGTGCTACACCCCCACCCCGCCGTGGGAGCAGGCACTGGCGCACACCCCGTAAAAACCACAAACACAGGGTATGCTGCGGGCCAGACACAACAGGCCTGACCCGCCCGCATCATACGCCAGCCAGAGCCTGCTCAATGGCGGCCAGTTCTGTGGCAGAGAACGCCACGTTCTCCAGCGCGGCCAGTGTTTCGTCCAGTTGCTGCACGTTTCTGGCCCCGATAATGGCTGATGTGACAACCGGGTTGCGCAGCGTCCATGCCACAGCCATTTGCGCCAAGCTCTGCCCGCGGGCCTGTGCCAGCTCATCCAGCCTGCGCACGGCCTTGAGCACCTGCGGGGTTATGGCCGCCTGATCCAGAAAACGGCTTGTAGCCGCGCGGGATTCGGCAGGAATACCCCCCAGATATTTGCGGGTCAGCACCCCTTGCGCCAGAGGGGAGAAAATAACACACCCAACCCCAAGCTCCTCCAGCGCAGGCAGAAGCTCGGCCTCTATGCCCCGGTTCAGCAGCGAATATGCGGGCTGGTGCACAAGCAGGGGAACCCCCGCAGAGCGCAGAATGGCCTCGGCCTCCCGCGTGCTGGCGGCATCGTAGGAGGAAATCCCCACATAAAGCGCCTTGCCCTGCCTGTGGGCCTGAACCAGCGCGCCTATGGTTTCCTCCAGCGGCACATCGGGGGTTGGGCGGTGGGAATAAAAAATATCCACATAGTCCACCCCCATGCGCTTCAAACTCTGGTTGAGGGAGGAGAGCAGATATTTGCGTGACCCGCCATTGCCATAGGGGCCGGGCCACATATCCCACCCCGCCTTGGTGGAAATGACCAGTTCATCACGGTAGGGGTGCAGGTCTTTGTGCAGAATACGCCCGAAGTTTTCCTCTGCCGAGCCATAGGGCGTGCCGTAGTTGTTGGCGAGGTCAAAATGCGTCACGCCCCGGTCAAACGCCCGGCGGATGGTGGCGCGGCAGGTTGCAAAGGCGTCCGTATCCCCAAAATTGTGCCACAGGCCAAGAGAAATACGCGGCAGGTCCAGCCCGGAATGCCCACAACGCCGGAAGTCTGCCTGCTCATACCGCGTGACGGAAGGTTGCCAGTTCATTGAATTACACGATCCTTTTTTGGTAAAAATGGAAAAATCTTTATTCAGTCTTGCGTTTTATACCGCCAGAGCCACACGTCCGCCATGTGGTTCGCAAAAGGTGCTCTCCAGCCACACAGGGGCCACCCGCACGCGCAGCACGCTCCATGCCAGCACGTAAGCCAGACTGCACCCGCCCAGAATAACCGGCATGGGCACAAACCCGCTGGCCCACAGAATGGACGCCCCACCAAGGTTGCCGCAGAACGCGCCAATACCCGTAGCCCGGCCAACCAGGCTGGCTGGCAGCCAGTCCGTAACCACCCCAAACAGGTTACTGGCAAAAACCTGATGCGCCATAAGCGCCACGGTAAACAGGAACAGGCCAACAGCCAGAGACGTTGTAAAAAACACAAACATCATTGGAACAACGCACAGGGCTGCCGTGCCCATAACAATACGGCGCGCCTGCTCCTGCGACCCCACATAAGGGCGCAAAAGCCCCGGCAGAATACCCCCGCAGAATGCCCCAATACCCGCACCAATATAAACCGTGCCCGATGCCCCGCTCATGCCCCGCATGCTCAGGCCAAAATGGGAATGAAAAATATCGGGCAGCCAGCTCAGCAACAGCCACCATGTAGCATCCGAGAGCACCTTGCTAATGGAAAATGCCACCACAACCCGGCGCACCGCCGGGTCCCGCAGCCGCGCCGTGGTGGCACCATCCGCCTGTTGCGGCCCGGCCGGGCCAAGGACCACCGGCCCCCGGAGCTGCCAGAACAGGGCCAGCACAAGCCCAACCCCGCCCAGCCCCACCACAAGAGCGCGCCAGCCAAGCAGGGGCAGAACCAGCGCAACCAGCAGGGGGGTCAGCACCGCTGCCACATTGGGTGTGGCGTTGAGAATGCCAATAACCTTGCCGCGCTGGGAGCGTGGAACAGCCAGCGCAATAAACTTCATCATGCTCGGGGTGCCGGCCCCCTCAAACGCGCCAAGGCCCGCGCGGATCAGCACAAAATCCCGCACGGAGGAGGCAAAGGCGTGCAGTACGGTCAGCAGGCTCCAGCCTGTCAGGGCTACACCCAGTGTGCGCTTTGGCCCGGCCCAGTCCACCAGCCACCCCGCCGCCAGCAGGCTGCATGCCGCGGCAACCTGCGTCCATGCGGCAATGCTGGCGTAATCGCGCGCCGTCCAGCCAAATGTCTGGTCCAGAACGGGCTTGAGCAGCGCAATAATCTGCCTGTCTGCTGCGGCTACCACAATAATGGAGCACAGCAGCAAAGTGGTCAAAACCTGCGAAGGACGGGGGGAGAGTGCGTTCCCTGCCATGTTCAGAAATCCTTACGCAGAACAAAGCCACCATAACGGCCGTAATCACGCGGGATGGAGCTGGTTACACCGCCCAGTGCGCCATATGCCATGTAGGAGGCATAATGCGTGTTAATGGCGTTGCGCATGACAAGTGAAAGCTGGAGCTTGAGCTTTTTGTCCTGCAACGTGGTGCTCATGTTCCATATGCCATAAGCCTTCTGCACCGTGTCTGGCGTTTCGGTCAGGGCAAACTGCGTGCGGCTCTGCCACGTGTAATCACTGTCCACCGATAGGGTGAAGCGGTTGTTCAGGCTTTTTGTGTAATCCGCATTCAGCACAAACTTCCAGCGTGGTGCAAAAGGCAGGGGCTGGCCGTTAACATTGCACGATGCAGGGGCACCAGCAGGGCAGTTAAACTTGTCCACCACAGCGTAGGTGTAGGCAAAGTTACCGCCCAGTGTCAGGCCCGGCAGGGTGCGCACGGCCACATCCCCTTCTACCCCCTTGGAGGAGACAGACCCGGCATTAATCATGCGGTAAACCGCACCACCGGCTACGTTATCCAGAAAGTTGGCCTGATAGTTTGAGAAGTTTTCAATAAATGCGGCAAGGTTTGCCGTAACCCGCCGGTGCAGGAACTGGGATTTAAGCCCCAGTTCAAAACTGTTGTTCTGCTCGGGTTTAAGCACCTGCGCATCTGTTGCCTGCATATTGAAAAACGTATTGTAGGCAGGCCCCTTATACCCATGCGAATAGGTAAAATAGGCATGAATATCAGGCTTAATGTCATATTGCAGGCCAATGCGGTCCACGTACCCATTCTGCGACGTGGAGCCGGAGGACGCATAGGACGGGCGAATACCCGTTACCGCCACGGCAGATGTGGACCTGCGTGACATGTCATACCCCAGATCGTCACGCAGCAGGCGCAGGCCCAGAATAGCCCGGAAGTTTTTTGTAAAGTTCAGGTTTCCTTCAGCAAAAACGGCATAGTTGTTGTTGGTTATGCCATAATGCGACTGGCCGTAAGCCGTGCCCTGCCCGTTTTGCGAAAGGGTGCGGCTATAGACCTCCCGGTCCACCCCGTGCAGGTAGTAAAACCCGGCGACATAATCAAAAAAATGTCCACGGGGGGAGGCAATGCGCACTTCCTGCGATGCCTGCCAGAAGTTCAGCTTACCGTGGTCCCGCACCTCGGGCAGGGTGGCGTACACGCCGGACAGGCCATCGTAATCCTGATCCTGAATATTCTGCCACTGCCTGTAGGCGGAAATGGAAGTGAGCTTGTACCCACGCCCAAGTTCGCGATCGACCGTTGCGGAAAAACCACCAGTATGGTCCACAGACCGGCTTTGCGTATTATTGCTGACCGAGGTGTTGTTCTTGGAGGGTGTAACCCCCTCCCCCACCAGTGCCGAAGCCAGTGCGGGGTTGGTTTTGACCGCTCCCGTAGGGTACGCCACCTGATTGGTGGAGGTATAAACCCCCGTTGGCACCAGATCGTTCTGGTACATGTAATCCAGCCCGAATGTGACCTGTGTTTCCTCATCCGGGGTCCAGAGGAACTTGCTGCGCGCACCACGGTGTTCGTAGCCATTCACCGTGGTGCTGTTGGCCAGATTTTTAACATTCCCGTCAAAACCACCGACCAGAAAAGACGCATTGGCAACCAGCTTGGACGGAACAAGCGTGCCCGTAGCCCCCCCGGTCAGCCGGTATTCGTTCCCCGAAAAATAGGAGGCCTCCGCAAAGGCATGGAAGTCCGCCGTAGGCTGCCGGGTAACAATATTGACCGCCCCGGCAGAGGCGTTTTTGCCAAACAGCGTGCCCTGTGGCCCCCGCATGACCTCTACATGGTCAAGGTCCAGAATATCGGCCGTGGCCTGCCCGGGCCGGGCCAGCACCACCCCGTCCAGCACGGTGGATACGGACGGCTCCACCCCCGGAGAGGTCGCAATGGTGCCTATGCCGCGCACAAAGGTTGCCCGGTCCTTGGATGAGGAATTGGCCCGGAAGTTGGCGGAAGGGATGAATTCAAAAATGCCCTGCAGGTCATGCACGTTATCCCGCGTGGCCTGTTTGGCGGAATAGACCGATGTGGCCACAGGCACCTTCTGCAACGGTTCGCTACGCCTGCGCACGCTAACGGTTACATCCTCCGCCTGCCCGGCCTCGAGCGCTGAATGGTTGGGGGAGGTTTTTTTGCTGGCGGGGGTCTGTAACTGCGCCTGTGCGGTGCCAGCAACCATGGCGCAACCAAGGGACGTCACCGAGACATTCAGAACAATACGGCGCAGGTTCGAAGGCAGGGTGAGCATTCTGTTTTCCACTACATTTGGAAGTTTAAATATGATTCGACTCTTAAATAACGATACAATTCCGTCATAACGTCAAGATTAAACTATCACGTGTTGTTGTTAATTAGAATTTAGTATATTCAACGATCTTATATCGCCATAATGCGAGTCAGAAACGGGGTTTCCCGCCCCTTAATCCACGCTTAACATTGTGGGAATACCCAGTGCCTGAAAGAAAAATATGTTCCAGAACAACATATTAGTGACGTTTTGGAACAAGTCCCTCTTCCGCCACCCGTAATCCACCATTTTTTGGTGTTGTTTTTTAAGGAATGCTCGAATGTCTCTCGGTCTGGTAGAAAAAACGGCATCACCAACCGTTACAAAGCTTGGTGGTCAAATTGGTGCGGAAATCAGGGGTATTACCCTGTCCCCCGATCTGGACGAGGCCAGCATCGCGTTCATTTACAACGCCATGCTGGAACACAAGGTGATCTTCTTTCGCAAACAGTCACTGACCAGCGCACAGCAGGAGGACCTTGGCGCACGGTTTGGCACGCTTGTGTCCCACCCCACGGTTTCCAGCGCGCAGGGCACAAAACATATTTTTGAGCTTAAATCGCGCAAGGGTCGGGCTGCCAACACATGGCATGCCGACATGACCTTCATGGCCTCCTACCCCAAGGCGTCCATCCTGCGGTGCATACGCCCCGCCCCTTACGGCGGGTCAACCCTGTGGGCCAACACCGCCACGGCGTACCGTTCCCTGCCACAACCCCTGCAGGAACTGGCCGACAAGCTCTGGGCCATTCACACCAATAACGAATATGACCACACGGACCTGATTGCCGAGCGCGACTGGGAGTTTATTCAGTGGCAGGCCAATGTTTTTGCCGCCCGCGTGTTTGAGGCCAAACACCCCGTCGTGCGCGTACACCCTGAAACGGGGGAGAAGGTTCTGCTTCTGGGCCAGTTCATCAAACGGCTGGTCGGGTTTAACCTGCCGGATTCACAAGCACTGCTTGGCATTTTGCAAGGGCATGTCACCCGGCCGGAAAACACCATAACCTGGCACTGGCAGGCCGGAGACGTTGCCATGTGGGACAACCGCGCCACCGAACACCGCGCCATTGCCGATTTTGGTCAGGAGGAACGGGAACTCCAGCGCGTAACACTGGTGGGGGATGCCCCCCGCAGCGTGGACGGGCAGCAGAGCGAGCAGGTGGTCAATGGCACACCCAACCCGGTCCTGCTTTTGGAACAGACCGGCGCGTGGAGCCGGCGCGAGCAGTCCTGACAACACCCCCGGAGCTGGAGCGGACCTGAATGGGGCCGCTCACTCCCACACCAGAGCCGTTTCCGTATCCCGTGTGCCAGCAATGGCCTGCTGCTGGGGGCGGCCAAGGTAGTAGCCCTGCGCCTCCGAGCAGCCCATGCTGCTGACCATCTGCAACTGGGCTGCGGTTTCCACCCCTTCTACCGTAACCGTCATGGCGCGAATGCTGGCAATGCCCAGAATGGCCTGTATGATTTCCTTGGCGGTGGGGTCTGGCAGGGCCTGAATGAAGCTGCGGTCAATTTTGATCTTGTCGAACGAGAACTTCCACAAATAGCTGAGTGAAGAATAGCCGGTTCCAAAATCGTCCATGCTGATCTTGCAGCCAAGTGCCTTGAGCTCGTTCAGAATAACGTTTTTATGCTCGTATTCATCCATCAGCACGCTTTCGGTTATTTCCACCTCAAGGCGGGCACCGTTCAGGCCAGTTTTTTCCAGAACATTTTTGACAATTTCAGGGAATTTTCTGTTTTTTAACTGAAGGGGGGAAACATTGACCGAGACATTGATATGCGCAGGCCAGTTCAGTGCCTCGCTACAGGCCAGATGCAGGATCCGCTCGCCCAGTTGGTGGATCAGCCCTGTTTCCTCCGCCAGACGGATGAACACATCAGGCGGGATCATCCCGCGTTCGGGGTGGTTCCAGCGGGCCAGTGCCTCGTAGGATTGCACCTTGCGCGCGTGAATGCCGTAAATGGGCTGGTAGTGCAGTAACAGGCCATCACCTTCCACCAGCCGGTGCAGGGCGGCAACGAGTTCGGCCCGTTCCAGAATTTCATAGCTCAGGTCTGTATCAAACAGCTTGTGCTGGCAGCGGCCCAGAGCCTTGGCGCGGTAGAGCGCCATATCCGCATATTGCAGCAAGGTTGTGACATCCCCCGCCTGAAGCGGAAAACCCGCAGCCCCGATACTGGCCCCGGACTTGGCCTCCGCCCCCTGAATAATGTAGGGGCGGCCCAGGCTTGCCACCAGTTCCTCCAGCCGGGATTCAATCTCGTCCAGCGGGCCGCAGTGCTGCCAGATCACCGCAAACTCATCGCCCCCCAGCCGGGCTACAAAATCTTCCTCGCGGCAGCAGGCCTTTAGCCGGTTTGCAGCGGCGATCAGCAGTTCATCCCCCCCGCTATGGCCGTACATGTCGTTGATGGATTTGAAGTAGTCGAGGTCTATGTAAAGCAGCACGAACGGGTTGCTCAGGTCCTGCGACAGCTCGCCCAGACGGATGCCCAGATAATAGCGGTTGGGCAGGCCGGTCAGGCTGTCGTAATGGGCAAGGCGTTCAATCCTGCGCTGGGCATCACGGTATTCGGTAATATCGTCAGCTACGCAGAGCTTCCAGCGCATGTTGCCGTCATCATCCGCAATCAGCAGATCATGGCGGGAGACAACGCGCGCACGGCCCTCGCGGTCCACCAGTGTTTCTTCCACCGCTTCGGGTTGCTGGTACAAAAACGGGTCTTCGGCCAGTTCACCGTCCAGTTGCAGGGGGGCATCAAGGAGCATGCCCGCGTAGGAGGCTGCGGTTTGCAGGCCATATTCCTCCGCTGCCTTGTTATGCACAATGATGTCACCCGTTTTAATATCCCGTACCTGAATGGCGGTGGGGATATTGTCCACTATACCGGAAATAAAGGATTTATCGCGCATGATGGTTTTGTTGGCCTGCCGGAGTTCGCCCGCAATCTTGTTGAGCTCGTTAATGGTATCCATGGCCTGTGCGTGCAGGGAACGCGTAAGACTGAGTGCAGAACCCAGCCCGTAATACTGACCACATTCGGTTATGATGAATTCATTAATCTGGTTGAGTGAGCGGATATTCAGGATTGTTGCAACAAAGTCCGAGACTTTTTCATGCACATCCACCTGTATGGGTTCGCACTCCATAAGCAGGGAGATCGGGCGGTTGGCGTACACCTCGTACCCAAAGCGCTGGCCCAGACGCAAAAAAAAGTCCCGCCGCTGCACAATGCCTATGGGCCGGTTGCACTCATCCACAACGGGAATACCCGCGAGTTCGGCATTATCCTGAAAAATGGACAGAACATGCGACCCCGCCTCCGTCGCACGCACGGGCTCTACCCTGCAGGCAATATCGCGCATCTGGCGTTGGTTGGAATACGCGGGCACGTCCACCTCTAGTAAGCGCAAGGTCATGGTTTTTCGCCTCAATCCAGCCCGCAAGGTCAGGACGGAAAATTCTTAACAACCGATTGACCATACAACAACATGAAAAATAACTGTTTTTTTGTGAACTTATTATTATTTTCTCTTATCCCGCTTGACCCTTCATCCTCTTTTTCTTCCTCTTCCATCCTCCCCTTTTCCAACCTGCCGATTCATTACGGGCACAAACCCCTACTGGCTCCACGCAGCAACCCGGTGCGCAACCATGCCCCTTACGGGGCTGTACAGGGCCATTTTCTGTGCTTGGGGCTGTGCGGAACAGTTTTTTCAGGCGGCAATAGCGCGGGCAAACAGGGCCGTATTCCGCTGTGCATCCGCAGCACCCAGCAGTGTATTATAAAATTGTTTATGGTACGCGCTTAACCCTGCGGAATCCGTTGCCGCAGGCAGTTGGGCGGGGGCTCGCACATAGGCCATGCGTGCCATGGCACAGGCATAGGCCAGATTGCTCACCAGCAGTGCTGCACTGCCCACACCGGCCCCAGCCCCCCCAACCTGCCGCACGGCACTGGCCAGATCGGGGCGAAAGCGCAAAAAGTTCCGCCATATGTCATCATGCGTTGCGGGCTCCATCTGCCACAGGCCCAGAGCGGGACCGCCACCATTCTGTTGGAGCCATACAAGCCCGCTTTCTACCAGTGCCGTGCCGCTCAGCAGGTTGAGCGCCGCACTCCCCCCCAACCCCAGCTGCCCCAGAACCGGGCGCACCAGCAGCGCCTTGAACTGCGCAAGATCAAGGCCCGGCATGGGGGACCTCCTGCACCGGCGTATCCCACGGCTCGCGCAGGTGCAGCCAATGCACCCATATGGTGCTGGCCACCTCCTGATCAGACAGAAGCGTGGAGCCTATGGCCGCGCTGATTGTGCACAAAAGCCCTGCTATAACTGCCAGCTTTCGCCACCTGTGCAGGCTGTCCTCGGCCAGCTGGTTCTGCCTCTTCTGGGCACCGGTCTGCTCGGCCAGCTGCTGGGTCAGGCTGGCCAGAGCGTTGCGCATATCCTGCGCCTGGGCCGCCCGGTTGCGCTCACGCTCCTGCCCCTGTGCCTCAATGGAAATAAGCCGCTCGATCATGGCGGACTGGCCGGATTTGAGTGTATCAACATCATCCTCCAGCCCATCAAGGCGGCGGGCGTGGCTATCCACGATCACGCGCAGGTCATCATCCACTGCTCGGGGGGCCGCGCATTGTGTTGGGGTCATTTTTTGTATCCGGCATAAAAAACCGCCTCAAAGGGCGGCTATGCATCGCTGTGTCTATTGAGGGGTGTTCAGCCTGTAGCGGTGGCCGCACTGCTCACCATAACACTGGCTGGTTGTGCAGGCAGAGCCGTGCTGGTGGTGTCCGCACCACTGGCAATGGCGTTCACTGCAAGGACATACGCCTTCATATCCGCGGTAAAGACCTCACCCATGGCCGATGCCAGATTGGCCTGCTGCTGTATCCATGCCTGCGCGGTTGTCGCCTGTGTTTTCAGCGGCACCGGAACGGTTGGGGGCGCGTAATCCACGAGCTGGCCGTTTATAACCGCCATGCTCTTTGTGCCGCTATTCCCCCCTTTTGCCGCCCATTGCTCTGCTGTCATGGCAAACAGGGCGCTGGCTGCGGGCAGGCCATCCATGGAGGCACAGCTCCACATGTCGTACCATGCGCAGGGTTTGTCCATGCTGGCATAATAGCGTGCGGGGTACGTGGCTTTCAGGTCATCCAGAATGCTCACTGTTTTTCTCCAATCGCGCAAACAGATAGAGTGAACGGCTGGGCAGAATTACCATTACTGGTATAACCTATGTAGGTTGCCCCCCACGTAAAACCGGTATTGTCTATTATTTCATTATACTGCGCATCCAAACGCATATGTGCCAGACGCGTCCAGGCATTACTGTTGGGTTCGTTATTGATCCGCAGCCATATTTTGGGAACTGTCCCCGCCTTGAACGCCACGGGGAAGGTGGTTGTCACAGCAGAACTGTTATCACCCGTTACGGAAAACTCCTGAATCTGCAAGCTGGGGGAGGACAAAGGCAAATCTGCCAGACTGGCTAGCACGGCAGTATTGGTGCCATTCCCAAACACGGCGCGCCCATCGGTATTCTGCGTCAGGTCCGTAATGCGGGTCTGCCCGGCAGCGGGGGCGGATTTAACGTAGCGTCCCTCTGCCGTTTTGGCATTCAGCGCATCACCCCCGGCAAAGGCTGTTACATCAGGGACTGTTGTTGGCCCGGCAAAGGCCACCGGGCCTGTAACTTTCTGGAGTGTGGCAAGGGCCAGTTGCAAAAACTGCACATTGGCCCAGGCCTGTGTGGCATAGCCATTGAACAGGGATTGCCAGCCCGCCCCCTGCGCACCGGGGGTGGAAACATTGGCCTCCACCGTGCTGACCCAGAATGTGCCGGGCACAACCCCCGCCACAATGGCCCCGGCTGGGTACCCCCCAATGGACTGGGCAAAACCGGCATCAAACGCCCCAACCCAGCCTGCCTGCAACACCTGCATGGCGCAGGAGAGCAGGTTGAGCAGGCCGTTCATGTCCTGCCCACGGGGTGGTTCGCCCCCGGCTGCGCGGGCAATAAAGGTTTCAGGCGGGAAGCCAAGCGCGACCGAGGCCGTGCCATCGCCCGCCGTAGCCTGTGTTTGCGGAATAACTGCAATATTGCCCGCAACGGCTGCCGCCCCTATGGGCGTGCCAAACAGCTTGCGGTCATCTGTGCTTTTCATGATCAATTGCTCTGAATCTGGTAGGATACGGAAACACCCGCAGGCCGGGGCAACACGCCACTGTTCTGGATAATGCTGACCTGCACGGCAGTCGGCACAAAGCTGAACACGTAGGTCATGCTCATATCGTTATTGTCGCGCACATAGGCGTCGCCCTGCCCGGCAAAAAGCGTTGTCAGAATCTGGTTGATCTCAAACACCGACCCGCCGGAAATATTGGCCAGCGCGCGGGCGTATATCAGCTGGCGGTAACCATCATCAGACAGACGGTAATTGCTGGTTGCCTCCACCCCACGGTACCATGGTGCGTTGGCAAACCCTTCCTCCGTCAGGTCCGAGGCTTCATAAAACCCGAGGTAGGACTGCGCAGAAAGGCTTAACACACGGGAAACCCCAACAATGCGGCCCCATACGTCCAGCCCGTACCCCTGTGCGCTGTGCAGGTTCCAGACCTGACTGTACCACTGGTCAATCAGGGCGGCGGGGTCGAGCATCTGGTTCCAGCCTGCAACCAGTGCCTGCATACGCGGCGCATTGGCATACTGGGATAAAAAAGTCTGCTGCACGCCTTCCATCAGAGCACCTGCACAGCAATTGTTGCGGCTGAAACAACAGGGATCTGATCAATATTGACCTGCACGGTGGAGGCCACTGGCTGGGCGGCAAGGCCCACGGTTATGCCAACAATTTTAACCCAGTCCCCCACACTGCTGACGCTGGAATAAAAATTGCTGGCGTAAACCGTGCCACCAATGGGCACACGCTGCGTGCCCGTGGCCCCTTCAAACCCCGCCACAAGAGCGGCCTGCACATCCGCCACCGCTGTAGATGGTACCGAAGCCCCACCCGCCAGCACCACCGCCACATAAACAGGTGTTGCCTGCGCGCGGGTAAACTGCACGGTATATTGTGGATGTTTGGCATAGGCTGCGTTGGGGTCTGCCACAACCACACTGCTTGTGCCCACACTTGCGCAGCCGGGTGTTTTTTTACGCATGATGGCCAGGGCCACATCCGTATCCAGCCCGCCATTGACACACACATACAGGCTGTGCGGGGGCAGCGTTACCCCGCCTGTGGTCACAGGGTTTGCCGTGCTGTTCTCGCTCACATAGGCATCGGTCACACCGGGGGTGGACAATACCTCCCCCGCCAGCGCATCCAGCGGCCCCATGGCATTGCGTGCTACAGTCTGCTGGCGGCGCAGTTCAAACGCCTGCCGTCCTTCCACCGCCTGCCCGGCTACCCCGGCTGCGGCGTTGCTCACACTGGTCAGCCCCACAACAGACTGGTACACGCCCAGGCTCAGCGGCGGGCATTCCACCGCCCCCGTAACAGTGCACGAAAACGTACCCACCCCATACCCCGTGGCATCCAGCGTTATGGCACCATCGGCTGCATAGGTGTTGCCACTCCCGTCCTGCACCAGTGTACCCTGTGGCACAACAGTACCTGCCGCACCCGAGCACTGGCAGGTGACCACCGTAGCCGTGGCGGGTTTGCGGGTCATAAAATACAGGTTGCCAATGGCGTCCTGCATACGCCCTGCCGCCCGCGCGGGGTCCACACCATTGAACAGGGCAAGCATCTGGTCATACGCATCGCCCACAATGGCGGTAAGGGACATGGCAAGCTGACCCTGCGGGGTGGACAGGTCGGTATTGAGCACATTGCCAAAAGCTGCGTTCATGTCATCAAGAATACCGGCCAGAATATCGCTTTCCGTCGGAGCCACAAAGCCCGCATCGGTCATGGCTGGGGCGGGTACGGCGGTGGTCCCTACGGTGTTAGAACCCGACATGCTGCACATCTCCCGAAGTGGTGGATACAAGAACATAGCCAGATAACTGGCGGTTGGCGGCAATGCCGGTCAGCACACACCGGGCGGCGGCCACACCGGCCACGGCACTGGCCGCCTGTTCCGCCTGCATCCGGAACACGGGCGCAGCCTGCGTGTGGGCCAGAATATGCTGGCGGTAGGGCAGGCCGGTTGCGGTGTTGTAGTAACATTCCCCCGTAAAAACCCTTATGGCAGAAGCAACATTCTGGCAGATGGCATACGAGCCCGATGCCACGGCCATATTGCCGCTGGCATCGGGCAGCAGGTCCCATGTGGTCCGGTCAAGCAGCAGCGTGTTCATGGCACCCCAATAAAAAAAACCGCCCAGCGGGGCGGCATGTTACAAAAAACAGTGTCCATTGCGCGAACATGCGCCTTATTGCGGGGCACCCGTTTTGCCCGCTCCGGGCTGCACGCCTGCATGGGTATGGTTTTGCAGGCTGATCTGCCCGGCCTGTACATCCCCCTGCGCACTCAGCCCACCCTGCACCTGTACTGCACAGTTGATCTGGCATTGGCTGGCGTTCACTACAAAACGGCCTGTGGTATTCAGCACAAAATCCTCCCCCACCCAGCCGGCGTATTCCTGCGGGGGAGCATTTAAAAACCCGCCAATATACAGGGAGTCTGCATAATCATGCTGGCGGTAGGAGCCGGGGGCTGCTGGCTGGCGGGTGCTTTTTACGCTGGCAATATCCCGCCCGCAGACAATAATGGCCCCAATATCCCCCACCGCCGGGTCACAGATCAGCGCACGCCGGCCCCCTTGCAGGCGCAGGTAAGGCACGTTGTGGATCAGCCCGTGCGGTGTGGTGCGGCCTGCACCATCCTGCTGGTGGACCATGGGCTGCACGTCCACCATACCCACCGGCTCCAGCCCTGTTCCGCGCACGGCCCGTACCTGCACAAGAGCCGTAGCCCCCAGCATGGCCAGTACCCGCCGAATGGCCGCGTTGGTGGCGTTAAACGCACTGGCTCCATCCTCGGCCCGCAGGGAGCCTACCAGTTTATCTTGCAAATGCCTGCCCGGCAAAGTCTGGCCTTGCCGCCTCTACTGTTGTGAACCATGACCCATCGGGCTGTTCGGTTTGCAGGTCGTGGCGCACGTTCTGCACAACCCATAACCCGCCTGTGGGCAGCGTGCCGCCGCCGGTGCGCATCTGGCTGGCCTGCGCAGGCCCGGCCTGTGTGGGGGCAAGACCCGCAACACCCCCAGCCGTGGCCTGCGTGGCGGTTCCGGTTTGCAGGCTAACCGTATCCCTGAACCGGATGTCGGGGTTGAACACGGTCTGGAACACCACACCGTACTGGCTGTAACTGGGGTAGCCCACCAGCCCGGTCGCCACGCTAACAGGGCGCACTGGCCCATATGCCCCGGCCACCATGCCCGCAGGCCAGATAGCCAGCACCCCCACCCCGATCTGGTAGGAAATACGGGCCGCGCGCGCGCAGCTATCCACCTGCTCGGCCACGGACCCCTTGTAGTACACCCCTCCGCGCAGCAGGGTCTGCACGCCATAATTGGCAAAACCCAGCTCCGCCTTGCTGGCCAATGCCTGCATGACTGTAGCAACCGGCACATCCCCCCCGAACGAGGTAGGGGCAACCGGCACGGCCGCTGGCAATGCGCCTGAAAGGGCACGGACCTCAAACGCCACATCGGGGCTGTTGGCGTAATCCACAAAAGCCTCGACCACACCGCCAGAAAACACAACCGGCAGGCTGCCCTGCGCGGCACTGTTCCCTGCCATAATGGTCACCGTGTTACGCGTTTGTGCTGCCATACCCGCCTGCATGAGCGAAAGGCGGTTGAGCAGAGGCTGGGCCAGCCCTTCCACCCGCAAGGCGCAGCTCATCCCGCTTTCCAGCCCTGTGCTCATGATATGGCAGTGCACGCAGTAGCCGCTCAGGGTTATTGTTTCTGCCCCGCCGGGGCCAAACCCGTCCTGCGCCAGAGTGAACACCACGCGCACCTGCCGGTTGGCCAAGGCGGCGGGCGGCGCCCCCCCCAGCGTACCCCCGGCGGCTACCGTGCTGCCCTGTGCGGTCTCAGCCATTGGTGTCCTCCGCGTAAACAAGCACAAAACGGCTGCCAAGGCCGGTGTAATCGGGGTCCTGCGTGCCCTGCGTATCTGCAAAGGCCAGGTCTCCGGGCAAGGTTGTGGCACTTTGGCGCACAAGCCATGTGCGGTCCTGGCACAGCACGCCTGCCAGTACGGGGCTGTCATCCACCCACAGGGCGGCGTACAGGCCGGTGCTGCGCTGCTGCACATCCAGCCTGCATGCCCGCCCCGAAAGCGGCACGCGCAGGCTCTGGTAGGCAACCGCGCTCAGGGGAATAACAACAGCCATTACAAAAACCCCGCCACACTTGTGCTGGAGGCAAGGGCCTGCACGTGCCCTCCGTTCCGCACGGCCTGCCCCTGTGGGGTGGCGGTGCCCGCATATGTTGCACTGGCCCCCAGCCGCACCTCCTGCACAGCCAGTTCGGCCACCAGCATGCTTACCCCTGCATGCACGTCACGCCGGATCCGGTAGCCGGTTACATTGACATTGGCGTAAACCGCCTCGGGCATAACAATGTGGTAAAGACCAAGGTCCGCCACCAGCGCATCCAGCGTCGCCACAAACAGCGCACGCGCCTGCAACCCGGCAGAAAGGACGGGCATACCCAGCGTGCTGAGCAGATCCCCCAGCACACTCGCACTCCCCAGTTCCATGCTGGACCCATCACACAGCATTTCCACCCCATACAGGCCGGGCATGCGCACCTTGTTGTAGGACAGGAAAGACCCGTTCTCCAGCGGGGCGGTGGCAATGCGGCACTGGCTCTGCACATCCAGCGCACGCACATGCCCCGATGTTAAGACCGGTTTGTTATCGGGCGTAAAAACACCCCATTGCCGCTCGGCCTGCGCCAGAACAGCGGCATTCAGCATGGTTGCCACGGCTGTGGAGGCCGAGGCCGCAACCCCTGCCTTAACCGACTGGCCCAGAAGGGCAGGTACCCCCGCCGCCACGGGCACATCCCATACGGGGGGCAGGTTGATGGGAAGCATGGGCATGATGGCAAACTCCATCCTGTAGAATGACAAAAACAAAAGGGGAAAAGGACTGCGCCAGTGCATGCCCTGTGGAGAGCACGAGGCACGAGGCACGAGGCACGAGGCACGAGGCACGAGGCACGAGGCACGAGGCACGAGGCACGAGGCCGTGGGAATGGGCAGCAAGGGTGAACGCAACAAAAAAGCGGCCACTGGGGCCGCCTGTTACACGTTACACACCCTCCTGCCCGCCCTGCCCCAAAGGGTGGGAGCCACACAACATTCAGGGGGAGGGCAGATGCCACACCTGTGCCTTGACCTGCGCAGGAACGGCAGGGAACGGGTCCACCCCCGTATTGCGGATAAGGGTCTGCACACTTACCTGATCGCAATGAGGGTGAACGGGGCGGTTTTTGCACACATACACCCCCGCCCTGCCCCGCGAGGGGGAGTAAACGGCTTTCCATACCGAGCTGGGCACATACACACGGTCATGCCCCTGCGTGGCAATGGGGCGTAAATGAAAAGCCGGTCCTGTAACCACATACAGTTCGCCCTCGCGCTCGGCCAGCAGGCGCACCTTATGCTCCATACGTGCCCAGATCCCCTTGTTGAGCACAGAGGCCTGGGGAACAATGTTGGACAGGGCATAGGTTTCCTGCTGGGCCTGTAGGGTTGGCTGGTCCCCACTGGGGGCCATGTGCCCGCGGTCATAAGGTTTTGTGCGCCTGTAATCGCTCAGCGCGGCGCCACCGGGCCAGCGCGGGTCGGCATAAAAATGCCCCTTGCGCGGCAGGTCAGCCGCAGCAGTCAGATCATTCGCCCGCAGATGTTCCGCCGCCCATAACGGCCCGTGTGACACGGTGGACACAAGGGCCGCATACCCAAGGTTACACAGCAGGGTTGTCCCCCGTTCCAGCCGGGGGTTGGTCAGGGCCGGCAACTGGGCATTCACCCCGAATGCCTGGCATTGTTCCTCCACCGCCCAAGCGGGAACAGCAACAGAACACCATACAAAAAAAGCCAGTACCACACGCATGGGGCGCACCATAAACCAGTTTCCTGCCCGTATGATAGACCATGCCAGCCCCCTGCACCGCTCAACGGCCCAGAGCCTAGAACTGCCCCATATTGGCCTGCCGTGCCTGCATGCGCAGTGTGCTCATCCAGTGGGCGACCTCATTCCCAATAGCCTGTGGTGTGCTGTTTGGGGCGTTGACTGTAATCTGTGCCTGCACCGCAGGGGCGGAAGCTGTGAAGGGGAGCACCATACTGGCAACCCCCACGGCCCGGCTGGTGACATGCAGGTAATCCGGCACAGGGGGGAGTACCCCCTGTGCAGCTCCCTCCTGCCGCCCAGACACACCCGCATGGCGCAGAACACCCGCCATAAGCCCGGCATGGTGCGGCATGGCGCGCATTGTGCCGTAAACACCGTGCAGCCTGCGCACAGCCCCAAGCGCCGCACCCTTTTGTGCCGGTGTGGCCACCATATGCCCTAGCAGCACGGCCGCGCCATGCCCGGCTGGCACGTAAACCTTTTGCCCATACCCGCCTGCAATGGCGCGCATGGCACTCCCCCCTCCGGCATAAGGCACCAGAACGGAAGACTGGTGGGAGACGGAGGACAGCAAAAATGCCTGCTCGGGGGGAGCCACCAACACAACACCCCTCCGCACACCAGTGCCCTGCGGCGCGGCCCCGGTAAAGACCATGCCGGGCGAGGCCCCACCCTGCCGGGCTGCCATAGCCTGCACCGCTCCATCTGGTGCCACAAATTGCTGTGGCATCTGCCACAGGGCGGGCGATAACGGGCGGTCCTGCGACCATTTTTGCAAAAATTCGCTTAAAGTGGACGAGCTTTTGCCAACCTGCCCTAATGGCTGCACCGCAGGGGGGAACATTCCGGGGGAGAGTGCTACCATACCCGGCACCTGTGCCCCGGCCAGCCCAACTCCTTGCGCCCGCGCCATTGGGGGCATGGCCATAAGAGCTGCCACCACACCCCGCCCGCCCGCGCCCCCCGGCCTGAGCGGAGAAGCCCCGCCCTGCGCGGCCCCCACCAGCACAGACAGCACCGCCCGCGCCATTGCAGCATGCACCGGCACCGCGCCTGCCCCACCGGAATACCGGGGCACCAAGGCGGCAGTCAGGCACTGTGTTAGCGTTGCCATTGCGTTTTACCTGTTAAAGCGTTTGATAAGGGCCATTTCCAGCAGGTTTTCAAAATCCTCGCTGTCATAAACGGTTTGCAGCTCGCACAGGCTGGCCAGCCCTTCAAGCATGACCAGCGCGTGCCGCTCGCTTACATTGGGGCATCGGGCGGCGGCGCGCCGGGTTCCGTCTGAAGCAGGGCCGACAGAAGGGAAAACAACGGGCCGACGCCTTTGAAAAAATCCACATGCAGGGCAAAAGCTTCCTTCTGGAGCCAGCCAACAGTGGGGATTTCCTCCAGATCGCTCTCATCCAGCGGGCGGCGCACGGCGGCGTTGCGCGGGTCGGGCTGTACGCTCACACACCGCATGAGCCGCTCCAGCAGGCTGTCCATCCGCTCGGGGTCCATGGCACCAAAAATGCCCAGCCCCACGGCTGCAAGCCCGGCCAGCCCGGCATCCACCTCCAGCCCCGGAATATCCGCGCCCGAGGCAATGGCCGCCTGCAGGCAGTGCCGCCCCCACTGGTCCGCCTCCATGGCGGACATGCGGGTAATGACAAACACCTTGCCGTAATCCGCCCCTTCAAGCGGGACGGTCACGCTGGTCTGGCGGATAGCCATTACAGCCCCGCCGGGTAAATAGCCTGCCAGCTTACGGCAAAATGCCGGTCTGCCAGCAAACGCCCGGCACTGGGCATGGGGGACACACCACGCAGCACACCATTGACCAGTGTGTATTTGCGGCCTGTGCCGGTGAGCGTAATTTCCGCCCCAAGGCGGTAGAGCGTGCGCGCGGTCTGCTGGGCGGTCATAATGGCTTCAAACACGATGACGCTCTCGCTCGCGGCAGAAAGCGTAATGGACTGCTCCACGGGTTCGGGCACAAAACCCGCGTTCAGGTAACCATCTATCGACATCTGGGTATGCGCGCAGTTCTGCTCCGCCACATCCCACGCCCGGTCGGTTGAAAAGTTCTTGAGTGTAACGGGCGCATTATACAGGCCCGGCACGGTTATGGTGAAAATGGCATTGGCTGCCGAAATATCGAGCGCCATAATTACTGTACCTCAACACTGTTCAGGGTAATAGCCTGCACGCTCTGGCCATCTGCGTACCACAGGCGCGCGGGCGGGGTGGTGCGCGCCACACGGAAGGACGCGGCAGCGCTGGACACGTTGGGCATAAAATACCACCCCCGCGTGGCCACGCTATCCGCCGCTGTAGCCATGGCCGAGGCATTGTTGATCTGCTGCCTTTGCGCCGTGCTTAACGCCACACCGGGCTGAATGGCCCCAAAACCCAGTGCCTGCGTAATGGTGCCCTGCACGGCGGCGGCCACCAGGGTATCACCCTCCGTATTGTACGGAATCTGCCCGGTATTGAGCAAAAGGGTGATCAGGTCCGAGGTCAGGCTGGCATTGAGCCAGATCTGGTTGACGTAACTATCCGCCCACAGGAACGGGCCAGACACACAACCGGGCCGCATGAACTGGAACGTGCTGGAGCCGTTGGCATATGCACCGTAAAAATTGTAGCCGTTATCCAGCAGTGTTGCGGCCATTGTGCCATCCACCACAGGCGGCACAATCAGCCCCGATGCATCCTGCACCATGGCCAGCGTCTGCCGCCCCGCCGTTGTGCCAAAGGAGAGGGACGCCAGCCCTTCGTCCATAGCCAGTGCAGCCGCCCCTACCCCACGCACCCCGCGTGGGGGCTAGTAAGGCAGAAACAGCGCCGCCGCCCGGCCTGCAAAAATCTGGGCTGCGGAAAAACTCTGGTAATCCCCTTCCCACACATGCCCGTATTCATCGGGGCGGGTGCGTTGGTCCTCCAGCCGCTCTGTTGGCAAGGTGCCCTGATCAAACCACGGGTTATCCGACCAGTTGGCCCGCACCACGGAAAAACGCATCCACCGCATCGGTTGGAGCATGAGGGTTCCATGATGCCCAGATTTCTGCCCCTTTTTTGCGCAAAGTGGGCCGCAGCATACGCCAGCTCAGGGCGGAGACAGACTGCGCCTCCTCCACCCATGCCCGGTCAAACCCTTCGAGTGACTTCAGGCTTTCTGCCGTGTGGTTCTGCATACCCTGAAACACAATTAACCCATCCCCCGGTGTGCGAATGGCCCTGTCCTGCACATCAAAATACCGTTGCAGGTTAAACTGGCTGATTTTATCAATAATCAACTGGCGGGAGGACAACTGGGTGGATTTCTGCACCTCCCGGATGCACACCGTGCGGTGCCCTGCCAGCCGCAGATGCTCCTCCACCACGCATTCGCCAAAAAAATGCGACTTGCCCGACCCCCGCCCCCCATAAGCGCCTTTGTAACGGCACGGAGCCAGCAGGGGTGCGAACACCCTTGCCGTGGGTATTTTAAGGCTTGGTCTGCTCATTTTTTACTGCTTCTCGCACCTGCGGGTCCACAATCACACGGCGAATGGTGCGGGGCCTGCCATCGGGCCGGGCCGCGGGGGGCTCCTGTGGTTCACCTGCTGCTTTTTCGCCGTAGCGGGCGGGCGCATGCTTGGACATGATCCATTTGAGGGTATCAATCCGCAGGCGCATGGCGGCTGTATCTTCCCCGCTAATGCTATGGACCTCCTGCAACAGCCGGTCTTCAAACGCTTCTGCTGCCAGCACTCTTGCGCGGGCGTAGCGGCTGGCCAGTGTGGGGCTTGCACGCAGGCTGGCGCGCATATGCTCCCATGTTGGCATGCCCGCCCCCGTGCTGATCTGGCGCAGGGTGTGGCCTTCCTCCGCCTGACTGAAGATATGCTCCCAGACCTCAGGCGTAATAGCCGGTTCGGGCAGTACCGTTACGGGAACTGGTGTTTTTTTGCATGCAGGCATGGGTGCTGGCCTTATTGTGGGGCGTGGTCTTGTGCGGCCAGCCTCCTTCCACCGTCTGGCTGGTACGCTCGCGCGCGATCATGGCGTGAATGCGCTGCATGGCAGGCTGGGGGAGCTGCCCCACAACCGGCCCACGCACCGCCCGCTCGCGCACCACACAGCGCACGCGCACCTCTGGCGGCAGATTGGCCTGCGCACTCTCGCACCACGAAAGGGGAACATCGGCCCTGTGGCGTGTATTTTCCGCCTCGGGCACCAAAAAGCAGAGCAAGGGCAGGCCCGCACGCAGGCCAACGCACACGGCATCCGTGCGGTGCAGGCGCACCACATCGGCATAGCTGACTGACTGGATCATGATTTTTCCACAAATGGGGAATACGGCCCTGTGTGCCGCGTAGCGCCCAGCCCATAAAAAAAGCCGCCCGGTGGGGCGGCTTGCTGCGGTCTGGCGCAGGAATTCCAATGTAGATATTTACATACGCAGGCTGCGCGCACATGGCAAGTTAAAAAAAACGCACATTGTGCATATTTTTTACAAATCCATGCCTTGCACCAGCTTTTTTCCCGACCGGCCTAGCCTGCCGCCACACCAGAACGCGGTTTTTTACGGTTCTGGTTTGCCCGGCGCAGACTGTTATAAAATCCTTCAAGCTGCTCCAGCAGCATGGCGCACTGGGCAGAAACCTTGAGCCGCGCCCGCGCATCTGACAGATGCGGAAAAAGCACGCGCCCCATCTGCATGAATGACAGCTCATCCACCAGCATCAGTTTAAGCCGCACATCAGCGCACAAACCAAGAGCGTGGCGCACATCGGCTAGACGGCCAGCGGCGTGCGCGCGTGTCATCTGCCAGGACACATCATCATGCCGGGTCAGGGTATTAGGCGTATGGTTTGTGGGGTATTCAATATGCCCCACATAGGCAAACACCCAGTCCTTATACCAGCGTTCCGCTGCATTGGCGGCATCTTGGGTAATATCACGCGCATTCAGCAGCGCCTGCACCGTACCCAGCACCTGCAACGGGTTGCACGGCGTTGCCGTGTCCACCGCAAAGATGGACTTTTCCATCCGCTCGGGCGTGGGCTGGCACCCTGCCTGCGCGGATAAAAGACCCGCATGGGGTACTCCACCCTGTTTTTTGGAAACCTGCGTGTGGGATGCATTCATTTGCATAAAATCCTTGCCTGCCCTGCCTTTTCCACCTTTTTGGAGAAAACGGGCCATAAACTGTTCAATTTTTTGTAAAGTGGCGCGCAATCAGGTCCGATTTTGCATACAATCCACATTATCCACAGGGTTGTACACAGGCTGTAGCGCATGGTGCTGCTCCCATTGTGCCCAGCGCAGCTCCTGCGCCTGTGCGCGCGCCATGCGCCGGTCGGCCTCTGCCACCATCAGGCGCAACCGGCCCTGCGTGGCGCGGGCCTCGCCACACTGTGCCTCCAGCAACGCCACCAACTGTGCCGCGGATGGAAAAAACGTAAACGCCACAAGGGCACGGCGCACAGTGGCCTCGCTCCATGCCAGTGCTGGCACTGTGGCGCAGGCTGTAACCAGCGCCACACAACGCAGTTGCAGGGCCACGCCGGGCAGTGGGTTAACCACGCCCGCGTTCAGCATTTCGGCAAACTCCTCTACCCTGCTGGTCAGTTCCAGCACAGGTAGGGGAGACAGGGCGCGGGTATAGGCTGGCAGAAGGGCGCGTGCCTCGTCCACAAGGGCAGATGGGGGAGCAAACCCTCCGGGGCGAAACGCCTCCAGCTGGCCAGCCAGTGCGGGGCTGGGCTGGGGCAGGTCCGCCATGCCGTGGCCCTGCGCGTTCAGGCTCAACATTCCGCACCACCGGGTTTGTCATCATCCGCCATGTGGGGCTGTGCCTCTGGCGTGTTACGCGCTGGCTCCCGCCCCTGTTTGCGGGCCGCGCTGCGCTGCCTCAACCGCGCGGCCTGCTCCTCCAGCGGGTGTGGCACATGCGCCTTGCTGGAACGCCCCCGCGCTAAATCCGCCTGATTATTCCCCCGCGAACGCAGTGAGCGACTCTTGCTCTCCCTATCACTCTCCCTTGCATCTGCGTGGGCTGTGCCGTGGCATGCGGGGGCCTGTGTGGGGGGAGCACTCTCCTCCGGCGCATGCCCCCAGCGGCGGGCCGCACGGGCACGCTGGGCCAGACGGGCCTTCCAGGCCTGATTGGCTTTTTGCGCAATAACGGGGTGGTACAGCCGCCCATCAGAGCAGACGACCCATCCGTGCAGGGCCACCGTGCGCAGCGTGGGCCACCGCCCACCCGCACCGGACAAATGCGCCAGAACCCGGTCGTTATGCGGCAGGCTGCCCGCTGGCACCTGCTGCCATGCCTTGCACCACAAGGCTACGGCGCATTTAAACCCGTCCCCCGTGCTCAGGGCGAACAGGTCGCTATCCAGCAGGCGGCAGGTATCGAGCGGCATAAAGGGCAGACCCCGCAAATCGCTCTGCGGTGGGGTCATTGGGGCGGGAAAAGGCCGGGGCGGCTCTTGCACCGCATCCGGCAGGCTGGTATGTGCGTTGTTCATGCACATAATGTGCGTATTAAAAATACAAACTGCAAGCGGTTTTTACGCACTGACATGCACGACACTTTTGACCACAATGCAGGCATGAACCAGAATCGGATCACGGACAGGCTTAAAACCCTGCGCGAGCGCGCCGGTTATACGATTCGTGAGTTTGCGCGCGACCTGGGGTACGGAGAGAAGTTTTCCTCCTACCGCATGTATGAGACCTCCTACAAAAAGGATGTGCTGCCCTTACCCATGGTCAAATCCATGGTGCCATTGCTCAATGGCAGGGGAGACCCGCCCATTACCGCCAACGAGGTATGGAACCTTGCCGGTGTAAGCATGGGGGAAGCGGGCCTTGTGGCCAAAATGACCCCCCAGCCTACGCCCGCGCCAGCCCCACCCCAGCCCGATACCCTGCCCCCGGCGGGCTCCGGCCGCATTGCCATACCTGAGTATGATGTCATCACATCGGCCGGGCCGGGCTGTGTGCCGGTTCTGTGCGCCCCGCAGGACGGGTTGCGCCCGGTGGAACACTGGACCCTGCCGCGTGGCTACGTTGCGGCTTTTTCCGAAACACCAGACACGCTGGCCATTGTCCGCGTGGCGGGGGACAGCATGGAGCCAGACTACCAGTCCGGAGACAGGGTGCTGGTGGACACAGCCCACCGTATTCCTTCCCCCCCCGGTGTGTATGTTCTGTGGGACGGGTTTGGCCTT
Organism: Acetobacter sp. ESL1128; assembly: GCF_058505085.1. NCBI lineage: Bacteria > Pseudomonadati > Pseudomonadota > Alphaproteobacteria > Acetobacterales > Acetobacteraceae > Acetobacter > Acetobacter sp. ESL1128. The sequence goes on along the minus strand of NZ_CP196369.1, from coordinate 343,175 downwards.
GTGCTCAAACGGCTGGAACTGATCCCCGGCATGGAGGAGCCCCGGCGGGTGCGGATCATGAGCATTAACAGCGCCTATTCCACCTACGAGCTCACACTGGAAGAAATCAGCATTAACGGCCGTGTTGTGGGCAAATGGACCTGGAAGTAACGCCCAGCCCTCCATAAGCCCGCACTCCCCCGCACACATATGCGTGTTATGAGGTCTTGCGTTGTGCGTTTATTACGCACATACTGGCCGCGTGTTGTTGAGGGAGAACACTTTGGAAGCACATCCGCCCTGCCCCGACCACCGCCACGCGGCGCTGGTCGATGCCTATACTCACGCTGCCCGGCGCGGCCTGTTCAGCACCGATACGCTGCCCAGCGCCACGGCGCAGGAGCTTGCCCGTTACGAGCAGGCCATCCTGCACCTGCGCGCAGCCAGCCACAGCCTGCAATGGCCTTTTTACACCAACACCATCTTTGCCGCCGACCAGCACCGCTACTGCGAGGAAAGCATAGGCGAGATTGTACAAACCGTGCGCGACCTGCTGGAACGCCAACAACAGCCTTTGGGGTAACGCCACGCGAAGTCTCGCGTAGATGATCGCGATGTATTAAGCGGGACCATCTTCGTCAACCGAATCGCCTTGCACTGACGAACCGGTCGAGAATCACTCTATGTGTCTAGAAATAAGAAATGTCGTAACATCAGACATCGAACACTCTTCGTAAGAAGATTCACTCGAAGTAATAACTTCAAATACAAGCTTACCATCATTGGAAAAATAAGTGATATCATATATTTCTTTAAAAAGACCGTTTGGTAGAGCTTGGTATGCCAAAAGAACAACTTTTGTCTTATCTTCATTTATTTTATCTAGATCAACAATTTCTGCGTTCTTCATACCCATAAGGGCCATAGTTTTTGGCCAATGCTCACACGCTGGTGGGGATTGAGCATAAGCATAATTTGTGAATACGAAAGAAATAAACAAGTATAAATATTTCATCTTACTATCCTTATAATATAATCATTGCTGTTCCATATCCGCTACCGCGTATCAGGTTTGACGATAATGCATCCATTTGATGCTTCTCCAGAATAACCAGCACTCTCTCCATGCATCACAAATCCCGTTCTTCCGTAAACATTGGTGCCCTTTATAGGAGTCAGGCGCACCATATATGCGCCTGACGGAATGGCTTCCCAATGGAGTCTGTGCCACGAGGGATAGGAGCAGTGTTATAAACTAGCTTGTTGTGTGGCTGGTTTTTTCCCCCACTCCTATGCCTGCATGACCACTCACAGTAATGCTGTTGTTGAATTTAGAAAGCCTGTAGATTGACTATATTCCCAAGGCATACACCCATCCTCCTGAAATGAAATTCGCCAAATTAATCTATTAAGCATGGCATTATCGGTAAGAGGCCATGCGTGCAGCCGGTTTTTATGCGCCGAGACAGCACTTCCAGCACAAAACCCGGGACTAAACACCTAGTCTGGCCAGCCACCGTCACGCTGGGCGAGCAGGCGCAGGGTTACGGCCAGCGCAACCCCCACCAGCCCTACTAGCCCCCCACCCAGCACCATACCGCACTCAAAATCCACACTCATGATGCCTGAATAGCCGCGTTGTCAGCCTGACATTTGGCAAAGAGTGCCGCAATATCCGCATCACTCGGGCCTGTGCCGCTTTTGCTTTGCGCAATGGCGCTCAAAACCGTGTCATACGCTTCGGGACCATATTTTTCCGCCAGAGAGACCACAGTCCCTACAATACCCAGTATGGCGCTAATTTCTGCTGCGGTCATGGTTCATTCCTTCCCATTGGTGGATACGGACACAGCCGCATTAGCCTGCGTGGCAGTGGTGGCCGTACTTGCCGTCGTGGCCAAGGTACATGCAGCCGGAGTGCTCCCTGCGGTAAGCCCGCTCCAGCAGGTGGAAAACGCGGCAAAATCCGCCTGCAGGGCTGCAACGGCTGTTTCGGCCAGCGTGTTCCCGGCCTGTATGGACTGCTCAAGTGCGCTCAGTTCGTCCAGCACACTCTGACTGGCCTTGCGGGCAAGGGCTTTTTGCCCGGCACTCAGGCTTACCCCGTGCACGTGCCCTGCCATAATATCGGGCATCGGGCTGGCCAGCAGGTGGTACGCACTGGCCGTATCATACACGGCCTGACGCAACTTGCCCTGAGCAGTTTGCGCACACGAACACAGTAGGCACAGCACCGCAAGGCTGCCTGCTTTGACATAATTTTTCATATTTATTGTTCCTGAAAGGAAAATTTTTAAGGTGTAGTTTTCCCTGCAACCACACATTCCGTGGCCGCAGCTCCGGCCTCCGCAGCAGGCACGCTGGCAGACGGGGTCTTAACCAGATGGGCCGCCATATAGGGCACGGCGTACTGCACCCCCAGCCCCGGCACCCGCACAATCTGGTACAGCACAACCAGCAGCCGCCCATGCACGGGCGCGGGCACAGCCGCGGTTATGGCCGCACAGGTGACCATACCAGCACAAATAACAAGCGCCAGATTTGGGGGAAGAACAGAAAAAAACGAGGGAATAAAAGCAACAATGGCAGCAACCTTGGCTGTATTGCGCGTAACTGACCCCATAACGGGCACATTGTGGCCTGTATCGGCCATGTTCAGAACCTCCATTTAACGGATTGGTCGTCTGCCCACTACCCGCCAGCCCCAAGGCCACAGCCCACATGCCGCACGCGGGATTTTTCCATACCCTGAATACAAAAAAACCTGCCCCTGACAGGCAGGAACAGGTGCTCAAGGATTATAAGGCGGAAGGGGTTATAAGGGCGTCTGGCATGTCTTGCGCAACGCTAGGGCGTTGTCCCAAAGGGCGCAGAATAGGCAACGATAAAAAACCTATGCCACACATTGCGCGCATAAACACTGTTTTTTATTCTGCCACACATCCCAGCAACAACACCTACTGAGCAAACCCGTCCCTAACACGAGGGATACCCCCTCAGAACACGAGCGCACACTCTCAAGGTAGGTGACTATGTCCTCCTAAAATAGGCTGCTCCAACCAACAAATATATGGAATATCGGTTTAAAAAAGGAAAAAGATCCAGTCATTTAATTTTTACTATGCAGGACGCCCGCCGGACATATTATTTACAAAGTGCTCAAGGATGCCCAAGATGGAGCGTAAGACTGCGCGGTATATCCGTATTGCAATGATCAAAAAGCACCCCACGCATGAGTTTACTATGTCCAAACTGCTAAAATGTACAAATCATGATATTCGCACCATATTTCCGCGTCTAGCCGATCTGGGTGCCTGTTCCTTCGGCGAGGATCCTGATATTTTTGGCGATACGTTGGCAGAAGTTGTTGAAAATGCGCCACAAGGTCATGGCCTGCTGTTCAAACAGCAAACAGTCAACGAATTAAAGACTTTACTGGCTTGCAATGAGGCAGAACTCAACCATGCAAGCTTTGCTTTGATCGCCATAAGTCCTACTGAAGAGGTTGAAGAACCACCTAATTGGGGCAATTTTCCAACCTTGCGGGCGTTCTGGTCTGCCACCCTCTACAGTTTTGAACATGACCCCGAGGTACAGGCGGGAAAAGAGATTAACACAGATATGTAAAGACGGGTCATTCGCGTGGCATCAGCAGATGCGTAACCGACTGACCTTCAGGCATGCAGACATCACTTGGAAACACTTCCACCGTCCTTCACCTTACGCGCCTCAGCCAGCCAGATCAGACGCCAACCAGAATCTCATCTCACATCACTGGCAGAAAAGATTTGATGGCGACCGTAATGAATCACGACCGCATAATCTCAAGATAGGAGGCCATATACTACGAAAACACATCGCTCTCAGCGACGAATATATTAAACGTCGGATTGCAAATTAAAAACTTCCAGTATTTTCATTCTTTACTACACAGGCAGTAGCCGAATTTATTATTCACAAAGCACTCAAAAATAACGCCTCCAAGATTGATACCTGGCTCAAGAATACCAAAGATGGAGCGGAAATGGTGCTTGACCAAAATATCTCTGAAAGGGAAACTGTTGTCATTGAAAAAGCCGATCGTCTGCGTAAGACTGCACGGTATATTCGCATTACAATTATCAAAAAAGAACATAATGGGTTAGTTTACTATGTCCAAACTGCTAGAATGTACAAATAATGATATTCGCAACATATTCCCGCGTATCAAAAATCTGGGTGCCAGTTCCTTCGGCGAGGATGCTGATATTTTTGGCGCTACATTGGCGGAAGTTATTGAAAATGCACCGCAAGGTCATGACCTGCTATTCAAACAGCAAACAGTCAACGAATTAAAGAATTTACTGGCTTGCAATGATGCAGAAATCGACCATGTAAGCTTTGCTTTGATCGCCATAAGTCCTACTGAAGAGGTTGAAGAACCACCGAATTGGGGCAGTTTTCCAACCCTGCGGGCGTTCTGGTCTGCCACCCTCCACAGTTTTGAAAATGACCCCGAGGTACAGGCGGGAAAAGAGATTAACCCAGATATGTAAAGGCGGGTCATTCGCGTGGCATTAACAGATGCATACCGGCTGACCTTCAGGCATGCTGACATCACTTGGGAACACTTCCACCGTCCTTCACCTTACGCGTCTCAACCAGCCAGATCAGGCGCAAACCAGAACCTCATCTCACATCACTGCTAGAAAAGATTTGATGACGACCGTAATGAATCACTACCGCATAATCTCAAGGTAGGGGGCCATATACTACGAAAACACATTGCTCTCAGAGACGAATATATTAAGCATCAGTTTATAAAGTAAAAACTGCCATAAGATTCATTATTTACTACACAGTCATAAGTAGACCGTATTATTCAAAAAACACTTAAAAATAACGTATCCAATATTGATGCCTGGCTCAAGAATGCCAAAGATGGAGCGGAAATGCTATTAGACCAAAATATCTCTGAAAGGGAAACTGTTGTCATTGAAAAAGCTAATCGTCAGCGTAAGACTGTACGGTATATTCGCATTACAATTACCAAAAAAGAACATAATAGGTTAGTTTACTATGTCCAAACTGCTAGACTTGAATAAATTTGATATTATTGACTTATTCCCGCGCCTGACCGATCTGGGTACGGGCTCGTTTGGCGAGGATGCTAATATTTTTAGCGATACCTTGGCAGAGGCTATTGAAAATGCACCACAAGGTCATGACCTGCTATTCAAACAGCAAACAGTCAACGAACTAAAGACTTTACTGGCTTGCAATGAGGCGGAACTCAACCATGCAAGCTTTGCCTTGATCCGCATAAGTCCCACTGAAGAGGTTGAAGAACCATCTAATTGGGGCAGTTTTCCAACCCTGCGGGCGTTCTGGTCTGCCGTCCTCCACGTTTTTGAAAATGACCCCGAGGTGCAGGCGGGAAAAGAGATTGACCCGAGTATATAGAAGCGGGTCATTCGCTAGCATGAATGTATAACCTTACTTTCTAACCATTCAAAAAATGGCCGTCTTTAGCGCTTTTTGGGGAGAAATGGTGAGCCGGGAGGGACTCGAACCCTCGACCATTCGATTAAAAGTCGAATGCTCTACCAGCTGAGCTACCGGCTCACACATGGAACCACGCGGGCGGTCATGGACCGTGCGTGATGGGGCTGTTCCTAACCGGATTAACCCCCTGCGTCAAGCGCACAAAGGCATTTTTCCGCCTCTTTGTGCCACATCATGCCCGTTGGGGCACATACGCGGCCATAGCCTGTTAAGGCCCATACAAAAACGGCCCGCCGGGTTAGGGCGGGCCGTTTGCGTGGGATCAGGCTTCTGCCTTGTCCGCCGGAACCATTTTGGCAATCCGGTCGGGCTCGTTCACCACGCCGGACATGCCGGAGCCACGTTTGATCTTGTCCACGTTCTCCATGCCTTCAACCACTTCACCCACAATGGTGTACTGGCCATCCAGATGGGGGGAGGGTTCGAACATGATAAAGAACTGGCTGTTCGCGCTGTTCGGGTCAGAGGTACGCGCCATGCCAATGGTGCCACGCTCAAACTTGGCCTTGTTGGTAAATTCGGCGGGCAGGTCCGGCAGGTCGGAACCGTGCATGCCCGTACCCGTGGGGTCACCACCCTGAGCCATAAAGCCGGGGATAACGCGGTGGAAAGCCACGTTGTCATAAAAACCCTGTTCGGCCAGCGTGCGCAGGCGTTCGGCCGCCTTGGGGGCAAGGTCGGGGCGCAGGCGGATAACCACGCGGCCTGCGGGCACATCCATGTAAATCAGGTCTTTTTTATCTTCTGTGGACATCAGAAACTCTCCTGTTAAGGCAACACCCGCCCAAATGCGCGGTTCAGCCCGTGCGTTCAGCCAGACGGGCCAGCAGGCGCGCCTGGGTATAGGGTGTTACAAACTCCGAAATATCGCCGTTATAGCTGGCAATTTCCTTCACCATACGGGAGGAAATAAACTGCGTGCGCTCCGACGCCATAAGGAACACGGTTTCTATCCCGCTATCCAGCCGCCGGTTTACGCCCGTCATCTGCACTTCGTAATCAAAGTCGGACAGAACGCGCAAGCCACGGAAGATAAGCGTAGCTCCATTGGCCCGCACCGCCTCCACCAGAAGCGAGTGGAAGGAGACAACCGTCATCTCCCCCCCTGTACGCGCCTTGATGGCAGGCAGGGCTTCGCTCACACATTCGATCCGCTCTTCAAGCGGCATAAGCGGGCTTTTGCCGGGATTGCGGGCAACCCCGATAATCAGCCGGTCCACCAGCCGGCTTGCCCGCTCGATCACGTCCAGATGGCCGACTGTTACCGGGTCAAACGTGCCAGCGTACAGCCCGACACGTTTGGGTGCGGCAGCAGGGCTGGTCATGCTGCGGGACCGGCACCATCATCCGCGGACGGCTGGGGAGCGGCATCTTCTGCCTCGCCTGCTTCGTCCTCACCATCATCCATGACCGGGAATACACTGGTAATGCGTTCCGCATCATTCAGGCGCAGCAGGGTCACCCCGCTAGCCTGACGGGCCATAATACGCACCTGGTCAACCGGCACACGGATCAGGCGGCCAGCATCGGTCACGAGCATGACATCCGTACCCGGCAGCACCGGCAGGGTGGCCGAAACCTCCGTCCCGCGCTTGTTGGCAGAGAAGGTCATGTTGGTAATGCCCTGCCCGCCACGCCCGCTTACGCGGTAATCATAGGCGGAGGAGCGGCGGCCAAACCCGCCATCGCTCACAATCAGCAGCACTTCTTCTGCCGCTTCAAGCTGGGCGAAGCGTTCGGGGGTCAGGGCTTCGGTGCCGGTTGCACCTTCATCCTCATCCCCATCCACCACGGATACGTCGGCATCATCCTCGGTGTCGGCTGCGTTTTCGGCCCGGCGTTTGGCGTTGGCCATGCGCAGGTAGGCTGCGCGTTCCTCCACCGTGGCCTCAACATGGTTGAGCACGGCAAGGCTGATCACCCGGTCGCCCTCGGCCAGACGGATCCCGCGCACACCCGACGACCCACGCCCGGCAAACACACGCACCGTGTCATCCGTAATCTGGAAGCGGATGCAGCGTGCCTTGCGGGTAGCAAGGAACACGTCCTGCCCATCGCGGCAGGTGGCAACGCCGATCAGGCTATCACCGTCATCGAGCTTCATGGCGATCATGCCGGAAACACGGATATTGCGGAAGTCGCTCAACCGGTTACGGCGTACACCCCCGCTGGCAGTGGCAAAGACAAGGTGTAGGCTTTCCCACAGTTCCTCGTCCTGCGGCAGGGGCAGCACGGCGGTAATGGTGTCTGTTCCAAGGTCAGGCAGCAGGTTAACCAGCGCGCGGCCCTTGGCGGCGGGGCCTGCCTCTGGCAGACGCCACACCTTCTGGCGGTACACCTTGCCACCGGAGGAGAAGAACATAACCCACTGGTGCGTGTGCGCGTTAAAGGAGCGCACCACAATATCATCCCCGCGGGTGCCTGCCCCGGTGCGGCCACGGCCACCACGGTTTTGCGCGCGGAACACATCCAGCGGTGTGCGTTTGATAAAGCCTTCCCGCGTGATGGTCACAACCATCTGGCCGGGTTCGATCAGGCTTTCATCATCCTGATCCCCGTCATAATCGGTAATGTCGGTTACGCGCGGGGTTACCAGTTCGGCACGGGCACGGGCCAGTTCCTCGCACAGCACTTCCATACGGCGGGGGCGGCTGCTGATAATTTCGAGCAATTCGTTAATCCGCACCGCCACTTCGGACAGTTCGTTCTGGATTTTGTCGCGCTCAAGCCCGGTCAGGCGTTGCAGGCGCAGTTCCAGAATCCCGCGTGCCTGTGCTTCGGTCAGGCGGACCTTGCCATCCACCACCACGTTGCCTTCATCGTGGATCAGGGCCAGCAGGGGTTCCACATCCGCAGCATTCCACTGCGCTGCCATAAGCGATTCCCGCGCGGTGGCAGCATCTGGCGCTGCGCGGATAAGGGCAATAACGGCATCAATATTGGCAACCGCAATAACCAGCCCGACCAGAATATGGGCCCGGTCGCGCGCCTTGTTCAGGTCATGGCGCGAGCGGCGCAGGATTACTTCTTCGCGGAAGGCAATAAAGGCCTCCAGCACATCCTTCAGGCCCATCAGGCGGGGTTTGCCGCCATCAAGGGCCAGCATGTTCACGCCAAAGGAGGTCTGGAGCTGGGTAAAGCGGTAAAGCTGGTTCAGCACCACTTCGGGCGTGGCATCACGCTTGATTTCAATCACCACGCGCATGCCCGAGCGGTCGGACTCGTCGCGGATATCGGCAATGCCTTCCACCTGCTTGGAGCGGACCAGATCGGCAATACGCTCCTGCAAGGTGGCTTTGTTGACCTGATAGGGGATCTCGCTCACCACAATGGCTTTGCGGTCCTTGCGGATTTCCTCAATATCGGCCTTGGCGCGAATAATTACGGAGCCACGCCCCGTAGCATAGGCGCTGCGAATGCCAGAACGCCCCAGAATGGTGCCACCGGTGGGAAAATCCGGGCCGGGCACAATTTCCATCAGCTCTTCGAGCGTCATGTCCGGTCGGGCGATCAGGGCCAGTGTGGCATCCACCACTTCCCCCGGATTATGGGTGGGAATGTTGGTGGCCATACCCACGGCAATGCCGGTGGCGCCATTGATCAGCAGGTTGGGGAAAGCGGCGGGCAGAACCGTGGGTTCGTTTTCGCTTTCATCATAGTTGGGCTGAAAATCGACCGTATCACGGTCAATGTCACCCAGCAGAAAGGTGGAGGAGCGGGCCAGACGCGCCTCGGTATAACGCATGGCGGCGGGGCTGTCCCCATCCACCGAGCCAAAGTTACCCTGCCCGTCAATCAGCTTGACGCGCATGGACCAGGACTGCGCCATACGCACCATGGCTTCGTAAATGGAGCTGTCGCCATGGGGGTGATATTTACCCATGACCTCACCCACTGCACGGGCGGACTTGCGGTAAGGCTTGTCGTGCGTAAAGCCGCTCTCGTGCATGGCGTAAAGAATACGCCGGTGCACGGGCTTGAGACCATCTCGCACATCAGGCAACGCACGGCTGACAATGACCGACATCGCATACGCAAGGTAGGAGGAGCGCATCTCCTCCTCAATGGTCACGGGCAGAAGGTCTGAAGGCTGCGGTGATCCGGTCTGGTCAGAAATCTCGGTCAAGGTTCATCCGTTCTGTCATGCTGCGCGGCTGTCTGGGCTAGTGCCCGCACGCCCCGCCAAATCCACCTGAACACCGGTTGCCGCGGTGCGGTGTATTTTCTAGCACCAAACCCCGCAAACTCCTAGCGCCGGCAGGGGTTTGGGCAGGTATAAAACCCACAGATGGTGCTGATTATCTTGCCCCGGACGGCCAGCTATGCCCATCATGGCCCATAACTTGGGAGTTTACGACTGATGCGCCTTATCCTTGCCCTGCTTGTGCCGTGGTTGCAGTTTTTTACCATTGGCCGCCCCTTTGCGGGGATTACCTGCCTTGTGTTGCAGATTACGCTTATCGGCTGGATTCCGGCCACCATCTGGTCGGTTTACGCCCTGAGCCAGTACACAACGGACCAGAAGATTGCCCGCATGAGCCGCGCCTCCCGCAGCTAGGGCTGGCAGCGGGGCAACACGCCCTGCGCACAACAAAAAAGGCGGCCCCCGCAAGGCAGGGCCGCCTTTTTTATACCCGCGCCGAGCACGGACCCATCTGGGCACGCACCGGGCTGGGGCATGTTATTTACCAGTCATGATCCGCTCGACCAGTTGCTTGGTCGTGGGCACAAACCCGTTGGCATAGAACGGGTCCGTGCCAAAACGCCACGCATTGGTGCCGCCAAACATCAGGTTTTCATCCATCACCTTGTCCGCATCGGGGCCAGAAGCGTGGGCTGCGGCCTGAAGCGTTTTCTGGATGCAGAAGGAGCGCGGGTCCGCCCGGTGGCCGTTGCTGTAGCTGGGGCCACGCTGGCTCCAGTTAGAGAACTTGCACTCCGAAAGGCAGCCCATGCAGTCCGTCTGGTCCGCCACAATCATGCGCGCCCGGTCGGAGGTGACAAAAATGAGCGTGGAATCGGGGGTGCGCAGGGCCTCAACAAAGCCTTCGCTTTCCCACTGCTGCACGCGCGCCACGTCTTCGGGCTTAAGGAACACTTCGCGCTTGCGGGGGCCAACACCGTAAGGTGCTGTCAGCTCTTCCGTGGCTTCTGTTGCAAACGGAACCTGATGTTCCGCGCGCTGGCGCAGTTCATGCAGGAAGCCGTTGTTCACAGCGGAGGAATAGAACCCCGTGGGGGAGAAGCGGTTGAGGTACACATCGCCTTTTTTCAGGGTCAGCAACCGGCGTTTCCACGCATCGGGGATCGGGCTTTCGGTGGTCAGCAGCGGGCGTGTGCCAAACTGGAAGGCGATCGGCCCCAGCTCTTCACTGTCAATCCAGTCCTGCCATTCTTCCAGCCACCAGACGCCACCGGCCATGATAATGGGGGTATTGTCCAGCCCAAAGCCGCGCATGGCCTGCCGCAGGGCCAGCACGCGCGGGTAAGGGTCTTCCGGAGCAAAGGGGTTTTCGGTGTTGGACAGGCCATTATGCCCGCCTGCACGCCACGGGTCTTCGTACACAACGCCGCCCAGCAGGTCCGATGCCTTGCTGTACGAACGCTTCCACAACGCATTAAAGGCCCGGGCGGAAGAAACGATAGGGTAGTAATGCACCCCGAACTGGGCGGCAATGTCGGCCAGACGGTAGGGCATGCCCGCACCGCAGGTCAGGCCGTGGATCATACCCTTGGCCCCTTCGAGCACACCGGTAATCACCCGTTCGGAGGCAGCCATTTCCCACAGGATATTGGCGTGAATGCGCCCCTTGCCACCAGAAACCTCGTGCGCAATGCGCGCCTGCGCAATACCACCACGAATGGCGTAGTCCACAAGCTCCTCATGCCGTTCCCGGCGGGTGCGGCCATGGTAAATCTGCGGCACCGGGTGACCCTGCTCGTCATAGCTATCCGCATTGACGATGGAGATCGTACCCGCACCCCCCGCAGCAGCCCATGCCCCGGCCGATGCACCTGTGGAAACAGAAACGCCCTTACCGCCTTCTACCAGCGGCAGAACATCCGTCCCCCCCATGCGAAGCGTGTTAATCGCCTTCATGACTATCCTGTCGTTTCTCTAAGATACCCGTATCTGGTCCGCGACGCGGAAGGGGGGAGGAAGCCCCCCTTCCGCAGGGGAAATGCCTTATTCGGCATCCCGGCGCGGTGCGCGGGCAGGTTTTTCGCCCACGGTTTCCGTAATGTCGGCACCTGTGGCCTGATCAACAACGCGCATGGACAGCTTGACCTTGCCGCGATCGTCAAAACCAATGACCTTGACCTTAACGGCATCGCCGTCCTTGACCACATCGGTGGTGCGACCCACGCGACCCTGTGCCAGTTCGGAAATATGAACCAGCCCGTCACGCGCACCAAGGAAGTTGACGAACGCGCCAAAGTCGGCGGTCTTTACAACCTTACCATCGTAAATGCGGCCCAGTTCGGGCTCGGCCACAATGCCGTTAATGCGTTCAAGCGCCTTTTTGGTCTGGTCTTCGGCGGTGGCGGCAATGGTGATTGTGCCATCGTCCCCAATATCCACCTTCGCACCCGAGTATTCCACGATTTCGCGGATAACCTTGCCACCTGAACCAATGACATCACGGATTTTTTCGCGCGGCACCTTCATGGTGGTGATGCGCGGCGCCGTGGTGGCAACGGTCGTGCGGTTTTCGGTCAGCGCCTTGCTCATTTCGCCCAGAATGTGCAGGCGGCCATCGCGCGCCTGACCCAGAGCGATCTTCATGATTTCGGGCGTGATGGACGTAATCTTGATGTCCATCTGCAGCGCGGTCACGCCTTCTTCGGTCCCGGCAACCTTGAAGTCCATGTCACCCAGATGATCTTCATCACCCAGAATGTCGGACAGGACGGCAAACTTGTCGCCTTCCTTGATCAGGCCCATGGCAATACCGGCCACAGGGCGCTTGAGGGGCACACCGGCATCCATAAGAGCCAGCGAGCTACCGCAAACGGTCGCCATGGAGGAGGAGCCGTTGCTTTCCGTAATTTCGGAAACAACACGCACCGTGTAGGGGAATTCCTTGCGGTTGGGCATCAGCGGGTGCAGGGCGCGCCATGCCAGCTTGCCATGCCCGATTTCACGCCGGCCGGGGGAGCCTACGCGGCCGCACTCACCTACGGAGTAGGGAGGGAAGTTGTAGTGCAGCAGGAAGTTGGTGCGGTATTCGCCTTCGAGCGCATCAATCACCTGTTCGTCCTGGCCAGTGCCCAGCGTGGTCACAACCAGAGCCTGCGTTTCACCACGGGTGAACAGGGCGGAACCATGCACGCGGGGCAGAACGCCCACTTCGGGTACAATCGGGCGCACGGTTACAAGGTCACGCCCGTCAATACGCTTGCTGGTCTTGAGCACCGAGGTGCGGACCACGTCGGCTTCAAGGTCCTTGATCATGGGCTTGGCAGCGGACACGTCCAGCTCGGCGGCTGTCAGTTTTTCCACAATGGCGTCACGCGCGGCCTTGAGCTTTTCGTAGCGGGTCTGCTTCTGCTTTTCCTTGTAAGCATCGGCAATCAGCTTGCGGCCCAGCTTGTCCACCTGCTTGCGCAGGGCGGCTTCTTCCTTGCTTTCGCTCGGCAGGTCCCAAGGTTCCTTGGCGGCGTGTTCGGCCAGCGCAATAATGGCATCCAGCACGGGCTGGAAGGCGGTGTGGCCAAAGGTCACGGCATCGAGCATCACGTCTTCGGACAGTTCGGATGCTTCGGATTCCACCATCAGCACGCCTTCGGCGGTGCCAGCCACGACCAGATCAAGGTCGGTTTCCTTGAGCTGTTCCAGCGTGGGGTTGAGGATGAACGCGCCATCGGCAAAGCCAACGCGGGCAGCGCCCACGGGGCCGAAGAAGGGAATACCAGACAGGGTCAGGGCAGCCGAGCAGCCGATCAGGGCGGGAATGCTCGGGTCGTTTTCCATGTCGTGGGTCAGCACCGTGGCGATGACCTGCACCTCATTACGGAACCCTTCGGGGAAGAGCGGGCGAATGGGGCGGTCGATCAGGCGGGAGACCAGAGTTTCGTTTTCGGAAGGACGGCCTTCACGCTTGAAGAACCCGCCGGGGATCTTGCCTGCTGCGTAGGCTTTTTCCTGATAGTTGACGGTCAGGGGGAAGAAGTCCTGCCCCGGCTTGACGTCACGCGCGCCAACAGCGGTACACAGGACCACGGTTTCGCCGTACGTGACCAGCACCGCACCGTCGGCCTGACGGGCAACCTTGCCGGTTTCGAGCACCAGCGGACGGCCAGCCCACTCAATTTCTTTGCGGAAGTAGTTAAACATTCTGTCTTCTCATCTTCTGTTGACACAGTTTTTATTCAAAACCACGGCAAACAGCGGGACAGAACCGAATGGCGGACAGCGCCTCGGACGGCATGGAGACTGGCGGCAGCACCGCCCAGGCGCCATGTGGTCGGAAACGCCGTGGCCTTACCCGGAACGTCAAAGCCCGCGTGCCAAAGCCTGTGGCGTACAACGGTATATGGGGGTTTGGCGGCCATATGACCAGCACAAAAACCCCCACAGACCATCCGGCCTGCCCTCCGACCCGGCAGAATGCCGGACTGGCGGGCAAAAACCGGAAATTAGCGGCGCAGACCCAGACGCGCGATCAGCGCTTCGTAGCGGCTCTGGCTCTTACCACGCAGGTAGTCCAGCAGGCTGCGACGACGGCCAACCATGATCAGCAGACCACGGCGGGAGTGGAAGTCCTTCGCGTGGGTCTTGAGGTGGTCGGTCAGGTTGTTGATGCGCTCGGTCAGGATTGCAACCTGCACTTCGGGGGAACCCGTATCGCCCTGGGCGGTCTGGTATTCAGCAATAACCTCGGTGCGGCGTTCAGCGGTAATCGACATCACATGTCTCCATCAGAAAAATGTCATAGAATGCGTACTGGCTTGAGCTGCCCATCTTCCAGGCGGCCAAGGCCAAGCACACGCCCTGCGTCCATGACACGCACGGTCCCCGAGGCATCGGTCTGGGGGATACGTCCCATCAGATCCAGAAGGCTCAGAGCCCGCCCGTGGCGCAGAAGAACAGATTCCTCCTCAGTCAGGGCCAGCGCCGGGATGTCGGCCAGCGCGGTCTCGACCGGAAGAAGCAGTTCCGCAGAAGCATGGGCGTTGTCGTCGTTTGGCGTGAGTTTGTCCAGCATAATTGCATCGGCCTCGGTAAAAGGCCCCACGCGCAGGCGGCGCAGCACCGCAATATGGCCAACCGTGCCACATGCCAGCGCCACATCACGTGCCAGTGCGCGCATGTACACGCCCTTACCGGATTCGACCTCGAACACCGCCGTATCCGCATCGGGGCGGGCGATCAGCTCAAAACGGTCCACACGGGCGGGGCGGGGGGGCAGGTCTGGCGGGCGGCCATCACGCGCCATGTCATACGCCCGCTCGCCCGCCACCTTGAGAGCGGAATACACCGGGGGCACCTGCATGATGTTGCCCGTAAGCGCAGGCAATGCCGCGCGGAGCTGCTCATCCGTAGGGCGCACATCCGATGTGGCGGTTACTGCGCCATCGGCATCATCACTATCGCGCGCTTCGCCCATACGCAGGGTAAACTGGTAAACCTTGGTGCCGTCCATAACATAAGGCACGGTTTTGGTGGCCGTGCCAAAAGCCAGCGGCAGAAGCCCGGTTGCCAGCGGGTCCAGCGTGCCACCATGGCCCACCTTTTGCGCATCGAACAGCCGTTTGGCCCGCCCCACTACCTGTGTGGAGGTCATGCCCGAGGGCTTGTCCACTATAAGCCAGCCGTTAAGTGGCCGCCCGCGTCTGCGTCGCATATCAACTCCCGTATGCGGGGGAGCGTGCGCCACACTGGCCTGCACAGCTCCCGGTTACCGCCCCGGACCCACCCGGCGCACACCAAGGGCTGCATCTAGCCGAGCATGCGCCCCCCTGCAATGCGCCCGTGCAATGCTGGGCTGACGAAAATGCCTGACCATGGAAATTATTAGCAAACTCAAGACCAAGATGGCACACCCCGCCCAGACCGCGTACCATGCGGGCCAGCACTCACCATGTCGGGACTAGCCAGCCCGGCATGGCCTGTCTTAATGTTGTCACAAACAATGACCCAGCAAACAGATCCCTCCCCCCCCACCGCCACGGCAGAGCCTGCCGCGCGGCCCGCCTGGTCCTTGCAGACCGGGCCGCACGGCCCCTGCCTGAGTGTGCGGGGCGCGTGGACTGTGCCCAATGGCGGGGTCCTGCCCTTTACGGCGGCGGATATTCCGCCCCCTCCACCCGGCACCACCAGCCTGAGCATGGATACGGCGGGCATTACGGCGTGGGATTCGTCCTTTATTTCCTTCCTGTGGGAAGCCAAGCAGGCGGCGGCCAGTGCCGGGCTGGCGTTTGAGCAGGACGGCCTGCCCGCCCCCGCCCAGCGCCTGCTGGCCCTGCTGCCCCCCAACCCCGCGCCCCCTGCGCGCCACGACAGCCACAAGCAGAACCTGCTGGAAAAAACCGGCGACCTGACCCTTGGCACCCTGAACGAGACCGGGGTTGTTGCCTCCCTTGCGCTGGACACCACACGCGGGGCCATGCACGCCCTGCACGGCAAAAGTCGCATGCGCACCAAGGACCTGATTACGGACCTGTGGAACGCAGGCCCCAATGCGCTGCTGATTGTAGGTGTGGTCAACTTCCTTATCGGGGCCATTCTGGCCTTTGTGGGGCTGGTGGAACTGCGCCGCTTTGCCGCCGAGATTTATGTCACCAACCTTGTGGGCATTGCCTGCGCGCGTGAGATTTCGGCTATCATGACCGCCATTATCATGGCCGGGCGCACGGGTGGGGCATATGCGGCCCGCATTGCCACCATGCTGGGCAATGAGGAAATTGACGCCCTGCAGGTCTTTGGCATTCCCATTTCGGGCTATATCCTGCTCCCCGCCATTCTCTCCCTCTCGCTCATGATGCCCCTGCTCTACCTGTACGGCACGCTCATTGGCATTCTGGGCGGGTTTGTGGTGAGCATGAGCATGATGGATGTCTCCCCCGTAGGGTACTGGATTTCCACCGTGAACGGGGTCGAACTCAAGGAGTTCGTGTTCGGGTTTATCAAGGCCTTTTTCTTTGGCAGCTTTATTGCCCTTGCCGCCTGCCGCGTAGGGCTTAAGGCGGGGCGCAGTGCTGCCGATGTTGGCATTGCCGCCACCCGCGCGGTGGTTATTGGCATTGTCGGCATTATCGCCATGGATGCGGTGTTTGCCGTTATGGCCAACGCGCTGGGAATCTGAGCAATGGCCGAGAGCGATACCCTTATTTCCGTGCGGGACGTGGAACTGTCCTTTGGCCCCAAGATTATCCAGCAGAACGTCTCGTTCGACCTCAAGCGTGGTTCCATTTTTGCCGTGATGGGGGGCTCGGGCTGCGGCAAGAGCACCCTTCTCAAAAGCCTGATCGGGCTGCTCCCCCCCACCACCGGGCGGATTCTGGTTGGTGGGGAGGATTACTGGGCACAGGACGAACACCGCCGGACCCAGATCAACCACCGCTTTGGCGTTCTGTTCCAGTCCGGCGCGCTGTGGAGCTCCATGACCGTGGGAGAGAACGTGGCCCTGCCCATGGAAATGTTTACCGCCCAGCCGCCCGATGTGGTGCGCAAGCTGGTGGAGCTCAAGCTCGGGCTTGTGGGCATGGAACAGGCGATAGACCTGTTCCCGTCCGAGATTTCGGGCGGCATGCGCAAACGCGCAGGCCTTGCACGCGCCATAGCGCTGGACCCCGATATTCTGTTTTTTGATGAACCCTCCGCAGGGCTGGACCCCATTACCTCCGCCCGGCTGGATGACCTGATCCTGACCCTGCGCGACGGGCTGGGCGCAACCATTGTAATTGTCAGCCACGAACTGCCCAGCCTGTTTGCCATTGCCGATGATGGCATTTTTCTGGACGCGCGCACCCACCGGCCCATAGCCCACGGCTCCCCGCGGGACCTGCGCGACCACAGCACCATTCCCGAAGTCATGGCATTCATGAACCGCTCCTCCACCATCCCCCCGACTGATGAGACAAAGGCTAACCAGCATGTCTGAGAGCACAAACCGCAAAACCGTTATCGGGGCCTTCGTGCTGTTGGGCGGCTTTCTGGCCCTGTTCATTGTCATGGCCTTTGGGCATATGAGCTTCCTCTCCCCCTCGCGCGAGGCGGCGGTGGTGTTCCAGAACTCCATTACCGGGCTGTCCGTTGGCGCGCCGGTCAACTTCCGTGGGGTCAAGGTTGGCACGGTCAAAAGCATTACCCTGCGCTTTGACCCGGCCGACCACAAAGCCTACATTCCCGTGGTGCTGACGCTGGAGCCAGACCAGATTCACGTGGTCAAGGACGTACCCGGCGGGGACAAGGTGAGCATTCAGGAACTTATCGGCATTGGCCTGCGTGCGGAGCTGAACCTGCTCAGCTTTGTAACCGGGCAATCCAACATCGAACTGGACTTTGACCGCTCGGTGCCGCCCGTGCTGCACCCGCGCATTACCAGCCTGCCCGAAATTCCCGTCCGCATGTCGGCCGTGGAAAAGCTGAAGGATTCGCTGGGCCAGATTCCCATAAAGGAAATCAGCCACCATGCGGATGCCGCCCTGCTCTCCGTCACCCAGCTGAGCGACAGCCTGAACCGTGACCTGCCCCCCCTGCTGCTGAGCGCCAAACAGACCACAGACCTCTCGCACGAGACGCTGAAAACCACGACCGAGGCCATAAAAAACCTGCAAGCCAAGCTGGACGTGACCCTGAGCAAAATGGACCAGCTGATGGAAACGGGGAACACCCAGCTTAACGCCCGCGGGGCGGACCTGCACGCCACACTGGCCTCGGCCACCAAAACGCTGGGCTCGTTGCAGGATA
The DNA here is from genome assembly GCF_058505085.1 of Acetobacter sp. ESL1128. NCBI lineage: Bacteria > Pseudomonadati > Pseudomonadota > Alphaproteobacteria > Acetobacterales > Acetobacteraceae > Acetobacter > Acetobacter sp. ESL1128. Next base: position 324,736 of record NZ_CP196369.1, on the reverse strand, counting down.
TACTCTCCCCCCGCTCGATCGACCGCGCCAACCTGGACGCGGCCCTGCGCGATATTGCTGCCTCTGCCGCATCCTTGCGCGGCTTCTCGTCCGATATTGAACGCAACCCGCAACTCCTGCTGATGGGACGCCGCCCATGACCCCCGCGCCACGCCGTACGCTGCTTGCCGTTATGGCCTGCTGCTCGCTCCTGTCCCTTGCTGGCTGCGCGTCTCCCCCGCTGCGGCTGTACACGCTGGGCGTGCCATCGGACGCCAATATAGGCGAGCCGCACCTTTCCTCCCGCGCGGCCACCATTGCCATCAGCCGCGTGATCCTGCCCGATTATCTGGACTCGCAGGACATCATTACCCGTCAGGGCGAGGAAATCCTGCGCAGTGCGCGTGCGCGCTGGGCCACGCGCCTGTCCCTTGGCGTGACCGACCTGCTGACCAATGTGCTGTCCAACAAACGCCCATCCGAACTGATTACCGACCAGCCGCTGGCCGATGTAGCCACCATGCGCGTGCAGATTGATATTTCGCGCTTTGATGTGGACACAAACGGCGTGGCCACGCTGGATGCCACATGGGCCGTGCTACCGCGTGACCCCAACCTGCCCCTAACCCGCGAGCGCACCCACCTTGTTGCCACAGGGGATGTTGGCTCCGCGGCCGAGGTCGCCTCCCTTATGCGCGGGCTGGTTATCCGGCTGGCCGAGCGGGTTAACGCGACCATTCCCCCCGCGCACTAAGGCCTGCATGCCTTAAACCTTACCCCGCCCTGCCCCACACCAAATGGGGCAGGCAGGTTACTTTTTACCGTTTTTTGCACCGGCACCGTGGCACGGGGCCAAAAGGGCGGTAAAGTGCCCCCGCATTGATCCAGACGGGCTTGAGGGGAACAGACCAAGGTGGCTAGGACATTCTGCGTGGTTGGGGCCGGGTTTAGCGGCGCCGTGGTTGCCCGGCACCTTGCCAGTCTGGGCCACAGGGTGGTTGTGGTGGACGAGCGCACGCATCTGGGTGGCAACTGCCACACCGAGCGTGACGGGCAGACCGGCATTATGGTCCACCGTTATGGTCCCCATATTTTCCATACAGCCAACGAGCGCGTGTGGGCCTATGTGCAGCGCTTTGGCCAGTTCCGCCCCTATATCAACCGGGTCCGGGCCATAGCTCGGGGGCAGGTGTTCAGCCTGCCCATCAACCTTGCGACCATCAACCAGATGTTCCGAACCACATTTGGCCCCGCGCAGGCTCGCGCCTTTATTGCCAGCAAGGCAGACCGCTCCATAACCAACCCCCGCACCTTCCGTGAGCAGGCCTTAAGCATGGTCGGCCCGGAGCTGTATGAGACTTTTTTTGAAGGCTATACCCGCAAGCAGTGGGGCTGCGAGCCAGATACCCTGCCCGCCTCCATTCTCAAACGCCTGCCGCTGCGCTTCAATTACGACGACAACTACTTCAACCACCCTTATCAGGGCATGCCAGAGGCCGGGTACACGGCCATTGTGCGCAACATTCTGGCCGAGTTTGCACAGCGCATAGACATCCGTCTGGGTGCTGCATTCGAGGATATGCCCGAAACCTTTGACCACGTGTTCTACACCGGCCCGCTGGACCGCTACTTTGGCTTCCGCCTTGGGCGGCTGGAATACAGGACGCTGGATTTTGAGCGCTTTGTCAGCCCCGAACCTGATTATCAGGGCACGGCGGTCATGAACTATTGCGATGCGGACGTGCCCTACACCCGCATTGCCGAGCACAAGCATTTTGCCCCATGGGAACAGGCACAGTTTGAGCAGAGCGTCTGCTTCCGCGAATACAGCAGAGCCGCACAGGCAGCCGACACCCCCTACTACCCCATACGCCTGACCGGCGAGCAGCCTCTGCTACAAAAGTATGAGGAGCTTGCCCGCGCCAGCACGGGTGTTTCCTTCCTCGGGCGGCTGGGCACCTACCGCTATCTGGATATGGACGTCACCATCCACGAGGCCCTTCTGGCCTGCGAGCAGATTGAAAGCATCCTTGCCAGCAATGGCGCGCAGGCCCTGCCCGCCTTTTTTGCCCCCCAGCCCTGAACAGGGGCAGGGCCACAGCCCAAACCGGGTTGCAATTACAGGCTATGCTGGCAGAATGCGGGCATTAACCGCGCCATGCCCGCTTTGTTTTATGGCCTTTGCTCAGGACCACAGATGCACAAGTATTTCATCAGCCTCGAAAGAACTCCACAGCGGACGGAGCGGTTTTTAAAAGCCAATGCCCACATCAAGGACCTGGAATGGATGCCCGGCATGGACGGCAAGACGCTGGACCGGGACACCATTATCAGCAAAGGGCTGATGGAGCCGAACTGTGGCTTTACGGCAGGGGCCATCGGGTCGGGGCTGACGCATGTCAAACTCTGGGCCAAGGTGGCGCAGAGTGGCCAGCCTGCGCATATTTTTGAAGATGACGCTTTTCTGTGCCGCAACTTTGAAAGCGAAAGCGACCGGATTATTGCGACCCTGCCCCATGACTGGGACATTATCCTGTGGGGCAACAACTACGACAGTATTCTGGAGTTTGAACTCCTGCCCGGCATTACGCAGTGTGTTGCCATTTTTAACCAGGACACCGTGCGGCAGGGTATTCCCGACTTCCTGAACATGGATGTCTCCTCCAGCCCGTTCAGGCTGACACAGACCTTTGGCATATGCGGCTATGCCATATCCCCCCGTGGGGCCACCCGCCTGCTTGAGCGCTGCCTGCCGTTCAAATCGGTCGAGGTGCCTTATGTCGGGCTTGGCCGCCTGCTGACCAGCACATCCGTTGATCACCTGATGAACATCCATTACCGGGACCTCAAGGCCTACACCACCCTGCCTCCGCTTTGCCTGACAGATAACGATGTAGCCCAGAGCCTGAACAAGTAAAACGCTCCCCAACAGCCGGGCCAGCCAGCCCAGAACAGGGCATGCAATACACGGCGCGCACATTGGCAACACTGCCTGTGTAGAACAATCTGTATTGCCCTGTTCTGGCGGGGGTTTGCGCGTTTTTGTGCCTGCATAAATACAGACAAATACCCTGATATTTATTTTTAAACGTATATTTTGTAGTTTTATTTTTTATAGTTAACCATTGTAAAAAATTTTCAAGCCGTGATTTTGCGTATATAAGAATGAAAATAGTATAGACAGGATGATATACATGAAACAAAAATTTCATAGAATATGGTTCGGGGACAAGAAAATCCCCCATGCGTATGAAGCCTTCTGGCAGGCATGGCAGCGCCAGCATCCGTCATGCGAGTTTATTACATGGACCGACAAGGATCTGGAAAAACTCACCATTTCCCATGAAAAACTGAAAAGCTTTTCCAGCCCCGTATCCCGGGCGGACCTTGCACGGTACGAGATCCTTTACCAGCACGGCGGCATCTATATCGACTGCGACATGATGCCCTATAACCATATGGATCTTGAAGACATAACAAAGCAGCTTACCATCTGTAATGAAGATGGTTCTGAAGAATACTGCTCCATCGGCTTTATTGCGGCCCCTCCCGGCCATGCCCTTTTCCAAGACCTGATCCAGCATATTATTCACACTGATATAGACGAAACAAAACCCAACATTACAACAGGCCCGCACCTGTTCGGCCGTTATCTGAAAAAACACCCCCACAAGCGCCTGCCAACCGCTGCGTTTTACCCCTACCAGTACAATCAGCCGTTCTCCTCCATTTTTGCCAAAAACCTTGATGCCACCTATGGCATTCATGTGTGGGGCGGGGGATGGCTCTCCCCCGAGGTAAAAAAGGAAAGGATAATCGCCCTCATCAAATCCGGGGATATTGAAGAAGCCCGTAAACTGGCAGACATGCTGGACGGCATTGATGAGCTGAAGAACATCATTCATGGCATTCACAGGCACAGGGAACAGACCCTGACATCTGTCATGGCCATTGAACAGAATGTTAACTTCAATGACAGTGACGCAAAACTTTTTGAAATTTCTAAAGTTCTACACTGGATTTTCAAAAACCACCCCGACAAGGTAATCTGGCAGATTGGTGCGGCAGATGGCGTTCTGGTGGACCCGATCCGCAATGTCATGATCAACGCCAACCCGCATGCGCTCCTTCTGGAGCCCAACCCCTATATGTTTGCGTTTCTGGCCGAAAATTACAAAAACAATACAAACACCAATATCATCCAGCGCGCCTATAGTCTGGACAAGCAAAAACTCACCCTGAACGCCATAAACCCGCAAAAGGTCAAGGAAGCAGGTCTGCCGGGCTGGGTTCTTGGCATCTCCTCCGTTTACAATGACAAGAATGCCATTGGTGGACTGGGCGGAACGGACGAACAGACGACCAGAAAAATCCATACATGCATTGAAAAAATTGAAGTTGAGGTTGTCGGCTTTGATGAGCTTCTGGCTATCTCCAATGCTGTTCCCCCTGATGTACTCATTATTGATGCAGAGGGAATGGATAAAATTATTATTGACGACATTTTTGCCCATAACTGCCGCCCCATGGTCATGCATTTTGAAATTCAATGCATGGAACCGGGCAACATACAGGAACTGGTTGCCACGCTTAACGACCAGTATTTTCTCCTGCAGTTCGGGAACGATGTTTCCGCCTACCGGAAGGATGTGCTGATGGAGTATGCCAAATCCATTTATGTGGAAAACGGCTTCCAGACCATTTTCCAGCCCGGAATTAATGTTCTGAACCTCCTGCAAAAAGCATAAACAGCGCCACAGCACAAAACGGGATAAGCACGTTACAGTCTTATCCCGTAACGGCCCGCCACATGCGCGGCAATACACACATATTTCCTTGATATTTTTATATTCTGGACTTCCCGAATGTATTATAAAACCCCCATACTAAATGGGGTCATTGGGAATGGTGAGCATGATTCAGGAAAAAAATATTTCCAAACCGGATATTTCTATCGTTCTCAATATCCATAAAGAAGCCAATTTTCTCGCACGCACGCTCATTAACCTCGAAAGCTGCGTGCGTCACGCACAGCTCTCCGGCCTGAGCTGCGAGCTGATTGCCGTTTTTGATTCCAGCGACAAAGAAACCGAAACCGTTTTCCATAACAACAGCCTGCACGACCTGTACCCCGTAACATGCCTGCATGTTACGCACCGCTCGCTCGGCCTGTCGCGCAATTCGGGCATTGAAGCCGCCAGCGGCACCTGCGTGCTGCTGCATGATGCGGACGACCTGATTTCCTTCAACGCGCTGGCGGCCCTTTATGCCGATGTGATGCAGGGCGGAAAATTGGCTGTCAGGGTCTGCCAGTATCTGTTCTCGTTTGGCACACAGAACCACATTATCGAATACCCGGACAGTGACGCCACCTCCCCCTTGCCATTTGTTGGCACACACCCTTACCTGTCCTGCATCATGTTCCAGCGCAGTCTGTATGATAACGTGCAGTTTGTGGACCATTCCCTCGCCTCCGGTCTGGCGTATGAGGACTGGCACTTCAATGCCACAGCGCTGGCGCTGGGCTGCACAATCCGCCCGACCCCGGACACCATCTTTTTTTACAGGCGGCGGGCCAGCAGCCTTTCCGTTCAGGCGGCAAGCAGTTCACCGGGGCAGATTGCACCGTGCATCCTGTTTGAGCCCCCCAATTTTCTGCGTGTCAGCAAAGACAAATATCCGCTGTGGAAAACACAGGGCAAGGAGTTGCTGAAAACCTTTGGCTTCAAACGGATTGGGGCCTTGAGCGACCCGGTCTTCTGGGGTCTGCTTTGTGCCGCCAATAAAATAGAGCCGTTGATTGACCCCTATGTGCTAACAGACAACGCCTTTATTTCCTCACTGGATGCCATGAACCCCGCCATAGGCGTTGCGTATTACGAGGCGTGTGAAATTATTCAGGACAGGACATTTACAGATGTCCTGCTTCTGCCCTTCCTGTCTGTTGGTGGTGCGGAAAAGTATATTTTTGAAATCATCAAAACGCTGGAGGCCCTGAACCCCCAGACCAGAACCCTGATTATTACAGGCGAAAAACCATCCACGCTGACAGACCTGGAACGCCTGCCCAAGCATATAACCATTGTGGACATGCCCGCACTGGCCCCGAGCCTGAACGGGCATGAACGCAACCTGATTGTGCTCAAACTGATCCAGAACTGCGCGGACGGGGCGCGTATTCACATCAAGCCAAGCCCATTTGCTTATGGCTTTACGCAGATGTTCCTTAAGATTTTTAAAAACAACAAAAAAATATTCTACAGATTTTCTGATGAAAAATCAGGCTCCGACTATTTTCCCATCTACAGGAACTTCTTTACCACGGCAGTGCCCCTTCTGGATGATGTGGACTTCCTGCTCTCTGACAACAAAAACATCATTAACAACGATTTTTACTACGTTGGCACAAAGCACCAGAAGTGGAAGCTGCTTTACGCACGCCAGCCCAGCCATACATCCCCCCAGGCCATACAGGCCAGCAACAGCCAGCCCCAGACCCGCATCCTGTGGGCCAGCCGACTGGATGCGGAAAAAAAGCCGGAACTGCTGGTACCCATTTCCAAACTCCTGCACGCACTCTACCCACAGGCCCAGATTGATGTGTACGGCATTAACGTTCTGGGGCATTTTGACACGCAGGTGTTCGAGGCACTCCCCAATATCAGTTACAAAGGCCCCTTCTCCGACTTTATCAAGGTCGCGTCTCAGGGGTATGCGTGCTTCCTTTACACCAGCGGTTTTGACGGCCTCCCCAACGTGCTGCTGGAGGCCATGTCTGTAGGGCTGCCCATTGTTGCGCCCGCCGTGGGCGGGATTGATGAAGTGATTGAAAACGACATCACCGGCAAACTCATCCCCTCCACGACCCTGACAGATGAAGACCTGATAACCGCCTACGCCCATGCCCTGAATGAGCTGCTGCGCAACCCCGAGCAGCGCGTACAACTAGCCTTGAACGCCCTGAACAAGCTGGAACGCCAGCACGGGCCGGAACAATACACCAGAAATATCGAAGCCCTTTTCGGGGAAAGCCCACAGGGTTGATACCTGCAGCCCGCCCCATCCGAACTTCTTTTTAAAACCAGCAAACTTTACCAGACAGAGGCAACAGAGCCATGACAGCCAACACGCAGGACGCCAAGCAGGAACACTCCGTAGAGTTCCTTTTGTACAATGAAAAAAGACTGAAAAACAATTTTGCAGAGCTGCAGAAGCAGCACCTTCTGGCTTTGCAGAAACTGCGCGCAACCGAGCAGGCCCATGCCGCCCTGCAGGAGCAGGTTAACGCCATTCATGGCAAGATTGATGCCTTCCGCAAAGGCTATCTGGACCTGCAAAAAGAACGGGATGATCTGGCCCGCACGGTTGCTATGCTCAAAGCCCGGTAAGTCACAACCGGGCACGCGCCACAGCCTGCCTGCGCCACCACCGGCCCCCTTGCATCCAATGATTGGCTTGGGCCGCAATGCTGAGTATAATCCAGCCTTCTGGTCCTTTTATGGCGAAGTGAGCTCGTGGCACGTATTCTTCTGACTGGTGGCGCCGGATTTATTGGCTCCCATACTGCGGTGGCACTTCAGGGCCGTGGGCACGATGTTGTGCTGCTGGATAATTTTTCCAACGCCTCCCGCTCGGTCCCTGCCCGGCTCAAGGAAATTACGGGGGTGAACTACCCCGTGCATGACGTGGACATCCGCGACATAGACGCCATGCAGCGGGTTTTTGCCGCAGAACCCTATGATGCCGTCATTCATTTTGCCGCACTCAAGGCCGTGGGGGAAAGTGAAGAAAACCCCCTGCATTATTTTGATGTGAATGTTGCAGGAACATTAAAACTGCTTACCGCCATGCGGCATGCAGGCGTGGGGCGCATTGTTTTTTCGTCTTCCGCAACGGTTTATGGCGCGCCAGAACACTGCCCCATAGCAGAAAGTGCCCCCCTGCACGCCACCAACATTTACGGGCGCACTAAGCTGATCATGGAGGATATGATCAGCGACCTCGTCCGCACGGGCATGCTGTCCTCCGCATTTTTGCTGCGGTACTTCAACCCGGTAGGCGCGCATCCTTCGGGCCTGATCGGGGAGGACCCACGGGGCGTTCCCGCTAACCTGATGCCTTATCTGTGCCAGGTTGCCGCCAGACAACGCGACCATCTGACCATTTTTGGCGATGATTACCCAACGCCAGATGGCACAGGTGTGCGCGACTACCTGCACGTCATGGATCTGGCCGAAGCCCATTGCGCCGCAGTGGAAAAAGCCCTTGGCACCGAGGGCACCCACGCCGTTAATCTTGGCACCGGCACAGGGTATTCTGTGCTTGAGCTGGTTCATACGTTTGAAAACGCAACCGGGATCAACATTCCCTACCAGATTGGCCCCCGCCGCCCCGGCGATGCCCCTACCTGCTACGCAAACCCGGCTTTGGCCAGAACCATGTTCGGCTGGTGTGCCAAACGCACCCTGCTCGATATGTGCCGGGATTCCTGGCACTGGCAATCCATGAGCGCCAAGATCAGGCAGCAGGCCTGACACACACATCCGCCACCGCAGGGTGGTTTGCAAATGATCATAAAGAATTGGGCAGGATTTAAATAATGGATATTCGGATTTATGTTTATCATCATGCCGATGCGAATATAAATAAAAACCGTTATTTTGAGCCCATTCAGGGTGGCCGCTCCATTGCCGATACAAAATTTGCAGGCATGATCGGGGATGATACCGGCGACAATATTTCTGCCAGAAACAGGGACTGGGGCGAACTGACTGCCCTGTACTGGATATGGAAAAACACATGCCACGACTATGTGGGCCTGAATACTGAAAAATCCTACCTGAATTTTTCCGAGCATGGCCGCCAGCAGATTTCTCTGCTGAACAAGCAGATGGATTTTATTGATTTCTGTTCACAGAATATCGAAGAGCGCTGTTCCCAGCATAGGTTTTTGACCGCCCCCATTACCAAAATCCACCCCCCTTCCGCAGCATCCGATATTCAGACATTTTATGAAAACTACGGCTTTGAACATGACCAGCAGGACCTTGATCTGCTGCTGACACTGATCAAAAACGAGTTTGGCGCGTATTACGAAACAGCACTGATTACCGCACACATAGACACAAGATTTCATGATGAAAATATCCTCATGAAACGTGATGTGTTTGATGAATACTGCACTTTTGTTTTTTCAGTTCTGTTTGCGTTTGAAAAAGTCATCGACACTTCCGGTCGCTCTCCGTACCAGAAAAAAGTGTTCAGGTTTCTCTATGCTTTCCTCAGCAATGTTTTTTTAATGAAGCATTTCATGCATGGGAACAAAGAAGCGTTTTTTCAGGCTGGGGAAATTATTGTTCCAAAATTTGCCAAACAGTACAGCATCAATGCGGCCATCTGTAACCCGGAGCCTGCAAAAAACCCCATTGCGTATGGCAGCACCATACATATTGCCATCTCGTTTGACGACAATTACGCAGAGCACTCACTTGTCGCGCTGTACTCCCTGCTCAGCAACACCCAAAATGGCAGCCACATCCATTTTCATGTCCTGCATGACCAGAGGCTCAGTCCGGCCAACATCCACAGGACACAGCAGACATTTCCGGGTTCAAAGTTCAGTTTTTATGATGTCAGTGCAGACAGTTTTTCCAATTTTCTGCCCCATAACAGGCAGCATATCAGCCGCAATACCTATTATAGGCTGATCATGCATGAGGTGCTGCCAGCAGAGCTGAAGCGCCTGATCTATGTTGATCTGGATACGATTTTCTGTGACGACATAACGCTCTTGTGGAACATGGACCTCAAGGGAAAAATCCTTGGCGGGTGCATGGATGAAGGCGGCATAACCCATTCGCGCAAGCTATTCGGGCGCAATTACAACACCAACTACATCAATGCCGGTATTCTTGTTATTGACCTTGCCGCTGCCAGAGAAAAATACGGGAACCTCAAATTCCTTTATCTGGAATCCTTTGTAAAAAACATCAAAAGCATCACCCTGCAGGATCAGGACATCATCAATATTGCCTTCAGGGACGATATTCAGATCCTGCCCCTGCGCTGGAACGCGGGGGGGCGCCTGTATAGCCATAATGAGCAGGATGTCGCCTATACCGATCAGGAGCAGGATGATGCCGCCACCAACCCGGCGATTGTCCACTTTACGGGCGAGGCCAAACCCTGGGTTGCGTCGTGTGAGCACCCGCTCAAGGAGTTGTATTTTATCTATCAGGCCAGACTGCGGGAGCAGGCCGGGGGCTAAGGCACCCCCACCTGCGGCCAGCCCGCTTGCCAGCGCGGCCCCTGCACGCAATACACACAGCCATGCAATACGCCCCTCTCCACCATTGAGTAGGTGCGCGCCAGCAGTTAAACTGATAACAGTGTGACTAATTAACCATTCCGGAGCCCACCAGACATGAGCGAGACTGTAACCGGCGCAAGAGAAGCAGATGCTGCCGCAGCAGTTCCCAGAGCAGACGCCCCCAAGTCCAAGCGGAAACTGATGATGGCGGGCGCTGCCGGTCTTGTTCTCCTTATTGGCGGTGGGGTGTTCTGGGAAAAGGACAAAATCTTCACATCCAAGCTCAAACAGAACGTGGGCAGCAAGGCCGAGGCCGCCATGCACCCGCCGGTGCTGCTGGGTATTCCGCCCATGGTTTCCAACCTCGACACATCCGGTGGTCACCCGGTTTATGTCAAGCTGACCGCCAAGGTGGAAATCAGCGGTGTGCCTAACGAGGCCGCATTGCAGGACCGGATTGCGGAAATTCAGGACGTGTTCCAGACCTACCTGCACGAAACCCGGCCGCAGGACATTCGGGGGAACGGCATTTACAGGCTACGCGAATCCATTCTGCGCCGCCTGCGCGCACAGCTTGCCCCCCTGCAGGTGACAAACCTGTATCTTGTTGAATTCCTTGTCCAGTAAAGCTCTCCGGCTTCTGACACCCGCTCAAACCGACACCCCTCAGGAACCGTAGCGACAGACCACATGCAGGATGTAGACGACACAGCATCAGGGCCCGGGAACCACGAACCCGAAGCAGACGCCGCACCGGACGCCCCGCATACGGAGGAGGCGCACGACCCCGCACAGGAGCAGGCCACCCAGGCCAGTGCGCCTGAAAGTGGTGCCGCACCCGAGGATCACACCCCCGATGCCCCAGCCGACACAACGGCTGAGCACACGGACCCCGCGCCAGAACCCGGCACGGCAGACGCCCACGCGCAGGACGATGCCACCGCCCATGATGCGCAGGACACCCACGCGGAACAGGGTGAACAGGGCGAGCATGAAGCCACCCCTGAGGAAGACCCGTTTGGCAGCCACCTGCTGGACCAGTCGGAAATCGACAATCTGCTCGGCCACACCTTTGGCGGGTTTGAAGAGCCGGAAGAAACCGGCATGGAGCGCGTTATCAAGGCCGGGTTCGTGGCCTATGAACGCCTGCCCATGCTGGAAATTGTCTTTGACCGGCTTGTGCGCATCCTTTCCGCTACCTTGCGTAACTTCACCAATGATAACGTTGAAATAACGATCGAGGGCATTCGCTCCCTGCGTTTTGGGGACTACATGGGGGCGGTTCCCTCCTCCTCCATGTTTGCAGTGTTCAAGGCCGTACAGTGGGACAACTACGGTCTGGTCGTTGTGGACTCGGCCATGTCCTACTCCATTATCGACATTCTTATGGGTGGGCCGCGCGGCGTTGGGCATGCAGGTGTGGAAACACGCCCCCACACCGCCATTGAACGCGCGCTGATTGAAAAGCTGATCACCCTCACGCTCAACGACCTGTCCATTGCGTTCAACCCGGTCTGCAATGTGGACCTTACGTTTGAGCGGCTGGAAGTCAGTTCCCGGTTTGCCGCCATTGCCCGCGCTTCCAACGCTGTGGTGCTGGCCAAACTCCATATTGATATGGAGGACCGCACCGGCAACATGGACCTGATCATTCCCTACGCCACGCTGGAACCGGTGCGCGACCAGCTTTCGCAGCAGTTCATGGGCGAAAAATTTGGCCGCGACTCCATCTGGGAAGACCACCTGTTTTCCGAGATTCTGGAAACAGATGCCCAGGTTTCTGCCGTGTTTGATGAAAAGATCGTCCCACTCTCCGAGGTGCTGAACCTCAAGATCGGCTCGCTCATGACCTTCCCGCACAAGCAGGGCGCGCCCTTCCCCATCCGCCTGCAATGCGGGCAGACCCCACTGTTTGATGGCCGTCTGGGCAAGCTGGGCAACAAGAACGCGGTCAAGATCCAGCGCAGGCTGGTCCCGCCGGAAGAACACCACCTGCCACCGCCCCTTGGCGTGCCCCCGCAGCCACCCCACCCACCCGCAGCAAACCCCACACCGGATCAGACTGGAGGATCTCCTGAATGATGTTCACACAGATCCAGATGATCATTGAGATCACGCTCTCCGTCTTTCTGTTCCTTGGTATTATCTACAGTTTTTACCTCGGGCGGGTACTGGGCAACCTCAAGCGCGACCGGACCAGCCTGCTGGAACTGGTGGACAAGCTTGAAAACAGCGTTAACCAGGCCGAAGAAGGCGTGGACAAGCTGCGCGTGGCAGGGGAGGTCAGCGGCCGCCCCCTGAGCCGCATGATCGAACAGGCCAAGGTTACCGGCAGCGAGCTGGACGACATGGCCACCAAGGCCGATTCGGTAGCCGACCGGCTGGATTCGGTGCTGACACAGGTGCCCTCGCAGGAGCGGCGGATGGAAAGCCTGATCGAACAGGCCGAAACCGCACGGCTGGCCATAGAGGAAACTCTGGAAAAGCTGCAACAGGCCAGCCAGACAGCCCAGCAGACCGCGCAGGAACTTGTGCAGTCGGCGCTGGAGAGTGCAACGGCTGCGCAAAGTGCCATAGCCAAGGCGGTGGAGCAGCAGTCATCCACAACGCCGGACCAGCCAGCCCCCACCCAGTTTGCAGACACGCTGGACATGCCCATGCCCGCAACCCTGACCAAAGAGCGCCCTTACCTGCGCGCCCTTGGCAAGGGCCAGAGCACCCCGCCCGAACGTGAAAGTGCTTAACGTTTAAGGGCCGATATTAACGTTCCGGCAGAAAGTTCCATCCGATTCCAGCCAAAGCCTCCTCCCTTTAATGGGCGGAGGCTTTTTTTATGCCTTGTGGGGAACAGACAAAAAATGGCGGATAACTGCCACTCCTCCCGCCGCCATCTGCTTTTTGTGACCATGTTCTGGCCCGGTGGTGGATTTTTTTTACCCACCCCTCAAAAAAAAATGATCGCGTTAACCTTCTCTTAGCCGTTCGGGGGTTTATTCATCCTTGAACACGGGCACTAAGCCCACTCGAAATGGAGATCACAACGTGAGCCTTTCTATTAACACCAACACCTCTGCAATGGTTGCTCTGGAAACGCTGAACGCGACCCAGACCCAGCTGAGCGCCACCGAAAACGCAGTTTCCACCGGCAAAAAAGTTGCTAACGCTTCTGACAGCCCGGCTGCTTTCGGTATTGCTTCGCAGATGAACGGCAACATTGCCGGTCAGGGCGCAGTGAACGATGGCCTGTCCTTCGCTTCCACCGTTGTCAGCTCCACCAACAGCGCCGCCAACCAGATCCTTTCCGTTCTGGCTGAAGTTCAGGCTGCTGTGACCACGATCGGCAGCAACGAAGGTAGCTCCACCTCCCTCGCTCAGATCAACACCGAAATCACGGGTTACCTGAAGCAGATCGACACCATTGCAACCAACGCCACCACCAACGGCGTGAACCTGCTGGTCAGCTCCGCTAGCGCATCCACCACGGGTTCCTTCAACGGCATCACGGCTGCAAGCGTTGTTTACGTAACCGGTCTGCAGGGCAGCACGGCTACCATCAGCAACCTGTTCAACATCATCAACGGCGTGAGCGGCGTGACCGGCACGGGTTCCACCGCGTCCCTGTCCGAAGCTCTGGGTCTGTCCACCGGCGTTGACACCAACGGCCTGGCAACCGCCAACGGCTTCCTCACCACCGATGGCAGCCTTGCTGCTTCCTGGGGTGGCGCATCTGGCTCCTTCGACCTGACGAAAGCCATTGCAGCCGTTCAGAAAGCCATCACGGCTATGACGAACGTGACCTCTGAACTGGGTCAGAACACCAAGAACATCGCCAACATGACCACCTTCGGCCAGACGGTTTCTGACAACCTGACGACCGGCGTTGGCGCCCTGACCGATGCTGACATGTCCGCAGAAAGCGCAAAGCTGACCTCCCTGCAGACCAAGCAGTCCCTGGCAATCAAGTCCCTCTCGATCGCCAACGGCCAGTCCCAGAACATCCTGTCCCTGTTCCAGTAATCCTACTGATACAGTTGACGAAAAGTGCCCTCGGCGAAAGCCGGGGGTATTTTTTTGCCCGGACCACAACGCACTGGTCCTTGGGCTAACCCGTAAGGTACGCAGGCCAGCCTGCCCCTACGGCGCGCGGAAACACCCGCACCCTTGGCGGCCACGGGCCTTCCACTTCCCACCCAAAACATGCAATCCCCCTGCCAGAGCAGACGGTGCGCGCCCACGCGTGCATGGGGTATATTTGCTGGATTATCTGCCCAAGGCAGCAAAGTGGGCCGGACGGTAGGCCCGGTTACGGGCCACACCTCCCCAGCCAGCGCATCAGGGGGCTGCCTGCACCGCCACCGTGTTGCGCAGCATGGCATAAAATGCCGAAAAGATTTTGTGCATCTGGGGAATTTTGTAGGGGAAAACGGCCTGATCATCACAGGCATGAATGATCAGCGCGTTGGACAGTTCAAACACCAGCAGTTTGCCATCTCTGGTTTCGGCACAGTCAAAGCCAAAATAGTCCAGCTTGACCGCATCATAAATACCGTTCAGGGCCACCGCATGCCGCTGGCCAAACTCCTGATCAAAGTGGAGCATGGCGTGGGCTTCCTCCCCACGGCGGGCGGCAAACTCCTTCATTTCCCTGTAGGGGTAATGCACCATCCAGTGGGTGGAAATACCCATATGTGCCAGATAGGCTTTACCCTCCACCATCACCACGCGGTATTTGCGGTAAAGCTGGTCGTCCGATGCGTAGTTGACAAAATTGGCGACAAAAAACAGCTCTGCCCCAATATCCGCCAGATAGGCGGCAAGGTCCTGCGGCTGGTCTATCCGGCTCAGGCCAATACCGCCATGCAGCCCAAGGGGGCGCACAATAAACGGGTAAGCCAGGTTAAGGCCCAGAGATTCCAGCGTATTATGCCCGGTGCTTAACCGCTCCAGTGTGACGCGCTCGACCCGGTATGTCTGTGCCATGTGCAAGCCCGGCACAGTGTGCAGCAGGTCAAACGCCGCAGAGCGGGAGAGCTGGGGAATATACTGGGGCTTGTTCAGCACCGGCACCGGGCTGTGTGCCAGCACCTGTGCCAGTTGCTCCAATACGGGGGTATGGGTGTCCCCCTCCCCAACCGCAACAAACACGAGGTCATGCGGGGGGAGTGTCTGCGGCCATGCCAGACCGGGGCCAACATACACCACATCCATATGAACGGGTGCATTTTCCAGAATACATTCTATGGGGGTGTTGGCGGTCAGGTCTCCGGGGGTTTTAACCACCAGCAGGCGCAGGGCATCCGGCCCTGCATGAGCGAGGTTAAAAACCTGCTGCACCTTGAGTGCTTCGGTCAAGAACGCCTCGGCCTGCTCTGGCTCAAAGGTCAACTGCATGACCAGCGCCAGATCGAGCAGTGTTTGCGCCGTTGGAGCCTGTGCGGCCTTTTGGAGCAGTTCAGTCCGGTAATGCGTAATATCCTGCCCATGCAGGGACTGCCGCAGGAGCGGGGACAAACCAAAAGCGTTCATGTTTATACTCGGCTACAGCCGGGGGCAGAACCAATACAAAGTGCCACAGACCATAGAAGTGCAAAGCACTGGAATAGACAAAACACTCAAATATTCTACTGACCGACTTTATTTCATCAGATTGATGGTGCGCGTCAGCATGGAGCGGGTGATCTGCATGGTGTTCAGATTCGCTTCGTACGAATGCTGGGCGTCATGCGTGTCCATAATCTCGACCATGGTGTTCACGTTCGGCACCTTCACGTACCCTTTGGCATCTGCCGCAGGGTGGGAGGGGTCGTAGCGTGTTTCAAACGGCGTGTGGTCCTGCCCGATGGACTTGACCTTAACGCTGGATGCGCCAGTGGCCTGGTCCAGCGTTGTCTGGAAGGTAATGGTTTTGCGGCGGTATGGGTCCGCACCGGGGGTGGAGCCGGTTGTATCCTTGTTGGCAAGGTTTTCGGCCGACACGCGCAGGCGTTCGGCCTGTGTGCGCATGCCATCGGCGGAAATGCCAATTGTATTGGTAAAGTCCATCTGCTGCTTCCGTCCTTACGAACTGGTGCCCAGCGCGGTGGAGAACATGCCCATGTAACGGGTGTAAACCGTGGTGGCAAAGCGCTGCTGGTCGTTGGTATCGGCTATTTTGCCCAGCTCATCTTCCAGCCGGACCTCGTTACCATCAATGGATGTGTTGCCGCCCGTGGTTTTGCGCGCAAGGGCGGTATTGCCCGGCCCGGCCATATGCCCCGGCTCGGTCTGCACCATGGCCATGGTCATCTGGTTCTGCAACACGCCTGCAAACGGTGCCACATCCTTGGAGACGTAACCCGGTGTATTGGCGTTGGCTACGTTGCCTGCCAGAACGGACTGGCGCGACTCCAGCCACTGCAAGCGCCGCTCTGCCAATGAAAACAGGTCAGTCCCGCTATGGGTCAGCGCGGTCTGGGATGACAGTGCCTCCAGCATGAAAATGCCAGCTCCCTTGTGTTTGTGCGGTGCCGTAGGGGTAGGTTGGACCTCCTCTGCTCACGGCAGTTCAACCATAAATAGCGTTCCTTCCCCCCGATTGCCACAGATTTATTGGCCTCCCCCCTTCCAGCCCCACCCAATGCCCCATGACAGACGCCCGGCACGGCGTTATGGCATGGTCCGTACGGCACACCACGCCTTTGCCAGAGCGAGCAGAGCATGCGCACACCCAGAATGACCGATGCAACCATTCAGGCCGGGGCAACACTGGCCATGCTGGCGTGGAGCCTGCTGGCGCGCACCGCACCCGCAGCCCTTGCCGGTATGTGCATTGCCCTGCTGTTCCCTCTTTCCGTCCGGGTTTGCGCGCTTGCGCTGCGCTGGCTCCCTGTAGCAGCGGGCGTGCGCCCCCATGTGGAGGCACCGCCCCCACAACAGCAGCACGAGCTGGTAGCTGGGTGCCTCCTGGTGGCGGCCTGCTCGCTCACCCTGCTGATTTATACCCCACCCTCCATCACGCTGGCTTACGCGGTGGCCCTCCACCTTGCCAACCTGCTGGTACAGTTTGACCGGCGCGAAGGCTGGCTACCCAACGCCATACTCATGCCCATGCTGTTATGCGGCCTGCTGGCAGGGGCTGCTCTGGGTTATGCGGGCAGCGCCATTGGGGGGGCCTGTGCAGGCTGGGGGCTGGGGGGGGCTGGCCTGTTTGGCCTGTCCATTACCCGGCGGGGTAATTTTATGTCCGCGGCCGATGTGCTGTTGTTTGGCGCATGCGGGGCATGGGTAGGGCTGGGCGGGTTCTGGGCTTTTCTGCTGCTTGCAGGGGCTGGGCTCTGGGCCGTGCGCGGAGTGCGGCGCAGCACGCGCGCCCCCATGGTGCAGGCAGCAGTCTGCTCCGCCGCGCGGCCTGTGTGGCGCTACCCCACCGCCTTGCCCTGCGCCGTGGGGCTATTGATGGTGTTTTTGCTCCGCAACAGCCCCGCCCTGCCCCACTGGGTGCAGTTTCTGCTGGGCGGTTAACACGGCGGGGCAGAACACCCGTAAGCAGCAAACCCCAGCCATACAGGCCGGGGCAACACTGGCAGATCAGGGTTTGGCAGCCGCCGTAGCGGGCTTGGCAGCCGTGGCGGCACCGGGTTTTGGCCCCCCGACCTGTGTCAGCAGGCGGAAGACGCGCCCGCTCTCACCATCCATGCTCCGGTCCCCTACCAGCTGGGCGAGCCATGCCAGCGTCTGCGCATCCGACGCCTGAGACGCATCGGAGGCCAGACGCAGGGCGAGTGTCTGCTGGGCAGCACTCAGCGGGCCTTGGGGCGGGATCTCTGCCTCGGCCATTTTGCGCACATTGGCTACGGCGGCAGGCCATTCGCCACGGCTTTCATGAATACGGGCGGCCATATCCAGCGAGTCGGAAAAACTATCCCCGTTCAGCAGGCCCAGTGCGGCGGTCTGGTCGCCTTTGGCCAGCGTAATGCGGGCCTGTAGGCGGCGGCGCGAGGCCTTCATGTCATCCGGCAGGTCGGGGCTGTCCGTGCGCTGGAGCACATCGGTCGCGCTCGCAAGGTCCTTGAGTGCAATGTAGGATTCAGCCAGTCCCTGCCCCGCCAGTGCCTTGAGCTCGGGCGAATCCAGCATGGGCACGGCATCGGAGAACGCTTCCTGCGCCTCATCCGCCAGCCCAAGGCCCAGCAGCATCTTGCCGTAAGCCATCAGGATTTCGCCCTTTTTGGTGCCCGGTTGCAGGGCAGACAGGTGGGCGCGCAGCATGGCCGCACCATGCAGAATGGAATCGCGGTCCGTATCCTTGACCACTTCGGAGGCAACAGCGGCAAGGGTCTGGAACAGCATGGGCGACAGAACAGGCTCGGACACCTGCTCGGGCGTGTCCTTGACCATATCCAGCGTGGCCAGTGCTTCGGGCCATTTGCGCGCACGCATGTAGGCATCGGCCTGCAACAGCCGCACTGTGGCCTCGCGCCCGGCAAGGCGGGCATCGGGCATAAGGCCGTTAAACATTTCCGCCGCGGCAACCGGGGTCAGCTTGCCATCGGACATGTCGAGCGAGATTTTCTGCTCCAGAGCCTTTTCCGCCACCACGGGGTCCGGATCAACCGAGAGCGCATTAAACGCATCATACGCCTGCGTGCGCTTGCCCGTACGCAGGTCGCGGAAGGCAGAGGCCAGCTTGTACACGGACCCTGCGGGCAGCTTATCCAGCACGCTCAGATCCTCTGCCGTGCCGTAACGGCCAACCTGCTCGGCGGCAAAAGGCAGCAGCACGCTGCGTACACTGGTGGGATAATTATCCAGCCGGGTAAAGTCGCGCGCCAGCAGGTGGGCGGCCTCGGCTTCGTGCCCACCCTTGGAGGCAAGGTAAAGGCCGCGCCAGAGCTGCGTGGCACGCTGCTCGTTATCGGGCCATGGGCCTTCAAGCAGGAACGCGCCATCCATGTTGCCGCTCAGCAGTTCGGATGCAGCGAGCAGAAAGCTGACCTCCGGCCGCACGGCCTCTTCGGGGTCATCTTCCAACGCGACGGTCAGGATTCCGCGGGCTTCCAGAAAAGCACCAACGCCAAAGGCCGCGCGGGCTTCCTCCAGCCGGGCGGCAAAGCGCTGGGCGGGGTCGGAATCGGCTGCGGCCAGCAGGGCTTTGTGCAGGCGGGCTTCCAGCTGCTCATTGGGCAGTTTTTGCAGGCCCAGCCAGTCCAGATCAACCGTGTTGGCGTACACGGCCACCTTGCTGTCGGGGAGCGGGCTTTCACCCGATGTCAGCAACGCGCCTTCAGGCGTTGCGCGTAGCCCCACATCGGGCGAGTTGGCAGCCACAACCACGCCCTCGGTCGTGGGCCAGATGTCATACCCATCCCCATGACGGAAGGAGAGAATCCCCCCGTCATCCGTGGTGGAGGTGCCAACAAACAGCTTCTGCCCGGATGCGGGGTCCGTAATGCTGAGCACCCGGCCGGGCTTGCGCATGGGGTAGAGAATCCCCCCATCTGCCACAATCGGGTTGATCACGCGCCGGTCGCCATAAACATTACCCGGCGGGGGCTTGTCCCCCAGTATCCAGCCTTCTGCCTGCTGGGACAAAAAGAACTCGCGCGTGTCGGGCAGTTTGATCTGCAACAGGGTTGCACCCGGCAGGGTTGTAACGGTCAGGGTAGAAAAAACACCGTCCCCGTGCAGGGCGCTGGTATCCATGGGTTCAGCATTATCCACCACAATCACAAAGCTGTCGCCACTGCGGAAGGCGGCCAGCCCCATGCGCGGGGATATGGGAATAAGCACGCGGCTGGTGGATGTGGCGGGCACGTTAATGGAGCCACCACCCCCGGCAACGCTGGAGCCGGAACCACCGGGCTGCCCTGCTTTTTGCCCCGGCTTACGCCCCTTGCCTGCTGTTTGCGGCGCGGGGGCTGGCGGGGGCAGTGGCACGTCCAGCACTGTGGCTTTCCACGGTGCTGGCAGGCCTTTAAGCAGGTCGGCATCTGCTGCGGTGCCAGGGTCGGCCGGGGTGGCGGGTGTTGCAGCAGCGGCACCAGCCGTGGCGGCCGCGCCTGCTGCTGCGGCAGCGGTTGCAGCCGTTGCCGCGTTAAGCCCTTTGCCCTTTGGGGGCACCGCCTGAGTGGTGCGGGGCGCGTGGGTGCGCCGCGCCGCATCGGCCACGGTTGTCATGGCGGAGCAGGACAGAAGCAGGGCAAGGGGAAGAAGGCAGCGTCTCATGCAAACGGATCTGCTAAAATACACGTCTGGTTAATCCTGAACGATCAATGGCCCTGCCGTGGGGCGGGACTCTTCTGCACATATGGTAGCGGGTGCAGAAGAACTGTGGCTGACCGGCCCGCCTGCCAGAGCAGTAAACACGAACCCCTCAGCCATGCAGGACCAGAACGGACACTGCCGCTGCTGCGCACTCATCAATACCCTGAAGCATCATGCGTTAAATAAGGACCCTGTCCCGGCCTGTTGCCCAATGGGGCCGGGGCAGACCCGGCCCGATGCGCAATCAGGCCAGAAGGTTGATGAAGCTTGCCGAACCGGAATGCTTGTTGTGCGTATTGCCTGAAGGCACAACCTGCCCCGTGGCATCAAACTGCATGGAGGAGGAAGAGCCGTCCTGGCCGGTGGACGCAACCTTGAGCGCGCTGGAGGCAATATGCTCGGGCTGGACCGAGCGGTGAGCCGCCTGAGCCATGTTGGCCGTAGCCGTACGCATGCTGGAGGCAAGCTGGGCGGCAACCGTGGTATCTGCCATGTGTATGGAACCTCTTCAGGGCTTACAGGAAACACAAAGCCGGTATGCCGCACCGCAGCGCCGCATGCAAACCGGAAGAAAAAATCTTGCGCTCAGATTATGGGATGGCCATGCCTTAGCCAAGGTGTTTTTTGGAGTCTGCCCTTGCGCAGCCCCCAATGCACCCCAAATACCCGACCAGCACCGTGCATCGGCCTGCCGGACAGGGCTGGTCCACCGCAGTTCCCTGCGGCATCAAGCACACGCATTCGACAGAACCGATAGACGGAAAAAAACATGCGCCTGTTGTGTATCGGAGACACCTCAACCCAGGGGGATATCCGCCCATACCGTGGCCTGGCGGAAGCCGCAGTGGAGGGGGCGCTGTCCCTGACCATGTCCGGCCCGGAAGGGGTGGTGGAAACCCTGCGCCGCTCGCAGTACGATATTGCGGTTATCCAGCAGGCCCGGCCCGATACGCGCCTGCTGCGGCATATCCGCAATTCCCGCATTCCCACCCCGATCATCATGATCGTGCGCACGTCCACCCCGCAGGAAGTGGCGGAAACCCTGTCCATTGGTGCGGATGACTGCGTCAGTGCCGCCATAGAGCCGGTGGAGCTGCTTGCCCGCCTGCGCGCCATTGTGCGCCGCACCGGCGGGCATGACAGCCTGAGCCTGCATGTCGGCCGTATGGTGGTCAACGTGGACCGCAGGCAGGTCCTGATAGATGACCGCCCCCTCCCCTTAACCCCGCGTGAGTATGACGTGGTGGAACTGCTGACCCTGCGCAAGACACAGGTGCTCAGCAAGGAAGCCCTGCTGGACAACCTGTATGCCGGGCAAGAAGAACCACACGCCAAGATCATTGATGTAATGGTGTGCAAAATCCGCAAGAAACTGCGTGATTTTGGTATTATCGACCCATTTATAACCCAGTGGGGCATTGGCTACAGGCTGAACGAGCAGGCGTTCATCCCCCTTGGTGCGCGCATGAGCACGCACAGCGCCACCCCCGCCTCGCGCGAGACAAGTCTGCCGGTGACACGGGGCATTAACGTAATTTCCCCCGCCACCAAAATGGACGTGCTGTAATCCGCAAAGATTGGGCGGACAGGCGTAAAAGCCACTGGCCTTGCAGGGGCCAAATGGATTACAGTAGCCCCACGTTCCAGACCACTCTCATGGCGGCAGGCGGCATGCCCCCTCCGCGCCAGACAGGGCCACAATGACCAGCGATATCACCACACGCAGCCTCGACGCGCTCAACGCCTACGGACAGACCCAGAAGAGCATGCAGTCCACAACGGATGGGCAGGGCACGGGTTCCACCGGAGGGGCCGATATTGTTTCCGGCTTTACGTCCGCGCTGGACAACGCCCTCAAAGGTGCCATCCAGACCGGAAAAACGGCAGAAACCCAGACGGCAACCGGCCTGTCCGGCAAGGGCAACATGAGCGATATCGCCACCTCGGTCGAAGAAGCCAAACTGACCCTGCAAACCGTAACCACCGTGCGCGACCGTATGGTGCAGGCCTACCAGGACGTCATGAAAATGTCGATCTAAGACCCATCGCATGCATAACACGGTCGATATCCACGACATTCTGCGCCAGACACTGTTTGTGGCGGTCAAGCTGGGGGCACCCTCCCTGCTGGCCTCGCTGGTGGCGGG
Source organism: Acetobacter sp. ESL1128 (assembly GCF_058505085.1). Classification (NCBI taxonomy): domain Bacteria; kingdom Pseudomonadati; phylum Pseudomonadota; class Alphaproteobacteria; order Acetobacterales; family Acetobacteraceae; genus Acetobacter; species Acetobacter sp. ESL1128. The sequence continues at coordinate 302,059 of NZ_CP196369.1, read as the reverse complement.
TGTTCTGGTATCGCTCTTTCAGGCCATGACACAGGTGAGCGAAGCCACGCTCTCCTTCGTGCCCAAGTTTGTGGCTGCCATGGCCGCCCTGCTGCTGACCGGCTCCTACATGGCCGCGACCCTGAACACCTATGCCCGCACCATTTTTGACCAGGTCATTATGGTTGGCGGGTCATGACCGGCCCCCACACCACCCCGTGGGCATGACCGACTACCTGCTGTTCCCCGGCGGGTCCATTCAGGTGCTGGCCGCCACGTTCCTGCTGGTGCTGTGCCGGGTGAGCGCGCTGGTCATGGCCTCCCCCGGTCTGGGGGAGAGCACATCCCCCATGGTGGTCCGCGCAGGGATTGCCCTGTGCATTACCGTTGCCATTCTGCCGCTTGAGCAGAACGCACTCAAGGACGTGTCGGGGCAGGCGCTACACATGCCAGCCCGCGCCATTGCCATTATTGCGGGCGAACTGCTTTACGGCATTTTTATTGGCTGGCTGGCGCGCCTGATCTCGCTTGCACTGGGTATTTCCATGCAGTTCGTGGCCATTTTTACCGGCCTTGCCAGCGTGCTCCAGCCCGACCCGGACCTGGGTGCCGGCAGTACTGCCATCAGCCATATGGCCTCTTTTCTGGTACCGGTTATTTTTCTGTCCACGGGGCTATATGCGCTGCCGCTGGCTGCCATTACCGGCTCCTACAGCGTGTTCCCTCCCGGCCATGTTCCCATGGTGGGGGATATGGCGCGCAGCGTAACGCAGGTTACGTCCCAGACCTTTATGCTGGCCTTCCAGCTTTCGGCCCCTTTTGTGCTGATCGGCACCCTGTGGCCTGCCATGCTGGGGGTGCTCAACCGGCTTATGCCGTCCATTCAGGTCTATTCCATGGCCATGCCTGCCCAGCTGCTGGGCGGCGTGCTGCTGCTGGCCATTCTTATTCAGGTCATGAGTGGTGTATGGCAGGAGCGTGCGGGCGACATGCTGCTGGGCCTGCCCGGCATTGGCGCCACCCCCGCGCACCACTAGGAGCGAGCGCGCATGGCCGACGACAGTTCAGGCGAAAAGAGCCAAGCCCCAACCGGAAAACGGCTGGAAACCGCGCGCGAGGAAGGCAATATCGCCCAATCGCGCGAGGTGCAGCTCCTGATTATCCTGAGCGGCTTCCTGATTGTTTTTACCACCAGCACCGGCCTGTCTGCTTACCGGTTTACCAAGCACATGTATGGGCTCATGGCCCATTTTGACAGTATTCCCTTCGACCGAGCCTCCCTCTACCGCGCCTCGGTTCAGGCATCGCTGGAGGGGGTCTGGCTGGCGGCCCCTCTGGTGGGTACGGGGGTGCTGGTTACACTGGCTTTTGGCGTGGTCCAGAGCGGGTTCCTGTTCCGCCCCAAGGCCATTATGCCCGACATTACGCGCCTGTCCCCCGCCAAGGGGATCTCGCGCCTGTTCAGCAAGAACAATCTGGTAGAAACCGCCAAAAGCCTTATCAAGCTGGTGGTGTTTGGCTGCGTCCTGTTTGGGGTCGCCAAGGAAACCCTGCGCGTGGCCCCCGTTTCCGAACGGTGGAGTGTGCTGCACCTTACGCACGAACTTGTCTCGTGGTTTGTGTACGCAACACTGGTGGTGCTGGTGGTGCAGGCCGTTATTGCCGTGCTCGATGACGTGTGGACACGCTGGAACCGGCTGCAGAAACTGCGCATGAGTTTTCAGGAAATCAAAGACGAAACCAAGGAAATGGACGGGGACCCCAAAGTAAAGGCCCGCCAGCGGCAGATACGCATGCGCCGCCGCCGCCGCATGGTGCAGGCGGTCAGGGACGAGGCCACCGTGGTCATTACCAACCCGACCCACTACGCCGTGGCCCTGCAATATGAAAACGGGATAAACAGCGCGCCGAAAATTGTTGCCAAAGGCACGGATGAACTGGCCGCGCGTATGCGTGAGGCGGCGGAAGAAGCGCGCGTACCCATTGTGCCCAACCCGCCCCTGGCCCGCGCGCTGTACACCCTGCCACTGGATTCGGAAATTCCGGCCGAATACTTCCAGCCTGTAGCCGCCATTATTGCCTATGTCATGAAGCTCAAGACCCCCGGCGCGCGTGCGGCCCCTCCTCCCGTGCAGCAGCCCCCGCAACAAGCGCCACGGCTCCGGCGCTAAACGCCCGAAAACGGCGGTTTACAGTTCTTTCATGCAGGAAAAACTTGCGTTCCACGCCCTACATGCTACTCAGTTGGGTAACTTAGGCGCAGGCCATAATGGTGGGGCGGGTTTAAGCCCCTTGAGTCTGTTCGCCATTAACCCCGTGGCTGATGCGCGTGCCCCAGAACGGCACAGACAGCCAGCGTAAGAAAACTGCGCATCCACAAGGCAGGGACGACACATGTCTATTTTTAACTCCCTTACCACGGCTGTCAGCGGGATTAACGCTCAGTCCACCGCGTTTACCAACCTCAGCAACAACATCGCCAACAGCCAGACGGTTGGCTACAAGGCCGACACCACCGCGTTCCAGGACTTTGTGGCCGGCGCAGGCTCCACCTCCGGCTCGTTCGCACAGGGTGTGGCCAACTCCGTGGCCGCCGTAACCGTGCAGCACGTCAACTCCCAGGGCACCGCCTCCTCCAGCACGGACGGGCTGGCCATGTCCATCTCGGGCAACGGGCTGTTCAACGTCTCCAAAAAGACCGGTGCGGTCACTTCGGCTGGTGCCGACTTTGCTTCTGAACAGTATTACACCCGCAACGGTGAATTCTATGAAGACAAGGACGGGTACCTCGAAAACACCAGCGGCTACTACCTTGATGGCTATATGGTGGACGCCACGACCGGCGCACTGGACACATCCAGCGTAACCCAGATCAACGTTGCCAACGTCACCTTCCGGCCCACACAGACCACAACAATTACGGCAACGGGCACCCTGTCCTCCGTTACTGGTGCAAGTGCGGTTACAACAAACACCACTGTTTACGATGGCACCTATAATCAGGCCAAACCCAAGGACAACACCGGGGATGTCACCCTGACGTGGACGCAGTCCTCCGCCACCGAGTGGACTGTGCAGGCCTCGTCCAGCACCACGGGTATGTCTGTTACACCGACAACGGCCTACACGGTGGACTTCAACACCGATGGTTCGCTGAAATCCGTGACCGACAGCTCCGGCAACAACGTGACCTCCACCCTGAACGGGGCTGCCGCCAACCTGCCGATCTCCATCACCTACCCCGATGGCAACACGCAGAACGTGAACGTCAACATCGGCACCATTGGTGGCACGAGCGGCATGTCCCTCAGCACCTCTTCCACAACACCCAAAGCCGTTAGCGACAGCGTGACCTCCGGTACGTACCAGAGCGCCAGCATTGAAAGCGATGGCTCTGTGATGGCGACGTTCGACAACGGGGACACCCAGCTGATCGGCAAGGTCGCACTCAGCAACTTTGCCAACGTCAACGGCCTGCTGGCGCAGGATGGTCAGGCTTACACAGCCACCGCCGCATCAGGCAGCGCCAAAACCGGGCTGGTGGGTGAAAACGCCACAGGCTCCCTGACAGTCGGCTATGTGGAATCTTCCACCACTGACCTGACAAGCGACCTGTCTGCCCTGATCGTGGCGCAGGAAGCTTACACCGCCAACACCAAAATCGTGACCACGGCAGACCAGCTGCTGCAGGCCACCATTGCCATGAAGCAGTAAGCCGCTTTTTAACCCAAAGCGCTTTTGCACCGGCCTGCCCCAAAGCAGGCCGGTTTTTTTATGCCCGCCTATTCAGCGGCTATCGGGTAGTCATCCGCATAACCCTGCCCGTAATCGGAGAGCACAAAGTTGCTCACCAGATCCACCATTCTGGCCGAGCGCTGGCTCAGGTCCTGGCAGTCGGCAGAGGCATTTTCGCTCATGGCCGATGTTTTTTCCGTCAGGTCACGCAGGGCGGCGGCCTCGCGGTGTGTGCCCTTAACGCTTTGCTGCTGACCGCCCATTTCCTTGTTAATCTTGGAAATGGCGTTGTTCACCACTGCAATGCCTGCCCCTATATCGGACAGGTCCTCCACCATCTGGTTAACCGCCTCCGCTCCGCTACGGATCACGGCCTCGTTCTTTTGCGCGCTGGCCGCAATCTGGCGGGCTGCGTGGGATGTTTTAACCGACAGGTCCCGGATGGCCATGGCCACTACCGAAAAACCACGCCCCATGGCCCCGGCCCGCGTGGCCTCCACATTGGCATTAAGGGCCAGAAAGTTGGTCTGGGCCGCAATGTTCTGAATGGAACCAACCAGATCGGATATGGTTTTCCATGCGGTTTGAATATCCGCCATGGTGGCGCGTACATCATTCATGTTGGTGTTGCCACGCGCTGCGGCATCCACACATTTGCGCGCCGCCTGTTCGGCGGCCACCGTCTGCCCCGATACATCATCCAGCGAGGCTTCCAGCGTAGCGGTGGCGTTGGTCAACCGGTGGATGGAGCCAACCTGCGCTTCGTTCTGGCTAAGGATACGGGCATTGCTCTGGCTGATGGAGGAGGCTGCATCCTCCACCTGCGTAGAAACCTCACGAATATCGGAGACAACATCATTCAGGCCGGTTTTGAGCTTGGCAAAGGCGGCTGCCAGCACAGGGGAGCGCTCCGCCACATCCCGCGCCAGTGTAGCGCTCAAATCCCCTTCGGCCACGCGCTCCAGCGCCTGGGCAATCTGTTCCAGTGCCGAGCGTTCGGATGCGGCTTTCTGCCGTTCCTCCTCCAGCCGTGCAAGGTAGGTGGAAATCACCAGATCCATGTCCAGGAACGCGGCCTTGAGAATAGCCCCGATCTGCTGACCCAGCTTTTCGCCCATTTCGGCCTCAACCGCCGCACGGCCAAGGGAAAAACGCCGCCCGCCACGCACCCCCTGCTTAATCAGGCGGCGGCAGATGGCATCCAGCAGCACGGCGTAGCCATCAATATACCACCGTGGTTCCAGCCCTATGCGGGCATGGGCGTGGCCGATCCGGGTGACGTCACTTACATAATCCGGCCCGAACTTGCCCGATAGAATGGTCTCCCAGTGCATCTGTTGCAGGGAGCGGGCTTTGGACGTCGTGGCCTCGGTCGGGAAGAACCGGGCCAGTTCTGGTACATCATGCACACGTTGATAAAATTCGGACAGACTCTCGTCCAGAATCTCGGCCATATCGGGGCGCATACTGGCCAGCGTATCCCGCTCGCGCCGCTCTATGCCCATAAAAGACAGTCTGTCCGCTATTGAGGCAGGCTGCCAATGGCCAGCCCGCGCGTCCGAATTTTCCATAGTCGAGCCACCTTTTTTGGCCCCTCGACCGTTCAGAGCATGGCGTCGGTATCGAACTCCTGTCCGGAACCTGCGGATGTTTCCAAGCCTTCCAGAACGGTTTCTGCAATCCCGACCAAGGGAGCGAGGGACAGATTGGTATCAAGAATGGCACGGATGCCATAACGCTGCGCCTGAGAGGCAAGCCTTACAAACAGTTCCCTGTCTTCATAATTGGTGGCCCCTGCATCCAGCGAATTCGCCTTCATGATCATGGACCACAAACGCTGGTTTTTGGTCAGGGCCTTCAGCCGAACAGAGGGGTCAGAACTGGCGGATGCCGTTTCCAACTCTTCTATCAGCAGTCTGAAGCAGGTCGCATCGGCCTGTCGGTCCGTCAGGGAATACCCTGCCACATTCTGGTAGGCGCGCATTGCGGGATGGATCATGATTGCACCATATTTTTATCGGCTGTTTCCGGCCCGCAGGGGCAAAAACCAGCAACGTGTGTGTGTCATTCATTCTACACCCGGCGTTAGAGCGTGACCAGAGCAACCTAACGGAACCCACACGCCTAGTGTTGGCACGTATTTATAAAAATTTCCTATATTTTTTATCGATTCCCTGCCTATTCAAGCACCAGTTTCCAACACACTCGCGTGAGCATGCCTGAAGCACACAGCAAAAAGGCCGGGCGCACATGCACCCGGCCTCTGCTTTACGCGCATCCCCGCCCATAAAGGGCGGGTCAGGGAACCTAGAAGTCTGACCAGCCACCGGCCATGCTGCTTTCCAGCTGGCGCGGGGCAGCAGGCTTGCCTGCGCCAAGGGCTGCCGGGCGGCGGGGCGTGCTGGCCGGGTTGGCCAGTGCCGGACGAGCCGAACCCCCATCCGGCCCGGCCAGTGCGGGGCCAGAACCGGGCAGGGTAAAGTGGCCCACCACATTGACCAGATTAGCAGCCTCGGTCTTGAGGTTATGGGCAGCCGCTGCGGTCTGTTCCACCATGGCGGCGTTCTGCTGGGTTGTGGCGTCAATATGGGTTGCGGCGGTGTTGACCTCGCCCAGGCTACCCACCTGCTCGCGGGCCACACTGGCAATATTACCCACATGGCTGGTAATGGCTTCCACCTGCCCGGCCACCAGCCTGAGTTCCTTATCGGTCTGTTCCACAAGGCGCACGCCCTCGGTCACCTGCCGGGTGGAAATCTCGATCAGGCTGCGAATATCGCGCGAGGAAGTGGAGGAACGCTGTGCCAGCGCCCGGATTTCGGTCGCAACCACGGCAAACCCGCGCCCTGCATCACCCGCACGGGCAGCTTCCACCCCTGCGTTAAGGGCCAGCAGATTGGTCTGGAAGGCAATGTCGTCAATAATCCCGATAATGGCGGACATTTTGGCCGACGAGGTTGCAATTTCCTGAATGGCGGACATGGCCGACAGCATGACCTTGGTGGAACGCTGCACGGCGGCATGGGCACTCTGTGCCGCATCGCGCGCTTCCTGCGCGGCTTCGGCCTGATCATCCACACCGTTTTTAACGTTGGTCACAGAGGCCGCCATCTGGCCCATGGCCGCTGCCTGCCGCTCGGTCCGCTGGGCAAAATCCTGCGAGGCTTCTGCAATTTCCATCGACCCGCCCTGAATAAGGGCAGAGGCCGCAGCCACTTCGCCCATGGCTTCGGACAGGGAGGATACAGCCTCGTTAAAGTCGCGCCGCAGAGCGTCAAACTCCGAGGCAAAGGGGGATGTAAACTGGAAGGCCAGATTACGGTCGGCCAGTGTGCGCAGCCCCTTGCCCAGTTCCACAATCATGCCGTTCTGGTCTACGGCACGCTGTTGGGCCAGTTCGCTCAGGCGCTGCTGTTCGGCGGCACTTTCCTGTGCGATTTTCTGCAAGTCAAGCTGCTTGATCAACGCGCTGCGGAAGGTGGTCAGCGCCTTGGCAAGCCGCCCGGCACAGTCCGACCAGTCAACATACGGGATTTTTTCATCCAGCTTGCCTGCGGCAATGCGCTCGGTCAGGGCTGTAATGGTCTCAAACGGCACGGCGGCGCGGCTGATAAGCACCCAACGGGCCAGAAACACCATAAGGGAACTGACAGCAAAACCACCCAACCCCAGATAACGCTGCACAGCCAGCGGCAGATCCAGTTCGGAACTGACAAGCTGCATCAGGATCTGTAAAATCATGTAGGCTTGCAAACAGGCCATGACGATGGAAATTTTCCGCCTCAAGGGCGCTTTTTCGGTAAACCAGGCCAACATAATTTTTCCGCCTTAATGCCAGTTATCAGCGCAAGGCATAGCCGGTTTTACCCCCGGTTCGTCAATTTAATGTTAAGACATATGTCAGATTTATTCTAACATGTGTACAAAACCGCCCACCTTAACGCTTGGGCTGGCCAATTTTCAGGCTTTTAAAAAAACATATACTCCCCGGCATCATCCGCTCTGGCGCAGTGGGGGAGAAAAAAAGGGGTGTAGCACTGCCACACCCCTGCATGCCTTACGACCCGGTTGAGGACGTATCCGTGTCCGTATCGGACGAGGAAGAGGACGATGAGGAAGAAGAAGACTTGGACGTACTGGACACGTTGACAAGCTGGCTCATGGGGATTGTCGCCCCACCCATCTGCACTTCCATGTCGTTGGTGCCGGTCTGGATACCGGTAATGGTACCCGTAACGGTAAAGGACACATCGGACGTATTGCCCGAGGAATCCATGGTCTTGACCGCAACGCTGTAAGCGCCGTCGGACAGCTTGTTGCCGTTGTTGTCCGTGCCGTCCCATGTCCAGGTATTGGTGCCGCTGCTGGCGGTAACCAGATCGTCCTTGACAATGGTCCCCGCCGAATTGGACACGGCAATGGCCACGGTCTGCCCCGAGCTGCCTTTGTAGTTGAGGGTGGCCGAGCTGTTCTGCAACGGCAGGGTGGTGCTGTTGGCCGTTGCCTGCGAACCCACAAGGGCGCTATCCGCACTCAGCTGCCCGCTCTCGTTCAGGGAAATGAGCGAGGAAAGCTTGGAGTTGGTCTGCACCTGCTGTTCCACCCCGGCAAACTGCACCAGCTCGCTGGTAAACGAGTCCGAGCTCATGGGGCTGCTGGGGTCCTGATGCTGGAGCTGCGTGGTCAGCAGGGTCAGGAACGTGGTGTAGTTATTGGCAAGCGAAGACAGCGCAGCCGTGCTCGACGTGGAAGACGAGGATGAGGACGACGAGCCAGACGTGGCCGCCGAGCTTTTTGCCGTCGATTCCGCGGCCGAAAGCAGGTTGTACTCGTTGGTTGTCAGTGATGTCGTGGACATGTGCCCGCTTCCTTCCTGTCTGCCTGTAAAGCGCCCGGGTCAGGCGGTAATGTTAACCCCACGTCCATCATACGTGCGCGTGGTGGTGGCAGCTGCCCCACCCACCTGCGCCTGCTCCGCCGCCAGACCCTGCGTGGCTGGCAGGGCGCTGCTGGTCCAGGCATTCCCGCCCGAAGACTGGTTGCCACCCTGCCCCGCGCTGGTATCCGCCCCACCAAAAGCGCCGCCTGCGGCACTGCCATTATCCTGCTGGCTGGCATTGTTGCTGGTGTCGCTCGCACTCACAACATCAATCTTGATCTGCCCTACGTTTACACCCGCCGCATCCAATGCTGCAACAAGCTCGTGCCGGGTGTTGGCCAGATGGTGCGCGGTTGCGGCATCCTCGCTTTGCAGCACAACGCCGGTGGTCACGCCATCACTCCCCTGCACACGCACATGAACGGGGGTGGAATCGGCGGTCATGACCGTCATGGACACACCCGTATCCGCACTGGCGAGGGAGAACAGGCCCGTGGCCGTACCATCTTCCGCCGTGGTGGTGGGGGTGGCTGTCGCCTGCGCGGGGGTGGCCTGTGCGGTACGCCCGCTATCCAGCGCCGAACCCAGCGTGGAGGCAAAGCTGGAAGCCCCCTGTGCGGCCTCCTGCGCCAGCGTGCTGGTGGCGGCGGCACCATCGGCCAGCAGGGCCTGCCCTTCCGCCTCAGCCCCTGTGCCGGACTGGTCGGAAAAACCGGATTGGTTCTGGCCCGTGGCCTCCTGCACCGTGCTGCCCAGTGCCACCATGGCTGTCGTGGCCCCAGAGGCCAGACCACCGGTTGCATCAGCCGTAAGGGAAAGCCCGGCAACACTATCCTGCGCCTGTGTGCTCTGCCCTGCGGTCTGGGTTACGCTCACGTTGCTCACCGCTGCGGCAACCTGCTGGAGCGTTAACGCCACCTGCTGGGCGGTATCCGTAGCTGCTCCGGTGGCTGTGCCCTGCACGCTGGCAGCCTGACTGGCGGCACCCGTAGCCGCAGTAAGGGACGCCGCATTGGCATGCACACCATTACTGCCTGCGCCCATAACCCCGCTTGCAGCGGCACTGGCGGTAACGCTCTGGGCCAACGTGGCCTGCGCCACTGGTACGGCCTGCGCGCTGCCCAGGGCGGACAGGCTGGCAAACCCGGCACCGGCAACACTGGTGCTCGGCTGCGCCACGGCAGAGGCAAGCCCCATGGGCAGGCCACTCAGCCCCGCAGTCAGGGAGACAGAACCGCTCTGCCCGGCAACGGTGGACAGGCCCAGCCCCCCAAACGCATCTGCCGCGGCCTGAACTGCCCCCTGCAACACGCTTGCCGGGGCGAGTGCGCCGGTATCCTGCCCGGTGCTGGCCTGTATGGATGCGGCCAGTGTGGTGGCAACCTGTGCGGCATCCCCCTGCGTGGCGTCGGTTCCTGTTGTGGTGTCGGCCCCGGCCTGTGCTCCGGCAACGCTCTGGGCTGTATCTTGCGCGGTGGCGGCACCCTGCATGGCCATTTGCAGCAGCATTTCCGCCATGCTCCAGACCGTTGTGCTCTGCCCGCTTTGCCCGGCATCCGCTGTGGTGGCACTGGCGGTATCGGCCGTGCTGTCTGCCGCAGCCGTTGTATCGGCATCATTGCTGCCGGACTGGCTTTTCTGGGCTTTGGTGGTCTGGGTCTGGGCGGTCTGGGTGGTTGCTGCGGCCTTGCTGGCGCTGGCCTTGCCTGCCTTTGCACTGGCTGTGGTGTGTTTTGCATCCGCCGCCGTATGCGCGCCGGACTGGGCGGGCGTGGCGCTGCTCTGGCTGGCGGTGTTGTCTGCTGTGGTGTCGGTCTGGTCCGGGTCCGCCTGCTGCGCGCTGCTGTTGTCGGGCTGTGTGGTGGTCGCACGCGCCTGCGTGGTCGTGGCCGGAGCGGACATGCTTTTGAGCACCGCCGCAAAACCACTGTTCTGCCCGGAGGGGCTGGAGGCAACACCCGTGGTGCTGCGCGACGCAATGGCGGCCAGCAGGGAGGAGAGCGGTGCTTCCTGCGCGTTTTCGCTCAGGTTGGACCCACTTGTAGATTTAATACCCATTACTTGCTCCCTCCCGCCAGCGGATGCGCCGCCAACATTCCCTTACGCTCAGGCCGCCGCTGCGGCGGCGCCGGGGTTGCTGGCCTCGGACAAGGCAGAATCCAGCTCGGCAAAGGTTGGCATAAACGCATGGGGTATGTCCTTACGCCCGATTTCCGCGCAGATCTGCGGCGGGTTGCCTTGCAGATGCGCCACAAATACCGTGCGGATCAGGTCCTGGTACCGTGCGTCCTGCGTGACCACATCGCGCATTCTAGACGAAAGTGGGGCCACAACGCCATAAGACAAAAGCACCCCGAGAAAGGTCCCGACAAGAGCGCCTGCAATCATCTCACCCAGAATGACCGGCGGCTTGCTGATCGAGGCCATGGTTTTGATAACCCCGAGCACGGCGGCCACAATGCCAAGGGCTGGCAGGGCGTCTGCAATGCTTTGCAGGCTTTCGGAAGTATGCAGCTCTTCGCTCAGGTTCTTTTTGAGCTCACGCGCCATGACTTCATCAAGCTGGTAGGCGTCATCCATGTTCAGGCTGACCAGACGCAGGTAATCGCAGATCAGCGCACGGGTTGGCACATCGTCCCGCACATTGGGGGAGAGGGCAAAAATGCTGCTGTCGTTCGGGTTTTCAATATGTTCTTCAAGCGCCATGTTGCCCTTGGCCTGCGCCAGCCGCATGAAGCGGAACAGCGTGACCAGCAGCTCCGTATAGGCCGCCTTGTTGTAACGTGGCCCTTTGATGGTCCGGCGCAGGTAATGCGGGAACTCCTTGAGCACGTCCTTGGAGTTGGACATGACAAAAATACCCACCGCGGCCCCAAGAATGGTCAGCAGTTCGAACGGCATGGACATGATAAGGGGTGCAAGTGCCCCCCCGGATGCCACAAACGAACCAAATACGCAGAGCAGCGCAAAAATGAGCCCCCCGATGAACAGCATTTAACGGTCTCCACTTCCATCTACTTGCACCAGGCGGGCACACATTGCCTGCGGCACGGTCATCATCGTGTTACGGGCGGGTTACTGCGGCGCGGGTGTCCACGTATCCTGCGAGGGTTGAAAAGGCTGGTCCACTGGCGGCTGGGCCGGCTGGCCCTGCGGCGCTCTGGGCCGTGTTACGCTACGCACCCGCACACCCCGGTTACGCCGCACGGCGGGCGTGGCGGGAGCTGGTGCGGCTGGTGCTGCCGCCGGCGCCGGAGTTGCCGGGGCCTGTGCTGCGGGGGCCGTAGCGGGAGCCTGCCCGCCAGCCGGGGCGGAGGGCGCATTCCCTGCCGGGGCCGCTGGCGGGGTTGCAGGCTGGTCAGCCTGCCCGGCGGGGGGCTGCGCTGCGGGCGCGGCACCACCGGCGGGTAGCGGTACAATCGCCCCGCCATCGGCCCCCGGGTTAACAAAGCGACGGTGCAGAATAAGCACCACGCGCCGGTTGGCGGCGGAGCCGGGGTCTGCCGGCAAAGCCAGGTCCCGGTCTGCACGACCGGATACGCTTAGAATATTACGGTCCGGGTACCCTGCCTTGACCAGCACCTCCCGCGCGCCATCGGCCCGCTGGGCGGACAGGGTCCAGTTGGACATACCCGTACCATGCTTGGTGGTACGGTACTGATCCGCATCCGTGTACCCCACAATGGAGAGCTGCTCCGGCATGGGGGCCAGCCACGCGCCAATCTGCTCCAGCATCTTGCGCCCGGCGGCATTGGGGGTGGCGGAAGCCGTATCGAACATGGGGGTGTTGTTGGCGTCGCGCAGTTCAATGCGGATATCATCCCGCCCGAAGGAGACGGTCATGTTCTTGGCCGCTTCCTGCGTATCGGGGTTCTGCGCCACGGACTGTTCAAGCCCCTGCACCATGTTGTCGATCTTGGACTGCTCGGCCGCAGCGGCCACAGGGTTGTCCACGCCAACGGTGCCTATGCTTTTACCGCCCCCACTTTCCGGCCCGCCAACGGGAATAATGGCGGGGGATGCGGGGGTCAGATGCGCCTTGAGCCCACGGGTAATATTATCGGGGGAGCCGCCTTCTTCCGAGCGACGGGGGGCATCCCTGGCACCGGGCTGCTCGCCACCGTCATCCTCCGGGGCATCCCCATCCTTGACCTTGCGCAGGGTGGTCCCTGCGGTCAGGGGAGAAGGCGATGTTTCGAGCATACCGTTGGAGGAGCCAAGGCGGGTGTCTTTTTCCGCCATGGGGTTAAAGAACTGCGCAATACCCTTACGCTGCTCCTCTGTTGTCGCATTCAGCAGCCACATGACCAGAAAGAAGGCCATCATGGCCGTCATGAAGTCGGCGTACGCAATCTTCCATGCGCCACCGTGGTGGCCATGTTCGCCGGAATCGGACACACGTTTGATAATAACGGGCCGTTTTTTGTTATCTGGCATGTGGTGCTATTGCGACCTTAGGCGCCCTTGTGGTGAACCATGCCAACACGGCAGCCCGGCTTGCCGTGGAACGCGGCGCGGCCTGCATGTGTCAGATTGATGGATGTATCCAGCCAGACTTCCCCCCCAATTTCGCGCCAGCGGCGGCAGAAGGTGAAGTCCTCGCTCTGGTAGGTTCCGGTTTCGGGGTCGATGCTGCCATCAAACAGGGCGTAGGCGGTGCTGCCTGTTTCGCCGTTGGCGGCGTCTATGCGGGTGTAGGCTGTCTCGGGGTAGGCCTTGACCATCCGCTCAAGCGCACCACGGCTGATCAGCATGAAACCCGTACCCGCGTAATGCGTTTTAACCATCGGGCCTTTTTCAATCTGCTGGTGCATGGCCTCGGTCTCGCCCACATAGCGCAGGGATGCGGTATCCTGCGGTTCGCCATGGAGCATGTTTTCCTGCGTGGTCTTGTCCCAGAAATACTGACGAATCGGGTAGGCCCCGGCCACGACATCCTTGCCAGCCGCCAGCAGGCGGGCTGGTGCTTCGGCCGGGAAACCAATATCGGCATCAATGAACAGAAGGTGTGTTGCGTCAGACAGAGTGAGGAACTTGTGCATCAGGGTATTGCGTGCACGGCTGATCATGGCATCGTCCCCCAGCAGGGACAGGGTCATGGGAACCTGAAGCACACCGGCGCAAGCAATGATGGATTCCATATACTCCTGCGTAACCATCCCGCCAAAGCATGGGGTCGCAATAAAAATCTTTGCGGGTTGCAGCTCTGTCTGTTGCATACGTTTTCCTAATCACTCACGAGTGTGGGGAGAAACGGGTCGCATGGTACACGATCACTGTCAGCCCCTTATGATCTGTAAGCGATAGCGGGCGCACTCCGCTTTCTCAAGGATCAAACATAAGAAAAGAGCCAATTGCCATCGTTTTTTCATGGCTTTGGCGTTTATGGCCGCCAAACAATGGACCTTGCCCGAACTTACAGAAAAAACGGGCGGGCACGCCGGGCCAGATCGTCCAGCTCCGCCTGTTCGCGCCGGGCCAGCAGAACGCGCTCTTCCTCCTCCCGCTTCTCCAGCAGGGTCTGCGCGGCCTTGAATGCGGCGTTGGCCTGAATCAGCTCCTCACGCACCCGCATGGAATCGTTACGTGTCCTGAGCACAACCTGCTCGGCCCGCGCCACGTTTTCCTGCGCTATGGGCAGCCACAGGCGGAAGGACTCACGCCCGGCATCGCCCTCGGCCTCATCCCGCTCCACTTCAATCTGGGTCAACTGCCGCTCCAGGTCGGCCAGAGCCGCACTTTCGGCCGCCAGCGCACGGGCCATGCCTGCGCGGGCCTCGTCCACCTCCTTCTTGCGCACGCGGATAAGCGCGTGCAGGGAGCGGATTCGCGCGCTGCTCATGCGGGATCAGCTACGATAATGCGCCCCGCAGGGCATCAAAACTTTCGGGCAGGGTCGCGCGCTCGCCCTTGCGCTGCTTCAGCATTTCCTCCACCGCCGGGGCTACGCGAATGGCTTCGTCCACACGCTGGTCGTTGCCGGGGCGGTACGCACCCAGGCGCACCATATCCTGCATTTCATCCCAGGTGGACAGGCAGGAGCGGGCTTGCAGCACAAGCTGGTTCTCCTCCTCCGTCAGGCATCCCGGCACGGTGCGCGAGAGCGAGCGCAGCACGTTAACCGCAGGGTAACGGCCAGATTCCGCAATACGGCGCTCCAGCACCACGTGCCCGTCCAGAATACCGCGCACGGCATCGGCCACGGGTTCGTTCTGGTCGTCCCCTTCCACCAGCACGGAGAACATGGCGGTCATCTGCCCTGCATGGCCGTGCTCGTCCATAAGCCCCGGACCTGCGCGTTCCAGCAGGCGGGGCAGTTCGGCAAAAACACTGGGCGGATAACCGCGCGTGGCCGGGGGCTCGCCCGAGGACAGGCCAATTTCTCGCAGGGCCTGACAAAAGCGGGTTACGCTATCCATCAGCATCAGCACCGATTTACCCTGATCGCGGAAGTGCTCGGCCACGGCCATGGCGGCATAGGCTGCCTCACGCCGCATAAGGGGGGATGTGTCGGACGTGGCAACCACCACAACGGACTTGGCCAGCCCCTCCGGCCCCAGATCATCCTCCACAAACTCGCGCACTTCGCGCCCACGTTCCCCTACCAGCGCAATAACGGCCACATCGCACGCCGTATCCCGCGCGAGCATGCCCATAAGGGTGGATTTACCCACGCCCGAGCCTGCAAACAGACCAAGGCGCTGGCCCTCGCGGCAGGTGGTAAACAGGTTGAGCGCACGCACCCCAAGGTCTATGCGCGGGCCAAGGCGCGCACGCATGGCGGCCTCGGGCGGGGCGGCATGGAGGCGCTGGGCCGTGCCCTCGGATGGCAGCGGGCCTTTGCCATCCATCGGGCGGCCCATGGGGTCCACAACCCGGCCCTGCCAGCCAGCATTGACCATGAGCGTACCCCCCGCCCTGCGGCGGCGCTGCTCCTGATCATACAGTAAAAAGGTTGCCCGGCAGCCCGAGCCAATGCCCTCCAGCGAGCCAAAGGGCATGGCAATGGCAATATCCTGCGCAAAGGCCACAATTTCGGCCTGCGTCTGCCGCCCATCCAGCCCGTAAATGGTCACGCGGTCACCTACGCCGGTAAAATCCCGCAACCCGCTCAGAGAGACAGACAGCCCCGAAAGCCCGGTAACCCGCCCTTCCAGCAGCCCAACCGGCACATCATGCCGGGGGCTGGCAATGGCACCGCGTACCGCCTCCATCACACCGGAAAGAGCGGATACAGATGCCTCGACAGGCGAGGAGGGTTGCGGGTCCAGACTCACGTTACCAACCAAACAGATGCAGTGTTATACGGCCCTGCCCCAAAGGATAACGGGCAGACCAGCGCGCCTAGAACAGGCTGGAATAAAGGTCGCCCGAGGAATCATCCCCACCGAACAGGGAGAGGATGTCATCATCACTGCTCCCGCCAAACAGGTCGAGCATGGACGCGGGGGTATCTGGCGTTTGCGGGTTGATCTGCAACATGGCCAGATACTGCTCCGCATACTGCTGGATCTGCTTGGGGGTGGACAGCTTGCTGAAGTCCACCTTCTTGGACAGCAGGCGCACCTGCTGGTCATAGTCCAGCGCACCAAACTGGTCCGGGTCGTAGCCCGATACGGTTTCTGCCACCTTGAGCAGGGTCGGGTCCGACATCAGCTGCGACAGGGAGGTAATGCTGCTCATGGTGCGGGTAAAGTACAGGGCATTCCCCACGCCGTTATCGCTCAGATCCTTGCTGCTTTCGTACTGCCGCATCTGGTAGCTTTCCACGATGCTCTGGATCTTTTCGGACGTGAACGGTGTTGCACTGACACTGCCCCCGTTAGCGCCCCATACCTTGAAGTCCGTTGCAAAGCTCTGCCACGAGGCATTGCCCGACGCACTGGCCAGCGATGTGGAGGAGGTGGGGTCCTGCGTGAGCAGGGAGTTCATCAGCGTGGCTTCATTGCTTGAAGCATCAATCCCGAACGCGCCGGAAACCACGCTCAGCACGGCGGTGTTGCTCAGCAGGGCCGATGCGGTGGTAATGGAGCCAGCCGCGTTTTCAAAGTTCGTAATGCCCGATTGCACCAGCGTATTGGTGTTGCTCTGGAAGCTGGCACTCAGGGACGCCACAAAAGACGTGGACATAATGGCGCCCTGACCGTTGTTCTGCCCCCATGCCTTGAACGCCTGCGCAAAGGTCTGCCACGCCGTATTGCCCGATGTCTGGGCTAGGGATGTGGAGGAATCCGGGTCCTGCGTCAGCAGGGTTTTGACCACGGCCGGGTCGGAAGCAAGGGAGCCCAGACCATACGCCCCCAGCACAACCTGCAACGCACTGCTGTTGCTCAGCAGGCTGCTGACCGAAGTAATGCCCGCCGCATCGCTTTTGAAGGATGCAATCGCGCTTGTGGTGCCGCTGTTGATGGCATCCGTATATTTGGTGGCAATGGAGCTGATGGTCGCGGCCGTAAACGGTGTGGACGTAGCCGTGCCGTTGTTCTGCCCCATGCTTTTGAAGGCCGTGGCAAAATCCTGCCATGCCGTGCTGCCCGAAGCCTGCGCCAGCGATGTGGAGGAGGTGGGGTCCTGCGTGAGCAGCGCGGTGAGGATACTGCTGTTATCTGTGCTGGAATCCAGCCCGTAGGTAGACATGACCATGGAGAGCACGGTCTGGTTGTTCAGCAGGTCGGAGGCGGAGGTCATGGTCGCTGCCTCGGCCTTGAACGCGTTGATGTTGTCATCCACCGCCGAATCAACCGCAATGGTGTAGCCCTGCGTAATGGTGGTCATGGTGGTGCTGGTAAACGGCGTGGATGTGGCCGTACCGCCGTTTTTGCCCATGTCCTGGAATGCGTTGGCAAACAGCTTCCACGCCGTATTGCCCGATGTCTGCGCCAGCGATGTGGAGGAGGACGGGTCCTGCGTGAGCAGTGCGGTCAGGACCGAGGTATCCCCTTCCAGCGAATCCATGCCATAGGCGCTCAGCACAACATTGAGCACGCTTGTATTGGCCAGCAGGGCAGACGCGGTGGTAATGCTGGGGGCTGCACTTGTAAAAGCCTTCAGATCGCTCTGAAGAGATTTATCGGTATCGGACTGGTATTCGTTAACAATGGACGTAATGGTGGAAGATGTGAGCGGGGAGGTCTGCACGCTCCCTCCGCCCTGCCCCCAGGTCTTGAACGCATCGGCAAAGGCCAGCCACGTGGCATTGCTGGACGATTTGGCCAGCGATGTGGAGGAGGACGGGTCCTGTGTCAGCAGCTTTTTGACCAGCGCCGTGGCCGAGGAATACGAACCCATGCCATACGCGCCCAGCACCACGTTCAGGGCCGAGTAATTCTTCATCAGCCCGGCAACGGTGGTAATGGAGGCAGCGGCCTGCTCAAACCCGGCGGAAGCCTGCTTGGTGGTCACATCCGTTTTGGCATAGGTGGAGGCGGCGGCATCTTCATTTTTCAGGGCCGTCAGATACTGGCTTACCGGTGAGATACCGCTAACGCTCATTAATCCAATCCTTTACGTGCTGCACACCAATGCCGGACCCTGCCGTGCAAGACCCAAAAAACATATATTGGCGTTTATCATACGGTTTTGCCCCCGACAAAGCCACAGGAATATGCTCGGCCGGGTTTGAAGCACCTCTCAAGGCTTTCCATGCGCCTTACTCTGCCGTATCCTTGTAGGCACCAGATTATGGTCTCGTCGTGGCGGTTGTGTTGGACATGGTGGAGCCAGCTACCCATTGCGCCCCGTTAGTGATCGCATTTTTTGCTCTCGCCACCAGCAGGAATCCTCGATGTTCAAGTTTTTCATCAGCAGCGACGCAACCCCGGACCAGAGCGAACGCTTTGTGCGGCTGAACGCCCATGTTCCCGACCTTGTGCGCTCCGTAGGCGTGGACGAGCACACGCTGGACGCACAGGCCATGCGGCAGATGAACCTGATCTCTGCCGAATGTCTGTTCTCGCACGCAGCGTTTGCGCAGGCCCTCTCCCACGTTGCGCTGTGGGGGAATGTGGCCCAGCACCAGACCGCCGCCCACGTGTTTGAAAGCAACGCCGTGCTGTGCGCCAATTTTGAGGCCGAAAGCACGCGTATTCTGGCCAGCCTGCCGCAGGACTGGGACTTTGTTCTCTGGGGCAACACCCCCGGCTCCACCCTCCAATTTGATGTTCTGCCCGAGCTGGCCCTGTTCAACGGTGCAATACAGCCCCCTTACTCCGCCCGTGGCGCAGGTGCGCTGAGCGAAATGGAAGTAACTTCCCTCGCCTTCCCGCTGCTGGCGACCCAGAGCGTATGCGGCTATGCCATTTCCCCCACCGGGGCCGAAAAAATGATCAAGGCGTGCCTGCCCCTGACCAGCACCACCGTACCCGCCGCCAACCCGGCAGACGGCAGCATGGCCGCGCAGACCCTCCAGCAGCTGATGAGCCTGCACTACTCCACCATGAAGGCCTTTGTCTGCGTGCCCCCCCTGTGCATGACAGACGCGGCTGCCCCCTCCCTTTAAACCTTAAAAAAACACAGCACGGAACCCGCCAGATGCACACAGGCAGCTCCCTACCGGCCAAGGCCACACCCCGCCCTGCAAAATGGCTGGCGCAGGCGGCAACCGGGCTGTTCTGCACGGCACTTGCGGGGTGCACTCCCCCCGCTGCCCCGTATCTGGAAAAAGGAAGAACCCTGTCCGAGGCAGGGTTTATTGCCCATCAGGCCGACACAACTGCGCGTTACGCCATGATGAACCTGCTGCCACCGGGGCAGTTGACCTACCGCCCCTCCCCCGATGGTCCGATTTACCTTTACGCGGACCCCATAGGGTGTGGCTGTGTGTATATGGGCTCGGAAACCGCATTCCGGACCCTGCACAACATGACCGCCGCAGAACTGCGGAACCAAAAGAAGCAGGCCCCCTCCGTTGTGGATGAGCTGGCCGCCATGACGGCGGAAAACCGCCGGGATACCTTTTTGTGGGATTGGAGCGCCTGGTACGCAGGCGCCGACCCTGCCGGGGACCAGCCCCGCAAGGTTATGGGCGGCTACTGGTAAGCCAGTAGCCCCGCCACAGGTTTTTTACACGTCACTCCGCAGGGCCAGTGCCCCGGCGTGGCTATCCACCGTATAGCCGCCAGATGCCCCGTAGCCCGTGCGCTGTTCCTGTGCTGCATCATCCAGCACAAGCTTGATCAGGGTGCCCTGAGCGGCAATGGCGCTTTGCAGCAGTTCCTCATTGGCGCGGACCAGAGCATTGAACTGCTTGGCGGCGGCTTCCATCTCCGGGCTTACGCTCGCGCTGCGCTGTTCGGCTGTCAGTGGTTTGGTCTGGCCCGGCGGCAGCAGTTTGCGCAGCGTTTCCATTAACGTGCGCTTGCGCGGCAGCAGTGTTTCCACATCCTGCCACTGGCCGGTTTTAAGCAGGGTATTTTCCTGCTCCAGCAGAGCGCTTACCGCCCCGAATGCCTGTAACAGACGGCTTTGCAGATCCTGCGGCGTATCGGTCATGATTTACCTGCTTCCTGCTGGGCTTTTTCCTGCATGGCCAGCATCTGGCGGTAAACACTGTCGGCCAGACCGATGCCGCCATTATTGGCAATCTGCTTACCCATTTCCAGCACCTGCAACGACCGGAACTGGGACTCCGCCGCCCCACCACCAAACAGGCCGTTGGCGGTATCCACCGTATCAAACATCGGCTGGAGCATTTCGCCTATGGTCATGCCCTCGAACTCGATGGCGGCCTTGCGGGTTTTTTCCAGTGCTTCCGCCTTCAGCCCGGACTGGGTGGAGGCGGTGTTCTGTGCGCTGGCAATCTGGGCCGCGCTCACATTGGCTAGCGTGCTCATGCTCTGCCTACCTTACTTCCAGATCGGCCTGTAGGGCGCCATCGGCCTTGATGGCCTGCAAAATACCAATCATGTCGCGCGGGCCCATGCCCAGTGCGTTCATGCCGGCCACAAGGCTGGCCAGTGTTGGCCCTTCGCGCAGGATGCCCAGCCTGTGCGAGCTATCCGTGCTTACATTGGCCTGTGTCCGCGGCACAACGGCTGTTACACCGTTAGAAAAGGGTGCTGGCTGGACCACCTCGGGTGTTTCGGTCACCTGAATGGTCAGGTTGCCCTGCGCAATAGCCACGGTGCTGATCCGCACGCTATCCCCCATAACAATGGTGCCGCTGGCCTCGTCCACCACAACCTTGGCCATGGTATCCGGCTCGATCTGGAGGTCACCAATACGGAACAGGGTCAGAGATGCGTTGCGCCCGGTCAGATCCACGGCAATGGTGCGCGGGTCATCCACCTGCGCCATATGTGCGCCAATGCTGCGGTTGATAACCTCGGCCACGCGGGTTGCGGTGGTAAAGTTGGGGTTGTGGAGCGAGAGGTGGATAACCCCTGTCTCACCCAACTTGACTGGCACTTCACGCTCGACCACCCCGCCATTGGCAATATGCCCGCTGGTGGGAATGTTGCGCGTGACCGTGGCGGCCTGCCCACCCGCCGTAAAGGCGTTGGTAACAAGGGAGCCCTGCGCCACGGCATAGACCTCGCCATCGGCAGCCTGTAGGGGGGTTACCAGCAGGGTGCCCCCGGTCAGGTCCTGCGCGTCACCCACGGCGGAAACGGTCACGTCTATCCGCCCGCCCCCGTGCGAGAACGGCGGCAGGGTAGCCGTGACCATAACGGCGGCCACGTCATGCGTCTGCAACTGGATTTCGCGGTCACGGATGTTCACGCCAAGGCGGTTGAGCATGCTGATCAACGTCTCACGCGTGAAGATGATGTTGGTCAGACGGTCGCCCGTACCATGCAGGCCCACCACCAGACCGTAGCCGACCAGCTGGTTGTCCCGCACGCCTTCGTAATCCACAATATCCTTCACCCGCACCGTAACGGCATGGGCGGGAGAAAGCGGGACAAACAGGGAAAGCATGAAAAACGCGGCCATAACGGCCCTGACCCACCGTGGCGCGCCAGAACGGCAGGCCATACGGTTCAAGGAATAGGCCGCCCTGCCACCATGCTGGCCGACCATACCGGCCTGCCCGTTGCTCGCCTTGAGGCGGTTCCTCATATACCTGTTTACCCCTGGTTGGTCAGCCCGGCACACTGTGCAGGCTCATCACGTCAGCTTGTGCCATAAGAATAGGCGCGCGGGCCAGCACATTCAATGCCCATGTAACCCGCCACGGCGCATGCCCAAAAGCCTTTTTTGCCCACACCCCCACTCCGGGCCTGCCCAAGCGCCATGCGCCCCGCCATGCCCCAAGCTCAGGATCATGCAAAATCATGGCGTGACTCCGGCACCCAACAGACGGGGAAGGCAGAACTATTGGGGGAACAGAGCCGGCAGGGGCAAGGGTGTTTCGGGCCATGAATCCTTGCATAATCCGTACCGCAGGACTACAGCCGGGTGAAAAATCGGTCAGGCAAGGCCAGTATTACTTGTGCATCGCCCAGTAGAGTCCTTACATGACTGCCAAGGAACCACCACCAGCCAAGGAGCCAAGGGCCCCGTTGTGCGGGTAACCCCCGCCCCGAGCCCCGCCAGACTGCGCATGACGCCACCCTTCCCCCGCACCCGGCCTGCCCGCTGGCTCCTTGGTGTTGTAACCTTGGCGGGCACTGCCCACATGGCCGCACACACCCCGCAGGCCCACGCCCGCTCTGCCGAGGCCGGGTTATGCACGGAGGCCACGGCACAGGCCGAACACAACCTGCATATTCCCGACGGGTTTTTATCCGCCATGGGGCGGGTGGAGAGTGGCAAGGTCGAATCCGATGGTACGGTTTCCGCCTGGCCGTGGACCATTAACGCAGCAGGCATAGGCCACCACTACAACAGTCAGGCCGAGGCCGTAGCGGCTGTACAGAGCTTCCGCCAGCAGGGTATCATGTCCATTGACGTGGGATGCATGCAGGTCAACCTGCAACAGCACCCCGATGCCTTTGCCTCGCTCGATCAGGCGTTTGACCCGCTACGCAACGCCATGTTCGCGGGCGGCTTTCTGCTCCAGATGTATGACAAGACGGGTAGCTGGCCACGGGCAGCAGCGGCCTACCACTCCCAGACCCCCGGCATAGGCACCCCCTACCAGTGGAAGGTGCTGGAAGCATGGGCCGTGCCGCAAGACGGGCGGGAAGGCCCGCAGCTTGCACAAAAATCACCCCTTATGCCGCAGGTGTTCCCGCACCCTGTAACCCCCACAACCCGCCACGGCCCAATGATGGTGGCAGAGGCCAGCACCGGCACAGGCCCGGATGGCATGCCCCAGATCTCCCACCCCAAGGTGTTTCACCCCTTTCAGGGCATGCGGAACTTTGTGGAGCCCGGGCCAGTGGGGAACAGTCGGGGCGGTGGTATGCGCGGGCGCTCCCTTGCCTCCTACAGGGCGGCCCCCGTCGCGCGGGCCAGCGCCCAGCGTATAGTGGCGCAAGGCAGCGAATAAGCCAAAACGCCACACAGGGTTGCCTGTGTGGCGTTCCAACAGGCCAGATAACCGTTGGGCGGTTGGTCATCAACCGCCACAACCCCCATGCTCCGGCTGCTTAATTTTTCTTGTAGATATAAAAACTGTAACCGGGATACTCAGTTTGGGAAATCTGGCTGTATCCGCTCATATCTATCGCATATATATTTGCCAAATAGAGCATACTGGATGGCACTATCCGTATGATATAAGTGTCATCCCCTGAATTGAACTTTTCTCTTTCCAGCTTTTCCCATGCCTGTGGGTTATCAGACTGATATGCCGGAATAAGTTTGTTTTTTCTGCCATTCCTGTACGTGATGAACCTATTAAAATCGCACGACACAAAAACCTTGCCATGCAGGTTTTCGGCAACGGTTTGCACATTCCCATAAATTTCAAAGCTTTTCTGGCGCAGTGCAGTGTATGCCTCATCGTCCTGCTCAATCCAGTAAGCCTGCTGTGGAATGTAATACAAAAATGTAACAGCCACCTGCGCCGCCGCGGCCCCGACCAAAAGGCAGGTCAGAATTTTCTTCCGCAGTGCATTAAGGAGTTCGGACTTCTGGCACGCAGAAATCAGACCCAATATAACACACAGGGAATAGCAGAACCCGTGCCATGGATAGCCGGGAGAAAACCTGAAAATATAATTGTAGAACAATACAAAATTAACAATATTCAGAAATAAGCATAAATATCTTTTTGTAACTACAGGAATCAATATCGCAACAATAAACAGGGATATAACATTAATATTTGAGTAGTTATACCCCAAGGAGTTCACGTGATCCCATATCTTGCCATCCCGATCGAACAGGAAGGTCATGAAGTCTGATTGCGCCGGGTAGGCAGAAATACCCAGAACCGTTTTTTCCACAGAATAGAGGAATGAGTAATTCCCCAGCACATACCCCAACGCAAACAGAATAGTCGCTTTAATCAGTTTCAGCGGGCTGAGCAGAATGTTCAGCAAAAGCGTTCTTAGTTTTGCATCGCAGAGAATGAATGAAAAAAGCCCTGAAAGGATAAAGATGTTATACGGCTTCCAGGACAGCATAAACCCGCAGGCCATGCCAAAAAGATAAAAAAGAACGGGCTTACGGGTCTCTGAAAAATATGCTTTGAGCAGAATGTAAATGGTAATGGCGAGAGAAAACACAGTAAACGGAAAATCGTAATATACCTTGCCGCTCAAGTAGTACCAGATCCCGCAGGATGATACGAATATACAGACAATTACGGAATTAACGTTTTTACCAATATACTTGAATGCCAGAGAGTTAACTGCAAAAAAACCGGATGCCATAAAGAGCATGCTGGCTATAATAAATGAGCTGGCTGGGTAATGCGCAATAAGCGATGAGATTTTGACAAATAAGGTCGAAAACCCGTCTTTGCTAAAATGCCCAAAATTATGCTGGAACCCGGAATACAACTCAAAGTCCGGAACATAATAATGGAATCTATAAAATACGCACAATAATAAAAAATACAGAAATGTTAAAACAGTTACATTTCTTTGCATATAATTCTGCACAATATTATACCTTTGTTTTATCGTAATTATCCATTGATCCAGACAGCTTTCCAATAAGCTTCATGATACCAGAAAAAATGAATGCTTTTTTTGTCGGGACATACGTGCCTTCTGGCGTTTTTTCGAGAAATTTGGCCATCTGTGCATCGTGGATCCGCTTTTGGAAAACAGAATCTGCAAACTGTTTCTGAAAAACATCTTCCTGAATTGCGCCATTCTCTACGGCGTAAAACACCAGATGGTAGGAAATGGACCTGTCGATAAAGACCGGCCCAAAAACCGAAAACGTAAACAGGACAAAAAAGCCGATCACGGCCACAAGAAAATTTTCAAATGATGATTTAATAAAAGAATATTTTTTGACAAAATAAACCATCCCGATCGGAATCAGGGCAGACAAAACAGTGGATACAAAAAAGATGCTCAAACCAAACAAATAACTTTCACATCTCATTAATATTAAATAAGAAAAGACTAACGCAGCACAATAGGCCGTGAAAAAATAAAGCGTTTTTCTAAATGGCATTTTAATTCCAATCAATATTTTGTATTGATAATAGCCTCGGCCAGTAGCAGCAACATGCTATGTTGTCTAGCTCTTACGGTTTGACGTGTAAGAGAGGCAACCCGCAAAACACCTTACAACATGCAGGCCCTTAACGGGCAGTCTGCACGCATCCAGCACATGCCTGCACCAGCCCGCGCGCTGTGGATAAGGGCCGATCCGTTGCGCGCCAGAGTGCCACACTCAAACGGCTTCATACAAAACCAAACCTGAGATGACCGACCTAGTCCAGCGCGCCCTTGCCCGGCTGCCATGTTGCAGCCCATGTGCGCAGGGCCGCCCCCATCTGCTCCAGCACCGGGCCAAGCGTGCGTTCCTGCGCGCGAAAAATACGCATGGTGGGGTACCAGGGGGAAGTTTCCCCCGTATCTCCCCACCGCCAGCAT
This sequence comes from Acetobacter sp. ESL1128, assembly GCF_058505085.1. Taxonomy (NCBI): domain Bacteria; kingdom Pseudomonadati; phylum Pseudomonadota; class Alphaproteobacteria; order Acetobacterales; family Acetobacteraceae; genus Acetobacter; species Acetobacter sp. ESL1128. Next base: position 276,520 of record NZ_CP196369.1, on the reverse strand, counting down.
CCATCCCACCGGCTGAGCAGCCACACCGGTTTGCCCAGCGCACCCGCCAGATGCACGACCGATGTATCGACCGAAATCACAAGGTCCAGATTTTCAATCAGGGCGGCGGTGTCGGCCATGTCGTGCGCATGGTCCATAATGTCGCACACCGGCTGGCCGTGCCAGGTAGCAAGGTCCTCCCGGCGGGGGCCAAGCTGGAGGTTGACCAGTGTGGCGTCCACCGGGGTAATGGCGGCCAGCATCTGCCCCGCTGTTGTGGAGCGGCGCTGGTCGGTTAGCACATCCATGGCTTTTGTGCGCCGCCCTCCGGACCACACAAGGCCAATACGGGGCCGCCGCGCAGGCAGCAGTTCCGCCAGACGCGCACAATCGGCCGGCACAGTGCCCAGATAAGGCACCTGAGCAGGAATATCGGCCAGTGTTTCCAGCCCCATGACAAAGGGCAGGTCGGGAATGGGCAGAATGGCATCATACCCATCCTGCGGAGCAAAAGCCTGCTCCGTCACCACCCGGACCTGCGGGAAGGCAAGGCTGAGCAGGCGGGTAAGTGTTGCGGGCACCACCAGCGTAACCCGCGCCCCCTGCGCCACAACCATGGGCAGGTAACGGATGAACTGGAGCGTATCGCCCAGCCCCTGCTCCTGATAGAAAATCAGGTTTCTGCCCTGCAGGGGGTCCCCTTTTTGCAGGCGTGGCAGGGACAGGTACCAACTGACCGTATCCTGCACCAGCCCGGCGCGGGCAAAGTAATAGGGTGCGCCTTCTTTAAAATGCCCGGTTTTGAACAGGGCCACCGCATACCCCATGCCCGTGCTGGCATTATGGGGGTCGGCTTCCAGCGCTTTTCTGTACCAGCCCAGCGCTTCTTCCGACCGGTTCAGGCGTTGCAGCACACAGCCCATATTGTTGAGCAGCGCGGTCGTGACCGGTTTTTTATCCCTGAACCACGCATCCAGCACCATAAACCCTTCCTGCGCGTAGCCCGCATCCAGCAGGGCCACCACCAGATGCTCGCATGCATCCTGATGCAGTTCTGGGTGCTGCTGCATGATCTCGGCAAAAATGCGCAGACCGGCGGCAACGTCCCCCTTGGTGACCAGCGCCGTGGCTAAAAAGACCTTGAGCTGGGCCATATGGGGCAGCGCAATCAGCACCTTGCCCAGAATGGCCACAATAATATCGTAGCGCATGGTGTAGGTGGCCAGCACATCGGCTGCGGCCAGCAGCAGGGGCAGGTTGTCCTGATGCGCGGCAATAACGTCCAGCACAAGGCGTTCGCCCGCAACATACTGCTGCACATCAAAGATCAGCGTTGCCAGACTTTTAAGCCCTTCGGGGGTGGGGTTCTGCAACAGGGCCTGTCTGGCCTCCCACAGCCCTTCCACGGTCATGCCTTTGGGCAACCTTATGGCGGGGGCTTGTGCTGGCTGTTCCATTGGCTGGTCCTTTGTTTTCTCCACGGGTGTCGCCAGTGCGTCTAGGGCGTGAGGTGGGTGGCGTGCCATGTGGCCACCCATATTTGCAGGGCCTCACCCATCTGGCGCAGCACGGGAGCAAAGGAGCGCTCCTGCGGGCGGAAAATACGCATGGTGGGGTACCATGCCGTGGTTTCCCCACTATCCAGCCACCGCCAGCAGGCATCCCACCGGCTGAGCAGCCACACCGGCTTGCCCAGTGCGCCCGCCAGATGCAGGACAGACGTATCAACCGAAATTACAAGGTCCAGACTGGCTATGATCGCGGCGGTATCGGCCATGTCCGTTACGCTGTCCATCAGGTCACAGACCGGCTGGCCATGCCATTCCGCCATATCCTCCCGCGGGCTGCCAAGCTGGAGGCTGACCAGCGTTGCATTCACCGGGGTCAGGGCGCCTGCCATAACGGGCAGCGTGCTGGACCGGAGCTGGTTGGCCATGACATCCTGCGCGGATGTCCGCCTGTCCCCCGACCAGACCAGACCAATACGCGGCCCGGCTGCTGGCAGCAGGGCGGCAAAGCGCGCCACGTCCTGCGGGTCCGCGCGCAGGTAGGGCATTGTATCGGGAATATCCGCCGTGCTCTGCATCCGGGTAACATAGGGCAGGTTGGGGATGGGCAGGGCGTAATCATACCGCTCATCCAGCCCGAACTGCACCGCGTCACGCACGATCAGGTCCGGGTAGGACTGGCTGATCAGCCGCACAAGGGCGCTCCCCACAGCCACAGTCACCCGTGCGCCGCGCGCGACCAGAGCCGGGGCAAAGCGGATGAACTGGAGCGTATCACCCAGCCCCTGTTCCTGAAACAGCACAACTGTTTTGCCCGCCACATCGTTATCGGGTTGCAGGCGGGGGAACTGGGCAAACCATTTTGTAACCGATGTCAGCTTATGAGCGCGCTGGGCAAACAGTTCCCACCCCTTGGCGTAATGGCCTGCCTTGAGCGTGGCAATGGCCGCACCAAGCTGGATGCCCTCATCATGCGGGGCCAGACGCAGGGCCTGCTCGTACCATGGCAGGGCTTCCCCCGCGCGGTTGAGGCAGCCCAGCGCACACCCCACGGCATTATACAGTGCGGGTTGCCCCGGCTCCTGCTGCACGGCAAACAAAAGGATGTTCAACGCTTCCATCGGGTAGCCCATGCGCAGGAAAACCTGCGCAATCTGCACCGTGGCTGCCACGCGCTGGCTGGGATAGAGCTTGATGATATCCGAAAACAGCGCCGTGCCACCCGCGAGGTCCCCGTTCACGATCAGGGCCTGCGCGAGCATGATCTTGATGGCGGGGTTATCAGGCTCAAGCAGCATGGCCTTGCGCAGCAGCGCCACGGCAATATCGTAACGGAAAACATGGGTGCTCAGCACAAAGGCGGCAACCAGCAGATAAGCCACGTTATCGGGCTCACGCCGCACCATTTCCAGCGACAGTTTAACCGCCTCCCCCGCCAGTTCGGCCCGGCACAGCTCCTCGCAGAGCTGGCCGACACTCATGGGCGTGGGATTTTGCAAAACGGCGTCTTTGCGGGCCACCAGCTTTTGCATATTGGCTTTTTCAGGTTCCCAAGTCGCTTTCATGTCGCCTTATCTGCATCCTGTGGTCATGGTTGGCGATCTTACCATACCGCCCCGACTTAACCATACCCAACCCGCCGCAATACCCATGGTGGACGGGGCCGTACGGGCAGAACCATTTTCTGGCCTTGAATTACACTTGATGATAACTGTAATGGCAGGGCACAGGCATGGCTTTGCAGGGCGCTGTCCGGTTCAGGTGCGCAGCAGGATGGACCGTTACACACTCCGCCGCAGGCCGTGCTGCCCGAAACACAAAAGGAAACGTGGTTCTTGGATACTGCCGATGGCAACTCGGTCAAAAAAGCCGCCGCAGGTAAACTGGCGGACAAGACCGCAGCCGCGCGCCTGAGGTTTGCATCGGGCTCGCGCCTGCTGACCCATGCGGCAGGCACCCTGCGCAATGGCGGGTGGAAAGCCCTGCCCTGGCGTGCCGCCGTTCCGGGGACCGATATCGGGCTGGCACTGGGCGTGGTGCTTTTGCTGTCCATCCTTATCCTGCCGCTGCCCACCTTTATTCTGGATATGGGGTTGTCCATCTCCATCACCTCCTCGGTGCTGGTGCTAATGGTGGCGCTGTTCCTTGAACGCCCGCTGGATTTTACCTCCTTCCCCACCCTTTTGCTGCTCACCACCCTTTTGCGCCTCTCGCTGGAAATTGCGACCACGCGCCTGATCCTCAGCCATGGCAGCGAAGGCCCCTATGCCGCTGGCCATGTTGTGGCGGCCTTTGGCGGGTTCCTTATGGGCGGGGATGTGGTGATCGGGGGGATCATCTTCTGTATCCTGCTGGTCGTGAACTTCATGGTCATTACCAAAGGGTCCGGGCGTATTGCGGAAGTGGCGGCCCGCTTCTTCCTCGACTCCATTCCCGGCAAGCAGATGGCCATTGACGCGGATCTGGCCTCCGGCGCGATCAACGAGCGCTCCGCCCGTGCCAAGCGCAAGGAGCTGGAGGAAGAAAGCGCGTTTTACGGCTCCATGGATGGTGCCGCCAAGTTTGTGCGCGGGGATGCCATTGCCAGCATCATCATCACCGCCATCAACATTGTGGGGGGGCTGACCATTGGTGTGCTCCGCCACGGCATGCCGCTGAGCGAAGCCGCAAGCACCTTTACCATGCTGACCGTGGGTGATGGCCTTGTCTCCCAGATTCCGGCGCTGCTGGTCTCCACCGCCGCCGGTATTGTGGTGACCAAAGGCGGCACGGATGGCACGGCGGACGTTATTCTGGCCCGCCAGCTCAGTGGCAACGCCAAGCCGCTTGGTGTGGCGGCCGCGCTGTCTGCCCTGTTTGCCCTTATGCCCGGCCTGCCCGCCTTCCCCTTTCTGGCCATTGCAGTGGCGGCTGGCACGGGTGCCTGGCTGCGCAGCCGCGCCCCCGCCGCCGACAGCGATGGGGACGTAACCGAAATTGCCCCACAGGCTGCCGCCACCCCCATTTCCGACATTCTCAAGCTCGACCTGCTCCGCCTTGAGCTGGGCTTTGGCCTGCTGCCCCTGACAGGGGGCGACACCCCCCAGCTTGCCGAGCAGATCAAGGCGCTGCGCCGCTCGGTTGCGACCGAAATGGGCTTTGTCACCCCGCCTGTGCGCATTCAGGACAACATCCACCTGCCATCGGAAAAATACGTCATCAAGCTCAAGGAGATCGAGATCGCCTCGGGCGAGGTCCGGCCCCACAAGCTGCTGGCCATGACCCCATCTGGTGGCGCCCCTCCCGTGGCGGGCGAAAAAACAACCGAACCCGCCTTTGGCCTGCCCGCAGTGTGGATAGACCCTGCGCAAAAGACCAAAGCCATGGCCATGAACTGCACCGTGGTGGACCCGGCGAGCGTGATTGTCACCCATCTGAGCGAGATGGTGCGCAGCAACCTGCCAGACCTGCTGACCTATGTGGCCACACAGGCCCTGCTGGACGACATGCCGCGTGAACAGCAGAAGCTGGTCAACGACCTTATTCCCTCGCAGGTGCCGCTCAGCACCGTGCAGCGCGTGTTGCAGGCCCTGCTGGCCGAGCGTGTTTCCATCCGTGACCTGCCCACCATTCTGGAAAGCATTCAGGAAGCCTGCGGCATGGGCCTGCGCGGCATTGGTCCGCTGGCCAACCATGTGCGCATGCGCCTGTCCCGCCAGATCTGCAACGCGCTGGTCGGACCGGGGGGGTATATTCCCATTGTAACCCTTTCCCCCAAATGGGAATCGGATTTTATGGCGCATATTACCGGCCCGGCAGAAGACCGTAAGCTGGCCATGCCGCCTTCCATGCTCAATGTTTTTGTGGGAAAACTGCGCGATACATTTAACGCCCTTTCCACAAACGGCGAAATTCCGGTTATTGTTGTCGCCTCCCCTGTAAGAGATTCCATGCACGCCATTGTCGAACGGGTACGTCCTTCCATTTCCGTTCTGTCACAAGCTGAGATATACCCACGTGCCCGGATCAAGACGGTTGCGACCATATCGTGACAGTCCGCCAGAAGACCGCACCATGGGAGTAGAATATGCAGGATAGTCCCTCCGACACCGCAAGCCAGAAGGTTGCGGAGCGCCGTCAGGGAAACACGCGGGAGGAATCAGCCGTGCCGGAACAGGCCACGGATGACAGCACAACCGCGACCAATGGCGTGGCCCTGCCGGTCAGCCACCTGACGGTAGAGGACATTCTGCGCTGGCATTCCGTGCCGCAGCCACTCATTCAGGCTCTTGCCGGCAAAACACTGGCCGACGGGCTGAGCAATGTGCTCTCCTTTGGCACCCTGCCCGATGCCACACAGACCCCCCTTGCCTTTGGCGGGGCATCGGGGTCGGGCAAAACACTGGTGCTGGCCAAGCTGGCCGCACGCTACATTCTGGCCGAAGAGCACAAGGACCGCCCGCCGCCGCTGATTATTGCGTGCGACCATACAGCGGGCAGCTTTGCCAAGCTCTCGGCCCTGCTCCAGCCGTATAATATTCCCATCATTCAGGGTAACTCGCCCGAAATACTGGCCGATGCCGTGCTCCACAAGGAGCCGGGGCAGCCTATTCTGGTCGATCTTCCGGGCATTTGCGTCTATTCCCCCGTCAGCATGGGCAGAATGATGCAGATGGTCGAACGCGTTGGCGCAACGCTCAGCCTGGTATTGCCTGCCGGGCTGGATGCCGAGGAATCGGCCGATATTGGCTACGCCTTTGCCCAGCAGGGTGCCACCACCATGGTTGCCAGCAAAATGGATCAGGCTGGCCGGGTGGGGGGCATTATTGCCGCCGCCGCCTGTGGCTTAACCCTGACCTACGGCAGCTGCTCCTCCAGCATTGTGGGGGGGCTGGTGCCCCTTAACGCCCCCATTCTGGCAAACCGCCTGCTCACCCTGCCCTCCTGAACACCGGAGGGTAGACCACGGGGCAGAACCACCGGGCACAGGCTGCTGCATACTGTGTGGCCTCCCCGCTCCGCCTCCCCTGCCTGTGCAACTCCGGGCCGTTTGCAGGCAAAACCGTAGCCAGCCACAACAGGTTTTTCCGCACACCCGCAGCCCATCCCCCTTACGCAGGCACGCAGGCACGCAGGCACGCAGGCGCAATAGCTGCATGGGCGGCGGAACCTTCCTAGAAAAATCCTGATCGTTCCTGCCTCTTTTACAATCCTTCATCATCAGGCCACCACACCTGCTCCCCCATACACCGGCGCTCCTTGCAGGTGGTTTAAGAATGGCTTTTGCGCACAGAGTCTTTTAATATCCGGCGCAATTGGAGAGCCCCGGCATGACCTTAAAAAAAATCCTTACGTCCTGTGATCTGTATTTAAAAAAAATCTCTCTGGTGCTCTGTGTTTTACTTCCCTTTTTTCAATTACGCGGCCGCGCCATAGCGGATCTGAGCATCCTGTTTATTGCAATAAGCTTTTTGCTATACTGCATTTTTGAAAAACATTACCGCTGCCTCCTGCGTGGGTGGTTCCCTTACGCTCTGGGCCTGTGGGGGGTTATTGTTGCCTCCTCCGCAATCAACGGGTCCACACATGCCGTTCTGGAGGCCATAGCGCTCCTGCGTTATTTTGTTTTTGCCAAAGCGCTGGAAGAATGGCTACTGGACAGCACGCAAAAACAGCAATTACTGGGCCTGTGCGTAACACTGGCCGGGGTATGGATTATCTGCCTGTGCTGGGAGCAGTATCTGGTCGGGGTGAACCCGTGGGGCTACCCGCGCTGGCAGGATGGCGCTCTTACAGGGCCGTTTTTTAAGCCACGGGCCGGGCCACCGCTCGCCATCATCATGTTTCCCGGCTTGATGATCTACCCCATGCGTATGGTGCAGAAAAAGGAACTGGCCCAGAAGCTGGCAGGGCTTGCCCTTATGTCCTTTTTGCTGCTGACCATGGTCATGATCGGGCAAAGAATGCCTGCACTGCTGGTGTTTTTTGGATTTTTCCTGTGCGCCATGCTCATTAAAACCACACGGGTCATGGTGCTGCTGGCAACGCTATCCGGTTTTGTGGCGCTGGCCCTTCTGCCGTTTATCTCCCCTCCGTCCTACGACAAGCTGGTTCTGCGTTTTTTTGAGCAGCTCGGGCATTTTTCGCAGTCCCCCTACGGCCAGCTTTATATTCGTGCGCTCAACATGGTTCATGCACACCCGTTGCTGGGGCTGGGGTATAACGGTTTTCGGGCCCATTGCGGCGAGACAACCTATGTATACGGGATCCCGCAATTTGCTCACATGGTTGCCGGGCAGGACATAGGCGCGGGGTGCACCATTCATCCACACAACACCTATCTGGAAATCGCCACCACAGCGGGGCTTTCCGGGCTGTTCCTGTTTGTATGTGTGGTGCTGCTGTGGTTGAAAAAACTGCTGCTGGCAGCCCTTGCGAGCCGGGACCTTATGCAGGCCATGCTTTTTATTACGGTATGCATGCTGTTCTGGCCGCTTGCTTCGACCAGTTCCCTGTTTACGGAACGCACAGCAGGGTGGGTCTTTTTAATGGTCGGGTGGGGGCTGGCCCGTGCGCGGCTCCTTGGCCGTGCACACGCCCCACAAGCCGGGGCATAAACCGCACAACCCGCTACGTGGCGTAAGCAGGGCTTACGCCAGCACGGGCAGTATGGGCGTTAAAACAGGTCCACTTCGCCCGAGTGGCTGTCCGTTTCCGCCTGCACACCGTGGCGGAGCACCTGAATAACATGGCAGAGCTTAACGCCCTGGCTCAGAACACCAACATCCAGCGGCTGTGTTTCGGTCTGCCCGTAAGAGGCCACCAGATTTTTGAGCACGGTGGAGACGGCCTCTACCGTTTGTGTGGCGGAATCCAGCCGTTGCAGGGCCTGCACATCCGCATCACTCAGCGGGGCGGCGGCCATGTTTTCGCCTACCACGCGCTGCACACCCGTAAAATCCTGATAAGTCTCATCCAGCAGTTCTACCAGATGGTCCATCACATCGCGCATACTGCGTTCGGTCCCGGCTGCACCATGGGGCAAAGGGGGCACCACATCCATGTTCTTCATCCTCTCCGGCCCGGCTTTTAAAACAGCTCGACCTCGGAACTGGCTTCTCTAGCCCATTTCCGCTCTGCTTCAGCCTCACGCCGGCTGTAGGCGACTTCCTGCTTGCCAATACCCTGCACGTCCTGCACCAGATTCTGCTGTGCACGGCCCGTTGTTGGCCAGAACCGAATACGCCGGGCCAATGTGCCGCCCAAGCTCTGGGACACGCAGCGGATACCTTCATCCACCAGATAATGGGTTACAAAACGAATATTTTCCTGCCCGATGCGGCCCAGACTAGGCACTACGGCCGCACCGCCAAAAACCTTGCACACCAGCCGGCTACGCTGCCCCCCGGCCTTGAGCAGACCGTTGACCAGCATTTCCATGGAGTTCACGCCAAACCGCATGGCGGTGCCGGATTCACTCGCTCCCCCCTCTGGCAGCAAAAAATGATTAATGCCACCAACACGTGCAAGCGGGTCAAACATGCAGACCGAAACACAGGAGCCAAGCAGTGTTGCAAAAACCACTGACGGATCGCCAGAAATTTCCACTTCTCCCTGAATAACCGTTTTAACTACGGAGTGGTCGTTCACTTGATAGGCCCGAACACCTTTTCCAGAACCTCACGCAGCTTGGCTACGGTGTAAGGTTTGGCAAGGAAGTTGTTAACACCAGCCTTGACCGCTTCCTGCACCAGATCCTTGCTGGCCTCGCCGGTCAGGATGATGAACGCCACTTTCTGGATTTTCGGGTTGCTCCGCACGGCGCGCAGCAGGGCCAGGCCATCCATAACCGGCATGTTAAAGTCGGAAATCACCAGATGCGTGGGGTTCTGGTCCAGATATTCCAAAGCTTCCTTACCATCCTTGCGCTGGGCAATGTTGGTAAAGCCGATTTCGGCCATGCTGTTAGCCAGAACCTGACGGATAGAGGCCTGGTCATCTACGATCAGGGCCTTGATTTGTGAAGCGGCAGGCATTTGTCTCCCCCTTATTCCTAGTCTCAATTCCAGCCATCAAAGACCGGCAGCGGATAAACAGGGCGGTTAAGTGCCGCCCTTTTTGAAGTTAGCGCGCGTGAATGGCCATGGCGGCAGAGCTGATCTGGCGCAATGGCACAACCTGACAGGCCGCGCCAATTTCCGCCGCAACCCGTGGCATTCCATAAACAACTGCGGACGTTTTGTCCTGCGCGATTGTATAGGCCCCGGCCTGCCGCATGTTCAGCAGCCCTTCGGCCCCATCCCGCCCCATGCCGGTCAGGATGATCCCCAGCGCATTGCGCCCGGCATGTTTGGCAACAGACTTGAACAGCACATCCACCGACGGGCAGTGCCCGCTAACGGGTGCACCGCTGATCAGCCGCGTTATGTATTTGCCGCCGCTGTTATCGATCACAAGGTGCCGGTCCCCGCCGGGGGCAATCCGGACCATGCCGGGTTGCAGCACCTCTCCGTCCTGCGCCTCGGCAATGGAGAGCGCGGGCATGGACTGGTTAAGCCGGTTTGCAAAGCTGGCCGTAAACAGCGGGGGCATATGCTGGCAGATAACAACCGGCGGGCTCTTTTGCGGGAACCCCGAAAGCACTTCTTCCAGCGCTTCTACCCCACCGGTGGATGAGCCAATGGCCACAAGGTCCACCGAGTTGCCCCACGTGGTCTGCGCGTGGCTGACCGGGGCCGAAGGCGTGCGCCGCTGAATGCGTGAAACCGGCTGAGAGCGGGCCGCCAGCACAACCAGCCGCCCAAGGCCTGCAAATGCATCTTCCCCCGGAGCCACGTTGTGTTTCGGGTAGCAGTCAAACGCCCCCATCTGGAGCGCCGTAATGGCTGTATCCGCTCCCTTGGCTGTCAGGCTGGACACCATGACAACGGGGATGGGGCGCATCCGCATGATTTTTTCCAGAAACTGCAGGCCATTCATCCCCGGCATTTCCACGTCCAGGGTAATCACGTCCGGCTGGTCTTTAATAATCAGGTCGCGGGCTTCCAGCGGGTTTGCCGCTTCACCACAGACTTCAATATCAGGGTTCTGTGCAAAGGAACGCTTGATCAGCGCGCGGATCGTGCGTGAATCATCAACAATCAGAACTTTTACTGGCTGGGCCATTAATCAGCTTGCTTTCCGGTAAATGGTCGGAGCCACCTGCTCCAGGCCGCACTGGCGGGGATTGGCCACTTTTTCGGAATGACCAACATACAGGAACCCACCGCTTTCCAGCTTGTCGGCCAGACGGCCCCACAGGCGCTCCCGCGTGGGTTCATCAAAATAAATCACGACGTTCCGGCAGAAAATAACCGAAAACTGCCCCCGCATCGGCCAGTCGGCATTCAGGTTGAGCACCTTGAACACCGGAAGCGAGCGGATATTGCCGACAAAGGTCAGGTTTCCCCGGTCATCGGCCTGCATGAACTGGTTTTTCTGGGTCGTGGAAATCCCATCCGTCTCGCTGGCAACGTAGGTTCCCGCAGCGGCCTGCGCCACCACGTTGGAATTGATGTCCGTTGCCAGAATACGCATGTCATACGATGCGGCCTCTGGAAAAGCCGACAGAACAGACATGGCAATGCTCCACGGCTCCGGGCCAGTGGAACATGCGGCAGACCATATGCGCCCACGCCCGCCACTACGCAGCTTGGCTGCAAGTGCTGGCATGACATTCTGCTCCATATGCACAAAATGCGGCCGCTCACGGAAAAAGCTGGTGACGTTGGTTGTTAACGCACAAACCAGCTTTTCCATTTCCGCCCGACCAGAGGGGCTTTGCACATAGTTAAGGTAAGCGTGGAAGCTCTCCATCCCGCTTTCGCGCACACGGCGGGAAACGCGTGAATACACCAGCGTACTTTTGGAATCGGGTATAAAAATCCCGGCTTCCTGCTTGGCGATCCGCCGCACCATCTGGAAGTCGGCGTCCGTATACTCCGGTTCGGCAGTAGAACGCGCGTCAACCATCAGGACGTCATCCCGCCTACCAGCTGGCCGACCACAACTTCCAGCCGGAGCACGCCAATCATGCGGTCCGCAATCATGACCAGACCGCTCAGGCTGCTATCTTCCTCCGCCACGGCCTGAATATCGGCCAGATTAACGTCAGCCATGTCGATCACCCGGTCCACCAGCAGGCCACACACGGTGCCATTGCGGGATTCCACAATAATCACCACGCGGCGCGGGTTGTCGGGCTGCGGTTCCACGTTCAGGTACACCGCAAGGTCGATCACGGTCAGGATAATGCCGCGCAGGTTGATTGCACCGCACACATAATGCGGGGCAAACGGCAGGGCTGTTGTTTTTTCAAACCCACGAATTTCGCGCACGCTCAGGATAGGAATACAATATTCCTGATCACCCACCGCAAACACGATCATCTTGACAAGTTTGGCGTCCGCGCCGGCTTCGTCCGTCATATCCATTTTCCTACTCAAATACAGATCGGCTGATGTGGTGTTGGGTTTTATGCCGCAAGCCCTGTGCGAACATCCGACGGTCGTGTGTCAATCCGCCCCAGAGCATTCGCAACCAGTGCGGGAACATCCAGAATAAGGGAGACGCTCCCATCGCCCAGAATGGTGGCAGCGGAAACACCGGCCATCTGCCGGTAGTTTTTCTCGATGCTCTTGATCACCACCTGTGCCTGATCGCGAATATCTTCCACAATCAGGGCCGCGCGTGCGCCGGACTCGTTTTCCACAACCAGGATCACGTCCTCCTCGGACAGGCTGGCCGTGCCGCCGCCGCCAAGCCCCAGCTCGGAGGCAAGCGGAATAAGCGGCATACATGCCCCGCGGATAGACACCACATTGGCGCCATCGGGCAGCATGTAAATATCCTTGTGGTTGACCATCATGGTTTCCACCACGGAGGACACGGGAACAACCATGGTGGACCCGGCCGCAACAATCAGCATGCCATCAAGCACGGCCAGTGTGAGCGGCAGGCTCAGGCAGAAGGTTGTACCCTGCCCTTCCACACTGCTGATTGTCACACGCCCGCCAAGGCCCAGAATGGCCTGCTTGACCACGTCCATCCCCACCCCACGGCCCGAAAGATCGGACACGGTCGCGGCTGTGGAAAAGCCCGGAGCAAAGATCAGGTTATTGATCTCATCATCCGTCAGCACGGCATCGGGGGCAATAATACCGCGCTTGACCGCAGTGGCCAGAACGCGCTCGCGGTTGATCCCGCCCCCATCATCCTTGATGGTGATGAGAATACGGCCAGAGCGATGCCCGGCAGAAAGCAGGATCTGCCCCGTGGGGGATTTGCCAGCGGCAATCCGGGCCTCGGCACTTTCAATCCCGTGGTCCACGGCGTTACGCAGCATGTGGGTCAGCGGGTCGGACAGTTTTTCAACCAGAGTGCGGTCCACTTCCGTGTCCTCACCCTCCAGCGTCAGCACCACGTCCTTGCTGGTCATGGAGCAGGCCTCGCGCACCACGCGCTGCATGCGCTGGAACACGCTGCGCACAGGCTGGGCCCGCACGGCCATGACGGCATCCTGAATATCTCGTGTCAGGGCCTTCATGCTGGCGATGCGCTTGATCATTTCCTGCTGGGCATCGTCTTCACGCTGGCCAATGGATTCCAGAGCGGCCTGTGCAATCACCAGTTCGCCCACAAGGTCCATCAGGTCGTCCACGCGGTGCAGGTCCACGCGGATGGTCGCCTGTTCTACCGGGCGGCGTGTGGCCGCAGCATTGCCAGCGGCAATAGGCGCCGTAGCGGCGGGGGTTGGCGCGGGCGGCATTTCCGCCATAATTTTTTCCGCAACCGTGCTGGGCGCAGGGCTGGCCGCCACAGGGGCCGGTGCGGGGGCTTCTGCCACGGGAGCGGGCTGTTCGGGCTCGGCCGGGGCGGCCTGTTCCTCGGCAGGCTGTTCCCCGCCGCTGGGGCCGGGGCCACCGTCGCGCGTGATGGTGACATCACACACATCGCTCACCCAGTCGAAGACCGTGTGCACGCTTTCCTCCGGCACGGCGGCGGGCAGAACCACACGCCATGACAGGTAGGATTTTTCGGTTTCCAGAGCACCCAGCGCAGGCAGGGCTGCGGTTTCGCAGGTGACCGTGCTAGCCCCACCGTGGGCCACGGCCACATCGGCCAGACCGATCAGCAGGTTACGCGCGTCATCCCCACGGTCATACATGGCAGTATGGGGGCTGAAGGTCACGACAAGCGATGCCGCTTCTGCCGGAGCTTCTTCCTCAAAGCCAAAATCGCCGAAGTCAAAATCGGCCATGACCGGCTCAAAATCCACCGGAACAGGCGTAAAATCAGCCGGGACGGTTTCTTCTTCCTTCTGCCCTGCAGTGCCGCTGCCTTCGCCAATAATGGCCTGAAGTTCAGCGCGGCTTTCGTCTATGCGGGCAGTATCAACCGTGGCGCCACCCTGAGCCTCGGCAACCAGATCGCTCAGAACGTCCATGGCCTTGAGAAAGGTTTTGACGATCTCTGGCGTTGGGGCAACACGGCCGGAGCGCAGGCCGTCAAGGGAACTTTCGAACACATGCGCAAAGCGGACAAGGTTTTCCAGACCGAACGACGCGGCCCCACCCTTGACCGAATGCACGGCACGAAAAACGGCGTTGATTGTCTCCTTCCCGGATTCACCATCCGAAAGGGCCGACAGACCACGCTCCAGTTCCTGAAGCTGCTCTTCACACTCCTGGAAAAAAACCAGAAGGATATCGTCCATGTCACCACTCATGCTGGTCTCTCTCCTTCAGGCGGTCACCCGGCGGATAGCCGCCACAAGGCTGTCTGTGCTGAACGGTTTGACAATCCACCCTGTCGCGCCAACGGCACGGGCACGGGCTTTTTTCTCGGGATCGCTTTCCGTTGTCAGAACGATCATTGGCAGATGTTTGTACTGCTCCAGCGCCCGGACTGCCTCGATAAACTCAAAGCCATCCATGCGGGGCATGTTAATATCCGTAATGATCGCATTGGGCGTGGGGTCAGCAGCCTGAAGGACTTCCAGCCCTTCCACGCCATCCCCACCCTGAATAACGTCGTACCCCGCCCCTTCCAGGGCTTTGCGGAGCATACCCTGCATGGTGCGCGAGTCATCAACTGTCAGGACACGAATGCCCACTTTTTCCACCATAGTCCTCATTACTCCTTCAATGGCGCCAGCGGCTCAGTCAGATACGCACTTACGCCAAAAAGGCCGTACGCCTCCACGACTGGCTCCGAAGGCGCCACAAGGGGGCATCTGCTGGCGAGGAGAACCTGCAAGCACAGACCTCCGAGGTACGTCACGCCAGAGGCATCCAGAGAAACCTGCTCGCCTCCCGCATTTTTAACAGCCTGTTCGATCTCACTCTTCAGGGCAAACGCCGCAGAGGTGTCCAGACGTTCAGGTAAGGTCACACTAGCCAACGGTCCGCTCCCTTGTCAGCCGCACAGGCAGGGGCCGAGCGGCCCCTGACATGCTGGAATAATGGCCATTAAAATTCTTCCCAGCCTGCATCGGAAGATGTGGTGGGCATGGACAGCGCGGGAGCAGCCGGGGCCTGAGGCGCCGGAGCCGCCACACGGGCCGGGCTCGCGGGTTTGGGCCGGGGGGCGGCAGAGCGCGGCGCAGCAAGGGCCGGACGGGACGGGCGGCTTGCGCGCACACCGGACGTATCCATTTTAAAGCGGCTGAGGGTTGCTGCCAGTGTCCGGGTTTCGGCGGTCAGGTTGTGGCTGGCTGCCGTGGTTTCTTCCACCATGGCGGCGTTCTGCTGGGTCACCTGATCCATGCCGCCAATGGAGGCGGTTACTTCGGACAGGCGCTGGGCCTGATCCTGTGTGGAGGAGGAAATTTCCTCAACACGGATGGCAATGTTCTGGGTGCTGCCGGCAAAGTCGCTCAGGTAACGCCCGGTCTGCTGCACCAGATCCACACCCTTGGCCACCTGCTCGGCAGCAACGGAGATCAGACGCTTAATCTCGCTGGCGGATGTGGCGGACTGTTCGGCCAGCGAGCGCACTTCCTGCGCAACCACGGCAAACCCGCGCCCGGCTTCACCCGCACGGGCGGCTTCCACGCCTGCGTTCAGGGCCAGCACGTTGGTCTGGAAGGCAATGCCGTCTATGACCGAAATAATTTCACCAATCGCATCGGAGGAGCTTTTGATCCCGTCCATGGCCTTGGTGGTTTCGGTCATGACCGTTGTTGCGGCCTTGACCTTTTCCAGCGCCTGCTGGCTTTCGGCATTGGCATCGGCACAGGCTTTGGCGTTGCTCTGCACACCTTCGGTAATGGTCCGCACGGAGGAGGCGGCCTGCCCAAGGTTGGCGGCCTGCTTTTCTGTCCGTTTGGCAAGATCGTCCGACGCGGTGGAAATTTCTGCCGCACCGGTGGAGATCAGGTCCGAGTTGGAGGCAACGGCACTCAGCGCTTCGTTCAGGCGGGAAGCGGAATGGTTGAACGCATCACGCAGGGGAGCGAACTCGCCATCAAAAATCGGGTCTTCAATGCGTGCGCGCAGGTCACCTTGCGCCATGTCGGCCAGAGCCTGACCCAGACGCTCGATAACCAGATGGGTGTGCTTGTCGCGTTCCTGGCTGCCGGTCAGGGCGCCCTGAATTTCGGACGCCATTTTTTCCTGCCGCTGGCGGGCTGTGGCCTGCTCTTCCACCATACGGGAGAAGCGCGCCATAATGCGGGCAAGGCGGCCAACGCAGTCTTTGTTTTTGAGGAAGGGAATGTTGTTGTGGGCGACACCGTCGCCGAGTTCTTCGCCCATCGTGGCCAGTTTTTCAACCGGCTCGGTGATCAGGCTTGTGAACCACCGCCAGATCTGCAGAACAACCAGCTGCCCGAAAACAAGAGCCGCCATGTTGATGATATACGTGTAATGCGCTGGCGCGTGCCAGAAAAAGCCAACTGTCTCCACAATGATCTGGAACATGAAGTATGCTTCCAGACACAGCATAACAACCCGAATCTTCTCGCGGAACGGAGCGTCCTTGTTCAGCCATTGCAGCATATCAGTGCAACTTCCTTCATATTATTGGGGCACCTTGCGCGGCAACTCCTGACCATTCTTCCCGCACATGGAAAAAACGCCAGCCAGCCGTGGCCTTAATGGCCCCCCTTGCACATTTACAAAAACCAGGAAACGCCAGTGGACGCCCCTTGAGATAAAAAGCAGATAATCTGTTCTCATCCAGACACACGGACCAGACAAGCAAGGGTCTTCATACCGCGTTCGTGACTAGATGTCTTTACAGAAGATCGTATGATCCGCAGACAATCGGCTTTGCGCTCCTGATAGATAAAATACCTAAAAACAATACCATAGCGGCCACCACCTCCGTTCCGGCCATAAAGCCGGACGGAACAGGTGCCTGCCCTGCGAGAAATGATAGCTTTTTCTTGACAATGAGCAAGCCTGTAACCGCATTGCGGTTTCTAAAAACCTTGCAATATTAAAGGCTCAAACGCTCTACTTGCGACTATTTATTATTATGGGGAAACAAAACCGGCAGACTCCACCCGTGCCGGAACACAGGGGCAGAGCAGCGCCCCTGCTCAGCCGCCAAAACTGCGGACAAGCCCCCCGGCCACCATCTGCCAGCCGTCAACCAGCACAAAGAAAATCAGCTTGAATGGCAGGGATATGGTTGCAGGTGGCAACATCATCATCCCAAGGCTCATCAGCACGCTGGATGTGACAATATCAATAACCAGAAACGGCAGGTACAGCAGGAACCCCATCTCGAACCCGCGGCTGAGTTCACCCACCATAAAAGCGGGCATCAGCACACGCCACGGCGTATCTGCCACGTTTGCAGCGGGGGTTACGTTGGCCAGACGCTCAAACGTGGCCAGATCAGCCGACCGGACATGGGAGAGCATGAACGTGCGAAAAGGCTCGGCTGCCGCCTTCAGCCCTTCCATCTCCTCCACCTGTCCGTCCATCATGGGGGCAATCCCCTGATCCCATGACTGCTGGAACGTGGGCTGCATGACAAAAAAGGTGAGGAACAGAGCAAGCCCGATCAGCACCGTGTTGGGCGGTGTCCCCTGCGAGCCAATAGCCCCGCGCAGCAGCGAGAGCACCACAATAATACGGGTAAAAGCCGTCACCATAACCAGCAGGCTGGGCGCAAGCGAAAGCACCGTCAGCAGGGCGGTCAACTGGATAATGCGACTGGTCGTACCCGGGTCCCCACCCTTGCCCAGATCCAGCGCTATGGACTGGGCATGGGCCACAACCGGCATGCCTGCCAGCACGCCTACCGCCAGAGTACATAGCGCAAGGCTCGCAAACCACACGCCACGTCTTGTAAAGGCAGGAACTGTCAAGGCTTGGGGCTCCGCTTGTGCATCAGATATGGGGGGCCGGACCGGGCGCAGGCTGCCCGCCGGGCAAAGGGGGAGCGGGGGAGGGCACGGCATTGCCATCATCTACCCAGCCCATAAACACGTCATTGCCGCCGCCGGTCAGGACCAGCCCTTTTTTCTGCCCGTAACGGATAACGCTTACCCGCCTGCGCTGGTCCACGGCCACACTTTCCATAACCGCCAGATTGGGCGTCTGCCGCCCTTTAAGCAGATACGGCTCCATGAACTTGAGCCCGTAACGGGCCAGAAAAATAAGCCCGATAACAAGTACAAACGCCACAATGCAGGTCAAAACCGGCACAACAAACGCCCCTGCCCCCAACCCGGCAGCGGGCTGGGCAATGCTTGCGGCGGCTGTACCGGGTGCAGGCAAGGATTTTAACCGTTGGTCGCGGAGGAAGACAGGATTTCCGTCATGGTCACGCCAATATGGTTATCGTCCACCACCACCACTTCGCCACGGGCGATCAGGCGGTTGTTGGCATAAATGTCCACAGCCTCGCCCAGCTTGCGGTCCAGCTCGACCACGGCCCCACGCCCAAGGCGCAGCAGCTGGTTGACCGGCATGGTGGCCGTACCAATAACGGCCGTTATCTTGACCGGAATATCGTAAACGGCTTCCTTCTGGACGTCGTCCACATCCTTGCCATCAGCAGCAGGGGCTGCACCGGGGGCAGCCGTGGCGGAGGCATCCGGCGCTGGCGCGCTGGTGGCGAAATCCTCAAGCCCGATATCGGTGTTCTCTGTTGTCATGGTTGTCTCCGCCTGCTTATGCCTGCCCAGTGTTGTGCTGCATGCGCTGGCGCGCAAGGGCCGTTACACTGGCAACTATTTTTTCAGCCATGTTTTTGCGCCACTGCACTGGGTCAATGACAATGGTATTGGCTGCCGTGGAAATCCGTATGATGCCCGGCGTAAGGTCGGACATGGATTCGACCTGCACACCGCCCTCATTCTGTAAGGCAGCTTGCAGGCGCTGTATATCGGCCGGGCTGCACTGCACGGTTACGTCGCCCTCGCACTCGCGGGCAAAGCTCGCGGCATCGGCCAGCAGGTCGCGCTGCATGCCTTGCAGTACGGTGCCATCCAGCGCCGTCAGGCTCCGTACAATGTCTATTACCGTTGCCACAAAAACCTGCGATGCCTTGGCCAATGCCTGGTCCCGCCGGACGTTTTCCGCCTTGAAGGCATTGGTCAGCTCGGCCAGGCACCCGGTGTAAAAGGCCTGTAGCTCCGCATCTTTTTCGGCAGCGCCGGCTGCGTAGCCCTCGTCCCGCGCCTGCTGCTGCACGGCAGCCAGCTCGTCACGCGTGATGCTGAGCAGGTTGGGGTCGGGTGGAGGTGGCTCGGGAGGGGCCTCCTCCTCCGGGTCTTTTTCGGGGGTGGGTTCCACTTCCGGGAGGCCAAAATCCTCCAGATCCATCACCCGTGGGTATGTGCGCACAGGCGCATCCGCCCCCCCGCCAGAGGAGGCACCATCCGCCATACGGCACAGACCAGACCGGAAGAGTGCCCGCTCCAGCATTATGGAATGATCTCGTCGTTACCGCCGTTTTCGGTCAGGTCGATTTCACCCGCATTGGCCATGTTCTTGATGATGGTCACAATATCAACCTGTGCCGCATCAGCATCCTTCACGCGCACAGGGCCAAGGGCGGAAATTTCTTCGAGCAGAATGCTGCCTGCACGCTTGGACATGCATTGCAGGAACATCTTGCGCACGGTTTCGGACGCGCCTTTGAGGGCGAGCGGCAGTTTTTCGCGGTCCACCTGCGCCACAATACGCATGAGGGCTTCGTGCGGCAGACGCTTGATGTCCTCGAAGGTGAACATAAGCGCCTTGACCTTTTCCATATCGGCGTGGTTGCGCTTGTCCATGGACGCCATAAGGCGCGTTTCGGTCTTGCGGTCGAAGTTGTTGAACACTTCGGCCAGCAGTTCGTAACTGTCGCGCTTGGACGAACGCCCAAGGGAGGAAATAAACTCGGACCGCAAGGTGGCCTCCACGCTGTCCAGCACCTCGCGCTGCACCGTTTCCATGTGCAGCACACGCATCATCACTTCGGTTGCGTAGTCTTCTGGCAGCAGGGTCAGCACACGCGCCGCGTGGGCGGGTTGCAGGCGGCTGAGAATAACAGCGGCGGTCTGCGGGTATTCGTTGCGCAGGTAGTTGGCCAGAACCATTTCCTGCACATTGCCCAGCTTGTCCCACATGGTGCGCCCGGCCGGACCACGGATTTCTTCCATGATCTTGTCGACCTGTTCGCCCGACAGCGCCTTGCGCAGCAGTTCCTCGGTAGTTTCGTACGTGCCCACCAGCCCTTCGGAAGATTCGAAGTTTTTGGTGAACTGCGCGCACACTTCCTCCACCACGGAGGCGCTGATCAGCCCCAGCCCGGCCATGGCGACCGATACATCGCGGACTTCATCTTCCTGCAACTGCTTGAGCACCTTAACCGCGCGCTCACGCCCCGCAGCAAGCAGAAGAATGGCAACACGCTGCTTGCCGGTCAGGTGTCTGGTTTCATCATGCACAACGGGAGAAGGGGCTTCCGGCGGCCGTGCCTCGGGGGCTGCTGCGGTCTCGGACATGGCCTATGCTCCCTTCTTCGGATCCGGGGCGGACAGCCAGCTCCGGATAATCAGTATGGTTTCATCAAGGTTGTTTTCAAAGCGATCGGCCACCCTATCCAGTGCTTCCTGCCGCAGCTTGCCCTGAACACCATCCAGATCGACCCCATGGCCATCTTCGCCCACAGGCAGGCCACTGCTGGCATGGAGCATCTGGCCGTTAGCACCCATAACAATGGAGCCACCCTCCACACCTTCGAGCAGTTTTTCCTGCCCGTGCAGTTCCTTGGAAATAAGAGTAACCAGCCCGGTGCGGCGCAGCATGGGGCGCAGGCCAATAAACAGGGCACCCAGTACCAGCAGGATGGGAATAACCCACTCCGCCATGTAAATGAGCATTTCGCGGCTGAAGTAGTCGATGCTGCCGCCAGCAAAATCAAACCCGCCATCGGGCATGAACCGCATGGACACAACGCGCACTTCGTCTCCACGGGCCTTGTCAAAGCCTACGGCGGTCTGGGCGAGGGTGGTAATCCGCTCCAGCTCGGAGTCGTCCAGCGGGGTCCAGACTTCCTTGCCGCTTTTGTCCTTGGTCATGGTGCCATCAACCAGCACCGCCATGCTCACCCGTGCAATGCGGGGGCGCGACTGGCTAACAACCCGCACGCGCTTACCAATTTCGTAGTTATTGGTTTCTTCCTCGCGGTCGTTGGTCGAGCCGGTTTTGTTGTCCTGATTGGCATTGGCGTTGGGCAGGTTGTTGCCCACCGTGGTGCTGGGGCTGGATTCGGTGTTAACGCTCTTGTCCGAGCTTGTCTGCTGCGACCGCAAAACCTGCTGGTTGGGGTCGTAGCTTTCCTCCGTTTCGTGCACTTCCTCGGTGGACATGGTCACGGCGGCACGGGCGCGCACATGGCCTGCACCCAGTGTGGGCACCAGCATGTCCTCCACCGCCTGAGCAAGGCGCTGCTCTTCCGCATGACGGATTTTTTCCATCTGCGATTCCTGCCCGGCCAGACTATCCGGGTCACCCGGTTTGACCAGCACATCACCGCGCGTATCCACGATGGAAATATTCTGCGGGCGCAGGCCCGGCACGGCGGCGGCAACAAGGTTCTGGATCGCCTGAATACCATCGGGCGCCATACGGCCAGCACGGCCAATATCCAGCACCACACTGGCCTGCGAGGGATTTGTCTCGGTCGAGAACAGGTCCCGGTGCGGCAGAACCAGATGCACACGCACATTCCGCACCCCATGCAGCAGGCGGATGGAGCGTTCCAGCTCGCCTTCCATGGCGCGGGTCTCGTTGATCGACTGCTCGAACTGGGTGCTGGTCAGGGTGCCGCTTTTGTCAAACAGCTCATACCCGACGGCACCACCGCTGGGCAGGCCATCCTTGGCCAGCAGCAGGCGCGCACTGGCGACCTTGTCCTTGGCCACAAAAATGCGGGTACCGTCCTGGCTGGTGGTAAAGGAGATATGGGCCTTGGCGAGATCATCGGCCATTTCGGCCGCTTCGGTCAGGTCCAGCTCACCATACAGCAGGGCGCTGGCTCCGGCTCCGGCATAAAAAGAAAAATAGGCCAGAGCACCCAGCAGGGCAGCCCCCGCAACACCAAGTGCGATCTGCTGCGTGCGGCCCAGAGCCTTGAGACTTGTAAGAAAATTTTTCATGCGGGAATGGCTACGCTGTCACGATGGAAAAATGGGGAACCACACAACTCTCCAGACGTTTCAGCATCCAAACACTCCGCGCTCCGCCAAACCATGGCCTTGCCATCGCCTTATCATGCCCGTCAAGGCAAACTGGCTGCTGTATAGCCATAAACACATCATGGGCACGTTGTGCCACAGTAAAAGAACAGCCTTGCAACACCAGACCCACTCCAGCTTGTATTGTAACCCGGTCCGGTGCACCAAACGAACCCCGTTTTATGGATAATACGCGTTTGTCGGCGGAATTTTTTTGATCGACATGTTCAACCGCTGTGCGTTCTGGTCCTGCGTCAGCCCTGTTGGGCCTTCTGCCACCTCACGCGCCACATTGGGCATCAGGTCCGGGCGGGCCCAGCAGTCCACACCATTCCAGCTTTGTGTGCAGTACGGCTGCGGCGCAGGCGGACGCTCGGGGGGAGCACACCAGTCCTCCCCTTCCTGAATATAACCGGCGCTGCACTCACGTCCCGTTATTTTGCTGGCAATATGGTCGGGTGAACACCCCGCAACCGCCAGAACCAGGGCCACCATTATTCCGCGCCTGATCATCATGCCTTTTTGTTCCCGTCCTTCAAGCCCACACGCGCACCCTGCGTCCGACCTGGTCGATCTGGGTGCCTGATGCCGCCAAGCCCGGCAAGCGGGCCATGGCTGCCAGATGACGTGTTATTTTAAGCCATTTCCCATGCAAATGCGAGATAAGAGCCGCCCTTGCGCCAAAAAACCCGAATAGGCCAGTGGCTACTGGGAAGACTGCGCCCCTCCCGCACGGTTGCCTGCCGCAGGGGTGGCACTAACACTGGGCTTGGCCCACCATGTTGCCGTGCCTACGTTCTGCGCGAGCCGGTCCCCACCATCTCCCCCATCGGACGGTGCCCGGAAGCTCCGGACCCCTGCCATGAACTGGGAGATAAGGTTCACACGTTCGGGCGACATGTTGCCCATAATGGCCGACACCTTGCGGGTGTTCATTTTGCTGGCCACGGCAATAAGCACGTGGATGTCCATGATATTGAAGACCGCCGCTGCCTCTTTGGGGGGCATGTCCTCGTAAATCTTGACCAGCCGGTCTGTCTCGGCGTCCATCACCTCACGGTGGGCGGCCTGCTTCTGCTCCAGCGTGGCCATGGAGGCATCCAGCGTGTTCATTTTCTGGTCCAGCACGGCGCGGGCGGCGTTCAGCACATGCTTCTGCTGGTCAAGCTGCTGCTGCTCGCCCTCAATGGTGGACTGGCGGGCCAGAATATCCTTGACCAGATCGGCCTCAGCCTTGCTGACCTCCGGATCGGGGTCGGGGCCAAGCCCCGCCGCTCCGGTTTTGACCTGTGCGCAGGAAATACCCTTGGCGCAGTCATCTGCCGCAACAGACACCTTTTTTTTGCCGCTACCTGCCGCATCGCCCACATCGGGGGACATTTCCGCCGCCTCGTTGGCGTCCAGCACGGAAACCCAGCCCTCCAGCGCGTCCTTGTCGCTTTTGGTCTTGCTGCTGGAATCGTTGACGGAAGGCATGTTCTCGGCCGCTGCCGCCTGCGCGACAGAAACCAGAGGCTGCGCAGCCGTCTCCGCACTATCATCCTTCATGTGTCCGGCGATGGTGTGGATATTCATCGCCAGAAGAAGAGTCATCAGGCTTGATGAAATATGCACAAGTTTCCCGAACGACAAACGGGGTATCAGCATCACAACCTACGACATCTCTTCATAAAAACACTCTGGCGGTCGGGCATGGCGGCAGAACCGGCCACATAAAGGGGAGTGCAGCCAGCCACACACCCCACCCACAAGCCTGACCCCAGACCAGACACAGACTTACGGCTGCGTATCGGACATACCCATCAGGGACGCATGGCCATCTTCCGTTTCCGCCGTGGAGCGGATGACCTGATCCACATCCCCCCAGACCGAACCGTTATCCGTGCTGGCCGATGCAGACTTGGAGGATTCCGTGGTGGTGGACTTGGAAGACACGGCAGCAGCCGGGGAGGGCTTGACCTCAACCTTGACGGGCTTGGCAGATGCGGGAGCAGCAGCGGCCGGGGTAAAGCTTGCAGGGGCGGCAGCAGGTGTTACAGGCGCTGCCGGAGCAGCCGGGGCTGCGCCAAGGGCTGCCGTGGTGATCTTGAAGTCACCCGTCAGTTCCGCACCCTGCTGGATGCTGCACCCGCTCACGCCTTCAAGGAACAGCGTGCAGTTCTGAATCTTGGCGGTGCCGGTTGCAAAAAAGCGCTTGGCGCGGACAACCACGTTTTCCGCCGTGCCACGAATAACCACTTCCTCGGCCACCAGTTCGCCCGAGACCACACCGCTTTCCAGAACATCCACAATCGGAGCCTGCAGATGCGCGCTGCGTACCGTGCCACCAATAGCGATCGGGGCGTCGGTTTCACACTTCAGGCTAGCAACATTCAGCCCCTGTACAAGTATGGTCTGGTTAGGCTCGGCCAGGGTGCCGAATGCGTTGTCACCGTTATTCATGCTTATCTCCCGTGGTGTTACCTGCCGATAGTGCCAGCATCGCCATCCATGCGCGATCCGGCTACCGCCAGGTTCCTTCTGGCCGCAGCACCCCGCCCCGGCATTGATGGCCATGCAACACACAGAAAACAGGCATTGCACAACTTGTTGAATGGGGTGAATTGAACCCTTATGTCAAGTTATGCGTTGGGGAATGCCCCACCTTTTTGGAACCTTCATCCCAACGCAACATAAACGCGGTGTCCGCCCGATTAGAACGGCAGGACATTGTCCAGAATCTGCTGGCCGTAACGCGGCGTCTGCTGCTTGGTCAGCTGACCACGCCCACCGTAGGAAATACGGGCTTCCGCAATGCGGTCGTGGGTTACGGTGTTGTCTTCCAGAATGTCCTGCGGGCGCACAACACCGCTGACCATAAGCTGGCGCAACTCCCCGTTAATGCGCACTTCCTGGCGGGCTACCACCACAAAGTTACCGTTAGGCAGCACCTGCGTAATGGTGCCTGCCAGTGTAAGCGTGACCGCTTCTGTCCGGCGGATGGTGCCGGTGCCGGCGTTAGCACTTGCGCTGCTCGTGTTCAGCGCATCGGACTGGGTCAGGTGCGACAGGGCCTTGCCCTTGAGCCCGAACAGGCTGGGAATACCAAAATCTTCCGACCCGCTGGACGAGGCGGACGTGTCATTCGTGACATCCGCGTTATCCGCAATCTCGACCTTAATGGTCAGCAGGTCCCCTACCTGAGAAGCACGCTGGTCCTTGAAGAAGGCACGGCTACCCGGCCGCCACAGGCTACCCACCTCGGTTGGCGGTGCCTGCAAGGGCGGCATGGGCATGGTGACCGGCCGGTAATCAGGCGTTTGCGTGGGGTCCGATGTACGGGTCATGCGTGGGGGGTGCCCCAGCTCGCTCGTATCCGCCAGCCCGGAGCAGGAGGCAAGGCCCAGCAATCCGACCATAATGGCGCCAGACAGACGGTGTTGGGTCAATAAGTCTCTCCAAGTCATTCAGCTACTACCGGGGGTATATGCCGCCCTGCCCACCGGAGCGGGAGGACGAACTGAGGCGACGCAGGGCGTTCCCATCCGATGGCACGGCGCCCGATGTGGTGTCCACCTCCATTTCTGACCCGTTGATCACCCGCCCTGTCAGAATCATTTTGCTGGCGAGGTTGAGCGCATGCACATACTGGCCCACGCCCCCATCTTCCAGCGCGCGCCCCGTGGCCGACAGCCGCAGGCCCGGCGCAATATAGGAGAGCATGATGGGGTCCCCCTTGTGCATGACAATCGTCCGCCGCAGGTCCCGCTCCAGCACGGGTTCGTCCACCATAACGCTGTGCAGGAGGGTCATGCCCGCAACATCCGCATCCGCCGTATAGGCCTTGGAGCCACTCCGCCCCGTGTAGGAGTCGTCCACCCGCACGTCTGCTGCGGCCAGCACCGTACCAGCCGAGAGCGCATGGGTGTAAACCAGCACACGCTGCGCCGCATGGACCACCCCGGTCAGCAAAAACGAATCCTGCGTAATATCGCCCAGCGGGTGAGTGCGGTACACAGTGGCGGAAAAACGACCACTCTTCTGGTCCCAGTCCAGATCGGACATGACAACAGGTTTGGGGTCATCCGCCGCAACGGTCATGGGGTGAAAATCCCCCAGCTCAACCGTTACAGGGCCTTCGCCCAGATCAGGCAGGTTCTGCTTGATCATATGGATAAAAAAATCACGGTCCAGCACGCGGCCCGCACGTGTAACGGTGGTCTGCGCTGTTGCGGACTGGTCCATCCAGTCCACGCCATACTGGTCGGCAATGGCCAGAAGCTGCCGCCCGCCCACAACAAAACTGCTGCCCGGCAGGGGGGCTGGCCCAAGAACACGGTCCTGCCCGGGTTCGAGGTCCATGAACAGGTCCGACAGCCGCACCGTATCCGATGTAACCGTGGTTGCCGTGCGCAGGGTTGCGGCAAGGCAGGCTGCGGGCGGCAGAACCGCAAAAACCGCAGCCAGCAGCGGCAGTATGGCTGCCCGCAGGGACATGTTATTTCAGATTCGTAAGTGTCTGAAGCATTTCATCAGAAGCGGTGATGACCTTACTGTTCATTTCATACGCACGCTGCGCAGTAATGAGGTCGGTAATTTCGGTCACGACGTTCACGGCCGATTCTTCCACAAAGCCCTGCCGGATGTCCCCAAAGCCCGTGCTCTGCGGTGTGCCCGTAATGGGGTCACCCGAAGAGGTGGTGGAGGTAAACAGGTTCTGCCCCATGGCGGCCAGACCGTTTTCGTTCTGGAAGGTGACGAGCTGGATCTGCCCGGCAACCTGCGCCGTGGTCTGCCCGGACAGGGTGTACTGCACCTGCCCGCTCTGATCGACGGTAATGTTTTCAGCGTTGTTTGGCAGCGAAATATCGGGGCTGAGCGGATAACCGTCTGCCGTTACGATCGTCCCGTCGTTGGAGAGGGAGAACGTGCCGTCTCGCGTATAGGCGTATTCGCCCGATGGCAGGGTAACGCGGAAGTAGCCGCGCCCTTCAATGGCCATATCCAGCGCATTGCCGGTCTGTTCCAGAGTGCCCTGCTCGTTAATGCGGTAAATGCCTGCGGTACGCACGCCCAGACCAACCTGCGCGCCGGATGGCACAAGGTCACCCGTATCCGAGCTCATGGTCCCCGCGCGGCGCAGATCCTGGTAGATAAGATCCTGGAACTCCGCCCGACGCCGCTTGTAGCCAGTGGTCGTCATGTTGGCGATGTTGTGGGAAATTGTCTCGACGTTCGTCGTCTGGGCCTGCATGCCCGTACCGGCGATATCAAGGGAACGCATCATAGGATGACAAGCCTCCGGGTGTGCCTTGCACCACGCTCACCCCAGCAACAGCACGATGATGGGAGCATGGGCGGGAACTTACATGGCCATACGCACAGCCGCTAGCTGCCACACCATGTATTGCCAGCAAGAGGTAAGACGACAGCATGGCCATTGCAAGAGGTTTTGTCTGGCCAATTCCTTACCACTTATACATTAAGCCACGTTTTGTTGTATATGCCACACATCCTCTGTTGCTGTATTATGGTCAATCCAATAGATTTCCTGCACGGAAAACCATATTATGCCCCGCATGATTCGGGGCCTGCCGTGCGTAAGCAGCCCAAACCACCCAAATCACCCGCCGGAGTCAGAAGCCATGGACAACACGACCTACATCGCCTTGTCCCGCATCAATGCGCTAACGCATGACCTTGAAGTCACGTCCAACAATCTGGCCAACGCCAATACAACGGGCTTCAAGTCCTCCCGCGAGCTGTTTTCGGATTATATCGTCAAGCAAAAAGACATTCACGGCATCCCCGGTGAACGCACGGAAGCTTACACGCAGGACCGCGCCACCTATCAGGACCACGGGCAGGGCCAGTTGCGCCAGACCGGCAACCCCACCGATTTTGCCATTAACGGGGAAGGGTTTTTTGCCGTGCAGACCACGCAGGGCGTGCGGCTGACGCGCAACGGCCAGTTCCAGCGCCGCTCTGACGGGACAATTGTGGATATTAACGGCAACCCGATCCTCAACCGTTTCCAGCGCCCCATTGTTATCCCGCGTGAGGACGATGTTCTCTCCGTTGCCTCCGACGGGACAATCTCCACGCAGGATGGAGCCATTGGCACGCTGGACCTGATGACGGTGGACAACCTGAACACCCTCCAGCCCGAGGGCAGCTACCTGCTCAAGCCCACTACCCGCACGCGGGTTCTGCCCCACAAGGAAATCCGGCAGGGCATGCTGGAAAGCAGCAATGTCAACGCCATTACGGAAACCACCCGCATGGTGGAAATCCAGCGCGATTACGACCTGAACTTCCAGCTTGTGCAGACCGAATCCACCCGCCGGACCAACGCGATCGACAAGATCACGCAGGATTCCAGCAGCTAGGCAGCCACCTGACGGGGTGTTTTGCGCAGCGCGTTAACCTTCTAAAAACCATTGCGTCGTAAGACTTCTTTAACTGCTGCCAAATGGCTGCTATTCGTGACCAGATTTTTAAAAACGCCGTGATGGACGGACGAGGAACACAATGGATCTAGGATCAGCTCTATCAATAGCCTCCAGCGGGCTGAACGGGATTGAATACCAGTACTCCGTCGTTTCCCAGAACGTCGCCAACTCCAGCACCACCGGCTATGCCTCCGAATCGGCCAGCGTGACCTCGGCCGTTGCGGGCAATCAGGGTACGGGTGTGCGCATTGGCAAAACGGTGGTCAATGTCAGCCCCTTCCTGCAATCTTCGCTGTACACGCAGAATGCCAAAGTTTCGGCCCTGACATCCTCCTCCAATTCGCTGGCAGCGGTAGAATCCGTTCAGGGCTCCACCTCCGCCACATCGGGCGATACCCAGACCCTGTCGGACGAGCTGGGCAATGTGCAGAGCGCCCTCACCTCCCTGACCTCCACCCCGCTGGACAGCTCGGCACAGACTGCGGTCATTACGGCCGCCACATCCCTGACCGACACGATCCACACGCTGGCATCCACCTACACACAGCAGCGGCAGACGGCGGAAAACACCATTGTTTCCACCGTGTCCACCATCAACCAGAACCTCACCCAGATCGGTCAGCTTTCCAAGCAGATCATGGGTTTGCAGGCCGTTGGGTCCGACACGTCCAGCCTGGAAAACAGCCGTCTTGAGGTCATGAACGACCTCTCCTCCGAACTGGGGGTAAAGTTCACCGAAACGTCCAAGGGCGATATGATCGTCACGACCGAGGATGGCACCCAGCTGCCAACCCGCCCGGACCAGATCGGCCTGAGCAACAACACCCAGACCCTGCCCAGCAATACCTGGCCGCTCTCGGCAACCAACGGTGGCACAGCCAGCACCACCATTACCGATTCCATGTATTACAAGGCGGGTGACCCGGCCAATTCCCCCATTGCGGGCATTACGGTTGCGGATGGCACGACCAACACCTCCACCACGGATATTACGTCCCACCTGACCAGTGGCACGCTGGGTGCCAACATTACCCTGCGCGACACGACCTACCCCACCATGCAGGCGCAGCTTGATTCGTTCTCCGCAACGCTGATCAACCGCTTCAACAACGCGGGTATGTCCCTGTTCACCAACGGTACGAATACCGCGCAGTCCTACGACACGACCAAAACCACGCCTGACGGTATTGTTGGCCTGTCCTCCGCCATCAGCGTGAGCGACAGCTACGCCACCACCCCATCCCAGCTTGCCCCGGATGGCAGCATCAGCACCATTACCAAAGTGCTGAGCACCACCTTCGGCACCTCCAGCGATGATGTGGACGATGGCGGTACGCTCTCTGCCCCCACCACGGGCCTGGGGCCAAGCGGGACACTCCAGACCGGATATAGCGGTACGCAGGGGCTGGTTGCCCTTGCCACCTCCCTGACCTCCGCTCAGGGCGCGGTCATTGGTACGGCCAGCACCAACCTGACCTACGCAACCGCCGTGCAGACCACCATCAATACCAAGGTGACCAACGTATCGGGCGTGAACGTGAATAACGAAATGTCCAAGATCGTGGCGCTGCAAAATGCCTATACGGCCAATGCCAAGATCATTTCTTCCGTCCAGACCATGTTCAGCGCTCTTCTTAACGCCATCAACTAAGCCTTGAGAGAGGGAGATACTTTATTATGAGCACTTCTATCGGGCAGTATGGCGCGAGCGCTGCAAACCTTGTTCTTTCTTCCGCTGTGCAGGAACTCACCAACGCCCAGACCACTCTGGCGTGGCAGACCTCCAGCAACGGCATTACGGCAGAAACCTTTGCCGGTCTGGGCTCTTCGCGCTCCAATGTTTTTGAGCTGACGCCAAAGATCACGCAGGTTAAAGCCTGGCAGACCAACATTACCAATGCCCAGAACAGCCTGACCGTTACGGCCAGCGCACTCAAGCAGATTGTCTCGCTCGCCCAGAGCATGGCCACAAACCTGCTGAGCATTGGCGGGTCCAGCTCCACCTCCACGGTCAACTCTGTCTCGACCGAGGCAACAAGCAGCCTGAGCCAGCTGGCAACCATCCTGAACACCTCCAACGGTACGGGCTATGTTTTTGCCGGGCAGTCCGCGACTGAAGCGCCGGTCAAGGACCCGTCCAGCGTTGCCAGCGGCACCACCAGCACTCAGGTTGCAGATACGCTCAGCCTTCTGGCATCGGGGTCGAGCATGGACTCTGTCCTGCAACAGGCCACCTCGCTGATCAATGCGGACAGCTCCATTTTTTCGAGCACCATTTCCAGCGCCACCAGTGCCACGGATTCGCTCAGTCAGGCCAAAAGCCAGCAGACCAGCATTGTTACGGGGGACAGCACCTCCAGCAGCTACGGGGTTGTGGCCACACAGGGCAATACAAGCGATGTAAGCAGCACCTCCACCGGGTCGCCCATCAAGGACCTGATGCGGGACATGATGCTGGTTTCGGGCATGCAGGGCATGTCCTCCACCAGTGCTGGCTATTCCGACATGATCACCCAGCTCCATACCTCGCTGGTGAACACGACCAACCAGCTGATCAGCATGGAAACAGCCGTAGGGGCACAGCAGAACGCCCTGACCGCACGCTCCACCCTGCTGACCAACACGACAACAGCGCTGCAAACCCAGCTCGACAACGCCCGCACGACCGATATCGGGCAGGTGGCCATCCAGTCCGCCAACGTGCAGACCAGCCTGAAGGCGTCGTTCATGCTGATCGCGGACATGAAGGACATGTCGCTGGCCAACTACCTCTAAACCGCCAGCGCAGCTTTTACACATATCTGCAACAGCCTGATGGTCCGCACCATCAGGCTGTTTTTTTATGCTTGCAGGGCATAAAAAGCGGACAGGAAAACCGAGGTTTTAAGCTGGGTCTTATACGCGGCCACCAGTTGGGGGGCGCACACCACCACCATAACCTCAAGCGGTTCCCCCACACCGCGCACCCGGCTTTGCGCCTGCGCCAGCAAAAACTGGTCCAGCCCACCCCGCCCCACGCAGCACAGGCAGTGCCCGCCATGGGTAGCCCCCCCTTCGGGCCCGGACCATTCCAGCACACACCGCCACCCCTGAGCTTGCGCAGGTGCAGGGGCTATACCGGCAAACACCACACCACCATTGCCCCGCCATGCCAGCCCCTGTGGGGCGTCCTCCAGCACAAAAAGCGGCATGCGCCCGCCGCGCATTTGCGGTGGGGCACGCATGGCGGTGGACAGGGTAGCCTCTGTCTGGAATAAGGATGTGGCTTTGGCCCGTTCCTGCGGCTGAGGCGTATCCTCCCCACTATTCCGGTCTTGTGCTGTCATGTCTTCTCGTCTGCCGCTTCTTGATGCCCTGCGTGAACAGGTTCTGCTCTGTGATGGAGGGATGGGGTCCCGCATCCAGATGCTCGACCTTGATGTGCAACGTGATTACTGGGGACAGGAAAACTGCACCGAAGTCCTGACCCTGTCACGCCCTGAACTGATCCGCGAAATCCACCGTGGGTATTTTGAGGCCGGGGCCGACATGGTGGAGACCAACACGTTTGGTGCCTCCCCCATTACACTGGGCGAGTTCGGGCTGACAGACCGCACGCGTGAGATTAACCGTGCCTCCGCCATTCTGGCGCGTGAGGCAGCGGACAGCTTTGCCGATGGCCGCCACCGTTACGTGCTTGGCTCCATGGGGCCGGGCACCAAGCTGCCCTCCCTTGGCAATATTGATTACGACACTCTGGAAGCCGCCCTTGCCGAACAGACCCGTGGCCTGATTGAAGGCGGGGTCGATGCGGTGCTGATTGAAACCTGCCAGGACACGCTCCAGATCAAGGCAGCCGTCAATGGCGTCAAGATCGCGCGGGCCGAAGCGGGCGTCAAACTCCCCATTTTTGTGCAGGTTACGGTAGAAACCACCGGCACCTTGCTGGTTGGGCCAGACATTGCCGCCGCCGCCACGGTCATTAACGCGCTGGATGTGGACCTGATCGGCCTGAACTGTGCCACCGGCCCGCAGGAAATGGCCGAACATGTGCGCTGGCTGGCCGAAAACTGGCCCCGCCTGATTTCCGTCCTGCCCAATGCGGGCCTGCCCGAACTGGTGGACGGCAAAACACACTACCCGCTCAGCCCCGAAGACATGGCCACATGGGTCGAGCGCTTTGTGCATGAAGACGGCATTAACATGACCGGCGGATGCTGTGGCACCTCCACCCCACACATTGCAGCGCTGGACGCCATGCTGCGCCGCCGGGCAGAAGCCACGGGCCGCCACCGTCCGGCCCCTGTTGCCCGTACGGCCGTGTGGGTGCCCTCCGTTGCCAGCCTGTACTCGCAGGTGCCCCTGCGGCAGGAAAACGCCTATTTTTCCATCGGGGAGCGCTGCAACGCCAACGGTTCCAAAAAATGGCGCGAACTCCAGGAAGCGCATGACTGGGATGGCTGCGTAACCGTAGGCCGCGAACAGCTGCGCGAAGGCTCCAACGCGCTGGATGTCTGCACCGCTTTTGTCGGCCGCAACGAACGCGAGGAAATGGATGAGGTAATCAAGCGCTTCACCTCCTCGGTCAACGCGCCACTGGTCATTGACTCAACCGAAACCCCGGTGATCGAAGCCGCCCTCAAGCTGCATGGTGGCAAGCCGATCATCAACTCCATCAACTTCGAAGATGGGGAAGGCCCGGCCGCCGACCGCATGGCGCTGGCGCGCAAGTTTGGTGCCGCCGTTGTCGCCCTGACCATTGATGAAGTGGGCATGGCCCGCAAACCCGAGGACAAGCTGCGCATTGCCAGCCGTCTGGTAGAGTTTGCCTGCAACAAATACGGCCTGCCCCAGTCCGATCTGATGATCGACCCGCTCACCTTTACCATCGCTACCGGGGCGGAGGACGACCGCAAGCTCGGCCAGTGGACGCTGGAAGGTATTCGCATGATCCGCGAGGCCTTCCCCGATATCCAGATCGTGCTGGGCCTGTCCAACATCTCCTTCGGGCTTAACCCGGCGGCACGCGCGGTGCTGAACTCGGTTTACCTTGATCTCGCGGTCAAGGCGGGCATGACGGCGGCTATTGTGCATGTCTCCAAAATCCGCCCGCTGCACCTGATCGCCCCGGAGGAAGTCAAGGTTGCCGAAGACCTGATCTTTGACCGCCGGACCGAGGACTACGACCCCCTGCAGGCCCTGCTGGCCATGTTCGCGGACCGCAAGGCCTCCGAGGCGGTCAAGCGCAAACAGGCCGAAACCGCCGAAGAACGCCTGAAGGACCGCATTGTGGATGGCGACCGCAAGGGGCTGGAAGCCGACCTTGCCGAAGCCATGCAGACCATGGCCCCGCTGGACATCATCAACACCGTGCTGCTCGATGGCATGAAGGTGGTGGGCGAACTGTTTGGCGCGGGTAAAATGCAGCTCCCCTTCGTGCTTCAGTCCGCTGAAACCATGAAGGCCGCCGTGGCATGGCTTGAACCGCACATGGAACGTGCCGAGGGCCAGCAGCGTGGCACCATTGTTCTGGCCACCGTCAAAGGCGATGTGCACGACATTGGCAAAAACCTTGTGGACATCATCCTGACCAACAACGGCTACCGTGTGGTCAACCTTGGCATCAAGGTGCCTGTGGCCGACATGATCGACGCCGCCCGCAAGGAAAAAGCGGACGCTATTGGCATGTCCGGCCTGCTGGTGAAGTCCACCGTGATCATGCGCGAAAATCTGGAAGAAATCGCCCGCGCGGGGCTGGATACCCCCGTGCTGCTCGGCGGGGCGGCCCTGACCCGCAATTACGTGGAAGAGGACTGCGTGGCCGCTTACGGCGCCACCGGCCGTGTAGCCTATGCGCGTGATGCGTTTGATGGCCTGACCCTGATGGACCAGATCGCCCAGAGCGGGTTTGACGGGTATCTGGCCGCCATTCAGAAACGGCGTGAAGGCAAGGCCACCCGCAAAAACGCCCGTTCGCCAGAAGTGGCGGAAACACGCGGCTACGGCCCGGTGGACAAGGCCGAGGTTGCCACCCGCCGTGCACGCCTGACGGCGGACGAACCCCGCCTGACGCCCCCCTTCTGGGGTGCCAAGGTGCTGCAGGCCACCCCCGAGGCCGTTCTGCCCTTCCTGAACGAGCGCGCCCTTTACCAGTTCCAGTGGGGCTTCCGTAAACAGGGGCGTTCTCTGGACGAGTTTCTGGTCTGGGCACGGCAGGAGCTGCGCCCCATTCTGCAACGCATGCTCAAGCTGGCAGCGGATGAGCAGATTCTCAAACCACAGGCCTGCTACGGCTACTGGAAAGCCGCGGGCGACGGGAACGACCTTGTTCTGTTTGAACCCGATGGCACAACCGAGGCCGCCCGCTTTGCCCTGCCCCGCCAGCCCCGCGCGGATGGGGAGTGCATTGCCGACTTCGTGCGTGACATAAACGACCCCGAGCGTGATGTAGTGGGCCTGCAGGTTGTAACAGTAGGGCAGAAAGCCTCCGACATTGCCCGCGACTGGTTTGAGGAAAACCGCTACCAGGACTACCTCTACCTGCACGGCCTTTCGGTGGAGATGGCAGAAGCCATGGCCGAATACACGCACAAGCGTATCCGCGCCGAACTGGGCTTTGCCGCCGAAGACCCGCGGAACATGGAAGACCTGCTCCAGCAGGGCTATCGTGGCTCGCGCTACTCGTTCGGCTACCCGGCCTGCCCCCGGCTGGAAGAGCAGAGCAGCATCCTTAACCTGCTTGATGCAGAGCGTATTGGCGTCTCCCTGACCGATGGGGACCAGCTCCACCCCGAGCAGTCCACCTCTGCTCTGGTGGTGCTGAATAAACACGCCAAATATTTCACGATCTGATCAGCCGGGCATTGACCAGTTGGGATGGTGCAGCGCATCATCCCATAATGGTCTATTCCCGCCCGCATCTGCCGCCTCCGCTTACCCAGGAACGCAAGGACCTGTACATGCAGGTGGGGCTACACGCGACCGGGTGCACAACTGCCTTTATTGCTGCCAGACGCGCAGACCTTGTGCGTGAGAGTGCCCTGTTCCTGCAAACCCTGAGCCATATGTGGGTGCTGGACGGAGTGGATGAGGCCGATGTCTGGACCGAACTCCTGCGCCGGGTGGAAGTGTCCGAGCTACTGCACAAGCTCAACCAGCCCCCCCACCGTAAAAAGAAAAACGGCAGCCCTAGCAGGCCATGGCGCGTTACCACAAGCAAGCTGCCATAGGCGGCGCGGGCTTTATGCGTTTTTCCCTCTTTCCCCCACCCCACTGGGGGCTGTAAGCCTGCGCTCATGGCAGCCATAGATGCACTATCCCTGATCATTGTGGCCCTTTCCACCCTGCATGGGATGTGGCGGGGGTTTACGCAGCTTGCCCTGGGCCTGCTGAGCTGGGCTTTGGCATTTGTGCTGGCTTTTCGCTTCCATACTGTGCCCACGCCCTGGCTGGCGCGGTTCATTCACTCCCCCATAGGGCTGCAACTGGCCAGCTTTGCGCTGGTGCTGCTGTTTTTTCTGGTGGCTGGTTACCTGCTGGCCGCCGCCATTGTGCGGCTGGTGCGCGCCACCCCGCTGGATGGGCTGGACCGCACGCTGGGTGGGCTGTTCGGGCTTGCGCGGGGTGTGTGCGTGGTTGTGCTGCTGTTCATGGCCGGGCAATGGCTTTTGCAGCCCGAGGACATGGAAGCCATAGAGGCCAACGGGCGGCTGACCCCTTATATTCGCTCCGCGACAACCTATATCCAACCTTATCTGGCTGAATTTGACGCAAAAGGGGTTGCGCCAAAGCGTTCAACAGGTCATGACGCCACCTTGTAATCCCCATACGGCCAGTACCAGCCATTTGCGGAGGCCCTGCGCGCTTATGCACCCCCACTCCACGCCGTCCGTTTCCCTCCCCGATCCTGTCCGTGCGGACGAGGACCACCTGCAAGAGGAATGTGCCGTCTTTGGCATATGGAACGCCAAGGACGCAGCAACCCTGACAACCCTTGGACTGCACGCCCTCCAGCACCGTGGGCAGGAAGCAGCGGGCATTGTCTCCTTCGATCCGGCTCATCACCGCTTCAATTCCCACCGTGGGTTGGGCCTTGTGGGCGATGTGTTCAGTGATTCGCGCGTTATGGCCACACTGGCTGGCACACGCGCCATTGGCCATAACCGTTACGCCACAACAGGGGCTACCCTGCTGCGCAACGTGCAGCCCCTGTTTGCCGAATTCGCCTTTGGCGGTCTGGCGGTGGCCCATAACGGCAACCTGACCAACGCTGACACCCTGCGCCGCGAGCTGATCCGCCGTGGCTGCCTGTTCCAGTCCACCACGGATACGGAAGTGTTCGTGCACCTGATTGCCATCTCGCTTTACGCCACGGTGGAAGACAGGCTGATTGACGCGCTCAAGCGGGTCACTGGTGCATACTCCCTTGTTGTTCTGTCGCAGGATGCGCTGATCGGCGTGCGTGACCCCATGGGTGTGCGCCCGCTGGTGCTGGGCAAGCTGCCCGGCGAAGGCAGCAAGGACGGCGCATGGGTTCTGGCATCCGAAACCTGCGGGCTGGACATTATTGGCGCGGAATTCGTACGTGATGTGGAACCGGGCGAGCTGATTGTCATCAATGATGACGGTATTCGCTCCCTGCGCCCGTTCGGGGACACGCAACCCCATTTCTGCGTGTTTGAATACATCTACTTTGCGCGCCCGGACTCCGTGCTTGAAGGCCTGCCGGTCTATAACGTGCGCAAGGAAATCGGGCGTGAACTGGCGCAGGAAAGCGGGGTTGAGGCCGATGTGGTCGTGCCCGTACCCGACTCCGGCGTGCCTTCCGCCATTGGCTATGCGGAGGCCAGCGGCATTCCGTTCGAGCTGGGCATCATCCGCAACCACTATGTGGGCCGCACCTTTATTGAACCCACCGACCAGATCCGGCATCTGGGCGTAAAAATGAAGCACTCGCCCAACCGCCCGATTCTGGACGGCAAGCGCGTTGTGCTGGTGGACGACTCCATTGTGCGCGGCACCACATCCCGCAAGATCGTGGACATGGTGCGTGCGGCCGGGGCGCGGGAAGTGCATATGCGCATTTCCTCCCCCCCCACCAAGCATTCCTGCTTCTACGGGATCGACACGCCAGAACGCAGCAAGCTGCTGGCCGCCCAGAACGACCTGCAGAAAATGGCTGAACTGATTGGTGTGGACAGTCTGGCCTTTATCTCGCTCGACGGGCTGTACCGCGCCATGGGGCATGAAAGCCGCAAGGCCAGCCGCTCCACCTACTGCGATGCCTGCTTTACCGGCGAATACCCCATTGCGCTGGTTGACCATGATGCGGAATTTGGCCCCGACTCAGCCTGAGCCACGGCCTGCCGCCCTGTTATAAAAAACCCCGCCAGAGGCACGCTCTGGCGGGGTTTTTGTTAGGTGGTGCGCGCAGGCTATGCCTCTTAGCGGTACACCATACCCCCATCAATCAGGATCGACTGGCCGGTTACGTAATCGGAATCGGGGCCAGCAAACCAGGACACAAGGCCAGCCACATCATCCGGTGTTTCGGCCCGGCCAAGGGCTATGCCGTCCACGAACTTCTTGTACGTCTCACCCACAGGAGCACCGGTCAGCTTGGCGAATTCCTTGTCGATTTCCACCCACATATCCGTCCCCACCACACCGGGGCAGTAGGCGTTTACGTTAATGCCGTGGCAGGCATATTCCTTGGCCGCAGCCTGCGTAAGCCCGCGCACCGCAAACTTGGTGGAGGAGTAAACGCCCAGCATGGCGTACCCTTCGTGCCCGGCAATGGAACAGGCGTTAATAATTTTGCCGCGGCTTTTGCGCGCAATAAACTTGGCCGCAGCAAGCTGGATGCCCCACAGCGTGCCTTCCACGTTAATACGGTAAATGCGCTGGATTTCCTCAGGCGTTACATCCGCCAGCGGCTTGATCTGGGCAATGCCTGCGTTGTTGACCATAATATCAAAACTGCCCAGCGTAGCCTCGGCATGGTCAATCGCTGCCGCTACCTGCGCGCGGTCGCCAATATCGGCAATAAAGCTGGTGGCCTTGCGGCCCAGTGCCTCGATTTCCTTAACCACACCTGCCAGACGATCCTCGCGGATGTCCACCAGGGCTATGTCCGCACCGTCCTTGGCCAACCGTAGGGCTATGCCACGGCCAATGCCTTGCCCGCCGCCGGTAACCAGCGCCACTTTTCCTGTAATGTCCGCCATGAGAACCTCTCGCATGTGATGAGAAACGAGGCGAGCGTAGTGCAATAACAAAAAAAAGCCATCACCAAAAAAAACAGCCCCCGCACGGCACATGCGGGGGCTGGCATAAAACACCAGACAGGGGCCGGAGTACCCCTTATTTGTGGTGCCCCTGCGCGGAGGAGGGAGCAGACTGGGCTGCATCCTGCGCCGCAGCGGCGGCCGTGGCATTGGGGGCATCGGGCGGGAGCAGGCGGATCTGCCCGGCCGCCACATCCGCCAGTTGGCCCAGAAGCTGGCTAAGGCCCTGCACCATGCTCATGGTGCTGCCACCGGCAGGGC
This sequence comes from Acetobacter sp. ESL1128, assembly GCF_058505085.1. NCBI lineage: Bacteria > Pseudomonadati > Pseudomonadota > Alphaproteobacteria > Acetobacterales > Acetobacteraceae > Acetobacter > Acetobacter sp. ESL1128. The sequence goes on along the minus strand of NZ_CP196369.1, from coordinate 237,372 downwards.
CACTCAGGCTAATGCGCTGGAGCGTGCCCTGCCCGTAAGGTGCCCCCGCCGCCGCAGGCTGGACCGAGAGCATGGCATCCAGCTCCACATGACCAGACGGCCCGGTGGAAAAGCGGCTGACCGAAAGCTCCACATAAACCTGCGGGTCCGCAGCAGCGGCATCGTTTTCCACAAACACGCCGGTACCGGGCAGGCGCTGGGCCAGATCCCCCGCCAGTGCGTGGCCGATCTGGCTGGCAAGGGAATCGCTCCACGCATCGCTGCTGGAAACGCTCAGCCTATAACCACTATCGGCCGTAACAATGCGGTCACGGTCCAGGCCAGAGGCAATGCTGGGCAGGCGCACCTCCACAAAGCGCGGGCCACCGGCCTGTGCCTGCCCCGGCACAACTGCCAGCGTGTAAAGCGAGGCCCCACTGCTGGCACAGCCTGCAAGGGTAAACGCCATAAGCCCCAACGAGGCCCCGCCGACCAGAACGTTGCGGCGGCAAAGACCAGCCCCAGCCAGTCCGTAAGGTTTAACGCGAGCCATGATCTTATCGTCCCGATATGAGCGCAGAGGGGTGGTTGGTCAGGAAGTCGGACAAAAAGCGCAGGGAGCGCGCGGTTTGTCCAAGCTGGATAACCATGGCCTGAAGGCTGCGCTTGAAGTCGCTGTTGCCCCCATAGCTGGCCAGCAGGCGGTTGGCGTTGTGGAGCATCTGGTCCAGTTGCTCGGCCATGGCAGGCAGGCGCTGGCTAAGAGGTGCCAGACCTTTTTGCAGGTCCTGCGTTAAAGCCTGAAAATGCTGCATGGACACACGCAGGCTGGCCAGAGACTGCTTAACATCCGGGCTGGTCAGCGTTTCGTCCGCATGGGCCAGCAGGTTGTTGGCGTTGGTGCCAATCTGCTCAAACGGCATAGCCGCCAGACGGTCGGTTACGGTGGAAAGCGATTCCATAATCCCGCTCATACCCCCCGGCTGACCGGGGATAACAAGCGTTGTGCCCTCCATGCTGGTAGTGCCCTTGCCTGCGTTCTTGACAAAGTTGAGCGAGATCAGCCCTTCCCCCGTCAGCAGGCTTGCACTGTCGGTGGAGGCCCGCAGGCCGTTGGCCACCAGTGTCCGCAGCATGGCCGTGACCTCCTCGTGCGAGAGTTCCTTGGAGGTCATCACCCGTTCGGGCTGGATTTCCATGCCAATTCGCACGCGCGGGTGGCCGGGGGTGGAGGTCATGTCCAGTTTAACACTGGTCACGTTGCCCACCTGAATCCCAAACATGCTGACCACAGCCCCCGGAGCCAGCCCCTTGACGGAGGAGGTCAGGTACGTGGCAACGGGAACACGCTCATGGTACCCGGCGTTCTGGGCATCTTCCTCGCTCTCATAGAGCTTGAACACGGTATTGGCCTCAGCCATGGGCAGGTCACGCTGGAGTTTGCCCTCCTCCAGCGGGGGCAGGCCAAACGCCACCCCACCGGAGAACAGCGCCTGAAGGGACTGCAACTGAACCTTGAGCCCACCGGCCCCAAAGCCCACCTTAACGCCCGAGACGTTCCAGAACCGTGTGCTCCCATTGAGGTAATGGTCGTAGGGTTCCTTGACAAAAATCTGGATCAGCACCGGCCCGCGCCCACCGGGCGGCATGGTGTAGCCCAGCACTTCCCCCACATCCACATCGCGGAAAAAGACAGGAGCCCCCTGCCCGATTGAACCAATATTGTTGGCCACCAGCGTATAGGTCTGGCCCGGCTGGTCCGAGCGCATGCCCGGTGGGGCTTCAAGCCCTTCAAACTGATCCATGTGCTGGCCGGAATTATGCCCGCTTTCATCCAGCCCGGGGTCAAAGGCGATGTACGCGCCAGACATCAGCGTTTCCAGCCCGGTAATACTGGCCCCGTTAATGCGGGGGCGCACAACCCAGAACCGTGCCTTGTCGGTCAGCATGTCATTGGTGCCCTTGTTCATGCGAATAAGCACACGAACATGGCGCAGGTCGGGGGTGAGGGAGATGTTCTGCACCGTTCCCAGCACCACGGACTTGTTCTTGACCTGTGTCTGCCCACTGGTCAGGCCATCGGCGGTATCAAAGATAACGGAAATTTCCGGCCCGTTATCCATAAAGCTACGCCAGACCAGAAAGCCCGCGATCAGTACCGAAATAATGGGAATAACCCAGATAATGGAAAACCGGATCCTGCGCACCAGCGCATCCTGATTGTCACTTTCACCATGTTTTGGAGAATTGTGCCTGTCGTTCACGCCCTGTCCGGCTCCATATTGTTCAAATACGCGGCAGTTGTCTGCGGCGCGGGGGCGGGTGTTGCCCGCCCGGCAAGGCCGCAATCAGAGGATGTCTCATTGTCGCCCACCACGTCCCACATAACGCGGGGGTCAAACGCATGCACCGCAAAAATGGTCAGCACCACCACGGCGGCAAAGCAGACCATGCCCCCATTGGCGGTAATGCTGGCCATGCTGTTAAAGCGGACCATGGCCACCAGAATGGAAACCATGAACACGTCAATCATGGACCACCGGCCAATAATGTCGATCACCCGGTAAAGCTTGGTCCGTGCCACCAGCCAGCGCTCCGAGCGCCGCCATGTGGTAAAGAGCATGAACAGCAGACCAAAAATCTTGAGCACGGGCACGGTTACACTCGCAAACAGCACCAGCAGCGAGAGCGGGATCATCCCGTCCTGCCATAGCTCCACCGCCCCGGCTATAATGGTATGCCCCGTGCCCCCACCCAGGCGGATGACGGTCATGACCGGGTAGATATTGGCTGGCAGGTAAAACACCACGGCAGAAATAAGCAGTGCCAGCGCGCGCATGCGGCCATTGGACTTGCGGCGGCGCACCACATGGCCACAGCGCGGGCAAAAGCCCAGAGCCTCGGTTGTGGGCATGGCCTCATCAAACGCCAGCACAGCCCCGCAGGACAGGCACGATGCCATGTGCGAAGGCGGCGGTAGAGGGGTGTGGCGCGCCACACTCTCGCATGTCAGGCGGACGCGCTTGTTATCCATGCGGCGCAGGCTGTGGTCTGTCTGCCTGCGTTCCCAGATCAGCTCCGTATCCAGCGTGGCATCCGTGGCGGACATGGTCAGCATCAGGCCCGAGACCAGAAACACCGCAGCCCCGATCTGCACATAAGCCAGATCGGACAGTTTGGTGTACGCCACGAACACGCCCAGAATATACACTTCCACCATGGACCACGGGCGCAGGCGTTCGTACCATTTGAGCAGATGCGGCACCCAGAAGGGCAGCCGGGGCTGCAACGCCCCCACCAGAATGGACAGCATCATGCCAATAACCAGACCGGGCACAATAATGGTGGCAATGGCCACCAGCACGCCAACCTCGCCCCAGCCTTCGTGCAGCAGTTCAATCGGGCCGGTCAGGATATTGACCGTGCGCTGGCGGCCGTACAGGTCCAGCATCATCAGGGTTGAAGCCAGCATGGCAAGGTAGAGCGCAGCCGAGCTGATGCAAAAGGCCAGTGGCGTTGCTATGGGGGATGTGCGGTTACGCCGGTCCAGCAACTGGTTACACCGGCAGCAGCGCGCCTGTGTACCGGGGTTAAGCTCTGGCAGAATCTGGTAATGCCCGCAGCACGGACACTCCACCACCCCGCGCAAAAGCCGGACGTGCCGTTCCTCATCAACCGGGACATCCCGGCCGGGGAACAGAGCCTCCCGCAGCAGGGCCATGACTTGCGTTGCGTTCATCACTTCTGTTCTTAATACCAACCGCCCCCCCTGTAACTGAAAAAACCGTATGGCACCCCTGCCATACAGACCTGCGCCCAGCGCTTTTGTGCTCCGCCCCCCAAAGCAAAGAATAAAAAAACCGGCTCACACCGGAATATGGGGGAGAAAAGCCCCCTTTCCTGCCGTAATGGATGTTGCATGCTCTGAATGATCATGATAGTCAGCCTACCGCACACACTGCTGTGCCCGCTTAGCTCAGTTGGTAGAGCACATCATTCGTAATGATGGGGCCGATGGTTCGAATCCGTCAGCGGGCACCACCTTTTTCCCTAAATTGTCATATGCTTTGCTGCACGCCACTGGCGCGTTTACAGCGTTACGCAGGCATGCCCGCATGACCAAAGCACCAGACGACGTACACCCCGCGTGCTCCGCACGGTGCCTCCAAAGAGCGGGAAAGAGCAAACTCTCCGGCGGATGCCCGCCAGACAGGCACCTTTGCCCGCCCCCCATCGCCCCGATGGCGAGATTTAGTGGGGTGTTTTATCCACCGCTGGAGTGTCCAGCGTGTAAAGGCTGATCGCCATGGCGTGGCCGTTGGAATAGTTCAACCCTGCAACCGTACCACGGCTAAACGCCTTTGGTGCTTCCGCGCCCAGTGCTTCCATAAACGCCTTGCGTTCACGCACATCCACAAGGGCTGCGGTGCAGGCCGGGTGGTCGCGCATGGCCTGTGCGGCCTGTGCGGGGCTCCCCAGCACCACCTTGCCCCCGATCAGGAACACCAGACTGGGCTCGGTAAAGGAAACGGAATAAACCTGTGTCTGCGCGCAGGGTTTATGCGCCTGCACCAGCGCCACCAGACGGGGTGCCAGCCAGATGCTGCGCAACTGCGGCACCACAACCGTAAACAGCCCCACATATAACAAGGCCGCCGCAACACAGCTGCTCAGTGCTGCATAACATAGTTCCGCCCGCCAGATCTGCCACACCGCCAGCCCAACCAGCGGCAGAACGCCAACCGCCAGCACAAGGGCGGGAACACTAAACTGGCGCTCCAGCGTCCACAATAAAAGTGGCCCTGCTGCAGCCAGCGCACAGCCGGCAAAACCCCACAAAACGGCATAGGCCCCAAGCAGCAGGCGGCCCCAGCGGGTCTGCGGGCCGTTCCGCCACACCACACCACTTTGCGCCAGCAGGCCCGCACTCAGTATGGCAATGGCGGGGTATGTGGGCAGCACGTAATGGGGCAACTTGGTTGCTATGCTTTCAAACACAACCCAGTGCGGCACAATCCAGCACAGCAGGTAACGCACCGGCAGAGTGCGCCGCTCCCGCCATGCCTGCGGCAGCACACTGGCGGCAAAGTAGGAGCCGGGCCAGAATGCGATCAGGAACACAAGCAGGTGGTAGCCCGGCGGCAGGCCGTGCGCCTCCTGCCCGGACGCCACCTTGCCCAGAAAGTTCCCACCCACCGCACGCCGGAAGAACTCGCCATGGCTGACCACCCCAATGGCCACGCACCACGGCAGCACCACAGCAGCAGCCACAAGCCAGCCCCATGCCGGGCGCAGCCTGCGCCACAGGTCCAGATTACGCTCCACCCAGCCCATAGCCAGCGGCGTTGCAAGGGAGGGAATAAGCACAACCGGGCCTTTGAGCATAAGCCCGCAGCCCACAGCGCCCCAGAACAGCAGCGCCGTGCCCGCAGGTGTGGCGCGTGCTGCCTCCCTGTCTGCCAGTGCCCGCACCAGCGCGTACTGGGCTACCAGCACACTGAGCAACAGGCACGAATCAATCGTGCCCATACGGCTTTCCGCCGCCACCAGCACCGAGGCCATCAGCAGGACCGCAGCCCCGACCCCGGCCATGGCCCCAAACAGGCTGGCCCCCATTATGGCGGTCAGCACCACCGCTCCGGTCATGGCCAGCAGGGAAGGAATACGGTACGGCCACACCGTGCGGGCATACTCCATGCCCACGGCCTTAACTGCCATGGATTCCAGCCAGTAAATACCGGCGGGCTGAAGGTAGCGCGGCTTGTCCTGAAAGCGCACATCTATGTAGTTGTGCGTCTCCAGCATCTGGGCCGATGCTTCCATGTAGCGTGGTTCATCCCGGTCAAACGGGGGAGTTGTCATGCGGCCGGGCAGAAACAGCACAAAAGCCGCCAGACCGATCAGCACCAGCACACGCCACGGCAGGGAACGGGCCCCGCGTGCAGGCCCTAGCATTCATCAACCGTTCTGGGCAGCCGGGTGCGGTTACGCAGCCACATAACACCCAGCAGGTCCCGCACACCCACGACAGCACGGTTGAAATTGGTGTATTTGGACTGCCCATGCAGCCGCGGCCGATGCGAAACCGGGTGGCACACCAGAGGCACCCCATAAGAGGCAAAAAAGGCGGGCATAAACCGGTGCAGGCCTTCAAACTGGGGCAGGCGCAAAAAATCGGCGCGCTGAAAAATCTTGATCGGGGCACCCGTATCCGGGCAGTGGTCCTGTAGCAGCCTCTGGCGCAGGCCATTGGCAAAGCGCGTGGCAAAGCGGCGGGACCAGCCATCCTTCCGTTTGGCGCGCACCCCAACCACAAGCGGGGGCGTACCCTGTGCAGCCCGGGCCAGAGCCACCAGTGCCACCAGTTCACGCGGGTCGTCCTGCCCGTCCCCATCAATCGTGGCAATCCATGCGCCTTTTGCCGCGGTAATGCCCGTGCGCAACCCGGCGGACTTACCACAGCACCGGTCGTGCGAGAGAATACGCAGGTTAGGCAGGCAGTCCTGCCGAAGCTGGCGCAGCACGGCCACCGTGTTATCCCGGCTGCCGTCGTTTACAAACACGACTTCCGATGGGGGGAGGCTCTTGCAGGCTTCGGCCAGTTCGCGGCAGACCTGTGGCAGGTTATCCTGCTCGTCCAGAACAGCAATAACGATGCTCAGCACGGGCTGAACATCGTTTGCCTGCGACACAGAGGTTTGCACCGTTTGTGTCATACATATGCACCCTGAAGGGAGATGGGCTTAAGCTGCCTGACGGGAGAACGCGGCGGGCAGGTCTGCCAGTGCCTGATCAACCAGTGCAGAGGCTTTCTGCTCATCAATGGTCTGGGGGATAATGCTGTGTGCAGCATTGACCGCCACATCAATAGCAAGCTGGCGCACTTCCTTTACGGCGGCGCGCTCAACGGCGGCAATCCGGTCACGGGCCATCTGCTCGTGGCGGCGCACGGCGGCCTCGGCTTCGGCACGGGCCTGCTTGGCCATTTCGTCCGCCTTAATGCGGGACTGCTCGATAAGGGACTTGGCTTCCGCCAGAGCCTGTTCACGCTCACGCGTTGCATCTTCGAGCATCTGCTCGGCTTCGCGGCGCAGGCGGGCTGCCTCGTCCAGTTCCTCACGGATCAGGTTGGCGCGGTTGTCCAGAATGGACGCGATAGGCGTCCACAGCTTTTTACCGGCCAGCACAAAGAACAGAACGAACGAAACAGCGACCCAGAAACCCGCCACATGAAAAATGTCAGTCATGACCAAAATTCCCCTGAGTACGGATTTCAGATAATGCTGCGATGCGCGGATGCGCTCTCAACACTCTGGGCAACAAGCTGGGCGTCTGGCGCAACACCTGTCAGCCGCTGGACCAGCGCCTGTGTGGTATCGGCCGCAATTTCTTTAAGCGCGCTCAAGGCCCGCGCTTTTTCTGCCGCAACATTCTTTTCGGCATCCGCAATTTCGGAAGCCAGACGTGCGTTGATTTCCTGCATCTGCTGCTCGGCCGCACGGTGCTCTTCGTCCAGAACCTTCTGAAGATGCGCCTGGGCTTCTGCCATGGCATCTTTGCGGGCCTGCTGGAGTTCGGCTACGGCTTTGTCAGCATCCTGTTTAGCGGACCGGGCGACCTCAAGATCACCTGTAATACGCTGGCTACGGTCATGCAGAACGCGGGCAACACCCGGCAGCATGGCCTTGCTGAGAACAAGATAGAAGACGAAGAAAATAATTGCCCCCCACATGACCTGGCCGGTCACGAGTGGGTTGGCAAAGTCAAGCTGAGGCATTCCCGTGGCGTATGCACCAGGTGCCGAAACGGCCAGCAAAGAAACGCCGCAAACCGTTGCAAGCAGTCCGGCACGAACTGTCTTCGTAATCACACCCACAGGAATGTCTCCTCTTGTTTTCCCGATCTCAGACGAAGAGGATCAGGAATGCGATCAGCAGCGCGAACAGGGCGATAGCTTCTGTCAGTGCGAAGCCGAGCATGCCCAGACCGAACACGTGCGGGCGAGCCGCCGGGTTACGGGCAATGCTGCTGACCAGCGTGGAGAAGATGTTGCCGAGGCCGATACCAACGCCGGCGAGGGCGATAACGGCGATACCTGCACCGATTTCCCGGGCTGCAGCGATGTCCATATCAGTCACTTCCTTGTTTCAAGACAGTTTCAAACGAAACGGGCAAAGCAGCTCAGTGAGCCACGGCCTCCCGCAGGTAGATGCACGTCAGGATGGCAAACACGTAGGCCTGCAATACCCCAACAAGCAACTCAAGAGCCATAAGCGCCACGTTAATGGCGATGGGCCCGATCGCAAACACGTCACCCACTACGCCAAAACCGGCGAGCATGACAACAAAGCTTGCGAAAATATCGAACATGACGTGCCCGGCAACCATGTTGGCGAACAGTCGGATGGACAGGCTGACCGGGCGGGAAAGGAACGAGAGAATCTCGATCGGGATCAGCAGGGGCGCCAGAAAGGGGCTGGCGCCGTCCGGCATGAAGTGGGCGAAAAACCGCAGGCCCTGCACCTTGAGCGACACAACAACCGTCAGCAGGAACACCATGAACGCCATGGCGAAGGTGACAGCAATATGGCTGGTAAAGGTGAAGGAGAACGGCAGAAGGCCGATGTAGTTCCCCGCCAGAATGAAGAAGAACAGGGTGAAGATGAACGGGAAGAAGGCTGCACCTTCCGGCCCGATCGTATCCACGGCCATGTTATGAATGAACTCGTAGCAGACCTCGGCTGCGGCCTGAAGCCGGCCGGGTACAACTGCCGCGGGGCGCATGCCAAAATACAGGAACGCAAGAACAAGGCAGACTGCCGCGATCATGTACAGCGGAGACTGGCTGAAGCGCAGGGCCTCGCCCAGCCCACCAAGAACGGGGTGGAGCTCAAACTGTTCAAGTACGTTAATGCTGGAACCGCCCGCCACAACCGCTCTCCTAGACCTTGCCCCGAATCGAATATCCGGGCTTCAGCTTCTTACTTTACGTCCATCGTCCTGACCAGACGCCAAACATTCAGCATTCCGGCGCTACCGCCCAAAAGTGCGAAGATGACAAGGAACAACGCCCGGGTATGGAGCCAGTGATCCAGCCCCCACCCTATGGCAACCCCTACAATCAGCCCCGCGAGCATTTCTGTCCCGGCTCTGAACGCCAATGCAGCCAGAGACCTGTCGGCCTCCATGTTTGCATCAACCTGAGGTTTTTCCTCCTTGACCAGACCGTAGCGGCGCTCTGCCGACTGCAATCTGGCGTTAAAGGAATCGTCTTTTTCCTTACGCATACCTCGCACCTCCCAAGGGGGTGCAGGCGCTTGCTAACGGGGCTGCCATATCCTGTCAAGAAACCTTAGCAGGCTTATGGGCCAAAATATTGCTCCGTAGCATTTGCGCCACCCCGCCGATCACTCTGTTCCGGGCAGGCCAACCAGCCCGCGCGCGTAGTCCATAGCGGAAAAAGGCCGCAGATCCTCTACCTGTTCGCCCACGCCAACGGCATGCACCGGCAGGCCGAACCCGTCGGCCAGCGCGACCACAATACCGCCACGGGCCGAGCCATCCAGTTTGGTCACGACCAGCCCGCTCACGTTCACAAGTTCGCGAAAAACCCGCACCTGCTCCACGGCGTTCTGCCCCGTTGTGGCATCCAGCACCAGCAGGACCGAATGGGGCGCACTTTCATCAAACTTGCGCATGACGCGAATAATTTTTGCCAGCTCTTCCATCAGGGCCGACTTGTTGTGCAGGCGGCCGGCCGTATCCACGAACACAAGGTCCGCCCCTTCGGCCTTGCCACGCTTGAGCGCTTCGTATGCAAGACCTGCGGCATCAGCCCCGGGGGGGCCAGCAATAACCGGGCAGCCCGTGCGCTCGCCCCAGATCTGGAGCTGCTCTACGGCTGCGGCACGGAACGTATCGCCCGCCACCATCATGACCTTGCTGCCCTGAGCAGAAAAAAAGCGGGCCATTTTGCCAATGGTGGTTGTTTTGCCCACGCCATTAACCCCCACAACCAGCACCACGTGCGGTTTGTGGGCGGGGTCGGGGGTAAACGGCACGGCTACCGGCTCCAGAATCCGGGCAATTTCTTCGGCCAGAGCCAGCCGGATTTCCTCATCCGTGACTTCGGTACCAAAGCGGCTGGATCGAAAAGTCTCAATCACCTTTTCCGCAACGCCGGGGCCAAGGTCTGCGGTAATGAGCAGTTCCTCCAGTTCCTCCAGCGCCTCGTCATCCAGTTTGCGGCGGGTAAAAATACCCGTAAGCCCGCCACCCAGCTTTTGGGTGGAGCGGGACAGCCCCTCCTTGAGACGAGAGAAAAAACCAAGCGCCATTCTAGATCCTTTCCGCCACCAGTCCGCCCTCTTCCACCGCGATGGGCAGAAGGGAGAGAATATCCCCGACCGAGGCTTCGGCCCCGCTCAGGCGGACGGGTGCAAACTGCTCGCTATGTCCTGTTGTGGGGGTTTCCATCAGCACACGCTGGGGCTGGCCCAGCAGGCTGGCATAGTACCGCGCCGCAGATGCGGCCCCCACCGCACGCAAGGCCGCTGCACGCGCCTTGCGCTGGGGCACGGGCACCGCACGCATGCGCGCTGCCGGGGTTCCCTCACGCTCGCTGTAGGGGAACACATGCAGGTAAGGCAGCGCCATGTCTGCCACAAAGGCGCGCGTCTGCTCGAACAGGGCGTCATCCTCGGTGGGGAACCCGGCAATAAGGTCGGCACCAATACCAATATCGGGCCGCAGACTTCTGGCGCGCGCCACAACATGGGCGGCATCTTCCACCAGATGGCGGCGCTTCATGCGTTTGAGAATAAGGTCCGCCCCGGCCTGTAGGGAGAGGTGCAGATACGGCATAAACCGGGGCTCGGCCTCCAGCAGTTGCCAGATGTCCTCATCAATTTCCACCGGATCAACCGAGGACAGGCGCAGCCGCTCCAATTCGGGCACCAGCCGCAGCACACGGCGGCACAACTGCCCCAGCACGGGCTTGCCCGGCAGGTCCGTGCCCCAGGAGGTCATGTCCACCCCGGTCAGTACCACCTCGCGGTAGCCAGCCCCCACCAGTGCGCGCACCTGCTCCACCACGGCCCCAACCGGCACGGAGCGCGAAGGCCCGCGCCCAAAGGGAATAATGCAGAAGGTACAGCGGTGGTCGCACCCCTGCTGAACCTGCACAAACGCACGGGTACGGCCTGCAAATTCGGTGACCAGATGGGCGGCCGTTTCCCTTGCCGCCATAATGTCGGATACGGCTACAGGCTCGGCCAGTGCCGCGGGGGACCAGCTTTCGGCCTTCAGTTTTTCCTCATTCCCCAGCACGCGGGTCACGCCGGGCAGGGTGGACCAGTTTTCGGGGTGGATCTGGGCGGCGCAGCCGGTCACGACAATGCGGGCATCGGGGTTTTCACGATGTGCACGGCGGATCGCCTGCCTTGCCTGCCGCTCTGCCTCCCCCGTAACCGCGCAGGTGTTGACAATGATCACATTGCCCAGCCCCTGCGCGTGGTCCCGCATGACCTCGCTCTCCCACGTGTTCAGGCGACAGCCGAAGGTCAGGATTTCTGGCCGGGTGGTCATGATGGATAGGCGGCCAGATCGACCGTCCCTTCAAAAGCTGTGGTGGCGGAGCCGGTCATGAGTACATGGCCCGTCTGCTCGGACCAGACAATGTGCAGGGTGCCGCCATCCAGCTCCACCGTGCAGGTCCGTGCGGCAAGGCCACGCCGCACGGCATTAACCACGGCGGCACATGCACCGGACCCACAGGCCTCGGTCACGCCGGCACCCCGTTCATGCACCTTCAGGCGCATGTGGTGCGGCCCGTCCATGCGGGCAAAACCGATATTGGCACGTTCGGGAAAAATGGGGTCGTGCTCTAAGGCATGCCCCTGCGCCACCATACCAAAATCGGAAACAAAAAACGTGGCGTGCGGGTTGCCCATGGAAGCCGCCGCCGGGTCACCCGGCAAGGGCAGGTGCAGTGTATCCACCGCCATGGCCAGTGGCACATCCTGCCAGTGGGTGCGTGGAGCGCCCATGTCCACCGTAATCAGCCCGTCGGGGGTTCTGCTGGTGGGCAGCACGCCTGCGCGGGTTTGCAGCACAGGTGTTGCATTACCGCTACAGCGCCACACAAGATCGGCCACACAGCGCGAGGCATTGCCGCAGGCCCCTGCCTCCGACCCGTCGGGGTTGAAAAAGCGCACAAGCACATCTGCCCCATCCGCCGTGGGCGCGCGCAGGGTTACAAGCTGGTCGCAGCCAATACCCCGGCGGCGGTGCGCCAGAGCTGCAATGCGGCCGGGGGTAAGGGGCAGGTCGCCCGTCCGCTCGTCGAGGATGACAAAATCATTCCCCAGACCGTGCATTTTGTAAAAAGAGGTCAGCATTGCGCGCCTTATATGCCAATTCAGACCGGGATGCCATGCCCCACCCGCACGGGTAGGCGCTGTACTGGCCCGTAAGGCATAGCATGGCGCGGCCCCTGCTGTCCCGGCCTGTATGCGCCAGGTGGGGTTAGATAAAGCGGCCCGGCGCGCCGCGCTGGAGCACCTCGATCTTATAGCCGTCCGGGTCGGTCAGGAAGAAGAACTGCCCGATCACCGTGCCCTCGTGCTGCAGGGTTTTAACCGGCGTAACCGGGTGGCCTGCTGCGTGCATGCGCGCGTGCTCGGCCACCACATCCGCCACCGAAACCGCCAGATGCCCGTAGCCATCCCCCAGAGCATAAGGCTCCGTGCGGCCGTGGTTGATGGTGAGTTCCAGCTCAAAACTCTGCTCGTCATTGGCCAGATAGACCAGTGTAAAACTGTCAAACTCAAAGCGCCCGACCGGGGCAAGCCCCAGCGTATTGGCGTAGAAGGCAACAGATTTCTGTTCATCCAGCACACGCAGCATGCTGTGGATCATTCTGGCCATAAAGACTTCCTTTTCCCCAATGCTCTGTTTTTTTCAAACTCTATTGCGCCTTCTTTAACGGCAAGCGCGTTTGTTCTGAAATTATTTTTTAAGCATGTCTCTCTTTACTAAGGGGGGGCTAAAATGGTTCTGATCAAAACAGGTTCCCGCGTAACACTTGCCAGAAAACGAAGAGAGCATGCGCATCTTTAAGTCCCTGCACGCCTCTTGGGCGCACTGCATGAAAGCCAGCCTGTGTATGGGCACAATGCTGGCCTCCGGCCCGCTGCTGCTGTGCCTTGGCACGCCAGCCATGGCCGCAGGGGACGAAGCCGCGCTTGATGCGCTGGAACAGCAGATTACGCGCATCCAGTCCGAACAGCGGGCTTTGCAGAAAGCTCTGGTAAGCGTGCAAAAGCAGATTGCCGCGCACCGCTCGGTTGCCCATGCGGGGAGTGCTGCGGCCCATCACGGACTAGCCACCCACCAGATTGCCAGCATGGATGACGCCGACCGCGAGGCCGGCATTGCCGTACACTCCGCCGACCATGAGGAGGAACCCGGAGTCCACCACCTTGGCGGCAGCGGGCACTTCCATACCGGCGGGCCGGACGCCCAGCCCGTGTTTGGCAGCGCGGATGACATCCCAACCGTAGAATCCGTTGTTGGCCACCGCGCGGAAGACGTGATCTCCCGTCTGGCGGAAAACGGCGTTGGCCCCCACTCGCGCGAAACGGCGGGCGCACAGGCGGCAGGTGCACTGGGTGACCACGGCGTATTCCACATCGGCCCCGTTACCCTGATCCTTGGTGGGTTTATTGATGCCTCGGCCGTGGAGAGCAACCGCCACACCGCCAGCGGCACCTTCAACTTCTGGCAGGACACACCGTTCAAGAACGAACCGCGCTACCATACCGACAACTTTGAGGGCAGCGCGCGTTACAGCCGCCTCTCGCTTATGGCGCGTGGGAATATTGACAAATACTCCACCATTTCCGGCGTGTTCGAAATGGACTTTGGCGCGGGTGCCGCCACCACCGATGCGTATGAGAGCAACAGCTACGCCTTCCGCATGCGTCAGGCCTACCTTGCGTATGACAACAGCAAGGAGAACTTCCACTTCCTTGCCGGGCAGGCGTGGAGCATGCTCACCCCCGGCCGCGTAGGGATTATCCCCCGACAGGAAAGCCTGCCTGAAACCATAGAATCCTCCATGCTGGCAGGGCAGACATGGGCGCGGCAGCTCCAGTTCCGCTTTGTAAAAGACTTCCTGAGCCACCGCCTGTGGACCGGCCTTTCGATTGAAAACTCGGCAACACTGTACAGCACCAACTCCTTCCGCAACGGCACATCGGACGGGCAGGTGATCATGCCCGGCGGGCAGACCGTTACCGTGGGCTCCAGCGGCACAGGCCTGACCAACGATGCCCTGTTCCCCAACGAAATTGCCCCCGATGTGATCGGCAAGATCGCCTGGGACCCGCACTGGGGCCATTACGAAGTGGAGGGGATTCTCCACTTCCCGCATGACCGTGTTTCCACCCTTGGGGCGGGCAAAAACCATACCGCCGTGGGCGGTGGTGGCGGCGGGTCCATGATTCTGCCGGTTATTCCGCACAAGGTGGAAGTACGGCTGGCAGGGCTGGCGGGTTATGGCATTGGCCGCTACGGCTCCGTGCTGCTGCCCGATGCCACGCTCAGGGCCAATGGTGCGCCCTCGCCCCTGTTCTCCCTACAGGGCACGGCGGGAATTATCGCCCACCCCAACCCGCTCATTGACGTGTATGGCTATTTTGGCTACCAACAGGCCGGTCGCAGCTACTTCTCGGAAGGTGGTCAAGCCTACGGTTACGGCAACCCCGCCTATAACAACACGGGGTGCTATACCGAGCTGAGTGGTAATTGTGCGGCTGGCAGTAACATCCATAGTGTTATGGAAGCCACAATCGGAGCGTGGTATCGTTTCCTTAAAGGCCGTTATGGTACGGTGGAAGCTGGTGTGCAGCTTGCCTATTCGCGCATTCATGCGTGGGAGGGCAACGGTGGCGCGCCAGACACCAGCCTGAGCGAACTCTTTATGGATTTCCGTTACCTACCCTTCCAGTAAGGATGTCTTTTACAGGTTGCCGGGGCACTGCGGGTCAGCAGTACATCCCCCCGGCACGAGAGAGAGGTCTTTCCGGACAGGACGCTTTATTCCCTCTCTCATACCTGTTTGTCTGGACCTCTTTATATGCCTTTCCAAAATGCTCCCGCCCCGCTCGCCCAGGCTCTGGCCGCGCGCGGGTTTGAAGCCCCGACCTCTGTTCAGGCCGCCATTCTGGCGGATGATGCCAAAGGCCGCGACCTTCTGGTTTCCGCCCGCACGGGCTCGGGCAAAACGGTCGCCTTCGGCCTTTCCCTTGCAGATACACTCCTTAACGGCGCGGACCGCTGCGGCCCTGCTGGCGCACCAATGGCGCTGGTCATTGCCCCCACGCGCGAGCTGGCTCTTCAGGTCCGCAGCGAGCTGGAATGGCTCTATGCCAAAACCGGCGCACGGATCGTGTCCTGCGTAGGGGGGATGGAACCCCGCACGGAAGCCCGCCACCTGTCCGCTGGCTGCCACATTGTTGTGGGCACGCCCGGCCGCCTGTGCGACCACCTCAAGCGCGGTAACCTCGACCTGTCACAGCTCAAGGCCGCCGTGCTGGACGAAGCAGACGAAATGCTCGACCTCGGCTTCCGCGATGAGCTGGAAACCCTGCTGGACGCCACCCCCAAGGACCGCCGTACCCTGCTGTTCTCCGCCACCATTGCGCGGGAAATTGCAGGTCTTGCCAAGCGCTACCAGCATGATGCCCTGCGCGTGGATACGGTTGGCCCCAACGCCGCCCATACCGACATTACCTACCGTGGCGTACTGGTGGATCAGGGCGACATGGCCCGCGCCGTGGTTAACGTGCTGCGCCTGATTGAATCGCCCTCTGCCATTGTGTTCTGCCACACGCGTGAGGCCGTGCGCCAACTCCAGAGCATTCTGACCGAGCGCGGTTTTGCCTCTGTCGCCATTTCGGGCGATCTGGGCCAGAACGAGCGCACCCGCGCCATTGAAAGCCTGCGCCACGGTCAGGCCCGCGTTTGCGTGGCAACCGACGTGGCTGCACGCGGCATTGATATTCCGGACCTCGGGCTGGTTATCCATGCCAGCCTGCCGTCCAACCCGGCCACCCTGCTGCACCGCTCGGGCCGTACGGGCCGTGCGGGCAAAAAGGGCACCTGTGTTCTGCTGGTTCCGCCTTCACGCCGCCGTCTGGCCGAACGCCTGTTGCAGGCTGCCAAGGTTACGGCAGAATGGAGCGGTGCCCCCACCCCGCAGGCTATTGCCGAGGCCGATGCCGAGCGCCTTCTGGGCGCGCACTTCCTCTCGCTCCCCCCTTCGGAGAACGAGAACATTCAGGCGCTCACCGCACGCCTTGTGACCGAGCATACGCCTGAGCAGCTTGCCACCGCCCTTGTGGGCCTGTGGCGCAAAAGCCTGCCCGAACCCGCACAGCTGCGCGTGATTACGCCTGACGCCACCCGCACCCGCGGCCCACGGGACGAAAACGCCCCCCCGCGTGAGCCGCGTGAACGCGCACCCGACATGAACGGGAGCTGGTTCCGCCTTTCCGTCGGTCGGGCAGACCGGGCAGACCCCAAATGGCTGGTGCCTGTTCTGTGCCGTCTGGGCGGCATTAAAAAGCAGGATATTGGTGCAATCCGCATTGTAAACGACCACACGCTGGTTGAAATCGCACAGGACAAGGCCGAGCGCTTTGCCGCCTGCGCAGCCGCTGCCGATGCGGATGAAATGACCGTGGAACCCGCAGCAGCACCCCGCAAAGGTCCGTCTGGTGCAGGTGGTGGTCGCCCCCCGTTTGGCGAACGCCGTGGCCCGCCAAAAGGCCGTGCCAACTTTGACCGCAAAGGCCCACCGGCTGGCAAAAGCGGTGCATCCTCCCGCAAGCGCAAGTAAATTGCGCGCCCCTTTCTTCGGCTGAAGAGGGGGCCTACAAAAAAGGCTGCCCCCGGTTAGGGAGCAGCCTTTTTTTGTGACCTGATACGCTTAGGCCCGCAGCCAGCCTCCCCTTACAGGGAGGGAATGGACGGCAGGGTAGTGGCGTTGTTCACATCCGACTTAAGCTGGTCTTTTTTGCTTTTCCATGCGTTTTTGGTGCTTTCGGACGCGTTGTTCCAACGGTCCTTCACATTTTTTTCCGCATTGGTCACGTTATTGGTGGCGTTGGTCAGCTTGTCACGCTGGGCCAGAATTTTCTGCCGTTCGGTCGTGCTGGCGTTGTTCCAGCGTTCTTTAACGGTTTTTTCCGCGTTGTTCAGTTTTTCCGTAGCATTCGCGCCTTTGCTGGTCAGCGCGCCGCCCTTGGCCAGCAGTTTTTCACGCTCGGCTTCGGTTGCGCTGTTCCAGCGCTGCTTGGCCTGGTCGCGCACACCGGACGTAAACTGGTTGCCTGCATTTTTGGCGGACTCCACCTGGTTGTTCACACCCTGTTGGACACAGCCACTCAGGGACAGGCACGGATCGGCATGCGCAACAGATGCCGTGCCAGCAAAGGCAAACAGAGGCAGGCCAAGAAGCGCAATTTTCCGAATAGAGAGCATAAATATTCCTTTCCTGTGTTCCACACCCTCACAGTGCGAACATCGGTTATGTGTAAGACATGGGATTGGGGCAAAAAATAGTCCAGCCCACCCTTGCAGGAACACGTTTGCACAAGCAGCATGGCTCCCAAGCAAAAGCCTGCAAAGGAAGATACAACCGTGACCACACGCCCAGCACCTTACAACCCCACCCGCGCCCGCGCTGGCCTGTGGCCCGGTCTGCCCCTCTGCCTTGCCCTTTGCCTGTCCACCACATCCGCACTGGCGGCTACAGCCCCCGCCCCCACCCGGGCCGAGGCAGGCCAGCCCGCCCAGACCCCCGATGCCCCCGATACCTTCCATGACGCAGCCGCCCTGCTGCCCAAGGATTCGGTCACCCACCATAACGGGACCTTTGGCGGGCAAAAAATGACCTACACCGCAACAGCAGGCACACTGACCCTGCGTGACGATGCCGGCAAACCCACAGCACGCATGTTCTATACCGCCTACACGCGCGATGGGGCGGACCCTGCACACCGGCCGGTTGTGTATTTTTTTAACGGTGGCCCCGGCGCGGGTACCGCCTACCTGCACCTTGGGGCGGCTGGCCCGGTCATGCTTGATTTTCCCACGGGCAACCCGGCCGATGGCGCCAATGCACAGATCAAACCCAACCCCGAAAGCTGGCTGGGGGCTGCCGATCTGGTTTTTCTGGATGCACCGGGCACGGGCTGGTCAGTCCCGACCGACCCCAAACAGGCGGACAAGCAGTTTTATGGCGTCAAACAGGATGCCAAAACCTTTGCCAAGGCCATTCAGCTCTGGGCCAATGCCAACAAACGCCTGACCTCCCCCCGCTACCTTGCGGGGGAAAGCTATGGCGGGCTGCGGGCCATAGAGGTGGCCAATGCGCTGGCCGAGGACCAGCACATTCTGCTCAACGGCATTATCATGGTCTCCCCCGCACTGGACATGACCCTGCTGGATACGGAAAACGACATTCTGGCCGAAGCTTTTGTGCTGCCCACGCTTGAGGCCGCAAATCTGGCTCTCCAGCACAAGCTGACCCCTGAAAACACCGCCCAGCATCTGGACAAGGCATACCAGTACGCCATGGGGCCATACCTGAGCACACTGGCAGGTGCGCCCCCCACGGGTGATGATGCGGAAGATTTTTACGAGGCCGTTGCC
This sequence comes from Acetobacter sp. ESL1128, assembly GCF_058505085.1. Taxonomy (NCBI): domain Bacteria; kingdom Pseudomonadati; phylum Pseudomonadota; class Alphaproteobacteria; order Acetobacterales; family Acetobacteraceae; genus Acetobacter; species Acetobacter sp. ESL1128. Next base: position 218,673 of record NZ_CP196369.1, on the reverse strand, counting down.
AACCATACCGGCATTGAGCAGGACATTATTGCCAAGCAGCGCGGCATGCCCCGGCCAGAAGCACATGACATACGCAGCCGCGATGGCCGCCTGTATTCGCTGTATGACGCCACATTATCCATTGCCGACCCCTTCCCCGAAGGGGTGGATAATGGGGAAAGCCCCGAACCCACGCTGGACGGGTTTGGCCACGCCTATGGCAGCGCCTTTGAGCATTATGCCACCACCGAACTGCGCTACCAGACAGAGCTAAGCTACAACCTGCTCAACTACGCCATAAGCCAGGCATGGGACTACCGCGACACAAACGCCCCTATTGTACGCCCCATTCCCACCCTGCGCCGCCTGCTGGCCCTTAACCCCACCCTGCGGGTGTTTATTGCCAACGGCGCGTATGATCTGGTGTGCCCCTATGCTTCCTCCCGCTGGGTGGCGGAGCATATTCCCGTGGGCCGCAGCCGTATTGGCCTGCATGTTTATCCCGGTGGGCACATGCTCTACACCCGCCCGGACAGCCGTGCAGCCCTTGCGCGCGATGTCCGCACCTTTCTGGCTCCCTGAGCCAGAGGGCACGTAACACCCGCCTCCATCATACATACGGGGGCCGGGCACGCGCCCTAGCCCGGTCCAGCCCCAAGGCTGCAACGGCTGGCCCACGTAGAGGGCACAACCACTCCCGCAGACCCCAAACGCAAAACGGGCGGGGGGACCAAAATCCCCCCGCCCGTCTGCCGAACGAAAAACCGAAGTCCGAACCGGATCAGCGCTTGCTGAACTGGAAGGAGCGACGTGCTTTTGCGCGACCGTATTTTTTACGTTCAACCTGACGCGAATCGCGGGTCAGGAAGCCAGCAGCCTTGAGGATGCTGCGCAGTTCGGGTTCGTAGTGGGTCAGCGCACGGCTGATACCGTGACGAACCGCACCAGCCTGACCGGACAGACCGCCACCGGTTACGGTGCAGACCACGTCAAACTGGTTGTAACGATCGGATACGAGGAAAGGCTGGGTGAGCAGCATGCGCAGCACGGGGCGTGCGAAATACTGAACAACCGGACGGCCGTTAACGGTGACTTCACCTTTACCCGGCTTGATCCATACGCGAGCCACGGCATCCTTACGGCGGCCTGTGGCGTAGGAGCGGCCCTGTGCGTCACGCTTTGCTTCGTAAACCGGAGCGGAATCGGCCAGAACCGGTGCAACGGTCTTCAGATCGGCCAGCGTGCCTGTGCGTTCCTGAGTTTCAGACATTGTCTCAGCCCTTCTGAGCGTTAACGACGTTTTTGCGGTTCAGCGCCGCAACGTCAAGCACCTGGGGGGTCTGACCACCGTGGGGGTGTTCAGCGCCAGCATACACATGCAGGTTGCGCATCTGCTCACGCTGGAGCGGACCACGCGTGATCATGCGTTCAACTGCCTTTTCGACCAGATGGCCGGGGTGCTTGCCGTTCAGGCGCTGCGAGACCGTGCGGGTCTTGATACCGCCGGCATAGCCGGTGTGGTAATGAAAGAGCTTCTGGTCCGCTTTGTTGCCGGTCAGCGCCACTTTTTCGGCGTTGATGACAACAACGTGGTCACCGCAGTCAACATGCGGTGTGAACTGAGGCTTGTGCTTGCCGCGCAGGCGCGTGGCGATGATGACGGCGAGACGACCCAGAGCGAGACCTTCGGCATCGATCAGGATCCAGTTCTTCGTCACCTCCGCGGGCTTCAGCGAGAGGGTGGTCTTCATGACACTGATTCCATATGAGAACAGTTACGTATTGATGGCGCGTTATGATGGGTGGCGCACGGGCAGTCAAGAGGTATTGCAGTTAATGACCGTATTTTCAGGCAGTTTTCTCTAGGTAACATGTTACCGTGGCGCCGCTTGCCCCCCACCCCCGCATGCACTAAAGCTGAAGGCTGTGGTGAAAACAGCAGGATTTCCAACGCGTGAAGAAGAACGTTCTTGTCACGGTCTCCGGCATTGCCATTCTTGGCGGGATCGCATGGTTTGGTGCCCACCACGCAGAACGTGTGATGGTTGATAAAGGGATCGAGCGGTTCAAACAGGCGCTGGGGCCGGATGTCTCCTTCACCTACACGCGGGCCAAGCCCGGCCTGCTGGGCCGCAGCGTGCGGTTTAGTGGCCTGGTGTTCCGTCAGGGGCCGGAAACCATGACCGCCGATGAGGCGGAACTGACCAAGCCCGACACGCAGGATTCCGACGTTACCCGGATTCACCACCTGAGCTTCCGTAACTTCCAGCTTGCAGACCCCGCAGGCAGCCTGCACCTGAAAACCATGGAAATGGACGATCTGGCCCTGCCCACCAAGGCCGAGGACCCCACCGCCCCCGGTGTGCAGACCCTGAGCATCGGCCACGCACAGGCAACCGGCCTGCACGGCTTTGTCAGCGCCCTGCAATCCGACCTCTCAGCCGATAGCGCCAGCATGGACGATTTTGGCGCGAACGAAACATCGCACCTGCAGGCACGCAACGTGCAGCTTTCCACCGATGTTGCTCCGCCGCGCCATATAAAGGCCGAATCCATTAACGTGGATGGCGTTGCCCTTGCCGACCTGTACAAAACCCTGACCACGGGCGCGCCCTACACCACCCATGCCAATACGCGCGACATCACCATTGACCAGCTGAGCATGGATGGTACCACCCCACTCATGCGGGCAAAGCGTGTGCTGTCCCACGCAACCCATACCGAGTCCACGGAGCAGGAAGTCTCCAGCATACAGGGGCTGGAACTCTGGCCGAACGTGCCCAACATGGGCTGGATGCCCTCACTCGGGTATGACCATTTTGTGGGCAATGTGGTGCTCAATGACACGCACACACCCAAAACAGGCGCGCTGCATCTGGAAACCCTCAGCATCGATTCCGCCAATATGGGGCGGCTGCATATTCATGGCGAACTCGGGCAGGCAACATCCGCCTCCGTGCTGGTGGACAGCAATACGGACATGCAGGTGATCTCGCTCTCGCTCGATTACATAGACCACGGGCTGGTCCCCAAAGCTCTTGGGGCCATTGCCGCAGCCCGTGGCCTGCCACCGCAAGGCCTGCTAGCCTATGTGCAGGCCCAGTCTGCCACGGCGCAGAACCCCGCCTTTGCCAGCTTCTTCCACTGGCTGGCCAACCCCGGCAAGCAGACCCTGAGTATCACCCTCAAGCCCGTGCAGCCCATGCCGCTCATGCTGGTTGCTGCCTCGCTGGGTGAGCTGACCTCCATGCCCGAACTGGCACAAAAAATCGGGCTGTCCGTTCAGGCGCACTAACGCCGCATAACCCGAGCAGCCAGCAGGCACACACCATGCGCTCCCCCCAGACACCCCCGCACCCCGTGCATGTTATTGGCGCATCCGGCCGGTCGGGGCGGGCCGTGTGCCAGGCACTGGCCCTGCGGGGCACACCCGTTGTGCCCGTTATACGCAACCCCGCCCGCGCCACCGGCCTGCCCACCCCCCGCATTGCGGACCTGAGCGGCCCAACCGGGCCGCTGCGCGCCGCACTGGCTGATGCAACGCGTATTATCTGCACAGCCCATGCCCGCCATATTCCCGCACTGCTGGCTACGGCCCCCGCCACAGCTAGGCTTGTGTGCCTTGGCAGCACGCGCAAGTTCACCCGCTGGCCGGATGCACACGGCAATGGCGTGCTGTTGGGGGAGCAGGCCCTGCTGGCCTCTGGCCATTCAGGCGTAATCCTGCACCCCACCATGATTTACGGCGCACAGGGCGAAAACACCGTGCAGCGGCTGGCCGCCGTGCTGCGCCTGCTCCCGTTTACGCCCCTGCCCGGTGGGGGGCGCGCTCTGGTGCAGCCCATCTGGCAGGGGGATGTAACCGCCTGCATTCTGGCCGCCCTGAACAAAGCATGGGATGGCCCGCACAGTCTGGTTATTGCGGGGGCAGATGCCGTGCCCTACCGCCAGTTTGCCGCCATGGTGGGCGCAGCCGCAGGGCTTGCGCCACGCCCGACCATACCCGTGCCAGCAGGCCTGCTGATGGCCCTTGCCAAGCTAAGTACCTGCGTGCCCGGCCTACCCCGCATTGGCCCGGACGAAATCCGCCGCCTGCTGGAAAACAAGAATTTTGATATTACCCCCATGCAGACCACGCTGGGGGTACGGCCCATTGGGCTGGCCGAAGGGCTGCACCATACGTTTTTTGCGCTGGGGCCAAAAACCCCGCAGGCCTGAAGCCCACGCGGTGGTGCCAACAAAAACGGGCACCCTGACCTTTTAAAGCCAGAATGCCCGATCCTGCGGCAAACCCTGCGGTGTTAGTGCCCGCCCCTGCCGGGGGCTGGCTTATTCAGGCTGTTCAACATTGGTACGGGCCGCACCGCCGCGTGGGCGAACGGATGGCAGCATTTCCCCCGTAACCGCATAGTACACACGCTCGGCAATATTGGTGGCGTGGTCCCCGATCCGCTCAAGGTTTTTGGCAACAAACAGCAGATGGATGCACGGCCCGATCTTGCGGGGGTCTTCCATCATGTAGGTCACCAGTTCGCGGAACATGGTGGTGTACAGTTCGTCCACCGCCGTATCGGCCTTCCACACTTCCTGCGCGCGCTCGGCATCGTTCTCGACCATGGATTCCACGGCCATGTGCAGGTTTTCCTGCACCAGACGCGCCATGGCCCGCAGAGCGCTGAAGGAAACAGCCCCGTCCAGCACTTCCACCTTGCCCGCACGGCGCGCAATGGAGGAGGCGTAATCCCCGATCCGCTCAAGGTCGCCGCTCATTTTGAGCACGGCCACAATCACGCGCAGGTCCACCGCCATGGGTGCGCGCAGGGCCAGAATGCGAATGGCCAGCATTTCGGCCTCACGCTCCAGCGCGTCCACTTCGGGGTCCAGCTCCGGGGGTTCCAGAGCGGCTTCTTCATTCTGGTTCACCACGGCGGCTATGGCCTGAGCGGTCTGCCGCTCCACCAGACCACCCATGCGCGCCACAATGCCACGCAGCCGGTCCAGCTCCTGATCGTAGCGGGTAATGGTATGTGCGGGTTCGTTGCCCATAACGCTTTCCTCCGTGCCCTGTGCTCGGCGTTTAGCCGAAGCGGCCTGTAATGTAGTCCTGCGTCTGCTGTTCACGCGGGGTGGTGAACATACGGGCGGTGCTGTCCACTTCGATCAGGCGCCCCATGTAGAAAAACGCCACCTGGTCCGCACAGCGGGCAGCCTGCTGCATGTTATGCGTGACAATGGCAATGGTGAACTCGGTTTTAAGCTCGTCGAGCAGTTCCTCGATCCGGGCGGTGGAAACCGGGTCCAGCGCACTGGTTGGCTCGTCAAGCAAGATTACTTCGGGGCGTACAGCAATGGTGCGGGCAATGCACAGGCGCTGCTGCTGCCCACCGGACAGGGCCGTGGCCGAAGCGCTCAGCCGGTCCTGTACCTCTGGCCACAGGGCCACGCGGCGCAGGGCGTCCTCCACCCGTCCGTCCATTTCGGAGCGGGAGACACGCTCATGCAGGCGGATGCCAAAAGCAATGTTGTCATAGATGGACATGGGGAATGGCGTGGGCTTCTGGAACACCATGCCAATGCGCGAGCGCAGAACGTTAAGGTCCACCCCCGAATTGAGGATGTTCTGCTTATCAAAGATCACCTCACCCGTGGCGCGCTGGCCGGGGTACAGGTCATACATCCGGTTGAGCACACGTAGCAGGGTGGATTTGCCACAGCCTGAAGGGCCGATCATGCCCGTAACACTACGCTCGGGGAAGTCGAGCGAGATGTCATGCAGCGCGTGGGACGTGCCGTAATAGAAGTTCAGCCCCCGGACCTGCATGGCTACAGGGTGCGGTGCGTCCTTGCTTGTGGTGGCGCTGTCCAGCGGTTGGGTCATGCCTGTCGCTTTTACGGGAACCTCTACGCTCATGACCGTCCTCCGCGGGTTCCGACCCGCACTACAATATTGATAATAAGCACACCCAGTGTCACCAGCAGCGCGCCGGTCCATGCCTGCTGCATCCAGTCCTGATAAGCAGAACCGGCATACTGGTAGATGGCCACGGGCAGGCTGGCCATGGGGCGCCCGAGGTCAAGCGACCATTCGGAATTGCCCAGCGAGGTAAACAGAAGGGGGGCTGTCTCCCCCGCAACGCGGGCGATGGACAGCAGCACGCCGGTCATAATACCCGCACGCACGGCCCGCACACAGATAAACAGGATAACCCGCCATTTGGGTGCGCCCAGCGCAATGCCTGCCTCACGCATGGCAACAGGCACAAGGCGCAGCATGTCCTCGGTCGTGCGGACCACAATAGGCATGGCCAGAATGGCCAGCGCCACAGCCCCCGAAAAACCGGAAAAGTGCCCGAACGGGACAACCAGCATCATGTAAATGAACAGGCCGATCAGGATGGAAGGGGCAGAGAGCAGCATGTCCGACACAAAGCGCACAATGCGCGCCATGCGGCTACCAGCCCCGTATTCGGCCAGATAGATGCCTGTCATCAGCCCTGCCGGCGCACCGATCAGAATCGCAAGCCCGGTCTGGATAATGCTGCCCATAATGGCGTTGGCCAGCCCACCGGGCTGCCCTGGTGCTGCCATGGACAGGGTGAACAGGTGCACGCTCATGCCCGCCAGGCCATTTTTGAACAGGGTCCACAAAATGGAGCCGAGCATGAACACCACGATCAGCATGCCCAGCCAGCTCAGGCCTGTGGCAAGCTTGTCGCACATGTGGCGCCGCCAGAGCAGCGAGGCGGAGCGGTCAGCCCGCATGAGGGTATTGTTCGCCTTCATCCTCAACGTCCTGCTGCCTGTTCGCCACGGGCCAGCAGCCAGCGGGAGAACCAGAGTGTTACAAAGGAGATGGCCATAAGAATGGCCCCCAGCGCCATGAGGGAAGCCAGCTTGAGGCTCCCTGCCGGGCTTTCGGGGAATTCAAGGGCGATCAGCGAGGCAATGGTGTTGGCCGGTGCAAACAGCGACCAGCCAATATGGTTGCTATCCCCGATCACAAAGGTCACGGCCATGGTCTCACCCATTGCGCGGCCCATGCCCAGCACAATGCCGCCCACAACCCCCTGACGGGACCAGGGCAGCACAACATGGCGCATGACCTCCCACCGGGTAGCACCCAGCCCGTACCCGCTCTCACGCAGAACAGCAGGCATGGACAGGAACACATCACGCATGACGGCGGTAATGGACGGGGTGATCATGACCGCCAGAATAAGTGCTGCCGTAAACAGGCCCGTGCCAAACGGCGCGCCCGCCACAAGGGCGGACAGGCCGGGCACATGGCCAAAAAGCTGGCGGGCAGCGGGCTGCACGTAATGCGCCACCACCGGCACCACCACAAAAAAGCCCCACATGCCAAAGATAATGGAGGGCACGGCCGCCAGAAGCTGCACGGCCATGCCAATAACCGAGGCGGCGGCGGGTGGCGCAAGGGCGGTCAGCCAGAATGCGGTACCAAAGGCCAGCGGCACGGCCACAAGGAGTGCCAGCGCACTGCTGATAACTGTGCCAAAAACCGGGGCGGCGGCCCCGAAATGCTGCGTGACCGGGTTCCATACCGCGGAAACCAGAAAGCCCGGACCAAAGGTTGCAAACGCCTTCCAGCCACCTGTTACCATAACGGCAATAATGGCACCCAGAACAACCAGCACGCCAACACCTGTTGCCGTTACCAGAAGCCTGAAGGCGGGGTCGCCCTTCTGCCCTCCCTGATGGGAAGGGGCCTGTTTCATCGCGGGCAGGGACTGCCGTGCGGGAATTTCCATCTGCTCTCCGTTCCGAACTATCAGCCGGATGGGGCGAGAAATACTGAACGCTGTGCGCTCCTGCAACACGGAGACCCCATGAAAGTCCCTTTAAACAGAGTTTTGTCACAAAACTGTAGTGTTATCAGGGACATTGGTGGACAGCGGACCGGCACCTCGCGCATTCAGCCCCCGGCAACCGGGAACCTGCCCGGCCATTTCTGCATAATCCGGCCCTGACAGCCAGCACAATGTGGCGTAATGTGCCCAAGCCCATGCCGGTGGACCCACCGCGCATACCCCACGACCCGATGCTTTACCCAGCACCATAGCAGAAGAGACCCCATAATGGCCGGCTACCGATCACGCACCACCACCCACGGGCGCAACATGGCGGGTGCCCGCAGCCTGTGGCGCGCAACCGGTGTAAAAGACTCCGATTTTGGCAAACCCATTATTGCCGTCGCCAACTCCTTTACCCAGTTCGTGCCCGGCCATGTGCACCTCAAGGATATGGGGCAGCTTGTGTGCGAGGCCATTGCCGAAGCCGGTGGCATTGGCCGCGAGTTCAACACCATTGCGGTGGATGACGGCATTGCCATGGGCCACGGCGGCATGCTGTACAGCCTGCCCTCGCGCGAGCTGATTGCCGATGCCGTGGAATACATGGTGAACGCCCATTGCGCGGACGCCATTGTGTGTATCAGCAACTGCGACAAAATTACGCCGGGCATGCTCATGGCCTCCATGCGGCTGAACATTCCGGTCATTTTTGTATCCGGCGGCCCCATGGAAGCCGGGCGCGTGACACTGGATGACATTGAACAGCGCGCAGACCTTGTGACCTCCATGGTCGCAGCCGCAAGCCCGGGCGTGAGCGAGGCCGACTCCCTTGCCATCGAACGCTCCGCCTGCCCCACCTGCGGCTCGTGCTCGGGCATGTTCACCGCCAATTCCATGAACTGCCTGACCGAAGCCCTTGGCCTGTCCCTGCCCGGCAACGGCAGCCTTGTGGCCACCCATGCCGCACGCCGCAACCTGTTTGTGGAGGCCGGACGCCGCATTGTAGACCTTGCCCGCCGCTACTACGAGCAGGACGATACCTCCGTGCTGCCGCGCAACATTGCCACCATGGCCGCGTTTGAGAACGCCATGTCGGTCGATATTGCCATGGGTGGGTCCACCAACACGGTGCTGCACCTGCTGGCCGCAGCCCATGAAGGCGAAGTGCCCTTTACCATGAAGGACATTGACCGCCTCTCCCGCAAGGTGCCGCATCTGTGCAAGGTCTCCCCCTCCCGCCCGGATGTGCACATGGAAGACGTGCACCGTGCTGGCGGTATTCCCGCCATTATGGGCGAGCTGGACCGGCTGGGCCTGCTGCACCGTGATGTCAACATGGTCCACGCCGCCAACCTGCCCGAAGCACTGGATAAATGGGACATCCGCGCCCCCGGAGCCGAAAGCCGGACGGCAGCACGGGAGTTCTTTAGCGCCGCACCCGGCGGGGTACGCACCACGGTCGCGTTCTCGCAGTCCAGCACCTACAAAACGCTGGATACGGATCAGGCCAACGGGGCCATCCGCGATGGCGCGCATGCCTATAATCAGGACGGCGGGCTGTGCGTGCTCTACGGCAATCTGGCCGAAGACGGCGCGATTGTTAAAACCGCAGGTGTTGCCGCAGGGCTGGAAACATTCTCCGGCCCGGCCCGGATTTTTGAAAGTCAGGATGACGCGGTTGCCGCCATTCTGGGCAACAAAATCAACCCCGGTGATGTGGTGCTGATCCGCTACGAAGGCCCCAAGGGCGGCCCCGGCATGCAGGAAATGCTGTACCCGACCAGCTACCTTAAATCCAAGGGGCTGGCCGAAAAATGCGCGCTCATTACCGATGGTCGCTTTTCGGGCGGGAGTTCGGGCCTGTCCATTGGCCATATCTCCCCCGAAGCGGGTGAAGGCGGCGTTATCGGGCTGGTGGAGGAAGGCGATACGATCGAGATCGACATTCCCAACCGCCGCCTGTCCGTGGCTGTGGCGGACAGCGTTCTGTCCGACCGCCGCGCACGCATGGATGATCTGGGCGATCAGGCCTGGCAGCCCAAGCGTGAGCGCGTGGTCTCCAACGCGCTCAAGGCCTATGCGGCCCTGACCACCAGTGCGGCCCGTGGCGCGGTGCGTGACGTAAGCCAGCTGACCCGCCGCACCCCGCGCTAACACGCGGCCCGGCAGCACTACGCAAAAACCCCCGCAGGGCAGCGCCTTGCGGGGGTTTTTTGTGCCCCCTCCCCCAAAAGCCACAAACGGCACAACCAAGCAGAGTAACCTCCGGTTTTGCTTGACGGCCCGCGCCTGAGCCGCCAGCGATAAGAGCCATGCACACCCTTGATCTTCTTGCCCTGCTGCTGTGCCTTTCTGCCGGGTTCAGTATTCTCAACCACCACACGCTGCGTATGCCTGTCACCATTGGTGTTCTGGTGTTTTCGCTGCTGGCGTCCCTGCTGGTCATGGTGCTTAACCCGCTGTTTCCCGCCTATGACCTTCAGGCATTTCCGCGCAGGGTGCTCGGCGCGGTCAACCTGCCTGATGCCTTGCTCAATGGCGCGCTCTCGTTCCTCCTTTTTGCCGGAGCCATGCAGGTTGACCTCGGGCAACTGCAAAAGCACCTGCTCTCTGTCACGGCCCTGTCCGTTGCCGGGACTATTCTGGCAGTGGGGTTCATGGCGGGGGCAACATGGGGCGGGCTTAGGCTGGCAGGCCACCCCGTGCCCTTTATCTGGTGTGTTGTGCTGGGTGCCATTCTGGCCCCCACGGACCCGGTTTCCGTTGTGGGGATGCTGAAAAGGCTGGGCCTGCCTGCCCCCCTACAGGCCATTTTTGCGGGGGAAAGCCTGTTTAATGATGGCGTGGGTGTCGTGATTTCTGGCGTGGCCATCGGGCTGGCAACGGGGCAGAGCCCCACCATTACCCTGCCCGACCTGCTTGTGCGGTTCTGCCACGAGGCCATAGGGGGTGGGCTGCTGGGGCTGGCCACAGGCTGGGCCGCGCTGTTTGTGCTCCGGGGGCAAAGAGACCCGCATATTGACCTGCTGACATCTCTGGCGCTGGCCACAGGCACCTTTAGCCTTGCCAGCCAGTTTGGCATGTCTGGTGCCATTGCGGTTGTGGTGGCCGGGCTATGCCTTGGCACACGCTACAGCCGCGCCATCCTCCACACGGAGGCCCGCACGAACCTTGATACAACATGGACAGTGATTGACGAGGTTCTGAACGTGTTCCTGTTCCTGCTGATCGGGCTTGAACTGCTGGACATAACCCCGCGCCTGTTCACGTTTGTGCTCACTCTGGCGGTTATCCCGCTCTCCATTGCCGTGCGCGCCGCGAGTGTGCTGGTGAGCACATTGCCAGTGCATCTGCGGCAATGGGACAGGGGGCGTGTTCCGGCCCTGCTCACATGGGGTGGGCTGCGGGGCGGTATTTCGGTCTCGCTGGCACTCGGCCTGCCTGCGGGGGACATGCGCGACCTGCTCCTGCCCGTCTGTTACGGCGTGGTGGTTTTTACCATTATCGTACAGGGGCTGACCATGGAGCGGGTTGCCCGCGCACTCTACCCCAACGCTCCGGGCTAACGCGCAAAGCCTGTGCGGGAAGCCCCCCGCACACTCTGCACCATACCGGCCATGCGTATGCCCGGCGGGGGAACAAAAAACCCCGTGCAGGGGTTAAAACCCGGCACGGGGGAAAGCACCTTTAAAAAAAACGTACCTGTCTGCTACGCAGCGTTTACTGCGCGGGAGCAGGTGCAACCACATCCCCCGCCGGAGCGGCAAGCTGGGGGGCTGCGGGCGCAGGCTGCGGCACGGTCTTGTTGGTCACGATATAGGTAATGGATTCGGCGCGGGTAATATCCACCACGTCACCAATCTTGAGTGTTTTCAGGAAGTCCTGCATCGCCTTGGTGCGCAGCACTGCCACGTGCAGGGAATCATCCCCCTCCGTGGTGAAGGAGATGGTGCTGGAAGGCAGGTCGATGGTCTTGATCAGGGCGCGCTCGCGGTTAAAGGCCGCAATAATGCCGCGCGGGTGACCATGCACAAAGCCCCGTGCCGTGGTGAGCGTGGATTCGGGCAGGGGGCTGCCCGGAGGGGCAAGCTGCGCGCCCAGTGTTTCCACGAACTGGATTTTCAGTTCATCACCTTCATGCAGGTGCGGCACGTCCTTTACGGCAGCGCCGTATTCAATGGTCAGCAGGTGGCCATTGCCTTCACGCAGCAGCAGTTCACGCGCTTCGCGGTCAACACTTTCCACAATAGCGGTCGCCTGCTGGCTCTTGAGCAGAACAGAGGCCTGCGCATGGGCCGCCGTTGGCATGGCCATTGTGGCCAGCCCCGCAAAACCGAGTGCACAGGCCGCAACAGATGCCGCAGCCTTGGAGGAAAAGCGGGAAACAAGAGGATGCAACACTCTCAATCCTTTCCGTCAGAAGCCTGAAGCAAACAGCGCCAGGCCAGATATGTTACTGGCAGTGATACAACGCCTACACCATAACACAAGCCAAAGCGTTGCGTTGCGCGTTTGCACCTGTGGCAGAACCCGCCACCGCAAAAGAAAAAACCCGTCTGGGCGGACCAGACGGGTTTTTGCCGTGTGTCGGGCGTTCAGGAACAGGCCCGACGCGGGCTTAGCCGCAGCACTTCTTTTTACGGATGAAATAAACAACCGCTGCAATCAGGCCCAGAGCCAGAATACCACGTGCACAGGGGGATTTGGGGCATTTTGCCATGTCTTGAGCTTCCTCAATATGGGTTTCCACCCAACACGGGTCGGGCGTTCCGGTTCTGTTGTAGCGTAATTGGTGGGCCACGTCATGCCATCTGGCGTGCATAATCACCGCCAGACCTCATGCCTGCCGCGCAAAATACTTATGGAAGCAGAATAGTGCTGCCAAGAGTTGTTCCCGCCTCCAGCGCCTCATGCGCCTTGTGGGCCTCGGCCAGTGCAAAACGCTGGCCAATGGTGGGGCGGAGCGCACCCTGCTCAAGCATGGCAAACAGCTCCTGCGCTGCGGCCTCCAGTGCCGGGCGGGTAGCAATGTAGGTGGAAAGCGTAGGCCGGGTCAGGTACAGGCTGCCCCGTGCTGCAAGCACACCCACATCCACCCCCGTAACCGGGCCGGAGGCATTGCCGTAGCTGACCATAAGCCCACGGGGGGCAAGGCAGGCCAGACTGGTCTCAAACGTGGCGCGGCCTATGCTGTCATACACAACGGGCACCATGGCTCCGTTGGTTAACGCGCGCACACGGTCGGGCAGGTTGTCCATGCCCACCAGCACATCGGCCGCCCCGCAGGCACGGGCAATTTCCGCCTTCTGCTCCGATGAGGTTACGCCAATAACCCGTGCGCCAAGGTAGCTCCCCCACTGGCACAACAGCTGGCCCACCCCTCCGGCGGGGGCATAGACCAGAATATTTTCCCCCTGCCGCACCCTGTGGACCTGCCAGACCAGCATATGGGCAGACAACCCCCGCAGCATGACCGCAGCCGCCCGCTCGGTAGAAATCCCATCGGGCAGAACCACAAGCCGGTCTGCCGCAACCACACGGTACTGGGCATACCCCCCAAGCACCCCGGCATAGGCCACGCGTGCGCCAACGCTCAGCCCCACAACATCGGCCCCCACGGCCTCCACCACCCCGGCCCCTTCCATGCCGGGAATGGCAGGCAGGTGGGGGAACTTGTACAGCCCGCTCCGAAAATACGTGTCGATGAAGTTGACGCCAATTGCCTCCTGCCGCACCAGCACCTCTCCCCTGTGGGGCAGAGGTACGGATACGAACTCGGGCAGAAGAACGTCCGGCCCGCCGGTATGGTGGACCCGAACAACCTGATTATGCTGCGCCGTCATGCTGTTGGCCCCTCTGGTTCCTAAAGGTGGCGGCTACGGGCATGGACGTGGCCAACGGGCCACGGTGGCGCGTACCGGCTGGCCGCCACAATGTGGTTTATGGGGCTGCACGGTCCTTGTCATCCTCACCCAGAAGCTGGATGAGCTGGCGCAGGTCCGTGAGCAGAATACCCACCACAAAACGTATGATCGGGTCTGCCGTTTCATTTTCCGTTGGCAGGGCGGCCATCACTTCTGCGGCAATGCGGTATTCATCCCCCGTGCGGGCCACGGCCTCGCTCTCACAACGCTGGATGATCCACTGGAATCCGCGCAGCATGCCAGCGCGTACGCTGGCCGCGCGCTCCAGCTCCTCCGCCGTAGCACTCTGGGGCAGCACCAGTATGGCGCGGGCCACCACCAGCGCATCCATTTGCAACTGCCGTATCCGTGCAGGCAGGCGGGCCAGCATGGGATCGCGCTCATCCAGCGGGCGCCAGTGTTCGCGCCGGGCCTCTTCCAGCGCGGCCTGCACCTTGCGCAGGGAGGCCGCACATTCGTCATTCATGTCCTGAATGACCGACCATTCCACATGCCCCGTGCGGGCCTTTTGCAACATGGCCACAATCTGGCGCACCGTAAGGGCGGCGTTGCGGAACGCATCGCGCCGGGCCTGTTCGTGCAGCACCACATACGTGACCAGCGTGCCCGCTCCAACCCCGATCAGAATAGCCAGCACACGCTCGATCGGGCGCAGGTAGGGGTCGTTATCGGAGGGGAACAGTATGGCCACCATAAGCGTGACCACGCCCATGCGGGCCTCCGGCTTCCAGGATACCAGAACGGCCAGCGGCACAAACGCAATGGTAAACGCCCCCCACAGCGGCCAGTGCGCAAACATGAGCAGCGTAATGGGCACAATACTGACCGTAGCCCCGATAAGCGTGCCCACAAGCTGGTCACGCCCCTTGGAAATTGTGTCCGTAATGCTGTTCTGGGTCACAATGACCGAGGTAATCAGTGCCCAGCCCGGTTCCTGCAGGTTGGTCAGCCAGGCCACAAACCCGGCCACACCAACAGCACTGAGCAGGCGCACGGTCTGGCAGACGGTGGCGTTGCTCAGCCACCGTGCCAGCCATGGGCAATACCGGCCTATATCCAGCACGGGCGCACGCCTGCCCGTTAAAAGTGCAATCAGGGCGCGTCCTCCGCGCTCAGGGGGAAGGGAATCCAGCGCAGGCCATCCGCATCATGCACCAGAAGCAGGACCGAGCGCTTTTTGGCTTTGCGCGCGGCCTCGATCCGCTGTTTGAGGGCCGCGGGCGTTCCCACCTCGGCCTGCTGGACCTCGGTAATCACATCCCCTTCCTTCAGGCCCCGGTCCGCCGCCGTGCCATCGGGTTTGACACTGCTGACCAGCACACCTTTAAGGCTGGCAGGCAGGTTATACTTCTGCCGCCCGGCCGCATCGAGCGGGCCAACGGTAAAGCCAAAATCCGCAAAGCTGACAGAGGCCGCGGATTTAGGAGCAGCTACGGGCTTGGCCGGGGCTTCCTCCGGGGTTTCGGGCAGGGCACCTATGGTTACGGGCACATCCATCACCTTGCCATGCCGCCACAGACCCAGCTTGGCCTGCGTGCCCACCGGCAACTGGGCGGACAGGCGCGGCAGGGCCTTGCCCTCAATCGGCTGACCGTTCAGGCTCTGGATCACATCGCCCGTTTTAAGCCCCGCCTTGTCGGCCGGGCCACCTTTTTCCACCCCGGCCACCAGCGCGCCGGTGGGTGTGCTCAGGCCCAGCCCGTCAGCTATGTCCTGCGTGACGTTCTGGATACGCACACCAAGCCAGCCGCGCGAGACCCTGCCGGTCTTGCGCAGCTGCTCCACCACGCCGCGTGCCTCGTTGGAGGGAATGGAAAAGCCAATCCCGACCGACCCGCCGGAGGGGGAGTAAATGGCGGTGTTCACCCCAATGACGTTGCCATCCATATCAAACAGCGGGCCACCGGAATTGCCTTTGTTGATGGGCGCATCGGTCTGGATGAAGTCATCATACGGGCCTTGGTCAATATTGCGCCCGCGTGAGGAGATAATGCCCGCCGTAACCGTGCCGGACAGGCCAAACGGGTTGCCAATGGCCAGAACCCAGTCCCCCACCCGGCGGTGTTCGCTATCCCCGAAGCTGACAAACGGCAGCGGCTTTTTGCTGTCCACCTTAAGCAGGGCAAGGTCCGTGCGGTCATCATGCCCAACGGCATGGGCGCTGAGCACCGTGTTGTCCTGCAAGGTTACCGTTATGCGGTCTGCTTTGCGGATCACGTGGTTATTGGTCACGATGTAGCCGGTCGGGTCGATGATAAAGCCCGAACCCAGCGCCTGCATCCGCCTTGGCGGGGCGTTGGGGTCTGTCTGCCGGTTCATGAAGTCATGGAAAAACTTCTCGAACGGGGAACCCTGCGGGAAGTTGGGCATCTGGGGGAGCTGGTCGTCCTCGTCATCCTCCTCCGCATCCGCTTCACGCACGGTCTGGGTGGTGGACACATTGACCACGGCAGGCAGCAGCCGGGCTGCAAGGTCGGCAAAGCTGTCTGGCGCGCGGCCACCGGCGGCCACAACTGCAGGCACCGGAGCCTCCGCCGCATGCAGCGGGGCACACACCCCAAGGCCCGCCACCAGCAGGGTGGAGAGGGAAACAGAGCAGAACAGACGGACGGACACACGCATGGACAACACAACTTTCTGCCGGGACAGGACAATTCTCGAAGACTGGGGGGTAAGGTTATTCATGGCGTGCCAAAACGGCAAGCATAGCCTACCCCTGTGTCGCGCCGGGGGCCGCAACGGGTGCAGCCGGAGCCACCGGCCGGCCAGCCCGCGCCCGTGTGCGCCGCCGGTCCAGCCATGAGGCAAGGCTGATCAGAATAGCCAGCCCCACAACGTTTACCGCAACCTGCAGGGCCCATCCCTCCCCAAACGTACTGAAGATAAGCCGCGCATACAGGTCCAGTATGGTGCCGACCACAAATACCTCCAGCGAACTGCGGCCAACACGGGCCAGTTCCTGCCCTACCCACGATTCGGCCGCCCACCGGCGCGCAGGCTCGGAGGACTGGACAAGGTAGAAAATGGCCATCACATCCAGCAGCCGCAAAGGCGAGAGCCAGCTTTTGGCCGGGGCCAGCGTATCGCCAAACGGGCGCAGGTCCGGCAGACCCCACAGGGCCCACGGAAATGCCTGAATGGCCGAAAACAGCAGGTACACCCAGCACAGCGCCACAAGGGCTGGCACCCGTTTGAAGTCTCGGCCGCGCTGCTGGGTCTGGGCGGAGGCCGTCAGCCCGAGTGCAAACAGGAACTGCCACGCCAGCGGGTTGAAGTACCAGCCATCGGGGTCCAGCCAGTTGGGAAAATTCAGCCCCGGGTCCATGTTCACCAGCATCCACAAGGCCCCCGAAAGCAGCAGGGCCAACGAACGGTGGATCCGCATCAGCAGGTAAAAAATGGGGAACCCGCCCAGCAGCACAAGGTAGAGCGGCATGATGTTGAGGTTGCTGGGCAGGGCGTCAAACATCATCACCCGCCAGACCCAGCCCAGACCGTGGGCCAGCTCCGGCTCCAGATAATCGACCGAGACAGGGGTAAAATGCCGCCAGCCCCGAACCGTAAACACATACGCCATGACCATAATGGTCTGGCCGATGTAGAGCTGCACACAGCGTTTGAACAGGCGTTGCAGGGTGGGCAGCACACCGTATTTGGTAAAGCCCCGCCCATAGGCCAGCCACGATGCATAGCCCGCCAGCAGCACAAACACCTCCGCCGCATCGGCAAAGCCTACGTTGCGCATGGTAAAGCGGTTAAGCAGGTTCTGGGGAATATGGTCTATGAACATCATCAGCAGGGCGGCACCCCGCAGGGCGTCAATCCTGTGGTCGCGGCGGCTGCGCGTGGGGGTTGCCACTGATACCGTGGGGGCAGCTGTGCCACCCGGCTCCTGCGCAGGCGCACCCGTGGCGGGTGTTGCCTGTACCGTGCCTGCCTTGTCCGTGTGTGCCTGCATCTTACCCTTTCGGCACGGCCCTGCCTCGCCCGTTGGTTATTCCCCGGCTGTTCCTCTACCCATACCACCCTGTATGTGCCAGAAAAAAGGCGTTATAACCCATGGCCGCCCCCAACGGCGCGCCCCTCTTTGCCGTATCTTCCCCCAAGTACGGTGTTGTAACCCCCACGGCACAGGACAAGACCCTTGGCGCAGACTGCTCCTTTTTCTTCTGACACACTGATGGACCTTCTCAGGACCATCAGAACGCCACAGACCGGGCTTTCCCTTGCCAGCGCCGGGCGACTGGAAAGCTGCATGGTGGATGATACCGGCCGCCTGACCCTGACGCTGGCCGTCCCGCGCGAGCAGGCCCCCGAGCTGTCCGGCCTGTGTGATGAAGCCGCCCAAAAGCTGCAAACCCTGCCCAACATCACCAGCGCCACCCTTATCCTGACCGCGCACCGCCCCGCAGGTGCGCCGGAGCCAAACACCCGCCCACAGCGCAGCGCACCCGCCGCGGCCCAACCGGCTGCCGGTGGGCACCGCCCGCTTGGGGGCACACCCGCAGCGCCCGATGCCCCCGTGCTGCCCGGTGTTAAAACCATTATTGCCGTGGCCTCGGGCAAGGGTGGGGTGGGCAAGTCCACCACCGCAGTCAACCTTGCCGTAGGGCTGGGCATGGAAGGGCTGAAAACCGGCCTGCTGGATGCCGATATTCATGGCCCTTCCCTGCACCGCATGCTGGGCACAACGGGCAAGCCAGAGGTTGTGGAAGGCCGCCTGCAACCCGTTCAGGCATGGGGTATCCGTGCCGTTTCCCTTGGCATGCTGGTGGACGAAAAAGCCGCCATGATCTGGCGTGGCCCCATGGTTATGGGCGCAATCAACCAGCTGCTGACCGATGTGGACTGGGGCGATCTGGATGTCATGGTGGTGGACCTGCCGCCTGGCACGGGGGATGCCCATCTCTCGCTCACCCAGAAAGTGCCGCTGAGCGGGGCTGTTATTGTCTCCACCCCGCAGGACATCGCCCTGATCGACGCCCGCCGGGGCGTGACCATGTTTGAAAAGGTCAAGGTGCCGGTGCTGGGGCTGGTGGAGAACATGTCCTACTTCTGCTGCCCCAACTGCGGGCATAATACAGAGCTGTTTGGCCATGGCGGCGCACGGCGTGAGGCCGAAGCCATGGGGGTTCCCTTTCTGGGAGAAGTGCCGCTGCTGGCAGACATCCGCTCCAGCGCGGATAGTGGCGTACCGCTGGTTATTGGCGCACCCCAGAGCGAAGGCGGCAAGGCATGGCGCGCCATTGCCCACACCGTGGCCACGGCCATACAGACCATGCAGGCCTAAAACCACCCCCTGCAACCTTGCGGGCCGGACGCTCCCTGCCTGCAAGGCATCCTGCCCACTTAACAGCCGCTCCATAGCAGCCCAGATATGGGGCCAAGTCAGGCCCAATACCGGAGCCGGTATAGCCTAGCGCTTGGGCTGGGGCGTTTTAGCCTTGGCCTGCGGGGCTGGTGTGTCCTTAAAATACGCACGGCAGGCGGGGCTGAGCTTGTCTTTTTTGCGCTCCATGCAAGCTGTAATTCTTTTTTCATTGGGAATGGCAAAGGCGCACAGGCGCAGGGCATCGCCCTTGCAGGCTTTGGTCTGCTGTTCGCGCGCCGTATCGGCCCGGGCTGGCAGGCCCGCTGCCATCAATGTGAGCGCACAGGCAAAGGCGGACAGGGCAAGGCGGGCAGAACGCCGGTTGGGACAAGACATGAATGCTCCTTATAATTCCCCAGAAATCCTACGGTCTTGCCGTCCCCCGGAACCGGGCTTGCGGGTAGGGCGAGCATGGCAGGCAAACATGGCGCACGGCAATACAAACCCGAGCGCTGCCCTGTTTATGGCCCGCTGCTGCGGCGTTTGACAGGACAGGCGTCAAGTCCGCCCAGATTTAATGCAGATGTCTTGATAAAAAATGAGCGCCGGAGGGACAGGCCCCACGGCGCTCGCATAAAAACAGGTTGGGCTGCAATGCGCCCCGCGCCAGCTCAGGGGGTGGGGGTTTGCAGGGTGGCCATCATTTCATCCCACTCACGGCGGCTCAGGCCCGAGCCAGCCTGCTCCACAACCTCGCCCGCCAGCATGCGGCGGACAACCGCCATCATGGAGGCCGAGAATGTCACCGCCCCGCGCCGGTATTCCTCAAACGCGGCGGCGGTGGTGGGCACCCATGCGTGCAGGATTTTCAGCATGGCTTCGGCATACACGCGAATTTCGTACTGTGCGTGGGGGTCAATGCGCAGGGCGAGAAAGTGCATGAGGTTATGCAGGTCAATCTTCCAGTACCACTGCGTGTAGGTGTTCAGCGTCAGGTTGATGCGCCCCAGCTCACGCGCAAGGCCGTAACCGTTTTCCCCGTCCAGCATGCGCTCGTAGTCGCGGTAGGTGCGCATGGCGTCTTCACGCAGGATGTCCAGCACCTCGGCGGCGGCTTCTGGGGCCAGAATCTCGCCCCGGCCCTGACGGTTGACTTCGCTCTGGGCAGCCATGTGGGCGGGGTCGGGCAGATAGAACTCGCTATCCAGAATGGAGTAGCGGGCCGAATACTCGTTCACGCTCGCCATACGGTGGCGAATCCACTGCCGCGCCACAAAAATTGGCAGTTTGACGTGGAACTTGATCTCGCACATTTCAAACGGGGAGGAATGGCGGTGCCGCATCAGGTAGCGGATCAGCCCGGCATCTTCCGATACCTTGCGCGTGCCCCGGCCGTAGGAAACACGGGCCGCCTGCACAATGGCTGCATCATCGCCCATATAGTCGATCACGCGCAAAAAGCCGTGGTCGAGCACTTCCTGCGGGGCGTACAGCATGGCTTCAAGTGCTGCCACGGTCGGGCGGCGGGTGGAGAATGTTTCCTGCCCGTGGGCCGCAATTTCGGCACGTTGTGCTTCGGTCAGTGACATGCGCAGGATCTCCACCATGCTAGAAAAAAACAGACAGCGCACACGGTAGGCCCGCGTGTATGCGCGCGGTTGTAGCAGGCATACCCCCACACGGGGAAGGCAGAAAGACCAGCAGGCGCTTGCATTTTGGAAGCCAAGTTCCTATGTGTGGGGTGCCGGAAGATTTCTTGCGGCTATGGCAATAAACGGGATGTGGCATAGGCGTAGTGGACCCGGGGGCGGTACCCGGCGTCTCCACCATAAATCCGGATCGCAAGACCCGGACAGATGGGGACGAAACAGGCTCGACACGCGCAGTAAAGACATCTTTTTTGCCCGGTATTGTACCACCGTTATCGGGCTAATTTTACAAGTGCCAATGATAACACTGAGGTGCTCGCTGTTGCTGCATAAGCAATAAGCGCGGTTCGGGAGGGCACCGGGCAACAGAAGCCCTCCCACTTCATGCCATTTTTCCCCTATTATATTCCGCCACGCCCTGAGGCATGGCCCGTATGTGCTGTGGCGGCCCGCCCGGCCCCTGCCCTGCGGCATGGCCGCAGGCAGGCCTTGGCGCTTGCACTGGCCGAACCTTTCGCGCATGGCTGACGCTAGAGTGATACGTATGGCCAGCCGCCCCCAGACGGCTGAAGCAAGGAGACCAAGCATGGCTGATGACCACAACAATACCCCGGGAAATGACGGTACCCTCCCCCCCAGCCTGCTGCCCTACGACCAGTGGTTGGAGGAAGCCTACAGGGACGTCATGCTCAAAGCACTCGAACATGTGAGCCGCGAAGGGCTTGCAGGCGAGCACCATTTCTATCTGAGTTTCCGCACGGACCTGTCTGGCGTGCAAATTCCCGACCGGCTCCGTGCCCAGTACCCGCACGAGATGACCATTGTGCTCCAACACCAGTTCTGGGACCTCAACGTGGACCGCGATGCCGGTATTGTGTCCGTTGGTCTGTCCTTTGGGGGTGTTGGGTCCATTCTGGTCATTCCCGTCCGGGCGATTACCGGGTTTGCAGACCCCTCCATCCACTTCAACCTGCATTTTGAGCCGGTGGAGGATGAGGAGCCCGCACCCACAGACCACACGCCGGCCGATGCCGGAGAGAGTGCGGAAGCACAGGGCGACTCCTCTTCTCAGGTTGTCAGCCTTGACGCCTTCCGCCGCAAGGGACCATCACCAGCCTGAGCCCCCGGTGCGCGGGGGTCAGGCCGACGGAGAGAGTAGAGACACGACCATGACCAGCCAGCCCCCCCGCCCCCCACTGCCAGAGTTTGCCTATTCCCCCCTGTTCCCTCTGGGGGAGGACACAACAGAATACCGCAAGGTGGATATTGCAGGTGGTGTCAGCACATCGCATTGCGGTGGCAAAACCGTTCTGCACGTTACCCCCGAGGCGCTGACCGAGCTGACAGCCCGCGCCTTCCATGAGGTTGCGCATTTCCTGCGCCCTTCGCACCTGCAGAAACTGGCCAATATCCTCAAAGACCCCGAAGCCTCGGACAATGACCGCTTTGTAGCGCTTGACCTGCTCAAGAACGCCTGCATTGCCGCAGGGGGCATCCTGCCCATGTGCCAGGACACCGGGACCGCCATTGTATTTGGTAAAAAAGGCCAGCGCGTCTGGGTGGAAGGGAACGAGGAAATCGCCTTTTCCCGCGGTGTGTACGAAACCTATACCCGCACCAACCTGCGCTATTCGCAGATGGCCCCGCTCACCATGTTCGAGGAAAAGAACACAGGCACCAACCTGCCCGTGCAATGCGACATCTTCGCCAGCCCCGCCGGCGTGCATGACGAGCAGATGGACCTGATGTTTGTGGCCAAGGGTGGCGGCTCGGCCAACAAGACCTTCCTGTTCCAGGAAACGCGCGCCCTGCTGGGGTCCGAGCAGCAGTTGCTGGACTGGCTGGATACAAAGGTGCGCACGCTGGGCACCTCCGCCTGCCCGCCTTACCACCTTGCCATTGTTATTGGCGGCATGTCCGCCGAGCAGACGCTCAAGACCGTAAAACTGGCCTCCACCCACTGGTATGACGCCCTGCCCACCAAAGGCGACATGACCGGCCACGCCTTCCGTGATCTGGAGATGGAGCAGAAGGTGCTTGAGCTTACCCGCAAGCTGGGTATTGGCGCGCAGTTTGGCGGCAAGTATTTCTGCCACGATGTGCGCGTGGTGCGCCTGCCCCGGCATGGGGCTTCGCTCCCCGTGGGGATTGGTGTGTCCTGCTCCGCCGACCGGCAGATCAAGGCGCGGGTCACGGCGGAAGGGTTCTTTCTGGAACAGCTTGAACACGACCCCGCGCGCTTCCTGCCCGAAACCACGGACGAACACCTTGAGGGCGAAGCCGTGCGCATTGACCTCAACCGCCCGATGGATGAAATCCGCAAGACCCTCTCGCAATACCCGGTCAAGACCCGGCTGGCCCTGACCGGCACCGTGGTTGTTGCGCGTGATATTGCGCATGCCAAGTTCCGTGAGCGGCTCCAGCGCGGCGAGGGCCTGCCCCAGTATCTGAAAGACCACCCCGTTTACTACGCAGGCCCGGCCAAAACGCCCGCTGGCATGCCCACAGGCTCCTTTGGCCCCACAACGGCCGGGCGCATGGATTCGTACGTAGCCGAATTGCAGGCCAATGGCGGTTCCTACGTTATGCTTGCCAAGGGCAACCGCTCCAAGGCCGTGCGGGATGCATGCCAGCAATACGGCGGCTTCTACCTCGGCTCCGTTGGTGGCCCCGCCGCCCGGCTGGCCAAGGACTGCATCCGCAAGGTGGAGGTGCTGGAATACCCCGAACTGGGCATGGAAGCAGTGTGGAAGATCGAGGTAGAGGATTTTCCCGCCTTTATTGTTATTGATGATAAAGGCAACGACTTCTACGCTGAACTGTAACCCCCCACCGGGGCTGCCCCGCCGCCACACCATGGCGGGGCAGACAGAAGAGGAGCTGTGTGGTTTTCATGCGCTTTACAGTCGATCGTCTGGATCATGTTGTCCTGACCGTGCGCGATGTCGAAATTTCCGCATCATGGTACCAGCGTGTGCTTGGCATGGAGCGGGAAGAATACGGGCGCAACAACCGCACCGCCCTGCGCTTTGGCGGGCAGAAGCTTAACCTCCGCCCGCACGATGCCACCGGCTGGGACACGGCAACCCATGCCCTGCCCGGTGGTAATGACCTGTGCTTTATTACCGCCATTACCAGTGATGACGTGGTAGAGCACCTGAAGAACTGCGGCATTACCATTGTGGATGGCCCCGTCGCCCGCCTTGGCGCCATTGGCCCCATTACCTCGGTTTACTGCCACGATCCGGATGAAAACCTGATCGAAATTGCATCTTACCAAGGATAAAACACAACAGATTCCCCCAAAGCAGAGAATGAACAGCAGGACTCAGGCCAGAGTATGCTGTTCATCTATGCTGGGGCGCGCTATAGTCCGGTAACAAATTATTTTGTATTGATTTTGAAAATAATTTCTAGGTTTCCGGAATATGCAAAAATCTCAGCAGAAACTCTTTTTACTGGGTCTGATGGCATTATCAGGCTGTGCAACAATTCTGGAACCTCCCAAGCAGACCATCTCCATCAACTCTGACCCTCCGGGGGCTGTCTGCGACGTAACCAGAGCGGGCAAACCGATCAGCACATTCCATACGCCGGGCGAATTTACGGTTGCCAAGAGCCACAACAACCTGATCATCCGGTGCCAGAAGCCCGGTTATGCCCCCGTTACCGGTGTGGATGAAAGCCACAACGCAGGCTGGATTTTTGGCAATATGGTGGCCGGTACTCTGATCGGCACGATTGTGGATCTCTCCACCTCCGCAGATGATGTGTACGGCGAGAGCATCCGGATCAAAATGCACAAACTCGATAAGGATGACCCCGACGTGTACAGGCTATACCGCCTGAGCCATGACACGGATGACGAAAAAAATCATCGCGAGCCCCTTAGCGCGCCCATACAGGCCGAAAAATACTAACCGATAGGCCGGGAAAGAACTCTGTTTTTACTTTCCCGGCCGCGGGCCTTGCCCTGACCTAACCTGCCTTGGTCTGTGCCTGCTGCTGCTTGAGCCGCACGGCATCATCATGGTCCACAATCCCGTGGCGGGTGGTCAGCCAGCCCCCTCTAAAGCCCGCGCGCAGCAGGCCACGGCAGATAATGGGGTTATCCTTCATGGTGTTCCACACCATGCCATCCCGCCAGTTTTCCACCATGAGCAGAATGGGCCCCTGGTCGATGCCAATATAGGTATCATCCGCCCAGTAGGCCTGTTTGCCATCATGGTAGCTGGGGTTGAAGGCATCTACAAAGCCGTAAGTGCTGTAGATGCGGTCACCGTATTTGTCGCGCATGGTGCGCAGGGCGGGAATGGCCAGTTCTGGCGCAAACGCCACGGAGCCACCCGCCGCTGTTGGGGCCAGCGTGCCATCATCAAGCGTGTAGTCACGCCCGACGCCACGGGCAGTATAGGCCATGAACTTGCGCTGCTGGCCGTTTTCCACCTTTGTGGTTTCTGCCGGGCCGTCACTTGCTGTCAGGCCCCAGATATTTGGCCCGTAATCCTGCCATTTTCCGGGGTTTTGGGTCGCGTAGCCCTGCTGGGCGTACACGGCGCGGCGGCTGTTTTCAAAATAATCAATCCCGGCCGAACGGCTCCAGTCATCCTTGATACCCCGGAAGTCGATCCATGCATGGGTGTACTGGTGGCCGAACAGGGGGGCGAAGTTGAGGAAGGTCTGGCCATAGGATTCGCCCCAACGGCTCTTGTTGGTGGAAATCCATGCCTGCCATGATGTCGGGTCGAGCGGATGCGTGGTGGAGCCAAGGCCCATCACATACAGCATCATGCCCTCATTATACCCTTCCCAGTAATTGGATAAAAAGCCACGCTCGGGCGACCAGCCCATGCTCAGCCGGTTATCCGGGCGCAGCATCCAGCGCCAGTCCACGCGGTTGAACAGCTTGGCGGCCAGGTCGCGTATTTCGGCCTCGGCGGCGGAATCATGCGTGTAGTAACTGGTCGTAAACAGGACCCCCTGCATGAGCAGGGCCGTGTCTATGCTCGACAGTTCAATATCCGGGTTAAGGCGCAGCCCGTTCTCACGCTTGAGGAAGTGGTAGAAAAAGCCATGGAAGCCTGCGGCTTTGTCCGCGCTGTCGTTCTGGGGGAGCTTCCACAGGTAGCGCAGGGTTGTCAGGGTCCGGTCCACGGCCTGCTGGCGGTTAATGTAACCCCGGTCCGCACCAATGCCGTAGGCGGTCAGCGCAAAGCCAATGGACGCAACGCTGGACTGGGTCTGGTCCGATGGGTAGCGGTCGGGCACCAGCCCGGTTGCGGGGTCTGCCGAATCCCAGAACCACAGGAAGGTCCGATGCTCCAGATCCGCCAGAAAAGCCCTGTCTGTCTGGTCAGGGTGGAAGGGGCTGGGGGCTCGCGCCACAACAGAGGATGTTGCCGCCGCCTGTGCGCCCCTCCCTGCTGCAAGGCCGGTCAATGCGCTACAGAGCATGAGCAAGGACAGACAAACCCGACCGTTCCTCTGGCGTTGCCCCTGTGCGGGCAGGCTGGTTTTTGTCTTGCCGTGTGCAAAAAAGCGCCTCAGTACCATAAGCCTTGCATTCCTCATCTGTTCACACCAGCGCCACTGCCGCAGCGGGCTGTTTTCTGTCCGGCCCGGTTGCCGCGCTGCACCGGAACGGGCGTTGAATATAGGGGCCATGTCCCGCACCCCGCCAGAGCGGAGCGGGGGCCTACGCCACGGAATCTGCCGAATTTCAGAAAATATTCACGTTTTATGTGTGCCTCAAAGGCTATGTGGGCGGCCACCACCCATACAGCATGCCTGCCCAGCCCTGACCGCCCCACAAGCATGCAAAACAACACCGTGCGCAGCACCTCCTGTTAGGGATATAAGGAGTGCCTGATCATTCCAGCCCCGAATATGATTCCGCCATGACATACCGCTACAACATTTTCCGATTTGTTTATGAGCTTGTGGATATTCTGGTATCCCGGCTGGAATATGGCCTGCGTGGCCTTGCCACCAGCCATGTGCTGGTTCCCCCACCCGCAAAAAGCCACTCATTTCTGGTCATGACCGCGGAGGAAAAAGGGGGCAGAACCTTTTACAAGCCCGCCTATTACCTGTTTTCCAAAACCCGCGAACGCCTGAGCGGATATTTTGCCCAGGGGAAAGACCACCTGTTCTTGCAAAACACCCAGCACTGCCTGCTGATTGCCTTTGCGGATTCCACTCTGGTTGTCGGGCGTGAAGACACAATAGCCGAGTACCACCCCCACTCGTTTGAAACCCTGCTGGCCCTTAAGGCCCATATGCGCGCCATCAAACTGGGCCGTTACCCGCATGAGTATCTGGTTATTTCCAAAAAAACCGCCATACCCCCGCGCCCGCCAACATTCCGCCTGCGCGCACAGGCCCATTAGGCCGGGCCTTTTAAGCCCCCGGCCGCGGCACAACGCCCTGCAAAACAGCGTGACGGATTCTGGCGGCTCATGTATTGCAACGCCTTGACGCACCGGGACAATACGCCCCGATCACGCAGGGTGTGGGGGAAAGAACACCATGAAAATTGCAGTTGTCGGTCTTGGGTATGTTGGCCTGTCCAACGCCATTCTGCTGGCCCAGCACCATGACGTAATGGCCGTGGATGTGGATGCCGGGCGGGTCCACAAGGTGAATAACCGGGTCTCCCCCATTATTGATACCGAGATCGAGGACTACCTGCACAACAGGCCACTCAGCCTGAGTGCCACAACAGACCTGACCGCAGCCAGCCAAGATGCCAGCTTTGTCATCATAGCCACCCCGACCAATTATGATGCGCAGGAAAACTACTTTGACACATCCTCCGTAACGGATGTGATTGCCCGTGTCAGCGCGCTCAACCCCGAGGCGACCATTGTTATCAAATCCACCATCCCGGTCGGGTTTGTGGACCAGATCCGCGCGGAGCTGAACACCGAGCAGGTCATTTTTTCCCCCGAGTTCCTGCGCGAAGGCCGCGCACTGTATGACAACCTCCACCCGTCGCGCATTATTGTGGGGGAACGCAGCGCCCGGGCCGAACGCTTTGCCGCCCTTATGCTTGAAGGGGCGATCAAAAAAGACGTGCCCCTGCTGTTTACCGAAGCCACAGAGGCCGAGGCCATAAAGCTGTTTGCCAACACCTACCTTGCCATGCGCGTGGCCTTTTTTAACGAACTGGACAGCTACGCACTGGCCCGTAGGCTGGACACCCGCCAGATTATAGAGGGTGTCTGCCTCGACCCGCGCATAGGCCAGCATTACAACAACCCCTCCTTTGGCTATGGCGGCTACTGCCTGCCCAAAGACACCAAACAGCTTCTGGCCAACTACATGCAGGTCCCCCAGAACCTGATCCGCGCCATTGTGGACGCCAACCGCACCCGCAAGGATTTTCTGGCCGACCAGATTCTGGCCATGCAGCCCAAGGTGGTCGGCATTTACCGGCTGGCCATGAAAACGGCATCCGATAACTTCCGGCAAAGCTCCATTCAGGGGATCATGAAGCGGCTCAAGGCCAAGGGGATCGAGATTGTGGTCTATGAGCCTGCCATGGCGGAAGAACAGTTCTTTGGCTCGCGCGTGCTGCGCAATCTGGATGAGTTCAAGGCTGTATCGTCCATTATTGTCAGCAACCGCCACCACCCCGAACTGGCTGATGTAAAGGACCGCGTGTTCACCCGCGACCTGTTCGGCAGCGACTGAGCACCCCCCAAGCACACCCCGGCGCACCCGCCGCGGGTGGGGGGGCGGGGTTGTATTTGCCTGTTCATGCCTGTGCAATTAGTATCGGCTCAGGCTGGAAGCACCATGGGCGCGTCCGCTGTTTTGAACCACCGTGCAAAGACACAGAACACAGAGCTGGCGCCTATGACCGTAACCGTTCCTCCCCCCGAGCACATGGTGCCGTGCTGATATGGCCAGACGTCTTATTGTCACCGGGGGTGCCGGGTTTATTGGCAGCAACATCATCCATGCCCTCAACCAGCGCGGGCTGACCGACATTATTGCCGTGGACAACCTGACCAACGGCGACAAGGCGCTTAATCTGGCCGACCTTGCGATCAGCGACTACGTGGACAAGGACACGTTCTACGACGCCCTGAGTGCAGGCCATTACGGACCAATAGACACGATTTTTCATGAAGGGGCCTGCTCCTCCACCACCGAGCGCAATGGCCGCTACGTGATGGCCAGCAATTATGAGCCCAGCAAAAAACTGCTGGCCTACTGCCAGAACACGGGCACCCGCCTGCTCTACGCCTCCAGTGCGGCCACCTATGGCGCGTCCACCACCTTTACCGAAGCCCCCGCCAACGAAAAGCCGCTCAACGTCTATGGCTATTCCAAACTGCTGTTTGATCAGGTGGTCAGGCGCGCCCTGCCCGGACTGAGCACGCAGGTTGCGGGTTTCCGTTACTTTAACGTGTATGGCCCGCGCGAGCAGCACAAGGGCGGCATGGCCTCCGTGGCGTTCCACAATTTCAACCAGTTCATGGCCGAAGGGCGCGTCCGCCTGTTTGGGGAATACGGGCCGTACCAGCCGGGCGAGCAGATGCGCGATTTTATTGCGGTCAAGGATCTGGTGGCCACCAAGCTCTGGTTCTTTGACAACCCCGGGCATAGCGGCGTGTTCAACCTGGGCACAGGCAAGGCACAGCCGTTTAATGATGTTGCCACAACAGTCGTGAACACCGTGCGCGCCGCGCGCAGCCTGCCCCCGCTGGACCGGGCCGAAATGGTGCGCACCGGCCTACTGGAGTATGTCCCCTTCCCCGACACATTGCGTGGCCGCTACCAGTGCTACACACAGGCGGACATGCGCGCCCTGCGCGCCACCGGGTGCACCGTAGCACTGGACAATGTGGCCAACGGCGTGGCCGACTATGTGCACCACCTGCTGCGCGCCCGGCCAGACCACACACCATGACCGCCATACCCCCCGCCCCCCCGCGAGCATGAGCATCCATGATTGAAAATTTTGAATTCGGACGGCTTGTTGTTATCGGCGACCTGCTGCTGGACCAGTATGTTTTTGGCGCGGTGGAGCGGATCTCGCCCGAGGCCCCCGTGCCGGTACTGCGCAAGGCCCGCCAGAGTGCCGTACCCGGCGGGGCCGCCAATGTGGCCGTCAATGCCGCAGCACTGGGCTGTACGGTCAGCCTAATTGGCGTTGTTGGGCAGGATGAAAACGCCCAGACCCTGCGCAACGCCCTTGCCGCATGGCCCGGCATAGACGTGCACGGCCTTGTGGCTGAACCGGGGTGGGCGACCATTTCCAAAATGCGGGTTGTCAGCGGGCACCAGCAGATCGTGCGCATTGATGATGAAACCATTATCGAATTTTCCCCCGCCACCCGGAACAGCCTGATCGCGCACTGCATTGCCGCACTGGATACGGCAGACGTGCTGATCTGCTCGGATTACGCCAAGGGTGTTCTGTCCGAGCCGGTGCTACAGGCGGTTATCGGGCATGCACGGGCCAAAAATATTCCCGTTATTGTGGACCCCAAGCGCAAGACCTTTGCCGCATACCGTGGCGCCAGCCTGATAACCCCCAATCGGGCGGAAATGGCCGTGGCCACCGGCCTGCCCCTGCACACGAACGCAGAGGTGGAACACGCGGCTCAGGCGGCCTCCGCCCAGTTCGGGGGCGATGTGCTGATCACCCGCTCCGAAGAGGGCATGACCCTGTGGCAGCGCAACGGGCATATCCGCCATCAGGTCGCCCGCAAGTCCGAGGTGTATGATGTCTCGGGGGCCGGGGATGCGGTGGTCGCCACCATTGGCAGCGTGCTCTCCGCCGGGCAGGACCTGGATACCGCCATTGTCATTGCCACGGTAGCGGCCTCCATTGCCGTCAGCAAGCTGGGCACTGCCGCCGTTACCCGCGCCGAGCTGGCCGAAGAGCTCAAGGAAGACAACCCCGATACGGGGCTGATCGCCACATGGCCACAGGCCTGTGCGGTCATGCGCCGGTGGCACCAGCACGGGGCCAGTGTTGTGTTCACCAATGGCTGTTTTGACCTGCTGCATCCGGGGCATGTCTCCCTCCTTCATGCTGCGGCACAACTGGGGGACAAGCTGGTGGTGGCCATTAACAGCGATGCCTCCGTCCGCAGGCTCAAGGGCCCAACCCGCCCCGTGCAGGACGAAATGGCGCGCGCCACGGTCATCCGCGCCCTGCGCGACGTGGATATGGTGGTCATTTTTGAAGAAGATACCCCACTGGAGCTGATTACCGCCCTCCAGCCCGATGTGCTGGTTAAAGGGGCAGATTACACAGAGGATACCGTGGTCGGGGCCGATGTGGTCAAGGCCGCCGGGGGGCGGGTGGAACTGGTCTCGCTGGTCGCGGGCTGTTCAACCAGCAATCTGGTCCGGAAAATGAACGCGCCGCACGCCAAGCCTTCCAATGTCTGAGCATACGACGCAGCCCGGCACACCGCCATGGGCCGCGTGGCTGGCCCATCAGGCGCTCCCCTTATGGAGCAGCGCAGGCTACGACCCCACCCGCCACCTGTACCACGAGCGGCTGGGATTTGATGCCACCCCACTGCCCCTGCCGCATCTGCGCCTTATGGTGCAGGCCCGCCAGATTGCCACCTTCTGCCAGGCCCGGCTGGATGGTGTTTTTAACGCGGCAGACAACGCCCTGCACGCTCTGGCCACAGTGCAGGCCCGCTACTGGCAGGCCGATGGCCAGCCGGGCTGGGTGTTTGCCATCGGGCCAGATGGCCGCCCGTCCAGCACCGTGCGCGACCTGTATGCCCACGCCTTCATCCTGTTTGCCTACGCATGGGCCTACCGCCTGAGCGGGGAGCCCGCACTGCTTGCGGTTGCGCAAAAAACCGTGCTGGAGGTGGAAGGCATTTTCCATGCCCCCCACGGCGGTTTTGCCGATGCTGTGCCCGCACCAGATGCCACCCGCCGCCAGAACCCGCACATGCACCTGCTGGAAGCGTATCTCGCACTTTTTGAGGCCACGGCGGACCAGTTTTACCTCGACCGCGCGCAATCTCTGGTTGCTCTGGCGCGCGAGCGCTTTATCAGCCCGCGTTCGGGCCTGCTGCTGGAATTTTTTGGCCCCGACTGGACACCCTGCCACGCATATGGCCAGAACCCGGTGGAACCGGGGCACCTGTTTGAGTGGGCATGGCTGCTTGGCACCTATACGCGCCTCAACCCCACCGATAAGGCCGTAACAGCACTGCGCCATGTAGCCGAACATCTTTACCAGTCCGGCAGGCGGCATGGCGTGACCCACCAGCTTGTGCGGGACGGCATGATGGATGATGGCACGCTCACCCAGACCGGCACCCGCATCTGGCCCCAGACGGAGCTGCTCCGCCTGCTGGCATGCAGGCAGGCAGAAGAAGGCAGCACTGCGGAAGACAGCCGGCTGCAAACCGACCTGACCCGCTTATTTTTTGCAGATTTTGCCCCCGCACACCTGTACGGCGGCTGGATCGACCGCAGGGGGCCAGACGGCACACCAGCGGTGGACCACATGCCAGCAAGTTCGCTCTACCATATTTATGGTGCGGCAAAAGCGCACCTGCCCCCACCCGAACACGCCTGAACACTCAAGCGGAGCATGGAAAGGGGGCAAAAACACCCGGCCCTTAAGCCTGTGCCGCAAAGGCCACTACAGGCTCAGGCTCAGGCTCAGGCTCAGGCTCAGGCTCAGGCTCAGGCTCAGGGCCGGTAGCGGAACAGGTTCAGGTCCTCATAGGCAATATCTGGCTGGCGGTTGGACATAATATCCGCCAGCACGCGGGCAGACCCGCAGGCCATGGTCCAGCCCAGCGTACCATGGCCCGTATTGGTGTACAGGTTATCCAGCCCCGTGCGGCCGATAATGGGGGTGCCATCCGGTGTCATGGGGCGCAGGCCGGTCCAGAACTGGGCTGCGGGCACGTTGCAGCAGTTGGGGAACAGGTCTGTTACCGAATGTTCCAGCGTGGCCCGCCGTGGCGCACGCAGGCGGGTGCTAAAGCCAGCCAGTTCCGCAGTGCCGCCAATGCGCACACGGTCGCCCAGACGGGTAATGCCGATTTTGAAGGTTTCATCCATAATGGTGGAAACCGGGGCACGCGCCGCATCGGTAATATCCGCCGTAAGGGAATAGCCCTTGACCGGGTAAATCGGCAGGTCCAGCCCCAGAGGCCGCACAAGAGCGGGGGAAAAACTGCCAAGTGCCAGCACATAGCTCTCGGCATTCAGCACCCCGCGTGATGTTTCCACCCCGCTAACCCGCCCGCTCTCGCTCCGGATTGCGCGAATATCGGTGTTGTACAGGAAGGTCACACCTGCGGCTGCCGCCATTTCCGCCAGACGCTGGGAGAACTTGAAGGCATCGCCCGTCTCATCCCCCGGCAGGCGCAGGCCACCCACAATTTTGCCAGCCGAAGGCGCAAGCCCCGGCTCGGCCTGTACGCACTGGGCGGTATTCAGTTCCTCAAACGGTACGTTGTACTGCCGGAGCACGGCAATATCCTGCGCCACGCCGTCCATCTGCTTTTGGGTGCGGAAGACCTGCAAGGTGCCCTGCTGGCGGTCATCATAGGTAATGCCGGTTTCACGCCGCAGGTCACACATGACATCGCGGCTGTATTCGGCCAGACGCACCATGCGGCCCTTGTTGCGGTCATAGGCGGGGGTGTTGCAGTTTTCGAGCATCTGCACCAGCCACTTCCACAGATGCGGGTCGGGCATGGGCCAGAACACAAAGGGGCTGTACTTCATGAACAGCCATTTGGCCGCCTTGAGCGGAATACCCGGCCCCGCCCAGGGGGAAGAATAACCGGGGGACACCTGCCCCGCATTGGCAAAGCTGGTTTCCAGCCCGGCACCGGGCTGGCGGTCCACAACCGTGACCTCATGCCCTGCCTGCGCCAGATACCAGGCGGTTGTTACACCCACAACACCACTACCCAGAACAAGAACCTTCATGATCTCACTCTTTCCCTGCTGCTCTGCCCTCAGGCAGTCCGTGTATAATTGCGATGATAGCGATGCCCGAGCGATGTCAGGACTTCGTAGCCGATCGTTCCTTCGGCGCGGGCCACGTCGTCCACGCCGTATGTTTCGTTCAGCAGTTCCACCATGCCATCGGCCTCAAGCTGGCCCGGCGGAATGGCGGAAATATCCACAGTCATGGAATCCATGGAAATACGGCCCAGTATGGGCAGGGGCTGCCCCCCGAACCACACAAGGCCGTTGGCACGGGCACGCACAAAACCATCCGCATAGCCTACGGCAATGGTCGCGACCCGGCATGGGCCTTCAGCCCGCCATGTCAGCCCGTAACCGACCCGGTCCCCTTTGCTGAGGGTACGGGTCTGCAATACATGCGCCTTCAGCCCCACAACCGGGCGCAGGGGGTTTGGCTCGCCCGGCTGGGGGGCCACGCCATACAGTGCGGCACCGGGGCGCACGAGGCCAAAATGGTAATCCGGCCCCAGAAACACCCCGGAGGATGCAGCTAGGCTGAGCGGGGCAGAAACCGGCAGTTGAGCAGCATAAGCCACCAGACGGGCCGCCTGCTCCGCGTTGGCAGGGTTTGCCCGCTCATCCGCACAGGCCAGATGGCTCATGACCAGTTGCACGTCCAGCCCATCCAGCACGGCGGGGTCGGCGGCAATATCCGCCACATCCTGCGCGGACAGGCCAAAGCGGGACATGCCCGTATCCAGTTGCAGCACAACCCCCACGCGTCGCTGCTGCGCCTGCGCCACCGCACGGACCCAGCCAATCTGCTCCACACTGTTCAGCACCGGGCGCAACCCATGCGCCAGACAGGCCTCCACCGCATCGGGCCGCGGGCCGTGCAGCACGGTAATGCCCACCTGCTCCCCCACATGCGGGCGCAGGGCCAGCCCCTCGTCCACATGGGCAACAAAAAACTGTGTGGCCCCGACCTGCACCAGCGCGGGGGCAACCTGTGCCGCTCCCAGCCCATAGGCATCGGCCTTGACCACAGCCGCGCACACCGCGTTGGGCACACGGGCCCGAAGCAGGCGGTAATTATGGGCTACCGCATCCAGATTAACGCTCAGCACCGCTCCGGCGCGTTGTGCGGGCCAGCCAGCGTGCATGGGGGTGGGAGCTTGGGTCACGACACATATCCGTTCTGTTACGGTATCAGAATTTTACCCCACTCTTTATGGCATATCCTGCCATTGTGGTGCATGATTGGGGCGTTTGCTTTTTATTTTTGCATAATATTGCGCCAAAAGGCCACAAAAGACAGATCATGCCAGACCGCATTAACGAGGCCATTCTCCGCCACCTGCGCCATGATGGCCGCCTGAGCAACGCCGAACTGGCCGAGCGTATAGGGCTTTCCCCCTCGGCCTGCCTGCGGCGTGTAAAAATGCTGGAAAAAGAAGGGGTTATACGCGGGTATCAGGCCATTATCGCCCGCCGCAACGCACCCCCCGTAGCTACGGTCATTGTGCAGATCACACTCGAACGCCAGACAGAGGAATGCCTCCGCCGCTTTGAAAGCCGTATCCGCGAATGCCCCGACGTAAAGGAGTGCTACCTGATGACGGGAGACGCCGACTACCTGCTCCGGGTGGAAGCGCGCGACATGCAGGATTACGAGCGCATTCATAAGGAGGAATTATCCCGAATGCCCGGTGTTGTGCGCATTCAGAGCAATTTTGCCATCCGCCCTGTTGTTCAGCAGGAAAAAGCGCAGACGGGCGGGTAAGGTTACAGGGTCAGAATCAAAAAAAACCTGCCAGGGTGCTCCCCGGCAGGTTTTTAAAAAGCTGTTTGCCATGACTGGCTACCGGCCAGACCTTAGTCTTCATCCGGCTGGTCGTTGCCTGCTTTGCCAAGGTCACGCTGGACCTCTGGCAGGCGCAGGAGCGAATCCACATGCATCGCTGTATCCAGCGCCGTATCGGGCTGGAAGTGCAGTTCGGGCACTGTGCGTATGCTCAACTTGTGGGCAAGCTGGGTACGCAGCCACGGGGCCACCCGCTTAAGTCCGGGCAGAAGGGCCGCAACGTCGCTGCGCCCCAGCCGTGTGACAAAAACAGTGGCGTGTTTGAAGTCTGGCGCAAGCCGGACTTCGGTCACGGTAATGGCAACATCGGACAGGTCAGGGTCACGGAAGGTGGTGCGCGCAAACAGCTCAGCCAGAACGCGCCGCACTTCTTCGCCTACCCGCAACTGCCGCTGCGATGGGCCAGATGAGGAAAGACCGGCAAGATAGTCTGCCGGTCCCCCTGTTTTACTGCCTGATCCGTGGCGACGACTCATGCTGGAATTAACTCGCTTTCAAAGCATTCCACCACATCGCCTTCGCGCAGATCGTTGTAGCCTGCAAAGGAAAGACCACATTCGTAACCCTTGGTCACTTCCTTCTGGTCGTCCTTGAAGCGCTTGAGCTGGCTCAGATCACCTTCATGGATCACCACGCCATCACGCAGCAGACGCACGCCACAGCCACGTTTGACAACGCCATCGGTCACGAAGCAACCGGCCACCTTGCCAACCTTGCTGATTTCGAAAACCTTGCGGATTTCGGCGTAGCCAAGGAACTTTTCACGATGCTTGGGCGCCATCTTGCCACGTACGAGCAGTTCCACGTCGTCCGCCACCTGGTAGATGATGGAGTAGTAGTGGATGTCCACCCCTTCACGCTGGGCCAGCAGCCGCGCCTGAGAGGTTGCACGCACGTTAAAGGCAACAATGACCGCATCCGATGCCTTGGCAAGCTGCACATCACTTTCCGTGATCTGGCCCACCGAGGCATTGAGAACGCGCACGCCCACTTCTTCGTTAGCCAGCTTGAGCACCGTGGTTTGCAGTGCTTCGGCCGAACCCTGCACATCCGCCTTGATCAGGACTGAGACTTCCTTCTGCACACCGGCCTGAATACGGGCCAGCATCTGGTCAAGCGTGCCGCGGGCCGCAGCCTGCCCGGCAACCTGATGTTCTTTCAGCTTACGCTGGCGGAACTCGGAAATCTCACGGGCACGGTTTTCGTTTTCCACGACCACAAACGGTGCACCAGCAGCGGGAACCCCGGACAGGCCGAGAATTTCCACCGGCATGGACGGGCCAGCCACTTCCACCTGACGACCACGGTCATCAACCAGAGCGCGCACACGGCCCCATTCTGCACCGGCAACCACAATGTCACCCTTGCGCAGCGTACCCTTCTGCACCAGCACGGACGCCACGGAACCGCGACCACGGTCCAGACGGCTTTCGATCACGGCACCTTCGGCTGCACGGTCGGGGTTGGCCTGGAGTTCCAGAATTTCTGCCTGAAGCAGAATGCCTTCTTCCAGCTTGTCCAGCCCCATGCGCTGGCGTGCGGACACTTCAATGTCCATCACGTCACCACCCATGGATTCGACCACGATCTCGTGCTGCAGCAGGTCCTGACGTACGCGGTCAGGCTTGGCGCCGGGCTTGTCCATCTTGTTGATGGCAATGATCATGGGCACATTGGCAGCCTTGGCGTGCTTGATGGCCTCGATCGTCTGCGGCATGACGCCGTCATCCGCGGCAACCACCAGCACCACCACGTCCGTAATGGACGCGCCGCGGGCACGCATGGCCGTAAAGGCCTCATGTCCGGGTGTGTCAAGGAAGGTGATCTTGGCACCGGATTCCAGTGTAACCTGATAAGCACCGATATGCTGGGTAATGCCACCGGCTTCACCCGCTGCCACGTCCGTTGTGCGCAGGGCGTCCAGCAGGGAGGTCTTGCCGTGATCGACATGCCCCATGATGGTCACCACAGGCGGACGGGGCAGCATATCTTCGGTCGTGTCTTCCACGCCCTCAATACCCAGTTCCACATCCGCTTCGGAAACGCGACGTACACGGTGGCCGAATTCTTCCACCACCAGTTCCGCCGTATCGGCATCAATGCTCTGGGTTACAGTGGCCATGACACCCATTTTCATGAGCGCCTTGATCACTTCACCCTGACGGGCTGCCATACGGTTGGCCAGTTCCTGCACCGTAATGGTTTCGGGCAGGATAACGTCACGCACAACCTTGACCTGGTCGGAACGCAGACGTTCCAGCTCGGCCTGACGGCGTTCACGCTCACGCTGGCGGCGCACGGATGCGAGCGAGCGGGTCTTGTCGTCATCCCCCTCAATCGCGGCCTGCACGTCAATCCGGCCTGCACGGCGGCCACCGCCGGTATCACCCTTGCGGCCACTGCTGTTCTTGCGCGGCGGCACGGCCTTGTTACGGGCTGGGCCACGGCGCTGTTCTTCCTCGCCTTCCGTGCCACGGCCGCTGCGCAGGCGCAGGGTCTGGGCGGCACTGACGTCCTTTTCCGCTGCGGGAGCAGCAGCAGGCGTGCGAGCAGGCGCGGCAGGCTTGAGCGGCTTGGCCGGCATGATCGCACGTTCAGCCAGCGGGCGCAGGCGCCCGGCAGGCGGTGCGAGTGTTACTTCACCGGGGATTGGCACGGCAGACACAACAGGTGCCTTGACCTCGATCGGCTTGATCGCGTCAATGCGGGCCTTGCGTTCGGCATCGCTTGCGGCGGCCTCTTCGGCGGCGCGCTCTTCGGCCAGACGCTTGTCTTCCTCTTCCTTCCGGCGTGCTTCTTCAGCCGCGGAAAGAATACGAATCTTCTCGGCTTCGCGCCGCTCGGCATCACGCCGTTCGGCGTCTTCTGCCTCTTTCTTCTGTTCCTGAAGCACGCGCTGGCGCATGGCCAGTTCGGCTGCGGTCAGGGTACGGCCGCCACCTGCGCGGGAACCGCCGGAGCGCCCACCAGCGCCAGCCGGGGAAGGACCACGTTTTTTACGCACTTCCACCTGCACGACCTTTGAACGGCCATGACTGAAACTTTGCCGCACGGACCCGGCATCAACCGTCCGTCCGACCTCCGGACGCCCTGCCGGCCGAAGGGACAAACGCCCCTTACCCTGATCCTGATCCTTGCCTTCGCTCATTGACCCGCCTGTTCACACCCATCCGCCGGAAAGGTCCGGCAGACCCGGGGATCGCCAACGGCCACCCCCGCAAAACGTCTGTTTTCACAACAAAGACGCGTAGCCAGCCCGCCGGCCGCCAGCGCCACATTCACAACACGTTCACGCCCGAAAACCTTAGCCAGTTCTTCAGACGACAACGCATCAACGACAGGAATATCCCGCCCGCCCGAAATCAGGCGGTCCAGTTCTTCCCTGCTTCCGTCCGATGCGTGAACGATAACAGCAGCACGACGCTGCATAACCCATTCGCGCACCTTAACGAAGCCACTAATGGCCTGACCAGCGCGGCGCGCAAGCCCAACCACTTCTATCATCCGCCGGTGCAGACCTACTTCCACCTGAGAGAGAAGATCTTCCGGCACCTTGACCTGCATCCGCGCAGAGCGTGCGAACACGCCGCGTTTGCTGGCCTGTTCTATCACATCCCGGCGGGCACTCAACCATATTCCCCGTCCCGGCAGACGCGCGTCCAGATCAGGGACGACTATGGATGAGGGTGAGATAACAAACCGCACCATCTGAGCCGGAATGCCTTCCTCCCGCGTGACTGCGCACCTGCGGAGGCTGTCCTTCTCTTCTGCTGCTGGCAAGAAATCACCACCCACCCTGTATCAAGGCCTCAGACGCCTGCCCCGCCTTCTGGCGTGGAGGAAGGGGTTGCACCCTCTTCACCCTCAAACCAGTGCGCACGCGCTGCCATGATGATCTCATTGGCGGCGTCTTCTTCTATGGCATCTGACCCCAGAATTTCGACCAGCTCATCGCCAGCCAGGTCACCAAGGTCGTCCAGAGTTTTTACACCCTTTTCGCCCAGAGTCACAAGCATCTGGTTGGTGAACACACCCATATTTGCAATATCGTCGGTAACACCAAGCTCCTGACGGCGCTCATCCAGCTTTTCTTCCTGCCGGACAAGGTGGCCTTCGGCGCGCTGGACCAGTTCTTGCACCACCGATTCGTCAAAGCCTTCAATGCCCACCAGTTCATCGGGGTCGGCAAAAGCCAGCTCCTCGATGCTGTGGTAGCCTTCGGTCACCAGCAGGCCAGCAATCACGTCATCCACGTCAAGCGCTTCAACAAACTGGCCGCTACGACGGCGGAATTCTTCCTGACGGCGTTCGGATTCTTCCGCTTCGGTCAGGATGTCAATGTCCCAGCGCGTCAGCTGGCTGGCCAGACGCACGTTCTGCCCGCGCCGACCAATGGCGAGGGAGAGCTGGTCATCCGGCACCACAACTTCAACGCGCCCGGCTTCCTCGTCCATCACCACCTTGCTGACTTCAGCCGGAGCCAGAGCGTTGACCACAAAGGTTGCAGCCTGCGGGCTCCAGGGGATAATGTCGATTTTTTCGCCCTGCAATTCGGCCACAACAGCCTGCACGCGCGAGCCGCGCATACCAACGCAGGCCCCGACCGGGTCAATGGAGGCATCGCGCGAGATCACGGCCATTTTGGCGCGGGAGCCGGGGTCACGGGCCACGGCCTTGATTTCGATGATCCCGTCGTAAATTTCGGGCACTTCCTGCGCAAACAGCTTGGCCAGGAAGGCCGGATGCGTGCGGGACAGGAAAACCTGCGGGCCGCGCGGTTCATCACGCACATCATAGATGTAGGCGCGCACGCGGTCGGAGTTACGGAATGTCTCACGCGGGATCAGCTCATCGCGGCGCAGCAGCGCTTCGGCGGAGCCAATTTCAACCAGCAGGTTGCCGTATTCGGTCCGTTTGACGGTGCCGTTGACGATTTCGCCTACGCGGTCCTTGAACTCGTTGTACTGGCGTTTGCGTTCGTATTCACGCACGCGCTGCACAATAACCTGTTTGGCGGTCTGGGCCGCAATACGCCCGAAGTCGATCGGGGGCAGCGGGTCAATCAGATATTCGCCAACCTGAATTTCGGGGCGGAACTTGCGGGCAATGGAGAGGGCGATCTGTGCGTCCTCGTTCTCCACCTGATCCACAACTTCCGTCCAGCGGGAGAGGCGAACCTCGCCCGAGCGGCGGTCGATTGTGGCGCGAATGTCCTTTTCGTGCCCGTATTTGGCGCGGCCAGCCTTCTGGATGGCCTGCTCCATGGCCTCCAGAACCTCTTCACGGTCAATGCCCTTTTCGCGTGAAACAGCGTCTGCCACCAGCAGCAGTTCAGGACGGGAAACGGAGGTATCCATGCTCTCAGCTCTCCAAAACAGGCAGCTTTATCAATGCACCTTGGAAGCAGGCGGCTCTTTTTTGCCATCCTGCTCCACACCTGCATCCGATGCAGGCTGTACCATACGGGCGCTGTCTTCAATCAGCGCATCGGTCAGCACCAGTCGCGCCTTGCGGATTTCGGCCAGTGGCAGAGCCACTTCCGTGCCGTCATCCAGGCGCATACGGGCCACTGTTCCATCAGACCCCAGAGAAATACCGGCAAAACGACGCCGCCCTTCAATGGGGACCAGAACTTCTGCCTTGGCCTGATGCCCTGCAAAGCGGGTCCAGTCCTTGGCGCGTGTGAGCGGGCGGTCGATTCCGGCGGAGGACACTTCCAGCGTCCATGCCCCCGGAATGGGGTCTTCCACGTCCAGCACAGCGCCTACAGCGTGGCTGATTCGCTCACAATCTTCAACATTGATCAACATTCCGTCTGCGCGGTCAGCCATGATCTGCACCGTAGGGCGCTCACGCCCAAGCACTGCCACGCGCACGATTTCGTACCCCATTTCCTCTACGGCAGGGGCAATCAGTGCGAGCAGGCGGCCTTCAAGGCCGGAATGGGCAGAAATATCTTTGTCCAAAGCAAAAAAGGCGGCCCTTCTAAGGCCACCCCCCGAAACGTCATTCAAATTGAGAAGGATGATGCTTTATCTAGTGCACAAAGGCACAGACTGCAAGGGCAGAAACCACAGCCCCCCTGTTTGTGCGCGATGGACCATAAAAAATAAATTATGGCTGGACCAGTTTTGCACATTGCGCCAACCCACAGACATGCTTTTATTGCTTTGGCTGCGACATATCTGCAACGCTCCACTACCCAAGGCAAGGAGACTGACCGTTATCATGCAGAACAAGCCGGACCCGGCATGGCAGCCGCAGCCCCAGACGGCTGAAAAACCCTCCAATCTGCGGCTCGGGCTTATTGGTATGGCGGCCTGCGTGCTTATGGCAGGGGCCGGGCTGCACTTTTATGGTGCGGGCAAAAACACCTCCGGCCCGGCTGTGGGCGCCGAGTCCGTTACTGGTGACGACTCCCAGCGCATGGGGCTGCCCCTGAATGTAATTGCCCCGCAGAATGCGGCGCAGGCACTGGCAGGCTCCAGCTTTTCCGCCCAGCAGCAGGCGGATATTCTGGCCGCGGTCAAACGGCGGGATGTGCGGCTGGTGGCCATGCCGGTCTATGATGCCACCGGGGCTGGCGGCATGATTACCCTTGTCTGTGGCCCATGGCAGCAAAGTGTCGGGCTTACGGCCAAGCCCACAACGGTTATCCTGCCCATAAGTGTGAGCGGGCATGTTGAAGTTATTCCTGCAGCGCCACCCGGCCCCGCGGGAATTGGCAGTGGTGCCATAACGGCCTTTGGCCCCATGCCCCTGCCCGTTCTTTATAAACAGGGGGATACCCTTGCACTTACGGTGATTGCGCAATGAAGGGTCTGCTCCCCGCATTAAACCGGCTGATGCCGCTGATGATGGTGATTTTTCTGGTGCTCGCCAGCATCCAGATCGCGCTCAGCCTGCATCTTTCCCTGCATTCCGTGGCCCATGTGCTGCAATGGTGTGCATCTGCCTGGTCTGTTCTGGCGGCATCCGGCCTTGTGCTGAGTGTTGCGGGACTGCTGTTTGAAACTCGGGCCGAACATCTGGCCCGCAAAGGGCTACTACGCCGACGGGGATTCATCATGGACGTTCTTGCCAGACTGACCAATCGCGCCGAACTGGAAGAAATGCTTGCGCGTGAACAGCGCGAAACCACCATAGACGCCGAGGAACTGGCCGCAAACCTGCGTGCCCGCGTGATCGGGCAGGACCAGGTGTGCGAGGATATTGCCGTCCAGCTCCGTCGCCGCCTGGCGCTACAGGTGCGTGGCAAACCGGTTGGCATCTTTTTGCTCGCCGGGCCTCCGGGCACGGGCAAAACCTATCTGGCCAAGCAGATGGCCCGCCAGCTCGAACGCCCCCTGCTGCATTTTGACATGACGCAGATGAGCAGCCCCCACGCCGCCACCCAGCTTTTTGGCTCGCCCAAAGGCTATGTCGGCTCGGACACCTACGGCAAGCTGACCGGCGGGCTGAAGGAAAAGCCCGATGCCGTGGTGCTGCTGGACGAAATTGAAAAAGCCCACCCCGATGTGTTCAAGAAGTTCCTGACCGCATGGAACGACGGCCACATTACCGAGGCCTCCACCGGGCAGCAGATTTCCACCGTGCGGGCCATTTTTGTGCTGACCTCCAACATTGCCACCGATGCCCTGACCGAAATTGCCGACCGCCTGCATGATGACCCCGACCGCATGCGTGCCGAATCGGTCGAGGCCCTGCGCCAGGCTGGCTTTGCCTCCGAAGTACTGAACCGTCTGGACCGTATTTTTGTCTTCCGCACCCTGCGTGGGCTGGATATTGCCCGTGTTGGCGCGCTGGAAATTGAAGCCATGATCGAAGGCTACGGCCTGAAGGTGGAAACCAGCGGGATTGACGCCTCCCTGCTGCTGGATGTGATGCGCCGCCAGAGCCGTATGGGGGATGCCGCCTCCGCGCGTGATCTGGTCCGCTCTATTGAGGACATGATCAGCGAGTCCCTTATTATTGCCCGCCAGCAGGGGGCTACCATGGTCCGGCTGGTCAAGGAGGACGACGGCACGGTTGTCGCCAAAGTGGCCGACAACCGTGATGACGGGCTGCATGCCCGCCTGACCCCCTGACCGCCTGCCCCGGCAAGCCACCCTCCAACGCCGCCCACATAACCAAGGCTACCGCATGACCGCTTTTACCCGCCTGTGGCACCGTGCCCCGTTATGGCGCACCGCACTGATAACCGCAGGCGTGTGCGGCACACTGTCCGTTCTGTTCCCCGCACCTTGGCTAGCCTCCAGCGTGCCGGGCTATGGCGCGCTCAGCAGCAGGATTCGGCACATGCTCCCCTCCTCCCTCGGCGGCACCGAGGCGAGCGATGCCCTGCACCCCGATGAGGACCAGCGCACGGTTTCCATCCCCCCCATGGATGCACAGTTTGAAGGCTCGGTTGTTTTTGCCGGGCGGCAGCTTCCCCTGCCTGCGGGCAAATGGCACCCGGTTGTGAACTTTCAGGATGATGTGGCGCACGGGGAAGTGCTGACAACCCTGTATGTCCGCTCCGCTCAGGGCATTGTAACCGGGCTGATTATTGCGCAGGCCACCACGCAGTCCCTGCCCATTGCCGCCATGAGCATGATTGAAGCGCAATGCCACAGCTCCTTCAACTTCATGAACGAAGCCGCTCCGCAGGATGGCAACCGCAGCGAATGCTGGATGACCACCCCCATACGGGTAGTGAACAACCTGTTCCTGACGTCCAACGAACCGCTGCAGACACTCCTGAGTGACCAGATGTACATCCCACCCGCCGTGCAGCGCCTGACCATCATGGGTTTTGACCTGCCCCCCATTCTGGTCGATGCAGGCTGGAATCTGGTGGAAAAAAGCAAATCCGGCACGGGTGTGGATTTTATGAGCGTGCATACGCTGCTCAGCCCGGC
Organism: Acetobacter sp. ESL1128; assembly: GCF_058505085.1. Lineage (NCBI taxonomy): Bacteria > Pseudomonadati > Pseudomonadota > Alphaproteobacteria > Acetobacterales > Acetobacteraceae > Acetobacter > Acetobacter sp. ESL1128. Next base: position 174,308 of record NZ_CP196369.1, on the reverse strand, counting down.
AGAAGCAGGAGCCCGCCGCGTTCCGGGCGCGCCGGAGAACTGGTCCCGCGCGGGGATGTCCGACTCGGCAGCGGTCACGGATTTTGTACAGCGCACCAACACCTGGCTACGCGGCTGGGTGCCAACGCTCCTACGTGGGTTTGAGAACAAGCTGCCCCAGAACGCCCCGCCCTCGACAGAGGCCATTGACCCGGCTTTTCACGGCTAGGTCGGGCAGGCCCGGAGCAACCGTCTGGGCCGCCCCTTTTATTCCCCCTTACAGAACGGGGGATAAAAGCCCGCCATCACGCAGCAGGTCGGCTGAAACCTCGACCAGAAAATCCATGACCGTGCGGGTCCGCAACGGCAGGGTGCGTGGGCCGGTATGCACGGCATAAAAAGGCAGGCCGGGAATGTTCCAGTCCGCAAACAGGCGGACCAGACGGCCACTGGCCACTGCATCCCGCACCTGAAAAGCCGGAAGCAGGCCAACACCAATACCGGCTTCCACCGCGTACATTACGGCTTCGCTGCTATTGGCACGGAACACAGCGGCAGGGGCAATAACGCTTTCTTCCCCATCCCGCTCAAAGTTCCAGTCCAGACGGCTGGAACCGTAATTATACACAACGCCGGGGTATTCCGTGAGCGCGCGGGGGTGCTCTGGCATGTTATGGCGTTGCAGGCAGGCGGGGGACGCCACCAGCCACTTATGCACCAGCCCCAGCTTGCGGGCGATGAGCGTGCCCTCAGCAATTTCGCCCACACGCACGGCCAGATCCAGCCCTTCTTCCACCAGATCCCCAAACGAGTCGCGCATGACCACTTCCACCGACAGGTCGGGGTGGCGGTCCAGCAGCTCGCCCATTCTGCGGGTCAGGCACAGGCCAAAGGCCGTGGTCACCCCCAGACGCACAAGACCGGAGACCGAAGCACGCCTGCGGCCCAGAACGGTTTCTGCCGTTTCCAGTATTTCCAGCACTTCATAGGCATGGGGGAGCAGGCTGCGACCGTCCTCGGTCATGGTCAGGCTGCGGGTTGTACGCGCAAACAGCGTGGTGCCGTAATGCGCCTCCAGCAAGGCAATATGGCGCGAAATTGTAGGCTGGCTGACCCCTGTCTCGCGCGAGACAGCGGAAAATGAGCCTGTAGCGGCAACACGCACAAAACTGTGAAGTGCGGAAAGAAGATCCATGGAGGTCGGCACCGTTTCCTGTGTAGGCGGCTAGCCTTCTCCAGTGCTGCCGACAACAACAGGTGAGACAGTTCAGAGTGTGCCGAAAATCTGGGCTCCAACCATCCCGCCCTGTAACCAGCATGCTGTGTCAGGCTACGAGCTTATCACCTTCCCTATTGCAGCAAGGTTAGGTTGGATACAACATAGACAGAACAAGAAGCGGCCATGCCTATAGCGCATTAAAGCTATAGGCATGGCCGCAGCCCCGCAGCCTTAACGGCGGCGGGTATGGGGCATGGCAAGGCGTTTTTCCGCCAGACGAGCCAGACGCACAAAGGGCAGACCCAGCAGCAGGTAGGCCGCACCCACCATGAGCCCCGTGCCAAAATAGTCAAAATAGGCAGAGGACAGGCGGATATAGGTCTGTGTCAGTTCTGTCAGGGTGATCACGCTGACCAGAGACGAATCCTTGAGCAGGGAGATAAAGTCGTTGGTCATGACCGGCATAACCAGCCTGAACGCCTGCGGCACCAGCACATAACGCAGGGCCTGCGGGTGGGTCATGTTCAGGGCAAGGGCTGCTTCCATCTGCCCATGGGCCACCGATTGCAGACCGGCGCGGTAGTTTTCTGCCTCGTATGCCGCATAGTTCAGCCCAAGGCTGACCACACCGGCCACAAAGGGGGACATGCTGATACCAAATTCAGGCAGGCCATAAAAAATGAACAGCACCTGAATAAGCAGCGGCGTGCCGCGCACAATCTCCACATAGGTTGCAGCCAGCCATGCCAGCGGGCGCGGGCCATACAGGCGCAGCAGCGCAAGCCCAAGCCCCAGTGCAACCGCAACAACCATGGCGCACAGCGAGACCAGCAGGGTCAGCCCCGCCGCCCGGACCAGCTGGGGCACAAACCCGGCATAGCGTTCAAGCTTGACGCGCAACCCGCCCTTGCCCTGCAACTCGGCCACATAGTTGTTCCATGCTGCGGGGGTTACGTTGGGCTGGGTGTGGTCGTTGGTGAGCTGCGCCATTTCTGGCGTCCACAGGTCCCAGCGTGTCAGGATATGGTGCAGGCTGCCGTCCTGCTGCATGACCTGCAATGCTGCGTTCACCCGTTCGCGCAGTTCCGTGTTCTGGCCTTTGGCAAAGGCAATACCGTACTGCACCCGGCCAATGGGTTCGCCTACAATATGCAGGTCTGGGTTGGTATCCCCATAATATTTGGCAATGGGGCCGTCGATCAGGATGGCATCCGTGCGCCCATTGACCAGATCCATGAAGGCATCTGTTTCTTCATCATAGGTGCTCAGGGATATTTTGGTGTTGTTGGTCAGCATACGCTCGGCCTGCGTATCCTTGATTGTACCAACCTTGTGCCCTTCAAGGTCTGCCAGCGTAGTAAACTGCTTGCCCTTGCGGCGCACCACCAGCCGTTCGGAGGTCACGTAATAGGGGATGCTGAAGTCAATGCCTTCAGCATGTTCATCGGTCATCTCGATCCCGCAGATGACCATGTCGTACAGGCCACGTTGCAGGCCGGGAATAAGCCCGTCCCAGTCGTTGTTGATGAAGTCCAGCGGCGCGCCCATATGGCGGCTGAGTTCCTGCATCAGGTCATATTCAAAGCCCGTCAGCTTGTTCTGGTCTTTGAGGTCATGGAACGTGTAGGGCACATCGGCCGAGGAATCGGCGGCCCAGTGGAACGGCTTGCTCTGCGCGTGGGCAGCCGGGGCGGCGCCGGGGGCGGCTGCCAGCACCAGCAGCGCTGCAAACAGGCCAGACAGGACGCCCAGCAGGCGGCGAGGGCGGGGCTGTGCGGTGTTCATCACAGGACGGTCCTCATAAAGCGGCGGGTCTGTTCATGTTCGGGGTTCACGCACAGGACTTCTGGCGGGCCAGCCTCAATCACATGCCCGCCATCCATGTACACCACCGTATCGGACGCGACTTCGGCAAAGCGCATGTCATGGGTCACGATAATCTGGGTCATGCCCTCATCATCAAGTGTGCGCATGACGTTAAGCACCTCCTCGGCCACAATGGGGTCCAGGGCGGAGGTGGGTTCGTCGTACAGCATGATCTCGGGCCGCATGGCCAGAGCGCGGGCAATGGCCGCACGCTGCTGCTGACCGCCAGAGAGCGAGACAGGGTAACGCTGCGCCACCTTGGCCAGCCCCACTTTTTCCAGCAGGGCCATGGCCTCTTCCCGGTCGGCTTCGGCGTTACCGCCTTTGACCACGCGGGGGGCCAGCATCACGTTATCCAGCACGCTCAGGTGCGGAAACAGATTAAAACTCTGGAACACCATGCCCACATGGGTCCGCAGCCGATGGGCCATATGCTCATCCGCGCTCCGCCACGGGCCACCATTGCGCGCAATGGTCACCCCCATGGCCGTTACCGTGCCACGGTCGGGTATTTCCAGAAAATTGAGACACCGCAGGAAGGTGGATTTACCGCAGCCCGAAGGACCGATGATAGACACCAGCTCCCCCTTGCGGACCTGCATGGACACGCCACACAGGACTTCCCCCTCGCCAAAGTCCTTGTGCAACTGTTCCGCACTCAGAACTACGGGGTCATTCATAGAAAAAGCCGACCCGGTTTGCACCGGGCCGGCATTAAGACGTTCACCTTGAACGGATGGGTTCTCAGGCAGCTTTCGTCATCCCTCGCAAGACGTACTGAAGGATGCCACCATGCCTATAATACTCTACCTCGTCCAGAGTATCGACCCGGCAAAGCAGCGGTACTTCCTGCTTGGAACCGTCATTTCTTGTAATTGTCATAATCACGTCCATACGGGGCGTGAGTTTGTCAATTCCGGAAATGCTGATCACTTCATCCCCCTTCAGACCCAGGGTCTGGCGGGTTGTGCCTTCCTTGAACAGCAGAGGCAGAACGCCCATGCCCACAAGGTTGGAACGGTGGATACGTTCAAAGCTTTCCGCGATCACGGCCTTGACGCCCAGCAGCAGGGTGCCTTTGGCAGCCCAGTCGCGCGAGGAGCCCATGCCGTATTCCTTGCCACCGAACACAACCAGCGGCACGCCCGCTTCCTTGTATTCCATGGCCACGTCGTAAATCGCGCCTTCCTTGCCGTCGGGGTAATGCTTGGAATAGCCCCCTTCGGTGCCCGGCACCATTTCGTTCTTGATACGGATGTTGGCGAACGTGCCGCGCACCATCACCCGGTCATTCCCGCGGCGGGACCCGTAGGAGTTGAAGTCCTTGGGTTCCACACCGTGTTCGATCAGGTAGCGGCCAGCAGGGCTGTCCTTTTTGATGGAACCAGCGGGGGAGATATGGTCGGTGGTGATGTTGTCACCCAGCAGGGCAAGAATACGCGCACCGCTGATGTTGCCCGGAGCCGTGGGCTCAACCGCCATGTTCTTGAAGTACGGGGGGTCCTGCACGTAGGTAGACTTGGGGTCCCACTTGTAGGTTTCGGACCCGGTGGCAACCTTGAGGCCCTGCCATTCCTTGGTGCCCTTGCCCACGTTGGCGTAGCGTTTGATGAACTCTTCGCGCGTGATGGACGAGGCGATCAGGTCGGCAATTTCCTTGTTGGAAGGCCAGATGTCCTTCAGGTACACCGGCTTGCCATCCTTGGAAGTACCAAGCTGGGCTGTGGTAATGTCCTGCCGCATGGTGCCCAGAAGCGAGTAGGCAACCACCAGCGGCGGGCTGGCAAGGTAGTTGGCGCGCACGTTGGGGGAAATACGCCCCTCAAAGTTACGGTTGCCGGACAGGACGGAAACAGCAACCAGGTTGTTGTTTTCAATCGCGTCCACAATGTTGCCGGGCAGCGGGCCGGAGTTGCCGATGCAGGTGGTGCAGCCGTAACCAACCGTGTTGAAGCCCATGGCGTCCAGGTCTGCGGTCAGGTTGGAGCGGTTGAGGTAGTCGGTCACAACCTGCGAGCCGGGTGCGAGCGAGGTCTTGACCCACGGCTTGGGGGTCAGGCCCAGAGCGCGTGCCTTGCGGGCCACCAGACCAGCAGCAATCAGCACCGCCGGGTTGGAGGTGTTGGTGCACGAGGTAATGGCCGCAATGACCACATCGCCACTGCCCAGCTCGTAATTGGTGCCAGCGACCGGAACCTTCTTGTTGGCTTCGGCTGCGGGAACACCAAGGGAGGAGGTCAGTTCTTTTTCAAACGCGGTGGTGGCGCTCTTCAGTTCCACGCGGTCCTGCGGACGCTTGGGGCCAGCCAGAGACGGCACAACCGTGCTCAGGTCCAGTTCCAGCACATCCGTAAACACGGGTTCGGGCGTTTTTTCGGTGCGGAACATATCCTGCGCCTGCAGGTATTCCTTGACCAGTTTAATGCGGTGTTCGTCGCGGCCGGTCTGGCGCAGGAAGTCCAGCGTCAGTTCGTCCACGGGGAAGAAGCCGCAGGTTGCGCCGTATTCGGGGGCCATGTTGGCAATAGTGGCACGGTCGGCAACGGGCAGGTGGTCCAGAGCCGGGCCAAAGAATTCCACAAACTTGCCAACAACGCCCTTTTTACGGAGCATCTGGGTTACGGTCAGCACCAGATCGGTGGCCGTAGCCCCTTCGGGCAGCTTGCCAATCAGCTTGAAGCCGATCACATCGGGGATAAGCATGGCAATGGGCTGGCCCAGCATGGCAGCTTCGGCCTCGATCCCGCCAACACCCCAGCCCAGAACGCCCAGACCGTTGATCATGGTCGTGTGGCTGTCCGTGCCGTAAAGCGAATCGGGGTACACGTAGTCCTTGCCACCCACGTTGGCGGTCCATGCCACCTGCGCGATGTATTCAAGGTTCACCTGATGACAGATACCCGTATCAGGCGGCACCACGGAGAAGTTCTCGAACGCTTCCTGGCCCCAGCGCAGGAAGGCATAGCGTTCCGCGTTGCGCTCGAACTCAAGGGTGATGTTTTCCTGCAGGGCTTCATCGGTCCCGGCAAAGTCCACCATCACGGAGTGGTCGATCACAAGGTTGACCGGCACCAGCGGGTTGACCTTCTGCGGGTCGCCCTTGAGGTTAACAATACCGTCGCGCATGGCTGCAAGGTCCACAACGCCGGGAACACCCGTGAAGTCCTGCATGAGAATGCGGGAGGGCTTGAAGGGCACTTCCTTGGTGCTGCTGCCTTTGGGCAACCAGCCAGCAATGGATTTTGCATCTTCCACGCTGTAGGAGCGCGCATCTTCAAACCGAAGGATGTTCTCCAGCAGAACCTTGAGCGAAACCGGCAGGCGGCTTACGTCGCCAATGGTTTTTGCCGCTTCGGGAATGGAAAAATAGTGGTAGGTCTTGCCGTCAACCTCAAGGGTGCGGCCTGTTTTGAGTGAGTCGTGGCCAACCGATTTCATCGTCGCTTTCTCCCCGATCACAGCCGATGGCTGGTGATGCGTTCAGGACACCGTTGTGTTCCGTATTGTTCCGCACGGCGTTGCGTGCGTGTCCGCTCTTCGGACAACCGGCTTGATATCCCGTTGGGGCTAGAACATACCGGCACTAATAAAAGGCACAAGCGGGGGAGTGACCACGACCGCGCGAGCAATCCCGCTTTTTGTGTGATTACGGTAACAAAAAGGAGAAGTCCCATCTCCGTGAGCCAGTCTGAACCCCGTGCCAGCGCCCCATCTGGCCCCCCTGCCCCCACCGGTACGGTGCTGGAGGCGGACTCCCTTTGCGTGTTCCGCGGGGACCGTCTGGTGCTCGACGGCGTAAGCCTGACCCTGCATGCGGGGGACGCCATGCTGCTGACCGGCCCCAACGGCGCGGGCAAATCCACCCTGCTGCGTGTGCTGGCCGGGCTACGCAAACCGGATTCGGGGCAACTGACATGGAATGGCCAGTCCATTTTTGATGACCGCGCCGCCCATGCGGAGCGCGTGGCCTATATTGGCCACCAGGACGCACTAAAACCCGGCCTGAGCGTGAGCGAAAACCTGCACCTGTTCACCCGCCCCGGCGCAGATCTGAACGATGCACTGGAGGCCATGGATCTGTGCGCGCTGGCCGACCTGCCCGCGCGCCTGCTTTCTGCCGGGCAGAAGCGCCGCACCGCCCTTGCCCGCGTGCTGCTGGCCCAAGCACCGCTCTGGCTGCTGGACGAGCCGAGTCTGGGGCTGGATTCGGCCGCCATAACCCTGCTGGGCCGTGCCATGGCCACCCACCGTGCGCGAGGCGGAATCCTGATCGCGACAACCCATGTTCCCCTGCCGCTGGACAACACCTGCGCACTGGACCTGCCCGGTGCCGCCGACCCCCGCCCCTTTGGCGCGTTTGAGGGAGACTACGCATGAACCGGCTGTTCTGGGGCATTGTCATGCGGGACCTGCGGCTGGCCCTGCGCCACGGGGCGGACACGCTGGGGGCCGTGCTGTTTTTTGTGGTAACGGCAACACTGTTCCCGCTGGCTCTTGGCCCCTCGCCCGAACTTTTGCGCCATATGGCACCGGGCATTATCTGGGTCTGTGCCCTGCTGGCCGCCCTTTTGCCGCTGGACCGCCTGTTTGGCGCGGAGCTGGAAGATGGCTCTCTGGACCAGCTGCTCCTGCTTGGCCTGCCGCCCGCACTGGTGGCACTGGCCAAGATAACCGCCCACTGGCTGACAACCGGCGTGCCGCTGCTGCTGGCTGCGGTTCCGCTTGCGGTCATGCTGGGGCTGCCCTCCTCCGCCCTGCCGGTGCTGCTGGGGGGGCTGTTTTTGGGGTCTGTCGTGCTCTCGCTTATCGGGGGAATGGGCGCATCCATTGTGCTGGGCGCGCGGCGGGGTGGCGTGCTGCTCCCACTGCTGACCCTGCCGCTGGCCACACCCGCCCTTATTTTTGGCGCGGCCGCCATAGATGCGGCCTCCAACGGCCTGCCCTGGCAGCCAGACCTTGAACTGCTGGGGGCATTTGTTGCAGGCACGCTCCCGCTCTGCCCCCTTGCCGCAGGAGCGGGGTTACGCGCAGCAGCGGAGTAAGCCACACCACAAAAAAGGGGGGCGGCCATTGTGTGGCCGCCCCCCTTTTTTTGAACCCGTCCGGCAAAGCGGACCGGCCTGTCTGCTTATTTTGCCGGAGCAGCCGCCGGGGCTGCGGGGGCCGGTGCGGCCTTGGCATTGGTGGCCGGGTTGGACACGGCCTGAATATCCACCGAGGCATAACGCACGGCTTCCTGCGCATCACGCAGGGCTTCGCTGGCCTTGTAGGGGTCTTTGCCAATCAGCTTGGCTGCGCGGGCCACGTCCTGCGTCACCTGATCCAGCGGCACGGCCGCAATAACGTAATCCGCATCCACGCTGGTCACGCGCAGCACTTCAGCCGCACGGGCCGGATTACCGGATTTGAGGTGCCGGTTGGCAGCCGCCACAACAGCGGTTTTTTCCGATGTTTCCTCGGCATTGGCGTTCAGTACCAGCTCGCCATCAATTGGCAGCCATGCCACCTGCTGCGTTGTGGGCGCATTGGGGCGGGGGCGGGACTGGCCGGTTTTGCTCGGCATCAGTTCGGCAGCGGCTTTCTGGAAGGCGGTGTTATCCGAGCGGGCCGTGGCCAGTGCCTGCTGGGCGTTGGCAATAAGGGCCTTGGCCCCGGCCAGATCGCCATCAAAAATGGCGTTCCGTGCGAGGGTCAGATATTCGAACGCCATGCTGCCATCATCGGAAAGACGGCTAAAATCCTGCGTAGCTGCGGACTGTGCAACCGTGCCGGACGCGGCGGCACCAGACTGTGCCTGCTGTGCATACAAAGGTGTTGCAACAGCCGTTGCCACCAGAACCGTACCCAGCAGCATACCCATTCGTGTCATGATAACTCCCTTTATCCAGCCCCCTGATCATGGGCCTGTATCTGGGGCAATGTTTAAGCGCATCGGGGCGTCTGCAAAGGGCTGCACGCACAATACAGGGCTGTCTTTACGGCAGGGGGTAGGCATAAAAGAAAAACCCCTCCCCCACCGGGCCAGCACAGCCCGGCGGAGGAAGGGGAAAACCGCTTGCAAACACCCCGTAAGGCGTGCGCTCAGATGTAGTATTCGCTCAGGGGAGCAAAGCCATTAAAGCGGGTGGAGCAGTAGGTGGAAACATAAGCCCCCGTCCCCAGCAGGTCGATCAGTTCGCCCGAGCACAGGTCCAGCGGCAGGTCGTAGTGGCTTTTTTCGTACAGAATATCCGCCCCGTCGCAGGTTGGCCCCGCCAGCGCCACCGGCCCCGTGGGGGAACCATCGCGCGCGGTGCGAATAGCGTAGCGAATGGATTCGCCTTCCGTTTCCGCCAGACCACCAAAGCGCCCGATGTCCAGGTACACCCAGCGTGGCCCGTCCTGCCGACCGCGTGCGCTCACCAGCACCACCTCGGTATGCACAACGCCTGCTTCGCCCACAATAAAGCGGCCCGGCTCAACCAGCATTTCGGGCAACGCATTGCCAAAATGCTCGGTCATGGCGCGGCAGATCGCCCCGGCAAAATGGTCGATCTCGGGCACATCCTCACGGTAACGGATGGGGAAGCCCCCACCGAGGTTGATCATGCGCAGGTCCAGCCCGGCATCGCTCAGGTCCGTAAACAGGCTGGCCACGCGGGCAATGGCGGCTTCGTAAGCCTCGGCCGAAAGCTGCTGCGACCCGACATGGAAGGACAGGCCATACGGGTCCAGCCCCAGCTTGCGGGCTTCAAGCATCAGGTCCCGGGCGGATTCGACCGTGGTGCCAAACTTGCGTGAGAGCGGCCATTCCGCATCGTAATTGTCCACCAGCAGGCGGCAGTACACGCGGCTGCCCGGTGCGTGCTGGGCAATTTTTTCCAGCTCTTCGCGGCAGTCGAACACGAACATGCGCACGCCAGCCTTGTAGGCTGCCTGAATGGCCGACACTTTTTTAACCGTGTTGCCAAAGGAAATGGCTTCGGGGTCCGCCCCTGCCTCCAGGCAGAGGGAGACTTCCTCCCAGGATGCGGCATCAAAGCAGGAGCCAAGCCCGACCAGACGGGTCAGGATAGGCATGGCCGGGTTGGCCTTGACGGCATAGTAAATGCGCGCGAGCGGCAGGGCTTTGCCCAGCGCGCGATAACGGGCTTCCACCTGGTCAACATCGACGACAAGGCAGGGCGTTGCCGGTTTTTGCTCGGCAAGAAAACGGGTGATTTTGGGATTCATGTCCCCACTCCCCCAGTATCAGGCTCCCCCGCCTGTACAGCGGGGAAGGACGTTGCGAAACGGTCTAACGGACCAGCGAAAGGCAGACCTGCAAAGAGGTCCCGATTAGCCAGAACGCTTGACGTCGTTGCGTAACCTCAGAGGGCCAGTGGCACGTGCGTTGCTGCGTAGGGGCGTGCATATGCGGCCAAACCGACACAAGCGCAAGTAAAAAATCCAGATAAAACAAAAAAACTTGGCATCTCCCCCCAACCCCCGATAAGACTTGGAAACATTACGGTTGCTTCACGCTTTTCCACTGCTTTTTTCATGCAAAGTCTTTGTGCGCCCCATTGTGAAGTAAACCTTACCAGGCTCCACAACCGGCCCCCCGCTGGCCGAATCCATGGTGCGCACGTGGAGCGCCCGATACCGCAATCGGGCCGGACCACAGATCAAGGATTTTTCTGGATTCATGCAGGCTCTCTGGCAGTCGGACCGTTCCCCGCTCCCCCACCGTACCGGGAGTGCTCCCGTGCAGGTCGCCAAGCTGCGTTTTGCCAGCCCGTGGGCCATGTGCCGCAAAGACTGGCGGACCATTGTCTCCAACACGTTCAAGAACCTTGTGTTCGGGCCGACCACGCTGGTGGCAGCAGGGTGTGCATTCTATACCACCCTCTCATTGTTCCCCGCCATTAGCGCCATGATCTCCATTTACGGGCTGGTGTTTGACGTGCAGACCGTGGCCCCACAGATGGATATTCTGCGCAACCTGCTGCCCCCCAGCGCCTTCAACCTGCTCTATGACCGGGTGCAGACACTGGTGGCCGAGCCCCCGTCCTCCCTGACCGTAAACCTGATCATCTCGCTCTCGGTTGCGTTGTGGTCTGCCTCGGCTGCCACGCGCTCCATTCTGTCGGCCTTAAACATTGCCTACAACACGCGTGAGAACCGGAATTTTCTGGTTTTCCAGGCCACTGCCTTTGCCATGACCCTGTCTGGTATTCTGGGGGCTGTGCTCACACTGGCCCTGCTGGTGGCCATGCCGCTGTTTTTAACGCTGCCTGCCATCCTGCATATTCCCACCCCGCCCGGTTCCATTGAGTTTCTGGCACGGTGGAGCGGACCGGTGGTCATGTTTACGTTTGAAACACTGGCCCTGTCGGCCCTGTACCGCTTTGGGCCGGACCGCAAGCGGCATACGCAATGGCGCTGGGTGCTGCCCGGTGCGCTGGCCTCCACCATTACGTGGATCATGGCTTCGCTCGGGTTCTCATACTACGTGGCGCATCTGGCCAGCTACAACGCGACCTACGGGCCACTGGGCGCGTTTATTGCCATCATGATGTGGTTTTTTGTCACCGCATGGGTGGTGCTGATGGGGGCGGAACTGAACGCCCAGATGGAAGGCTATGCCCTAGGGCTTATTCACCCGCCTGAAACCGATTCCATGCTGGCCAGCAAACCCGCAACCCCCACGGACTGCCCGCAGGCACCACGCGCAGACCTGTAATCAGGCTGCGCGCCCGGCCCGAGCGGGGCAATAAAGTGCTTGTTATTTACGGGTGACCAAAGCGCTTGCGCTGGAGGTGCAGCGGACGCCCACGTTTGCCAGACTGCGGCTTGGGTGGTGCGCTCAGGGCTGGGGCTGTGCCCACTTCGGGGGCGGCGGCCACTTCTTCAGGCGTTGCAGCCTGCACACTCACATGCGCCACGCCAGAGTTCAGCATGCCAATCTGCGCGGCAGCGGCCTGCGAAAGATCAATAATCCGCCCATGGCTGTAAGGCCCGCGGTCATTGACCGTGACCACAACAGAGCGGCCGGTCTCTTCCGATGTCACAAGCAGTTTGCTGCCAAGGGGGGCCGTGGGATGGGCGGCGGTCAGGCGGTTCTTGTCAAACCTTGTGCCAGAGGATGTACGCCGCAGGTGCTGGCGTGCGCCATACCAGCTTGCCATCCCTTTTTGGGAAACCTTGTGGCCCGAGGCAGAGTCAGTATCGGTCACGTCCTGCGCGTCGCGCGCGGCAAGGGCTTTATGCACGGACTCGGCCCATGCAGTGCCGCTTGGTGCTTCCGCCGTGGCCGCGTGGGCTGCGGGGAGCGCGAACAAAGAGGTTGTGACAAACACACTTCCAAGAAGTGCCCGGCGCAGGGCTGACATCCGCCTGTTAACTCCGTTCCCGTGATAGACCATTCCCTAATGGGCGCTTTAGCAGCCCAAAGGCAACCTTTTTCAACCACCACTACGGGTAGCCCACCCTGTATTGCCCACCCGCGTGGCAAAAATATGACGCACCCTGCCCCCCTGCAGCCAAGGCAAAATGTAGGGTCGGGGGGTATGGGACCACTTTTCGTGCCGCTTTCTCTTGGATACGCGGGCGCATCGTGCTACGGCCCCGTCTGTCATGGAAAGACCTCTCATTGCTGTGCTGAACGGCCCCAACCTGAACATGCTTGGCCAGCGCCAGCCCGAAGTGTACGGGCGGGCAACGCTGGACGACGTGGAACAGCTGTGCCTACAGACCGCCGAAAAGCTGGGACTGGCCATAGACTTCCGCCAGACCAACATTGAAGGCGAGCTGATCTCCTGGGTGCAGGAGTGCCGCAGGCGGGCCAAAGGCATTATTATCAATCCCGCAGGTTATACCCATACTTCCATCGCCCTGCTGGATGCACTGCTGGCTACGGACCTGCCGGTAATTGAGGTCCATATCTCCAACATTCACCGCCGCGAGCCATTCCGCCACCACTCCTACGTTTCGCGCGCCGCCAGCGGCGTTATCTGCGGGCTGGGTGTTGGCGGGTATTCTCTGGCCTTGCAGGCAATGACTGATCTTATTCTGGATGAGGATGACCAATGAGCGGACTGCTCGTGGACGCGGATGCCATTCGGGCTCTGGCCGAAATTCTGACTGAAACCGGACTGACCGAAATTGAGGTGTCTGAAAAAGACCGCCGCATTCGCGTGGCCCGTGCCCCCGCAACCGTGCAGGCAGCAGCCCCCGCGCCGGTGGCCCCTGTAGCCCCCGTGGCCGCAGCCCCCGCAGTGGTGGAAAGTGCCGCCCCGGCTGACCTTTCCCGCCATCCCGGTGCGGTGCCCAGCCCCATGGTGGGCGTGGCCTACCTGACGCCCGACCCCTCCTCCCCCCCGTTTGCAAGCGAAGGGCAGATCGTGACCGCAGGGCAGACCCTGATGCTGATTGAAGCGATGAAGACCTTCAACCAGATCAAGGCTCCCAAGGGCGGCACGCTCAAGGCCATTCTGGTTGCTTCGGGCGACCCGGTCGAATTTGGCCAGCCACTCGCCATTATCGAGTAATGTTCTCCAAGATCCTTATCGCCAACCGTGGCGAGATCGCCCTGCGTATCCTGCGCGCCTGCCGGGAACTCGGGATCAAAACCGTGGCGGTCCACTCCACCGCTGATGCCGATGCCATGCATGTGCGTCTGGCGGATGAGGCTGTGTGCATTGGCCCCGCCTCCTCGCGCGATTCGTACCTGAATGTGGCGGCCATCCTGTCCGCTGCGACCATAACCGGGGCGGAAGCCATTCACCCCGGCTACGGCTTCCTGTCCGAAAACGCGGATTTTGCCGAAACGGTGGAAGCCCACGGTCTGGTCTTTATTGGCCCCACGGCGGAACATATCCGCATGATGGGTGACAAGATTACCGCCAAGACCACCATGCTCGCTCTTGGCGTGCCACTGGTCCCCGGCTCGGACGGGGAACTGGCCAACCTTGAAGAAGCGCACGAAGTGGCCAGCCGCGTTGGCTACCCCGTGCTGATCAAGGCTGCCGCCGGTGGTGGTGGACGCGGCATGAAGGTTGCCCACTCCGCCGATGAACTGTCCGATGCATGGAGCATGGCCCGCACCGAAGCGCGCGCAGCGTTTGGCAACGATGCGGTGTACATGGAAAAATACATGGACCGCCCGCGCCATATCGAGCTCCAGATTCTGGGCGATAACTATGGCAACGTGGTCCATTTTGGTGAGCGTGACTGCTCGCTCCAGCGCCGCCACCAGAAGGTGCTGGAAGAGGCAGGCTCCCCCGCCATTTCCGCCGAACAGCGTGATGCCATTGGCCGCACGGCAACCGAAGCGCTCTCGCGCATGGGCTACCGTAACGCGGGCACGCTGGAGTTCCTGTACCAGGATGGGCAGTTCTGCTTTATTGAAATGAACACCCGCCTCCAGGTCGAACACCCCATTACCGAAATGGTGTGCGATGTGGACCTGGTGCGCGAGCAGATCCGCCTGGCAGCAGGCGAAAAGCTTGGTTACACGCAGGCAGATGTCACATTCTCCGGCCATGCCATTGAATGCCGCATTAACGCCGAAGACCCCACCACCTTTGCCCCCTGCCCCGGCACTGTGGCTGTGTATCACCCCCCCGGTGGTCTGGGTGTGCGGGTGGATAGCGCGCTCTATACCGGCTACCGCGTGCCCCCGTACTATGACAGCATGATTGCCAAGCTGATCGTCCATGCCCCCACGCGCGCGCAGGCCATTGCCCGCATGCAGCGCGCACTGGACGAGTTTGTGGTGGAAGGGATTAAAACCGTTATTCCGCTCCACCGCGCCATTCTGGAAGACCCCGGTTTTCAGAGCGGGGATTACACCATTCACTGGCTGGAACAGTTTATGGCGCGCACGCACTAAGCCGCCATAACCTGAACAGCTTATGCAAAAAGGCCGGTCCAGAGTATGGACCGGCCTTTTTTGTTAGGCCCCCACCGGCTTATGGCGGGGGCAAGGTTAAAGCACTTTTCAGGCCGGGCTGCTGGCCTGCTGGATGGGGGCGGGAGCAGCGTCCTCCTCCACCTCATACTGGGGGATGGCGTAGTTGTTCTCGGCCCGTGGCACAAACTCACCATCACGCAGGGCCATCTCAATATCCTCCAGCGTGGCCCCACTGGTTTCGGGCACGCAGAAGTAAACAAAAACAACCGATGCCAGATTAACCGCGGCGTAAATCCACATGGTTCCACCAAGGGAAACCAGCTGGACCAGCGAGAGCGCTGTTGCCGTCACCAGCAGATCGGCCCCCCACAGCACGGCGGCGTGCAGGCTGGTGGCAACCGCGCGCATGGGCAGGGGGAACAGCTCCGCCCCAAGCAGCCAGCCCACGACCTGAATACCGCCAGAGTTGAACACCATGAACAGCAGCAGGAATACAACGATCATCCAGCTCCCGACACTGCCCTTATCGGGGTGCAGGGCAAACATGATGCCAAGCCCGATAAGGCTGAGCACGGACCCCGGCCCCATGATCAGCACCAGACGGCGGCGGCCAATACGGTCCACAAACAGGCAGCCCAGCAGGGTCATGACCAGATAGACCATGGCAACGCCAAGGCTGGTCAGCAGAGCTGATGAGCTATTAAACCCGGCATCCGAAAGGAAGGTAGGGGTATAGTAGATCATCATCTCCAGCCCACCGGCCTGCGTAAAGAACGCAATACCCAGTGCCGCCACCAGTGCCGGACGCACCCAAGGCAGACGCAGGCCTTTCCAGCCCCGTTCATCCTCATCCATGCCCAGCACGTTCTTGCGGATTTCGCTGATCTCACGCTGGATAACCTTGCGCGATGTACGCACACGCCCAAGCTGCTTGACAGCAGAAACCATGCCCTCGTTCTCGGCCACCCAGCGGGGGCTTTTGGGCAGGAAGAACATGCTCACGAACACCACAGCCGCAGGAATGGCGGCAATGGCGATCATCGGCCGCCAGCCCCATGCGTCCCGCATGGTAAAGCCCACAAGGTTGGCCATGAAAATGCCAATGCCGATGGCCACGTTGAACAGGGTTACCAGATTACCGCGCTTGGCCGCGGGGGCGAGTTCCGAAATATAGGTCGGCACCACCTGCGTGGACCCACCGACCGCAAAGCCAAGGAACACGCGGTCGATCACCAGCATGGTCACGCTTGAGGCATAGGAACAAGCAATGGCCCCCAGCACGAACACCGCCGTAACCAGCATGACCGAAATCCGGCGTCCGTACCGCTCGGAAAACCAGGAAACCCCAACAGCCCCAATGACCGCCCCGACCAGAATGGCCGAAGTTACCATTTCTTCCTGTACGGAGGTTAAGTGGAAGTCCTTGGTAATAAGGAGAAGTGCGCCGGAAATAATTCCCGTGTCGTATCCGTAAAGACCGCCGCATATGGCAGACACAAATGCCGCTATCCACAAGACGTAATGAGCACGTGGGGATATTTCGAGATTTTTTACCGCATCAAGCGTTTTATTTCTTTCTGTCTGCATGACACAATCATGACATACTCGAAAAAACTTGCATATCTTACTAATTTCTATTTATTATAGTAATTGGGATGTTGCATGCCATCTGCCAAACGTGTGGCAAAAGCAGCGCTTTACAGCCGCCCCAGCCCCCATTTCTTTTATGCATTCCCCGTGTTTGTCCCCCGCATTGAGTCACATATTGGTGTAAATGCTTGACACAGGCACACCTCTGGCTATCTGCTTGCACATAACCAAGGGGGGTTCCGGGCCAAGGAACTGAGAGGCCACTTTTTGCACTGCGTCCATCGCAGGGCACCGTGGCGACCCTGCCGCCAGCAACATAGGGTTCTGGCGGGGAACCTGATCCGGCTCATACCGGCGGAGGGACTGGTGCCTGTTAAGGAACAAACGCCCCGCCAACCTGTGCGTGGCGTTGCCAGCAGTGGTCGCGCTCCTTATTGACGGGCCTGTCCTCCTCGCGCCTGAGGAGACTTTGAAGCATGTCTGCCACCACCACACAGCCCACACAGGGCGGCAACCCCAAACCGGCCAACACGGCTGCTCCAGCCCCCGGGCAGGTCACCACTGGCCCTATCCGCGGGTCACGCAAGGTGTATTCCAGCCCCGACGGGCACCCCGACATCCGCGTGCCGTTCCGTGAAATCGCACTCGACCCGGCTGCCAACGAGCCGCCCCTGCGGGTGTACGATACGTCCGGCCCCTACACGGACCACACCGCCAAAATTGATGTGCGCACGGGCCTGCCCAAGCTGCGCAGCGCATGGCTTGCCAAACGCAGCCTGACCGCCACAACCCCGCGCAGCATCCGCCCGGAAGACAACGGCGGGGCCGAGGGCAGCTATCTGGTCCAGCCCTGCCCGGCCCCGCACACAGTGCTCAAGGGTGCTGAGGGCAAACCCGTTACCCAGTATGAATTTGCCAAAGCCGGGATCATTACCGAGGAAATGATCTATGTGGCACACCGCGAAAATCTGGGTCGCCAGAAGGCGCTGGACGAAGCGGCCGCACAGCTCAAGGACGGCAACTCCTTTAACGCTGCCCTGCCCGAGTTTGTGACCCCTGAATTCGTGCGGGAAGAAATTGCACGTGGCCGCGCCATTATTCCGGCCAACATCAACCACCCCGAGCTTGAACCGGTCGTGATCGGACGCAACTTTCTGGTCAAGGTCAACGCCAATATCGGCAATTCGGCCATTACCTCCTCCGCAGCCGATGAAGTGGAAAAACTGGTCTGGTCCATCCGCTGGGGTGCCGATACGGTCATGGACCTGTCCACGGGCCGCAATATTCACAACATCCGCGACTGGATCCTGCGTAACGCCCCCACCCCCATTGGCACGGTGCCGCTGTATCAGGCGCTGGAAAAAGTGGGCGGGGATGTCAGCAAACTGAACTGGGAGGTCTTCCGCGATACGCTGATCGAGCAGGCCGAACAGGGCGTGGACTACTTTACCATTCATGCCGGTGTGCGCCTGCAACACGTACCGCTGACCGCCAACCGCGTAACGGGCATTGTCTCACGCGGCGGCTCCATCATGGCGAGCTGGTGCCTGAACGGCCACCGCGAGAGCTTTCTGTACGAACATTTTGAAGACATCTGCGACATCATGCGTGCGTATGACGTGTCCTTCTCGCTCGGTGATGGCCTGCGTCCGGGCAGCATTGCCGATGCCAACGATGCCGCACAGTTTGCCGAGTTGGAAACACTGGGCGAACTGACCAAGATTGCATGGGCCAAAGGCTGTCAGGTCATGATCGAAGGGCCGGGCCATGTGCCCATGCACAAGATCAAGGAGAACATGGACAAGCAGCTGCGCGAATGTGACGAAGCCCCGTTCTACACGCTTGGCCCGTTAACAACGGACATTGCCCCCGGTTACGACCACATTACCTCGGCCATTGGGGCGGCCATGATCGGCTGGTTTGGCACATCCATGCTCTGTTACGTCACCCCCAAGGAGCATCTGGGTCTGCCCGACCGGAATGATGTTAAAACCGGGGTGATCACCTACCGCATTGCCGCCCATGCGGCTGATCTGGCCAAAGGGCACCCGGGAGCCAAGCTGCGGGATGATGCCCTGAGCCGCGCGCGCTTTTCCTTCCGTTGGGAGGACCAGTTCAACCTCTCGCTCGACCCCGATACGGCCTGCGCGTACCATGATGAAACCATGCCGCGCGATGCGCACAAGACGGCGCATTTCTGCTCCATGTGCGGCCCCAAGTTCTGCTCCATGCGGATCAGCCAGGACCTGAAGGAAGATGCCGCGCGCCTTGCAGGCATTGAACAGAAGAATGAGGAGTTCCGGCAGGCGGGCGGCAAGGTGTATGTTGCCGCCGAATAATGAATACCGGCGTATAACTGCCTGAATATTTATAAATATGGAGAATAGGCTTGCCTGTTCTCCATATTTTTTAACCGCACCCGTTAAAAATAATGCCGCAGGAATACCTTGGGTGCGCTCTCTGTATTAAGGCACGAGAACACGATCACCACCACCCAGACCAGACAGGCGGAAAAGCAAAACACCTTGCACCACAAGGAAACTTTTTCGTCCCGCCCCTTCATGATCGGCCAGTACAGGGCCTTATGGCCGTACCATTCCAGCAGCCCAGACACAACCAGCGCCAAAAGCTTGGGCGTAATATAGGCGCGTGCGCCAATATGCACCGGATCGTAAAAAAACAGGGCAAAGCCCGTAAGCATGGCTATGGCATAGCTAATATGCAAAGGACGCAGCATAAAGCGCGAAAGCCTGACCAGTGCATCCCTGTCCATCTGCTGGACAACAGCAAGCGCGAACAGCAACTCCATGCCAAAAAACCCGGCCATGCTCAGAATATGCAGCATTCTGACCAGATAATGCACCGGCTGGAACCAGAAATGGAACGTCCGGCTATCGAGCGCCATAAGCAGGTCGGTTGGCAGACGCATAAAAGCCAGAGGATGATTCGACATGAGCTTACAATTCACCGATCGGTATAAACATTGACTTTAATAATGATTCTCACTAACCCAAACAGTCAAGACAAGCGGAGAATCAGAAAATGAAACGGCTTTTTGCGGCCCTCCCCCTTTTAACCGGGATGTATCTTTTTCCTCCCGTACAGGCTCAGGCGCAAACCGTTTTCCACCTTACACTCAAAGATCATCATTTTGAACCTGATCATCTGAGCGTGCCTGCTGGTGAACGGTTTATCATTGAACTGGAAAACCAGGACAGCACGACAGACGAGCTTGAGAGCTATGACATGAAATTTGAAAAAATTATTGTCCCCGGCTCAAAAATTCGTGTCCATGCAGGCCCCCTGCACCCCGGACAATATACTTTTTTTGATGACTATCACCCCGATCAGGCCAAGGGAACAGTCACAGCAGAAGCAAAGCCGTAAACCATGCTTGGCAGTCTGATCATTGTTTTCCGTGAAGTTATAGAAGCCGGTCTGGTTGTTGGCATTGTTCTTGCAGCTACGCGGGGCATTGCCGGGCGCGGCTGGTGGGTGGCTGGCGGTGTAGCCGCAGGTGTAGCCGGCGCCGCCATTGCCGCAGCCTTTGCCGGTGCGCTCTCCACCGCATTTTCAGGCAACGGGCAGGACATTTTTTCCGCCGCCATTCTGTGCCTGGCCGTGCTCATGCTCTCCTGGCATGTCATCTGGATGGCCAAGCACGGGCGCGAGCTCGCACAGCAAATGCAGCAGATGGGTGCTGCCGTCTCCTCCGGCAGCCGTTCCCTTGGAGCCATGGCAACCGTGGTCGCCGTAGCCGTGCTGCGCGAGGGGATGGAAGTTGTCCTGTTCCTGTACGGTATTGCCGTATCCACCCATGTTGGCGCGTTTTCCCTGCTCAGCGGTGGCCTGCTGGGCGTTCTGGGTGGTGCTGCCCTGTCTTACGCCCTGTATCGCGGGCTGATCATTATTCCCTTGCGGCATCTTTTTGCCGTTACCAATATTCTGGTCTCCCTTCTGGCGGCTGGCATGGCCTCTCAGGCCGCGGCCCTGCTCGCATCGGATGACCTGATTCCGGCACTGGGTTACGACATCTGGGATACATCCTGGCTGTTGTCCGATGGCAGCCTTGCTGGCCGCACGGCCAAAGCCCTTGCCGGTTACACCGACAGGCCAACAGGGATCCAGATTCTGGTCTGGGGTCTGACCCTTGTATGCCTGCTGGTAACAGAACGCTTTGTGCGCACCCGCCCACACCCCTCCCCCTCACCATAAAACCCCACTTTTTCAACCCTGTGCCTTGAGGCACTTCTGATCATAGAGACCTGAAATGAAGCGTTGTATCAAAGCTTTTTCCGTTCTGACCGCCATTTCCGCCGCCTATGCCGCACCGGCCATGGCGCGTGAATACCCCGTTGGTGGCCCCGTGCAGGCCCATGATATGGAAATTGCCGCCAACTACCTGATTGGTGTGGAAATGGCCCCCATGCCCAAAGACATGGCCATGGGTGCAGACACCATCCATCTGGAAACCGACGTGCATGCAACTGCTGATAACCCCTGGGGTTTTGCCGATGGTGCATGGATCCCCTACATTGGCGTGGACTACACGCTGACCAAAAAAGGGTCCAACTGGAAAAATGAAGGCATTCTGCACGCCATGACTGCAAAAGATGGTGCGCACTACGCCAACAATGTCAAAATGGATGGCCCAGGCACCTATACGGTTGTGTTCCGCTACAGCTCGCCCGAAACCAACGGCTTCCTGCACCACACAGACAAGGAAACCGGTACACCGGGCTTTTGGGCACCGTTTACCGAAACCTTTACGTTTAACTACCCCCAGAAGTAATCTTTTCTGATTTCTGGTGAAAAGGGCAGGGATTGTGCCAAATCCCTGCCCTTTTTTTGTATTGCAGGGTTGCAATTAAAACATATTTAACTTATCCCCCATTCCCATATTAGTGTTTTTGATAATTATTCGCATATAGGATGCAACCCAATGTCAACCTCCTGTCTGGCGCCGCGCCGCACCCCACCGGGTAGCGGGCACAAAAGCAGAGCATTTTCAAAAACTGTTTTTGTATCACTTGCTTTATCCCTACTCTCCAGCACGGCCGCATTTGCGCAGAATGCGGAGACGCAGCTGGAGCAGGACCGCCGGCGTCTGGGCAATTCCGGCCCTCTGGTGTCCGAGGTTGACCCTGCCACGGTGCGTGACAGCATGCGCGCGGCAGAAGCGGCTGCCTCCAGGAATGATGAAGACCACCCCGACCTGAGCGACCACCTGCTGGGCAATATGTGGGGCGCACGTGACTGGATGGCCCGCCACGGCATTACGCTCGACATCCAGGAAGTGGATGAACTGTGGGGCAATACCTCAGGCGGCACCGCATCGGCAGCCGATGGGGCAAATGGCTCGGGCACCGGCCCGGCCTATGACGGCATGACCATGCCAACCCTGACCGTGGACCTGGAAAAACTCATCGGCCTCAAGGGCGGTATTTTCAATATCAGCGCACTCCAGCTGCGCGGACGCTCGATCTCGCAGGATCATCTGGGCGTGTTCAACCCCGCATCCGGGTTTGAGGCAGACCGCTCAACCCGCCTGTTCGAGCTGTGGTACCAGCAGTCCTTCCTTGGCGGCAAGCTCGACGTCAAGATCGGGCAGCAGGATCTGGATACCGAATTCCTGATCAGTGATTACGGCAGCCTTTACCTCAACTCCAACTTCGGCTGGCCCATGGCGCCATCGGTCAACCTGTATGGGGGTGGGCCGTCCTGGCCGCTGGCATCCCCCGCCATCCGCATCCGCTACCGGCCCACGGACCAGTTTACCGTCATGTTTGCCGCAGCGGATGATAACCCGCCGGGCAACCGCTACAACTCTACCGCCATCCAGCAGGCCACAGGCTCGGATGCAGGGCAGACCAACGACCCGACCAGCCAGAATGCCAACAACAATGCCTCGGGCACCCAGTTCAACATGGGCACGGGGGCGCTGCTCATGACCGAGCTGCAATATGCCATCAACCCCCAGCCTGATGACATGTCCAAGGTCACCAAGGACCCCGGCCTGCCCGGTATTTACAAGCTGGGTGGTTTTTACGACACCGCCAAGTTTGCAGACTACCGCTACAACAAGAACGGGGGCTCGCTGGGAACAGCGGTGCTGAACGGCAGCACCAACCAGCGTGACCTGACCCCGCGCTGGGACCGTGGCAACTGGATGGTTTACGGCATTATCGACCAGATGATCTGGCGTCCCTCGCTCCAGTCTCCCCAGTCTGTGGGTGTGTTTGCCCGTGCCACGGGCAATGGTGGTGACCGCAACCTGATCAGCTTTGCCGTGGATGCGGGGATCAACCTCAAGGCCCCCTTCAAGGGGCGTGACAATGATACGGTGGGCGTGGGCTGGGGCATTGGCCGTGCCTCTTACGGGCAGCGCCAGTTTGACCGGGACTCCGGCACACACCGGCAGGGGAACGAAAACCATCTGGAAGTGACCTATCAGGCGCAGGTCATGCCCTGGTGGGTCATGCAGCCGGACTTCCAGTATGTCTGGAACCCTTCGGGCGGGATCCCTCTCTCATGGGGGGATTCACCCAAACGGATCGGGAACGAGGCCATCTTCGGCCTCCACTCCAGTATTACTTTCTAATCCCCAGGACGTATGGCCTTGTTCTGGCAAGGCCATACGCTCCAACAAAAAAGGGCCACGCAGTTGCGTGGCCCTTTTTTTATACCGGCATAAAGGCTGTTCTAGCGTTAGCGCGCCTGTGCACGCGGGGACTGCAACAGTTTTTCGGCCAGTGCGCCAAAAACCAGCCCCAGAGAGGACCACATGACAAGCTGCATGCCAATGGCTGCCTCGCGGAAGCGCCAGAGCACAATGGCGGGGAAATTACCCGGAACTTCGTTAATGTCTGGCAGACCGAACTGCGCCAGCACCACAAGGGCCAGACCCAAGGCAATGCCGCACAAGGCCGCGTTCCAGCGTCCCAGAGATGCCACCAGCGCCCGACCGACCAGCAGCGAGATCATGGAAATGGCAATGGCAATCCCCACCATGGCAAAATACATGGCTGTACGCAGGCCAATGGTTTCCTCCAGCCCCACAGCGGGTGGGTTGGGCGGATATTTAAGATCGGGGATAAGGACAAAGGTTAAAAAGCCAATACCCGCAAGCAGCAGCGCCAGTACGCGCGGGCTGGACAGGTTCAGGCGTTTGTAAGCCAGAGCAAACACAATGGCGAACGCGCCACCATAGGCCGCACCATACATGAGCACTGCGGTCAGCAGGCCATAGGATGCCTGCACCGAACGGCTGACCAGTTCGGGCTCGGGCGCGATACCTGCCGCGGCGTCCTGTGCGGATTCAAAGGCAATGGCCAGAGCCACCTGTGGCTCGCCAAACAGTTTGGCAAACACAAAGGTCAACAACGCAGCCACAATACCCGCGACCATGCCGCGGGCGAGAAGACGACCAACCATGAGATGAGTTCTTTCCTGACGCCTAGTTATTTAATGGCAGGGGAAGCCAAGAAGGTGGCGGCCGTCATGCACGAATTCATGCACGGAATGGCCAGAAATAAGGGAAGTGGCACCCTGTTCCGCACCCACAAAGTAAATCAGCAGTGCTGCCATGATCAGGCCGAACACGCCCCAGGGCAGAATCTCACGCAGGGGGATGCCCGCATCGGCCACCAGTGCGGGGGCATTTGTATGAACGGATGTGTTCATGGTGTTATCCTTTTCTTTCTTGGCAAGGTGACACAACGCAAAACGTGTGCGGGTCGGTCAGAAAAAACTGCGTACTCTCATGGTTGTCGTGGGTGCATCATAGAATTATGGCATCACACGGCAAGAGTTTTAACCGACGGTCCGCCATCCTCCTGCGTCATTCCCCCCTGCCTGCTGGGTCATTAGAAAGTAATACTGGAGTGGAGGCCGAAGATGGCCTCGTTCCCGATCCGTTTGGGTGAATCCCCCCATGAGAGAGGGATCCCGCCCGAAGGGTTCCAGACATACTGGAAGTCCGGCTGCATGACCCACCAGGGCATGACCTGCGCCTGATAGGTGACTTCCAGATGGTTTTCATTCCCCTGCCGGTGTGTGCCGGAGTCCCGGTCAAACTGGCGCTGCCCGTAAGAGGCACGGCCAATACCCCAGCCTACGCCCACCGTATCGTTGTCACGCCCCTTGAAGGGGGCCTTGAGGTTGATCCCCGCATCCACGGCAAAGCTGATCAGGTTGCGGTCACCACCATTGCCCGTGGCACGGGCAAACACACCCACAGACTGGGGAGACTGGAGCGAGGGACGCCAGATCATCTGGTCGATAATGCCGTAAACCATCCAGTTGCCACGGTCCCAGCGCGGGGTCAGGTCACGCTGGTTGGTGCTGCCGTTCAGCACCGCTGTTCCCAGCGAACCCCCGTTCTTGTTGTAGCGGTAGTCTGCAAACTTGGCGGTGTCGTAAAAACCACCCAGCTTGTAAATACCGGGCAGGCCGGGGTCCTTGGTGACCTTGGACATGTCATCAGGCTGGGGGTTGATGGCATATTGCAGCTCGGTCATGAGCAGCGCCCCCGTGCCCATGTTGAACTGGGTGCCCGAGGCATTGTTGTTGGCATTCTGGCTGGTCGGGTCGTTGGTCTGCCCTGCATCCGAGCCTGTGGCCTGCTGGATGGCGGTAGAGTTGTAGCGGTTGCCCGGCGGGTTATCATCCGCTGCGGCAAACATGACGGTAAACTGGTCCGTGGGCCGGTAGCGGATGCGGATGGCGGGGGATGCCAGCGGCCAGGACGGCCCACCCCCATACAGGTTGACCGATGGCGCCATGGGCCAGCCGAAGTTGGAGTTGAGGTAAAGGCTGCCGTAATCACTGATCAGGAATTCGGTATCCAGATCCTGCTGCCCGATCTTGACGTCGAGCTTGCCGCCAAGGAAGGACTGCTGGTACCACAGCTCGAACAGGCGGGTGGAGCGGTCTGCCTCAAACCCGGATGCGGGGTTGAACACGCCCAGATGATCCTGCGAGATCGAGCGTCCGCGCAGCTGGAGTGCGCTGATATTGAAAATACCGCCCTTGAGGCCGATGAGTTTTTCCAGGTCCACGGTCAGGGTTGGCATGGTCATGCCGTCATAGGCCGGGCCGGTGCCCGAGCCATTTGCCCCATCGGCTGCTGATGCGGTGCCGCCTGAGGTATTGCCCCACAGTTCATCCACTTCCTGAATATCGAGCGTAATGCCGTGGCGGGCCATCCAGTCACGTGCGCCCCACATATTGCCCAGCAGGTGGTCGCTCAGGTCGGGGTGGTCTTCATCATTCTTGGAGGCAGCCGCTTCTGCCGCGCGCATGCTGTCACGCACCGTGGCAGGGTCAACCTCGGACACCAGAGGGCCGGAATTGCCCAGACGCCGGCGGTCCTGCTCCAGCTGCGTCTCCGCATTCTGCGCAAATGCGGCTGCGGGCAAAAGCACACCAGCAACACCTACGGATTGGCACAAAAGCGCCAGACGCCAGCGCATACGGGCTGTTTTTTGTAAAAAAATCATGGAATCAAGCCTGTTTTCCCCACCCCGGAGCGGGGCGTGCTGTTGAATGAAATGCGCGTATGGGAAAAAGGGCCGTCAGGGATAAAGTAGCATGGTCGAGCATCCATCTCCGGCACCCCCGTCCGGCGATCAAGGCATGAGCGGCAACGGCAGGTCTCCTGACTTGCGGATCAACGCATCAGGCCCAACCTTCCCGGTTGCGGGGCAACCAGTGGCAGCGATGCACAACACCGCTCGGGCCAGATACTCTCCGCCTACAGTTGCGGGGGCAGTCGCCGACTGATCTCCCACGGGGGAGAATACGGCATTCCCTTTTATTCCGCTTGCGCGGGACCGTTGGCTATAATGAACTGCGCAATAGCCTATATTTTAACCGATTTGCAACGCAAAAACCCCACCCGCGCCCCATACCGCCCCAACATGGCCAGAGGCAAACATGGGGCGGGTGCTTGCTTTTTGGGCCATTTACCCTCCAATGGCGGGCCAGCCACCCCGGACATGACCCAGCACACCAGACCCATGGACCCACGCTACCGTATTCCCCCCCTGTCCGCCCTGAACGCCTTTGTCGCCTTCGCCCGCACGGGTGGCATCCGGCGGGCGGCCACGGAGCTGCGCGTAGACCACGCCGCCATCAGCCGCCATATCCGCGACCTTGAACTCTCCCTGGGCATCACCTTGCGCGACAAGACCACTGGCGGGCTCACCCAGGCAGGCCAGACCTATTACGACCGCATAGCCCCCCTGCTGGACGGTTTGGCCACGGCCACGGCAGATATGCGCAACCGCGTAGCCCCCCTGACCGTGACCTGCGTGCACGGGTTTGCCTACCACTGGCTGCTGCCCCGGCTTTACGCCTTTCGCAAACTGCACCCGCATATGGAGGTGCAGCTCCGCTCGGTGGATGCCAGTGCAGCCTTCCACATCAGCGGTGTGGAATCCACCAACCATGCCCAGATCGGCTATGTGCGCGATGGCAGCACAACGCCAGAACCACGCACCATCCGGCATATGGCCATTGCCCGCCCGCCGGTTTTTCCCGTCGCATCTCCCCAGTGCATTCAGGCCCTTGGCGGCCAGCCCCACACAACCGAAGACCTGCTGGACGCCCCCCTGCTGCATGAGGAGGACGATACGGAATGGCGGCGCTGGTTTGCAGCACAAGGGGTTCAGGCCGCCACCATTCCCACCGCAGGCAGGTTATGGCAGGCCCATATTACGTTGGCCGCCGCCCGCGCGGGGGAGGGTATAGCCCTTGGCAACCCATTTTTGCTTGGTGATGACCTGCTTAGCGGGCGGCTGGTGCGCGTGCAGCCCACACAAACCCCGCTCAAGGCCACACCGCTGGGGGCCTACGTGCTGCGCGCCTCCGAACAGATGTGGGAAAAACCCTCCCTGCGCACCTTCCGCACATGGCTGATGGAACAGGTTGCGCAGGAGGCGGACACCCCCCTGCCCCCTCCGGCATAAACTGCCAGAAGAACGGGTCTGGCGCCGAAGGATCGGGTGTTGATTTTTCATCACCACCCACGCACCAAAAAAGCGCCTCCCCGCGTGCAATAAAACCACTTACGGAACGAACATGTTTGTCCCGCCCCAAACACGGGCCGGACCATATGACCGCCAACCGGAGCCAAACCTGACATGAGCACCACCAACAAAGACCTGCTGGCCCGCCGTAACAACGCCGTGCCGCGCGGGGTTTCCACCTCCACCCCCGTTTTTGCCGACCGGGCCGAAAACGCGGAGCTGTGGGATGTGGAAGGCCGCCGCTACGTTGACTTTGCAGGCGGTATTGCCGTGCTGAACGTGGGCCACCGCCACCCCAAGGTGATGGCTGCGGTGGCAAAGCAGCTCGAACGCTTTACACACACGGCGTTTCAGGTTTCGGCTTACGAATCCTACATTGAACTGGCCGAAAAGCTGAACGCGCGCGCGCCCTTCTCCGGCCCGGCCAAGACCATTTTCTTCACCACGGGTGGGGAAGCAACCGAAAACGCGGTCAAGATCGCCCGTGCCGCTACCGGCCGTAATGGCGTGATCGCCTTTTGTGGCGGGTTCCATGGCCGCACGCTGCTGGCTTCGGCCATGACCGGCAAGGTACTGCCCTACAAGGCACCTTTTGGCACGCTGCCGGGCGAAGTGTACCATGTCCCCTTCCCCGACCATGACATTACGGTGGAAGACAGCCTGAAAATGCTGCACTTCCTGTTTGCTGCCGATATTGCCCCGAGCAATGTGGCCGCCATTATTATTGAACCCGTGCAGGGCGAAGGCGGGTTCCGTGTGGCCCCCACAGCGCTGCTCAAGCACCTGCGCGCCCTGTGCGACCAGCACGGCATTAAACTGATTGCCGATGAAGTGCAGAGCGGCTTTGGCCGTACCGGCAAGCTGTTTGGCATTGAGCACTCCGGCGTGGAACCGGACCTGATCTCCGTTGCCAAATCCCTTGCAGGCGGCATGCCGCTCTCTGGCGTGATTGGCCGCGCGGACCTGATGGACAGCGTGCCCCCCGGCGGGCTGGGCGGCACTTATGCCGGCGCACCACTGGCCTGCGCCGCAGCCCTTGCCGTACTGGACGTGATTGACGAAGAAAAACTGCTCGACCGCGCCAATGCCATGGGCGAACGCCTGAAGGCACGCATTACCGCATGGCACAAGCGCACGGACATGCTGCCCATCAGCATGCCGCGTGGTCTGGGCGCCATGATCGCCTTTGACGTTCTTGAACGCCACGCAGGTGTGGAACAGCGGGCAGGCTTTGCCTCCAAGCTCTGCGCCAAGGCATGCGAAAAAGGGCTGATCCTGCTGGCTTGCGGCGTGCAGGGTGCGACCATCCGCATTCTGACCCCCCTGACCGCATCTGACACGCTGCTTGATGAAGGGCTGGACATTATTGAACAGATCCTGATCGAAGAAGCCAAAGCCTGATCAGCTCCCCTTACGGGGCTGAACCTGCGGCAAAAGGCGGCTCTCCTTCCCCCACGGGGGCGGGGGAGTCGCCTTTTCTGTATGTCCGGTCACGGGCGGTTGCCTGCACAGGTCAGTCCGGGGTCATAGTCAGGCCATGATTCCCCCTTAGGTTAAAAAAGAATTTAAACCGATGGGGGTCACGCGCATGACCGCGTTTGCAGCCTACTGGCAGGCCGTAAAAACAGGGCTGGGCACGCTCCGCTCCGCGCACCGTACCTTCTGGCGGGTCCGTAACGCGGACCGTTAACGCACGGACCGCACACCGCCCTTAATGCTCCGCAGGGCAGGCATAGCGGATAAAGATTGACATCCCTTTCGCCCCGGATCGACAATACCCCGAGTTTTTAAAACCATCAGATAAGCGAGGCATCCCTTATGTCTTCTTCCATTTCAAATCTGAGCGGCAGCAGTGCTGTGAGCAGCCTGTTTGGCACGTCTTCCTCCTCCAGCACGGCTTCTGGCTCTTCCGCTTCGGGGAGCGGCAGCAGCTCCTCCTCTTCTTCCTCTTCCACCACCACAAGCCAGACATTTAATGCCGATGGGTCCATTACAACCATCGTCAAGGATGCCAGCGGGGACATCCTTTCCAAAACCACAACGGGTGGTTCTTCCGGTTCGGCCTCCGATTCCGCACAGAACGACACCAGCGTACTGGACACCTTCGCCTGATACGGGGCGGGCAGTTCTGGCCTGCCGTGCAGAGCCCATAAAAAAACCCCGCCCTTTCCATTCCGGAGGGCGGGGTTTTTTACAGGCCAGAGTTATCCGGCCTTATTTTTTGTCATCATCCGTAAAGCCGTTACGGATATCGTGCCCGACGGCGGTGCTGGTGTTGCCGATTTTCTGGCCCGTGCGTTCGCCCCACTTGCCTACGTCATGCGCTGCATCGGTGGTGCCGGTTTTGGTTTTGTCCCACGCTTTTTCGGTCCCGGACTTGGTCTTGTCCCAAGCCTTTTCCGTGCCAGATTTGGTTTTATCCCATGCCTTGTCCGTACCGGCTTTGGTCTTGTCCCAAGCTTTTTCGGTCCCGGACTTGGTTTTGTCCCAGGCTTCGGTTGTGCCTTCTTTTGTCTTGTCCCATGCCTCGGTCGTGCCGGACTTGGTTTTATCCCACGCTTTTTCCGTTCCCTGACGGGTGGAGTTCCATGCTTTTGTCAGAGCACCATCTTCCGCATGCACAGGGGCTGCGGGCAGGCTTACAGCAAATACGGCGGCACCCACCATGGTCATTAAAGCGGTAGCAAACGACTGCTTGGTCATTGGGTATTCCTTCTCAAATATCTTGTAACGTCTCTTGTATGCCTAGGTTTGCGGGCCATTTGTGGCAAATGTAAGCCCCTAATCTGGAATCAGAAAGGCGTGATGGCACTGGGCATACTGTCCAGCGCTGCCTGCAAAATATAGGCGGCGGCCAGTTTATCCACCGCTTCCGCCCGCTTGGCGCGGGACAGATCGGCCTCCTGTATGAGCATCCGGTTAACCGCGGAGGAGGACAGGCGCTCGTCCCACAGGCAGGTGGGCAGGCCGGTCTGGGCCGACAGGTCCATGGCCCAGTCCCGGCTGGCCTGCGCCGCCGGACCAAACGACCCGTCGAGCGAGAGAGGCACCCCCACAACCAGCCCCGCCACCCCATGCTCCTGCGCAACAGCACGGATAAAGGTAGCCATCTGCCCCAGCTTGCCGCGCTTTACGGTCTGGAAGGGGGAGGCCACCATGCGGGACACATCGGACAGCGCCAGCCCCACCTGTTTGCGCCCGGGGTCTACGCCCAGAAGGCGGGCATGTCTGGGCAGGGTGGCAGCTAATTGGGGAAGAGTGAGAAGAGTCATGCCCATGGTATGTTGCCTTCCGCGTGATTATGCTAGGTGCAATTCTCTATTCAGACTGAAGAAAGAGGGGCCCACTCTCATGTCGCTAGACCTTGCGACCACCCGACGCATCGCAAAACTGGCCCGTATAGGGCTTGAGGAAAACGAGCTGGAGGCCACGCGCCAGAAGCTTAATGGCATTCTGGGCTGGATTGACCAGCTTGCCGAAGTGGATGTTACCGGTGTGCCGCCCATGGTGGGAACAGAAACCGAAACCCTGCGCCAGCGTGAAGACAAGGTGACCGACGGCAACTGCCGCGATGCCCTGCTGGCCTGCGCGCCCGAAACATCTGGCCCCTTTTATACCGTACCCAAGGTGGTGGAATAATGCTGACCGGTCTAACCCTAACCGAAGCCCGCGCCGGGCTTGCCGCCCGCAAGTTTTCCGCGCGGGAGCTGGCACAGGCTCACCTGAACGCCATTGGCCGCCTGAACACCGCCCTTAACGCCTACATTACCGTTCTGCCCGAAGCCGACGTACTGGCCAGTGCTGACGCCGCAGATGCCCGCTACGCAGCCGGCACGGCCGGTATTATGGACGGCCTGCCCATTGGCGTAAAAGACCTGTTCTGCACCAAGGGCGTGCGCACTACGGCTGCAAGCAAGATGCTGGCCGACTTTGTGCCCCCCTATGAGAGCACGGTCACCGCCAATCTGCTGAACGCAGGCGCGGTGTTCCTTGGCAAGACCAATCTGGACGAGTTTGCCATGGGCTCGGCCAACATCAATTCCGCCTTTGGCCCGGCCACAAACCCGTGGAAGCGCAAAGGGGACGAGGCCACCGCCCTTGTGCCCGGTGGCTCCTCCGGTGGTTCCTCCGCTGCGGTTGCCGCAGGCATGGCGCTGGCCGCAACGGGCACGGATACAGGCGGTTCCATCCGCCAGCCTGCAGCCTATTGCGGTATTGTTGGCCTTAAACCCACCTACGGCCGGTGCAGCCGCTGGGGCACCATTGCCTTTGCCAGCTCGCTCGATCAGGCTGGCCCCATGACCCGCAGCGTGGCCGATGCCGGGCTGATGCTGGAAGCCATGGCAGGTTTTGACGCCAAGGACAGCACAAGCTCCAACCGCCCCGTGCCCGCATTCCACAAAGCCGTGGGCAAAAGCGTTAAGGGCCTGCGCGTGGGCATTCCCGCAGAATACCGCGCACCCGGCCTGCCAGCCGAAATTGTGGCCATGTGGGAACAGGGCATTGCATGGCTGAAGGCCGCAGGCTGCGAAGTGGTGGATGTCTCCCTCCCCCATACGCGCTACGGGCTGACCACCTACTACATTATTGCCCCGGCTGAATGCTCCTCCAACCTTGCACGGTATGATGGCATCCGCTTTGGCCTGCGCAAGGACGCCCCCTCGCTGGATGGTGTATACGAAGCCACCCGTGCCGCAGGCTTTGGGCAGGAAGTGCGCAACCGTATTCTGATGGGCACGTATGTTCTGTCCGCCGGGTATTACGATGCGTATTACCTGAAGGCGCAGAAGGTCCGCACCCTGATCAAGCGTGACTTTGAAAACGCGTTTGAAAACGTGGACGTGCTGCTGACCCCCACCGCCCCGTCCGCCGCCTTTGCACAGGGCGAAAACATGGACGACCCGGTGCAGATGTACCTCAACGACATCTTTACCGTGCCCGCCAGCATGGCCGGCGTGCCCGCACTTTCCGTTCCCGTAGGGCTGAACGATGCCGGGCTGCCGCTGGGGCTACAGGTTATTGGCAAGCATTTTGATGAAGAAACCGTGCTGTCCATTGGCGGCGCGCTGGAAGCGGCGGCAGGCTTTACGCACACGCCATCCGTCCATGCGGGAGCAGGCGCATGAGCTACACGATTGAAGGCCGCACCGGCACATGGGAAATTGTGGTCGGGCTGGAAGTCCACGCACAGGTTATCAGCCATTCCAAGCTGTTCTCGGGTGCATCCACCACCTTTGGGGGGGACCCCAACACACAGGTCAGTCTGGTGGATGCCGCATTCCCCGGCATGCTGCCCGTCATCAACCACGAATGTGTGGCGCAGGCCATTCGCACAGGGCTGGGGCTTAACGCGCAGATCAACCTGTTCAGCCGGTTTGACCGCAAGAACTACTTTTACGCCGATCTGCCGCAGGGCTACCAGATCAGCCAGTTCGAGCACCCCATTGTGGGCAAGGGCACCATCAGCATTGAACTGCAAAACGGGGATGTGCGCGAAATCGGCATTACCCGCCTGCACCTTGAACAGGATGCGGGTAAGCTGCTGCATGATCAGGACCCCACAAAGTCCTTTGTGGACCTTAACCGCTCCGGCGTGGCGCTGATGGAAATCGTGAGCGAGCCTGACATCCGTGAGCCCGAAGAAGCCGGGGCCTACCTGCGCAAGCTGCGCCAGATCCTGCGTTACCTCGGCACCTGCGATGGCAACATGGAAGAAGGCTCCATGCGTGCTGACGTCAACGTATCGGTCCGCAAGGCGGGGGAACCCTTCCGCACGCGCTGCGAGATCAAGAACGTCAACTCCATCCGCTTTGTCATGCAGGCCATTGAGGTGGAAGCCGCCCGCCAGGTGGAAATCTGGGAAAACGGGGGCGAGGTGGACCAGGAAACCCGCCTGTTCGACCCCGGCCGGGGCGAAACCCGCACCATGCGCTCCAAGGAAGATGCGCATGACTACCGCTACTTCCCCGACCCCGACCTGCTGCCGCTGGTGCTGGAACAGGCATGGGTGGACGAACTGGCCACCAAACTGCCCGAACTGCCCGATGCCAAACGCGCGCGCTTTCAGGCCGAATACGGCATTGCCTTTTACGATGCCGGGGTGCTGATAGCCGAACAGGCCGTAGCCGACTATTACGAGGCCGTAGCCCGTGGACGGGACGGCAAGCTGGCAGCTACGTGGGTTATGGGCGACCTGTTTGCCGCCCTCAACCGCACCAGCAACACAATTGAGACCAGCCCGGTCAGTGCTGATGCACTGGGCAAGATGCTGGACCTGATTGCGGACAAGACCATTAACGGCAAAATTGCCAAGGAGGTCTTTGAAGACATGGTGGAAACGGGTGAAAGCCCCGATGCCATCGTGGAAAAGAAGGGCCTGCGGCAGGTTACCGATACGGGTGCGATTGATGCGGCCATTACCGCCGTGCTGGAAAAACACCCCGACAAACTGGCCGAATACCGCTCCGGCAAAGACAAGCTGTTCGGCTTTTTTGTGGGGCAGGTCATGAAGGAAACCAAGGGCAAGGCCAACCCGGCCATGGTGAACGAAGCCCTGAAGACCCATCTGGACGCGTAAAAACGACCAGATAAAAAATAACACCAAATTACGCATCAGGGGGTTTGACGGAACGCGCCAAACCCCCTAAAAGCAGCGATGCAAACGTCGTGTCTGCACTCTTCGGCGGAGGGGTGGCCGAGAGGCTGAAGGCGGCGGTTTGCTAAACCGTTATACGATGTCAAGTCGTATCGAGGGTTCGAATCCCTTCCCCTCCGCCAAAGCCTTCCTGAAATCACATTTATTCTGCTGCAACGTTACTGCAGACCATAAACGTATGGCCTTGCTCAACCTGTCTGTGTTGGACGGCAACGACAATGTATGCCCGCAGGTCGGCCTGATAGATTGGATTTTTCTGGCCTGCGACCTGTAGGCCCCGGCCTTTTTATGCCATTCAGGCTAGACTATAACACAATGGCATAGTTTAGATTCTGAATGTTTCTTATTCCATTCCTTATTTTGGTCATGGCGCTGACAGATATTGCAGGCTGCCACTTTGCCGGACTTGATTTTACCGGCTTTGCAAGACCTTTTCTTATTTGTCTTGTTTCTGCTCCCATCGCAATTTTTTATTCCTTTCTGCGACCTAGCAAAATTATTGTAGAAGCTATTCTTTACGTTCAAGCGTGGATTCTTTTTTCCTTACTGGGATCCATCCAGACCTACCTTGCTTGCACGGTAGGGGGGCCAACGATCGATAAAACCCTCATCACTCTAGACCGTCTTGCCGGATTTGACTGGCCCGCCTGTTTTAGTTTCGTACGGTCTCATTCCATTTTATATAATTTTCTTGCCCTGTTTTACGGCACTCTTCTTGTTCAGATTGTTATCAACATTCTTATATTTTCTTTTTATGGGGACCAGAAAAGAAATAGAAGAATGCTATTGTCTGCTATTGCCGCGATATTTATTTCCAGTTTTATCGTGATAGTTTTTCCATCACTCGGACCATTTTATGCATTCGGATATTACAGCAAAGGTGTGCCGGGAAGTGAATATGTTTATACTTTTCTAGCACTTAGAGACAGTGTGGCACCCCATACATTCTCGCTCGACCACATGGAGGGCCTGTATAGTTTTCCATCTTACCATATTGTTCTTGCTATTATTTTTACTTATTATAACCGCGGTTTACGCAGTTTTTACCCTTTTGCTGCCGTAAACTGCATTATGGCCATATCCACCATTCCCGTAGGTGGGCATTACCTGATGGATGTCCTGAGTGGCGCTCTTGTGGCCTGTGTGGCCATTCCCCTAGCTAATAAACTTGCCTGAAATGACGAGCGCACACCTCATGTCATCCGGTTTTTCATTCTACAGGCTTTGCAGGTTATAGAGCCGCTGGTACAGCCCGCCCTCCTGCTGGACCAGTTGCGCATGGGTGCCGTCCTCCACAATCTGGCCGTGTTCAAACACGAGTATGCGGTCCAGCCCTACAACGGTGGAAAGGCGGTGTGCTACAATCAGCACCGTGCGGCCTTCCATCAGCCGTTCCATGGCCTCCTGCACCAGAGCTTCGGATGCAGAATCCAGACTGGCCGTGGCTTCATCCAGCACCAGAATACGGGCATCGGCCAAAAAGGCGCGGGCTATGGCCACACGCTGGCGCTCCCCGCCTGAGAGCTTGATGCCCCGCTCACCCACCAATGTTGCGTAGCCTTCGGGGAGGCGTTCTATAAAATCTGCCGCATTGGCCAGACGGGCCGCCTGCACAATCTGCTCGGGCGTGGCATCCGGCCTGCCATAGGCAATATTCTCGGCCAGCGAGCGATGGAACAGAACAGGCTCCTGCGGCACAAGGGCAATCTGGCGGCGCAGGTCCGCCTGACACACGCTTTGTGTATCCACACCATCAACCAGAACACGACCGCTGTTTTGGGCATATAACCGCAAAAGCAGCTTGGTAAATGTGGACTTCCCCGACCCCGAAGGCCCGACCAGCCCCACCCGGCTCCCCGGTGCAATATGCACTGACAGGTCAGTAAAAAGGGGTGTCTGCTGCCCCGGATACTGGAATGTCACGTGTTCAAACGCGATTTCCCCATGTGTTACATGCAGCGCAACCGGCTGTGCGGGGTCTGCCACCCCTGCGGGGGTGCGCCAGAGCAGAAGCAGCTCTTCCATCTCGTTCACCGAACGTTGCACAACGGAAACCTGCTGCCCGATCTCCCGCAGGTAGCCCTGCACCAGAAAGGTCATGGTCAGCACATAGGCCACATCCCCCGGCCCTGCCCGGCCCTTGCACCACAGCCAGATAGCCGCAGCCGCCAGAGACAGACGCATGACCACCACGGCCGCGGCCTGAATATTGGCGCTATCCGTGCCGCGTATCCACATCCGCGCGGTTGCGGTGCGCCACTGGTCCAGTATCCGGGCCAGATGGGCTTCCTCCCGCGTTTCGGCCCCGAATGCCTTGACCACGGCGTTGCAGGTCATTGCATCGGCAAGGGCTGCGCCGACCTTGCTGTCCCCCGCATTGGCGGCCTGTGCGGAAGGCGCCACATAATACAGCGTCAAGGTGCAGGACAGCGCCACAAACAGCACCGACAGAACACCAAGCAGCACCCCCATGGCAGGCCAGTGCCAGCCCAGCACAAGGGTTGTCAGCACCAGCAGGCAGAACTCGGGCAGCAGCATGAGCAGGAGCGTGTCGTCCAGCATGTCCACCGCCCACATCCCGCGGGTGAGCCGCCTGACCGTGGAGCCTGCAAAGGTGTTGGCGTGCCAGTCGGTACTCAGGCGCTGCACATGTGCAAACGATTCCGTGCCGATTTTCTGCATGACCCGCGTGGTCAGCCGCGTAATACCCAGATAGGCGTAGCGTTTGGCCAGCACGCTGCCAAAGCCGCAGGCGGCAAGGGCTGCCAGCATCCACAGCGCATCTTCCAGCCGGGTGGGCTGGCTGGCGGGTTCGGCCACATCGGCCACAAGCCGGCCTGCGGCAAGGGGCATGAGCACATCGGCCAGCGTAGCCAGCAGCACTGTGCCCACGGTAACCGCCAGAGGCCGGGGAAAAGCCAGCCACAGGCGCATGACAAAGCCCAGCACGTCCACAAACAAAGACGTTTTGCGCGCGGCAGAGGCTGTGCTGGAAGCAGAAGTGACCATGGACCCAAAAACCCGAAAAAAAGCGTGTGCACCCACGCCAACAGCGCAGGTGTTTAGCCTGTAGCGTGATGGCGCGATATTGCGCAAACCCGCCACGGCTGGAAAAATGGCCGCCCCAGCCCATTTGCAACAAGCAGCCCCATGCCCCCCAAAGCCCCCCGCAAGACCACCCATAACAGGGCCAGCACACAGCCAGCCCCAAAGCAGGATGCCCCCGTGCGACGTACCACCGGGCAAAAGGCCCCTCTGCCGGGCCATACGCCTGAACCTGCACCGGCAGAAGGCACTCCCGCACAGGCCACACTGGCGCCACAGGCCAGCGGCAGGCGCACGGCAAAACCGGCCAGCACCCCGCGTGCCCGCAAACCGGCCCCCGGAACCACAGCCAAACCCCGCGCCAAAGCTGCCAGCCCCAAAGCCCAGACTGCGCCCCAGACCGCCTTGCGGGACATGACAAAGGCAGAGATCCAGCAATTCCTGACCGACCTGTCCCGCGCATGGCCCGATGCCCAGACGGAGCTGCACTACACCACACCCTTTACGCTGCTGGTGGCTGTTGTGCTGTCTGCTCAGGCGACCGATGCCTCGGTCAACCGCGTAACCCCGGCCCTGTTTGCCGCAGCCCCCACCCCGCAGGCCATGGCCGCACTGGGGGACGAGCAGGTGGGCCAGTTGATCCGCACTATCGGGCTATGGCGCAACAAGGCCAAAAACGTTGTGGAACTTTCCCGCCAGTTGCTGGCCGAGCATGACGGGCAGATCCCCCACACGCGGGAGGCGCTGGAAAAACTGGCCGGTGTTGGCCGCAAAACCGCCAATGTGGTGCTGAATGTGGCCTTTAACCAACCCACAGTACCCGTGGATACGCATGTATTCCGGCTGGCCAACCGCTCGGGCCTTGGCCTTGGCCGCACGGTAGAAGCGGTGGAAAAAAAACTGGAAGCGCGTATCCCGCTCCCCATGGTGCGCGACTCCCACCACTGGCTTATTCTGCAAGGGCGGTACGTGTGCAAGGCGCGCAAGCCCGAGTGCTGGCGGTGCGCGGCACAACAGAGCTGCCTGTTCCCCGACAAGACCCCTCTGCCACGCCCCAAAACCCCACGCGCCGCGCCATAACGCGAAAGCCCCACCTGCACGGCTAGCCCGTGCGGAGAACCCCGCAGCCACGCCCGGCAAACCACCACACCCCGGCCTTGGCAGGGGTGCCGGGCAAACCCGCGCTACAGCCAGCCCTGTAGTTCGCGCCGGACCAGTTTTTCCAGCAGGCTGATGCTGGCGGGGCTGTCGTTCAGGCAGGGGACAAGAGTAAAGGACTCGCCACCCGCCTTCATGAACTCCTCGCACACTTCGTGGCCAATTTCATCCAGTGTTTCCAGGCAGTCCGCCATAAAGCAGGGGGTTACCACCGCAATACGCTTGATGCCCTTTGCAGGCAGGCCCGCAATAAAGGGTGCGGTGTAGGGTTCCAGCCATTTGGTTGGCCCAAAGCGGGACTGGAAGGTCATGGGCAGGGTGGTTTCATCCATCCCCAGTTCGGCACGCAGGGCGGCCACGGTGCGGGTACATTCCGCCAGATACGAATCGCCCTTATCCACATACTGGCGCGGCAACCCGTGGAAGGAGGCCACCACCATCTGGAACGGCTGCTCCGCGTGTATCTGCTCCTCGCGGATG
This sequence comes from Acetobacter sp. ESL1128, assembly GCF_058505085.1. Classification (NCBI taxonomy): domain Bacteria; kingdom Pseudomonadati; phylum Pseudomonadota; class Alphaproteobacteria; order Acetobacterales; family Acetobacteraceae; genus Acetobacter; species Acetobacter sp. ESL1128. Next base: position 135,411 of record NZ_CP196369.1, on the reverse strand, counting down.
GAGGAGGCCACGGCGGTAATAAAATCCGGATCATCGGGGAAGGATGGCACCGTGCGGATGGCAGGCTGGTTGCGCAGCTTCATCAACACCCGGAAGAGCTGGTCATTGGCGGTGGCCGTGGTGGTTGCACTGTACTGCGGGTACAGGGGCAGGCACACAATGCGGTCACACCCCTGCTCCATAAGCGAGCGGAGCGCCTGCGCCACACTGGGGCGGCCATAGCGCATGCCCCATGCCACTGGCACACCATCGGCCTCGAACTGTCTGGCCAGTTTTTCACCCTGATGGCGGGTGTAAGTGCGCAACGGGCTTTCATTCCGTTCGGCATCCCACACACGGGCATAGGCGCGGCCACTGCGCGTGGGGCGGGTGGTGAGAATAACGCCCTGAAGCAGAGGCTGCCAGAACAGGGGCGAGCCTTCGATCACCCGGCGGTCGGACAGGAACTCGGACAGGTAGCGGCGCACGGCGCGGTACCCCGTGCCTTCGGGCGTGCCAAGGTTAAGCAGCAGCACACCCGGCCTGCCATATGGAGGCTGGCCCTGAGCGGGCAGATGTGCCTGTGGCGGAATATGGTGGAAAACCATGCAACCTCTTTTTTCTTTTTTACGGCCCGACCCGCACGGGCCGCCCTGCCGGGTGCTGTGCGCCAGAACACTCCGTCTTTTCATGCACGATGCAGGAAGTTGTACCCTGTTGACATACATTTTTGCATAATTGATGGCAGCGATGCGGTTTTGGTCTGTGCCGCAGGCAACAAAAACCCTTCCCCCACATCCTGATTGGAAAAGCGCTCCACCTGCGCGGCATACACAACCACGTTCAGCGTAAAATGCGTAAACACGTGTTTGACCGCGCCTGCATTGCTCCACTGCGCGGCAACGGGGGCATGGGCCAGTGCCTCGGCCTCAGTCCATGGTGTTGCGCGCCATTCGGTGCCGGGCAGTTCGGTCATGGCGGCCAGCAGGCCTGTCTCGGGCCGTTTGCGGAGCAGCACGTTTCCGGCCCGGTCCATGACCATAAAATGCACACCATACCGCACGGGGCGTTCGGCCTTGGGGGCCTTGCGCGGCAAGGTGGCGGCCGTACCCTGTGCATACCCTTCGCACACACCCTGCCACGGGCATAACCCGCACGCAGGCTGGCGGGGGGAACACAAAGAAGACCCCAGATCAAACAAAGCCTGCGCAAAATCGGACGGCCGGGCACGGGCAGGGGCATCCGTATTCAGCCCGCTGGCCAGTTGCGCCAGCGTTTTACGGGCAGCCGGCAGCGGGTCCTGCACATTGTACAGGCGCGCCGTAACACGCTCCACATTGCCATCCACCGGCACAACCGGCACGCCAAAGGCTATGGCCGCCACGGCGGCAGCCGTGTAGGCCCCAATGCCGGGCAGGGCGCGCAAACCCTCTACCGTGCGGGGGAAGCTCCCAAGGGCTGCAACGGCCTGTGCGCAGGCATGCAGGTTGCGCGCGCGGGAGTAGTAACCAAGCCCGGCCCAGGCGGCCAGCACATCATCCCTTGGGGCACTGGCCAGCGCCTGAACTGTTGGAAATCTTTCCACAAATCTGAGATAATATGGCCCGACAGCCTTGACCGTTGTCTGCTGAAGCATGATCTCGCTCAACCAGACACGATACGGGTCTGGTGCTTCCCCCTCCGTGCACCGCCATGGCAGGGTGCGGCGGTGTCGGTCGTACCAGTGCAGCAGGGCGTGGGCGGGTGGCGTAATCACGGAGGCTGTTATGGCGAAGGAACTTCATTCGGGCAAGGCGGGCGCCCCCGCAGGGCAGGCCAGCACCCCCCGCAAGCCCGCCGCACGCACGCGCGCAAAGGAAGAGGCACCACCACAGCCCCCCCGCCGTGTGATGAAGGCCCGCACCCTGGGCGCCCTGCTCCCCAATGTAACAGCGCCCGCCTTCCGCCGCCGCTCCCCCACAGGGGCCATGCTGTTTGCCCGCTGGGCCGATGTTGTTGGCCCGGCCCATGCGGCTGTTACCTCCCCGCGCAAACTGAGCGCCGCTACGCTGACCGTGGCCTGCACCGGCCCCGCCGCCATGGAACTGCAACATCAGGGCGACATGCTTGTGGCGCGGATCAACACATGGTGCGGGGAGCCACTGGTTGCCCGGCTGCGCTTTGTGCAGGACCCCACGGCAGGCACACGCCGCAGGCTGCCCCCCCGCAGGGGAGCCACCCCCACCTGCACCCTGCCCGACATGGGTGATGAGTCGCTGCGCATGGCGCTGGAGCGGCTGGGCACGGAAATTTTACAAAGCCCGATAAAAAAAACCTAACAAATATAACGGGTTATTTCTTTTATTGTCATGGTTTTATGACAAAACCGCTTAGCGCTTGAAATTGACACATTGTGGGTGTTCTAAGGCCCCGCACCCGATGCGCAGTGGCGCACCTGTGCAACAGTCAAGAGCAGAGCAGCCTAACTAACAGGATTTATGATTATGTTGCGTAAACCCGGCACCACGCCAGGGATTACTACCCCAGCCGCCCTGAAAACACTGCGGCAGCATGGGCCAGAAACCCTGTCTGACCTCCAGTTTCTGGAAAACTGGACAACCCGGCCGTGTTACACCGCAGCCAGCGTGCTGCGTGCAGGCCAGATCCGCCGCACAAACCCGGCACTTATGAACGACATTACCGCAGGCATGCGCCAGCACGGCAAATAGCATCCGGCAGGGCGTACCCCGGCCAGCATGACCATTTGCATCTGCCCGCCTGAACGGGCACCATGCGTGCCATGCTGCCACGTGTTTTTACCTGTGCGGACCAGCGCATCTGGCGCAGGGCCTTCTCCCTTATCGCTCTAGGCGGGCTGGCTGTGCTGTCCGCCTGCGCGGGGCCGGGTAAAACATCGTATAATGCGCCGGGGTCGGCCCTTAATCCGTGGGGGCCTTATATTCACGAAGCCTCGGACCGGTTTTCCGTTCCCCAGTCCTGGATCCGCGCTGTGATGCAGCAGGAATCGGGCGGGCACCAATACATGAACGGGCACCTCACCCGTTCCGTGCATGGTGCGGTCGGGCTTATGCAGATCAAGCCAGATACATACGCCCAGCTTGCGCAGCGTTACCGCCTTGGCTCCGACCCCTATAACCCGCACGACAATATTATGGCCGGGACCGGCTATATTCGCGAATTATACGACCGCTTTGGCTCCCCCGACTTTTTGGGCGCGTACAATTGCGGGCCACAATGCATGGAAAACCACCGCTCACGCGGGGCTCCCCTGCCCGGTTACGCCCGCACCTACATGGCGGCCATTACCCCCCACCTGAACGACCCCGTGCCCCCCAGCACCCTGCCTGTGCAAACCGAGCCTAATCTGGCACCGCAGCAGATTGCCCCCGTGCAGGTGGTCCAGAACACCGCCCAGCCCTATGGCCCGGCCAGCGCACCACCGCTGGAGGATGAGACACTCCCCCCACCCTCCGCCGGAGCGGACAGCCCTGCCCAGCAGGATGACAGCACCACCATGCAGCTTGCAGGCGACTCCACCCCGCAGCCCGCAGGCTACCAGCCCGCCGCTTACCGGAGCGTGAGTTCCACCCCTCTGGCCGGTCCGGGTATTGTCTGGCGTTCTGCGGGAAGTGGGGGCAATGCCATTATCCAGATCGGGGCTTTTTCCACCCCGGCACGGGCCATGCATGCCATTGCACTGGCACGGCAATCCTCCCCCGCACTCAGCCATGCCCTTAACCGGGTGGAAAAGGTAACGCCCACAGGCCGGGCACCGGTATGGCGCACCCGGCTGGCGGGGCTTCCTTCCGGGCAGACAGACACCATATGTTCTGCCCTGCGCCAGCAGGGGCTTTCATGTATTGCCATAACGCCCTAGAATATTACACCACTGTTAAATTTACTGTTTGCTAAAACCTTCTTTTTACAGGGAAATACAAAAGCATTTTTTTCTGACCGGCAGGAATAACTTTAATGTTCGTGATCGGTGTCTTACTGGTAATTAACGGACCTTCTGCCCATGCACGCATCCCCCGACACCACAGGCGCACCACCAGACAACCCTTTGCTCCATATTTTTCTGCTCGGGCATATGCGCGTCCTGTCCAGTACGGGGCTTTCCCTTTTACCTACGGGCACCAAAACCAAGGCGCTGCTGGCCATTCTGGCACTTTCCAACCGGCGGCCCGTGGCCCGCACCCGGCTAGCCGAGCTGTTATGGAGCAAGCGCGCCCCCGAGCAGGCGCGCGCCTCCCTACGGCAGGAAATCCACCGGCTGATGGATGTCCTCCACCCCCTTGGACCGGAAGTGCTGGACGTTCAGCGCCACACACTGGCCATACGCCCCAACCTGACCGACATTGATACCGAGCGCGTATTCCGCGCCACACCACAGACGGTCATGGACCTGCCCGACCCCCTGCCCCCGCTGCTGGAAGACCTGAGCGCGGTTGACCCCGGCTTTGCCACATGGCTGGAGGAAGAACGCAACCGCCTGCTCGACTACAAGACCGCACAGCTCGAAGCCCTGCTGGCCAGCACAACCGAGCCTGCCACGGTTATGGCCGCAACCCGCAGGCTGCTCCGCCTGAACCCGCTGAACGAAGGCGCATGGCGCGCACATATTCAGGCCGCCATGTACAGCAAGGAGGAAGGTACCGCCCTGCTGGGGGCCGAAAACTGCCTGCGCACATTCCGCCACACCATTGCCACCACACCGGGGCAGGAAACCATGCGCCTGATTGCAAAGGTGCGTGCCACACACCAGCAGAACACGCAGGGGGCCCAAAGCACGCTCCCTCCGCTGCCCCATGCCTCTTCCGCCCTCTCCCGCTCCCCTGTGGCGGATGACCCGCTGCGCATGCTCAGGGCCACGGTGTTTCTGGCCTGCCCCACAGCCGGCAGCACGCCAGAAAGCGTGGCTCTGGCCGAGCGGTTCCGTGATGAGCTGGGGCTGGATATTGCCATGCACGGCGTGCTGGACATAAGCGTGCAGACCGAGTGCTTTGCCGCAACGCCCTTCCAGTCGCTCCCCAGCCGCGGGCAGTGGGATTTTCTGGTCGGGATTACCATAACCGGGGTATGCGAGGGCAAAAGCACCTGCCTGTTACAGGCGTTTGACACCCGACTGAACGACACAATCGTATGGGGCCACAGGATAAGCCTGACCCTCACAACCCTACGCGCCCTGTCCAACCGGTTTGCCTCGGTGCTTATTCTCAGCCTGTTCAAGGCGGAAGCGCGCAGGCTGGCCAGCGTACCCGTGGCGGCCCTTTCCCCCTTCGGGATGGGCCTGCGTGCCTTAACCTTAAGCATGCGCGCCGACCCACGCCTGTATGACACGATAGAACGGCTGATGGCGGAAGCGGAACAACGCGCGCCTGAAAACCAGTTTCTGTTTTTTGTGCATGCGCACTACCTGCTCATCCGCATGTATGATGAATGGCACATGCCCGTGGCTGACTACATTCAGCCCATGGTCACCATGCTCAAGCAGAACTTCACCCTGTTCCCCAGCAACATTGCCACCCGCTACCTGCTGACCGCTGGCCTGTTTTACGCCAACCAGCCGGAAGAGGCGCGCTTTCTGCTGGCCCAGATGCACGCAGCCCTGCCCACCGATTCCCCCGCAAGCATGCTGGCCCTGCCCGATGGGCTGGACGCCCTGTGCCGGGGGGACGCCGCAACCGCGGCCCGCATTTACACGTCATTTTTTGGCATGGCCCCCAGTGTGCCGCTTTTTAGCGCCCCTGATCAGGAATTTATTCTGTCGTGCTTTTTAGCCGACCAGTACGAGGAAACCCTGCTCCACGCCCGCGGCATTCTGGCCACCTCGCCCGACCGTTCGGCCATTCTGGTCCCCGCCCTTGCGGCGGCCAACATGCTGGGGCACCAGTCTTTAGCGCAGGATTACCGCCAGCGGCTGCACCGTTTGCACACCCCGCTCTGCGCTTCGGCCATAGAGGGGCACTACGCTTATCTGCCCGCGCACCTGCGCCAGAAACTCTGCCACGCACTGCACCTGACCCTGCCCTGAGCACGCGCCCCACCACCACCACCAGAGCAGACAGGCCACGCAGACGCTTGGCGGAAAAGAGTTGAAAGGATATGAAGACGGACAGGACCACCTGTGCCGCCAGCCAGACCTGACTTCTTTTTTATCCGGCGGACCGGGAAAGACGGATACCCACGTGCCAAGGAGCCACATCAACGCCATGCTTCGCCGTCTCATGCCCAGCCATGCCGCTGCCAGCCGCCCCCATCCCATGCTGCTCCTTAAATGGATGAGCGCCGCAACAGCCGTTGCGGGGATCTGCCTGTTAAGCGGCTGCTCCAGCTCCGACCGGACCCGGACCGGCCTTGCCGCCCCGCATAACCACCTGCTGGCCGAAGATCGCGGGGCCTCTGGCGGGGAAGCCAGCCTTAAAGGCGGCGTAAATGCCTATCTGTGGCGCGCAGCACTGGACACACTCTCCTTCATGCCCGTGGCTACGGCCGATGCGGAAGGCGGGATTATCCTGACAGACTGGTACACGCCCCCCGCCACGCATGACGAACGGTTCAAGATTACCGCTTTTGTGCTGGACCGCCGCCTGCGCTCCGATGCGCTGCGCCTGAGCGTGTTCCGCCAGCTCAAGCAGGACGGAACATGGGTGGATACTCCCCCCGCCCCCAATACCGCGTCCGACATTGCCACGCGCATTCTCTCCCGCGCGCGCAAACTCCGCGCCGATAACGGCAATCAGGACTGACCCACCCGGCTCTGGCCACGGTGTTCGTCCTTATTTTTTCCTTATAGCCTGCAAGCGTAGATTCTCATTCCATGTCCCAGCCTTCCAGCCCATCCCCCTCCTATGACTTCAACGCAGTCGAGCCAAAATGGCAGAAGGCGTGGGAAAAAGCCGATATTTTTACCGTTCCGGATGTCCCTCCGGCGGACAAGCCCAAATATTATGTGCTGGAAATGTTCCCCTACCCATCGGGGCAGCTCCACATGGGGCATGTACGCAACTACGCACTGGGTGATGTGATTGCCCGCTACAAGCGCGCCCGTGGCTTTGCCGTGCTGCACCCCATGGGGTGGGATGCCTTTGGCCTGCCAGCCGAAAACGCAGCCCGCGAACGCGGCGTGCACCCGCAGGAATGGACGCTCAACAACATTGCCGCCATGCGCGCCACCCTGCAACGGCTCGGCTTCTCCCTCAACTGGGACCGTGAAATTGCAACCTGCCTGCCCGACTACTACGGCAAGCAGCAGAAGCTGTTCCTCGACTTTATGCAGGCCGGGCTGGTTGAACGGCGCGAAAGCTGGGTCAACTGGGACCCGGTGGACCAGACCGTTCTGGCCAACGAACAAGTGGTGGATGGCAAGGGCTGGCGCTCTGGCGCACCGATTGAAAAGAAAAAACTCTCCCAGTGGTTCCTGCGCATTACCGACTTTGCCCAGGACCTGCTGGACGGGCTGAAAACGCTCGACCGCTGGCCCGAGCGCGTGCGTACCATGCAGGAACGCTGGATTGGCCGCTCCGAAGGGGCCAAGCTCACCTTCTCGCTGCATGAACCCCCCACGGGGCTGGATACCAACCTGAACGCGGTGGAAGTGTTTACCACCCGCCCGGATACGCTGTTTGGCATGTCCTTTCTGGCCATTGCCCCGGACCACCCGCTGGCCCAGTGGGTTGCCGAGCGCAACCCGCAGGCTGCGGAGTTTGTGGCTGAATGCCGCCGCCTTGGCACCTCGGTCGAAGCGGTGGAAACAGCCGAAAAACGCGGGTTTGACACGGGCCTGCGCGTGAACCACCCGTTCATGGACAAGAGCTTTCCCATCTGGATCGCCAATTTTGTGCTGATGGACTACGGCACGGGTGCGCTGTTCGGCTGCCCGTCGGGGGACCAGCGCGACCTGGACTTTGCCCACAAATACAACCTGCCCGTGACCCCCGTGGTGCTGCCAGAAGGCAAGGATCAGGCAGACTTTGCCATTACCGAACACGCCTTTACCGGCGATGGCACCATGATCAACTCCGGTTTTCTGGACGGGCAGAGCACCGAACAGGCCCGCAAATCCGCCATTACACGTTTGCAGGATCTTGGCGTGGGCCAGGGTGTTGTCAACTGGCGGCTGCGCGACTGGGGCATTTCGCGCCAGCGGTATTGGGGCTGCCCCATACCGGTTATTCATTGCGACACCTGCGGCGCGGTGCCGGTGCCCGACGAGCAGCTCCCCGTCAAACTGCCCGAGGATGTCACCTTTGACAAACCGGGCAACCCGCTGGACCACCACCCCACGTGGAAGCACACCACCTGCCCATGCTGTGGCAAACCCGCCACGCGTGAGACCGATACGTTTGACACGTTCGTGGACAGTTCGTGGTATTTTGCCCGCTTTACGGCCCCCCATGCCGCAGCCCCCACCGTGCGGGACGCCGCCGATGGCTGGCTGGCCGTGGACCAGTATATTGGCGGGATTGAACACGCCATTCTGCACCTGCTTTACGCACGCTTCTTTACCCGCGCCATGCACCGCACCGGCAACCTGAACGTGGACGAGCCGTTTGCAGGCCTGTTTACCCAGGGCATGGTCAGCCACGAAAGCTACAAGGACAGCGCAGGCCACTGGCTCTACCCCGAGGAAGTGGAACGCACGCCCGAAGGTGTAGTCAAACGCGGCACCACCGACCCCGTGACCGTGGGCCGGGTGGAAAAAATGTCCAAGTCCAAGCGCAACACGGTTGCCCCCGTGGCTATTATCGAGCGCTTTGGGGCCGATACCGCACGCTGGTTTGTCCTGTCCGACAGCCCACCCGAGCGTGACATGGAATGGACCGAGGCCGGTGTGGCCGGGGCTGCGCGCTTTGCCCAGCGCCTGTTCCGCACGGTTTGTGGCGTTGCCGCCAGCGTGCCCGCCACCACCACCTGCCCCGCTGATATTGACCGCAAGGCCGATACGCTGCGCCGCACCACGCACCGCACGCTTGCCGCCGTGACCGAAGCGCTGGAAAGCTTTGCCATTAACGTGGCCGTTGCGCGTATTCATGAACTGACCTCCGCTCTGGCGGATGCGGAAAAAGCGGCCAGCGTTGCGGGCATGGACTTTGCCCGGCGCGAGGCAGCGCATAGTCTGTGCCTGCTCTGCGCCCCGATGATGCCGCATCTGGCCGAAGAAATGTTTGCAAGCCTTGAGCCCACCGCAGGGCTTGCGGCAACGCAGGCATGGCCTGCCCCCCAGCCTGACCTGCTGGCGGCAACACAGGTCACCATAGCAGTGCAGATTCTGGGCAAGCTGCGCGGCACTGTAGAAGCGCTCCCCGATGAGGACCCCGCCGCCGTGCTGGCACGGGCAGAAGCCGAACCCAACGTGGCGCGGCTGCTGGAGGGCAAGCGCATTGTCAAACGCGTGCATGTGCCCAACCGCATTGTTAACTTTGTAACGGCAGGCTGATGACCCGGACCCGCTCCCTTTTTTCTCTCTGCAAGGCCACACTGGCCGCCACAGCCCTTATGGCGGCGCCGCTGCTGCTAAGTGGCTGCGGCTTCAAGCCTTTATACGGGGAGGAAAAAGGCGCGGTTGATGTTACAGCCGAGCTTAAAGATATTTACGTTGCCAATATTCCGCAGCGCTTTGGCCAGCAGATCCGTCTGGCGCTGCAATCCCAGATGGCGGGTGATGGACCAGAAGACCCGCGCAAATACAAGCTGGTGGTCCAGCCCACCATTAGTGGTGAAGCCATTGACATTCATGGCGACAACACCACCGGGCGGACCCGTATGCTCGCCACCGCGCACTGGCAGTTGCTCACCATTGAGCAGACCCCACAGCTGATCACGCAGGGATACGCCCAGACGCTGGATGGGTACACCAACACCTACGAACAGTATTTTGCCCAGACCCTGAACATGGAAAGCACGATGGGCCGCATCGCGCAGGCATTGGGCGAGCAGATTACCCAGCAGGTGGCCACCTGGTTCAAAACCCACGCCACCCCGGCGGATGTGCCCGATAACCAGCCCAAAGCACTCTACCCGTCCCCCAACCTTATTCCCGATTCCGATCAGGGCACCCCCATGGAGCAGGAAGGCCCGGACGCCATTCCCAACATGGCCACGGGGCGTGCCCCCATTGATACCAACTTCTAGCCACCGGGCGGGCTGGTCATGAAAATAGACGCCCGCGGCACTGCCCGTGTTCTCAACGACCCCGGAGCGTGGCGCGTGATCCTGCTCCATGGAGAAGATACGGGGCTGATCCGCGAACGGGCCTTACAGGCCACGCACCGGCTGGCCGGCACGCTGGACGACCCGTTCCGCATTGCCCTGCTGGACCGCGAAACCCACAACAGGCTGGAAGAGGAAGCCACGGCTCTCTCCCTTATGGGCGGCCGCCGGGTTGTGCGTGTGCGGGATGCCTCGGACGCGCTGCTCAAACCCGTAGAGCATGTTCTGGCCCAGAACACGGACACACTGGTGATACTGGAAGCTCCGGGCCTTGCCTCCCGCTCCAAGCTGCGCCAGCTCATGGAAAAACTGCCCGTATGCGCCAGCATTGGCTGCTACCCCGAAGAAGGGCGTAATCTGGAATCCTCCATTACCCAGATGCTGGGCGCCCACCATGTACAAATTGATAGCGATGCCCTGCACTGGCTGGCAGGCCGCTTGGGGGCGGACCGTGCGGCAGCCCGCAGCGAGGTGGAAAAACTGGCCCTTTACGCGGGGGACACCGGCACTCTGGCGCTGGAGGACGTGCGCGCCTGCATTGGCGATGCCGGGAGTGTCTCGGTTGAAGATGCAGCCTTTGCCGCAACAGAGGGCAACCGGACAGAAACCGATACCGCGCTCGAGCGTGCACTGGCCGAAGGTACTGCCCCCATTGCCATTATCCGCGCTTTTATGGGCCACATGCACCGCCTGCGCAGGGTACGGGCCGCCATGGCGGCGGGGCAGAGCCGGAGTGACGCGCTTAAAACCCTGCGTCCTCCCGTGTTTTTCAAGCGTACGGCCAGTTTTAGCCGTGCGCTGGAGTTCTGGTCCTTACCAGCGTTAAGCAAAGAGCTGGCAGAGCTACAGGCACTGGAGCTGGCCTGCAAGCAGACCGGGGCCCCCGACCTGCTGCTCTGCCGCCGCCACATTGCAACATTGGCAGCCCGCGCAGCGCTGTACAGCCGCCGCTAGCGCCTGCTTTTCCCCTTGTCCGCTCAGGGGGCATTCAGTATACAAAAGCGGTGTGTCCGCGTAGCTCAGTAGGATAGAGCACAGGATTCCTATTTAATTGGGCACCATAACTGGAAACATTATGGTGAATCCGCTCAAAGTCGGGGAACGCTACGGCCTGCAAGGGCCTTGCCAATCCCGAGCCAAGCCGTTCCACAGGAACGGAAGGTGTAGAGACTGGACGGGCGGTGCCTAAAGGCCTGTTGTTTACAGGTCTATGGTAAAGGGACAGTCCAGCCCACAAACGCTTCGGCAACGCAGCGGCAGTGAAAGCTGTAGTGGGATGAATCCTGGGGCCGTGGGTTCGAATCCCGCCGCGGACACCAACACACACTCCCCCTTTCCCGGTCAGCCTGCATACCTCTGTGCGTTATGCCTTGATCAACGCACATGCCCTGCCGCATGGCAGGGGGCATACTGCAACCACCCGCAAAGTAATGTTTGGTATTAAATAACAAGTTATGAAATACTAAACGAAATACATTTGAAAATATCGTCACAAAAAAGTTATTCTTCCATTCCTCCTTGCCGGGTAAAAGAAATAATGCTCTAAAAAAGTCCATTATATCTTAGTCATAGAATGTTTGAGACCATCCAGCATTCTGAAAGGTGACACATGAAACGTGTAGCTGAAAGAATATTGTGTTGCTCTCTTATTTTATTCACAAGTGGCTGTTATAGTATTGGAAGCTATAAGCTCGGAAAAGATCAGGACCAGTATGCAAGTTCCATGATCGAAGCCAGTAAACGGCAGACACTCTCCAACCTTGTGCGCCTGCGTTATGCAGATACACCCGGATTTTTGGACACAACACAGCTTATTTCAGGCTACCAGTTGCAGCGCAGTGGTTTTCTTGGTGTTGCATCAGACACTTTTCCCATTCGTCCCAACGGGGGCATAGCCGCACAGTTGCAGGAAAGCCCGACCTTTACCTTTCAGCCCGTAACGGGTGATGCCTACGCCCATAATTTTTTACGCCCGCTGCCCCCCGCCAGCCTTTTGCCGCTGGCCATGGGCGGGTTGCCTATAGATGTCCTGTTGCGGCTGTCCGTGCAGTCCATTGATCTTTTCAGTAATAACCGTCCATTTTCACGCAATGCGGGGGACATTAATGCCGAGGTTGATGACCATAGTGCAGATTTTTTCAGCCTTCTGCATGACCTGCGTCTTTTACAGGCAGCGGGCCTGCTGAACATTCAGCTCCAGCAGGCATCTGGCACAAATGGTAAAGAAATTGAAAACAGCCGTGTTTTCATGAGTATTTCATCAACAACAGACCCAAACCTTGCGGCCATTGCGGAAAAAACCAAAAAACAGCTTAACTTTTCGCCAAAATCTGAGCGGATGGAAGTTGTATATGGTGTCGGTGCCCCCAGTCCGGGGCAGATCAAAATGCTGACCAGAAGCATGCTGAGTATTCTTGGCCAGATTGCCTACCAGATTCAAATCCCTGATGATGAGGTTTCCTCCGGTAATACCCGCAAATCTGTTGATGTGGCGGGCAATAATGGGGCCAAACCCCTGATGAATGTACATTCGGGACACAAGCAGCCTGATAACGCGTTTGTATCCATTCTGTACGACCATTATTATTACTGGATTGATCGTGGGGATTTTGAAAGCAAACTGGCGTTTACAATTACCCAGATGCTTCTGGAACTGTCCAAAACAACCCTGAACCCCGGAGCCGTGGTGACCATTCCTGTCAACAAATGACAGGACACCCTGCCCTATCATCCACAAAATAAATCCATTTTTCTTCAGTTTTTTACAAAACAGGAAAAATCTGCATGACCTCCAGCACTCCTTGCGATCAGCCTGTGCGTTCGCTTATCAGCACCACACTGGCAACTCCTGCCCTGCGCGCGGACCGGTGGCTTCTGGTCCTTGATCTGGCCCGCAAATGGTCCACGACCAATGCGGCAGATATTAAAAAAAGTCTTTCCAGTTCATTGGAAAAACTGGATGAAGTTGAACGGTTTTTTGCCTATCCGGGCGCACAGCTACTTGAGCGGCTGAAAAGCTGCCTGAGTGATGACGACAACAAGGCCTTCCTGCGCCTTGCCCAGCGTATTTCCACCACCATTGTCTCGCGCAAATACCACCGCGATGCCTCTGCGTGGAACATGGATGACCATGATGATGAACCCCTTAACCGCCTGCCGCAGGCCATAACGCACCTGAAAAGCACGCCCTATTTTGAGGTCCTGAGCGTGGTGCCCCATGCCCGCTCGCGCTGGCCGCTTATTCAGGAAGAAGCGCGTGGTGTGCGCCGTGCGGAAGACGACTTTATTTACCAGCCGGTTATTGTGGGCAACGCACAGGACGCCCTGACAGGGATCCTGCTGAACCCCGATATTGGGGCCGTAGTCCTTTACGAAGGGTTTACCGCGCAAAGCCTGACCGAAAACCCGCTTCTGGCGGCTTTTCAGAGTGTGATCGACTTCTCGACCATTGGGGACGACGAAACACTGGTGTTGCAGCTTGCGCAGGCCATTAAAAAAATCCGTCCGGAAATGGACATCTACCTGCTGAGCGACAGAAATATCGAAACACTGGCAGGCAAGCCCGAGAGCCGGTTTTTCAACCGTATTTTCTACCAGATGGAAGAACCACTGGAACTGCACCTGTCCATTCTGGAAGGCATACGCAACCGGTATAAAACGCCGTTTTTTGACAACCTCAAACGCTATGCCCAGCGCCCCATTGCCACGTTCCATGCCCTGCCCATAGCCCGCGGCAAGTCGGTCTTTACGTCCAACTGGATCAGTGACATGGGCGAGTTTTACGGCCCCAACCTGTTTTTGGCCGAAAGCTCCGCCACCACCGGCGGGCTGGACAGCCTGCTGGAACCGACAGGCAATATCAAGGATGCGCAGGCCATGGCGGCGCAGGCCTTTGGGGCCGACCACGCCTTTTTTGTAACCAACGGCACGTCCACCAGCAACAAGATGGTGCTTCAGGCCCTGCTGGCACCGGGCGACATTGTTATTCTGGACCGCAACTGCCACAAATCCCACCATTACGGGTGCGTGCTGGCAGGCGCACAGCCTTATTATGTGGAAGCCTTCCCGCTGGTGGAATACTCCATGTATGGGGGTGTGCCGCTGCGCACGATCAAGCAGGCCCTGCTGGCCCTTAAAGCGCATGGTGATCTGGCCCGTGTAAAAATGGTGGACCTGACCAACTGCACGTTTGACGGCCATGTGTACGACACCCGCCGGGTTATGGAAGAATGCCTTGCCATTAAACCGGACCTGATCTTTTTGTGGGACGAGGCCTGGTTTGGCTTTGCCCACTGGTCACCCCTGCTGCGCCAGCGCACGGCCATGGGCGCCGCTGCGGCCCTGACCGAATCCCTTACCCGGCCAGAGGCCCAGCAGGCATGGGACAAGCAGGCCAGCACACTGGGCAACGCCCCTGATGATGAAACCCTGCTGAACACACGCCTTGTGCCCGACCCGCGTGCGGTGCGGCTGCGGGTGTACCAGACCAACTCGGTGCATAAATCCATGTCCGCGTTGCGGCAGGGCTCCATTGTGCTGGTCAAGGATGTGGACTTCGAACATGTGGAGTCCCAGTTCCATGAGGCCGTGTTTACGCACGCCTCCACCAGCCCCAACCTCCAGATTATCGCATCACTGGATGTTGCGCGCCGCCAGATGCAGCTTGAAGGTTACGGGCTGGTCAGCAACGCCTTGCAGATCGCGCTGGAAATTCGCAAACAGGTCAACAGCCACAAGCTGATTTCCAAATACTTCCGGGTGCTCAACAGTGCGGAAATGATCCCCGGAGCGTTCCGCCAGTCCGGGCTGACGGATTACAATGACCCCAGCATAAGCTGGGACAAAGCTCTGCAGTCCATCAAGACCGATGAGTTCCTGCTTGACCCCACACGCATGACCCTGTCCTGCGGGGCGGCGGGCTTTGACGGCACGACATTCAAGAACATTCTGGCCGACAAGTTCAACATCCAGCTCAACAAAACGTCACGCAACAGCGTTCTGCTTCAGTCCAACATCAACAACACCCGCTCCGACATTGCCCTGCTGATCCGGGTTCTGGTGGACATTGCCACCGATATTGACAAGAAAATTGCCGATAACGACGAAGGGTATCAGAAAACGTTTGAAAACAGGGTGCACGCACTGGTGGATGACCTGCCCGAGCTGCCCAACTTCAGCCATTTTGATGACCGCTACCGCGACCAGCCCAAAGCCCCCACCCTGCACGGGGACATCCGCCGCGCGTTCTATGATGCGTATAATGAAGCCGAGTGCGAATACATACCGCTCGACAGCCCAGAAATTGCCAAACGCCTGCAATCTGGTCCGGCTCTTGTTTCCGCCAACTTTGTTATTCCCTACCCTCCGGGTTTTCCCATCATGGTACCGGGGCAGGTTATTACGCAGGGCATTGTGGATTTCATGCGCAAGCTGGATGTGAAGGAAATCCACGGCTTTAACAAAGCTCTGGGCCTCAAGCTGCTCAAGCGTGTTCCCGGCAAAAACAAAGGCTGATCCCCCCTAACCTGCCCGCTCCCGCACCTTGCGTGCGGGAGCATGGTTTTTGCACAGGCTCTGCAAGGCGCACTTGCGGGTAAAGGAGCTTACACATGACAGTGCACTGGATTGCAGAGACGCTACGCGCCTCTCCGGAGCTGGCAATCTTTCTGACACTGGCGATCGGCTTCTGGGTCGGGTCGCTCAAGTTCGGCAGTTTCAGCCTTGGGGCCGTTACGGGCACGCTGCTGGCCGGGGTGCTGGTCGGGCAGTTGGGCATTGCCATTTCACCTCAGGTTAAATCCGTCTTTTTTATCATGTTCCTGTTTGCCGTAGGCTTTGGCGTTGGCCCGCAATTTGTGCGCGGCATTGCCAATGACGGTTTGCCACAGGCTATTTTTGCCATCATCATTTCCGCCCTGTGTCTGGTGTGTGTGTATGTGGCGGCTATTGTCTCGGGCTATGGGCCGGGTATGGCGGAAGGGCTTTTGGCCGGTTCGCAAACCATTTCCGCCTCCATTGGTCTGGCGACCGATGCCATAAACCGCAGCGGGCTCCCTACAGAGCAGATTCAGGCCGAACTGAACGCCATACCCGTTGCCTACGCGGTCACCTACCTGTTTGGCACGGTGGGCACGGGCTGGATGCTGGCATTTCTGGGGCCCAAGCTCCTGCGCATCAATCTGGCGCAGGAGTGTGAGCGCTATGAGCGCGAGATGAACATCCGCCCCATAAACGAGAATGCCGATACCGCATGGCACAACTATATTATTCGTGCTTACAGGCTAAAAACCACCGGCCTGATTGCCGGCAAAACCGTAGCGGAAGCAGAACAAGCCCAGGATACGCGCATTTTTCTTGAAAACCTGCGCCGGGACGGAAGGATTATTCCCTTCACGCCCACAACCCTGCTGCGTGAGGGCGATATTGTTGCCGTATCCGGCCCACATGATGCACTGGTTTACTGGTCCAACCATGCCGAAGAAGTGGCTGACCAGGAACTGATTGAAATACCGGTGGAAACGGTGGATGTGGTGGTTACCAGCAAGCAGCTTGGCGGCCAGCGCCTTGTTGACCTGTCCACCGCCCCGTATGCGCGTGGCATTTACATTAACGCCATCCGCCGTGGCTCCATGAATGTGGAAATACCCGTTCTCTCCCAGACGGCCATCAACCGTGGGGATATTATCAACATTACCGGCAGCCGCAGGCACGTGGCCGACGTAATCGCGAATGTGGGTTATGCCGACCGCCCGACCAATGCCACCAGCATGGTGCTGGTAGGGGGCGGTATTTTTGTAGGGGGGCTTCTGGGCTCGCTTGTGCTGCCTGTGGGCGGCGTGCCCATTACCCTGTCCTCCTCCGGTGGGGCGCTGATCGCGGGGCTGGTGCTGGGCTGGCTGCGTGGTGTTACCCCCAAACTGGGGAGCGTGCCTTCGGCCTCCGTATGGTTCATGAACACGGTGGGCCTGAACATCTTTATTGCGGTTGTAGGCATTTCTGCCGGTCCAACCTTTATCAAGGGGTTGCAGGAGGCCGGGGTTAGCGTGTTTTTCTGGGGTGTGTTTGCCAGCGCCATGCCCATGCTGCTTGCCCCGCTTATTGGCAAATACATCTTCCGCTTTGACCCCGCGATCAATCTGGGGTGCTGTGGGGGCGCGCGCACCAGCACCGCCTCGGTTGCAATGGTGGCCGACGTGGCCAAAAGCAACGTGCCCATGCTGGGCTACACAGTGCCTTACGCGGTCAGCAACACCTTGCTGACCATGTGGGGGCTGGTCATAGTACTCCTGCTTGCCTGAGCATATTACCCCCATACCGCGCCGCACATAATACGGCGCGGCACAGGCGGGCACGCCTTGTGCACGCCAATCTTTTTGTGTCTGGCTGGTCCATATTGGCCCCCATACGGGCAGAACACTCCCCTTACCGGCCAGACACCTCCCCCCGATAAAACAAAGCTCCCGCAAGCACGCAGCCCTTGCGCGCGCACCTGCCCGTGCATCGCCCGAAGTTGAGTTGCCCCCGCCGGGCCGATGGGGGCAGCGTGCCTTACCTTGTAAAAGCCCGGGAAATCCTTTTTATAAGTGCGCCACAAAATACTTAATTTAAATATGAATTAACGGAATAATCGCATGCCCTCGGCCCCGCAACCGGTTCCTTCCCCCACGCACAAACCCGCCATAACCAACCAGAACGCCTATGTTGTCGCGTGGTTTTTGTGCCTGGTGTTTTACTGGTTGCAGTATTCCACCCGCTCTGCCCCCAGCGTGATGGTGGGCGAGCTTGTATCCGCCTTTGGGCTGACAACCGTTGGTCTGGGCTCCCTGCTGGGGCTTTACTATTACACCTATTCCCTGTGCTCCATTGTCTCGGGTGCCGCGGTGGACAGGTGGGGGGCCAAATACACCATTTCCTTTGGGGCACTGGTGCTGGCAACAGGCACATGCCTGTTTGGCTGGGGCAATGAGTGGATGGCAGGCCTGGGCCGGCTGATGCAGGGTGCGGGCTCGGCCTTTGCGTTTGTCGGGGCCGTTTACCTTGCCGCGCGTGGCTTTTCCAAACAGCATCTGGCAACTGCCGTGGGGGTTACCCAATGCGCGGGCATGATGGGGGGTGCCATGGGCCAGTCTACCGTGGCATGGCTGATCCATGGTGTGCTCAACTGGCATTTTTTCTGGATTGATACAGGCGGGTTGATCGCCCTTGTGGCCGTGTTCATTTTTTTCCTGACCCCGGGCGAGCGCAAGAGCGCCACCGCAGCGCACCGCCCGGCAGGGTCCATGTTCGCGCCTTACAGGAGCGTGCTCTCCAACCCGCAATCCTATTTGTGCGGGTTGTGTTCTGGCCTGCTGTTTTTGCCAACAACCGTTGGCAGCATGACATGGGGCATAACCTTTTTAACCCAGAGCTGGCACATTGGGTACCATGAGGCCGTGATGCGTGCCGCCATGGTGCCAGTTGGCTGGATGGTGGGCTGCCCCGCCCTTGGCTACCTGACCGACCGCATAGGCCGCCGCAAACCCGTGCTGCTGGGTGGCATTGTGGTTATGGCGCTGACAGTTGCTGCCATTATTTACCTGCCGGGCAACACATTCCCCCCTTATGTTCTGGCCTTTATGCTGGGTGTGTCCTCCGGCGCTGCCATGATCCCCTATTCCATTATCAAGGAGGTCAACGCCGATGAGGTAAAAGGCAGTGCAACCGGAGCCATTAATTTTCTGGTGTTTGTCATGAGCGCCATTGCCTCCCCCCTGTTTGCCGCCTTTTTGCAGCATCTGGGCCACGGGCAGGCTTTGACTGGCGTACAGTTTTCGCAGGCGTTCAGCTTTGGGCTGGCGGGTATTGTGCTGGCAGGGGTGCTGACCTTTTTCCTGCATGAAACGGGGCCACGCCGCCGCACCAACCGCTAGGGCTGCCTGCGCAGGCGCTGGTTGGTGCGCTCCATCAGGTCCGCTCCGTAGGGGGCGGGCATGAAGGGCAGAAGTTTCTGCATGGCCATAAAACACGCGTCAAACCCGGTTTCGAGCGTTTGGCAAAAAAACGCCTGTGCGGCTGGAATATCGCCTGCCTGCAAGGCCAGCCGTGCCATGTTCAGCGCCCCCCAGCAATCCCCCGCCTCTGCCGCCGCCATGTAATACTGGCGGGCTACGGCTATGCTGGGCGGGTTATTATCCTCATGCAAAAGTCCAATCATGTTCAGGGCTTTTGCAACACCGGCCTGCGCTGCCCTCACGTAAAGGGCATAAGCCCGCTCCACGTCACGCGGCAGGCCATGCCCTGCCATGTACAGATCCGCCATATTAAAAAACGCCCAGCCGTAATTCTGCTGTGCGGCCATTTCAAAATACTGCATGGCCAAAAGCGGATTGGGGGTTACTCCCCAGCCCCGCTCATAGGCGCGGCCAAGCATGTTCAGGGCCGGGGCAAAGCCACTTCTGGCAGCAACTTCAATCATGCTGAAGGCCGCCTGCATCTGCCCACGGTCCAGATAAATCTGTGCCAGCACAAGCTGCCCCATAGCGGGGGAGGACGGAGTTCCCCCACCCGCGGGCCTTATGGTGGCCGGCACCAGGGGCCTGCCGGGGGTATTCACCCCAGCATGTGGCACACCCCCAGCACCCTGACCTGCACGTTCTGGCATAGGGTTAGAACGTAACACCAACGTTGCCAATAAAGGTGCGCCCGGCAGCCGGCACAGCCCGACTACCCGAGAAGGACGACGCGTAGTTCAGGTGATTGGTAATGTTGTTGGCATTGAACGAAACACGATAATGCCTGTATTCCCATGACAACATCCCGTTAAAATTGAAGTTGTGCGGCATGCGTGCGGTATTGGTCGTATCCGGGCCAGCCCAGTAACCTGATGCATACTGCACCCCGCCCCCAACCTTGAGGTCACCCCAGTTCGGATTAAGGAGTGCGCGGGACAGGTCGTACGAACTCCAGACCGACATGGTGTTATGCGGCACCTGCGGCGCGGTTTTGCCATTGGAAGTTGCGCTGTGGGTCACCTTGCCATCCATATAGGAGTAGGATGCAAAAACCTGCCAGTCGTCGGTAATCTTTCCGGTTGCGCTCAGTTCAACACCACGGATACGGCGGCCACTCCCGGCATCCCCGAAGCCGGTCGTCAGGTCCCCATTGACGTCGGTGTACTGGGAGTTATTTTCACTGATCTGGAAAAAAGCCAGTGTTGTACCCAGTTTTTTGTTCAGGAAGTCAGCCTTGCTACCAAACTCGAACAGGTCACTCCGCTGGGGGGAAAGATCAACCCCCTTTTGCGCCACGTCATGCGTGGTGGCCCTGAGCGTGACCTGAGAGGACACATCCGTGCCAACCGGCTTATA
This sequence comes from Acetobacter sp. ESL1128, assembly GCF_058505085.1. Classification (NCBI taxonomy): domain Bacteria; kingdom Pseudomonadati; phylum Pseudomonadota; class Alphaproteobacteria; order Acetobacterales; family Acetobacteraceae; genus Acetobacter; species Acetobacter sp. ESL1128. Next base: position 114,874 of record NZ_CP196369.1, on the reverse strand, counting down.
CGAGCGGGCAAATGTGAAGTAGAATGAAGCAATTTTGAAAGGTGAATACACAATACTGCCCGATGGGCTCCAACGGTCGGACTTCTGCTCCGCACGACCATTCGCCTGTGTGGCGCGGGAATAGTACGTGCTGGCAAAGGAATCCCACCGCCCGGTGCCAAACAGGGCAAGCTGTTTGGTCAACTGGATTTTATCGGCAATAAACAGGCCAAGATCACGCGCATTGGCGTTGCCGTACCCTGCATCGGGGAAGCGGAGCGTTGTGCCGCTGGCCTGATATTGCGGGTTGCGAATGCTCTGGTCGTTGCTGCGGTTGGCATAGCTGCCCGGCCAGCGGGAATCGCTTGTATAGTTTATATCCACCCCGGCTTTAAGGTCATGTTTGACAAAACCGGTGTTAAAGCGTGCCCGCCCCATAAACACGTTCTGCACCCCCCAGCCCTGCTGGCGGTAAGCGGCACCGCCACCCGCACCATAAGGCAGGGTCGGGTTACCCCCATTAAGGAATGCCGTTGCACACGCCCCACTACAGGCAGCGGGGGTGGTGGCGGCATAGTCACGCTCGTACAGACTAAGCCGCGTATCGTTGCTGATGGTCAGCCAACTGTTGACCTCGGATTTCAGCACCGATGTAATGGTATGAATATTGGACTGGTCGCGGTCAAAACTGCGGGTGTAGCTGGTATTGCGCGGCAGGCCGTATTGGGTAATCGGGCGGTAAATGCCGTTTACCTGCAACATGCTAACCCCGTAATCCGGGTTGCTGTCACTCCCCAGCCACTGCCATGTCAGATGCCACGAGGTTTTGCTGCGCAGGCCAACACCAAAATCCACCGCTGCACCATAGCGGTTGGCGCTGACGTTATTCCGGTCCACAATATCCTGCCGGTTGAACATGCCGTTCACCCGAATGGCCATGTCATTATTGATCTGGTAGTTGATGTCCCCTTCCCCGCGGAAGAGGGGGCCGCTACCAAAAGACTGGTCATAACTAAAGGACTTGCCCAGATGGGCGTGCTTCTGGGTCTGGTTGATCACCCCGCCCACATTGCCCGCGCCAAAATACTCACCCGACGGCCCTTTGATGACCTCTACACTCTCGGTATTGAACATATCGCGCGTGTAGGTGCCAAAATCGCGCAGGCCATCGGTGTACATATCACCCCGCGCCTGCAAACCCCGGATACGGAACTGGTCACCGTTAAGCCCACCTGCGCCCTCACCGGTAGACATGGTAATGCCCGGCACGTTGCTAAGGGCCTGGTCCAGTGTAAAGGCACGCTGCTGCTTGATCAGCTCCTGAGGGACAACACTGATCGTTTGCGGCGTATCCCGCACACTATCTGGCATTCTGGAAATATTGAGTATCTGGCTGTTGGTATTGCCAGACTGGTATCCGTTCTGGTCATCCTGCGTGGCGTGGCCACCAACACGCACGGCTGGCAGTTTGATGGCATGATCAGACGAGGATGGCTCCGCCCCACCTGGCAGGTCCTGTGCCTCGGCCTCCCCTGCGGCAAAACCAAACCCCACCGAAACACCAATGGCCATGGCGGTGCGCAATGTTTTGCCCTGTGCTGGAGGCCGCTGTGAGTAACCCATGCACTATACTCCCCGTTCCGCCCTTGGGATGAGGCGGAACGCTTTCAGAATCTGATTGAAACACACCGCCACATAATTTTAATCAGGTCTGATATGCAAATGATTATCAATAACGATAATTGCCTTGATATGATGATTGTGTTAAATTTACCACAACCAATGCATACCAATCCGGTGCTGTTTTTTTGGTTCCCCCTTACATAATCAGGCTAAATGCAAAACGCCATTTTTTGGACCAGACGGCCTAATTCTGGATTTTTCCAGTTTGATAAAGATTCTCACTTGCAATTAAAATCGCGTTTAGGCATTGCTCAGGCACCGCGCGAGGCCTCATCCGCTCAGGGGTGAGCTGCGCAAAAACCATAGTCCCGGTACGCTCGGGGACAGAAAAAACGCCATAACTACAGAAAATAAAAGGCGTTTTCCCCTTACTGCCAATATCTGGATTGTTACTGAACAGGTAGGAACCATGCCCTCTGCCCCGCAACTTTCGCAGAATTTTTCCCCGTGGGAGATGTTCCTTGGCGCAGGCCCCATTGTGCAGGGCGTTATGGTCATTCTGATACTGGCCAGCCTACTCAGCTGGACAGTACTGCTCGCCAAATCCATCGAGCTCATCCGCACGAAAAAAGGCATGACACAGGCTGAAACCATTCTGGAAGAAGCCGACACGCTGGACGGGGCCGAAGCCCATACGCGCGACTGCCGCATTGCCCACACACTGGTTATGGCCGCCGAAACAGAGCGTGCCCGCTCGCAGGATATTCCTGACGATACGGAAGGGCTGAAAGAACGCATTGTTCTGCACCTTGAACGGCTGGAAGCGGCAGAAAGCCGTCGCCTGCTGCGTGGCACCGGCCTGCTGGCCACCATAGGGGCAACTTCCCCCTTTGTGGGGCTGTTTGGCACGGTCTGGGGGATCATGACATCCTTTACCGGCATTGCCGCCAGCAAGGCCACCAGTCTGGCTGTAGTAGCACCCGGCATTGCAGAAGCCCTGCTGGCAACGGCTCTGGGGCTGGTTGCAGCCATTCCCGCCGTTGTTATTTACAACCATCTGGCCCGCCAGTCGGCCGCATGCCGGGCACAGGTGGGGGATATTGCCTCCCTTGTCATGCGTCTGGTCTCGCGCGATCTGGGGCGGATGCAAAGCCTGCTGGACAAGGGCCGCGTGGTGCGCTTTGGCAGCCGCGCAACCGGCGCAGAATAAAAGGGAGCCACAGCCATGGCCATCCGCCTGCGCCATACAGATGACACCCTCCATGAGGCGCACGAGATTAACGTCACCCCGTTTATTGATGTCATGCTTGTTCTGCTGATCATTTTTATGGTCACGGCCCCGCTGACAACCGTAAACGTACCCGTGGACCTGCCATCGTCCACACAGCAGCCCGCCCCCCGGCCAGACAACCCTGTGTTTGTCACCATAAAAGCCGACCAGACCCTGGCTGTAGGGGAGAACAGCGTTGCCCAGAACGACCTGCCCACCGCCCTGAATACCGCAGCAAACGGGAACAAGGACGAGCGGATTTTTTTGCGCGCTGACAAAACCGTGGATTACGCAACCCTTATGAGCGTCATGGACAAGCTGCGCACGGCCGGGTTCCTCAAGGTGGCTCTGGTCAACCTGCAAGGGCAGGAAGAAGGCGCACAGGTTCCATGAGCACCTCGGCTTCCCCCCTCCCATTCTCTTTCCACCACTGGAAGGCCGAGCGACTACGCAGGGAACAACGCCGCGAGGCACGGTTATGGGGGTTTTCCCTTCTAGGGGTCAGCGCCATTGGCGGGGGCGTTCTTGGCTGGTTCCTGCTGCTGCCAGCACCCACCGCTCCTATGCAGGATGCGGCTCCCCCCGCTATTGCCATGGACCTGACACCCAGCCCACTCTCCATTCCCGCCCCCCCGACAGATGCACCACCGGGGCCGCAGCAGACCCTCTCCCAGCCCGATCCGGCACCCGAGCTGCCGCCGGAAGTTTCCGCCCCGCCAGCACCGGCCCCCAACCCGCCGGTGCCCGTGCCGATGCCGGAAAAACTCCATAAGATTGTTAAAAAGCACACACCTGCGCCACGCCTGCCCACACCCGCACCAGACCTGCGCAAAACAGCAGAACAAACCACCGCCCCGCCAGCCTTTGCGGCGGCCCCGGCCAATACGCAGGCAGCCCCCCCGCCCGGGCTGGCCTCTGCCCAGAATACGCACGAACCTGCCACATGGCAGGGCCTGCTACTGGGCCGGCTGGAAAAATACAAACGCTACCCCGCGCAGGCACAGGCCAACGCTCAACAGGGCACAGCACTGCTGACTTTTACCATGGACCGCAAAGGCCGCGTGCTGTCCGCCAGACTGGCTGGCAGTTCCGGCCATGCCCTGCTGGATGCCGAAACACTGGCCCTTGTCCACAGGGCAGAACCCCTGCCCAGCCCGCCAGAGAGTGTACAGGGCGAGCGGATTACCCTGACCGTTCCCGTAGAGTTTGACCTCAAACAGAATAGTGACTGAAACCAGCCGCCGGGGCGGGAGTTACCAGACAGGAGCAGCTTTGCGCCACACAGGGCGCAAACGCCACGCCGCCCACATGGCAGCGCACCCAAAACGCGACATAAAAGGAAAACCGTTATGGCTTTTGAACTGCCAGCTCTTCCCTTTTCCTATAACGCCCTCGCTGGCAAAGGCATGTGCCAGGAAACTCTGGAACTGCACCACGACAAGCACCATCAAGCCTATGTTACGGCGCTCAATGGCTTTGTGGACAGCAAACCGGAGCTACAGGGCAAATCACTTGAGGAGATTATTCTGGCTGCCAAAGGCAAGGCCGATCTGGCTCCGGTCTTTAACAACGCGGGGCAGCACTGGAACCATATCCTGTTCTGGAACAATCTCTCTCCCAACGGTGGCGCCATTCCCGGCGCACTGGAAGCAAAAATAAAGCAGGATCTGGGCAGCATCGAGACGTTTAAGGAAGACTTCAAAAAAGCCGCCATCTCACAGTTCGGGTCAGGCTGGGCATGGCTGGTGCTGACCCCATCGGGCAAGCTGGCCGTAACCAAAACCGCCAATGGCTCCAACCCGCTGGCCGAAGGGCAGGGGCAGGCCCTGCTGGGGCTGGACGTGTGGGAACACGCGTATTATCTGGATTTCCGCAACCGCCGCCCGGATTACATTACCAACTACCTCGACAAACTGGCCAATTATGAGTTTGCCGAAGCCCAGCTAAAAGCGGCCTGAACCTTCACCCTCCTCTGGCGCAGGCTCACTCACCCACACGGCGTGCGGGCCTGCTCCAGTTCGGCCTTTAGGGTGCTGACCAGCTGGGCGGCGGGCATAGCTCTGGCCAATGGTGCGCCCTGCCCTGCCCAGTGCGCGCCAAACCCTGCTTCCCCCCCAGCTCTGGCTACGGTGTTCAGAGCTTTGGCGGCAGCGTAGGCAATGGGGTAAGCAGGTGGCAGAGGAGCATTTTCCTGCTCGAGCCAGGCGCTCAGGCGGTTAGCCAGCCCACGCGCAGGTCTGCCGGAAATACCCGTGATCAACCGGGTGTGGTATGCGGCTGGCCCCAGCAGCGCCTGCCGGTAAGCTTGGTCCGCGGCAGATTCGGGGCAGGCCACAAACGCCGTACCCATCTGGGCCGCCACGGCCCCCAGTTCCAGTACTGCGGCCACACCTGCGCCGTCCATAACACCACCAGCGGCCACCACAGGGCAACGCCCCTGACGGGCAAGGATACGCGTTAAGGCAAATACTCCCAGAGCATCATCCGGGGCTTCGGCATCAAACACCCCTCTGTGGCCGCCTGCTTCCACACCTTGGGCAATTACGGCATCCATACCCGCCTTTTCGGCCAAGCGGGCTTCCGCCAGACTGGTCACGCTGGCCAGCAGAATGGCGCCAGTGCTGCGCAAAGCCTGCACTTTGGCTGGAGTCGGCAGACCAAAATGAAAACTGATGACCGGCGGCCTGAGCGCCAGCAACATGGCCAGCATATCCGGGTCATCTTCAAAACTGGTATAGGGTGCGGCCAATGCCGCTGGCGCGGGCGCACCATACTGTGCAAACAAAGGGCGGAACCAATCCAGCCAGACGGCCTCCCGCTGCGGGTCGGGCTGTGGCGTGGCATGCACAAACAGGTTGACGTTAAAAGGCCGCTCGGTCCGTGCGCGCACCTGTTCAATCATGCCTCGTGCGCCAGCTGCATCCGTTGCGCCAAGCCCAATGGCCCCCAACGCCCCGGCATTGCTGACTGCGGCCGCCAGAGCTGGTGTGGAAACACCGGCCATAGGTGCCTGTAACACCGGAACACTCAGGCCAAGCTGGTCGATAAAAGACATATCTGCCCTCCTTTTGCCGCGCGCCGGGCCACTCCGGCTTATCCTGCGTAACCGCACCATAAGCACGGTCCAACAATCATCAGAAAAAAATCGATAGAATAATTACCTATGTATAAAATGTATGAGTTTTCTTTCTAAAGCAGAAAAAACCCTGACCTGACCCGGCTCTGCATTATGAACATAGAGATTTTTTAACATAAATATGCCATAGGGCACACTGCAAAGCCCAACAGGCATATTAGCACCAGAAGGAAAGAGCCATGATGCTACGGAATAACACCGTAAAAACCGTTTTTCTTTTAAGCCTCGCGCTATTTGTCTCGCATCCGGCAAAAGCTGAAACCAGTATTATCGGGCTTGGCAATTTTTCTTGTGAAAAATATCTGAAGCTTCTGGATATCAACCCCCGCTCGGACGAAAAGTTCATGGCCTGGGCGCAGGGTTATATTAGCGGGCTGAGCAACGATCTCTCTCAAAGCAACCCCAATTCCAATCCGAACGACTTTGTCAGCAACATGACGTACGGATCCGAGAAAATAAAACAGTCCTGTATCGAAAACCCGGAATCCAAGTTCTACACGGCCGTGGAAAGCGCCTTCCACGACATTGAAAAACATCAGGGCGCAGAATAATCACCGCGGGTGGTCCCTTTTCCACCCCGGCCGGCGCTGCGTTACTGACCTGCGGCTACCACGCGCAGCGCTTTTCAACCTGACTCACACCCAGGGTACATCCCCCGTGAATAACCCTGTGGATAATGTGTATAAACCAAAACGGGAACGACTCCGCATATTCCTATAAATGGCGGAAATCCGGTCCCATATCCCCTTTTCCACAAGCATGCAGCCCGAGCGGCACAATCCCCCCGGTCTACCCCCCCTGCGTCTAGATTTTTACTGGTGCCTAGCTGAGGAGACTGGGATGATTTTCCGTTTTCCTGCACGGGGAATTGACCACAAAAAAACCCGCCGTGGTTGGGCGGGTTTGTCGTGTCTTTTCAGACGTTTATGCGTGGTTGCGGGGGCAGGATTTGAACCTGCGGCCTTCAGGTTATGAGCCTGACGAGCTACCGGGCTGCTCCACCCCGCGGTTGAGAGAGTGCTGATTTTGTTTTGGCTTAGTTTTGTGAGGGTAGACTGGAAGACCTGGCGGCGACCGACTTTCCCGCGGCTTAAGCCGCAGTATCATAGGCGCTGGGGGTTTTCACGGCCGAGTTCGGGATGGGATCGGGTGGAACTCTCCCCGCCATGGCCACCAGGTCATCCAGACTACCCTATAAGGGTGTGTGGATGCGGTTGGTGCGTTTTGGTGTTTTGCGTGTGACGTGGTTATGGATGATTTCTGTGCACGGGCTATCCGTAAGGATAGTGTGAGAGTGAGCCTATTGGGTGATTAGGACCAGTTAGCTGCACGTGTTACCACGCTTTCACATCTGGCCTATTAACGTGGTGGTCTACCACGACCCTCAGGGAGATCTAGTTTTGAGGTGGGTTTCCCGCTTAGATGCTTTCAGCGGTTATCCCGTCCATACTTAGCTACCCGGCTGTGCCGCTGGCGCGACAACCGGTGCACCAGAGGTATGTTCATCCCGGTCCTCTCGTACTAGGGACAAATCCTCTCAAATCTCCAACATCCACGGCAGATAGGGACCGAACTGTCTCACGACGTTCTAAACCCAGCTCACGTACCACTTTAATCGGCGAACAGCCGAACCCTTGGGACCTGCTCCAGCCCCAGGATGTGATGAGCCGACATCGAGGTGCCAAACCTCCCCGTCGATGTGGACTCTTGGGGGAGATCAGCCTGTTATCCCTAGAGTACCTTTTATCCGTTGAGCGATGGCCCTTCCACGCGGGACCACCGGATCACTATGGCCGACTTTCGTCTCTGCTCGAGCTGTCACTCTCGCAGTCAGGCGGGCTTATGCCATTGCACTCAACAGCCGGTTTCCGACCGGCCTGAGCCCACCATCGCGCGCCTCCGTTACACTTTGGGAGGCGACCGCCCCAGTCAAACTGCCCACCATACAGGGTCCCGGACCAGGCTTACTGGCCGCGGTTAGACATCAGAAAAATTCAGGGTGGTATTTCAAGGATGGCTCCACAGGAACTGGCGCCCCTGCTTCAAAGCCTCCCACCTATCCTACACAGAATGTCTCTGATGCCACTGTAAAGCTACAGTAAAGGTTCATAGGGTCTTTCCGTCTGACCGCGGATACCCCGCATCTTCACGGGGAATTCAATTTCGCTGAGCCGATGCTGGAGACAGCGGGGAAGTCGTTACGCCATTCGTGCAGGTCGGAACTTACCCGACAAGGAATTTCGCTACCTTAGGACCGTTATAGTTACGGCCGCCGTTTACCGGGGCTTCAATTCAGTGCTCTCACACCTCCTCTTAACCTTCCGGCACCGGGCAGGCGTCAGACCCTATACGTCGTCTTTCGACTTCGCAGAGTCCTGTGTTTTTACTAAACAGTCGCTACCCCCTGGTCTGTGCCACCCACAAATGGTTGCCCAAATGTGGGTCTCGCTTATCCCGAAGTTACACGAGTAATTTGCCTAGTTCCTTCAGCATCGTTCTCTCAAGCGCCTTGGTATGCTCTACCAGTCCACCTGTGTCGGTTTAGGGTACGGTCTATACGCCAGAGCTATTTCCTGGAATGCTCCAAAAGCCGGTCCAATCCGTTAAGGACCAACAACATATCGCATTCGTCACTTCTGGCAGGTTCAGGAATATTCACCTGATTCCCATCGACTACGGCTTTCGCCCTCGCCTTAGGGGCCGACTAACCCTGCGTGGATTAACCTTGCGCAGGAACCCTTGGACTTTCGGCGACAGTGTTTCTCGCACTGTTTGTCGCTACTCATGTCAGCATTCGCACTTCCGATATCTCCAGAAGGGGTCACCCCGCTTCCTTCACAGACCTACGGAACGCTCCGCTACCGCGCATACATAGTATGCACCCACAGCTTCGGCACGTGGCTTGAGCCCCGTTACATTTTCGGCGCAGGGTTTCTATTAGACCAGTGAGCTATTACGCTTTCTTTAAAGGATGGCTGCTTCTAAGCCAACCTCCTGGTTGTTATGGAATCCCCACATCCTTTCCCACTTAGCCACGATTTAGGGGCCTTAGCTGGTGGTCTGGGCTGTTTCCCTCTCGACAATGGACCTTAGCACCCACTGTCTGTCTGCCAGGCTAAACTTCCGGGTATTCGGAGTTTGGTTGGGTTTGGTAAGGCTTTGGGCCCCCCTAGCCCATCCAGTGCTCTACCCCCCGGGGTCAACACCTGACGGTCTACCTCAATAGATTTCGCGGAGAACCAGCTATCTCCGAGTTTGATTGGCCTTTCACCCCTAGCCACAGCTCATCCCCGACTTTTTCAACAGGCGTGGGTTCGGCCCTCCAGTGCGTGTTACCGCACCTTCAGCCTGGCCATGGCTAGATCACTCGGTTTCGGGTCTTCTGCCAGCAACTATGCGCCCTATTCAGACTCGCTTTCGCTACGCCTACACCTATCGGCTTAAGCTCGCTGCAAACAGAAACTCGCTGACCCATTATACAAAAGGTACGCCGTCACCCCATAAGAGGCTCCGACTGCTTGTAGGCATCCGGTTTCAGGTCTATTTCACTCCCCTCGTCGGGGTGCTTTTCACCTTTCCCTCACGGTACTTGTTCACTATCGGTCACCAGGGAGTATTTAGGCTTGGAGGGTGGTCCCCCCATGTTCAGACAGGGTTTCACGTGCCCCGCCCTACTCAAGGATCTTTAAAAGCACTACGCATACGGGACTATCACCCACTATGGCCGACCTTTCCAGATCGTTCTGCTTCTCTTCTAAAGACCACTGGCCTGCTCCGCGTTCGCTCGCCACTACTAGCGGAATCTCAATTGATGTCTTTTCCTCCAGGTACTGAGATGTTTCAGTTCCCCGGGTTCGCCTCATCAC
>NZ_CP196369.1:0-100000 GCF_058505085.1 Acetobacter sp. ESL1128 | reverse complement strand
GAGCAGTTTTTTGCCCTGTGCCAGACACGCATCGCCCATCTGCGCCGTTTTAACCTGAACCCGGAAAACAGTGCGGAGGAGGAAGAAAAAGTGATCCATGCCGCCGTCCGGGTGTTCATGGCGGCTTACGGCGCGGAATAACCCCATAAAAAAAGCCCGTACGCCACAAGGGCATACGGGCTTTTCAAGCACGCGATTATGGGGATGCGCTTATTTTTTAAGCTCTTCCACCAACTGCGGCACAACCTCAAACAGATCGCCCACAATACCGTAATCCGCCACCTGAAAGATGGGGGCTTCGGGGTCTTTGTTCACGGCCACGATCACGCGGCTGTCCTTCATGCCTGCCAGATGCTGGATTGCGCCGGAAATACCAAACGCCATGTACAGTTCCGGTGCCACGATCTTGCCGGTCTGGCCGACCTGCAATTCGTTGGGCACAAAACCGGAATCGACTGCAGCGCGGGAAGCACCAACGGCAGCACCCAGCACATCGGCCAGCGGGTCCAGCGCGTGGAACTTTTCCTCACTACCCATGCCACGACCGCCGGACACCACAACGCGTGCCGATTCCAGATCGGGGCGGGCGGAGTCAGACAGCTGAACGGCCTCAAAGCGGGACACGTCAGGGCTATCTACCGCTGCGACAGCCTCAACCGGGGCGCTGCCACCTTCGGCCGGGGCGGCATCAAACGATGCACTGCGCACGGTCAGGACTTTTTTGGCGTCGGAGGAACGCACGGTCGCCAGTGCGTTGCCAGCGTAAATCGGGCGCACAAAGGTTTGCGCGTCCACAATGCTCACCACATCGGGGATGGGCTGCACGTCCAGCAGGGCAGCTGCACGCGGCAGCACGTTCTTGCCCGTGGCACCCGCAGCGGCCACGATATGGTCGTAGCTACCAGCAAGGGAGACAAGCAGGGCTGCCAGAGGCTCGGCCAGTTCATGCGCATAGCGGGCATCTGCCGCATGCAGCACCTTGGACACGCCTGCAATCTGGCTTGCAGCCTGTGCCAGAGCGGCATCCCCGGCGACCAGCACATGCACATCACCCAGACGGGTTGCGGCGGTTACAGCAGAAAGGGCTGCCTTCCTGATCTGGCCGCCTTCATGATCCAGAAGAACAAGAGCGGTCATGTTCAGATCACCTTTGCTTCGTTACGCAGTTTTTCCACCAGCTCTGTTGCAGAGCCAACCTTGATCCCCGCCTTGCGTTCTGCGGGTTCCGCAACGGAAACAACCGTCAGACGCGGGGCCATGTCCACACCAAGGTCAGCGGCAGGAATGGTTTCCAGCGGCTTTTTCTTGGCTTTCATGATGTTGGGCAGGGAGGCGTAGCGCGGCTCGTTCAGGCGCAGGTCGGCCGTGATAATGGCTGGCAGGGTAAGGGAGACCTGCTCCGTGCCGCCATCAATTTCACGGCTGACATTCACGCGGCCATCGACCACATCAACCTTGCTGGCAAAGGTACCCTGACCCCAGCCCAGCAGGCCGGCCAGCATCTGGCCCGTTGCGTTCATGTCATCATCAATGGCCTGTTTGCCCAGCACAACCAGCGAGGGGCCTTCTTTTTCGACCAGTGTTTTGAGCACCTTGGCAACAGCCAGAGGTTCGGGGCTTTCATCGGTCAGCACCAGAATGGCCCGGTCAGCGCCCATGGCCATGGCGGTACGCAGGGTGTCCTGCGCCTGCTGCACACCAATGGACACAACCACGACTTCCGAAGCAGCGCCTTTTTCACGCAGGCGCACGGCTTCTTCCACCGCAATTTCGTCAAACGGATTCATGGACATCTTGACGCCAGCGGTTTCCACTCCGCTGCCATCCGCCTTGACGCGCGGTTTGATGTTGTAATCAACAACCCGCTTTACAGGTACGAGTATCTTCATGACTTCTTTCGCTTGCAGACGCAGGATGGTTCGGACGGTTCTTTATCGTACTTTGACCGAAATTCACATACCAGCCGGATAATTCGGCCCACCACCCCCTTCGGGCGTGGTCCAGTCTATATTCTGGGTGGGGTCCTTAATGTCACACGTTTTGCAATGTACGCAGTTCTGGGCATTGATTTGCAGATGTGGCGCTGTCTGCTCATCCGCCACTTCGTACACACCTGCCGGGCAATAACGCGCCTCTGGTGCGTGGAACACATCCCAGTTGACCGTTTTCCACAAGGACGGATTTTTAAGCCGCAGATGCACCGGCTGGTCCTCCTCATGATTGGTCGCGGACAGGAAGACGGAAGACAGACGATCAAATGTCAGCTTGCCATCGGGCTTGGGGTAAAACGGCTTTGCGCACAGATCAGCCGCGCGCAGCGTTTCGTTATCCTGATGTTTGAAGTGGAGCGTCCATGGGGCGCGTCCACGCAGCACCATGGCATCCAGCCCCGCATACACCGCGCCACCCATGGCCCCAAAGCGGGCAAAGGCGGGACGAATGTTGCGTGCGGTGCGCAGTTCCTGCCACAGCCAGGACTGCCGGACCTTCTGCGTATAGGAGCCCGGCTCTACGCGGTCGGTTTTCATGGCATCCACCACGGCTTCCGCCGCCAGCATGCCCGACTTCATGGATGTATGCGTGCCCTTGATTTTGGGCACATTCAAAAACCCTGCCGAATCCCCGATCAGCGCACCACCGGGGAAGGTCAGGCGCGGAATGGACTGCAAACCACCCTCGGACAGGGCACGCGCACCGTAGGAAATACGCCGCCCCCCTTCCAGATGCTGGCGGAAAGCCGGATGCAGCTTGACGCGCTGCATTTCCTCGAACGGGGAGAGCCATGTGTTGGCGTAATCCAGCCCGATGACAAAGCCATAGGACACAAGGTTTTCGCCAAAATGGTACAGCCACGCGCCACCATACGTGCCGTTGTCCAGCGGCCAGCCAAAGCTGTGCTGCACCAGACCGGGGCGATGGTTTTCTGCCGGGATTTCCCACACTTCCTTAATGCCTAGGCCGTAGGTCTGCGGGTCTGCATCCTTGCGCAGGTCGTAATGGGCCATGACCTGCTTGGTCAGGGAGCCACGGCAGCCTTCTGCAAACAGGGTGTAGCGCCCACGCAGTTCCATGCCGGGCTGGTAGTTGGGGCCGGGTTTGCCGTCACGCCCCACACCCATGTCCCCCGTGGCCACACCCACCACGCGGTTGCGTTCGATCAGCACTTCGGCCCCAGCAAAACCGGGGTAGATTTCCACCCCCAGTTCCTCGGCCTGCACGGCCAGCCAGCGGCAGACCTCGCCCAGACTGACAATGTAATTCCCGTGGTTGGCCATGTGCGGCATGACCTTGTCGAGCATGGGCACCCGAATACTGCCTGTTTCGGTCAGGTAGAACATATCTTCCGCCGTTACAGGCGTATCCAGCGGCGCACCGCGTTCGCGCCAGTCGGGCAGCAGTTCGGCCAGTGCGCGCGGCTCGATCACGGCGCCGGATACAATATGCGCCCCGATCTCGCTCCCTTTTTCAATCAGGCAGACACTGGTTTGCGGCGAAAGCTGGCGCAGGCGAATGGCGGCAGCCAGTCCGGCGGGGCCACCGCCAACAATGACAACATCGAACTCCATCGACTCACGCACAGGTTCACTCATTCCCGTTTTATCCCCGTTGAAATTTCTGTAGCTTTCCTAAACCCGATTTGTCACAGAATTGCAAAAAACGGGCACCCCGGCCCGTTTTGCGCCTTTTCCGCCAAACAGGAAAGGTCAGGCCCGGGCCATACGCGGTCCAAAGGCCAGTTCGTGCACGGCACGCCAGTTTTTATCGACAAAATTGACGATCAGGGTCCGCCGTGTACCCCGGATCGGGCGCTGCACAAAGCCATGCCATGTCTTGTCTGAGGGGATGAACAACACCCCCGAATTGAACACGCCAGATGCACGGGCAACAGATTCGCCCTGCGGTGTCATCAGGTCCGTGCCCCATTGCTGTGCATCCTCCCCCGTGGAAAGGGAGATAAGCAGGGTCAGTTTTTTGGCCCCGATGTCGGTATGGGGTTCAAGCCAGAATCCATCCGTATCCAGACACAGTTCCAGCCTGAGGGCGGCCTCATCCAGTGGGCTGCCGCATATGGCTTCAAACGTCTGGCGCATGGGGTCGCTATCCAGCAGCGTGGCCATACGGTCCAGCCGGGCATCCCTTGCGCGCACGGCCGGGTCCACAAAAACGCGGAAGGCATTGCGCGTTTCCCGCCGCCCGCCAACATCCCCCGCGATGGCGCTCTCCCCCGGGTTCCAGTCCACAAGGGCGTCGCAGGCAGGGGGTTCCAGAACGTTTTCAAGCATCCAGTGCGCGAACGGGTATGTGGCCGCAGGTGTGTGGCGCAACCTATCCGGCAGGGTAAAAGACCCGGTCTGGCCGGGCAAAGGAGCATCAGGACGCATGTTGTCCGATCCTTCCGATAAAACAGAAATATGCTGGAGAACCAGAGGTGCCGGGCTTTTTGCAGCATTGCCTCTGCGGTTCAGAAGCTGTTCTTCCATGCGCCAAAACAACCCGATGATCAAGTTGCATGGCAGAAATGCCAATTTGAACGGCCTGCCTTACAGCGCGCCAGAAAAACGGGGAGCAGGCGCTTTGCCTGTGCTTGCAGCAGCCAGCTCTTTCTGCCGCGTGTCAAAAACAGCGGCGACATTCCGCAAAAACGGACGCCCTTTTTCTGTCACCTCTATACGGCTGTCAGCGCGGGTAATCAGCCCATCCCGCTCGAACAGATGCAGGCTGGCCAGCTCCTCCACAAACCCATCCATACCCGGGTTATCGGGAATGTGGTTTGAGCGCAGGTCCACCGCCAGATCGCACATAATACGTTCGATAATGGCCCCGCGGTAGCGGTCCTCCGCTGTGCAGGCCACCCCACGCATAACCGGCAGTTCCGCCGAATCGGCCAGTGCGCGGGCATAGGTTGCAACGGTAGGAATATTCTGGGCAAACCCTGCGGGGGTCATGGAAATGGCCGAAGCCCCCATACCCAGCAACACCGGGCAGGAATCCGTTGTGTAACCCTGAAAATTGCGGTGCAGAGTGCCGGCATTAGCAGCTTTGGCCAAGGCATCATCCGGCAGGGCGTAATGGTCCAGCCCAATGGCCTGATACCCGGCCGCCTGCAACACGGCATCAATCTGCGCACGCTGGGCCAGCCGCTCCGAAGAGGACGGTAGCGCGCTTTCAGGAATAAGCTTCTGGCGCTTCTGCTTCCACGGAATGTGGGCATAACCAAACACGGCCAGCCGGTCGGGGCGGAGCAGGGCAATCTGGCGGGCCGTCTCACCCACGCTTTCTACCGTCTGGTAGGGCAGGCCGTAAATCAGGTCGATATTAACGCCCGTAACACCCGCGGCGCGTACCTGCTCAATACAGCTTTTGGTCTGCGCAAAGGACTGGTGACGACCGCAGGCTTCCTGCACCTTTTCGTCCAGGTCCTGCACGCCAAGGCTGATGCGGTTGAACCCCAGATCACCCAGGAGTGCCGGATAACCTTCGGGCACATGGCGGGGGTCCATTTCCATCGCCAGTTCGGCATCATCGGAAAAACGGAAGAACGTGCGTACGGCACGCATAAGCTGCCGGAGCGAGGCCGGTGGCAATGTGGTGGGCGTACCACCGCCAAACTGAAGATGATGCACAACGCGCTGCTCGCCCGTTAGAGCTACAACCCGGCGCATTTCCTCGCGCAGCAGGTCACCATAGGCCACGCGCCCGTCCTCATGCCGCATGACTGAGGTATTGCACCCACAGAACCGGCAGAGCTCATCACAGAATGGAACATGAAAATACAGAGAAACAGGCAGGTCTGCTGGCAGCGTACGCAGCCAGCTTTCCACGTCCTGAGCCCCGACCGCATCCGAAAAACTCGCAGCGGTCGGGTAACTGGTATAGCGCGGCAGATTCCCGCCGTAGCGGGAAATCAGGTCAGAGACGGGATCCGCGCTCATCAGCTTAGATCAGAAGCGGTATGCAATACCGGCGGACACCACGGTGGGGTCCAGGGATTCATGAGCACGAACCTTGAGGGTTTCGGCCCTGTTTTCAGCCCATGCGTGCATACGAACGAACATCTGCTTGACGTCGGCGTTGAAGAACCAGTTGCCGACCAGCTGATAGTCGAAACCAACGTTCACAGCCGGGCCACCGGTGAAACCACCATTCAGTTTGGTCAGCCCAAGCTGGCCCGACCCACGTGCGTTATGGAACCACATAGCCGTTGCACCCACACCCACATACGGGTTGAAGCGCTTGTGCGGACGGAAATGCCAAGCGAAGGTCAGAGTGGGGGGCAGCACCCAAGCGGAACCAACGTCCGTTACCTGCCGGCCGCTCACACCAGCAAGCGCGCCACCAACTGCGTTCACACGGTGGTGCGTGCTGGTTGCAATCAGGTCAACAGACAGGTTGTCGGTGATGAAGTATTCAACCGTCAGTTCCGGCATAGCCTGATTGGTGGTGGACAGGTGCGTGCCGTTCATGTGGCCAACGCCAGCGACCTTCACGCTGCTGTCACGGTCCTGCGGCAGAACGCCAACGCCGGACAGACGCACCATGAAGTCACCCTTGCCCAGACCGATTTTGGTGCTGGCGCAGGTTTCAAAGATACCGCAGTGGCCAGTGGGCTTCTGCGCGTCCGGGATGTGGTTCATGACCGGAGCATTGACGTAAGCAGCATTGGGGGTTGCTGTCTGCGCCTGTGCCGCACCGGTCAGGGCGGCCACACCAGCCACTGTGGCTGTCAGAAAGGAACGGAACTTGACCATTGTGTTTTGTCTCTTCCACTGCACTGTAATTCTGTGCCGGAAAGACCACGCCATCGCTCATGCAACCTTGATTTAGATCAAGTCTGGCGCATACTGGTCAAAGATGAGTCAAAACTGTGTCATTTTAACCACAGACCCCGGTTTCGACTTTTTTGCAGTTCTGGCCTGCAATTAAAATAATCCCTTGGCATGATTGATTTATGTCAACAAAAGCTCAATGCTGCGGGGCGACCTTTTACGGCCCCAACCGTTATAACAGACCGCAACCGGTTAATACTAAACGGTTTTCTGGATTTATCGCATGACATCTTCTCCCCAGACATCTGCCTTCGCGCCCGCTGGCGGGGCAGTTCATACCCCCAAAGCGGATATGGATGTCATGCGTTGCCTTGTGTGTGACATCCGGAACAAAAGCCTGTGCAGCAGCATGGATGAGGAAGGACTGGCCGCACTGGCCCACTCCTCCCGCCAGTTACTGCTGCCGCCGGGCACAACAATTGTTGAAGAAGGAGAGCCTGCACTGGCGTTTTTCAATGTCACGCGTGGCACGGTCAAACTCTTCAAATCCCTCCCCGATGGACGCAGGCAGATTACGGGCTTTGCCGATGCAGGCCAGTTTTTGGGCCTGAGCACAGCGCAGACATACTCTTTTGGGGCAGAAACGGTGGATAATGTGCGGCTGTGCCGCTTCCTCCGCCCCCAGCTTGAGGCATTGCTGAGCGATTACCCAACATTTGAGCGCCGCCTGTTAGCCGCCGTAACCGACAAACTGGCCGAAGCGCAGGAACAGATGCTGCTGCTGGGCCGCAAAACCGCACGCGAAAAAGTTGCCACCTTTCTGCTCGACCGGATGCGCGCCTTCCACCAGACCGCAAACCGGCGGCAGGATGCGGAAAACATGGCTTCTGTCCCCATGACACGGGTGGATATTGCCGATTATCTGGGCCTGACCATTGAAACCGTAAGCCGGACCATTAGCGCTTTCCGCCGCAGCATGCTGATTGCCAGCGCGGAAAACCATCGCATCCGCATTCTTTCGGTTGCGACTCTGCTCAATATCGCCTCGGGGCAGAAAGCGGACTGAGCGGGCCGCCTAATTTCATAAAACTGAAGTATTAAAAAAGGCCGACTCCACAGGAGCCGGCCTTTTTTGGCTGATAACTCAGGACAAATCTGCCTCAGTTATCGTCATCATCGCCGCTACCAGCACCGTTATCCGATGGCAGACCTGCGGTACTGCCATCGGGCGAAATGGCAATGAACAGGGATTGCCCATCCCGCAGAATACGCAGCAGCACCGGTTTTTTGGCCGCCATAGCCGTTTTGACCAGACTGACGGCCGCCTTGGGCATATCCACCTGTTGGCCACCAACAGACTGAATGACATCCCCCGGACGAATCCCGGCCTGATCCGCAGGAGAACCTGCCTCCACATCGCTCACCACAACGCCATGCGTATCCTGCGGCAGACCAAGCTGCTGGCGCGTATCGCGGTTAAGCGGGGCAAGAGCCACACCCAGATGCTGGCCGCCGGCGGTGCTCGCCGTTTTGCCCGCATCCCCCGTAGCACTGGCAAGATTGCCAATTTTGGTGGTGGCGGTCTGTGCCTTGCCTGCACGCACAAAGCCGATTGTTACCTGCGTGCCCGGCGCCACTGCCGCCACACGCACGGCCAGATCATGCGGGGTGGCAATTTTCTGGCCATTAAAATCGGTAATCACGTCCTCAGCCTTGAGACCCGCTTTTTCGGCCGGGCTGTCCTGGCTGACACTGGCCACCAGCGCACCTGCGGGCGGCGTACCCGCAACAGCGGGGGCAGGCAGGTTAAGCGCGCTGGCCATAACGGGGGAAATAACCTGAGCGTTTACACCAAGGTAGCCGCGCACCACATGGCCGGTCTTGCGCAACTGGTCCACAACGCTGCGCACCGTATCGGACGGAATGGCAAAACCAATACCAATCGACCCCCCGCCAGAGGGGGAGAGAATGGCGGTGTTGACCCCCACCACCTTGCCGTCCTGCGTAAAGAGCGGGCCACCAGAGTTGCCGCGGTTAATAGGGGCATCCACCTGAATGAAGTTGTCGTATGGGCCTTCGTTGATGTCACGCCCACGGGCGGAGACAATACCAGCCGTAACCGTGCCACCCAGACCGTAGGGGTTGCCAACGGCAATCACCCATTCCCCCGGCTGTACGTCATCGGACTCGCCGAGTTCAATAAAGGGCAGTTTTTGTGTGGGCGTAACCTTGAGCAAAGCCAGATCGGTCTTGCCATCGCGGCCGACCACCTTGGCAGGCAGGGTTGTGCCGTCATCCAGTGTGACGCTGACCTTGGTTGCCCCTTTGACCACATGGTTGTTGGTCACCACGTACCCATCGGCCGAGATGACAAAGCCAGACCCGCGCGCCTCAATCAGCTGCTTGGAGGGCTGGGGCATCATCTGGAACGGGAAAGGGAACGGAAAAGGCCCGCCACCCATGCCACCGCCTTCACCTTCCATGGTGTCGGAGCGGATCATGGAGGTAATGGACACCACCGCCGGTTTGACCTGTTTGACCAGCTCCACAAAATCGGGAATCCGCTGGGCGGGGCCGCTGGGCTTGATCATGCTGGACGTATCCGCCCAGGACACACCGCCAGCCCACGGCCCGGCGGCGGAAACCAGCATGCAGCCAGCCAGCAGAGCCTTGGTCCAGTTGCGGCGACCGCCACGCGTGCAAACGTTTGTCACAGATTTTTCCGACATCACGATCTTGACTGTTCCTTGTTGTACCCAAGCAGGACTCGTTTCGGGTGACCACGGCCTGCTCTGGCGGCCACCTGCACCAGACGGCTGCCAAAACCTGCATCACCTTACGCCCTGTAAGCTAACATGGTTTCCTTTTCGGAAAAAAAAAGCCTTTAACCCACCCAACCCACAGGGTTTTATGCAGGGGGCAGAGGCTCCTCGCCCCGCAGGGTCCGGAAAAAGCTTTTCAGCAGTTCTCCGGCCTCACACTCACGCACGCCGCCTATAATTTCCGGGCGGTGCAGGGCCTCGGCCCGGTAAGGCAGGCGGGGGCCGTGTTCCACCGCTCCGCCCTTGGGGTCATACGCCCCAAAAACCAGCCGCCCTACCCGAAAATGCGCCATGGCCGCCGCACACATCGGGCACGGCTCCAAAGACACAACCAGAGTGCAGTCCGCCAGCCTGCGGCCCTGCCGCTGGTGCACGGCGGCACGCATGACCAGCATTTCCGCATGGGCAGAGGGGTCTTGCAGTTCTTCCACCCGGTTACCGGCCTGTGCCAGCACCGTGCCTTGCGCATCCAGCAGCACGGCACCCACTGGCACCTCCCCCCGTGTGGCGGCCATATGGGCCTGCTGCAAGGCCAGCTCCATACCCGACTCCCTGCCGGAATGGAGGGGCGTATCACGCACCATTGCAGCGCCTTTCATGGCTGGGTATCCGCATGTCTGAGCAGGTCGGGGGCTGCACCATCATATTCTTCTTGCAAACCTCACCATAACTTTGTCATCCTGCCTTAAAGTCGCCATTATCCGTGCACAGCGCAATGCACTTTGCGTGCGGTGCGGATTATGGCCTGACCGTCTCTCAACTCTTGGCTGGAAAGGTCGGAACCATGCATTCTCTGTCTTTCATTCTGGCCGCGGCCGCAATGGGGTTTGGTCTTGCTGTTGCAGACAGGCTCCCCGGCGAATCCTCCCCCCCTGCCACCAGGCCGGTTGTGAGCAGTCATATGATGCCCCATAGCATTCCGGTGTTTCTGACCCGCTAGAAGCGGCTCCAAAACACCAGCCCCAGCACGGGGCAGACGGGAAAAGATGCAAAATTTACGCACCTGTGGCACCTGACACGAAGCAGTTCCAGTTTTCCAACGGCTTTTTGTGCAGGACCACAGGCTTATGGCAGCAGAGCGCCCCGTTATTGGCATTACCCTTGATCTGGAAGACGGCGGCGCGGAGCGTTACTCCCGCTTTGCGTGGTGCGCCCTGCGCGAGAATTATCTGAGCGCCGTAGCCACCGCAGGTGGCCTGCCGGTAGCCCTGCCCCTGTTCCCGCAACTGGGGCTGGAATACGTGGCCAAGCTGGACGGGCTGCTCATAACCGGTGGCGCGTTTGATATTGATCCCCTGCTTTATGGTGCGTCCGAACGCCACCCCAGCGTAACCCTGCGCCCGCGCCGCACACGGGCCGAAAGCGCCCTGCTGGCCGCCGCGTTGCAGCGCAACATACCCGTGCTGGGCATATGCGGGGGCATGCAGTTAATTGCCGTAAACCTTGGTGCAACGCTCATCCAGCACCTGCCCGACACAAACCCCACAACCTTGCCGCATGAGCAGCCCAACCCGCGGGATGAGGCAAGCCACGGCGTGGACATCCAGCCCGACACCCTTCTGGCCCGCATAACCGGCGGGGCCACACGCATTGCCGTTAATTCCGCCCACCATCAGGCCGTTGGCACCCCCGGACGCGGGCGGGTGAATGCCATTGCCGAAGATGGCGTGATAGAAGGCATAGAAGACCCGGACCACCGTTTTTGCCTTGGGGTGCAATGGCACCCGGAATTTGGCATAGACCCGGCAGACAGAACACTTTTCAAGGCCTTCGTACAGGCAGCAGGAGAACAGGCGTGACACAGGAAGCGCGGGGAGAACGCATTGCAAAATGGCTGGCCCGTTCAGGGGTAGCCAGCCGGCGCGATGCAGAGCGCATGATTGAGGAAGGGCGCGTGCGGCTGAACAGTCAGGCTGTTACGCACCCGGCAACCTTTGTCACCGATGGCGATATTGTTCTGGTGGACAACCAGCCGGTTGCAACCCCGGAGCGCACAAGGCTGTGGCGCTACCACAAGCCCGACGGGCTGGTAACAACCCACAAGGACCCCGAAGGACGGCCAACCGTTTTTTCCTCCCTGCCAGAAGGCATGCCCCGCGTGATCAGCGTCGGGCGGCTTGACCTGAACAGCGAAGGGCTGTTGCTGCTGACCAATGATGGTGAACTGGCCCGCAGGCTGGAGCTGCCCTCCAACGGCTGGCTGCGGCGCTACCGCGTGCGCGTGTTTGGTGTGGTGGACGAGGCGCGGCTGGCCTCCCTCGCCCATGGCTGCGTGTTTGAAGGCGTGCGTTACGGCCCCATTATTGCAGCCCTCGACTCGCGCAAGGGCGATAACGCGTGGCTCACTGTCTCGCTCAAGGAAGGCAAGAACCGCGAGATCCGTAAGGTTATGGCCGGGCTTAACCTGCATGTCAGCCGCCTGATCCGCACCAGCTACGGGCCGTTCCCCCTTGGCACGCTGCAAAAAGGTGAGCTGGAGGAAATTCCGCCCCGCGTTCTGCGTGACCAGTTGCCCAAAGCGCCGGAAAAAACCGCCCAGCAGCCTGCTCCTGCCCGCCACAAGGCCCGCTGATGGTGCGCATTATTGCCGGGGCACGCAAAGGCCGGGTGCTGGACGCCCCCTCTGGCGGCACCACACGCCCCACGGCAGACCGTGTGCGCCAAGCCCTGTTTGACGTACTGGCCCATGCTCCGTGGGGTGGGGCGGCCCTGCTGGAAGGTGCCCATGTGCTGGACGCCTTTGCAGGCACGGGCGCTCTGGGGCTGGAAGCTTTGTCCCGCGGGGCGGAAAGAGCCGTTTTTTTTGAAACCGACCGTCAGGCCCTCACCGCCCTGCGCGCCAATATCCATGCCTGCGGGTGGGAAGAACGCTGCACGGTGTACCCGCGGGATGTCACCGTTCCACCAGCCGCCCGCGCAACGCCTGCAACCTTGGTGTTCCTGGACCCGCCTTACCACAAGCACCTGCCCGGCACGGCTCTGGCCGCCCTGAAAGCCAGAGGCTGGATTGCCCCCAACGCCATAGCCGTGATTGAAACCGGGCGCGACGAACCCCTGCCTTTTGCAAATGACGCTGAGGACGCCCCCGCCTGCCCGCACGAACTGCTGGCAGAACGCCAGCATGGTGCCGCGCGCCTGTCCATCTGGCGGCTGGCGTAAAGTATGGCGTGAGCCACCCGCACAATAGGTGGACCATGCACCCCGTGCTGCGCTACACAGACCGGAACAAAACGAACTCACAGGTTACAGAAGGCGAAGAGAACCATGGCTGGAAGCGTTAACAAGGTCATTCTGGTCGGCAATCTGGGCAAAGACCCGGAAGTCCGCTCCAGCCAGAGCGGGCAGAAAATCGTGTCCTTCTCCCTCGCTACCAGCGACACATGGAACGACCGCGCCTCGGGCGAAAAGCGCGAGCGGACCGAATGGCACCGCGTTGTCATTTTTAACGACCGGCTGGCCGACGTTGCCGAACGTTTCCTGCGCAAAGGCCGCAAGGTGTACCTTGAAGGCGCATTGCAGACCCGCAAATGGACCGATCAGGGCGGGCAGGAACGCTACACGACCGAAGTGGTTGTGGACCGCTTCCGTGGCGAACTGGTTCTGCTGGACAGCCGCAACGGCGGTGAAGGCGAAGGTGGCGGCGGCTTTGGCGGGGGCGGCTTTGGTGGCGGCAATGGTGGCAGCAGCTACGGCGGCTACAACACCGGCGGCGGCTCGGACTACGGCAATGGCGGTAACGGCGGCGCATCCTCCCGCCTGCCTGCCCCGCAGCGTGGTGGTGGCGGTGGCGCACCGTCTGGCGGCTGGGATGCTTCCGGCGGTGGTGATCTGGATGATGAAATCCCGTTCTAATCGGGCAACATACGCCAGAGTTTATGCAAGGGGCCGTGCGCGCACGGCCCCTTTTTTATGCGTGGAGGTAAGGGCCTTTCCCGCGCTGGGCCAGTTGTTGCGCCAAAGCAAAAACCCGTGTGGCAGGGGTAGCGCGCCACATATCGGATTTTATTGAAATTTTAATAATCGGATGTTTTCTGTTTATTACTTTTTCCGAATATCAGTTTTTCTTTTATCTTACTGACCGACCCTCCTGCTTTTCTTCTGGCATCTGTGCATAAAATTCTTGGCGCACGAGCATGATGCCGCTATAAGCCGCGTCATTCTTTCAAGGCAGGTTTCCTGTCATTGCAAAGGCTGACGACTGACATGATTACTTTACCGCCAGATTATCGCCCGTCAGAAGAAGAAGAGTTCATGAACCCTCTTCAGACGGAATACTTCCGGCAGAAACTGCTCAAATGGCGCGCTGATCTTTTGAAAGAGGCGGGGGATACCCTGGCCAGCCTTTCCGAAGGTGGCATTCATGAAGCCGATATTACCGACCGCGCAAGCGTGGAAACGGACCGTGCCCTTGAACTGCGCACCCGTGACCGTGCCCGCAAGCTGATTGGCAAGATCAACCTTGCTCTCCAGCGGGTTGAAAACGGCAGCTATGGCTACTGCGAGGAAACCGGTGAGCCCATCGGCCTGAAGCGTCTGGAGGCCCGCCCGATCGCTACCTTGTCCATTGAGGCGCAGGAACAGCACGAGCGTATGGAAAAAACACATAGGGACGATTAATTTTCGTCTTTTTTTGTTCACCCCACTCTTGCGGTGGTGCGCCCAAAAGGCTAGAACCCCGCAAGCAGTGCTGCTGTAGCTCAGTGGTAGAGCACTCCCTTGGTAAGGGAGAGGTCGACAGTTCAATCCTGTCCAGCAGCACCAGCAACACCCCCACGCATATGGCATGGTTTTTTTCAGGCTTCCGAGCGACCTGAAAGAAAAGTAGCCCGTCTGCCCCTCACGGGGTTTGGGTAT
Source organism: Acetobacter sp. ESL1128 (assembly GCF_058505085.1). Lineage (NCBI taxonomy): Bacteria > Pseudomonadati > Pseudomonadota > Alphaproteobacteria > Acetobacterales > Acetobacteraceae > Acetobacter > Acetobacter sp. ESL1128. The sequence continues at coordinate 85,557 of NZ_CP196369.1, read as the reverse complement.
TCTCCCCTCCCATACAAAAAAGGCCCCGCACTCTGGCGGAGCCTTTTGCAGACATACCCCAATCAGGCAAAGCCCAAAGTGGCTCAGCCGCGCGGGGGGCCTTTATTGGGGCCACCCCCACCACCGGGACCACCCTGACCGCCGCCATGGCCACCACCGGGCGAACCACCTCCGGATGGACCACCACCACCTTGTGCACCGCCACCGGGGCGCTGGCCGCCACCGCCGGGGCCACCTCCCCCCGGACGACCACCCCCGCCGGGGCGGGACCAGCCCCCTCCATTATTATTGCCACCACCGGGGCGGCCAGGCCCCATACCCGGCCTGCCCATGGGGGGGCGCGGTGCAGGGCGGGACCAGCCACCACCAGCATACCCACCGCCATACCCGTAATAGTCATCATACCGTATGCTGGAACCAGCATAGCCGTACGGGTAGTACGGGCGTGGCCGTGGGCCGGGGCCACCAGGGCCTGCACACCCTGCCAGAACGGTTAAAGAACCCAATGCTGCCAGAGCGCACACAAGACGTTTCATAACATTGTCTCTCCTGCTGGTGGCTTGGCGTTCAGGACCCTACCTTCACCAGCACATGATGTTTTTTGCCAGCAGAAAGCCTGATGGCGCCATCTACACTATCGTGCTCCACAATCAGGCGATTTTCATCCGCTATCACGGCATTGTTGAGGCGCGCGCCCCCGCCCCGTACCAAACGCCGGGCCTCGCCATTGGTTTTGGCAAGCCCTGCCTCCACCAGCAGGCGGAAAACGGGAATCCCTGCGGCAAGGTCAGGCTGGGCCACTTCATGCACAGGCAGGTCAGCGGCTGTCAGCGCACCTTCCTCAAAGGTCTGGCGGGCGGCTTCGGCTGCGGCCAGAGCGGCCTCGCGCCCGTGGCACAGGGCCGTGGCTTCGGTCGCGAGCACCTTTTTGGCTTCGTTAATCTGCGCGCCCGGCAGGCTCTCAAGCCGTGCACATTCCTCAAGCGGCAGGTCCGTGAACAGGCGCAGGAAGCGCCCGACATCGGCATCCTCGGTGTTGCGCCAGAACTGCCAGTAATCAAACACAGGCAGACGTTTTTCGGACAGCCACACAGCTCCACTGGCCGTTTTGCCCATTTTTGCGCCGGAGGAGGTGGTAAGCAGCGGAGTGGTCAGCCCCATGACGGATTTCTGATCCGTCCTGCGCACCAGTTCCACGCCAGAGATAATGTTGCCCCACTGGTCGGAGCCGCCAAGTTGCAGCACCAGCCCGTATTTGCGGCTGAGTTCGCGGAAGTCATAGGACTGGAGAATCGAGTAGTTGAACTCCAGAAAAGTCAGCCCCTGCTCACGCTCCAGACGATTCTTGACGGAGTCGAAGGCCAGCATGCGGTTAATGGAAAAATGCACCCCCACATCGCGCAGCAGGTCAATATAGGCCAGCTTGTCCAGCCAGTCGGCATTATTGACCAGCAGGGCATCCGAAGGGCCCGTGCCAAAGGTCAGGAACTGGCGCAGACACCCTTCTATGCCGGCAAGGTTGGTCTGGATGATGTCATCCGTCATCAGCCGCCGCGCTTCCTCCCTGAAGGAAGGGTCGCCAATACGGGCAGTGCCGCCGCCCACAAGGGCGATGGGGCGATGGCCATGCTTTTGCAGCAGGCGCAGCATCATAATCTGGATCAGCCCGCCCACATGCAGGCTGTCTGCCGTGGGGTCAAAGCCGATATAAGCCGAGATGGACTCCCGTTCCATAAGTGCGTCCAGTGCCTGCGCATCCGTGCACTGGAAAATGAAGCCGCGTGCCGCGGCCTCGCGCATGAAAGAACTCCGAAATCCGCTCTCGACCATTTTCCTGTCCCTATCCTTCGGCCCGCATCAGGCGGGCAGAACCCAAGGCACACGCTCTAGCATGAGAGGGCGCGTAACAGGAACAGCCCACCGCAGGCCATAACCAACTGGTGCAGCCCTTACGCCGTGCCGCCCACGGTCAGCCCGGTCATTTTAAGGGTGGGTTGCCCAACACCCACCGGCACGCCCTGCCCGGCCTTGCCGCAGGTGCCAATACCGGGGTCCAGTTCCAGATTACCCCCGATCATGGAAACCTGGGTCATGGCCTCTGCCCCGCTGCCAATGAGCGTTGCCCCCTTGACCGGGGCCGTAACGCGCCCGTTTTCAATCAGATACGCTTCGGAGGCAGCAAACACGAACTTGCCCGACGTAATATCCACCTGCCCGCCACCAAAATGCACGGCATACAGCCCACGCTTGACGGAGCGGATCATCTCCTCCGTGGTGGCGTTGCCTTCGAGCATAATGGTGTTGGTCATGCGTGGCAGGGGCATATGCGCATAGGACTGGCGGCGGCCATTCCCCGTAGGGGCAACCCCCATGAGCCGTGCGTTCAGCCGGTCCTGCAAATAGCCTTTGAGAATACCATCCTCAATCAGCACCGTGCGACCTGTGGGTGTGCCTTCGTCATCTATGGTCAGGCTGCCACGGCGGTCCGGCATGGAGCCGTCATCTATGACCGTCACCCCGGGGGAGGCCACGCGCGTGCCAATACGCCCGGCAAAAACGGATGTTCCCTTGCGGTTAAAATCGCCTTCCAGCCCGTGGCCTACGGCTTCGTGCAGCAGAATACCGGGCCAGCCAGCACCCAGCACCACTTCCATTTCCCCTGCCGGGGCGGCCTGTGCCTCCAGCGCCACCAGCGCCTGACGCAGGGCCTCGTCCACCGCACCCTGCCATGTTTCCTCATTCAGCAGGCGGTTAATCTCGTAACGTCCGCCAAGGCCGTGGCTCCCGCTCTCGCGCTTGCCATCATGCTCCACCACAACCGACACATTCAGCCGCACCAGTGGCCGCAGGTCGGCCACGCGCGCGCCATCGGCACGGATGATCTGCACGGCCTGCCACTCGCCCGAGAGCGAGGCCATAACCTGCACCACGCGCCGGTCCTTGCCCCGTGCGTAGGCATCCATGCTGGAAAGCAGACCGGACCGGGCGGCAAAATCCGTATCCCCCAGCGGGTTGGCATCCGTGTAGAGCCGCTGGTTGGTGGGGCGTGGTGGGGGGGCCATAACCCCCGAGCGGCCCGCGCGCACCGCACCCACAGCACCGGCTGCACGCAGCAGGGAGGAGCGGCTCATCTCATCCGAATGGGCAAAGCCTGTCTCTTCCCCCAGCACCGCGCGCAGGCCAAAGCCCGTGCTGGTGTTGAAGGAGGCGGAACGGATAACCCCGTCATCCAGTGCTATGGATTCGCTCTCACGGTATTCAAGGAACAGTTCGCCATCGTCCATGCCGTCCAGCGCCGTGCGGGTCAGCTTTTCGGCGTCATCCCGACTAAGCTGGGCCTGCTCCTGAGCAAAAAACAACTGGTCTGTGGCGGCCAGCGCCCCGGCGTGTGAGGGAGAGAAAGACATGGACCAAAGCCCTCCGTCTGGGAAATATCCGTCTGGGAATAACGGCTGCCCGCACGGCCAGCCACCTGTTTGACCTGAATGCCAGAAACCGCGGTGTTCAGATACCCGGCAACTCGTTTACCGTAACCACCCGCCAGCCCGTATCCAGCCGCTCCAGAATGGTCAGGGAGAGGTTCTGGACCGAAAAATGCAGCGCGGTTTCGGCGTGTATGCGCAGCGCATGCGCCAGAGCCGCACGAATAACCCCACCATGGGCCACGGCCACAATGTTGCGCCCTGCATGTGTTCTGGCCAGCCGGTCCAGCAGGCGGCCAACACGGCTGCATACCTCAATCACGCTCTCCCCCTCCGGGGGGCAGTCACTGGCGGCAACGGGCCAGAACGGGTGGGGGGGCAGGGTCAGGTGCGCAGGCAGAGCCTTGTATTCCAGCCCCTGCCATGTGCCCAGATTCTGCTCGATCAGGTCCGGCTCCACAGTGAGCGGGCGGGGGCCGTACCCGGCCTCCTCAATCGCCTGTGCGGTGCGCCGTGTGCGAGAGAGCGGGCTTATGAACCACTGTGCATCCTGCGGCAGACGCTGGGCCAGCGCGCGGTACATGGGCTTCTGGGCAATCAGGCTGTCGGGGCAGAGCGGCACGTCCATGCTGCCATACATGCGCATACGGGCGTTTTCTTCCACCAGAGCATGGCGGATCAGCCAGAAGCGGGTAATACCGGTTGGAAGTTCAGGCCCATCCAGAAAATGGTCCTGAGAAGAGGATGAGGCTTTTTCGGCAATCATGTGTTCGCTCATGCCTCTGTTGTGGAATCAGCTTTGCCCGAGCGCAAGAGCAGAAATGCCCAGCCTGCCCAGAGCAGGGGCCTGCCCGGGCATACACCCACCGCCGGACAGGCTGGCACGGGCCGCATGCGGGTGGCACGGTGGCTGTGCATGGGCAAGGTCCGCCCAGTACCGCAGGATCAGGCCCAGCTTGGCCAGCATCCACGCTACGGAGTGGTCTGCCGTGGAGACCCCTTTTGCCACGGCGGGGGCAGCCGCATAGCTCCCTCCCGTGCCCGAAATATGCCGTGCAGAGGCCGAAACACGAAGCGCGCCCATGCCTGCCTCAACACCCTGCGCCGTGGTCAGGGCAACCGGTTGCCCCACATGGCAGGGCAGGGCCGCAAGGGCACGTTCCTCACCCCGCAGGTCCATGGGCAGGTAGGGGGTCAGATCCGCCAGCAGCCAGCCATGCACCAGCCTGGCCTGTGCAAAATCCAGCGCACAACCGTCATGCATTACAGTAAAGGCAAAAATGCCCGGCAGGCTGTCCCACGCATCTGCCTCCGGCTGGGTGGACAACGCCACCGAGGGCAGCAGGCGCACAAACGGGCAGGCACGCAGCGCGGCTGCGGCCCCCTGCATGAACTGCTGCAACCGCTCTGCCTTTTGCGCATCTGGTACGGCGGCAAATGCCTCCATTTCGGCCCGTGCTCCACTCCAGCGCACGAACAGGCCCGCGTTCAGGCCCGCAGGCAGGGTGCGGCAGGCAGGCAGGTCCGGCCATTCAGCCCGCGAGGCATATGCCGCAAGACCGGCGGGCAGGCAGGCTGTGCCGTGCAGGCGGGCCAGCCAGCTATCGGGCAGGAACAGCGCGCCACTAAACGGTGGGCCGGTAAAAAACTTGGACCCCGTAACCATAACCGCCCAGCCCCACGCCCCGTACTGGCGCACAAGCTCTGGCCGCAGGCGAGCCTGACAGGCATCCACCAGCACATCCACCTGACCGGGGTATTGCGCACACAGGGCGCGCACCCTGCTGGCGGGCAACACAAGCTGCCCGGTTTTGGAAACATGCAGCATGTAAAGCAGCACGCGCCGCCCCGCCCCAACCGCGCGGGCTACATGCTGCTGGCAGGCGGCAAACAGGGCGTTATCGGGCACACGCTCCGCGTTGCTGCCACGCAGTTCCAGCGCAACATGCTCTGCATCCCGCATAAACCCGTCTATGGGCATGCCCTTCTGCACAGCCAGCCCCCGTGCGGTGCGGTGGGCAAAATGGCGGCCACAGGTCGCCAGCGGCACGCCACTCCCGGTTTCTTCCACACCGGGGACGATGGTTGTCAGCGGTGTGTTCAACAACCCCATGACCGCCGTGGCGGCCAGAGCGCAGTCGGTCCCTGATGGCGCGAGCACAACCCGCCCGGCTCCATCCAGATGGTAAAACCCCGCCAGAAAGGTCTTGGCTTCTTCCACAACGGCTTCGGCCCCCAGCCCCTCCACCGCAAGGCGGATCAACCGGGTAGCCGCCTGATGCATGGCCCGTGCCGCAGGCAGTGTTGGGGTGGATGCGGTGGAGGAAGAAAAATCCAGCTCCCCATACCGGGGGAGAGGCTGGCACCCATACCGGTTAAGGCCGGTTTGCGCACCGGGGTCCAGCCGCTCGTCCCCTCCGCTTACAACCAGCCCTTCCGCAGGTTGCAACCCCGGCCATGCGGCACAGGCCCATGCCCGCAGAGCGGGCACATCCACCCCATGCGGGCGCAAGGCGGGAGCTACAAAAAAAGCCAGTTCCGGAAGGCACCGTGCAAGCTGGGTGGCATCGGGCGCTGTGCTCCCCGCCAGACCATGCCCCCATGCACATGGCATGGGCACGGCCCCACCGGGGGGGCAGAATGGCCCCGTCTGCCAGGCACAGGCCGTAACCCTTGCCGCAGCCAGCAGCAGGCGCGCCATGCGCTGCCCATTAACCCCCTCCGCCAGACCCGCCCCCGCAGGCGGGCAACAGGCACGCACAAGGGCGGACAGTTCCAGTGCAAACCGGGCGTAAAACCATGCCTGAGCAGGCTCAACCGGTTCAGCAGAGCTGGCAATGCTCCCATCGGGCTGAACACAGACAGGCCGCCCGGAACCGGGTTGTTGCAGAACAAAGCAGGGTGCCAGCATATGCCGCAGGAAGGGGGAGGACTGCATAGCCTGCAAAACACTGGTCAAATTACTTACATCCATTCACACGGCACACCCTGGAGCGGAAGATAAACAAGGAACAGACATCCGCCATGATACCGGCCTGTGCACGCGACAATCCCTTACCCAGACCACCACAGCCCCGCCCCAGACTGCCCGGCCCCATGCGGCATACACCCCACACAGGCCAAGGCGCAAAGTGCCAGCCGTATCCGCATAATGGGTATGAGCTGCCTAATATTGTCGATCCCCCGCCGCGGAACAAGCCGTACACCCCCCATACGCCCATGCCTGTCACGCCGGGTGGCCATGCTCCCACCTGTGGGCATGCCTCTTTAACATGGGTTCAACACCGCCCGCCTCTGGCCGCAATCTTGTGCAAAGGATGCGGTTCGCAATACGCGGCAGGGCTGCTAAGAAGAAAGCAGTCACCCTTTACAACCACCCGCGCACACGATTCCTGCCCAATGCAGGGAACAGGCGCGGCCTCTGGAGTCAGGACCGGCACCCTTGGCGCGCACAAGCCCTTTAAATACCACCAGTTCCCCCGCCCCCCACAAAAGTACCCTGCGCCTGCGCATGGAGGAAGGGGGCGGCATTGCGCTCTGCATTCTGGCCTGTGCCCTGCTGGCAGCCCTGCTGACCTACAACCCGACCGACCCCTCCTTTAACACCGCCACCAACCAGCCCCCTACCAATCTGCTGGGCATAACCGGCGCGTTTGTAGCCGATACGCTGTTGCAGGGAATCGGGCTGGGGGCCACGGTACCGGTGCTTATTCTGCTGGCATGGGGGTGGCGCTTTATGGGCCACCGCCTGCTTGGGCATGAAACATGGATGGTCTTTGGCATGCGGGTGGCTGCCATTTTATGCCTGCTCCCCGTAGCCGGGGCCCTGCTTGCCGCCATTCCGCTGCTGTTTACTGCCCTGCCCAACATGGAGTGGCCCACACAGGCCGGTATTGGCGGGGGTGTCGGGCATTCCATTGCCCAGACCTCCATTGCCGCGGGCATGGCCGCCATAGGGCCTGCGGGGGGCATGGTTATCTGGCTGCTGGGCGGGCTGCTTGCCGGGCTTCTGCTTGCCCTTGGCACCGGCCTGCGGCGTGATGAATGGTATGCCATCTGGCGGGCATTTGTGTTTGTTGTGTGCCTGCCGGGCAGGCTGGGCAGGCGGTTTGTGCGCTACTATGCCAGCCACAAACCACACCCCGCCGCCCCGGCAGCCAGCACACAGCCCAGCGCCTATACCGCACAGGCCGCCCAGCCTGCGGCAGACGCATTTTATGGCAGCACCCTGCCCTCCGGCCCCCTGTTTGATGATGAAGAGGACGAGCATGACCTCGCCCCCTATCACGCTCCGCAGCCCGCCACCCACCATGCCACAGGCACGGCACTGGTGCTGCACGGCACGCAGGACAACAGCCAGCACAGCCCGCATGCCCTTACCCCCGCACCACTGGATGCACCGCCGGGCACCCCTGCACGGGCAACGGCCATAACCCCGCTGCCAGCCACAAAGGCCGAACCCGCCTTTACCCTGCCCACCGCCACAACACCGCACCCCGCACCGGAAAAACCCGCCAAAAGCGGGTTGCTGGGCCGCCTGTTCTCCGGTGCAAGCCAGCCCGAAAGCACGCACGCTACCCCCGAACGCAGCACCCCCACCCGCAAGGGCGGGTGGGAACTCCCCCCCATGAGCCTGCTGCGCGCGGCCCCCAGCAACGCCCATACCGGCCCCTCGCCCGAGTTGCTCAACGCCACCGCCCGCATGCTGGAGCAGGTTCTGGCCGATTACGGCGTGCAGGGCCGCATTGTGGGCATGAGTGCTGGCCCCGTGGTAACACTGTATGAACTGGAGCCCGCACCGGGTATCCGCTCGGCCCGCATTATCGGGCTGGCGGACGATGTGGCGCGCTCGCTATCCGTGCTGAGCGTACGCATTGCCACCGTGCCGGGCCGCAACGTGATGGGGATTGAAGTTCCCAACCAGACGCGTGAGACGGTTTACCTGTCCGAACTGCTCAACCAGCCCACATGGCGGGAAGATACAGGCCAGCTCCCGCTGGCGCTGGGCAAGGATATTGCGGGCGAACCCATGTTCTCCGACCTTGCACGCATGCCCCACCTGCTGGTGGCAGGCACCACCGGCTCGGGCAAATCGGTTGGCGTGAACGCCATGATCCTCTCCCTGCTCTACCGGCATTCGCCCGATGAATGCAGGCTGATCATGATTGACCCCAAGGTGCTCGAACTCTCCATTTACGATGGCATCCCCCACCTGCTCACCCCGGTTGTGACCGAGCCCCCCAAGGCGGTTAACGCGCTCAAATGGGTTGTGCGGGAAATGGACCGCCGCTACCGCACCATGGCCCACCTGCAGGTGCGCAACATTGCAGGCTACAACGCCCGTGCGGCCGAAGCCCGGGCAGACGGGGAGGTAGTCGTCCGCCGCGTACAGACCGGCTTTGACCCCGAAACCGGCAACCCGGTGTTTGAGGAACAGTCCGTCGCCCTGGACCCCATGCCCTATATTGTGGTCATTATTGACGAAATGGCCGACCTGATGATGACCGCAGGCAAGGAGATTGACGCCTGCGTGCAACGTCTGGCCCAGAAGGCGCGCGCGGCGGGGATTCATGTCATCATGGCAACGCAGCGCCCTTCAGTGGATGTGATTACCGGCACCATCAAGGCCAACTTCCCCACCCGTATTTCGTTTCAGGTGATCAGCAAGTTCGACAGCCGCACCATTCTGGGCGAGCAGGGGGCCGAGCAGCTTCTGGGGCAGGGGGACATGCTGTTCATGCAGGGTGGTGGGCGCATTACCCGCGTGCACGGCCCGTTTGTGGCCGACAGCGAAGTGGAGCAGGTTGTCAACTTCCTCAAGGAACAGGGCGAGCCCATTTATGATGAGGACGTTCTGGCCGAACCCATGGAGGAAGGCTCCTCCTCCAGCGCTGGCAGCCGTGCCAGCGGGAACGAAAACGCCGAAGCCGACATGTACAGCGAGGCGGTAAGCATTGTCACGCGTGAGGGCAAAGCATCCACCTCCTTCATCCAGCGCCACCTGTCCATTGGCTACAACCGCGCGGCCAAGCTGATTGAGCAGATGGAAAAGGAAGGAATTATCAGCAGGGCAGACAATGTCGGCCGCCGCAAGGTGCTGATCGGCTCCAACCGCGAAGAAGACTAAAACCCCGTATGCCTGCCTCCCTGCCCCCCCTGCTCTACCAGAGCAGCCATGTGGTTATTCTTGACAAGCCCGCGGGCCTGCCCGTGCACACCGGCCCCGGTGGGGGTGCCTGTGTGGAGGACTGGTTCCCCCAGCTTTCCCGCCGCAAGGATGGCCCATGGCTTGCCCACCGGCTGGATGCGGATACATCGGGCTGCCTTGCCATAGCCCTGCGCAAACAGCCCCTGCTGGCCATGCAGGCAGCCTTTGCAAACAAAACCGCACGCAAAACCTACTGGGCCGTGGTGGATGGTGGACCACAGGCACCCACCGGGCGGATTAACCTGCCACTGCTTAAAACCAGCACCAGAGCGGGCTGGTCCGTGCAGGTGGCGGACAAGGGGGCTCCTGCGGCCACCACATGGCGGGTTCTGGGCCGGGACGGGCAGACAAGCTGGCTGGAACTGGAGCTGGAAACCGGGCGCACCCATCAGGCCCGTGTCCATTGTGCCGCCATGGGCTGGCCCATTGTGGGGGACGCGCTTTACGGCAAGCCCCACGCGGCCGGGCTGCACCTGCTTGCCAGAAGCCTGTACCTACCCATTGATAACGGTGTTACCGTAACCGCACCCCCACGCGCGGGCATGCGCCCCGCCCTGCACGCCTGCGGCTGGCGCGCAACCGAACAGGGCTGAAAACCCCACTCCACGGCACACCGCCCCTTAAAGCTGCCCGAGTGCTCCTGTATCGGGCCAGACCTGCACAAGCCTTGCATGCAGGTTGTGGCGTCTGGTGCGGAGCACTGCACTATCAAACATCTGTGCCCGCACACGCCCGGCCTGCCCCATGCGGCTGCGCAGTTCGGTATCGGACATCAGACGGTCAAGTGCCTCCACCATGGAAGGCAGGTCATCGGGGTTGGCGTAAAGTGCTGCCTGCCCGGCCACATCGGGCAGCCCCCCTTTGCGTGATGTCACCAACGCGGCCCCACAGCCCATGGCCTCCAGTGCGGCCATGCCAAAAGGTTCGGCCCACCGGCTGGGCACGGCCACAATGGCCGCGTGACTCATGGCCTGCAAAACCTGCGCATGGGGCTGGTAGCCTAGCATCTGCACCCCTGCGGCCTGAGCCTGCGCCTGTATTCTGCTCAGGAATTCGGTTTGGGGGGACATACAGCCAAACCTGTCTGCCCCTATAATTTGCGCCCGCCATGTGGGGTAGCGGGGCAGCAGGGTGGCGCAGGCCTGCACAAAGGCATCCACCCCTTTGTCTGCCACAACGCGGCCAGCAAACAGCACAAGATTGTCCCTTACAGGAGCGGGGGCGGGCAATGCTGCAAGGTCCAGCCCATTGGGCAGCACGCTAACCTGCGCCTGCACGCCCTGCTCCAGAAAACGGTTCCGCAACCACTCGGACACCACAACAACAGCCACCCTGCGGGCCAGCAGCATGCGCTTACGGGCCGTTTTGATCAGGCGCATACTGCGCGGGTCATTATGCAGCACCAGCACCAGCGGCAGGTGGGGAAAGCGCCGGCTTATGGCCCACGCCAGATCCGGGCGGTTATGCACCTCCACCAGATCGGGGCGCAGCCTGCGAACCAGCCGCACTACGCCCGCCCGGTAACGCCCCGCATGGCTGAACGGGAACAGAACAGGCGGCACGGGCGCAAAAGGTACATCATCATACGGGCTGGTTGCGGGGGGGCTGCCCGCCACCACTTCGCCCGCCCCGGCCATGCGGTGCACCAGCAGGGCTATGGCCCCGGCCTCATCAGGGGCAAAACATTCACGCGGGGGTAGAACAGTCAGCACCCGCAAGGGGGGAGTGGACACTGCGGGGGAACCACCCATTCCGTTGCCCTGCTGCGGGTTGCGCACGCTCATGCCTGCTGCCCTGCTACCCGCCATGGTGTGTTCAGGCCAGGGTTTCGTACATATCCAGTTGCCATTCCACCGGCTCACGCGCAGCAGCAGCATACCATTCCACCATCAGCGGATGCTGGCGCACGGCCTGCATGTAAGCCTGCGCCGTGCTGGAAAGCCCCGGCACATCGTAGGACAGAAAACGGCAGACAACAGGGGCAAACATGGCATCCGCATTCCCCATGCCCGACCCGCACAGGAACGGCCCGCCCCGGCCGGCCCCTTCGGTCCAGATGGCGTTAATGCGCGCTATATCCTTGTGCACATCTTCGGCCAGAGGCGCGGCCAGCGGGCGATTACGGCCCAGATTCATGGGCAGGGCAGAACGCACGGCCCTGAAGCCGGAGTGCATTTCCGCCGCTACCGAGCGCGCCCATGCCCGCGCAGCCCGGTCCTCCGGCCATAAAAAGGCGTGGTGCTCGGCACAGTATTCAGCAATGGAGAGCGAGTCCCACACCACGGCCCCCCTGTGTTCCAGATACGGTACGCACCCGTTGGGCGAGAGGGTTTTAAGGGCTGCGGTCTGCCCTGCACCGGCCAGCGGCAGAACCTCCACCCCCACATCCAGCCCGGCCAGACGCACACACAGCCAGCCGCGCAGGGACCATGACGAATAACGCTGTGTACCAATAACCAGACGACCTTCCGCCATGTGCGTGCTCTCCTGTTCTGTTTAAGCCGTAGTCTGCTGGTCCGTCCGGCGGATAAACCCGCCGCCCAGAATACGGCTCCCCTGATAAAACACACAGGCCTGACCGGGGGCGGGCATGGCGGGTTCGTCCAGCAGCACGGTTGCGCCATCGGGGGTTGGGACCACACGGGCCGTGCGCGGCTCTTCACGCGCACGCATCTGTACCTTGCAGACAAGGCCTTCAGCCGGGGGGTCCAGCAGCCAATTGACATCCCGCACGGACAGGGAGCTGACAAACGCATGCGCACGCGGGCCAATAATAACACGCTTGCGGCCCGGCTCCACGCCCACCACCATCTGGCGTTCGCCCTGCAGGCGGGCGGCATTCCCCAGCCGTTTGCTCTGGCCCACGGTAAAGCGCATCACGCCCTCATGCGCGCCCACAACATGGCCGGACTGGTCCACAATCTCGCCCGGACCGGCCATTTCGGGGTGCATGCGCTCCACCAGATCCACGTAGGAACCATCGCTGACAAAGCACAGGTCCTGGCTGTCTGGCTTGCCTGCCACAACCAGCCCGTACCGCTCGGCCTCGCGCCGTACGGCGGCCTTGTCTGGCATGTCACCCAGAGGGAAGCGCAAAAAATCAAGCTGGTCGCGTGTCGTGGCAAACAGGAACCAGCTCTGGTCACGCGCCTCGTCCACCGGGCGGTGCAGTTCCGCACCCTGCGGGCCTTCCACACGGCGAACGTAATGGCCGGTGGCCATGGCATCGGCCCCGATTTCCTTCGCCAGTCCCAGCAGGTCGGTAAACTTGACGCCCTGATTGCACGCAACACAGGGGACCGGGGTTTCCCCCGCCGCATAGGCATCGGCAAAGCGCTCGATCACGCTATCCTGAAACCGGCGTTCCGCATCAATCACATAATGCGGGAATCCCAGACGGTCGGCCACGGCGCGGGCGTCGCGGATGTCCTGCCCCGCACAGCACGCGCCCTTTTTGGCCGCCCCTCTGGAATCGTAGAGCTGAAGGGTCGCGCCCACAACCTCGTGCCCTTCTTCCAAAAGGCGGGCAGCCACCACGGAACTATCCACCCCTCCGGACATGGCAACAAGAATACGCATGGGCGGGCTTTCCTTCCCTTTTTGTATCAGGCCTTGCTGGGCAGGCGCACGACCAGACCATCAAGGGCTTCGGTCATGACAATCTGGCAGCCAAGGCGCGAGGTTTTTTCCAGCCCGAACGCAAGGTCGAGCATGTCTTCTTCATCATCGGTCGGGGCATCCAACCGGTCCGCCCATGCGGGGTCCACCACAACGTGGCAGGTCGCGCAGGCCAGCGATCCCTCGCACGCGCCCTCAAGGTCCACATCGTGCTTATGGGCAATTTCCAGCACGGACAGGCCAACCGGGGCATCGACCGTGCGTTCTGTTCCGTCCTGCTCAACAAACGTCATCTGGGGCATTGGTTTTCATCCTGCCAAAAAATATCATGGCGGCGGCGGCCTGTATGGTCCGGGCCTTAGGCTGCGGGCATGGGCCGCCGGGGTGTGGCCCGCACCTGCAGGGCAGCCTGTGCCAGACTGTCCGCCGCGCGTTCTGCTTCGGCGGTGGAGGTAAAACGTCCGGGGGACAGACGCAAGCTTCTTCCTGCTTCATCAAAGCTCAACCCCATGGCCTCCAGCACGTAGGAGGGGGCCAGTTCGGCCGAAGAGCAGGCCGAACCAAGGGAAACCTCAAGCCCGGGCATAACCGCCAGAACCTCTGCCGCGCGCAGGTCAGGCGGCAGGCGCAGGCTGAAAATACCCGGCAGACGCACAGCCTCCTGCGCATTGACCACACACCCGGGCAACTGCGGACCCAGACGGGCCAGAAACACCGCCTGCACTTCGGCCAGATGCGCGCCATCACGCGCCATATCCGTGCTGGCAATCTGGCAGGCTTCCCCAAATCCTGCCAGCAAAAAGCCCGGCAGGGTGCCAGAACGCAGCCCCCGCTCCTGCCCACCACCAGAGAACAGGGGGGTCAGGCGCACACGCGGGCGGCGGCGTACAAACAGGGCCCCCGCCCCCTTTGGCCCATACAGCTTATGGCTGGAAATGGAGGCCAGAGCCACGGGCAGGACGTGCAGGTCCAGCGCAATTTTACCTGCCGCCTGCGCCAGATCGGTATGCAGCAGCGCCCCCGCCTGCGCGACCAGCGCACCCAGCGTGGCAAGGTCCTGCAGAACCCCGGTTTCGTTATTAGCCGCGGCAATGGACACAACAGCCGTGGGGGCCTCTGCCAAAGCACGGGCCAGCACCTCCGGCTCCACCTGCCCAAGGGAGTTAACCGGCAGAACAACCGGCTCAAACCCTTCATGCGCCAGATCCGCCACACTTTGCAGTACGCATTTATGCTCGGTCGCGACAGTTATAACCCGGCGGCGCGGGCTGCCCTGTGCCGCCAGATGCCGTGCCGCTCCCTTGATGGCAAGGTTATTGGACTCGGTCGCCCCCGAGGTAAAAACAATCTCACGCGCCTCTACCCCCAACAGGGTAGCAACCTGCGCGCGGGCATGTTCCACCATATGGGCCGCCCGGGTGCCGCTGGCATGGGTGGTGCTATGCGGGTTGCCGTTTTCCTCCGCCAGAGCGCGCAGCAGAACCGCCTGCACGCGCGGGTCGCATGGCGTGGTTGCCGCGTGGTCAAAATACAATGCCGCCATACCCGCCCCCCTATTGCGCCAGAGCCAGACCAGCCCCGGCCGCCATGCGTGCGTAACTTTGCACAAACCGCTCCACATCCGCCTCCCGCACGTTCCATGGCAGGGACACGCGTATGGCCTGCCCCGCCTGTTCCCCCAGCCCCATGGCCTCCAGCACATGGGAGAACGCTACCTTGCCCGATGAACAGGCCGAACCTGCGGAAACACAAAGCCCGTCCAGGTCCAGCCGCATAAGCTGCCCCTGCGCGCGCCGACCGGGGAGTACAAGGGATGCCGTATTGCCCAGCCGTGGAGCCCCGGCGCCACACACCAGGGCTCCTGCGGCCTGTGCAGCCTGCTCCAGCCGGTTGCGCAGGGGGGCCAGATCACGTGGGTTGTCCAGAGCATCACACAACGCTGCGGCAAGACCTGCTATGGCGGGCAGGGGCTGGGTGCCACCCCTGCGCCCCTGCTCCTGCCCGCCGCCTTCAAACACCGGGGCCAGTGGCCTTGGGGCAGGGCCGCGCAACAGCAGGGCACCAGCCCCTTTTGGCCCACCCATTTTGTGACCGGAGCAGGCCAGACTATCCGCCCCCAGCTCTTCCACATTCACAGCCATGCGGCCTGCGGCCTGCACGGCGTCCACATGCAGATGCGCACCATGCTGGCGGCACAGGCGGGCAACCTCGGCCATGGGGTGGAGCACGCCTGTTTCGTTATTAGCCAGCATGAGGCAGACAAAGGCGGGCGCGCCCGGCGCACTCAGGGCTGCCTCCAGCAGGTCCAGACGAACCTGCCCGTGGCTGTCCACCTCCAGCCATGCCCGGTCTGCCCCATCGGGCACACCCTTGCGCACGGCATCATGCTCGGTGCGACCAACCAGAAAACGCCGCCCCTGCCCAAACCCGTGCATGGCCAGCACATTGGCCTCCGTGCCGCCAGAGGTGAACACGCAGTTGAGCGGAGCCACACCAAGCCGGTGCGCTACCGTGTTGCGCGCCTCCTCCAGCACGGCGCGTGCGCGCCGCCCCGCATGGTGCACGGAAGATGGATTCCCCGTAAGGTCCGCCGCCTCCAGCATGGCTGCACGCGCCTGGGGCCGCAAGGGTTCGGTCGCGTTGGCATCCAGATAGACGGGTTGAGGAAAATCCTTTGCCCTATCGTCTGTTTTATCATTCATGCTTTTTTTCTACCCGTAACCATACCAGAACTGCGCTTTTTGCAGGCCGTGCAGTACGGCCATTGTCACGATTTATGTGGAAATTCTGGCCCCCAAGCCGCTATAGAGTGCCGTATGGTCAGCACCACAGGGCACAATGGAGACGGCAGGCTGGAAACGGGTTTTCCCGCATACGCAGCATTCACGGACAACAGCCCGCACGATTATGCCTGCGTTTTGCGCAAGGTCAACGCCGGAGTGTGCCGCACACCCTTTTCTGGTCGTGGGACGGACACCATGTGTCTGTAATGCGCTCCTTTTTCCGTTTTCCCCCAGAAACGGAAAAGGGAGACAGGCTGACTGAGAGTTAAAGTTTGCGGGCCTTTGGTCTGCCCGCATGCTCCGACCCGGAACGTGGCATCGTTCCCCGCCGGGGCAATTATCAAACCCGGAAGCGTCATGCCCGCGGACGCCCTTCCCAGATCAAGCGGAACCTACATGCCTGAGGTTATGTTTGCCGGCCCGGATGGACGTCTTGAAGGACGTTATCACCACTCAAACGAGCCCAACGCCCCGCTTGCCCTCGTGCTGCACCCCCACCCGCTGCACGGCGGCACCATGAACAACCGGATTACATACGCCCTGTACCGCACGTTCGAGAACATGGGCTTTTCCGTCATGCGCTACAATTCCCGTGGGGTTGGCCGCTCGCAGGGGCGGTTTGACGGGGGCATTGGCGAAATTTCCGATGCCGCAGCAGCCCTTGACTGGATGCAGATGATCAACCCCAACGCCAGCGGTCTGTGGATTGCAGGGTATTCATTCGGGGCGTTCGTGGGCATGCAGCTGCTGATGCGCCGGCCAGAAATTACCGGCTGGATCAGCATTGCCCCGCCAGCCGCCCATTATGACTTCGGCTTTCTGGCCCCCTGCCCGTGCGGCGGGCTGATGATTGCCGGTGGCAAGGATGACATGGCCCCCGAGCCCGCCATCCACAAACTGGTTGATAAGCTGAACACCCAGAAAGGTGTTGCAGTGGACTACCGTGTTTACCCCGAAGCGGATCATATTTTTGCCAAACAGGCAGACAAGATTACCGCTGCGGTGGAAGACCACGTAACCCGCGCCATGAGCCAGCAGCACATGGCACTGGCCGCAGACTAACACCTGCGCGGTAACCGGGTGTGGGCTGTAACAGCAGGCCGCACCCGCAACCCCCTACCCGCTGCATAACCTGCGACGGATAGGGGCCAACCGCCCCCTTGCGGGGTGGTCAGTCCTCCGTCCGGCGGGGGTGTGCCAGTTCGCGCACAACACCATGCAGGGTGCGCAGTTCCTGCTCTGTAACTTCCCCACGCGTAAAAAAGTGCCGCAGGTTGCGGACCATACCGGGGCGTTTTTGCGCGTTCCGCAAAAAGCCGCATCCATCCAGCTCGCGCACAAGATGGCTCATAAAGTTCTCAAGCTCACCTTTGGTGGCTACGTGGGTCTCGTTGGTCATGAGCGTGCGGGGGGGTGTTGCGTCTGCCGCCATCCACCATTCATACGCCATGATCATGACCGCCTGCGCCAGATTGAGCGACATGAAGGTCGGGTTAAGCGGGTAGCGGATCAGCGCGTCCGCGCGTGCCATGTCCTCGTTATCCAGCCCGGCGCGTTCGGGGCCGAACATCAGCCCGACCTTGAGCCCGCGCTGGGTTGCCGCACGCAGTTCCGCCGCACCGCCACGCGCGGTCATGACCGTTTTTACAATATGGCGCGGCCGTGGGCAGGTGGCGTACACATGGTGCAGGTCGGCTATGGCGTCATCCACACTGTCATGCACCGTGGCGGCTTCCAGAATCCTGTCTGCACCCGAGGCCGTGCGCCATGCCCTGTCCTGCGGCCAGCCATCACGCGGGCTGACAAGGCGCAGGTGGAACAGGCCACCATTGGCCATGGCACGGGCCGTGGTGCCAATGTTCTCGGCCATTTGCGGCCTGACCAGAATAACAACAGGTGTGTTGCCCAAAGGCTCCAGCGGTGCCCCGCCATCCCGCCCGGTCATGCGCGCCTCCAGTTTGTGCCGTCTTTTGTATCTTCCAGCACAATACCCTGTGCCTGCAACTGGTCGCGCAGGGCATCGGCCCTTGCAAAATCCCGCGCTTTTTTGGCGGCCAGCCGCTCTGTTATCAGGTTTTCAATCGCGGCATCTTCCTCGGCGGAAGACTCTCCACGGAACCACTGCGCCGGGTCCCCCTGCAACAGACCCATTAACGCCCCACCGGCTTTGAGCGCGCCTGCGGCCTCGCGGTCCCCGCCCATGGCCTGGTTCGCCAGCACATGCAGTTCGGCAATGGCTTTGGGGGTATTCAGGTCTTCCTCCAGTGCGGTCAGTACGGTTTGCGGCACAGGGGCTGCGGGCACATCCGGCACGCTGGAGAGGGCGCGGTAGAACCGGTCCAGCGTCTTGCGGGCCTCATTCAGCCCGGCCTGCGTGTAATTCAGGGTGGAGCGGTAATGCGTGCCCAGCAGCAGCAGGCGCAATGCCTCCGCCGGAGCCTGCGCCAGCACATCGCGGATGGTCAGGAAATTGCCCAGTGACTTGGACATTTTCTCACCTTCCACCAAAAGCATGGCGTTATGCACCCAGTAATTGGCAAACTGGCTATGCGGGAAGCAGCACAGGCTTTGCGCGCGTTCGTTCTCATGATGCGGGAAAAGCAGGTCCGACCCACCGCCATGAATATCAAAACTATCGCCCAGATAACGGTGCGACATGGCCGAGCATTCAATATGCCACCCCGGACGCCCCCTGCCCCACGGGCTATCCCACCCCGGCTGGTCTGCATCTGATGGTTTCCACAGCACAAAGTCACCCGGTGCTTTTTTGTAGGGTGCCACTTCCACACGTGCGCCCGCTTCCAGCTCGTCCGGGTTACGGCCGGAAAGTGCTCCGTAGGAAGGGAACGACCCGACCGAAAACAGCACATGCCCCTGTGCTGCGTATGCGTGCCCGTTTTCAATCAACCGGGCGATCATGGCCTGCATCTCGCCAATATTATGGGTCGCGCGGGGTTCTATGTCGGGGGGCAGCACGCCAAGGGATGCCAGATCCTGATGAAACTCCGCCGTGGTGCGCTGGGTGAGCGCGCCAATATCTTCCCCATTGGCACGGGCGCGGGCGGTAATCTTGTCATCCACATCGGTAATATTGCGCACGAATGTAACACGGGGGTAGAGCGTGCGCAGCAGCCTGACCAGCACATCCGCCGTAAGCATGGCGCGCAGGTTGCCAATATGGGCCAGATCATACACCGTGGGACCACAGTAATAGACCTTGATATGCGCGGGATCGAGCGGCTGGAACGGCACGGTCGCGCGGCGCTGGCTATCGTGCAGAAACAGGGCGGGAGCGGGGCTTGGGGAAACGTGCGGCATGTCCGCCTAGATGCGCCACCCACGAAAACGATGCAATATGTGTATGGGCCAAAAAAACCGCGATTATTCCAAAAAACAGGACTTGACGCTCTTACCCTTTTATCGCTTATAGTCCGGCCTTAGCGCAGAATATGTGCATGTGCCCTTATAGCTCAGTGGTAGAGCAACCGCCTTGTAAGCGGTAGGTCTTCAGTTCAAATCTGAATGGGGGCACCATTCTTTCCCGTAAAAAACTGTTCGCACCTGACCACTCAGGCATTTGCCACTGCCACCAGAGCGGCAGGTCTTATGTCATGACCCAGCCATCCTGCCGGAGCGCCACACCCGCCAGATACAGGCTGCCACAGATCAGTACGCGTGCGGGTTGGGGGCTGGTTGCCGCATTGGCGGCCAGTGCGCTCAGCGCGCGGGCAAGCGTGGGGCCGGTATGGGCCTTGCCCCCCGATGCGTCCACAATAGCCTGCGCAGGCAGGGCCAGATGCTGCTCGGGCTCACAAATGGCCCACAGGTCATCCGCATAAGGCAAAATCGGACCGAGAAAGCCCGAGGCGTCCTTGGTCTGCTTCATCCCCACCAGTATGTGCAGGGGCTGGTCTTTCCAGCGGCCCAGTTCCTGCGCCAGAGCGGCACCGGCTCCGGGGTTGTGCCCTCCGTCGAGCCACAATTCCCATCCGGCGGGCAGCATGGCCGCCAGTTTGCCGTGCAGGCGCTGCATGCGGGCAGGCCATTGCACCTGCCCCACACCCTGCCATGCAGCCTGTGGCACATCCAGCCCGGACAGGCGCAGAGCCTCCACCGCCAGACCGGCGTTTTCCATCTGCCACGGGCCGGTCAGGGCGGGCATAGGCAGCGCAAGCATGCCTTTGGCATCGTTCAGGCATAGCCCGGCGGGTTTGTCCGCATTGTCCTGGGGGGGCTGGGGCGCAATCGTCCATTCCACGCCACGGCGGGCCAGAACAACCCCCACAGCCTGCGCCTGTTCCTGTAGAACCTGCATGACCTCGGCAGGCTGGCAGCCCGTAACCGCTGGCACACCGGGTTTGAAAATACCCGCTTTTTCCCCCGCGATTGCTGCCAGAGAATCCCCCAGAAAAGCCTCATGATCGCGCGAGATGGAGGTCACAATACAGGCTGCGGGGTGTTCCAGCACATTGGTAGCATCGTACCGCCCACCAAGACCGACCTCAATAATGGCCAGTTCCGCCGGGTGGCGGGCAAACAGCATAAAGCCTGCAGCGGTCAGCACCTCGAACACGGTAATGGGGGCACCATTGTTGATGCGTTCGATTTCCTCCAGCGTGGCCACAAGTTCAGCTTCGCTGACCAGCTTGCCTGCCACACGGAACCGCTCGGTTACATCCACCAGATGCGGGGATGTCATGACATGCACACGCCACCCGGCTGCCTCGGCTATGGCACGCAGGGTCGCACAGGTGCTGCCCTTGCCATTGGTACCGGCCACATGAACAACCGGCGGCAGCTTGCGCTCCGGGTGCCCCAGACGGGCCAGCAGAGCCTCCAGCCGCCCGAGGGAGAGGTCGATCAGCGCGGGGTAAAGATGGTTCAGCCGTTGCAGAACCTCCCCCGTGCGACCGGTAAATTCGGGCACCGGGGCTCTCTCCCCAGCCTGCACCTGACCCACGGAGGGGCTTACTCGGCTGCCGCAGCAGGTGCTGCAACGGGCTTGGGCGGGGGAGCCTTAACATCGGCCGGAGCATGGGTAAGCAGGCCGATCAGGCGCGACAGGGTGGCGGACATATCCTTACGGGCCACAACCATGTCGAGCATACCGTGCTCAACCAGATATTCGGAACGCTGGAAGCCCTCGGGCAGTTTTTCGCGCACCGTGTCCTGAATAACGCGGGGGCCGGCAAAACCGATCAGGGCATTGGGCTCACCGATCTGCACATCCCCCAGCATAGCGAAGGAGGCCGTAACACCACCCGTTGTCGGGTTGGTCAGCACCACAATGTACGGCAGGCCCGCATCACGCAGCATCTGCACCGCAACGGTTGTGCGGGGCATCTGCATCAGGCTCAGCACCCCTTCCTGCATGCGTGCACCACCGGAGGCGGTAAACACCACCAGCGGGGATTTTTGCAGGATGGCCAGACGGGCAGCAGCCACAAACCGCTCACCAAAGGCGGCCCCCATGGTGCCAGCCATGAACTCGAACGCCATCACGCCCACAACGGCGTTATGCCCGCCAATGGTGCCATGCGCGACAACAAGGGACTCGTCCAGATGGCTCTTGGCGCGTGCATCTTTCAGGCGGTCGGTATATTTTTTCTGGTCCCGGAAGCCGAGCGGGTCCACGGGGGCCAATGGCAGTTCAATACGGGTGAACTCACCGTTATCAAAGGTCCATGCCAGCCGGTCATTCACCAGCACGCGCATGTGGTGCCCGCAATGGGGGCAGACATTCTGCGCCTTGCGCAGCTCCTTGGTCAGGACCATCTGGGAGCACGAATCACAGGTGGTCCACAGGTTATCCGGCACATCACGGCGCAGAAGACCGCGGATTTTAGGACGGACGTATTCGGTGATCCAGCTCATTTTGAACCCTGTGACTGCACGAGACTAACGATGCGGACCCAGCCCGCCTGCGTGGTTGCATTACGCGGGCGGCGCCAATCTGCCAAGTGATTATGAAAAAACGAGGCCATATCCACGCAGGCGGGCACGCGTTTGAACGTGCACCACCTGCGCGTATGGGTGTCGCTTACAGCGCGCCTTCAACCCATGCCTTAAGCTGGCTTTTGGGCAGTGCGCCAACCTTTGTGTCCACAACCTTGCCATCACGCACCAGCATAAGGGTGGGGATGGACCGCACACCGTAGGTGTTGGGGGTTACGGGGTTGTCGTCAATATTGACCTTGGCAACCGTTACCTTGCCCTGCATGTCCTTGCCGATTTCTTCCAGTGCCGGGCCGATCATTTTGCACGGGCCGCACCATTCGGCCCAGAAATCGACCAGAACAAGGCCAGACGCCTTGAGCACGTCAGCATCAAAGCTGGAATCGCTGACAGCAAGCGTATGTTCACTCATGACATGTTTTCCTTAACTACCGGGTGCCTGCGCACCCCATGCTGTCCTAGTTAACAGGTCTGCGGGCACTGCACAGAGTGTGCACCAGCAGACCGGGCTTAGCTAACACTTAAGGTGGCCTGCGCCGTGGTCAAGATGCCACGCCCGCGCAAGGTTGCGGAGCATGCTTGTCCAGCAGGTGCTCCGGCAGCCGGTCGGCACGGGGCAGTTCGGTCCAGACCAGCACGCACACAACCTCCCGCCCCGGCCACAACCCTTGCAGCAGGGCGCGGTACGCCGCCATCTGGCGCAGGTACAGCACCGGCGTCTGCTCCACCGTGGAGGGCGCGTGACGACCACTTTTGTAATCGCACACAATAACCCGGTCAGGCATGACACACATGCGGTCCACCTGCCCCACAATAACCTGCCCGCCAGCAATACCCGCCAGCCGCTGCTCCGCCCGGGCATGGGGGGCAAACAGGTCCACCAGTGCGGGCATACGCAGCACTGCCACAATCTGTGCGGCAAGCCGGGCGGCCTCCGGCGTGGACAACCCCGATGCCGGGCGGGCCAGCCAGTCCGTGGCAAGCTGCTCCTGCGCACTGGCAGGGTGGTCGGGCAGGAACTGCAAAAGCGCATGCACCAGATTCCCCCTGCGCAAGGCGGCCTCCCGCGCCTTGAGCGGGGTAATGGCCGCCACATCCAGCGGGGAACGCGCGGGGGGGAGCGGGCCAAGCATGGTATCATCCGGCCGGCTTGGGGCCAGTGGCCGGGCCAGTGGTCCTTCCGCTTCCGGCAGGCCGGGCCGCCAATGCGGAGCCTGCCCCATCCAGCCGGGGAGCGGCGGGAGAACGGGGGCATCCTGCGCGGCAGACGCAACAGGGGCTGCGGGGGCGGACAGGCTGGCGGGGGCTGCGTGCTCCTCCAGCACCAAAATCCTGCCCGACCAGTCCCCCACGCTCCAGTCGCGCGGCTGGGCACCTGCGCGCTCAAAACCAAGGCGGCAGCACTCGTACCAGCTTTCTGGTGGTACGGTGCGGCCGGGTTTCCAGCCACACACGATCAGCCTGTCCGCCGCGCGGGTCAGGGCCACGTAGAGCAGGCGGTTGTATTCCTCTATCGTCTTTTCACGCAGGGTTTCGTACAGGCTGCGGGTCAACCCGACCGACAGGGCGTTGCGCGGCACATAAATGGGCACCTGCACCCCTGTTTTTTTGTCCGTGCTCCAGAACAGCCTATCCTCAAACCGGGGCAGACCCACCGTATCGGGCAGAATAACCAGCCGGGCCTGCAACCCCTTGGAGCCATGCGCGGTCATGACCCGCACGGCATTGCCACCGGCCTCTGCCTCGCGCTTGACACTCTCCTGCGAATGTCTGAGCCAATGCACAAACCCCTGAAGAGAAGGTGGGTGCTGCTCCTGATAACGCAACGCGGCGGAGAGCAGCTCGTCTATTGGTTCCGCGGCCTCTGGCCCCAGCCGCGCCAGCAGGCGTGCTCGCCCGCCCTGCTGGCCCAGAGCCGCGCACAGCAGTTCATACGGGGTAAGGTAATCCACCCGGCCAAACAGGGCATTGAGCATCTGCCAGGCCTGCGTCCAGTCCGCCTGCTCCGCATGGCGCTCACGCAGGATGGTCCACAGGGGGGCACCGGGGGAGCGCCCTACGGCAAGGGCCATCAGGCTGTCATCGGACAGGCCACCCAGCGGGGAGGTCAGCACACAGGCCAGTGTCAGGTCATCCTGCGGG
Organism: Acetobacter sp. ESL1128; assembly: GCF_058505085.1. Classification (NCBI taxonomy): domain Bacteria; kingdom Pseudomonadati; phylum Pseudomonadota; class Alphaproteobacteria; order Acetobacterales; family Acetobacteraceae; genus Acetobacter; species Acetobacter sp. ESL1128. The sequence continues at coordinate 61,429 of NZ_CP196369.1, read as the reverse complement.
AGCAGGAGCGCAGCACACAGGGCCATAAGGTCCTGCACCGCAAGCTGGTCGGCCAGGCCCGTGCGCACCAGTGTGGCCACGGGAATGTTGTGCCCCTTAAGGGCGCGCACCAGCAGCGGCACAAAGGAGGAGCGGCGCGGCACCAGCACCAGCACGTCCGCCGGTGTCAGCGGTTTTTGCCCCGGCTGGGGGGGGGCTGCCAGTTCACGCGCAATGGTGCTGGCCAGCGCATCCGCCAGTTTTTGCCGTGGGCTCTGCCGGGTGGCGTTCACTGCGGCTGGTTCCCACGGGCTTATGCTGTCCTGCGCATCCTGTGCCTCCGCCAGAGGCCAGAGTTCCACCCGCCCCCCCTGACCGGGGCGGGCCGTAATGTGGCGCAGGGGGCGGCCCTGCTCCTCCGCCACGCCACGCGCGGCCTGTGGGTCGGCAAAAACCGCATCAACCAGTTGCAGGACCGGCGCTGTGGAACGGAAGGAGACGGTCAGTTCCGGCTCCCGCCAGGGCAGGTCCGCCGCCTGCGCACGCTGTTTGAATGTAGCCCGCCATGCCCGGAACTCGTCCGGGTCTGCGCCTTGAAAACGGTAGATGGACTGTTTGTAGTCCCCCACGGCAAAAACCGTTCTGGGGCCTTCCTCCGCCGCGTGTGCGCCTTCACCTGCAAAAAACTCTTCGGTCAGGTCCCCTGCAATGCGCCACTGCTGGGGGGAGGTATCCTGCACCTCGTCCAGTAGCAGATGGTCTATGCCGCCATCGAGCTTGTACAGCACCCATGCGGCCCCCGGCTCACGCAGGAGCAGGAGTGTACGGTGGATCAGGTCATCATACTCCATCTGGCCCTGCATGGCCTTGCGCTGGTCAAACATGCTGGCCACGGGGGCCGCCATTTTGAGCAGGGCCACACCAAGGCGGGCCAGCTGGCGGGCGTTCATGCCCTCCTCCACTGCCAGTATGCGCTCGGCCTCCTTTTGCAGCGCATCGGCCAGATCGGTATATTTTTCTGCCAGTTTGGCCGAGAGCAGGCCACGGCTGCGCAGTTTGCCATCCTTGGTCAGCAACCCGTTGCGCCATACCGCCCATTGCGCGGCACGCTCCGTGGGGGGCAGGGCCAGCCAGTCCAACAGGGCGAGTGCGTTGGTCTTGACTGTGGCCGATCCTTCCTCCGCCATGGCCCGCAGGCCCGCGCGCAGGGTAGGCTCGGCCGCAAACCCGGTGCAAGCGGCCAGTAGAAAAGCCTCATCGGGCTGCCTGAGCGCTGTTTCCGGCAAAGCCAGCACCCGGCACATGAGACCTTCCGCCTGTTCGGGGTGAGCGCTTACGCGTGCACGCACGGCCTGTGCGTGCTCATTGCGCCGCAAGATGCCCGCAAGGGCAATAAAATCTCCAAGCCCGATCTGCCCGGCCAGCGGAGCCACCGTGCTGGCGGGCTGCCCGCCCAGAACACTCTCCACACAGCCCTGCAACGCCAGAGCCGCGTCTGTTTCCTCCATAACCGTAAAATGCGGGTTCATGGCGGCTTCCAGCGGAAAGCGCCGCAGGAGCGACTGGCAGAAGGCATGAATAGTGCCAATACGCATGCCACCGGGCAGGTCCAGCACCTCCGCAAACAGGGCGCGCGCCTTGCGCCGGGTCTGCTGGGTGCAGGGCACGGCCAGAGCGGCCAGTTCCGCATTCAGCCGGTCATCCGGCAGGGTCACCCACCGGCCAAGGCGGGTTTGCAGGCGAATAGCCATTTCCGCCGCGGCAGCCTTGGTAAAGGTCAGGCACAGAATGCGCGCAGGGTCGCTGCCGGGTACAACGTCACCCCCCGCTTCCACCCGTGGCAGCATCAGCCGGAGCAGGCGGTCTATCAGCAGTTTGGTTTTGCCACTCCCCGCAGAGGCGGACACAAAAACCGATGCCGTGGGGTCGGACGCCATGGCCTGCTGCTGGTTGGCCTGCGCAATGGCGGCATCCAGCGCGCCCTGAGCCGTATGGTAGGTCATGCTTCGGTCTCCATACGGCCGGTATTCCATTCCGGCACACGGGCCAGACGGGCATAATCGGCAAAGCGTGGTTCCTGCCCCGGATGGGGGTGGGAGAGGTAGGGTTGCGTAGGCTGGTCGTACGCGGCAATGCGCGCCAGCAGGCGCTGCCATGTCTGTTCGGCCAGATCAGTCAGATTGTCGTGCTCCTTGGAGGATACGGCCACCTCCTCCCCCGGTTCGGCCCCGCCGGTCAGACGCCAGTAGATCAGCCCGGCAATGTCGGCCACATTGGGAGCATCGGCAAAACCTCCGCGCAGCAGCATGGCGGCCTCCAGCGGCAGTTGCGGGCTCCAGCCGGACAGAACATCGCGCATGGCTGGCAGCATGCCGGTTTTGTAGTCCTGCACAATCACGCGCCCCTGTGCACCCAGTTCCACCCGGTCTGCCCGCCCGACAAGGCGGAACGGCCCCCCCGGAGCATCGGGGACCAGCACGCTGCCTGCAATTTCGGTCAGAATAGCCTGCGGCACACCGTGGGTGGCGCGGCGCTGCTGCTCCGCATGTGCAACCCATGCGGCAATGCGCTCCAGCCGGGGTGCCCACCATGCCTGCAAAGCCGGGCGCAGGGCCTGTTCGGCCAGGCAGGTTTTGAACACCTCCGCCAGCTTGCGCTGGGCATCTACCGGCCAGTCCACGCCGTGGGTTTTAACCCAGCGTTCCAGCGCGTCATGCACGATCATGCCGTAATCGGAGGCATCGGCCCCTTCCTCCAGCTCGGGCAAAGGCTCAAGCCGCAGGATGTGCCGGGCGTAAATGGCGTAAGGGTCGCGCATCCATGTTTCTATTTCCGTCACGCTCAGGCGGCGGGGGCGCAGGGAAACATCCGGCGTGGGCCGGGGTGGGGCCACTGGCAATGCCGGCCCCTGCGGCTGATCCAGCCGCGCAAGCCAGGACAGAACCGGGTGCTCGGGCACACTGCCCCCCCAGCCAGCCAGAAAAGCATCCAGCCGGGTTAACCAGCGCGCAGGCACCACAGGTGCGCCATCACGCCTGCGGGCGGAGGACAGAACAACCTGTTCCGCTGCGGCTGCCATGGCAAAAAAGTCGTGTGCCGCCTGCCCCACGGCCTGCTCGGGCGGAGGCAGGCCAACCCGCTTGCGCATGGGGCGGCTCATCCACGGCCCGGCATCGGGGGCGGGGGGCCACACCCCTTCGGACAGGCCACCCAGTATAACGGTTTCCGCCGTTTGCAGGCGCGCTTCAAACAGGCCCCAGATCAGCACCCGCGGGTGCAGGGCCTGCGGGTTGTTGCCCCGGCGGGTGGCAACACGCTCCTGCGCCAGAACCGCCGTAAGCAACCCATCCAGCACGGCGGGCGGCTGGGGGGGCAGCAGGGCGGTTGCCAGCATAAGCTCGCTCAGCCGGGAGGCCAGCAGGCTGCCGTCCTCCCCTTTCCACAACCGGGCGGCGGCGGGTTCTTCCTCCGTGCTGGCAAGGCGTTCTACCGTGGCAATCAGGGCTTCGAGCAGGTCGGGCACGCTGGCCTGATGCCGCGCCCCCTCCCCCCCGGCCAGCACCGCACCTTCGGCCTGCTCCCAGCCCAGAACAGGGGCCAGACAATGGGCCAGACGCTCCATAAAGGCCGGCAGGGGTTCGGGGCCAAAGGGGCGGTCCGCGCTCTCGCCCTGCGTCATGCGCTGGCGGTCTTTTTCGCGCTTTGGTTCCAGCCTGTCCCTTACGGCAGCACAAAGCCCCGCAAACCCCGGAGCGGGAGAAGGACCACGCAGCACCACACGCTCGAGCAGGCGGGCCGAGGCACGGCAGACGCCCGGAGCCAGACCACACGCCACCAGCGGGTGCTTGAGCACGGATAAAAGAGCAACAGGCGCAAACTGGCTATCCACCATCTGCGCCACCAGCCGCAGCAGCACAGCGGGGGGCGTATCCGCCAGTGTGGCGCCTGCGCTGTCATCGGCCAGAATGCCCCATCGCTCCAGCTCTGTGGCCACACGGGCCGCCAGCCCACGGTCGGGCGTGACAAGGGCCACGCGGTGGCCGGGCTGCTCGATGGCGTTACGCATGACCATGCTGATGGCCACGGCCTCTTCCTGCTGGTCTGCGGCCTCAAACCGGCTGACATGGGCCAGTGCGACCGGGCCGGGCTTTGCCCAGTCATCCAGCGCAGCGGCAGGCAGCATCACGCGAGAGAGCACGGCCGCGCGTTCAGGCTCACCCCCTTGCGCGTTCCAGACCTGCACATCCTCCCGCCGGGCCTGCAATGCCGCGAGCAGGTGGCTCATGCCCGCCTGCGGGTGGCTGTCTGGCAGGGCGGCAAACACCTCCTCGGGCATGAGCGTATCCAGCCCCGGCAATACGACCCTGCCCCCCGGACAGGACAGAATAGCCTGTAGCGCATTGGCCGTGGGGGCCATGGCATGCGTAAACCCGGCCGCCCAGAGCGGAGCGGTGTAACCCTGCTCCCCCATGTTCCGCCACAACCGCGCCTGTGCGCCCAGAAGGGCCACCTGCCGGGCCACGGGGTTGATCAGCCCCTGCTCCTGCAACCACACGGGCCACTGTGCGGTAACAATGTTCAGAAAACCCAGAATGGTCTGCCAGTGCTGGGCGTAATCCTCCTGCACGGCATCGGGCAGGCGCTCGAGCAGGTTGACACCAGCCCATTCCGCCTCGTCCATCAGTTCAGCCAGAGCGCGGGCCAGTGGCCATGCCTGATCCAGCGTGGGGCGGGTACCAAAAGCGTTATCCGCCTTTAAAACAAACAGTGTCAGCACGGCCAGACGGGTCATGGCTGGCACGGCGGGGGGGAGCGCCAGCGCCTCTGCCCCACCACAGGCGGACAGGCCCAGTTCGGTCTCGTCCAGAGCGCCTATGGGCATGATGCGGGGCAGGAGCATGCTGCGCCCATCCATACGCCGCAGGAATGCCTCGGTTAATGCACGCGCGGCCCGGCGGCCGGGGAGCACAATGGTTCCCTCGCCCATGGCCTCCGGGTCATGCCCGGCGGCCTCTATCCAGCGCGCCGCCAGATGGTCCAGAAAAGGCAGATGTGCTGGAATGGTTGCGAGCTTCATACCCCGGGCTCCAGCAGTGTGGCCGGTTGCGGGGGCAGGCGGTCCGCCCAGCCAGCCAGAGTGACACGGCGGTTTCCATCCGCTCCGACCATAAGGGTGATGTGCAGCGCATCGGGGGGGGTCATGTCCTCCAGCCGTTCGGGCCATTCCACCAGCATGACGCCCTCGCACGCATCATCCCACCCCAGTTCGTCCAGCTCCTCCACACTGCCCAGACGCCACAGGTCAAAATGGTAGGCCGTGGCCGTGGAGGAGTCGTAGGCCTGCACCAGCGTATAGGTGGGGCTTGGCACCTCCATATCCGGTGCGGCGCAGAAGTTACGCAAAAACGCGCGTGCGAACACGCTTTTGCCCGCCCCCAGCGGACCAGAGAGCAAAATGGCATCCCCCGCACGGGCAAGGCCTGCCAGAGTTCTGGCCAGTTGTGCCGTATCGGCTTCGGTTTTCAGCAACATGACCGATTCCTGCTCCTGCTCCGTGGTGGGCGTGTGCCCTCTGCATCGGGTCCAAGACTGACCTTTTCCATATCAAGCCGGAAGCGGGAAGAGTGAAGCACTGAATTTGTAAACTTTTTATAAACACAGATTTTGTTAGGAAATAATAAATATACTCAACATGACTATTTATTGTTCGCAAAAAAATTACTTTATAATACTTTATTATTTATCCCATAGGGAACTTTTTGCCCGTATAGTCTGTTCCAAAGAACGCTATGTTTTTTTTCCGATATGTCGGGTCAAGCTATACGCCAGTCACATATCTGTTATTATCGAAATAATAAAAATAATATGAATTTGTGTTTATTTTTTCAGAAAAACACGTAAAAGTATCATCAGAGCGAGCCAATACAACCTCAAGGTGTATCACCCCATACCTGCAGCTATGTGAGGCCAGTCATGCGCATTCTATTTGCCGAGGACAAATTTACCTCCAGCCGGGCCATTCTTTCCGCCCTGAAAAAAGCAGGTTTTGCGGCGGATCTGGCCCGCTCTGGCCAAAACACCATAGAATTGCTGCGAAATTACGATTATGGGCTTGCCATTATTACCATGACCCTGGCGGACATGGACGGGTACACCATTCTCAACACCCTGCGCACGCTCAAGATCACAACACCCGTTATCATTCTTTCCAACGTTGATACGCCAGACGCCAAGATACGGGCCTTTACACTGGGGGCTGATGATTATCTGGCCGAACCGTTTGAATCCGCTGAACTGATTGCCCGCGCACAGGCCATTCTGCGCCGCTCCAACGGATACGCCCACCCGGTTGCCCAGGTTGGCGCGCTGACCCTGAACCTGAACAACCACACGGTTACAGTCGGCAACCGCCCCATCCACCTGACCGGCAAGGAATTTGCCATTCTGGAACTGCTGGTGCTGCGCAAGGGCATTGCCCAGACCAAGGAAACATTCCTCAACCACTTATACGGTGGCCGGGATGAACCAGACATCAAGATTATAGACGTCTTTATTTGCAAACTGCGCAAAAAACTCCAGACCGTGGGTGCGGAAGACCTTATTTCCACCGTATGGGGTCGCGGGTACATTCTGCATGACCCGCAGGCACAGACACAGCCTGTTCCCACCCCCTTGATGGCCCCCCTTGCACACCGGCCTGTGCTGCCCGAGCCTGCTCTGCTGCAGGCTGTTGGGGACTAATAAACCACCTGCTCCACACTGGATGTTCCCATAGGGAGCCAGCATTCTTCAGGACCGGGTTGCAGGGTACCAGGCATGGGCATGCCATAATGGCCCCGCCCCCCTGCCAAGTTCGGGGGCCTGCTCAATAGCATCATGCACATACTGGCAGGACTGCCGGACCGCATCTGGCATGGCGAGTCCCTGCGCCAGTGTTGTTGCCAGCGCGCTGGCCAGCGTACAGCCCGTGCCATGGGTGTGCCGGGTTGCAATACGCTGCCCCACAAACTCCCGCGTTCCCGCCCCATCCAGCAGCACATCCACCAATGCTTCCCCCGCCAGATGCCCGCCTTTGAGCAGAACCGCCGCCCCCGTGTGCCGGTGCAGCCATAGGGCTGCGGCCTTCATATCCTCCACCGTATGAATGGTAAGCCCTGTCAGCTTTTCCGCTTCAGGCAGGTTGGGGGTAATCAGGGTTGCAAGGGGCAAGAGCGTTGTGCGCAGGCAGGCCAGAGCATCCTCCGCCAGCAGGGCAGCGCCCCCCTTGGCCACCATGACCGGGTCCACCACAACAACAAGATCAGGGGTATTGTCGCGAGTCCGGGCAATTTCTGCCGCCACGGCCTGCGTTTGCACAACACCCCCCAGCATGCCGGTTTTAATGGCATCCACCCCCAGATCATCCACAACGCAGCGGATCTGGTCGCGAATAAACTGTGGCGGCACAGGCAGAATATCCTGCACGCCCTGTGTGTTCTGGGCCGTCAGGGCGGTTAGGGCGGTCATGGCATACCCACCCAGCGCCGTAATGGTTTTGATGTCGGCCTGAATACCCGCCCCTCCGCCAGAGTCGCTCCCTGCTATGGACAGAACTCTCGGGCGCTGGGGGGCGGGGTGGGTCATGCAGAGGGGCTTTCCGGCTTCAGGCTGGCTGGGTTGCTTTTTCCAGCACAGCGCACATTTTGCTTACGGCCTCATCCACAAGGGCGGCATCTTCTGCCTCGGCCATAACACGCACCAGCGGTTCCGTACCGCTACGGCGTAACAGCAGGCGGCCCTGACCGGCCAATATACGTTCCACCTCATGCTGGCGTTCACGCACTTCATCCGTATCCAGCGGGCAGGCTCCTGCGTAACGGACATTACGCAGCTTTTGCGGGAAGGGCTGGAAAAGACGGCAGACCTCGCTCGCAGGGCGTCCGGATTCGACCAGCACGGCCAGAATCTGCAAGGCGGCAATCAGGCCATCACCCGTTGTGGCAAAGTCGGTCAGCACCATATGGCCCGACTGCTCGCCCCCCACATTCACCCCACGCTCCCGCATGCGTTCAACCACATGGCGGTCGCCTACGGCGGTACGTTCAAGACCCACGCCCATTTTTTCCAAAAACCGTTCAAGCCCCATGTTGGACATAACCGTGGCCACCACGGCATTGCCCACCAGACGCCCTTCCGCTGTCCATGAGCGGGCGATAAGGGCCAGAATCTGGTCCCCATCAATCAGACGCCCGGTTTCATCCGCGATCAGCACACGGTCGGCATCCCCGTCCAGGGCAATGCCAATATGTGCACCATGCTGCACCACGGCCTTGCACAGGGCCTCGGGGTGGGTGGAGCCACACTGTTCGTTAATATTCACACCATTAGGCTCACACCCGATGCGAATAACCTCCGCTCCCAGCTCCCACAGCGCTGTGGGGGCAACCCGGTAGGCCGAGCCATTGGCGCAGTCGATCACGATTTTCATGCCGTCCAGCCGCAACTTGCGGGGGAAGGAGGATTTGGCACTTTCAATATACCGGCCTGCGGCATCATTCAGGCGTGAGGCGCGGCCGATCTGGGCCGGGTCTGCCATATCCGCATGCAGGTCGGTCACCATCAGGTTTTCAATCGTGCGCTCATCCTGATCGGAGAGCTTGAACCCATCGGGGCCGAACAGTTTGATCCCGTTATCACCAAACGGATTATGGGAGGCGGAGATCATGACCCCCAGATCGGCCCGCAGGGAGCGGGTCAGCAGGGCAATGGCGGGTGTGGGCAACGGCCCAACCAGAGTGACATCCATACCAGCGGACAAAAAGCCGGAAACCAGAGCGCTCTCGATCATATAACCGGATAATCTGGTATCCTTGCCCAGCAGCACGCAGTGCCGGTGGTCCCCACGCCGAAAATGCAGCCCCGCCGCCTGCCCCAGCTTCTGGGCAATTTCCACCGTCATGGGCGCAACATTGGCAGTGCCGCGAATACCGTCTGTTCCAAAAAATCGCTTCATAATACTCATTCCATTCCGCAATCGGCAATGGACCTGAATACTCTGGCCGTTGCTGGCGGAAACTTCTGTCCTGTCCTGCTGCTCTTTCCTAAAACGGTTTTGGGTTGGAAGAAACCGTGTTCAGGCCACAAAAAACATTTTTGGTGCACCATGCTTACCCACCCTGCACCCCCTGCCAGACCCGGACACCCTGCGCCATGCTGGCCACAGCGTGCACCCGCAGCAACGGGTTGCCAAAGGGCATGGCCATAAGGGAGGCCGCCACCGTGCCGCTATCACGCTGGGCGGGGTCTGCCACACCTGTTAGCGTGCCAATCATGCGTTTGCGCGAGAGAGCGCACACCACACGGCACCCCAGATTGGCCAGCAGCAGAATACGGCGCAGCAGAACAACATTCTGCTCCTGCGTTTTGGCAAAGCCAAACCCCGGGTCCACCATCAGCCGCTCACGGGCAATGCCCGCTTCCACCGCGGCCTCCACCCTCTGCCCCAGTTCCCGCACCACATCGCAGGCCACATCGGTATAATGGGTGTGTTGCTCCATGGTCTGGGGGGTGCCGCGCATGTGCATGAGCACAACGCCACACTGCTGCTTTGCCAGCAAAGGCAGGGCAGCCGGGTCGTGCCCAAGGGCGGAAACATCATTGATCACGCGCGCACCCGCAACCAGTGCACGCTCCATAACCAGACTGTTCCGCGTATCGACCGAGAGCGGCACATCGGGCATGCTCTGGTGCAGCCCCTCCAGCACCGGGCCAACCCGATCCCACTCCTGCTGGGGGGAGACAACTGCGGCACCGGGGCGTGTGCTTTCTCCCCCAATGTCGAGCACACCGGCCCCATCACGCACCATCTGTTCGGCCGCCTGTAAGGCAGAACCTGCATGGTAGTGCTGGCCTGCACAGCTAAAGCTGTCTGGTGTTGTATTCAGGATTCCCATAACCAGCGGCCCCGCAGGCAACCCGGCATCGGGCACGGGGGAAACAAGGCGCTGCATCACGGGTAGCCACGCATGCGGCACAGCGCCCACAGGCACGGGGCCAGAAGCGCTATCCCCTTCAATCAGCAAAACGGCTGTAAACGCGGCAGTACTGTTCTGGAATGGCAGGGCCACGCCTTGCCGTATGGCCTCCTGCGCCATTGGTCCAAACAGGAACCCCATGGGTTCAACCAGCCTGTGCCACATCGCCTTATCCTTTTTTACTGTCCCCACCATACAAAAGAGGCGGCACCGGGTGCCGCCTCTTCTGCTTCATATCCGTTTACTGCCGCACCCTGCCATTAACCGGCCTGGGGAGCGGGAACAGCGCCGCCATCTTCCGCCGGGGTGGGGGCTGGCGCTTCCCCCGTAACCTGCGGCACGGAGGCGCGGCGGTTAACCGGGCCATCATCTGCTTCTTCCGGCCGTTCAATCGGCTGGCCGCGCATGATCTGGCGGATTTCCTCACCTGTCAGGGTTTCGTATTCCAGCAGGGCTTCGGCCAGACGGTGCAGTTCGTCCACATGGTCATGCAGGTAGTTGCGGGCCTGCACGTAGGCTTCATCAATCAGGCGTTTGACTTCAACATCAATATCGCGCGCCGTCTGTTCAGAAAAATTGCGGGCGGCCCCAAAGAAGCTGTTGCCCTGATCTTCATCCGCATAGGCGATCATGCCCAGCTTGTCGCTCATGCCCCATTCGGTCACCATGCTGCGGGCAACACGGGTGGCCATTTTAATGTCCCCCATTGCGCCGTTGCAGATGTTGTCCTTGCCGTAAACCACTTCCTCGGCAACACGCCCGCCCATGGCCACCACAAGGTGGGCAATGGCGTTCATCTTGCTCATGGAGAGCCGGTCGTCCTCAGGCAGACGCATGACCATGCCAAGGGCGCGCCCACGCGGGATAATGGTCGCCTTGTGAATGGGCTCGCTCTCGGGCACCAGCACGGCGGTAATGGCGTGCCCGGCCTCATGGTAGGCAGTGCGTTTTTTCTCGTCCTCGCTCATCACCAGCGAGCGACGTTCAACGCCCATCAGCACCTTGTCCTTGGCGTCTTCAAACTCGCGCATGGACACCGTGCGGCGCCCAAGGCGGGCAGCGGACAGTGCGGCCTCATTGACCAGATTGGCCAGATCCGCACCGGAAAAGCCGGGGGTACCACGGGCAATAATGCGCGGGTCCACGTCGGACGCCAGCGGCACCTTGCGCATATGCACCCGCAGGATTTTTTCACGCCCACTTACGTCGGGGTTGGGCACCACCACCTGCCGGTCAAACCGGCCGGGGCGCAGCAATGCGGGGTCCAGCACGTCGGGGCGGTTGGTGGCGGCAATCAGGATCACGCCCTCATTGCTTTCAAACCCGTCCATTTCCACCAGCATCTGGTTCAGGGTCTGTTCGCGCTCATCATTACCGCCGCCCATGCCCGCACCACGATGGCGGCCAACGGCGTCGATTTCGTCAATGAAGATAATGCACGGTGCGGATTTTTTGCCCTGTTCGAACATATCCCGCACACGCGATGCACCAACACCGACAAACATTTCCACAAAGTCGGACCCGGAGATGGTGAAGAAGGGCACATTGGCCTCACCCGCAATGGCGCGGGCCAGCAGGGTCTTACCCGTGCCGGGGGGGCCAACCAGCAGCACACCTTTGGGGATTTTGCCGCCCAGCCGCGTGAACTTCTGCGGGTCCTTGAGGAAATCCACAATTTCCTGCAACTCGCCCTTAGCTTCATCAATGCCGGCCACGTCTTCAAACGTTACGCGGCCATGCTTTTCGGTCAGCATCTTGGCGCGGGACTTGCCAAAGCCCATAGCACCACGACCACCCGCACCCTGCATCTGCCGCATCATGAACAGCCATGCCGCGACCAGCAGGATAATGGGCAGGGAGTTCAGGAAGTAGCGCAGCAGCGGGCTGCCATCCTGCTCCAGTGGCTTGGCTACAACCTCCACCCCTTTACCCACCATGCGCGAGACAAGGGAGGGGTCCATGGGGGCATAGGTCTCAAACGCGGTGCCGTCGGTCAGCGTGCCGGAAATATTGTGGTTCTGCATGACAACAGACCGGACATGCCCCGAATCAATATCGGCCACAAAATCGGAATATGCCAGTTGCTGGGCGGCATGCTGCGCCGTGCCCGGCTGGAACATGTTCACCAGTAACAGCAGTAGCAGGATAATGCTGACCCAAAGCGCCAGATTGCGACCTAAATTGTTCATCTTGCCCGAGTGTCCATACTTCTAGTGCGTAAAGCGCCGGAGTGTCCTGCCATCTTGCCCGGCGCCCGGGGAAAAAAGCAACCTTTGCTCTTATAAATGGGATGCCTGAACCGTTTTCCTAGCCCACGGGCCCCACATAGTCCTTGTTGTGTACTTTTTTGCACCCGTACACACCCATTCCCGTTACGGGAACAGGCGGTCTGAACTCAAAAAAAACATCTGCCCAGTCTGCCGTGCTGCACCACCCCAGATGCGGCACCGCAACCCGCTGCCCCTGCCACCACAAGGCGGGCAGCCCGGCACAGAACAGGGCTGGCCACCCGGCACGGACCTTGCGCGCCAGCCCGTAACCGGCAGCCCCCACATATACCCCGCAACGCAGCAGGGCAGAAGGGGCGCGCAACACAAAGCGGCCATCCCATACAACGCCGGGGCTGGCCGCTACCGGCGCGCTCACGCCAGCGAGCTCCCGGATGAGAAACCACTCATCGCGCCATCTGGCAAGCTGGGTGCCAGCCAGTGTGCCCGCTCCCCCGTTTTTGCACAGCCGCGCTACGGCAGCCGGAGCAGGGGGGTACTGCTGCGCACCAACCGTGCGGATCAGCCCCGACAAAGTAGCCGCTTCGGGCAGGTTTTGCCCAAGCCCAACCCACCCATGGGGGTAAAATGCGCAGGTCTGCGCCAGTGCCATGGCCTGCACCCTCTCACGCGCCATGCGCTGCGCGCCTGCATCCATGGCAAGGCACCAGAACTGCTCGGACAGGCCATTGTCCTGCAAGGCAAAGCGGACCCGCACACGCTCGGCACGCAGGTCCTGATTAGACGGGTCATCCACCCAGGCCAGCCCGGCCGCACGCAATGTCTGGCGCAAGGCCACACGGGAAACGCCCAGTAATGGCCTTACCAGCCGCACATCCAGCGTATGGCTGATCCAGCCCATGGCTGCCAGCCCATCCGGCCCGCTCCCCGCGTTAGAGCGCATCCATGCGGTTTCGGCTTGATCATCCGCCTGATGGCCCAGGAGTAAGTCCACACAGCCAGCCTGCTGGCAGGCCTGCACCATGCGCGCATAACGGGCCTTGCGCGCCCGTGCGGCCATGGCAGGGCCTTTGGTCAGGTCGGTCAGGGTTATCAGGCGGGCGGGCACGTCCATGGCGTGCAGGCGCTCCACCGTAAGCCGGGCCTCTGCCCCGGATTCGGGGCGTAACCCGTGGTCCACCACAAGGGCCAGCAGATTGCGCCGCCAGCGCCGGGCCAGCCATGCCAGCGCCAGACTGTCCCCCCCACCAGAAACAGCCAGTGCAACCGGGGGGCTCCCCGGTGCATCCGCACCCCACGGGCCAAGGGTGTCCAGCAATGCCGCAAACCATTGCGGCGGAACCGGCTGGTCAGAAAAAACCGGGCGCTGTTCAAACCGGACCGGCAATCCCCCTACCCCCGATAACCCGAGGGTACGTGCTGGAGCATTAGTTACAGCCACCCTTACGCCCGTATATTTCCGCCGCATGGGCCACGCGGGGTGCGGGGGACGGGAACTCGTTATTCAGCTTGCCCAGTGCTTCACACGCGGATTTTTTGTCCCCCAGCGCCAGAAGCGAGGCCGTTACACCCAGCAGGGCATCAGGGGCCCGAGCGCTTTTGGGTGACTGACGATACGCATCGTAATACGCCACGGCAGACTGCCGATACTGCTTTTGCCCGGCAAGGGACTGGGCCAGCAGGAACTGCGCATCCACCTTGAATGCCCCCTTGGCACTTTTAAGGGCGGCCTCGGCATTGTCATGCGCGGTATCGTAATCCCGCTTTTGCAGGGCCGCCTTGCCCGCGCTCAGCAGGGCATCGGGCGTGGTGGGGCGCGCCGCAGGCTCTGCAGAGGCTGCGGCTGCCGGGGCTGCACTGCCCCCTGCCCCAGCCTGCGCGGCAAACTGGCTATCCGCCACCTGCTTGGACAGGGCTGCTGTTTTTTGCTGGAGGTCATTGGTCAACTGGTCAATTTCGCCACGCATGTCGCGCTGCTGCTGTTCCAGCGTGCTGACCCGCTCCAGCAACTGGGAGACCAGATCCCCATTCACAGCCGATGCCCCACCAGCAGAGGCAGATGGGGGGGGAAGTGCCCCGCCCTCGCTCTGGGAGGCCTGCATCTGGCTCATGGCCTGTTTGAGGGCAAGAATCTGGTCCTGAAGGGCAATGCCTTCCCGGCTGGTAACATCCTGTGCATGGCCCATGGGGCTGGTTGTGCCCATAAGCACGGCCACCAGGCCCGAAAGCACCAGACCATGGCGGACAACGCGTACTGCTTTAACCCGGGACTTCATTGAAAACCTCACCCCATCGATAAGAAACGGGCAAGGATTCCATCATTCCGTCCCGCAAAACAAGACACGAAATACAAAACAGGCCGGGCTTTGGGGCCCGGCCTGTTCCGTTTAATCAGTCAGATTTCAGATAATGTCTGAAAATCTTACTTCACAGCCGTAATGGCGTTACGGTTCTGTGCCCATGCTTCTTCGGTGTCGCCCAGAGCGGTGGGGCGGTCTTTACCGTAGGAGATGGTGGAGATGCGCGAAGAGGTCACGCCTTTTGCCACCAGGTAGTCACGAGCGGCGTTTGCACGGCGCTGACCCAGAGCAATGTTGTATTCTTCGGTGCCGCGGTCATCGCAGTTGCCTGCAACTTCAACGTTCACCTGCGGATACTTTGCAAGCCAGTCAGCCTGCTTCTGCAGGGTGGTCTTGGCGTCTGCGCTCAGGCCGCTCTTGTTCAGGTCATAGAATACGCGGTCCCCCACGTTGGCGACCAGATCAGCTTCGCTGCCCGGCACCGGGCCAGACGGCTGAACAGCCGCGCCGGTGGAAGCACCCGTGTTTGCATTTTCGTGCGCACAGGCTGACAGAAGAGCAACCATACCAAGCGCAGCAACAACTTTCAGTCTCATGTGTCGGATCCTGAGAATTAGCCTTAGGGCTATTCGGAGAAAAAGAAGTTAATAACCTTGTATCTCCGCGTATTCTTCTGCTCCCCTCCGAACCCTTCGAAGAGCCGACGAATTTTGGAGACCATTCCGCCGTAAGCCATAGCTTATGCGGCCGGTCAAGCATGTTCTCTGTTTCTCATACCAGCCATACCTTGACTGATACCCAAACAACACACCCCGGCCCCAAGCACAATAACCCTAAATTACGAAATTATAAAGAAAATTAGGGCGGAATTATGAAAACTTCTCCCGCCCCAAAGCCGGGCGGGAGAATAATCCTTCACCCGTTCAGGGGGGACCATGCCGGGTCGGATGCCCCTTCTGGCGTCGGAATAACGCGGTCGTTAAAGCCCGTAATATCGACCATGCCGATAATGGAACTGAATCCGCTCCCACCCGCGCCGGCGCGGCTCTGGCGGCAATAGGCCAGCACACGCCCGTTGGGGCAGAAGCTCGGGCTTTCCACCGTAAAGCCTTCGGTCATGATCCGCTCACCCGTGCCATCAGGCTGCATGACCCCAAGGGAGAACATGCCCCCGGCAATGCGGGTAAAGGCGATCAGGTCCCCACGGGGGGACCATACGGGGGAGCCATAGGTGCCCTGCCCGTAGGAAATGCGCTGCGCGTTCCCCCCACCTGCGGGCATGATGTACAGCTGCGGGCTGCCGCCCCGGTCGGAGTTGAAAACAATCTGCGAGCTGTCCGGGCTGTAGCACGGGCTGGTATCAATCGCGCCCGAAGCCGTAAGCTGCCTGCGCGCGCCCGAGGCCAGATCGACCGAATACAGGTCCGACCCACCATTACGGGTGACGGACAGCAGGACCGAACGCCCATCGGGCGAGAAGCGCGGCGCGAACGAAATCCCCTGAAAATCACCCAGAATCTGCTGCCGACCTGTGTTGAGGTCGAACAGATACACCCGCGGCCGGTTATTGGCGTAGGACATGAAGGCGACCTGATCCTTGGCGGGGCTGAAGCGGGGCGTCAGCGTCAACCAGTTCCCGGCCGTGAGCATGCGGGCATTGGCGCCATCCTGGTCCATAATGGCCAGCCGTGTACGCTGGTGCCCACGTGGACCAGAACGGGAAATAAAGGCGATACGGGTATCAAAATACCCTTTTTCACCCAGCATCCGCTCGTAAATCACATCGCCCACAATATGGGCGATACGCCGCCAGTTGGCGGAAGATGTTGTGTAGGCCGTCCCCTGAATCTGCTGCTGGCTCAGCACGTCCCACAGCCGGATTTCCACCCGCACGGATGCGCCACTCCCCGTAACGCTCCCCGTAACCTGCGCATGCGCGCCAAGGCCCTTGGCGGTGGCAAAATCGGGTTTGGCGGCAGTGGATGAGCCGGGAATAACCTTGAACAGGCCCGTGTTGTTCAGGTCGTTGGTCAGTACCTCGGCCATCTGCTGGCCAAGACCGCCCCCAAAATCGGGGATGATAATGGGGATAGGAGCCGTGCGGGCCTGATCCACCGTAATTTCCGCTTCTGGCGCGGCTGTGGCGGCAAAAGCAGCCAGCGGAGTGGCCAGAATGCCCCCTGCGGCAACGCTTGCGCCAAGCAGGGTACGGCGGCGCAGCGCGCCCACCAGAGCATCTGCTTCCTGATCGGAAATAAGAGGCCGGGTACTCATCAGCATGTGTTTTCCTCCGTGTGGCCTGCTTTTAAGGCCTGAAGACAAATTTGAGTTGCCGGGGCTGCCCAAGAAGCTCCTTGGGAATCGGCAGTTTGGCGCATGTGGGGCTTAACACGGCCGCGCGGGCACGCTCGGCCAGAGCACGGTAGGACGCATCCGCACTCATACGGGCCTGTGTTTCCGGGGCGAACTGCACAATCCGTGCCTCGCCCGTTGCATCCACGGTTACAACCAGATGGGCCACAAAACTGGCATAGTCCTTGGCCGCCGTATCTTCCGAATAGCAACGGCGGACGGATGCCCCAATGGCCTTTTGCTGCCCAACGCTCAGGCTGCCCGTAATGTTACTGCCCACGGGTGATCCACCCCCGTTAGGGGCCCCACCGGCAAGCGGGTTGGCCCGCGCCTTGGGGGCGTGTGTCTGCTTCTGGTCCGAGCGGAAGGTATCCAGCGTTTCCAGCAGCGAATGTGTGTCCGGCTCGCTCTTCTTAGCCTTGTTGGGCTGCGTCAGGTGCGAGGGCACCACCATGTCGGGCAGCGTATCCGTCTGCTGCGTCATGGGGGATGGGGGTGCCACGCTGGTAGACGGCTTGAGCGGCGCCGGGGGGGATGGGGGCGTCTTGACCGCCTCTGGCGAGGGTTCCTCCGCCTTGGGGGGCAGGGGCACGTCCGGCAGCGGTTCAGCCTCCGCCTGGGGCGGGGGCGGCACAGCCTGAGGCGGCGGGGGCGGTGGTGGGGGCTCCTCGTTCGGCACGTCCTTGGGCGGCTCGGGCGTGGGAGGAGCATCCTGCACGGCGGGAGCAGGCGGACGCGGCTCATCTGCAGGCTTTTCAGCCTTGGCAGAGGGGCCTCCATCCTGCGCGTCTGATGGCTCGAACTCCATCTCGACCGTTGGCTGTGGCGGTTCTTCCGGCGGCTTTGGCGGCGGCAGGGAGATCAGCAGTGCCACAAGTGCTGCGATATGCGCCGCACCTGACACATAAAGAGACCGCCTGAGCAAAAGCTGATCAGACCGGCGTGGCCGTGCCATAGGCATCGTGTTCGTACCTCTCCACCCGACCGGATGGCTTATTGCCCGGAGCTGGCGGGTTGCTGCGCCAGCAGAGCCACATGTGTAAATCCACCTGCGGTAATCTGACCCATGACCTGCATGACCTGCCCATAATCAATATGGGCGTCACCACGCACAAAAATGCGGTGCTCGGTGTCATTGTTCGCAGCTGCCTTGAGCTGGGCCACAAGCTGTTCCGCTGTGACCGGCTCATCCCCCAGAAAAAGGGCCCCATCCGCCTTGATGGACACCGTAATCGGCTTTGTATCCGAGTTTACGGGCCGGGCGTCGGTTTTGGGCAGGTCAACATTCACGCCGCTGGTCATCATGGGGGATGTGACCATAAAGATGATCAGCAGCACCAGCATGACATCGACCATGGGCGTTACGTTAATATCGGCCATCGGACGCCTGCGGCGGCGCCCGCTCCCACCAGACGACATAGCCATGCTCAGACCCTTTCTTCAGACTGGCGGGAGAGAATGGCAGCAAACTCGGTGCCGAATCCTTCCAGGCGGTCCTCAAACAGGTCCATGCTGTTACTGATCACGTTATAGGCCACATAGGCGGGTATGGCGGTCAGCAGGCCAATAGCGGTTGCAAACAGCGCCTCGGAAATACCGGGGGCCACAACGCTCAGGTTGGTGTTGTGTTCTGCCGCAATGGAGCTGAAGGAATGCATGATCCCCCACACCGTGCCAAACAGGCCCACAAACGGAGCGACCGGCCCCACGGTTGCCAGAAAGATCACCCAGCGGCGCAGGCGATCCATCTCCCGCGTGATGGTAATGCCAATGGCGCGGTCCACGCGCTCCTTGACCCCGCCACGCACCAGATCCACCCCCGGAATACGGGCTGAACGCCGCCATTCTCCCATGGCTGCGCCAAACACGGCGGCCATCGGGCTTACGGGCTTTGCGCCATCGCTTTCGTACAGGTCATCAAGGCTGCCACCGGACCAGAACCGGTCCTCAAACCCCGAAGCCGCGCGGTTGATCCGCCGGATTGTCACAAACTTGTCGATAATAATGGCCCAGACCATAATGGAGCACAAAAGCAGCCCCAGCATAACCAGCTTGACCACAAGCGAGGCGTTCATAAACAACGCCCAAACCGACAGGTCTCCCGCCGCGCTTACGCCGAGATTTGCCGCATCAACCGCACGATCCAATAATGCCTCCTGCCTCTGCACCCGTTGCGGGCCACCAGTCTCCGACTCGGGCGAGATTCCTCACGGCCCAACACTGCTGCTTCTTACTGTTTTCCGTAAAAAAGCAGAAGAGGCGCTTTTAGTCCTTTGGTGCCAACCGGCTTAGAAGATCATGCCATAAAGGCGGAAATCGGGCAGGACGCCCATCTGCTGCGCGCACACATGCCAGACCTACATCCACCTCGGCCGCAACATCGGCCCCGCGGGTTACAATCTGTTCCAGCCGGCAACTGGCCGCACGCAGGGATGTCAGCCGTGTTGTAACGGTCAGCACATCATCCAGCCGCAGGGGCATGCGGTAGGTCAGTCTGGCGTCACGCACCACAAACACAAGCCCGTAATCATGCAAAAGGCCCGAGGCAGGCATGCCACAGCTACGAATGGCCTCGGTTCTCGCCCGCTCGGCAAACGCCAGATACCGGGCATGGTACACAATGCCCCCTGCATCCGTATCTTCATAATAAACGCGAAAATCTATGGAGTGGCTGCTCATGGAGCTTCCTCATCATCCGCCAGAAAATCCATCTGGGGTCCAGCAGTGTTTTCCGGTCGGGGCGGAGGCGTCAAGCCAAGATGCCGCCAGCCACGCTCGCCCAGCACACGGCCCCGGCTTGTGCGCAGGACCAGCCCTTCCTGAATAAGAAAAGGCTCAATCACATCTTCCAGCGTATCACGCGATTCGGCCAGAGCTGCAGCCAGTGTTTCCACCCCAACGGGGCCACCGTGATGGTACTCTGCTATGCGCCGCAGGTAACGCCGGTCCATGCCGTCCAACCCCAGACCATCCACTTCCAGCCGGGTCAGGGCGGCATCGGCCACATCAACCTCAACCACCTGCCCCTCTGGCACGGAGAGAGAGGCAAAATCACGCACCCTGCGTAGCAGACGCCCTGCAATACGGGGTGTCCCCCGCGAGCGGCGTGCAATTTCCATAGCCCCACCGGCGGACAGGGCAAACCCCAGCTTGTCCGCCCCACGCGCCACAATGCGCGCCAGCTCCTCCGGCGTGTAAAACACCAGACGGAGCGGAATGCCAAAGCGGTCACGCAAAGGTGTCGCCAGCAACCCGGCACGGGTGGTGGCCGCGACCAGCGTAAAGGGGGGCAGGTCAATCCGCACGGAGCGCGCTGCCGGGCCTTCGCCAATAATCAGGTCGAGCTGGAAATCCTCCATGGCAGGGTAGAGAATTTCCTCAATCGCGGGCTGAAGACGATGGATTTCGTCAATAAACAGCACATCCCGCGGTTGCAGGTTGGTCAGAATAGCCGCCAGATCACCCGCACGCTGGATAACGGGACCGGATGTAGCACGGAACCCCACCCCCAGTTCGCGCGCCACAATCTGGGCCAGTGTGGTTTTGCCCAGACCCGGCGGGCCATGCAGCAGAACATGGTCCAGCGCCTCCCCCCGGTTGCGGGCGGCATGAATAAAAACGGACAGGTTTTCGCGGCTGGCCTGCTGCCCCGTAAAATCGGAGAGAGTTTGTGGCCGTAAGGCGGCCTCCCCCACATCCTCCCCTTGCCGGGTCGCGTCAATCTCGCGCTCGGGGGTAAATTCGGGGCTCATCGGGCAAGGTCTTTCAGGCTGTCACGCAGCACCGTGTCCAGCGTGGTTTCAGGCCCACTGGCGTCCATAATGCGGCGCACAACGGGGGCTGCCTCCATGCGCCGGAAGCCCAGACCTGCCAGTGCCATAAGGGCATCGGCCTCTATGCTGCCAACAGGGGTTGCCATGACCGGCACACTAAAACCGCCCTTGCTACCGGGCATTTTGCCTGCCTTGTCGCGCAGTTCAGTCAAAATCCGCTCGGCCAGCCGCGCACCCACACCCGGTGCGCGCATAAGGGTAGCCTTGTCTGCCGTGGTCAGGGCCGCCACCAGATCACTCGCCGAAAGAGCGGACAAAATACCCAGCGCCACCTTGGCCCCAACCCCCTGCACACCCGTAAGCAGGCGGAACCACTCACGCTCCGCACTTTCGGAAAAACCGTAAAGCAGGATCGCATCCTCACGCACCACGGTTTCGATCAGAATCCGGGCCTTTTCAGGCGGGTTGGGCAGGGCTGCCAGAGTGCGGGTGGACGCGGCTACCAGATAGCCCACGCCATTCACATCCACCACGCAACTGCCCAGATCCACCTGAATGACAAGTCCGCATAAAAACGCAATCATGCCATGCGCACTCCGGCTGCAATGTGGCGGGCGCTGGCCCTGTGGTGGGCGTGGCAGATGGCCACGGCCAGCGCATCGGACGCATCCGCCCGTATGACCTCCACCCCCGGCAGGAGCCTGCGCACCATCATTTCCACCTGTTTTTTATCTGCCGAGCCGGTGCCAACCACCGCTTTTTTAACCGCAAGCGCGCCGTATTCGGCCACGCTCAGCCCGGCAAGGGCGGGGGCCAGCAGGGCCACACCACGGGCATAACCCAGCTTGAGCGTAGCAGCCCCGTTGCGGTTGACGTAGGTTTCCTCCACCGCTGCTTCTGCGGGCTGGAGGCGCTCTATCAGCCAATGCAGATTATCGTGCAGGACTTTAAGCCTGTCTGGCACGCTCTCTGCACTATTGGTGGCGATAACGCCATTTTCCACATGCCGGAGCCTGTTGCCCTCAACATCAATCACGCCCCACCCTGTAAAGCGCAGGCCGGGATCAATGCCGAGCAGACGTACCACAATCAGGCCGACAGTTTTTCCGCCAGATCATCCGGCAGGTCAAAATTGGCATAAACGTTCTGGACGTCATCATTGTCTTCCAGAACATCAAGGAACTTGAACAGGCTCCGGGCCTTTTCCTCGTCCAGTGTCACGGTGTTTTCAGGCCGCCAGTCCAGCTTGCCGCTTTCGGCCTCACCAAACCGGGCTTCCAGCCCATCCTTGACCGCAAAGAAGGATTCGACCTCGCACGTAATCTCATGCCCTGCATCGGTCGAAACCACGTTTTCGGCCCCGGCCTCGATAGCCGCTTCGAGCATGTCATCTTCCGAAGCAACGGATGCGGGGTAGGTAATCACGCCCAGCCTGCGGAACATGAAGGAGACGGAATTGGTTTCCCCCATGGAGCCGCCGCTTTTGGAAAACGCCGCGCGCACTTCCGATGCCGTGCGGTTGCGGTTGTCCGTCAGGGCTTCCACAATAACCGCCACACCTGCAGGGCCGTAGCCTTCGTAGCGCATTTCCACGTAGTCATCGCCACCAGCGCCACCCGATGCCTTTTTGATCGCACGCTCAATGGTGTCCTTGGGCATGTTCACATCACGCGCCGCAACAATAGCGGCGCGCAGGCGCGGGTTGGAGTTGGGGTCGGGCAGGCCGGAGCGTGTGGCTACGGTCAGCTCGCGGATAATCTTGCCAAACTGCTTGGCGCGCTTGGCATCCTGCGCACCCTTACGGTGCATAATGTTCTTGAACTGGGAATGACCAGCCATATTCCTTAACCTTACCTGTCCTGCCCCGGGTGGGCCGTGTTCAGCCGAGCTGCCCGTGGCAATGCTTGTATTTTTTGCCCGATCCGCATGGGCATGGCGCGTTGCGGGGGGTTTCTCCCCAGCTGGACGGATCATCCGGCATAATGGCGCTGCCCCCGATGGGCACGGCCATTTCCGGCGCGGCACCCGGCGTAAGCCCGGTACCCGGTTCCGAGGCATACCCTGCAACTTCGGGGTCAGCATGAATGGCCGCCGTGTCTGCAAAGGGGTCTTCCATCGGTGGAGGCGAGACCTCCACATGCGCCATGAGCGATGCTACGCGCTGGCGCATTTCCTCAAGCATGAAGGTAAAGAGCTGGAAGGCTTCATGCTTGTATTCGTTCAGCGGATCTTTCTGCCCGTATGCGCGCAGGCCAATGCCCTGACGGAGCTGGTCCAGCGCGTGCAGGTGCTCTTTCCAGACCGCATCATACGTTGTCAGCAGGATCTGCTTTTCAATAAACCGCATCAGGTCAGGGCCAATATTGGCTGCCCGCGCGGCCTGGGACTGGGTAACCGCCTGGCTGATCCGGTCGGCCACGCCTTCGGCATCCATTCCGTCTTCACGCGCCCAGTCGGCAATTGGCAGGTCAAGGCCAAACGTCTTGTGGACCTGCTGGGTCAGCCCCTCAACATCCCATTGCTCGGCAAAGGATTTTTCGGGGATGTGGCGTGCAACCAGCATATCGGTCACATCGTCCTGCGCATCGGCCACAATTGCGGATACGTCATCCTGCGCCATGAATTCGCGGCGCTGGGCATACACTTCCTTGCGCTGGTCGTTCATCACGTCATCATATTTGAGCGTGTTCTTGCGCATGTCGAAGTTGCGGGCTTCGACCTTTTTCTGCGCCCGTTCCAGCGCCTTGCTCAGCCATGGATGAACAATGGCCTCGCCTTCCTGCATGCCCATCTTCTGGAACATGCTACCCATGCGGTCGGAACCGAAAATCCGCATCAGGTCATCCTGAAGCGAAATAAAGAACTTGGAGTTCCCCGGGTCCCCCTGCCGGCCCGCACGGCCACGCAGCTGGTTGTCGATCCGGCGGCTTTCATGCCGTTCCGTGCCGATGACGTACAGCCCACCGGCCTCACGCACCGTCGCGTGGTCACGGATTACACGGTCGCGGATTTCCTGCTCCGCAGCGGCGCGTTCGGGCGTGTCTTCCATATCGCCAAGCTGCTGGGCGATCAGCATTTCCACATTGCCGCCGAGTTTGATGTCCGTCCCGCGGCCAGCCATGTTGGTGGCAATGGTAATGGACCCCGGTGCGCCAGCCTGCGCCACAATCTTGGCCTCCATCTCATGGAAGCGGGCATTGAGCACGTGGTGGGGAATGTTCTCGCTCTTGAGCAGGGCAGACAGGGCCTCGCTCTTCTCAATCGAGGTGGTGCCGACCAGAATGGGCTGCTGGCGCTGGTGCACCTCGTTGATCAGCTTGACAACGGCGGCAAATTTTTCCGCCTCTGTCAGGTAAACCTCGTCGTCCTCATCCTTGCGGGCTACGGGGCGGTTGGTGGGAATGGCCACCACATCCAGATTATAGATTTCGGCAAATTCATCGGCTTCGGTCATGGCCGTGCCGGTCATGCCCGAAAGACGGGGATAAAGACGGAAGAAGTTCTGGAAGGTAATGGAGGCCAGCGTCTGGTTTTCCTGCTGGACTTCCACGTGTTCCTTGGCTTCGAGTGCCTGGTGCAGACCATCGGAATACCGGCGGCCTTCCATCATGCGGCCGGTAAACTCGTCAATAATCACAACCTTGCCGTCACGTACGATGTAATCCACATCACGCGCAAACAGGGTATGTGCGCGCAGGGACTGCATGACATGGTGCACAACGGCCACGTGGTGCAGGTCGTACAGCCCGCCCTCATCCAGCACGCCTTCTTCACGCAGCAGCAGTTCCACCGCATCCGATCCGGCATCGGTCAGGATGACCGTGCGGAACTTTTCGTCTTTTTCGTATGCGGTTTCGTCCTGCACCAGCCGGGCGACAACGCTATCCACCGAGCGATACAGGTCGGAACTGTCTTCCGCCGGGCCGGAGATAATGAGCGGGGTCCGCGCCTCGTCAATCAGGATCGAGTCCACCTCGTCCACAATGGCGTGGTGGAAGGGCCGCTGAACCATTTCGTTCAGCTGGTACTTCATGTTGTCGCGCAGGTAGTCGAACCCGAACTCGTTGTTCGTGCCGTAGGTAATGTCTGCCGCGTAGGCCTGACGGCGCTGCTCATCAGGCATGTTGGGCACGATAACGCCCGTGGTCAGCCCCAGAAATGTATAGAGCTGCCCCATTTCCGCCGCATCGCGCGAGGCAAGATAATCATTGACCGTGACCACATGCACACCCTTGCCGGAAAGGGCGCTCAGATACACAGCCAGCGTTGCCACCAGCGTTTTTCCTTCCCCCGTGCGCATTTCCGCAATGCGGCCGGAGTGCAGGACCATGCCGCCGATCAGCTGCACGTCAAAATGGCGCATGCCCAGCACGCGGCGCGAGGCCTCACGCGTGACGGCAAAGGCCTCGGGCAGCAGGTCATCCAGCGTGGCACCTTTGGCCAGCCGGTCCCTGAACTCTATGGTTTTGGCTGCCAGGGCAGCATCATCCAGAGCCTGAATCTGAGGCTCCAGTGCGTTAATTTCCGACACACGGCGCTGGAATGCCTTGAGCGTCCGGTCATTGGCTGTGCCGAACAGGGCGCGGACGAAGCGTGAAAGCATGAACACCTTTCCAGAACAGTGCGGCCTTGCCCCCCACCCTCAGTCATCCCGCAAAAATGATGCGGGACAGGGCGAAAGACACAGGCGTTTTGCGTGGCTTGCCCTGCAAAATAGGACCGGGCAGGGGTTCGGTCAACCAAGCTTACCGTCCAGCCCCCATATCCGAACGAAACAGGGGTTGCCGGGGCGGGTAGCCTCCTTCATACATATCGAACTGTTTTTTACCGACTTTAAGGTTTTGTCCTATGCGGTTTATTCCCTACGCGTTCGGGTTGGCAGCTACTGCCCTGCTCGGTTCCTCCATGCTGTGCGCTCCCTCCTTTGCGGCAGCACCAGCTCCGGCGGCCTCCACGGCACCTGCACAGCCCACAGACCCGAACACGGTTGTGGCCACCGTTAATGGTGAAAAAATCACCGTTGCCGATGTGCAGAACGCCATGGGCACCATGCCACCGCAGATGCGCCAGCTCCCCACCACCCTGATCTACCCCATGCTGGTCAACCAGCTGGCAGACCAGAAGGCCATCCTGATTGCAGCGCAGAAGGAAGGGCTGAACAAAAAGCCCGATACCCAGAAGCTGATGCAGACGGCAGCGGACAACGCACTCCAGAACGCATGGCTGTCCCAGCAGGTGATGCCTCACCTGTCTGATGAGTCCATCAAGCAGTATTATAACGAAAACTACGTGGGCAAGCCTGCCGAGCAGGAAGTTCACGCACGCCACATTCTGGTCAAGACCGAAGCCGAAGCCAACGACGTTATCAAGAAGCTGCAAGGTGGCGCGGACTTTGGTAAGCTGGCTGCCGAAGTCTCGACCGACAAGGGCAGTGCCGCCCAGAACGGTGGTGACCTTGGCTGGTTTAAAAAGGGCGACATGATCCCCGCCTTCTCCGATGCAGCCTTTGCCATGAAGAAGGGCGAAATCAGCACCAAACCCGTGCAGAGCCAGTATGGCTTCCACGTTATTCAGGTGCTGGACACACGCACGGACCCGACCCCCACGCTTGACGCCGTGCATGACAAGATCCGTCAGGCCCTGATCCAGAAATACGTGCGTCAGGCCGTGGAAAAAGCCACAGCCGGTGTCAAGATCGTGCGTTTTGACCCCACCACGGGCAAGCCGCTGGCCGATACGCCCGCAGCACCTAAAAAGTAAGATACTCCAACCGACAACAGCCCCGGCCCGCCCCAGAATGTTCTGTGGTGGACCGGGGCTGACATCTACCAAGGATACCGCCAGATGGCGCAGTCTCTCCCCGTTTCTCCCCTTGCCCAGCCAATGCCTGAGCTTGGCATTGTTCGTGGGGTAAGGCTTGGCGCCATTGCGGCAGGTATTCGCTACAAGGGCCGGACCGATCTGGTGCTGGCCGAATTTGCACCCGGCACCACGGTTGCCGGCGTGTTTACCAAATCCAAATGCCCCGGCGCACCAGTGGACTGGTGCCGCGCCATTCTGCCCAGCGGGCAGGCCCGCGCACTGGTGGTCAACGCTGGTAACGCTAACGTGTTCACCGGCCGCGCCGGCCGCCAGACATGCGAGGCCACGGCACAGGCCGCCGCCCAAGTAACAGGCTGCTCGCCCGATGCCGTCTATCTGGCCTCCACCGGGGTTATTGGGGAAATTCTGCCCGCCGAGCGCATTACCACCGCCCTGCCCGCACTGCATGCCGCCCTGTCCGAAACGGGGTGGGAGGCTGCTGCACGCGGGATCATGACCACGGATACCTTCCCCAAGGCCGCCATCCGCAAAACACGGATCAACGGCACGGATGTGGTTATTCAGGGCATGGCCAAAGGCAGTGGCATGGTCGCGCCCGACATGGCCACCATGCTGTCCTTTGTTGCAACGGATGCGGCCCTGCCAGCCTCCGTGCTGCAAACCCTGCTGGGCACCGGGGTTAAAACCACCTTCAACTGCATTACGGTCGATTCCGATACGTCCACATCGGACATGGTTCTGCTGTTTGCTACCGGTGCGGCGGGCAATGCCCCTGTGGCCGACACGGTGGATGCCCTGCACGACCCCGCTCTGGCCGATTTCAGGACCGCCCTGAACGACCTGCTGCGCGAACTGGCCCTGCTGGTCATCCGTGATGGGGAGGGTGCAACCAAGCTCATGACCATTACGGTCAGCGGAGCGGTATCGGACGAATCCGCCTGGCGTGTGGCCATGGCCATTGGCAACTCCCCACTGGTCAAGACCGCCATTGCGGGGGAAGACGCCAACTGGGGCCGTGTGGTCATGGCCGTTGGCAAATGTGGCGAACCTGCCGACCGGGACACGCTGAGCGTATCCATTGGCGGCGTCTGCATTGCCCGGGATGGCACCGTAACCGAAGGGTATGACGAAACACCCGTGGTCGCCCACATGAAGGGGCAGGAAATTGATATTGCAGTTGACCTGGGGCTTGGCCAGGGCACGGCCCGCACATGGAGCTGTGACCTGACACACGGCTATATCGACATCAACGGCTCGTACCGTAGCTGAGTGTTCCGTTTTTTACAGATGACCTGCCTTTTCGCGGCACATCAGGGAGCCTGACCATGGCCAGCATTACGCCTCCGCCCGGCTGGGGCGCAACACCGCAACCCCAACCTGCCGGGTCCGG
The DNA here is from genome assembly GCF_058505085.1 of Acetobacter sp. ESL1128. NCBI lineage: Bacteria > Pseudomonadati > Pseudomonadota > Alphaproteobacteria > Acetobacterales > Acetobacteraceae > Acetobacter > Acetobacter sp. ESL1128. The sequence goes on along the minus strand of NZ_CP196369.1, from coordinate 33,571 downwards.
AGCATGGAACACACCACAGCCGCAGCCCGATGTATGGGTTTATGCAGGGTTCTGGTGGCGTGTCTGGGCATTTTTGATTGATGCGGTCATCCTGAGCACGGCTGAAGGTATTCTCAGCCTGTTTTTTGGCCCCAAAATTAATGTGGACTGGGAAGAACTGCCCATCCCCGATACCTCCAGCCAGACGGTGGATGTGGTGAACATCGCCACAACATCGCTCCCGCATGCAAACCCCATTTCCGTGCTGATCCCGCACCTGCATGCGGGGTCGGAATGGCATACGTTCGGCATTGTGCTCAGTCTGCTGCCCATGGTGTACTGCGTCATGTTCGAAGCCTCCTCGTTCCGGGCAACGCCGGGCAAGCGGCTGTTCGGGCTGGAAGTGGTTACGCTTCAGGGGGAACAGATTTCGCATCCGCGTGCGCTGCTGCGGTTTGTTATCAAGGCATTTCTGTCCTTCCCCCTGCTTTACATCGGGGTGCTGATGGTCGCGTTCACCCAGCGCAAGCAGGGGCTGCATGACATGATGGCGGGCACACTGGTCCTGCGGCACACAAAGCCCGCCCAGATTGCCCCTTTTCCACCCCACAACTAAACCCACCCGCCTGCCCGAATAACAGTTGAACCGGTTGCCGGTCTTGATACCGCCTGATTTGCCTCCTACCCTGCGGGCAATATCAGGCGCGTAGCGCAAAACCCCCAGACCGTTCAGCAAAGGACAGGGCAGGTCATGACCGCACAAAGCCGGGACCGGTTTTTCTTTTTCTCCTGGATTTTCAAAAGTTGCCTTATTCTCCTGCTCGGCTGGGGCCTGCTCCCCACCGCGCGCGCTCTGGCTGACAGCCCTGCCGCCGTGCAGGCAGGCGGGCTGAGCCAGCAGGATGCCCAGCAACTGCTGAACGTGCTGAACGACCCGCAAAAGCGCGCCGAATTTTCCAAAACGCTCTCTCTTATGGCCAAAGGGCTGCCCGCAGCCCCGGCCGGTGCTGCCTCCAAGGCTTCTGCCGCCTCCAGCGCCGCACCTGCGGTCATAGACAATTCCGTGCACTCGGAACTTGATGATCTGGGCAACACGGCCACCGAGTACGTGGACAACTTTACCAGCCTGTTTACCGATCTGGGTTCTGTTGGCACGTGGTTCCGCCATGAGGTGCAGAACCCGCAGTCCCGCCAGTCCCTGCTGGATTCCTTTGGCCGCGCCCTGCTGATTATTGCTCTGGCCCTTGTGGCCGAGCGGGCAACCAGCATTGGCCTGCGCCGGCCTCTGACCTCGGTCAAAAAAATGGCCGAAGCGCGCGAAGCCCGGCAGGCAGAAGCCCAGACCATAAACCGCGACACACCAACCGAAACCGCAGCCGTGGCCGATGCGGACAGCGCCACAGATGCAGACACGACCCAAACGCGCGAAAAAGACCAGCGCCGCGGGAACGAAGTGCTCCGCTACCTTGTACGCATTCCCTACAATGCCATGCACTTCCTGCTCAAACTGCTACCGGTTGGGGTATGCCTGCTGCTTGGCTACCTTGGTGCGGAGTTCCTGACCTCCACCGATCAGGCCCGCACCGTGGCACTGACTCTGGTTAACGCCTACGCCATTGCCCGCGGCCTTTACCTGATTGTTGAGACCGTTCTGGTCCCGCGCTCGCCCGCCATCCGCCTGCTGCCCATGCCAGATGACACGGCCCGGCTGCTGACCCGGTGGTGGAACGTGCTGGTCGCGGCCCCGTCCATTGTGATCTGCCTGTCCATTCTGGGGCGGGAGTTTGATCTGGATACGCGCGGGGTGGAAGCCATGATGCGCGGTGTGGTGCTGATCGAACACCTGCTGATTGCCGCCTTTATCTGGCGTATCCGCCATATTGTGGCCCGCGCACTCCAGCCCTCTCCGGGGCTGCGCAAAAATGCCCTGTGGGCGTTTGCTGGCACGCTGGCCAAGCTGTGGTGGGTGCCGGTTATTTTTCTGGACATGGCATTGTGGTTTGTCTGGGCAGCCCACCTGAAGGGGGGATACCAGTGGATACTGCATGGCACATTGCTGAACTTCCTGTGCCTGATTGTCTCCCGCGTTCTTGCTCTGCTGGTTTACGGGTTGCAGGACCGGCTGTTCCGCGTTGGGCCGGAATTGCAGGCCCAGTACCCTGACCTGCAGAAACGGGCAGATTTTTACTACCCGTTCGTGCGCAAGATCATCACCATTGCCATTATCCTGACCACCGCGATCTGCGTTGCACAAAGCTGGAGCATTCCCACCTTTGACTTCTTCCTCCACTCAGCCCTTGGGCTGCGTCTGGTCGGGGCTGCGGCCTGCCTGCTGATCGGCATGACCATTGCCGCTGTGGCATGGGAGACGGTGAACAGTATCCTGAACAAGCAGATCTCGCGCTATTCGGCCAGTGCGCAGGAGGCACGGGCCGCAAGGCTGCGTACCGTGCTCCCCATTATCCGCACGGTGCTGCTGGCCGTGATCATTATTTTTGTGGCCGTTACCACGCTCTCGCAAATCGGGATCAACGTCACACCGCTGCTTACGGGTGCGGGTATTCTGGGTGTTGGCCTGTCCTTTGGTTCGCAAAGCCTTGTCAAAGACGTGATCACCGGCTTTTTCATGCTGGCAGAGGACGCCATTCAGGTGGGGGACTGGGTTACAACGGGTGGCATTGCCGGTACGGTTGAACATCTTTCCATCCGCACCCTGCGCGTCCGGTCGTTTGACGGGGACCTGCATATTATCCCGTTCTCCTCCGTGACCTCCATTGCCAACACGGCGCGCGGCTTTAACCAGATTATTGTGCGCCAGACGCTGGACCTGAGCGAAGACACGAGCAAGGTCGTCAAGATCATGCAGAAAACCATTGAAGACATGCGCAAGGAAGACACCTTCCGCCCCATGATCTTCTCTGATTATACCGATCTGGGTGTGGATAGCTCGGATGGGAACGGTGCTGTGCTGGTTGGCATCATCAAAACCGCACCGATGATGAAGTGGAAGGTCCAGCGCGAGTTCTACCGCCGTATTGCCCTGCGTATGGCGGCCGCTGGCGTCAAGTTCTACACCCCCACCAGCTACTCCACCACGCCCCCCAACGTGCCCCTGCATATGGCGCTCGACGCCATGCCCCCCATGCCGCAAGGTGGCCCAGCAGCCCCCGCCCCGGCCAGAACCGAGCAACAGCCCGCGCAGCAGCCTACGGCAAACACGCCACCGGCCGCACCGCCCAAAGCCGACGAATAAGAGGCCCATCCCATGTCCGAGCCTATTTTTGCGACCACCCTTGCGGGCACCATTCTCCAGACTCTGGAAACCCCTTTAGCGGAGGATGGCTTTGCCTTCCTTCAGGCGCAGGCCATGCAGACCGCGCTGGAGGCCGAGGGCCTGCAGGGGTGGGAGGATTTTGCCGCAAGCTGGAACGATCTGGGCGTGGACCGCTACATGGCCGATGGCGGGCGCTACCGGCGCAGGCGCTATGCCACGTTCTCGCTGACCCAGGGTGCGATAACGCGCAAACCACACCAGCCCCATTACCAGAGCCGGGATTACAATACCCTTAATGGGGGGGTGGAACGCTGGTTTAAACCCGTACTCCCCGCCCTTGGCGAGCACCCGGCACTCATGGCCATATTGCGGCTGGCCCTGCGCGTGGTAACGGACCTGACCCCCGCAGAGCGCAGGCCCAACGCATGGCACACGGAAATACACCAGTTCCGTATTGAGGCACGGCCCGATGCCGTTGGCCGCCCCACGCCTGAAGGACTGCACCGTGATGGCGTGGACTGGGTTTTTGTGGTGATGGTACGGCGGGAAAACGTGGCGCAGGGGGAAACATCCATCCACGATCTCGGCCACAAACAGGTTGGCAGCTTTACCCTGACCAACCCCATGGACACAGCCGTTGTAAACGACAACAGGGTTTACCACGGCGTAACCCCCGTACAGCCCGTGGACCCCAGCCGCCCGGCTTACCGCGATGTGCTGGTTGTAACCCTCCGCCACGAATAGGCGGAGCAGCGGCCCGGAGCAGGGCCGCTTTTAGTAACCTGCGTAGTAAATTGCGTGCAGCCCAAGGGCTACAAAGCAGACTACAAAAACCATTGCCCCCGCCATCTGGGAAAATTCCTTGAACGTCATGCCCGGATTATGGGCTGGCGGGGCAACAGGGTGCTGGACCGGGGCAGGATTATCCGGCTTGGAGGCCGGCAGCACATGCACCGGCTCGGCCAGTGCCTCGTGCGTTTGCGTGTGCACCGCGGCGTTGCTGGGTGCAGCAGGCTGGGATTCATCCGCCTGTTGTGGGGCCTGTACTACGGGTGCCTGCCCATCGTGCAGAGGAGCGGCCCCGTCAACACGGCCTTGTGTTTCCTGCTCACTCATGATGCTGTTCTCCACGTGGTTGTCATGCAGACCGGAAAAGATCCTGTTTTTTTGGTCCTGTCATGGGGGTTCGTCAAGCAGTTCAGGGTATCTGCCCCACGGTGCCAGCACTGGACGGGACCTGACCAAACACGCCACATAGACCGGACCTGATTTTTTGCTACGGAAGCAGACATGAAACACATTCTTCTTTGTTCCGCCATGCTGGGGCTGGCAGCGGCTCCCGCAATGGCCGCCCCCCATACAGCTACCCCCGCACCCGCAGCCGCCACGGCAGAGGCCACCTACCCCATGGCCACCTTTATGGGTGCCTGGACCGTGCGGGCCGAAGTGCCTGCCTTTACGGTTGCTGGCAACCGGGCCATGGGCCCCGCCGCCCGGCTTTTGGTCAATGTGCCCGAAGTCTATGCCGCCAATATTGGTGAAAGCCGGTTCAGCCTTGCCCAGAAATCCGGTTCATCCTGGTCTGGCACACAGCATGGCACCACCATGACCATGACCCTGATCTCCCCTAACGCAGGGCATATCCTGATCACCAATACCAACGGTCACAAGGTGGACGTTCCCCTGTACCGCAACGACCCCTGAGCCACTGACTGGCCTGCGGGCCAGACAGCCCCCCTCCCGCTCGTTTTAACGCGCAGGAGGGGCACGCATTATGCGTTTACTGCGCTTTCTGGCGTCCAGTCCTTTAGAAAAGCCTCCAGTGCGGCATCGGCCTTGCCAACCTTGACCTCCAGCCGCACGTAAAGATTCCCCGCTTCCTTGCCGCCATGGGCCTGCACACCCTTGCCGCGCAGGCGCAGCACGGTGCCGGTATCGGAGCCTGCGGGTACATTCATTTTAACCGTGCCTGTGGGTGTTGGCACCATAATGGGGCCACCCAGCACTGCGGTTTTCAGGTCCACGGGCAGGGTTTCCCGCAGGTCCGAGCCTTCTCGCGTAAAGGTGGCATCGGGCAGTACGGTCACTGTAATCAGCGCATCCCCTGCGGGGCCACCCTGCACGCCGGGCATGCCCTTGCCACGCAGGCGCAGGACCTTGCCATCCTCCATACCGGGGGGAATACGCACATCCAGCGTTGCGCCATCTGGCAGGTTCACGCGTGACGTAGCGCCATTCACTGCATCCAGAAAACTGACATTCAGCGCAAAGGACCGGTCAGCCCCCTTGCGCGGGCCAGCACGGCGTGCGCGGGCACCTCCGCCAAACATGCCACCGAACAGGTCGCTCAGGTCTTCTTCCTGAAAACCACCCATGCCAGCGCCACCGGGGCGGAACCCGCCTGCACCGCCAAAACCACCCCCAAAGCCGCCGCCGCCAAAACCTCCGGCCCCAAACCCAGGGTGGCGTTCCTGCCCGGAGGCATCAATCTCGCCCCGGTCAAAGCGCGCGCGCTTGTCCGCATCGGACAAAAGGTCATTGGCCTGATTGAGCGCCTTGAACTCCTCCTCGGCCTTTTTATCGCCGGGGTTCAGGTCTGGATGATATTTTTTGGCCAGCTTGCGGTACGCCTTGCGGATGTCATCCTGACTGGCTGTCTTGGCAATACCTAATACTGAATACGGATCGCGATCACTCATGCAGCCGTCCCTTCCCCCATCCTGTTACCATTGTCGGGCTGCATCCTGCGCCGCCCACAGCCAGCCACCGCCCCAAGGCGTGCATTCAGGCGGAGGGTGCAAAAAGCCTCCGCCAAGACTGTTGTCATTATAATTGTGTCTCCATACCACACTGCACGCCTGCCCAAAGTGGGTTGGTTGCGCGCACCGTTTTTGCAACTGTTATCCCTAATAATGGGAACGCGCCCCCAAGCGGTCAATGGAGGGAGAGCGAAAGCCACATGTGCGCCCAACAGATAAACTACACCACAAAAACGGAAACCGGGGCATGGCCTCTGTCCGGCTGAGCCTTTATTCTTTATAAAGTCGGGACCATAAGAGCGCTACGCCAGACAGCCGCAGGCTGTTGGTCGCTCATAACGGATTGATTGGAGACCCCCGCATGGCTGACAAACCGCGCTTTTTTGATGATCTTGCAGGTGTTGCCGGAGGTGCCGTGTCCGCACTGACCGGTGTGCGTGAAGAAATGAACGCCATTGTCCGCAGCCGTGTGGACGAAGTGCTGACCAGCCTGCAGGTTGTCCGCCGTGAAGAATTTGAAGTCATGCGCGAACTGGCCGCACAGGCCCGCATTGGCCAGGAAGAGGCCGAACGCCGCCTGGCCGCACTGGAAGCACGGGTGGAAGCGCTGGAACAGCACCTGACCAGCAGCCACAAGGGCGGCGCACACTAAAAGGCCGCACACGCCCTTTGTCCCGTTTTTGTTTTTGACCGCAGGCACGGGAGTCATGCCATGCCAGCCCTGACAACCGGCTCCACCACCCCACCCACCAACCCGCTGGACCTGATGGAACAGGTCATTGCCGGGCATGGGTGGACCTTTGACCGCTGCACCCCGACCGAAATGGCGGCCGAAGCCCCGGCCAGATGGTGCGACTACGGATTGTTTTTTTCGTGGTCGGCCGAGCTGGGCACCATTCTGTTTACCTGCGCCTTTGACCTGCGCGTAAGCCCGGACATGCGGCTGGCCCTGTACGAGTTGATCGGTCTTGCCAACGAGCAGGTATGGGTCGGCCATTTTAGCGTCGATACGGAAGACGGGGTGCTACTGTTCCGCCACGCCCTGCTCCTGCGTGGTACGGAAACCGCAACCGACATTTTTGAAGACATGATCGACATCGCCCTGACCGAGTGCGAGCGGTTTTATCCGGCCCTGCGCTTTTTCCTGACCGGTGGGCTGAGTGCGGCAGATGCACTGGCTTCGGCCATGCTGGACTGCCATGGAGAGGCATGAATATGACTGAGCATTTTCCCCTTCCCTCCATCCTGCTTGTCGGGTGCGGCAAAATGGGTGGTGCCATGCTTGAAGGCTGGCTCAAGGCCGGGCTGGCCCCCTCCGTCATTATTGACCGCCACCTTGCAGACCTGCCAGCCCCCCACAAGGTGGTGCAGAGCATACAGGATGTTCCCGCCAGCTTTACGCCGGACGTGATTATTGTTGCGGTTAAACCGCAGAAGGCCAACCCCGTGCTGGCCGAACTGGCCCAGCGTTTTGGGCAGGCAACGCTGCTTTCGGTCATGGCGGGGCGTACCATTGCCAGCCTGCACGACACCTATGTGCAGGCCAACCCGCAGGCCAACCCGGTTATTATCCGCTCCATGCCCAACACGCCCTGTGCGCTGGGGGCAGGTATGAGCGGGCTATACGCCCCCCCCAACGCCACAGCGGAACAGAAAGCTTATTGCGATGCCCTGCTTTGTGCTGTGGGGGAAACCGTATGGGTGGCCGAGGAAGGGCTGATCGACTCCGTTGCTGCCATTTCCGGCAGTGGTCCGGCCTATGTATTTTTAATGGCAGAACTGCTGGAAAAAGCAGGCGTGGAGCAGGGTTTGCCCGCCGATGTTGCCCGCAAGCTGGCCCGTGGCACCCTGTATGGCGCAGGCTGCATGCTGCATACTCTACCGACCGATGCCGAAGAACTGCGCCGCAACGTAACCAGCCCCGGCGGCACCACGGCTGAAGCCCTAAAGGTAATGATGGCCCCGCAGGCATGGCCTGCAACCACCTCCGCCGCCATTGCTGCTGCCGTACACCGCGCCAAAGAGCTGGCCAGCTAGCCTGTACTGCTTTGCCAGCACCACTCCGCCAAGCCATTTACCGCTCATGCGACAGGTCTTTGATATGGATAATGACGACTTTGACACAGCCCTTGTCTCGGCTGCCCTAACACTGGCTCAGGACCGGGGCTGGAGCTCCGTAACCGTGCTGGCTGCGGCGCGCGAGGCAGGGCTGCCCCTGCCTGAAGCTCGGCGGCGCTTCCCTCTCAAGGCCAGTATCCTGCTCCGTCTTGGCCGCCTGGCCGATGATGTGGCCCTGGCGGACGACATGCTCTGCGGCGCTGTGCGCGAGCGGCTGTTTGACCTGCTTATGCGCAGGCTGGATGTGTTCCAGCAGTACCGCGGTGGATTGCAGTCCGTTTTGCGCACCCTGCCCATGGACCCGGCCCTGACCCTGCTGCTCGGGGGCGCTACGGTGGAGAGCATGCGCTGGATAGCCGATGCCGCAGGCGTAAACGCCAATGGCGTGCTTGGCTTTGTGCGCGTGAACATGCTGGTGGCCGTATGGACCCACACCCTGCGCGTCTGGGAAAAAGACGAAAGCCCCGACATGGGCAGCACCATGGCAGCTCTGGATCAGGCACTGGACAAGGCCGGGCGCTTTGGCCTGTTCCCCACCGGCGCAGATGCAGATACCCAGCCGGACGGACTGGCTGACCTGGACGATGTGGCCGACATGGATGCAGGCTTTACGCAGGACACAATATCCGCCCCGCGCGACTAATTTTGCGACAACCGGCCTTTACGACCGAACCCTGTTTAGCTTAAAAGAGGCGCAGGCAGTTCAGGCCATTGGGGCGTAGCCAAGCGGTAAGGCAGCGGATTTTGATTCCGCCATGCGGAGGTTCGAATCCTCCCGCCCCAGCCAGAACCTGTTTTTCCCCTCCGATAAATCATACGGTTGCGGCTTCTCCCGGTCTTGTGGGAGGGTGCGATGGTCTTACTGTTCCACCATCATGGTCTCCACATCAGGTGGTGGCCATAACACAGCAGTTTTTGCCAATACGGTGTTTTGATTAGCCCTGCGGGTGTTCGTGCGCATTCATGGCCGAACAGAGTGCTTTTTAAGCCCGCCACTTTTTCTGTTCCCGGATACAATACAGCTTTTGCCATGCCTGATGCCCCTGCTCCCCCCTCCCCCCTTTTGCGCCACCCCGGTCTGGTTGCTGTTATTGGCGCACGGGCCTTGTCCGCTTTTGCCGGGCAGGTGCAGGCCGTAGCTGTTGGCTGGCAGGTTTACGCGCTCACCCATAGTGCAGCGGCCTTGGGGTTTGTGGGGCTGGCACAGTTCCTGCCCATGGTGGCGTTTATCTTCCCGGCCGGGCATGCCGCAGACCAGCACAACCGCCAGCGTATTGTGGTCACCTGCCAGACCATAGAACTTCTGGCTGCGGCGTTTATGGCCTATGCCTCTTTTACGCACCAGTTGAACGCCACCATGATTTACGGGCTGGTTGCCCTATTTGGTACCTGCAAGGCGTTTGAAATGCCTGCCCAGCAGACCTTCCTGCCCTCCATTGTGCCGCCGGCGCTCTTCCCCCGTGCCACAGCGCTCTCTTCCTCCCTGTTTCAGGTCGCGAGCATTGCTGGGCCGTCTCTGGGGGGGCTTTTGTACGGTCTGGGTGCGGGGGTGTGCTATTCGCTCTGCGCGATCAGCTTTGCCATAGCGGCGCTGGCGACCTGGTCCATGGTTATAACAAGCCCGGCCCGGCCACGGCAGCGGGCTACTCTGGCCGCGGTTTTTGGCGGTATTGCCTTTTTGCGGCGCAAACCCACCATGCTGGGTGCGATCTCGCTTGATCTGTTTGCCGTGCTCCTGGGCGGGGCCACGGCCATGCTGCCCATTTTTGCCACAGATATTCTACATGCCGGGCCGTGGGGGCTTGGATTGCTGCGGGCGGCCCCTGCCATTGGTGCCTTGCTTGTTGCTGCGGTGCTGGCCCGCCACCCGCTGGGCAGGCATGCCGGGCGGTGGATGTTTGCCTCCGTAGCCGTTTTTGGCGTGGCGACCATTCTGTTCGGTTTTTCCCACTCCATAGCCGTATCCGTGCTTATGCTGGCCATTCTGGGCGGGGCGGATGTGGTGAGCGTTATGGTCCGTGGCGCACTGGTCCAGCTTGGCACACCGGACGAAATGCGCGGCCGCGTATCGGCCGTGAACATGCTTTTTATCGGGTCATCCAACCAGTTAGGCGAATTTGAAAGCGGGATGCTGGCGGCTGTTATGGGTCCGGTTGCCGCCGTTGTGCTGGGAGGTGTTGGCACACTGGTTGTAACAGGCATATGGATGGGCCTGTTCCCCGGCCTGCGCAAGCTGGACAGGCTGGAAGATATTACAACCGATACAGTATAAACCCCGAACAATAAAAAAAGCCGCACCAAATGACCGGTGCGGCTCCTTGCATAACCGGCCCCTAAAGGCCGGTATGGCTTTGGTATTCAGACAGCTTTTTTAAGATTGGGGCTGGCTTTAAACCGTACCGTTTTACCAGCCTTAACCTTGACCGGCTCGCCCGTGCGGGGGTTAAGCGCCTTGCGGGCCTTGGTTTTACGGACTGTAAACGTGCCAAAGGACGGCAGGGTAAACCCACCCTCACGCTTGAGTTCGACAACAATAGCATCAATAAGGTCATTCGCAGCCTGATTGGCGGCAACCCCTGTGCAGTTGATCGAATCCTGAATCACTGCTGCAATAAAGGCCTTGCTCATAGAGTTACTGGCTCCCTTTCAGACAGAATTTTGTACATGACAATTATTGAACGGATATGCCTAAAAGGCTTTAACGGCTTGTAGTCACATTTCTTAAAAATTACCAACATAAAAAATATATCTTTTTTCGATTCCTCCCGATGGGAACAGCAGAAACAGAATCTGTGTCTTTACAGACACACACCTCCCACCTGCTCACAGGCACGATGTGCTGGCTATGCAGACCGCAAAACCCGCACTATTCCCTCCAACTGTTACAAAACTCCCTTATGCTATTACATAATTCCTAACCATAAATAGCATGACAATTTGCAGAACATATTCAATGACACAGATCATTTCTTGTGCGGATAAAAGCAACACCTCTGACCTGATACAACAACCAGAGAGCCACAGCATTTGCATATGACGACTTATTTTTAAAAATACCTTTTGTAAATAATGGTTTTTTTAAACCATACGCACATGCACTCTACGCGCATGGCCGGTTATGCAAGCATATGCTTACGTCTTTTTTTCGGCCACACACCAGACTTCCCGTTCTTTCCGGGGATTCCAGATTTTGTAAATTATGGAGTCCGTCACAGTTAATTTAATATTAACGGGAGCAATTCGGTCTGGTTTTATTACACACTGCCTGTGCGTTTATTGCCCTTGTTTGATCATAATACAGGTATAGTCTGCTCCGTAAGCCAAATACAGAACGGATATGGTTCTGTTATTGTGGCAAACAGAGTTCATGAGGTGCAACCATGCGTTTTTCCCTCCTTTTACTGTCAGCTCTTGGTCTGGCAACACCGGCTCTGGCGGCAGAACTCCCTGTTACTGCGGAATTTGCCGCACAGCCTGCATTCGCACCCGCATACCATGCCATGAGCACCCTGCCCCCGTGGGTTTCGGAGCTAAAGGCGACCTCGGTTCCGGTTGAAAAAACAAGCATTGATGGCAAGCCCTACCTGCTGGGGCACCTGTGCAAACCCCATGACTGTGCGGCCTACCAGATGGAGGTGGTATTTACTCCAGATGGCCATAAGGCATGGGGGTTCCTGTCCGTTGTCACCAATGGTGCCTTGTACCAGATGCCACTGGGTGAACCATCTGCCCCCATTCTGGCAGCACTCAGGACCGCCTATGCGACCAACAACCCCGAACATCCCGGCTGCAATAGCCCTGCCGCTGGAAAAACAGACCAGCCAACCCCATAAAGCAGGGTATGACTTTTTTTCAGGATGACCTCTTCCCGCGCCGGACTGTGGCACCACAAGCTGTGGTGCCACCAGAGCTGTGGGAAAAACTGGCGCGCTCCGCGTTCAGACAACGTTTTCATCTCAATGCGCAGGATATGGCGTATCTGCGGGAAAAAGGTTTGCCGCTGGTGCTCGAGCATGGGCAGGACTTCATCGCCCGTCGTCTGGCACCTACTGCACCGCTTAAAGATGGACGGCAGACCCCGTGGAAGGGGCACCCGATTTTTGTAGCCCAGCATGCCACGGGAACATGCTGCCGCTCATGTCTGGCCAAATGGCACGCGCTGCCATCTGGCCGCCAGCTGAATGAAGCGGAACAGGACTATATTCTCAGCGTACTGGCCCACTGGCTGGCTGGAGAGCTGGCGCGGCCAGACACACCACAACCAGCCCGCAAAACCCGTAAACCTGTCCGCCCTCCGGCTCAGGGAGTAGAGGGCTGACGGTCCATTAACAGGGATGTCACCGCTTTTTTGAAAGGGGAGAACCTGTCTGCCATACGCAGGCACCCTTCACGGATCTGGCGGAAGGGTGGGCCATCATGGGTGTAGAGCGAGGCAATCCCGTTTGTGCCCGCAAACAGTAGCGCCGTTGCCTTGCGGTGCTGGCGCTCAAATGCGCGCAGGGCCGCGGGGTTGCCTGCATCCCCATTATTCGCAACGGCTGCCAGCACCTGCCGGGCCAGTATATCCTGCCCCTTCAGGCCCAGATTAAACCCGTGTGCCGTAATCGGGTGCATGCCAACCGCAGCATCGCCCACCAGTGCCAGCCTGCGGGCTGTAAACCTGTGCGCGTAAACGCCTTTGAGCGGGTACACGTGCCGGGTGCTGACAAGCCGCATGGCCCCAAGCCGGTTGCCCACACGGCGCATGATTTCGGCATTAAACGCCTCACGCGGCATATGGGCCAGTGCTTCAATCTCCTGCGGGGGCAGGGTCAGCACAAGGGAGGAGGCCATGCCGTTAACGGGCAGCAGGGCGATTGTCTGCCCCTCATCAAACCACTGGAGCGCAACATTATGGTGAGGGGATTCGTGCGCCATGCGGCAGACCATCATGGACTTGCCAAAATCGTGCACAATTGCGCCAATGCCCGCGCGCTGCCGGGTGGGAGAAAAACGCCCGTCCGCCCCGACAACCAGCTTTGCATTCACCTGCCCGCCCGTATGGTGGACCGCCGCGTAGTCCTGCCCCTGCCGGATGGTCTGCACCGCCGTGCCGGGCTGGAGGGTAATGTTGGGCATATGCTGTGCCGCAGCAAACAGGCCGCGACGGATCTGGTTGTTGGAAACCAGCCAGCCCAGCGCATCCACCCCTTCGCCCCGCGTGTCAAACGTGAGCGGGTGCCGGAAACTGCCAGTTTCAATCCGTGCTTCCTTGAGCGGGCAAACAACCGCCTGCGGAATGTGGGCCCACGCGCCGGTCTGTTCAAGCAGACGGACAGAGTGGTGGGTCAGGGCAATTTCACGCCCGTCAAAGCCGGGTTCGGACCATGTATCAAGCGGAGCGCGCTCCAGAACGGTTACCGAAAGACCACCACGCGCCATAAGAAGAGCCGTGGCCAGCCCGACCGGACCACCACCAATAACGGCAACATCTGTCTGCTGTATGTCGGACATGGGTTAGTCCTTGTCTGCGCCAAAGGTTACGGGCTGGCCGTGCCAGCGCGCGGTAAACAGGGCGGGGTCGGCCCGCTTGGGTGTATGCTGTGCGCCGTCCGGCGTACCCACAAACAAAAAGCCCGCCAGCCGGCTTAACCCCAGCTCGGCCGCCAGAACGGCGTCCTCCACCAGTGCACCGGAAACCCATACGCCACCAAAGCCCGTTGCATACAGGGCGTTAAGAATGTTCATGGCCCCGGCGGCCACGCACATTTCCTGCTCCCAGAGCGGAATTTTATGCTCGGGCTGCAGGTGCATGCCCAAGGCAATAATCATGGGCATGGTGGCAAAACGGGTGCGCCGTTTTTCAATTTTGGCAGCGGGGGCTTCTGGCTCCACGCGCGCCATGCTGGCCACAATGCGCTCGGCCAGAGCGGGGCGGTCCTGCCCCTCGATCACAACATAACGCCATGGCTGAAGCCGACCATGGTCGGGTGCGCGCATGGCCGTGCCCAGAATAGCCATCAACTGCTCGGGCGAAGGAGCCGGGTCCTGCAGCCGGTCGGTAGAGGCGCGGGAGAGAAGCATGTCCATAGGCGTCATGGTCTGGTGCCTTTGTTGCAAAAGGGGGCGTTAAGCCGTGTTATTGTGGGAACGCCGGAAGCGGGCCACCCCCCATGAGGTGCAGATGAAAATGCGGGACTTCCTGCCCCGAATTGGTGCCTGCGTTGGTAATCAGCCGGTAGCCGTTTTCTTCCAGCCCCAGAGTATGGGCAATCTGCCCGGCCGCGCGCATGACCCCGGCAATTTCTTCCGCCGGAGCGGTCTTGCTGAAATCCATGAAGGAAACATACGGCTTTTTGGGAATAATCAGCACATGCACGGGGGCTTTGGGGGCAATGTCCTCAAAGGCCAGCACCCAGTCGTTTTCAAAAACAGGTTTGCACGGGATTTCACCACGCAGGATTTTCGCAAAAATGTTCTGCTGGTCGTAAGGGCCTTTGCCGGTCACAGCCATGGTCGGTCAGTCCTGTTTTGTTGCGTCTGATGCGGTTGCGCCGGATGGGGGCAGGGATACTTTGGGGCGGGAGGCTTTTTCGGCAATGCCGCTTGTGCCTTCACGCCGGGCCAGTTCGGCCCAGACCTCATCTGGCGTAATGCCTGCATTCACCCACATGACAATCAGGTGGTACAGCACATCGGCACTTTCCCCCACCAGCAGGTTGGTGCGGCCTGCCACAGCTTCGATCAGGCATTCCACCGCTTCCTCACCAAACTTCTGCGCGATCTTGTAGGTACCGCGTGAGAGCAGGCGGGCCGAATGGCTTACTGCGGGGTCCGCGTTCTTGCGGCTTTGCACAACGTCATACAACCGGTTGAGCACGGAAGCATCTGCCCCATCGGACAGAGGAGGGAGTTCCTGAGTTTCTGCCACCTTGGTTTTTTTAGCCTTGACGGTTTTTGTCTCGGCTTTGGCTGTGGCTTTTGACGGAGCTTTTTTGATCATGACGTCTGACTGACCTGAAAAGGAGCGGGGGAAGGGCGAACCGGCAGTCCGGCCTGGGTCAAAGCCTGTTTGACCTGAGAGACGGTAAACTGCCCAAAATGGAAAACACTGGCGGCCAGCAACCCTGTTGCCCCGGCCCGGGCACCTTCCACAAAATGGTCGAGCGTGCCAACACCACCAGAGGCCACAATAGGCAGGCGCACAGCCTGTGTTGCCGCGCGCAGCAGGTCCAGATCAAACCCGCTGCCCGTGCCATCACGGTCCATGGATGTCAGCAGGATTTCACCCGCGCCGCGCTCGGCAGCCTGTTTGCACCAGTCTATGGCGTTAATGCCCGTTGGGGTGCGGCCACCATGGGTAAAGACCTCCCACGTGCCCGGTGCGGTCTGGCGGGCATCCACCGCAACCACAACACACTGGCTGCCAAACTTGCGCGCGGCCTCGCTAATCAGTTCGGGGCGGGTCACGGCGGCGGAGTTCATGGCGCATTTGTCGGCCCCGGCCAGCAGCAGGCGGCGCATGTCATCCGTGGTGCGCACCCCCCCGCCCACGGTCAGGGGCAGGAAGATTTTTTCTGCAGTACGGCTCACCACGTCCAGAATGGTATCCCGGTTTTCGTGGCTGGCGGTAATGTCCAGAAAAGTCAGTTCATCGGCCCCGGCAGCATCGTACACCGCGGCCTGCTCGACCGGGTCGCCCGCATCACGCAGGGCAACAAAGTTGACGCCCTTGACCACCCGGCCATTTTTTACGTCCAGACAGGGAATAACGCGTAGCTTCAGCATCCGCTCAGCACTCGCAGGGCTTGTGAAGGTGATACGCGGCCATCATACAGCGCGCGGCCAACAATAACACCTTCTATGCCCGGTGTGGTGTTAGCCGCCACGCGCAGGGCTGCAAGGTGGTCAAGGCTGCCCACCCCCCCGCTGGCAATAACGGGAATGGATACGGTGTTGGCCAGCGCTACGGTCTGCTCAATATCCAGCCCTTCGAGCATGCCGTCTCGGCTGATTTCGGTAAAGATGATTGCGCCAACCCCTGCATCCTGCATCCGCAGGGCAAGGTCGGTTGCCTGCATGTCCGACACTTCTGCCCAGCCCTCGGTCGCCACCAGACCGGAGCGCGCGTCAATCCCGGCCACAATACGGCCGGGGAAGGCACGGCAGGCCTCGCGCACCAGAGCGGGGTTTTTGACCGCGACCGAACCCAGAATAACGCGGGTAATCCCCGCCTCCAGCCATGCGGCAATGGCGGCCATGTCCCGCAGGCCACCGCCAAGCTGGACCGGCACATGGGCGGCATCCAGAATGGAGCGTACAGCCTGTGTGTTGGCCGATGCCCCGGCAAATGCGCCGTTCAGGTCCACCACATGCAACCATTCAAACCCTGCATCCTGCCATGCCGTGGCCTGTGCGCCGGGGTTGTCGGAATAAACGGTTGCGTCGTCCATTTCCCCACGCCGCAGGCGCACACACGCGCCATCCTTCAGGTCAATGGCGGGGTAGAGGGTCAGCGGGCGGGAGGGCGTGGATGTGGTCATGGCGTGTGGCTGGCTTCTTGTTCGTTACGGGTCTTGGTGGACTGTAAAGGCAGGGTATCATCGAGGCATTTGGTAAGGAACAGCCCCGATACAAGCTCATCCCCCACCCGGGCATAAAACGGGTGTTTGCCCCATATGTGGAACCCGGTCTTTTCAAATAGAGCAATGGCTGCGGTCTGTGTCTGCAACACATCCACATTCAGCACCCGGAAGCCCATGTTGCGTGCGGCGTTTTCCACCTCCTGCAACAAGGCGGCCCCCAGCCCCTGCCTGCGCGCGTACGGTGCAACAAACAGGTGGGCAAGGGTAATGCACATGGCCTGCAATTCGTTATTGCGAGGAGCGCGAATAAGCTGGGCCCCGCCAACAATAACCCCATCCAGCCGGATGGCGAACAGCATGCGCTCGGGCACCAGCAGCAGACCGCGGAAGTAACGCTCAAGCACCTGCCGGCCCTGTGGCTGCAACCAGCCAAACCCGCCGCCATCCAGAATGGCGGCATCCACGGACTCGCACAAAGCCTGAAGGTCATCTTCCTCCAGCGACAGAATGCGCTGGACGCGGGTTACGCGGGACATCAGAACGTCGCTTCCGGTTGCCATGCTAAAAAGTTCGCAAGAATCTTCAGCCCCACAGTCTGGCTTTTTTCCACATGAAACTGTGTGCCTGCCACGTTATTGCGGCAGACAATGGCTGGCACGCTACCGCCGTAATCCGCACTGGCCAGCAGCACATCATCCGTGGTGTTGCGCAGGGCGTAGGAGTGGACAAAATAGCCGTGCGGGGCTGGGCCCAGCCCTTGGGTCAGCGGGTGGGACTGGTGGAGTTCCAGCTCATTCCAGCCCATTTGCGGCAGGCGCAGACCGGGGGCTTCCATGGGGGCGATTTCCCCCGCGATCCAGCCAAAGCCTTCGGTTACACCATGCTCAAGCCCGCGTTCGGCCATAAGCTGCATGCCAACGCAGATTCCCAAAAACGGCGTGCCTTTTGCTACAGCCTGCAAAATGGCGTCCTTTAAACCCGCAATGGCCTCAAGCCCCTGCGCGCAGTCCGCAAATGCGCCCTGACCGGGCAGGATAATACGGTCCGCGCGCCGGACCTCGCCCGGTTCGTTGGTAATGATCACCGAAGCGTTAAGGCCGGAAAGCTCGGCAGCACGCTGGGCGGCCCGGGCGGCAGAGGCCAGATTGCCCCCTTCGTAATCGACAACAGCAATGGAGAGAGGCTGGGCCATAAAACCCTCCTGGTTCTGATCGTGCGGAAAACCGTGCCACTCCCCCGCACCGGGGCAAAAAACACGGCTGGTTGTCTGTTGGGGCGGGACCATGCTCTGGCCAGAACATGGCGGAATCACACCCGCCGCCGGTTGGTTTACAGGACGCCTTTGGTCGACGGAATGGCCCCAAGGGCGCGCGGGTCCGGCTCTACTGCCATACGGAGTGCGCGGGCAAGAGCCTTGAACGCTGCCTCGGCAATATGGTGGCAGTTTTTACCGGCCCGCTGGTTCAGGTGCAGGGTGAGCATGGCGGACATGGCAAACGCCCGAAAAAACTCTTCCACCAGTTCCGTATCCAGCTCGCCAATGCGGTCCCGGTCAAAGGTGGCCTCAAACGTCAGGAACGGACGGCCAGAAAGATCGACCACTGCCTCGCACAACGCTTCGTCCAGCGGCACAAGGGCCGAGCCAAACCGGCGCACGCCGCGCTTGTCGCCCAGTGCCTGCCGCATGGCCTGCCCCAGAGCAATGCCCGTATCCTCCACCGTATGGTGGCCATCTATATGCAGGTCACCCTTGACCGTTATATCCAGATCAAACAGGCCATGCTTGGCCAGGGCGGTCAGCATGTGGTCAAAAAAGCCGATACCGGTTTCAACCCGAGCCTTGCCAGTCCCGTCCAGAGTCAGGGCAATGGCAATATCGGTTTCGCTGGTAACGCGGTGAACTGTGGCGTGGCGCGATGTTGTCATGGTCCCAGCTTATAGCCCAAGACCGGGCACAATGCCATTCCGCCGACTGGGCGGTATTTCAGGCTTCGGGCACATGCTCTTCCAGCTCCTTCAGCCACAGGGTTGCGTTGCCATCGGATGGGGCGCGCCAGTCCCCACGGGGGGAGAGGCTCCCCCCCGCCATGACCTTGGGGCCATTGGGCATGGCCGAGCGCTTGAACTGGCTGGTGGTAAAAAACCGGAACATAAAGACCTTCAGCCATTTGCGAATAACCGGCAGGCCGTAGCTTTTGTGGTCATGCGGCATAAAGCCCGGCGGCCAGGCGCCTTGCCCGGCATCACGCCAGACCTGTTCGGCCATAAAGGCAATGCGCGCGGGACCAAAGCCGTGGCGCAGCACGTAATAAAGCGTGAAGTCATGCAGGGCATATGGCCCGATTGTGTCTTCCGTGCTCTGGCTGGCACCCGCCGTTGCGGGGATCAGTTCGGGGGAAATCTCGGTTGCCAGCACGGTGCGCAGCACGGCGCAGACATCCGCCGGGAAATGCCCCGAGGCAATGCACCAGCGGATAAGGTGCTGGATAAGGGTTTTGGGCAAGCCTGCATTCACGTTGTAATGCGCCATCTGGTCCCCCACGCCGTAGGTACACCACCCCAGCGCCAGCTCCGACAGATCACCCGTGCCAATAACAATACCGTTGTGCTGGTTGGCCAGACGGAACAGAAAATCCGTGCGCAGCCCGGCCTGCACATTTTCAAACGTAATGTCATGCACGGGCTCCCCTCTGCCAAAGGGGTGGTCCATGGTCTGGAGCATAAGGGTTGCGGCAGGCCGGATGTCCAACGTTGCCTGCGTAATGCCCAGATGCTCCATCAAGGCATGCGCGCTGGCCAGTGTCTGCTCCGTGGTGCCAAAGCCGGGCATGGTGTAGCCCCGTATGGCCGTGCGGGGCCAGCCCAGTTCGTCCGCCGTACGTACCGCCACCAGCAGGGCGTGGGTGGAATCCAACCCGCCAGATACACCAATAACCATGCCCGCAGCCCGGCAGCTTTTAAGCCGCTGCTTGAGAGCCGAAACCTGAATGGTAAAGGCCTCAAAGCAATCCTGCTCCAGCCGCGTCGGGTCCGCTGGCACAAAGGGAAAACGCGAGAGCGGGCGCAGCAGACCCAGATCAGAGACCGGAGGAGCCAGCGTAAACCCTATGGAACGCCAGAGGGCTTGGGCCGGGCCAGCCATGGCGGCGCAGTCGGCAAAGGAGCCAACCTGTGCGCGCTCATGGCGGAGCAATGTAAGGTCAATATCCGCTACAACGGCCTGTGCGCCTGTGGGAAAACGCTCACTTTCGGCCAGCAGCACACCATTTTCAAAAATGGCGGTCTGGCCATCCCACGCCAGATCCGTGGTGGATTCGCCCTCGCCCGCCGCGGCATACAGGTAGGCCGCCACACACCGCGCAGACTGGGAGAGGCAGAGCAAACTGCGGGTACGGGCCTTGCCCACGGTAATATCGCTTGCAGACAGGTTGGCCAGCACGGTGGCCCCGGCCATGGCCTGCGCTGTGGAGGGCGGATTGGGGACCCACATATCCTCACAGATTTCCACGCCAAGGCAAAAACCCGGCACATCCTGGGCGGTAAACAGCAGGTCCACACCAAAGGGAACATCCTGCCCGCCAAGGCGCATACTCTGCCCCCGCACGGCAGCCCCCGGAGCAAAGTGCCGTTTTTCGTAGAACTCGCGGTAATTGGGCAGGTAACTTTTAGGCACCACGCCAAGAATACGGCCCCGGTGCAGCACCACAGCGCAATTATACAGGCTGTTCCGGTGGGCCAGAGGAGCCCCAACCACCAGCACGGGCAGCAGATCCACCGTAGCCTGCGCCAGTTCCACCAGTGCGTTTTCCACCCCACGCTGGAGCGTGCTGTGCTGGAGCAGGTCCTCGATGGAATAGCCGCTCAGCCCGAGTTCTGGGAAAACGCACAAGCCTGCACCCTGCTGGGCGCAGGTGCGGGCCGTGGCCAGAATCTGGTCCCTGTTGGCGTACGGGTCTGCAAGGGTGACGGGCGCCGTGCAGGCCGCCACGCGCACAAATCCCTGATGATACAGAGATCGGAATAAGGACGTGGTCACGGCTTTCCTTCCTTGCTGCGAGGAGCACTGTCCTGTCTAGCAGGCAGGCAAACCGACCGCCAAGGGCTGGCAAAGCGCTGCTCCATGACAGATGCGTGCAGTTGCATGAAAAAAAAGCGCCTTTTTTGCATTTTCCCTCTTGCACAATTGAGCGCTCCCCCATAAAAGGAGGCCATCCAATGCGGGCGTAGCTCAGGGGTAGAGCACAACCTTGCCAAGGTTGGGGTCGTGGGTTCGAATCCCATCGCCCGCTCCAGATTTTCCTAAGAAAATCAGGAGCTTGGATGAATAGCAAAAATGTTCATCCTGCCGCATTGTTTACCTCCCTTATGATATTCATAAATACTGCAATCATCCACCGTATTGAGTGCGGTTGGTAGCATTACCTTTATCTACGATGAGCACTTCTTGTGCAGTCATTCAGCCAATCCCCGTAGATTGCCTGAAGTAGCCACACTTGCGGGCGCATAGTGCCTTCCCCACACACGTTATGGCCGCGCATGGACCGCCCTAAAAGAGCAGCACTTACCGTAGTCCAGCCAGTTTGCCCTTTCATTTTGCACGGCTTTTTTCCTACTTAGTTCGCCTTACTAAAAAGCATGGCCATACGGAAGGTGCACGACCTCAGGCAGGCAGGAGTTCTTCCTTGGTAAAAGCCTGCCCCCATTCTTCCGCACAGTGCAGCAAACACATAACCAAGGCTGAGCCTGGTGGCACATCATATGCTCAACCCACGGATGGCCATTTGGGGCATAGAACCACAAAAACAGACAGATTTTTGGAAAAGAGAGGGGGAAGCCCCAGCCTTGGCTGAGAACACGCCAACAACAGAATTAAGCTTGCGCCGGGTCAGCTTAAAAAAATAGTTTCAAATGTTTCCGAATAAACTCCGGTAGGCTGGACTACTTTTCCAGCCTGACATCTGAACCACCAAAATTTAGGAAAATTTGGTGGGTGCACAAGGACTCGAACCTTGGACCCGCTGATTAAGAGTCAGCTGCTCTACCAACTGAGCTATGCACCCTTACAGCCCATTGGGCTGAAGTGGGGGTCTTTTACCACCCCTTTTTGATAAGCACAAGCCTGAAAATTCAGGATTTTAACAAAGCCAGCACAGTATCCAGCTGATCGAGGCTTTTATAATGGATTTCCAGAGAGCCCCCTTTGCGTCCATCAAAATTAACGGCCACTTTGAGCCCCAACCGGCTGGCAAGATCACGCTCAAGGGCTGCGATTTCCGGGTTCTGGATCTTTTTTTCCTTCACCACCGGCTTACCGGCCTGCTGCTCCAATGCCTTCTGCACCAATGCTTCAGTCTGGCGAACTGACAACCCACGGGCAATCACTTCGGCCGCAGCAGCCACAGGGTTGGGGTGCGCCAGCAATGCCCGGGCATGACCGGCAGACAGCGTGCCTTTTTTAAGCTCCGCCCGAACGGCATCAGGCAGCTTGAGCAGGCGCAACGTGTTGGCAACATGGGGCCGGGACTTGCCAATGGCTCTGGCAAGGTCTTCCTGCGTCAGGCTGTAATCGTCCATCAGGCGGTTAAAGCCTTCGGCTTCTTCCACCGGGTTCAGGTCCGTACGCTGGAGGTTTTCCACCAGTGCCGCGGCCATGGCATCGGCTTCGCTCAGGTCACGCACATGCACGGGCACTTCGTGGCACTGGGCCAACTGAGCGGCCCGCCACCGGCGCTCACCGGCAATAATCTGGTACTGGCCTTTTTTGCCCGGGTCCGGGCGTACCAGAATAGGCTGCAAAATACCCCGCTCGCGAATGGAGTCTGCCAGTTCCTCAAGGGCGGCCGGTTCCATAATCTGCCGAGGCTGGAATGGCCCGGCAACAAGGGCTTCAACCGGAAGAACGCTCACAGCACCACCCTTGTATTCAGATTCATTCCCTTTTGAACTCATGCCTGCCCCGGCGGCATCCCCCAGTAATGCGGCAAGCCCCCGGCCCAGTTTTGGGCGGGCAGCAGCTTTGCTCCGTGGTGGCGCGCTCATGCCGTTCTCCTCATGATTTCGGCGGCAAGCGCCTGATAGGCCGTGGCTCCGGTTGCGCGGGGGTCATAGGTCATGACGGGCAGACCGTGGCTCTGCGCTTCGGAAATGCGGATATTCCTCGGGATAAGGGTTTCAAGCACATCATCGCCAAAAAAGCTGCGTGCGTCTGCTGCGACCAGTTCGGACAGATTATTCCGTTTGTCATACATGGTCAGCACAATGCCTGCGACCTTAAGACCGGGGTTCAGGTTTTTGGTCACATGCCCAATGGTTTTGACCAGATGCCCCAAGCCTTCGAGCGCAAAAAATTCGCACTGCAAGGGGGCCAGCACGCCGTGGGCTGCAACCAGAGCATTCAGGGTCAGCAGGCCAAGGCTTGGGGGGCAGTCTATGATAATATAGTCCACCTGCTGGGCCAGTGGCTCCAGTGCCTCGCGCAGTCTGTATTCGCGGCCTTGCGTTTCAACCAGTTCGATCTCCGCCCCGACCAGTTCCGTGTTGGCTGCGATAACCGACAGGTTATCAATCTCGGTTGGCTGCAAAAGATCCTGCGCAGATTTTTCGTGCATGAGCAGGGCATAAGCGCCACCTTTTCTGGCATCATAGCTGACACCAACACCGGTAGAGGCATTGCCCTGCGGGTCCAGATCCAGAAGCACAACGCGAGCGCCATCGGCTGCCAAAGCTGCGGCCAGATTGATGGCGGTGGTTGTTTTACCCACGCCGCCTTTCTGGTTTGCTACTGCAAGAATGCAGCAGTCTTTTCGGTTTTTTTTAGCCTTCTGCACGATTAAAATTACTCACTTCCAGAATAACACCATCGGGGCTTGTTTTGCTGGGCCATGACCGGACATCAAACCGCCAGGTCCTGGCTGCCTCCTCAATTTCCTGCTCGGCCTGCCGTCCCTTCAGAAACAGGCCAACACCACCGGGCTCCAGTAATGGACGCGCCCATGTTAACAATTTGTCCAGCGGGGCCAGCGCACGCGCCGTAACCACTGGTGCGGGAGCAACCTCAGCACTGTCCAGCCGGCAGGGCAGGACAGTAAGGGGGGCACCCGTTATTCTGGCGGCTTCACGCAAAAACGCGGATTTACGCTGATCGGATTCGATCAGCACCCCCGGAATATTGGCCGCTATGCCCAGCACAATACCGGGGAAACCACCACCTGACCCCATATCCACAAATCGCTCGCGCCCTTTTACCAAAGGTACAAGCTGGAGACTATCCAGAATATGCCGCTCCCACAGGTTATCCATATCCTTGGGGGAGACAAGGTTGATCCGCTCATTCCACTTTTTGAGCACAGCCATATAGGCGTGCAGACGTTCTTCTGTTTCACGTGAAACAGTCTCGTACTCAGCCAACATGCACCTGCTCCTGCCCTTTGCGCAAATAGGCCAGAATTGCCATGAGCGCAGACGGTGTCATTCCGGGAATACGCTGTACAGCACTAAAACTTTCTGGATTTGCCTGCTCCAGCCTTTCCTTCATTTCCGTGCTCAGCCCACCAATGCAGGCAAAATCCAGCTTCGGCGGAAAACGGATTTCCGTTTCAGCTTCCAGTTGCTTGATTTCCCTGTTCTGGCGGGTCAGGTACCCACTATAGCGCGCCTGCGTGGTCACATACTGGCGCACCCGTTCTGGCACCTGCAAAAACCATGGAGCAATCTGCTCTACAACCGATGGATCGGCCCCATAGCCCAGAACCTCCAGCAAGCTCCTGCGTCGGCCATCCTGCGCAACCTTCATGCCCACACTGGCAAGCTGCTGTGGCTGCCAGCCTTCGGCTTCGGCCTGCGCCGTTACGGCATTGATCTGCGCTAGTTCGTGCGCAAAAGCGGCCTGCCGCTGGGCACTAACACACCCCCACTCCACGCCTAGCTGAGTCAGGCGGATGTCGGCATTATCTGCCCGCAGGGTCAGCCTGTATTCGGCCCGGGATGTGAACATACGATAGGGTTCGCTCACCCCCTGCGTTGTCAGGTCATCCACCATAACACCAATATAGGCCTTGCCACGGTCCAGGCTCACGCCTGCCTGCCCACCGGCACAACGGGCGGCATTAACCCCGGCCAGCAGGCCCTGTGCCCCGGCCTCCTCATACCCGGTTGTTCCGTTAATCTGCCCTGCCAGAAACAGGCCGGGGCACTGGCGTAGCTCAAGCGATGTTGTGAGTTCACGCGGGTCAACATAATCATACTCCACTGCGTATCCGTACTGCGCGATCACCGCGTGTTCCAGGCCGGGAATGGAGTGAATCATGGCATCCTGCACATGGGCAGGCAGGCTGGTGGAAATACCGTTGGGGTAAACCAGATTGCCCCCTTCATGCTCGGGCAGAGCTTCGGGTTCGAGAAAAATCTGGTGGCTTGTCTTATCCGCAAACCGCACGACTTTGTCTTCGATAGACGGGCAGTATCTTGGCCCACGGCCCGAAATCCCTCCCCCATAGACCGCAGACAGATGTAGATGTTCACGAATGATCTCGTGCGTTTTCTGTGTGGTCGCGGTAATACCGCACACCATTTGCGGGTTGGTAATAGCCTGCGTCATGCGGCTGAAAGGTTCGGGAATAACGTCCCCTTTGTCTTCAGCCAGAGCGGACCAGTCTATGCTGCTGCGTTCAAGCCTTGCCGGTGTACCGGTTTTCAGGCGCCCCATGCGCAGGTTCATACCCCGCAGGCGCTGTGCAAGAACTTTTGCCGGCTGCTCCCCTATACGCCCTGCTGGCTGGGACTGATGCCCGATATGGATAACCCCATCCAGAAACGTACCTGTTGTAAGCACAACCGCACCGGCCTGCCATTGCCTGCCATCTTCGCACACAACACCACAGACTCGTCCATCGTTCTGGCACAGCAGGTCTGCTACAGCGCCTTCCACAATATCCAACCCCGGTGTCTGGGCGAGCAGGTCCTGTATGGCCTGACGGTACAGCATACGGTCCGCCTGCGCACGCGGCCCCTGCACGGCTGGCCCCTTGGAGCGATTAAGCAGTTTGAAATGAATACCAGCCCGGTCAGCCGCGCGCCCCATAAGCCCATCCAGTGCGTCAATTTCCCGCACCAGATGGCCCTTGCCTATGCCCCCGATTGCCGGGTTGCAGGACATGGCACCAACCGTGTGTTTGTTATGCGTCAGCAGGAGCGTTCTGGCTCCACACCGGGCGGCTGCGGCGGCTGCCTCGCACCCGGCGTGACCACCGCCAACCACAATCACATCGTAAGACCCCATCATCACCACGCCTGCACCATGCCCTTATTTGCCAATACAGAACTGCCCAAAAATGGCATCCAGCAGTTCTTCAACCCCTACATGTCCTGTTAACCGCCCCAGAGCCCGCATGGCCAGCCTGAGTTCCTCACCCCGCACTTCGGGCCATTCCTGCCGGAGTGCTTCTTCCAGACTGGCGCAGGCATCCTGCACGCCTGCACTATGGCGGGCCCGGGTTAACAACGGCATCCCTGTGGACGATGCGGTTAGCGCCAGTACCTTCTGCTCCAGAATCTGGCGTAGCGCATCCAGCCCCTCGCCTGTTTTCAGGCTGACAGGAATAACACCAACGCCCTCTACCTCTGCCGGAAGGTCGGCCAAGTCAAGCTTGTTCCCAACCACAAGCGCACCGGGGAATACACTTTGTGGCACGTCGGGGGCTGCAAACATCTGTACAACACAGTCGGCCTGTTTCACGTGAAACAAAGCACGACGCACACCTTCGGCCTCTATTTCATCCTCGGTTTCACGCAGGCCAGCAGTATCAACAAACGTGACCTTGATCCCCGCCAGACTGCCCACAATTTCCAGCGCGTCCCGCGTGGTCCCTGCAATGGGGGAAACAATGGCGGCATCCCGTTCTGCCAGCCAGTTTAACAAACTGGACTTACCTGCATTGGGTGGGCCTGTAATGGCAAAAACCACCCCACGCCGAATACGCTCCCCACGCTGCCCATCAGCAATATGCTGCTGCATCTGCTCAATAAGCTGGCGGATTCCTGATCGGATTTCCTCCTCCACTTCGGGGGGGATATCCTCGTCAGGGAAGTCTATCAGGGCTTCCTGAAAAGCCAGAAGCTTTTTCAGCCGCTCTGACCATCCCTCATAAACACGGCTCAGCGCACCATCGGCCTGCGCCAGTGCCTGCCTGCGCTGGCTTTCGGTTTCCGCGGCCACCAGATCGGCTATGCCCTCGGCCTCTACCAGATCCATCCGGCCATTGGTAAAAGCCCTGCGCGTAAATTCACCCGGCTCCGCAGGACGTGCCCCTGCATCCACCAAAGCATGGGCCACAGCCTGAATTATGGCAGGTCCCGCATGCAGGTGCAGTTCAAACCCATCCTCCCCCGTATAGCTTTTGGGGCCGGGAAACCACAGGACAAGGGCTTCGTCCAACAGGGTGTCCTGCACATCCGCCTGCCGCCATATGCGGCGCAAAACCGCCTTGCGTGGTGGAGGCAACACACCACAGAGCTTTACCAGAAGATCCGCACTCCCTTTGCCGCTCACACGCATAACGGCAATAGCCGCGCGCTCTACACCTGTAGACACAGCAAAAATAGTGTCTTCCCCCTGATATCCCACCGTACTGTGTTCCTTACTGTTTTGTTCAAGACAACACCGTGTTTTTAGTGCAGTTTTGTCCGCAAACGTAGATTTAAAAAATGATAAAAAGCGGCCTATATGGAACGTGCTCGCAGCAGCACCACACCGTGCCCGCTTTTGCCCCGCCCACTCTGTTGTTATTCAGAAAGTGCCAGACCCATGCCTCAGCTTTCCCTCCACTCTCCCCTGGGACCACTTACCCTGTCTGAAGAAGATGGAAAAATCATTTCCCTGGATTGGGGCTGGGGACGGGACCAGACCGAAACACCACTCCTCTGCCAGGCACGGGACTGGCTGGACCAGTGGTTTGATGACCCGTCGGCCCTAGGCGCCTTCCCCTTTCCGCTCGAACCCTATGGCACACCATACCAGAAAAAAATCTGGGCCGTTTTGCAGACCATACCCACAGGGACGACCACAACCTATGGCGAGCTGGCGCAAAAGGCTGGCGGCAGCCCCCAGTCTGTAGGGCAGGCTGTTGGGCGCAACCCTATTCCCATTCTTATCCCGTGCCACCGCGTACTGGCGCGCAATGGGCTTGGTGGATATTCGGGCGATGGTGGCGTGGATGACAAGGTCTGGCTACTTGAACTTGAAGGGGTAGAACTCCCTCAACGGGCCTGAACAGCCCCACAGGTTGCCAATGCTCTCGCGTAGCAACCTGTGGCTCTGGCCTTAACGCTTATCGCAGTTTTGCGTTAAGTTGTTGTAAAAATAACCACTTTTACAATTGAACATCGCAGTTCCATCACTCCCCTCCACATTCTGGCTGGGCGGGGGCATGCTTTGTGTCGCCGGATATTGCCCATAATCCGGACTGGCATAATAGGATGGCGGCGCGTAGTAGCTCTGCCCCGTTGCCTGCTGTGGTGGCGTTCCCTCTGGCACGGGTTGTGGAGGAACCTGCTCTGGCGGTGCATATGATCCGCTATATGTTTCTACATCAGCCGTGCGACCATAAGCATATGGCATGGACCATCCCCAGCCCCAACCTGCCCAGTAAGGGCTCCAGTAGGGGTTGCCCCAATACGGGTTCCAACTGCCATAACCACCATAAGAATAGGGGTATCCCCACCCCCAGCCGCCTCCGTAATAGCCACCCCAGCCACCGCCCCAGCCGGGGCCTCTGTCCCATCCACCAGGGCCACGCCAACCGCCGCCCCAGCCGCCATGGCCACCCCCATGCCAGCCACCACCCGGCCCGCCAAAATGACCACCACCGGGGCCACCGCCAAAGTGCCCCCCATGCTGCGCATAGGCATGACCGAAAGAAAGATGAACCCCCGCCAGCAGCAAAGCCAGAAGACCTATTTTTACCGTATGTGTCTGCTTCATTCCTACGCCCCCACTCTTGTCTGCTGATCAGGAGACAAAAAAATCATGTTCTAATAATGGGCATGATCTGGAAGGCTTTCCAGCACAGGATTCCATCTTTTTCAGTATGCCAGAAGAGCCTCTCCTGCACGATTTACCTTGCATATATTGAATACCTGATATACGTTTTAAACAACGGAGGAAGCGCGGTGTCTTTATACACCGTTCCGCTTTTGCCCCCTAACAAACCCAAATTAGGAGGCCGGACAACATGGCATGGAAAAAAGCAACATTCGTCTCGCTCTGGCTCGCAGCCCTGAGCCTTGCTATCTGCTCCACGTTTATTTTTATGACATGCGGACTTAAATTTTCTGTCTTCCATGCCGGTTTGGCCGTGCACTGGCAGGACTTTACAGATAATTCCGCCCTGTCGCGGTTCCTGTGGCAATCCCTGCCGGAGTCCGAGCAATGGTCCGACTATGCGCTCTCACTCCCCGGTCTGGTTGCCGGTGCGGCTTTTGTGTCCAGCATTGTGCTCGGTTCTTTTGCTGCATTGCAGTTTGAGGAGCTGAACAAAGGTATTCAGGCTGACCGACAGGCCGATATGCGCCGGTGGGAAAACCTTCTGGTCGGGCAGATGCAGGATGCACATCATCCCTCCCTGTTTGCAGCCAATACCCTTGTGGACAGCCATTACACAGCAGTCGCCAAACGGGCCTGAACCGAACTTCTGCCACTTAAAAACCCCTCACGCTACTCAGGAGCGTGAGGGGTTTTTTGTTGAATACAACAATAATTTTTATAAATGATGGAACAACGGAATACGCTGTCTGAATATTATATGCGTTGGATTTTGCAGGTGTTGCATACTTTTGGCATGCAAAAACAGAGTGCCTAAAAGCACCCTGCAAGGAAAACTGATTTTTCCAGAAAAGCCATGGTCGGAGTGAGAGGATTCGAACCTCCGGCCCCTGCGTCCCGAACACAGTGCTCTACCAGGCTGAGCTACACTCCGTTATGGCTGAATGCGCTATACATCTCTCTTGCTTTATAAGCAAGAGAGGAAATGCATGAACCCTCTGGTTTACAGGGCAGACATAGGCAGATCATGCACCTGATCAGATACAACAGAACACGCCAGAGCGGCCGATATATCCGGCACGACCTGAATCAGCGCGCGCGCTTCTGCCGAGGCAAACCCCTGGCTAACTGCTGTATCCAGCATGGCGACCATAGCATCGCCCCAGCCGTCCACATTAACCAGCAGAATAGGCTTTTTGTGCTGGCCAAGCTGCTTCCAGGTCAGAATTTCCATTGTCTCATCAAACGTGCCAAATCCGCCCGGAAGAATCCAGAATGCATCGGCCTGCGCAAACATGATCTGTTTGCGGGCATGCATGGAGTCCGTCACAATCAGCTCGGAAACCTGATCATGCATCCGTTCACGAGTTTTCAAAAACTCGGGGATAACCCCTGTTACCGCTCCGCCGGATTTAATAACGGCATCGGCCACCACGCCCATGAGCCCGTTGGCACCACCACCATAAATCAGTCGGATGTTTTTTTCAGCCAATGTTTTACCAGCCAGTTCCGCTGTCTGGCGATAAACAGGTTTATCCCCCATGCGGGAGCCACAAAACACCGCAACTGAACGCACAGTTAAGGACATATTACGCCTTCTCCCCGATATTGTATTTTTGTAAATTTTAGCAATTCAAACATATGGGCAAAAAATAATCCATGTTTTTGCCATAGGTTTTTAAACCTTGATGTCAGGTTACAAGGATTTACATAAAACGCAAATCTGTGTCTGTTACAGGAAAGTCAAAGCCATTACCCTGCACAAAAAGAGCAGGGTAATGGCAACATGCTGCATGATATAATATACGAAATATTCTTATATTATATCATGTTTTTTCAAAATGGCCTAACAACAACCATAATCACGATAACCATCATCAGCACGGTTGGTACTTCATTAGCCAGTCTGTAAAACTTTTCCGAATGCTGGTTATTATCCTGTGCAAACCCACGGTACCAACGACCGCACAGGCCCTGAAAACCGAACATAAGCAGCACACACAGCAATTTTAAATGCCACCAGCCAGCTCCCCAGTCCACCGAGCCGGGTGTTAAAACCAGCAAGACACCAAAGAGCAGACTGGAGCACATGGCCGGCACCATAATGGCCTTGATCAACCGGCGCTCCATGGTTTTAAACCGCGTGCTTTCCGCAGTCCCGGCCTTGACCTGACAGTGATACACAAACAGCCGGGGCAAATAAAACAACCCCGCCATCCATGCCATGACAGACATGATGTGAAACGCGACAAACCACCTGACCCAAGGAAGAAGCACGTCAAAAACCATTATGATGCAACCTTGATCAGTTCGGAAAGAATATGCGGGAAATCAGATAATTTCTCTATTCTTTCGACCCCTTTCCAATCCGGAAGTGCTTTTTCCGGTGCACGGAGCATAACGCAGGCCATACCTGCATCAACTGCCGCCTTAGCACCGGGGTCACTATCTTCAAGCACCACGCATTCACACGGCAGAACACCTTCTGCCTCGGCGGCTTTCAGATACACATCGGGTCTGGGCTTGGGCACGCCCATATCCCGCGCAGAATGAATACGCCCATCAAAATAAGGGGAAAGGCTGGTTTTTTCAAACTTTACGTCCATTTCCTCGCAGGAGGAATTGGACGCAACACGCACGGGAACACCCAGCTTTTGCACAGCATCAAGCATGGCGTGCACACCGCTAACAGGTTCCACGCCTTCCTTCATGGCGGCAACAAAGCGCTGCTGCATTGCTGGCTCCCACTCAGCGCCAAGCTTTTTGCCTGCATTGCGCTCGATCATGGGCTGAATGGTCGCCAGGGACATGCCAGAAAATGTGTGCACAGCCAGAGCATCGGGCACGTTCCATCCGGCCTCCCGCGCCGCCTGCGCACACAGGCGGCAACAGGTTTCCTCGCTATCAACCAGCACACCATCACAGTCAAAAATGACCAGTTTAAGCGGCCCGCGAAAAACCTGAGAGAGAGCCAGAGTCATCAGGGCGTTTCCCGCACGGTTTGAACAAGATCAGCCACATGCTCCACAGGCGTTTGCGGCAGAACACCGTGGCCGAGGTTAAACACATGAGCACGCCCCCGCCCGGCTTCACGCACCTGCAGGGCTTCACGCCGCATGGCTTCCCCCCCGGCCAGCACGGCAACCGGGTCCAGATTACCCTGTAGGCCCAAAGTGTCTGGCACCATATTGCGCACGGTTGCCATATCGGCCCCGGTATCGAGTGCAAGAACATCCACACCTGTCTCACGCGCGTATTCTGCGGCCATCACACCAGCAAGGCGTGGGAACCCAACAACTTTGACGTGCGGGTAACGGGCCTTGATGGTCTGCACGATCTGCCGGCTAGGCTGGATAACGTGACGACGAAATTCCGAAGGAGGCAAAAGTCCGGCCCATGAATCAAACAGCATAACGGCTTCTGCCCCGGCTTCAATCTGGGCGCAAAGATAGGTTGCTGTTGTCTCGGTCAGCAGGGCCATAAGCCGGTCAAAAAGTGCAGGTTCAGAAAAAGCCATGTTCCGCGTTACAGAAAACTCGCGCGAGCCACGGCCTTCAACCATATAACAGGCCACGGTAAATGGAGCGCCCGTAAAGCCGAGCAACGTGGTTGCACCAGGTTTGGCAACCCCAATGCTTTCTGGCCCATCCACGGCCTTGCGCAGGCGGGACAGGGTTTCCAGCACAGGGGCGGTTGCCTCTGCAATACGGGCGGGGTCCAGTGCGTTAAGATCCTGTTCGGAGCGGATAGCGCCAAGAACCGGGCCTGTGCCTTCCACAAATTCAAGGGACTGACCCATGGCCCATGGCAGGATCAGAATATCCGAGAACAGGATGGCCCCATCCATGCCAAAGCGGCGGATAGGCTGTAAGGTCAGCTCCGTTGCAATATCCGGGGTCATGCAACGGGTCAGAAAATCAGCCTGTGCCCGCATGGCGCGGAATTCAGGCAGAAACCTGCCAGCCTGGCGCATCAACCACATCGGAGGGGGCCACAGTGCCTCCCCGTTCAGAGTTCTGAGCAGACGTTTGGCGGCGGGAATGTGTGTTTGCGTTGTCATGAGCAGAAGTCCTGCACGTCTTTGTCCGCGCTGTCCACGCCCCTCTTCCTATAAAAAAAGAAAGAAAAAGATTTGATGAGATATGAGGGTACTGTTGATAACGGGGTACCCGGCATTCCAAAAATGTACCCCATCTTTCCCACACTGTGTACAGATTGAAGACCCTTGCAAAATAAAGGCTTTTTGGAGTTATCCAGAAAACATCCAACCACCCCTGTGTACAACTCACCGGTTCACGAGAGTTGCAGGTTGTGCCCGGTACTCGGTACGGTCATGTTCTGAACTCCGTACAATCCACATGTACCCCGGTACTAAGGGAAGTACTCACAGCCCCATTTTTCACCAGTACCTGAAAGAGACTCGCTTCCGTGACTGATTTAGTACTAACGCCGACTCTAATACAGAACAGAGCGGACAAACTGCTTCTGGCCAGTGGTTCTGCTGCCAGGCGGCGTATTCTGGAAAATGCCGGACTGGCCTTTGATGTTGAAGTTTCTGATGTGGATGAGGCGCATATCAAGCACGAAGGCTTACAGCAGAACTGGTCTGCCGATACGGTAGCCCTTCGGCTTGCTGAAGCAAAAGCGCTCTCGATTCAAAAAACCGATCGGCTTGTGATCGGGGCGGATCAGATGCTGAGCTGTGATGGCACATGGTATGACAAGCCGGAGGGGCTGGCAGGGGCCCGCCAGCAGTTGCTTGAGCTGAGGGGAAAAACACACACCTTACATACTGCGGTTGTGCTGTGCCGGAATGGGCATATTCTCTGGCAGCATGTTG